>CAWBEH010000018.1:0-50044 GCA_963787725.1 uncultured Actinomycetota bacterium | reverse complement strand
CTACCTGGCCGCGGGCCCCGTGGTGCGCGGAGCCCTCAATAGGCGACCGCCCCCGTGGACGGCGTCCAGAGGATGTAGTGGCTTCTCTGGAAGTCACTCCGGGCGCCGCCGACGACCTGGTACTCGTCCGTGGTCGGGAAACCCAGGTCGCTCGCCGGACCGCCGAGGGAGTCGTACCGGGTGAGGATGGCGCCGATCACGAAGTGGGCTCCGGTGGCCGACGACCAGAGCACCGACCCGCCGGTAAAGGTGCTGCGTGACCCGCCGGCGACGCTGACCTCGTCGGTGACTGGGAACCCCAGCGCGGCAGGCCCGCCGAGGGCGTCGTACTTGACCAGGATGGCGCCCCACACGAAGTGCGCGCCGGTCGCGCCCGACCAGAACACCGACCCGCGGGTGAAGGTGCTGCGAGACCCGCCGGCGACGCCGACCTCGTCGGTGACTGGGAACCCCAGCGCGGCAGGCCCGCCGAGGGCGTCGTACTTGACCAGGATGGCGCCCCACACGAAGTGCGCGCCGGTCGCGCCCGACCAGAACACCGACCCGCGGGTGAAGGTGCTGCGAGCCCCGCCGGCGACGCCGACCTCGTCGGTGGCCGGGAACCCCAGCGCGCCCGGCCCGCCGAGGGCGTCGTACTTGACCAGGATGGCGCCCCACACGAAGTGCGCGCCGGTCGCGCCCGACCAGAACACCGACCCGCGGGTGAAGGTGCTGCGAGCCCCGCCGGCCATGCCGACCTCGTCGGTGGCCGGGAACCCCAGCGCGCCCGGCCCGCCGAGCGCCAAGTACTTCGCAAGGATGGCCCCCCAGACGAAATGCGCGCCGGTGGCCGCGGACCAGTAGATGTTTCCTCGTTCATACGTGCGCATCCGTCCGCCAGCAACACTGATCTCCGTACCCGTGGGCGCACCGAGGCCACCACCTGACGTCGCGTAGTACTGGTCGATGGCACTCGGTGCCGACGGGTTGCCTTGCTGGTACTGGGCCGCCGCGTCGCGCAGCGCGGGCAGCTGCGCGTAGACCACGTCGCCCGGGCACCCCGTCGCGTACCCGTCCCGGTGGCCCGACACGACGTTGAACGTCACCACGGTGCCGGCCGGCCACTTCGCGCCGGTCCCGCCACCCGAGGTCAGCGGGGCGGTCGCTTTGGGGTCGCGGCCGTAGAGACTGAGCTTCCAGCCGAGGATCTGGCTGATGCTGCTCGTCATCACGGCGGGGGCCGGAGCGGTGGTGAAGTCGCCCATCGCGGAGACGCCGAAGCTGTCGCGGTTGAACGCCAGCGTGTGCGCGCCGATGGTGGGCTGGGTGAGGCTGCCGTACCGCCCCTCGAAGCGCGTGCCGTATCGGTCGACCAGGAAGTTGTAGCCGATGTCGCACCAGCCGTTGCCCTGCACGTGGTACGCGTAGATCCCCCGGACCAGCCCTGCGGAGTCCTCCGGGCGGTACGCGTTGCTGCCCGCCGTGTGGTGGACGAAGCCGACCTTGATCGTGGCCGAGGAGTCCGGCGTGCAGGTGCGGATGCTCTCGTCGGCACCCCATTGCGCGCGACTGACGATCGATGGCTGGGCCGCGGCGCTGTGGGCGGTGCCGCTGGGCGTCGAGGTGAGGTTCGCGTCGGCGGCCGAGCTCCCCGGGTCGACGGTGATGAGCGTCAGGTCTGCCGGAGGTGCAGACGTCGGGGTGTCGACCCGGACCTGGATGCCGTCGGACGTGGCCGACGAGTAGGGCTGGGTCGCCACGGTCGCGTTCTGGCGAGCCGCCTCGGCGGTACCGGCGTCCGGACCGCCCTCGACGTCGAGAATGCGCCAGTCCGACCACGACCCGGACTCGCGGACCCGGATCTGGATGACCACCGGGTCGCCGCCTCCGCCGGTGCGCCAGCTGACACCGGCCGCCGTGAAACGACCGGTGTCGAGCGTGCCGGTGAACGCGGCGGGACGAACGGTGGGCGTGACCCGGGCCCCACGGGCGGCCTGTGCGGCGCCCGCGCCCGTCGCCGCGTCGGCCGCCAAGGCTGGGGGTGCGCTCCGAAGGGCGGCGTCGTCCACCCCACTCAACGGGGTGCGGTGGACCGACGGTGTCACCGGATGAGGAGCTGCCCACACCGGGGGGATGACCGGTGCCACCACAAGCAGACCGGACACGGCGACGACGGCACTCAGTCGAACCGCCTTCATGACACCTCACCCCTGAACCCCGAGCACCCACCCGGCGTGGGGCAACAGCGTTCAGGGTAGGTTTCCCAGGCGCCACATCAAACCCATGGGCCACATCTTTAACTGAACCGGGGCAAATGGTTGTCGGGCCGTGACCGAAGCGTCACGGCGGCCGCCGATAGCCTCACCGGCGTGAGAGGGCGCGTATGAGAGTGGTCGCATGAGGGTCGTTGTGGCGGGGAGCGCCGGCATGCTGGGCCAGGCGCTCGCGGCCCGTTGCGCGGCCGCCGGTCACGACGTACGCGCGTTGAACAGGGCTGATCTCGACGTGCGCTCCCTGGCGGACTGTCGTGCGGCGGTGGCGTCCGGAGCCGACGCGGTCGTCAACGCGACCGCCTGGACCGACGTCGACGGCGCCGAGGCCGCCGAGGCCGCGGCCTTCGAGGTCAATGCGGTGGGGGCCGCGAACCTCGCCGTCGCCGCGCGGGAGGCCGGTGGCCGCCTGGTACAGGTCTCGACCGACTACGTCTTCGACGGGCGGGCCACCCGGCCCTACCGCGAGGACACCCCGCTCAACCCGCTCGGGGCGTACGGCCGCACCAAGGCCGCCGGCGAGTGGGCGGTGCGCGCGGAGCACCCGTCGAGCCTGGTCGTGCGGACCGCGTGGCTCTACGGACCGGGCGCGAAGAGCTTCGTCTCGACGATGGCCCGGCTGGCGCAGGAGCGTGAGCATGTGGACGTCGTCGACGACCAGCGAGGGCAGCCCTCGACGACCGCCGACGTCGCCGCATACGTCGTCACGCTGCTGGAGACCGAGGCCCCCGCCGGGGTGTACCACGCGACCAGCGAGGGCGAGACGACGTGGTTCGGCCTGGCCCGCGCCGTCTTCGAGGAGCTGGGGCTCGACCCCGAACGGGTCCGGCCGACCACGACCGACGCCTTTCCTCGCCCCGCCCCGCGACCGGCGTACTCGGTGCTCGGCCACGACCGAGGGGACGCGGTGGGCGCGACCATGCCCCCCTGGCGCGAGGCGCTGTCAGCGAGGCTGCTCGGCATCCTCGAGAGCGCGCGTCCCTGAGTCCTCCGTCGCAGCGGCCCTGGCCTCCGTACGGTGTCGCCTGACCGCGATGACGCGGCGCCCCACCTCAATACCGGGCTTTTCGATGAACCGGTAGGTCAGCGACGCCCCGACCAGCGTGACGACGTTCCACAGCACGAACGTCGTCAGCCGCGAGCCGATGTGCGGCATGAGGATGAGCACCACGCCGTGCATGAGGTACACCGAGTAGCTGATCGTGCCGAGGTAGACCAAGGGCCTCGGGAACTCGAGGCGGCGCAGCAGGAGCATGGCCCCGAAGAAGGCGTATGCGCCGAGGAAGGTCACCGCCTCGGTCCACCACTGGGGCGTGGCGCCGGTGATCGGCTCGGTGTAGGAGACGTGGTACGTCCGGTGGGCCAGCGTCATCGCGGCCATCGCCCCGACGAAGACGCTCCACGCCACCTTCGGGCTGACCTCGCCGGTCGTCATGCGGTACATAACCGTGCCGACGAACATCGTGCCGAGGAGGATGAGCGAGAAGTACATGTCGTGCGGCCGGTTCGCCAGCATGAGCACGGCGGGCACCATCGTCACGGCGGCGACGACCCGCATCTTCGTCGGGACGCCCGTGACGAAGAGCACCGGCGCCGCGACGAGCAACAGCATCCCCGCGACGATCGTCCCGTGGGTGCCCGAGAACTTGCTCAGCAGGAAGACCGGGACGGTCCCGCCGAGGACGAGCCCGGCGCCGAAGAGGCCGGTGGCCATCGCGGCGGAGCTCCGGTGCACCTTGAGGGCGAAGAGGCCGCTGACCACGAGGTAGAACACCAGCTCGTACCCCAGTGTCCACGAGGCCCCGATGAGGATGGGGTACTCCGTGAAGACCTGGGCCATCGTCGCGTTGACGCCGAGGACCGCGAGGGTGTTCGTGCCGCCGGGCAGATTGAGGTACGGCACGAGGAGGTAGCCGACCACGACGATGAGGAGCGCGGAGAGATAGAGCGGCCAGAGCCGGAAGAACCGGCCGATCCAGAACTCGCCGAGCCGGCCGCGCTTCTCCAGCGACGCCGGGATGATGAACCCGCTGCAGAGGAAGAAGGCGAGGATACCGAACTCGCCGGGCCGGAACCACGTGTGCGACCAGCCCAGCACCTGTGGCCAGATCTGCTCGGAGGTGTGCTGGAGGGCCACGACCAGGGCGGCCACGCCGCGCACGGCGTCGAGGAACTCCAGCCGACCGGCGCGGGTGCGGGAGGCGCTCGACGCATCGCCGGCGTGCGTCTCGAGGGCCGTGTGGTCCTCCTGACGCGGGGCCAGACCCGGGGCGGGGGTGGCCGAGGCCGTCATGTGGTGCCCATCCGCAGCGGTGTCAGCCTCTCGCACGGTCCGGCCGGTCCGGAGCCGTCGGACAGTCTAGGCCGAGTATGCGGTGAGGGTCGCCTCGGCGCACCGCCCCCAGGTGTAGGCCCGGGCGTGCTCCCGGCGGCTCGCAGCGCTCCCGGCGGGGTCCTCCAGGGAGACGACCAGGCCATCGAGGATCGCCTCGACCGAGTCCGGGTCGGCGAACCGGGCCTGGTCGCCGAGCACCTCCCGGGTCACGGCGAGGTCGCCGGCGAGAACGGGGGTGCCGGCCGCGAACGCCTCGAGCGGGGGGAGCCCGAACCCCTCGTACCGGGACGGGAAGGCCAGCAGCCGAGCCCTGGCCACGACCTGCTGGAGCTCGGGCAGCGGCAGATGACCGGTTCGCACCAGGCGCCCCTCGGCGAGCCCCGAGGTGTCGAGCGCCTGACCCCACCCCTGCGCCCCGACGAGGACCAGCGGGGGCAGGTCGGTGCCGCGGGCGGCGGCCAGCCGGTATGCGGCGACGAGGGCGGGCAGGTTCTTTCGGGGCTCCAGCGTGCCCACCGCCACGACATAGCTCGCGGGCAGACCGAGGCGAGCCGGGTCCGACGGGGGCGACGCCGCATACCAGGACTCGTCGACGCCCAGCGGGGTCACGACGACCCGCTCGGGCGGCAGGCGGTAGGCGTTGGCGATCGCGTCCGCCATGGTGCGGCTCACGGCGCAGACGGTCGCACCGCGACCCAGGGCCGCCGGGACGAGGTACCGGTAGGCGAGGGACGCCGGGCTCACCGTCTCGGGCAGCTCGAGGTACGCCAGGTCGTGGACGGTGACGACCGTGCGGGCGTGCCGGGTGGGCGGGGCGACGAAGTTCGTGCCGTGAAAGACGTCGACCGGCCCGCTCAGCAGCTCCACGGGCGGCCAGGCGGTCCGGCTCCACAGCTGCCGCAGGGCACGGGCCGGCAGCCGCCGCCCGGCGATCCGGACACGATCAGGGAGCTGGTCCCTCAGCGGCTCGGTTCCTCGGCTGGAGAAGGGCGTCGCCACGAGGTCGAGGTCGGCCGGCCCCACCTCGGCCAAGGCCTCGACCAGGCGCTGGGTATAGGTGCCGATGCCGGTGCGCGGCCCGAGGAGGGGAGTCGCGTCGAAGCCGACCTTCACGGAGCGGGCCTCCCACAGCGTCGAGGTCGGTGACATAGGTTCGTGCCGTTCGCCGGGCCACAGTACCGGCGTGCCGGCGAGGGCGGAGGGACTGGTGGGCGAGGTTCCGACGTCGGTCCACGTCGTGACGACCCAGCTGTGCGCCCGGGTTCCCGGCGGGACGGGTCGGTACGTGGAGGAGCTCGTCCGCGGCCTGGTTCGACGACGCCCGGATGACGCCTCCGTGACCGCGGTGGCCACGCGCGACTGCACCGCGGTGGATGGGCTCGGCGTCGAGGTCGAGCGGCTGGCGCCGCCCCTCCCGGTCCTGGCCCGGCTGTGGGAACGCGGACTGCCGCCCCGGCCCCGCCCGTCCGCGGTCCTGCACGCGCCCACCCTGATGGTCCCGCCGGTCCGGTCCGGGGTGGCCCTGGTGGTGACCGTCCACGACGTCGTGCCCTGGACCCATCCCGAGACGCTGACCGCCCATGGGGTGGCGTTCCACCGCCGGATGGCCGAGCGGTCCGCCCGCGAGGCGGCCACCATCGTGACGCCCACGGAGGCGGTCGCCGCGCGGGTTCGCGAGCTGCTCGAGCCGGCGTGCCCTGTGCTCGCCGTTCCTCCGGGGGTCGCCGTCGCGCCGGTTCCGCACGACGCGGTGCGGCGCCGCGAGCTTCGGGGGGTCCGCGGGCCGTACGTCCTGTTCGTGGGCACCGCGGAACCACGCAAGGGCCTCGACGTCCTCGTCGCGGCGCTCGCCCAGTCGTCGCTGGCCGACCTCGAGCTCGTCGTGATCGGTCCTCGAGGGTGGGGCGACGTCGACGTCGCGGATCTTGCCGCCGCCGCCGGGGTGGGGGAGCGGGTGCACGTCACCGGACGGGTGGACGACGCCGACCTCTCCGCCCTCTACGCCGGAGCCCGCGTCCTCGCCATGCCCAGCCGGGCCGAGGGGTTCGGGTTCCCGGTCGTCGAGGCGATGGCCCACGGCCTGCCCGTCGTCGTCAGCGCCGACCCCGCGCTGGTCGAGACCGCCGGCGGGGCCGCGGGCGTGGTGACCGTCGAGGACGTGCACGCCCTGGCCGACGGGCTCGCGGCCGCCGCGGCGGACGGCCCCCAGCGGGAGGAACGGGTCGCCCACGGCCGCCTGCGTGCAGCGGCGTTCGACTGGGACCGCACCGCCGACACGATGTGGGAGCTCTACCGGTCGGTGGAGCCGGCTCGGGGCTAGCGGCCGACCGGCTCGTCCGCCTCGGTGGCGGGGTGGTGGCCGTTCGGCGCGGGGGTGGTGGCCGGACCGTCCGCTGCTGGGGCCGGGGCGTCCTCGATCTGGGTGTCGGTCTGGTCCAGCGCTCGCACCGTGGCGTCGCGCAGCGCGTTGACCTGCCAGTAGACGGGGTCGATCATCCAGCCGACGCTCCGCTGCACGGCCCGCTTGAGCAGGGTCGCGCCGGGGCGTCCGGAGACCGGGGGCGGAGGCGACAACGGCGGCAAGGAGCGCACCGACGTCGAGAGGGACTTGTGGCGGGCCTTGGCGACCTGGCCATTGCGCCCGCCCGCCGTGAGCGGGACCCCGCGACGCCGGGCGGCGCGGGCCCGGACCTCGGCCTGGACCTGCTCGCGCAGGTCGTCGCCGCCGGAGGGCCAGTCGGCCGGCTCGTCGGCGGCGTCGGCCCCGCCGACGGCCCGCAGCATGGCGCGCTGGAGCTCCCCGTCGCTGCCGACCAGGGTCACGTTCTCGCGGTAGGCGACCTGCTCGGCGAGCCCGCCGACCCGGGTCACGATGACCGGACGGCCGTAGATCGCCGCGCGCTCGGCCACGCCCGAGGACCAGATGTGCCGGTAGGGGAGGACGACGTAGTCCGCAGCCACGATCCACCGGTCGAAGAGCTCGTCGGACACGTAGCCGTCGACGAGGTCGACGCCCGGAGTCTGCGCGGTGAGGTCGCGCAGCTCGTCGAGGTGAGCCGCATACTCGCCCTCGTCGAGGCGAAGCGAACCCACGACGTAGAGCCGGGCCCCTCGCTCGCCCAGGCCCCGGAATGCCCGGATGGCGCGGTCGAACCCCTTGTGCGGCTGGATGAACCCGATGGAGAGGAAGACGGTGGCGTCGTCGGGGATGTCGAGCGTCCGGCGGGCCGAGGCCTTGTCGTGCCGGGTCTTGGCGACGAAGGACTCACCGTGCTCGAGCAGCTGCACCGCGGACTCGGACACTCCGAACGCCGCGATGAAGTCGCGCCGCTCCGACTCGGTGTGGAGGAGGATCCGGTCGGCGGCCCGCCACATGGTCCGCATCGCGAAGGCGCCGGGGGTCTTCTGCCGGCCCAGCCGGTAGTCGACCTCGTGGACGACGATCTCGCTCTCCTTGGCCAGCCGGAACGCCGTCGCCAGCGCCAGGGCGGTGGCGGCGCGGTCGGCGTCGGTCGTCGGGTGGTGGAAGAAGAAGTCGGGGTGGAACTGGACGATGAGGCGGTCGTAGGCGCGGACGCGCTTGGCCAGGGCGGCCGCGCCCCGGGGGCCGCGCAGGTCCAGGTGCAGGTGCGCCGCGGACGGCCCGGGGGACAGCACCGTCACGTCGTTGCCCTCGCGGCGCAGCCGGGCGACCAGCTGGACCGCGTAGGAGGCGATGCCGTCGCGAAGCGGCGGGTACGGCGTGACGACGAGGATCTTCACGGCGCCACCGCCTGGGTGGCCGGTGATCCGACGGACGTGGTGTCAGCCGTGTCCGGCGCGACCGTCCACTCGGCGAGCCGCTCCTCGACGCGGTCGAGAACGCCCTCCCACTGGTAGTTCTCGAGGACGTACGGCCGGCCGCGACGGCCGAGCTCGGCGGCGGCCTCGGGCGCCTCGGCCACGAAGGCGAGGCACTGCTCGAGCTCCTCGGTGTCGGCGTAGACCAGTCCGGCCCCGGAGCGCTCGCAGTGCCATGCGACGACGTCCGACCCCTCGTTGGCGATGACCGGGGTACCCGCCAGCCAGGCCTCCATCACGGTGCGCGAGAACGCCTCGAAGCGGGATGTCTGGACGAACGCCGACGCCGCGGCGAAGGCGTTGTCACGGTCGTGGGTGGGCAGGAAGCCGAGGTCGTGGACGCGGCCCTCCAGCCCTGAGGGAACCGTCACCTCACCGACGCCGATGGTCACGAGGTCGAACTTCACGTCGCGGGTGGCGACGAGCTCCTGGTAGGCGGTGAGGAAGTCCTCCCATCCCTTCGCGCCCTCACGGCGGCCCGCGTAGAGCACGAAGCGGCCGGCGATCCCGTAGCGGTCGCGGAACCCGTCGACGTCGTAGGACTCGGGCACCTCGACGCCGCACCCCACGACGGCGTGCGGGGCGACGCCGCGCGAGACGACCCGGTGCAGCAGCTCGTGCTCCGGCTCGGTCTGCAGGAACAGCCCCGCGACGCCGGTGAAGACCGGCTGGAACAGGTCGAGGTATGCGTAGGGCTCGTCGTGGAGGCAGGTCCACAGCAGCGTCCGCTCCGGAGCGATCTGCGAGCACGCGTACGCGGGCCAGAAGGGGTACGGGCCGAACACGATCGCGCGGTAGTCCTCGGCGTGGTCCATGAGGTGGTGGTAGAGGTCCGGAACGCGCAGCCCGGCGTTCATCCAGCGCTGCTGGGCGTCGATGGGCAGGTCGACGCCGGCCAGGATCTGCTGCTCCCAGTGGCCGCGCTCCTCGCGGCCGGTGAGGTCCACCGAGAACCGCCGGACGGTCAGCCCGTCCTCCTCGGTGACCCCCGGCGGGTAGGTGTCCTCCCACGTGTAGTGGTCCACGGCCGTGGTGGTGAGGATCTCGACGGGCCAGCCGCGATCGGACAGCCCTTGGGCGAGATGCGCCATGACGATCTCGGCGCCGCCGCCGACCTCACCGCCGAAACGGGCGGGTACGAAGGCGATGCGTCCGCTCCGGTTGGGCGGGTTGAGCTCCGTCACAAAGATCCCCTGGGTCGCTGAACACCGAGGACCCCATCGTAGGGAAGTCGGCGCGACGGCACCTGCCCGGCCGTTTCCGGCAGGGTGGCGTGCGGTGATCTCAGTCGGCCGGCCCGGCCTTGGTGGCCACGATGGCGTACTCCTGTGGACCGAACAGCACCTCGTTGAGGCGATCGATGGCCGAGTTGAGCCGGCTGGTGCGGTCGGTGCCGTCCTCGTCGAGTGTGGGGACGTGGTAGCCCGTCGCCGGGGAGTAGAACGTCAGCCGCACGTCGCGGAACCCGGCCGTCTCGCAGGCGAACGCGAACAGTGAGGGGTGGATCGGCCGCAGGTGGGTCGGGTCGAGGATGAAGGAGTTGCTCGGCACGACCAGTGAGGTCGGGTTCGGGGTCTCCGCGACGAACACGCCGCCGGGGCGCAGGGCTCGGAGGCTGGCGTGGACGACCTCGAGCAGGGCGTCGAAGGGGATGTGCTCGGCGACGTGCGCGCTGAACACCGCGCCGAGGGACTCCGGCTCGCAGGTGCTCATGTACGAGACCGCGTCGACCTGGTGCACGGTGAGACCGCGCGAGCGGGCCTCGCTCACCATGCCGGCGTCGATCTCGACGCCGACGACGTCGACACCGCGCGACTGCAGCAGCTCGAGCAGCTCGCCCCGGCCACAGCCCCAGTCGAGCACCGGAGCGTGCTCGGCCAGCAGGTCGGCGTAGCGCTCGCTCTGGACGGCGAGGATCTCCTCGGGGCTGCCGCGGAAGCGGCGCTCGAAGGCGACGTAGTCGAAGAGGAGGTCCATCGTCGAGGCCTCAGGGGTTCCCAGCGGGGCCGTGGCCCCGTCACCGTTGATCGCCGTGGGCGGTGTCGTGGGCGTCGCCGTCGTGGAGGTCGACGTCGCGCCGCCCGCACCGAGCTGGCGGACCGCCTGGTCGATCTGCTGAGTCCGCCGTGAGACGGCGTTGACCTGCTCGCGCAGCTCGCCCATACGGGCGCCGACGCCGGCCAGGCCGGTGGCCGGGGCCAGCTGCATACCGAGCTCGAGGACGCTGCGCTCGAGCGAACGCACCTCCGCCTTGAGCAGCTCGAGGTTGGTGTCGCGCCGCAGCCCCTCCTCGTACCAGTTGGGCGCCTGACCCAGGCGCGCCAGCTGGACCCGCAGGTCGTGGATCTCGCCGGCCATCTCGTTCTGGCGCTCCATCTGCTGGGCGATCGAGCGCCGGACGACGGCGTCGGCGCCGTCGCGCGCGACCCGGCCGATGCGGGTCTTCGCAACCCGCCGCACGGCGCGCCTGACGACCGTGGGACGTGGAGCACCCGGTGGCGGGATCACCACCACCGGAGCCGGCGCCAGCTTCGCGGTGTTCTCCGCGCTGAGGGGCCAGGGCAATGTCATCAGCGACCTCCGTGCACGATCGAGGACACCATCTCATCGAAGCGATGCCGTTGGGTGGCACCTCGCCGGGAATCCATCTCGTCCAGCCGCAGCTCGAGGTGCGACGGGTACCACTGCGCGGTCAGGCCCAGAGCGCTCATGACGTCGTCGGCGCAGGCGGAGACGCTGTGCGCCGCCTCGTAGCGCGCGCGGGCCGCGACGCTGAGCGCCGCCGTCCGCGGCCGGTCCCCGATGAGGCGGCGGAGTTGCTCCAGCGCGTCGCCGCCGTCGTCCGCAACGCTGTCGACGCCCGCGGTGGCGCCGGTGATCCCGAGCGTGGCAGCGGGCGCGATCAGCGGACAGCCCCACGCCATCGCGCGGACCACCGCCTGCGGCGAGGACAGGTAGGCGGCGCCGGCGGCGGCCAGTGTCGTCGGCACCAGCTCGCCCGGCACCTCGACGGAGCCGTTCCACGTCCACCGTCCCGCATCCTCGACGACCAGACCGTCGCCAAGGCCCCGGGCCTGGCGGATGCGCTCCCGCACGAACGGCGCCACCGGTGCCGACTCGGGCTCCACCTCGGCGTGCGGCACGACCCGAGCGGCGAAGCCGCGGGCCGACGCAGCATCGACCACCTCGCGCTGGGACGACAGGACCAGCGCCGGGCGGCGCACGGAGGGCCCGCCGAGCGCGAGTCCGTCGGCGTCCAGCCACCATGCTTCAGGGCGCCCCCCGCGACGTTCCGGGGCGCGGTCCCACTCCAGCCGGACGAGCACCGGGTCGGCCGGACGGGTGTCCCCGAGGTCGACGACGGCGATGCGGCGCCCGATCTCCTGGACCAGGCTCATCAGCGCGGCCGGAGGCGCGACGCCGAGCCCGAGACCGAGACGGGAGGCCGTGTCAGGCACCGCCGGCACCCGCGACGAGACGCTCGACCACGCTCGGCCAGTCCCAGGTCTCGACGCGGCGACGTCCCTCTGCCCCCATCGCGGCGGCCTGCTCGGGGTCGGCGGCGAGCCGGTCGGCCGCCGCCGCCAGCTGCTCGGGGCTGCCGTCCGTCACGTACCCGGTGACCCCGTCCTCGACGAACTCGAGCACCCCGCCGGAGTCGGTCGCAGTAATCACCGGCTTGCCGGCCAGGAACGCCTGGAGCGTGGCGTAGCCGTAGTCCTCGTCGAGCGGCGCGTAGACGACGCCGAGCGAACCCGCATACAGGTCGACCACCGTGTCGTCGTCGACGAAGCCCGGCAGCTCGACCTGCCCCGGTGCTCCGGTCTGCGCCAAGACCTGCAGGTCGTCGGCCAGCGTGCCGCGGCCCGCCATGACGGCGCGGACGCCTCGGGACGACCCGAGGGCGGCCTGGAGGACCTTCTCGGGCCGCTTGTTGTGCTCGAGCCGAGTCGCGCAGAAGAGGTAGTCGCCGGTCGGGCCCGGGTGCAGCCGGTCGGCGAGCGGCGGCGGGTGGTACAGCGGCTCCCCGGCCAGCCCGTTGAACCGCGACAGCCGGTCGGCTACGGTCCTCGACGTGGTGAAGACCTTCGCGGCCTCGCCGAGTGCCCGGGAGTCCCATTCGGCGAGCCGCCGCTGAACCTCGAACGAGGCGTCGTCCATCCCGATGTCCGAGAACGGCTCGTCGGCGAGCTCGTAGGCGCCGCGGTGCTGGTGGAAGAGCCACACGACCTTGCGGGGGTGGCGCACGAAGTAGCTGGGGAAGTTCGTCGCGACGACGAGGTCGGCGTCCACGGGGACCATCCGCCACGCCAGCGGCGCGTCGAAGAGCCGGTCCTTCTCCCAGGCGACCGGCAGCCGGACCAGCTCCGCCTCGTGACCAGCGGCGCGGAACGCCGCGACGAGGTTCTCCTGATGCTGTTCGGCGCCTCCGTAGACGAACGGCTTCTGCGCGCCGCACACCAGGACGTCCACGACTGCTCCTTCCGCCGGGATGCCCCGGCAGGGGTGCCGCCCGCAGGGGTGGGCGGTTCTGGGTCCCGAGGAGCCTAGGCCATCCGCCGTGCGTGGCCCGGTGGAGAACGGGGGGAGCGGCGACCGTGCGATACTTCTCGGCGGCCACGTACCGGTCCACCGACGTCTGCTCCCGACGCGCCGGCCCCGATCTTCGTCCACGAGGCATACCTCATGACTTCTCCCGTCGTCCCTGCGAGCCCTCCGCCGAGTACCGGCGACGCCTGGCCCGAGTTGGCTTCGGCGACCGCTCCCAAGGGCCTGTTGGCGCGGATCCACGAGCTGTGGAGCTACCGTGACCTGCTGCGCAACCTCGTGATCAAAGAGCTCAAGGTCAAGTACAAGGACTCCGCGCTGGGGTTCGTCTGGACCTTGGTCCGACCGCTGCTCTATCTGCTCGTCTACGCCGTCGCCATCGGGATCTTCCTCGGTGCGGGCCGGACCATCCCGGACTTCGGCGTCTACCTCTTCACGGGTCTCCTGGCGTGGACCCTGTTCACCGACGTCGTCGGCGGAGCCACGTCGGCGATCGTCTCGAACGCCGGCCTGGTCAAGAAGGTCTACTTCCCCCGGGAGCTGCTGACCTTCTCGGTGGTCGGTGCGGCGCTGATCAACGCGGTGCTGCAGGTCGTCGTGCTCATCGGGGCGTACGTCGTCACCCGTCAGTTCCCCCCGATCAACGACCTCTACCTCGTGCCGCTCGCGCTCATTGTCCTGGTCCTCTTCTCGACCGCCCTCGGTCTCATCCTGGGCGCGGTCAACGTGTACCTGCGCGACGTCGAGTACCTCGTCGAGGTCGGGTTGCTGCTGTGGTTCTGGATGACGCCGATCGTCTACGACTGGACCAAGGTCCGCCAGCAGCTGGTCGTCGACCACGACCTCGAGTGGCTGTTCCAGATCTACCTGGCCAACCCGATGGCCAACGTCGTGCTGGCCTTCCAGCGCGCGCTCTGGCCCGCCGGCCACACGCCGGAGGGGTCAGCCTTCTTCTACGACGGCAACCTCGCCCTGCGCCTCGGCGTTCTGGCGGTATTGAGCCTTGTCTTCCTCTGGGTCGCCATGAAGGTGTTCGACAAGGCCCAGGGCAACTTCGCGCAGGAGCTGTGAGTGTCCGCGAGTACCTCGGATGTCGCCATCCGCCTGGAGCACGTCTCCAAGGAGTTCACCATCCGGAGGGACAAGTCGCTCAAGGAGCGGCTCGTCAACGCCGGGCGTTCCAACGCCGCCACGCGGAGCACTTCGAGGCCCTCAAACGTCAGCTTCGACGTACCCGCCGGAGCACCGTCGGCCTCATCGGCCACAACGGGTCCGGGAAGTCGACGCTGCTCAAGCTGGTCGGCGGGATCCTTCGCCCACCGTCGGGCATCGTGCAGCACCGCGGCCGGATCGCGGCGCTGCTCGAGCTCGGGGCAGGGTTCCACCGCGACCTGACCGGCCGGGAGAACGTCTACCTCAACGCCTCGCTGCTCGGGCTCAGCCGGGCTCAGACCGACCGCTACTTCGACGACATCGTCGACTTCTCCGAGATCGAGAAGTTATCGACACCCAGGTCAAGTTCTACTCGTCGGGCCAGTACGTCCGGCTCGCGTTCGCGGTGGCCGTCCACGTCGACCCGGAGATCCTCCTCGTCGACGAGGTCCTCGCCGTCGGCGACGAGCCGTTCCAGCGCAAGTGCATCGACCGGATCCGCACGTTCCAGGCCGAGGGCCGCACGATCGTCTTCGTCACCCACGGCCTCGACACCGTCCGCGACATGTGTGACCGGTCGATCGTGCTCGACCACGGCACCATGCTCCTCGACGGGACGGCCGTCGAGGGCGTCCGGCTGCTCCGCGACCTCTACAGCGAGCAGACCCAGGCCCAGTCCGTCGAGAACGCCGACAAGGGGCAGGTCCACGCCCGGATCACCGGCGTTCGGCTCAACGGCACCGACACGGCCACGCCGCGCCTGGCCCCCGGCGACTCGCTCACCGTGGAGGTCGACGTCGAGTCGACACTGACCACCGGGGAGCCGGTGACCGACTGGTCCGTGGGCATCGCCCTGCTGAACCACGGTGATGCCCTCGCGTTCGGGACCAACACCCACCTGCTGGGTCAGGACCTGCCGCCGCTGGAGGGCCGGGCCACCGTGCGCTACGAGCTGCCGGCTCTCTACCTCGCCGAGGACACCTACCACCTCACCGCCGCGGTCCACCCCGTCGTCGGCGCCGAATGGCACCGCCTCGACCGGGTGCGCGCCTTCCGGGTGTTCGGCGGCGTGCACCAGGACGGGCTCGTCTCGGTGACCCCGAAGGTCGAAGTCAACCCGGTCGCCAACTCGGTGGCCGTCGACGGTTCGTGACGCCGGCACGGGTATGACGCCTGGACGGGCCTCGACGTCACGGTCGCTCGAGGATGTCGCGCTACGCTGACGAGCGCGGTTTCACAGGGACGGACGAGATCATTTTTGACCAGGACGCCAATCCGGACCACAGCGCCGGGTCGCTCGAAGCCGACCCGCAGCCGCCGGCCGGCATGCACGGTGAGAAGGGCCCGTTGTTCCGGTTTGTCCGGGACCAGCGCGTGGCCTTCATCCTGGTCGGGGGCACCAACACGGTTGTTGGCGCCCTCTGGTTCATCGCCTTCCAGTTCCTCATCCAGCCCATCGCCGGCTACATGGCCGTCCTGCTGTGCGCTCACGTCGCGGCGGTGCTCTGCGCGTTCGTGCTCTATCGCAACTTCGTCTTCCGGGTGCGCGGTCACGTACTGCGAGACCTCGCTCGCTTCGAGTTGGTCAACCTCACGGCGCTCGCCATCAACGCCGCGTTGCTTCCGCTGCTCGTTGAGGTGGTGAAGCTGCCGGTTCTGCTCTCGCAGCTGCTCATCACGGCCGGAACCATGCTTGTGAGCTTCTTCGGCCATCGAGGCTTCTCCTTCCGTCGGACTCCGGCCGAGCAGGCAGCGACCCCGCGAAGCACGCCATGACCCCCACGGTCTCTATCGTCGTCCCGAGTTTCAACAACGCCCTCCACATCGCCCGGACGATGGAGTCGATCCTGAGCCAGACGTTCGCGGACTTCGAGGTGGTGGTGTCCGACCACTCGTCCACGGACGGCACGTGGGAGCTCCTGCAGCCCTACCTGGACGACCCGCGGGTCCGTGGGTTTCGGCAGCCGACCGGGGGAGGAGCGCCGGCCAACTGGGACGCCGCCAGCCGTCGGGCCCGCGGGCGCTTCCTGAAGCTGGTGTGTGGCGACGACCTCATCTACCCGAGCTGTCTGTCGGAGCAGGTGGGCGTACTGGAGGCCGACCCCGAGCTAGTGCTGGTTGCGAGCCAGCGCGACATCGTGGACGACGCCGACCGACCCATCGTCCGCGCCCGTGGACTGCACGGACTGCACGGGAAGGTTCCGGGCCGTGTCGCCGTGCGGCGTACCGTCCGGGCCGGCACCAACGTCTTCGGCGAGCCCGCGTGCGTCCTTTTGGACCGGCAGGTCCTGGCCGACACCGGCTGGTGGGACGCCCGCGCCCCCTATCTCATCGACCAGGCCACGGCCTCCCGCGTCGCGCTCCGAGGGTCGATCTACGCGCTGCGCCGGTCACTAGCTGGATTCCGGATTAGCGACCAGCAGTGGAGCCGCACCCTGGCTCACACGCAGGGCCAGCACGCCGCTCGCTTCCACCACCTGGTGGCCGCCGAGATCCCGGCCTGCTCTCGGAGGCCGACCTGCGTCTCGGCGACCGAAAGGCCGCCGCCATGGCCTGGGTCCGGCGGTCGACATACGCCTACCTGCAGCAACGCGTCCGGGTCAACGGCCTCCTGTCCGGCGCGCGACGCGCCGAGACGTCGGCGCCGCTGAGTTAGGCTGCACGTCGTGGACGACGCTCTTCGTCGCGGCGCCTCACGGGACGCGTTGCCGCACTCTATCTCGGTAGTCATCCCGGTCTACCAGGGAGAACGGACCCTGGTACCACTGCTGGCCGAGATCGCCACGCTGACCGATGGCGTCCGTTCACCCGGCGGTCGCGGCGTCGTCGTGGCGGAGGTCGTGCTGGTCCACGACAGTGGGCCGGACGGGTCGGCGCAGGTCATGCGGGACCTTGCCGAGCCGTACGCATTCGTTCGCACGGTCTGGCTCAGCCGCAACTTCGGCCAGCACGCCGCCACCCTCGCCGGGATGGCCTCCTCGGGCTCCGAGTGGATCGTCACGCTGGACGAGGACGGCAGCACGATCCCGCGGACATCCCGGCGATGGTCGATGTCGCGCTCGAGCGGCAGGCCGACATCGTCTATGCGAGCCCGACCAACACTCCTCCACACGGGTTCGGCCGAAATCTGGCGTCGAGAACGGCCCAAGCTTCTCCTGCGCGCGTCGACCGGTCGCCATCAGGCGACCGACTTCAACAGCTATCGCCTGGTCCTGGGTGAAGTCGGGCGCAGCGTCGCCGCGTACGCCGGGGTCGGTGTCTATCTGGACGTCGCCCTGGGGTGGGTCGCCCGCCGTACCGCCACGTGTCCCGTCACCCTGCGCGAGGAGGGCGCCCGTCCCTCCGGCTACAGCTACCGGTCGCTGGTCTCGCACTTCTGGCGGATGGTGCTGTCGAGCGGGACCCGCGCACTCCGCCTGGTCAGTCTGCTCGGCGTGGTTTTCGCCATCGGTGGCTTCCTCCTCGCCCTTTACTTTTTCGCGGCTCGGCTTTTCTGGGACATCGAGACTCCGCAGGGGTGGCCCTCGCTCATCGTCGTTGTGCTCGTCATCGGCGGAGCCGTGCTCTTCTCGCTCGGCGTCATCGCCGAGTACATCGGTGTCGCGGTCAACATGGCCATGGGAAAGCCGCTCTACTTGATGGTGAGCGACGCGGCGGACGGTCCGCTTGGACGCGCCGACGCGCGCTCAACCTGGACCGTCCCGCCGGCCGCCGCACCGCCCATCGAGCAGACGATCGACCCGATCATCGGGGCCGCGAACCCCTCGGATGTCGAAGCGGCCACGTCGAGAGACACGCGGCACGGCCGGCCGGCTCCGTGATGGGGCCGGACACCCCGTCAGCGCCGACCTGGGTGGTCGGGGCCGGTGGGCTCCTGGGGGGCGCCGTCGTGGCGGAGCTCGGCCGCCGCGGCGAGCGGGTCCTCACCGTGCCCGTCGTGCCGTGGGCCGACTCCGACGCGGCGCTGCGCCAGCTGCGGGCGGGGGTCCGGTCTCTCGCGGAGCGCTCCGGACCTCGGCCACGGGTGGCGTGGTGCGCCGGCGCCGGCGTCACGGGGACTCCCGCCGACGTCCTGGACGCGGAGGTCGGGGTTCTGCGGCGCTTCCTGGAGGAGCTCGGACGGCTGCCACCGAGAACGCTCGGAGGCTTCTTCTTCGCGTCGTCGGCGGGCGGCGTGTATGCGGGCTCGGTCGAACCGCCGTTCACTGAGAACCACCCGGTCGTTCCGCTCTCGCCGTACGGCTATGCGAAGGTGGCGGCCGAGGCGGCGGTCACCCGGTTCGCCCGCGAGACCGGGGTGCCGACGGTCATCGGTCGCATCGCCAACCTCTACGGTGCCGGGCAGGACCTCGGCAAGGCGCAGGGCCTGGTCTCCCACATCTGTCGGAGCTACCTCACCGCTCAGCCGGTGTCCGTCTATGTCTCCCTCGACACCCTGCGCGACTACCTCTACGTGTCCGACGGCGCCGCCCGGTCGTGGACCTGCTCGACCAGTGTTCCAACGGGCCAGGTGACCAAGACGGTTCGCCGACCGTGAAGATCTGCGCGTCGCAGCGGGCCACCACGGTGGGGGCCCTGCTCGGCGAGTGCCGCCGCATCTTCAAGAAGCCACCTCTAGTCGTGCTCGCCGCGTCGCCGAACGCGCGATACCAGCCTCGGGACCTGCGCCTCCGGTCTCGGGTGTGGCCGCACCTCGATCGTCGGCCGGTCACGTCGTTGCCGGCCGGAATCCAGGCGACGATGAGCGGAATGCTGCGGTCGGTGCAGGGAGCCCGCTCGTGACCACGTTCGACGCCGAGCCGGCGCTCGACGCCACACCACCAGAGGACGAGCGACCGGCGCCCGTGACGACGCGGCATCCACTGCCGCGACGGCCCGGGTGGTGGTCCTCGCCGGCCGCTATGTACCTCACCGAGGTGGTCCTCGTCAGTGCGGTGACGGTCTTCATGCTTCGACTCTGGCGCGCCACGCGGACGGTGCCGTTCTTCTACACCGGCGACGCGGTCTCCAGTGGGGCACACGTCAAGACGACGCTGGAACGGGGCTGGTACGAGTACCAACCGGAGCTGGGGGTCCCCTACGGACAGAACTTTCACGACTTCCCGTTCTCCGACAACCTGCATCTGGCGCTCATCAAGGGGTTCGCCCCGTTCACGGCCAGCTGGCCGGTGGCCTTCAACGCCTACTACGTGCTGTCCTTCGTCGCCACCGGGGTGGCCGCCCTGTGGTTCCTGCGCCGGGAGGGTGTGGGTCGAGCCCTCTCACTGGTCCTCGCCCACGCTGTTCGCCGTGGCGCCCTACCACTTCTGGCGCAACGAGAGCCACTACTTTCTCGCCGCGTACTGGACGGTGCCACTCACCATGGTTGTCGTCATGTCCGTCCTGCGCGGGGAAGCCCTGTGGACGTCGAGATCAACGACGGGTGGGCGGCTCCGCTGGCTCACAGGACGTGGCGCGGGTTTCGCGCTCATCCTGGTCATGGCGGGCAGCGCGACGGCCTACTACGCCGTGTTCGGCGGGATCCTGATGGCCTTCGCAGGTTTCGTCGCCTTTGTCCGCGGCCGCTCCTGGTGCCGACTAGGTGGAGTTGTCGCGGCTGAGATTCTCCTGGTGGTCGTCTTCTTCGCGAACCTTCTGCCCGATCTCCTTTACGCCCGTGACAACGGGCCGAACTCGGCCGCTCTCGTCCGAGGTTCCGACGGCGCCGAGGTCTGGGTGTTCAAGCTGACGTCGCTGCTCCTTCCCGCGCCGGGCCATCCGATCCGCGCGTGGGCCGACTTCCGCCAGACGTACGACGCCACGCACCCTTTTCCTTCGGAAAAGCCAGCGCTAGGGCTCATCTGCGCCGTGACCCTCGTCGCCGTCCTCATCATCGCGCTGATCCGCATCGGCCATCGCGTGGAGCGCTCCGGCGATGCCGAGACGCTCGCCCGCCGTCGGGCGGGCGGCCGACCTCAGCATGATGACCGTGATGGCCTTCCTGCTCGGGACGGTCGGCGGCCTGGGCGGGGTGGTGGCCTTCGTGACCGATGCGATCCGCGGTTGGAACCGGATGTCCGTCTTTATGTCACTGCTTCTGCTCGCCGTCGCCGGCCTGCTGGTGGAGGGTGGCATCGCGAGATGGCGATCCCGGCAGGCTGGTCGTCGAGCTGGCTGGAGGAGTCGGCTCATCGCCCCGGCCGCGGCCGCCCTTCTTCTCGTCGTCGGGATGGCCGATCAGCAGGTCGACGGTCCGTCCCGCCCTACTCGCGGTCGGCGGCGATGTGGAACAGTGACGAGGCCTTCGTCCGGCAGATCGAGGGTGCAGTGCCGGCGGGCTCATGCTCCAGCTGCCCTACATGCCGTTCCCTGAGGCGGGTACGCGAACGAGGCCGGAGACGCCGACCTGCTGAAGCTGTCCTGCATAGCACCTCGCTCCGATGGTCCCTCGGCGGAATCAGGGGCGGCCGCAGTCGGACTGGGCGGGGACTGTGGCGGAACGTCCCCCCGACCAGGTCGTCGACATCATCACGCGCATGGGCTTCACAGCCATCGTCATCGACCGCGCGGCGACCACTGACCACGGCGCGGAGCTCGAAGCACGGTACGCGTCATACACCGGGGCACCGGCGTTCAGCAGTCCCGATGGGCGGTGGGTCTACCTCTCGCTGGCTCGACAGCTGGCTGATGTGGACCAGCGGACGACCGAGGAGCGCCGGGTGCACACGGCACGGGTTCTCTCAGGCCAGATCTAGCGAAGGGGCGAAGGCCGCGCCGGCTCAGTGATAGATCGACGACGCCGGCAGCCGACTGACGACCTCACGGCCCGCCGGAGGCGGCTGAGTCGTCACCTCCGTGACGAAGAGCGGTTCGCCGGCGCTGCATACGTTCTCGGCCGTGTAGAGGTTGGCCCAGAGGGGCGTCGGCGGCCCGACGCACCAGGGCACCCCGAGCCGGTCGAGCTTGATGCCCACCCCGGCCACGTCGGGCCAGACGTCGGGCTGGCCGTGGATGAGCTCGACGCGCTGGCCCGCCTGTCCTGGTCGTCGCGCAGCGCAACGGCTGTGTCGTGGTACGCCTGACCGTCGGCAGGCAATGATCCCCACCCGAGTCGTCCCGTACGCGGTGACGAGGACGGCGACAGCGGCCACGCCGGCCAGCACCCGGCCGGCCACCGCCACGGGCCGCGCGGCGGTCACGCATACGGAGACCAGGTAGGTCGAGGCCGCGAGGACCAGAAGGAGCGGGACCATCGGATAGTACATGAGCACGTAGCCGGCCACCTCGCGCGGCTGCAGGCGGTCGACCCCGCGGTAGGCGTAGAAGGCGGCCAGCACCGACTGGAGAACCAGCATCCCGGCCACCCAGGCATACCCCATTCGCCGGCTCCGTCGCCGGTCGACCGCGAGCAGGACGACCAGGACGACACCCGCGACGCCGTACACCACCACCGGCCACGGGGTCTCGGTCCAGTACGTTGCCACGTAGGCAACGACCTCGGTGACCGTCCGTGGGTCGTTCTGCGCGTCGCGGCTGAACTCGATGCACTCCCGCCAGGGGCTGGGGAAATTGCGGGCCGTTCGCACCACGAGCGGCAGCAGGAACAGCGCCAACAACACGACGGACGACCACAGGGCCAGCCGATGGTGCCGCAGCTCGTCGCGGACGTGGCCGCGGTGGGTCCTGAACCAGCCGAGAGTTACCACGAGGCTGGTGACGCCCACGTACAGGATGAAGGAGACGTGGCCGTGCACCAGTAGCCCCGACGGAAGCACGAACAAGGGCAGGAACCGTGTGCGTCCTGACCCCAGCACCGCGGCGGAGGCCATGAAGAGCAGGAACGCCGGGGCGTAGAGCATCGGGAACGACGTCTCGCCGAACCACGCGCCACCGGCGGAGAACGCGAACGCCAGCACGGCCGCCAGCACCCCTGCCCACCAGCTGCGGGCGAGGTAGCCGAGGCAGACGGCGACGAGCGCGAACAGCGCGGTCGCGTAGACCGTCGTCACGGCGATCTGCCCGTTGAAGGGCGTCGGCGACAGGTGGAGCTTGTCGAAGGCGACCTCGCCGGCGGCCAAGATGTAGATGAATGCGGCCCCAGGATGATGGAACCCGACCCGGGAGTAGTTGCCGGCGGTCTGCGAGAAGTGCTCGGCGTTGATGACGAGCATCGAGTTCAGCGCCTGGTCGCCGGCGGGGTAGATGTGGTCGGTGAACAGCCGCGTCTGGCGGAGCCACACCAGGGCCGTGAAGACCACGGTGGTTATCGCGACGAAGGCCGACGCCAACGGCACCGACACGAACGGACCGCGCCGCCGGGAGGTGTCCTCGCCCCCCGGGCCGAGTGGGGTTGCGGGCTCCGGGTCGGTGGCAGCGGGCTGGTCAGGGTGATGTCGCTCGCCGATGCTCATGTCGGGACGGGAGTTTACCCAAGGTCGGGGATCGCACCGTCAATCCCGCGAGTCACGGGGCCGCGGGACGTGGCCGTCATCGTGCTCGTGCTCGCGCGAGGGCCGCACGATGTCAGGAGTCGTCCTCGCAGACGGTAGATTGGCGCGCCGACCGCCGTCACAGGCGGCAGCGCCGCCAGCCGTCCGCCCGCGACCCGTGCCTGCAGAAAGACCGACTCACCATGACCCAGACCGCGGAGTTCACCTATGACGTCGTCGTCGTCGGAGGCGGCGGCCACGTCGGCCTCCCGCTCGCGATCGCCTTCGCCGCCCGGGGCCTGCGACGTCGGATCTACGACATCAACCAGGCCGCCGTCGACCCGTCCTCGGCCGGCAAGCTGCCGTTCCACGAGAACGGCGCCGAGGAGCTGCTGCGGCGGGTGCTCGCCGACGGAGCGGCTCGCGGCCGACGACCGACCGCACGGTCATGGCCGGGCCGAGCACGTCGTCGTCGTCATCGGCACGCCCGTCGACGAGCACCTCAACCCCGACCCGCACGCCGTCACCCAAGGCGCTCGCGAGGCCGGCCGTCACCTGCCGACGACGGCCAGCTCCTCGTGCTGCGCAGCACCGTCTACCCGGGCGTCACCCGGCGCGTCGAGCAGCTGTTCGCCGAGCACGGGCTCGCACGTCGACGTCGCCTTCTGCCCCGAGCGGATCGCCGAGGGCAAGGCGATGGAGGAGCTGTTCTCCCTGCCGCAGATCGTGTCGGGCCGCACGCCCGCACGGCCGCGAGCGGGCCGCGGCGCTGTTCCGGCACCTCACCGACAGATCGTCGAGCTCGAGCCCGAGGAGGCCGAGCTCGCCAAGCTCTTCACCAACACCTGGCGCTACATCAAGTTCGCCGCCGCCAACCAGTTCTACATGATGGCCAACGACCACGGCCTCGACTTCGACCGGATCCGCAAGGCGCTGGCCGCACGACTACCCGCGCGCCGCCGACATGCCCGGCGCCGGGTTCGCGGCCGGACCGTGCCTGTTCAAGGACACGATGCAGCTGGCGGCGTTCAGCGACAACTCGTTCATCCTCGGCCACGCCGCGATGCTCGTCAACGAGGGGCTGCCGCTCTACGTCGTCTCGCAGCTCGAGAAGAAGTACGACCTGCGAACGCTCACGCGTCGGCATCCTCGGCATGGCGTTCAAGGCCGAGTGCGACGACATCCGCTCCAGCCTGTCCTACAAGCTGAAGCGGATCCTGGAGTTCCGCGCCGGCCGAGGTCCTCTCCACCGACCCCTACGTCACGGTCGACGACTACCTCCTGCCGCTCGAGGAGGTCTCGAGCGAGTCCGACCTGCTCATCGTCGGCGCGCCGCACCGGCGGTACCGCGTGCTCGGCGTCGACCGACCCGTGGTCGACGTCTGGAACCTCTCGGCAAGGGCGACGACCGTATGACGCGTGGCCGTCACCGTCGTCATCCCGGCCTACAACGAGGGCGAGGCCATCGTCCCGGTCCTCGACCGCATCTTCGACGCGGTCGAGTCCGACTGCGAGATCCTCGTCGTCGTCGACTTCGCCGGAGGACACGACGGTGCCCGGTGCTCGCGCGTACGCCGCGGCACGAGCCGCGGCTGCGGACGCTGGTCAACACCTACGGCCGCGGACCGGCCAACGCCATCCGCTACGGGATCGACCAGGTCGCCGACGCCCGTGGTCGTCGTGACGATGGCCGACGGCAGCGACGACCCCCGGCAGATCGACCCCCTGGCCCGGCTCGTCGACCGCGGCGTGGTCGTCGCCGCGGCCTCGCGCTACATCCGCCGGCGGCCAGCAGGTCGGCGGCCCGCTGGTCAAGGGCTCCTCTCCCGGACCGCCGGCCGCTCGCTGAAGGTGCTCGCCCGGGTCGGCACCCACGACGCGACCAACAGCTTCAAGGCCTACTCGACCGAGTTCGTCCGCGAGGTCGGCATCCACAGCCGCAGCGGCTTCGAGATCGGCCTCGAGCTCACCGCCAAGGCCCGGCGGCTGCGCCGGCCCGTCGCGGAGGTCCCGACGATCTGGCTGGACCGGCACTATCGGCGACTCCAACTTCGAGCTCGCCAACTGGATCCCGCAGTACCTGCGGTGGTACCGGTTCGCCTTCGGCCCGCAGCTGTCCCTCGAGCAGGTGCCGAGCAGCGCCGCGGCCAACATCGCCAGCACTCAACAACCAGCCCGATCGAAAGAGCGCGTCGTCGATGAGTGAGAACAGCAAGCAGAAGGTCCTCGTGTCCGGCTCCGCCGGCTTCATCGGCGGCTATGTCGTCGAGGAGCTCCTGCGCCGCGGCTACGGCGTCGTCGGCATCGACAACTACTCCAAGTACGGCAAGGTCGAGAAGTCCTACGACGACCACCCGGACTACGACTTCGTCGAGGACGACGCGCGCGACGTCGAGATGATGACCAAGCTGCTGGCCGACTGCGACCACTTCATCGCCGGGGCGGCGCTCATCGGTGGGATCTCCTACTTCCATGCCTACGCCTACGACCTGCTCGCGACGAACGAGCGGATCATGGCGTCCGAGTGCGACGCGGCCATCGAGGCGCACCGGAGCGGCAAGCTGAAGAAGGTCACCTACCTGTCCAGCTCGATGGTCTTCGAGTCGACCGAACACTGGCCGTCCAAGGAGGGCGACGAGCGGAAGATCCCGCCGCCGCTGTCGTCGTACGGATTCCAGAAGCTAGCCGTCGAGTACTTCGCCAAGGCCGCCTGGGACCAGTACCAGCTGCCCTACACGATCGTCCGGCCGTTCAACTGCGTCGGCATCGGCGAGGGCCGCGCCCTCGGCGACGTCGAGGTGTCTCCGGGCAACGTCAAGCTGGCCATGAGCCACGTCGTGCCCGACCTCGTCCAGAAGATCCTCAAGGGCCAGGACCCGCTGCACATCCTCGGCGAGGGCTACCAGATCCGGCACTACACGTACGGCGGCGACCTCGCCCGAGGGATCGTCGAGTGCATGAGCCAGGACGCCGCGTACAACAACGACTTCAACATCTCCACGGCCGAGTCGACGAGCGTCCGAGAGCTGGCCGAGGTGATCTGGCACAAGATCAAGGGCGACGTACCCCTCGCCATCGTCAGTGACCCGGCGTACGAGTACGACGTGCAGAAGCGGGTTCCCGACGTGGAGAAGGCCAAGGAGATCCTCGGCTTCGAGTGCACGACCACCCTGGACGAGATGCTGGACGAGGTCATTCCCTGGGTCACCCAGGCCGTGGCCGACGGCCGTCTCTGACATCGGCCCCGGTCACCACACGGCTCCGGTCGGGGGCACGGATGCGCGTCCTCGTCGACGCGAGCGCCCTCCCGGAGAACCGGGGGGGAGTCGGCCGCTACGTCGACGAGCTCGTCGCGCGACTGCCCGCCCTCGGAGTCGACGCCCACGTCGCCGCGCAGCCGCGAGACCTGGCCCGGTTCGCGGCCGCGTGGGCGCCGGACCCGTCCACGTCGTGCCCGGCTGGGCCGAGCGACCCGCGCTCCGGCTGGCCTGGGAGCAGTCCGGGCTGCCGCTGACTGGTCCGTTCCGCTCGCCCCGGACGTCGTCCACTCGCCGCACTACACGCTGCCGCTGGTCTCGACGATCGGCCGTCGCCCGCGGAACGTGGTGACCCTCCACGACGCGACGTTCTTCAGCGACCCCGAGCTGCACGTCGGCGTCAAGGCGCGGTTCTTCCGGGGCTGGACCTCGGTGTCCGGCCGGCTCGCCGACGCGCTGGTCGCTCCCAGCGAGGCGACCCGGGACGAGGTGGTCCGCGCACACGCATACCGACCCGCACGGATCACCGTGTGCCCGCACGGCGTCGACCACGACCGGTTCCGCCCGCCGACCCCGGCCGAGGTCGCCGAGCTGCGCGCAGTGGCTCGGCCTCGAGCCGGACCAGTCCTACGTCGCCTTCCTCGGGACCCTCGAGCCGCGCAAGAACGTGCCCGCGCTGGTCCGGGCCTTCGGACAGGTCGGCCGCGACGTTGCCGTCGCCCCCGGTCCTGGTCCTCGCCGGCGGGACGGGCTGGGACGACGCCATCGACCCGGCCGTCGCGGCCATCCCGGACACGCTGCGCGTGCTGCGCCCCGGGTTCGTCCCCGACGGGCTGGTCCCAGCCCTGCTCGGCGGCGCGGAGGTCGTCGCGTACCCCGCTCATCGGCGAGGGCTTCGGCCTCCCCGTGCTCGAGGCGATGGCGTGCGGCGCAGCGGTGCTCACCACCGACCGGCTCTCCCTCTCGGAGGTCGGCGGCGACGCGGTCAGGTATGCGCGGAGCCCGGACGCGGGCGACCTCGCCGACGCGCTCGCCGAGCTGCTCGCCGACCCGGCCGAGCGTGGCCGGCTCGGGGCAGGCCGGGCTCGCTCGGTCGTCGCTGTACACCTGGGACGCCACCGCCCAGGGCCACCTCGAGGTGTTCGAGCGGGTGCTGGCCCGATGACCGCCGAGAGAACAGCGCCCCCCGCGTGCGGGTCGTCGTTGTCACGTACTTCCCCGGCGACTTCCTCTCCGAGTTCCTCGCGTCGCTTCCGGCGGCGTCGGCCAGTCCGGTGGCGGTGACGGTCGTGGACAACGGCTCGACCGACGGCAGCGTTGAGCGGGTCAAGGAGCATCCGTCCGTCGACCTCGTCGAGAGCGGTGGCAACCGCGGATACGGCGGCGCGGCGAACCTCGGCGTGGCCGAGGCGACCGAGGAGTGGGTGCTCGTCGTCAACCCGGACATCGAGTTCGAGGCGGGCTCGATCGACGAGCTGCTCGCCGTCGCCGACCGGTGGCCGCGAGCCGGTGCGCTCGGCCCGAGGATCCACACCGCCGACGGCATGCTCTACCCGTCGGCCCGTGAGCTGCCCTCGCTGGGGCGGGGGATGGGGCACGCCGCCTTCGGGTGGATCTGGCCGTCGAACCCGTGGACCGCGTCGTACCGTCGCGAGCGGGGCACGCCGGTCGAGGGGGTCGTCGGCTGGCTGTCGGGCGCCTGCCTGATGGTCCGCCGCGAGGCGTTCGACGTCGTCGGCGGCTTCGACGAGGGCTACTTCATGTACTTCGAGGACACCGACCTCTGCGAACGCCTCGGCGCGGCCGGTTGGGACGTCGTGTACGCCCCGTCGGCGACCGTGGTCCACCACGGCGGCCACGCGACGTCCCGCAACCTCGACGCGATGAGCAAGGCGCACCACGACAGCGCCTATCGCTACCTGTCCCGCCGCTACGCCGGTCCTCGATGGGCGCCGGTGCGGGGTGTCCTGCGGGCCGGGCTCTGGGGGCGGTACCAGCTGTCCCGCCGGGTTCGCCGCGTCGTGCACGGCGCGCAGCCGACGCGGCACGCCTGACGTGGGTGCGCCGAACCGGTTCCGTCCGGGATGTCACGTTTGGTTTCCCTCACAACCGGGAAAGGATGGCGGAGTGCATCGCCTGCTCCGGCGCACCGCCGACCGCATTCCCGCCCTTGCCCGGCTGCGCGCCGAACGCAACCGGCTGAGCGCCGAGGTCGTCGACCTGCGCGACCGGTTGGCGAGAACCGAAGCGGACGGCCGGGCCACCCTGCTCGAAGCCCTTGATCAGGCCGAGTGCGCCGAGGCGGAGGCGGCGGCGTTGCGCCAGGAGGTCGCCGAGCTGAGGCCGGCCGAGCCCGCATACCGGCTGTTTCCGGAGGGCCACTTCTACTCGCCGATCCCGGACCTTCCGGACGTGCGCGAGCGGGCCGTCGAGCTCTTCGACCGGACAGGTGACGTCCCCGGCGTCGACCTACGCCTCCACCAACAGCTGGCGCTGCTCGACGATCTTGGCCCGGCGCTGGCCCGATGGCCGCACGGCGACCCGTCGAGCCGCCATGGGTTGCGGTATCAGCCGGACAACGACTTCTTCGGCTGGACGGACTCGCAGCTGTGGTATGCCCTCCTCGCGACCCGCCGTCCGCGCCGGGTCATCGAGGTGGGCAGCGGCTGGAGCACGGCGCTGCTCCTGGACGCCTGCGACCGGGAAGGGCTGGACACGAGGGTGACGGCGATCGAGCCGTTCCCGGAGCGGCTCCATTCGTTGATGCGAGATGGCGACGTTGACCGGATCACGGTGCGTCGCAACAGAGTCCAGGAAGTGCCCGCGGACGAGCTCGCCGACCTGCAGGCGGGTGACGTGTTGTTCGTCGACTCGACGCATGTCGCCAAGATCGGCAGCGACGTCAACTACCTCGTCTTCGGCGTGTTTCCCCGGCTGCCGAGTGGCGTGCTCGTCCACGTGCACGACGTCGCCTACCCCTTCGAGTACCCGCAGGAGTGGGTCGAAGAGGGCCGGGCGTGGAACGAGGCGTATCTGCTGCGGGGATTCCTGCTCGAGAACCCGCGGTGGCGCGTGACGCTGTGGCCCTCCATGCTATGGCTGCGCGAGCCGGAGCGCATGCGCCGAGCTCTCCATCCCGACACCGTGGTGGACGGCGCCAGCATCTGGATGGAGACGACCTGACCGTTCCGCCTCGAGCGCGTGACTTCTAGCAGACGCAGACGTAGCCGCGGCGCTGCCAGTCGCGCGACGCCGACCGCGAGACCTCGTCCCAGTCGAACGAGGTGAGGACCCGACCACCGGCTGCCTCAACCCAGCCCTGGATGGTCTCGTCCGGGATGCCGTGCATCTCCATGACCGGTTCGGGCTCCGGCTCCGCTTGGCGTCCGGGGCGCCGAGCCGCCCGCCTGGCGGCCTCGGCGGTCCGGTGCCAGCCGGACGGCTCGCCGACCCGGATCACCTCGGTCTCCACCGGGGTGTTCCCGCGGCGGACGAACCAGTCGACACCCTCCTGCACCGGGTCGAGGGCCAGGCGGTACGCGCCGAGCTTGGCGGGAGCGGTGATCGGCAGGACCAGCTCGACCTCCTCCCCGGCGGCGAGGTCCGTGGGGAGCCAGGCGCGATGCGCCTCCTCGGCGGACTCGGTCGTGGCGTGGTGGCCGGACTGCGCGTCGACCGGCCACCAGTGCGCTCCGAGCGTGACGAGGTACCAACCGTCGGTGCCGATCGAGGGCCACGCGTGTGGGCCCCCGTTGCGCAGGCGGACCCGGACCGTCGACAGGTCCGAGGGACGCATCGAGGTCGGGGCATCGAGCACCGTCAACTCTGCCCGGAACGCCTCGTCGGGCAAGGCGGCCGACGCGCCTCGCACCGGCTCGGTGACGAACTCGAGCATCGCGACGCCGCCGTCCCGCAGGACCCGGAAGAACTCGGTGACGTACTGCTGCTGGTAGGTGGGCTCCATGTGCTGCAGGACGTGCGCGGTGTAGACGAGGTCGAACTCGTCGTCGTCGAACTGCTCCAGCAGCTCGCCCGAGCTGAGCACGAAGCGGACGTTGTCGGTTCGGCTGAGCTCCCCGGCGCGGCGGACCATCGACTCGGCGATGTCGACGCCGTCGACCTGCCCCACGTGCCGGCTCAGCCCCTGGGAGATCCGGCCGACCCCGCAGCCGAAGTCGAGCGCCCGCTCGCGCGGCCCGGCCGACCGCCCGGCGGCGACCAGCGCCTCGTCGGTCCGGCGCAGGACCTCGTCCACCTCGACCCGACCGCTCTCGAAGAACTCGTCGACGTCCCAGCGGCCGCCCTTCTTGGCGTCGTCGGACAGGACCGCCCACAGGGGGTCGATCTCGCCCAGCCGGTTCCAGACCCGACGCAGGCCATCGAAGTCGGTCGCCACGTTTCCCCGTCCGCTCGTTCGGTTGCCGAGCCCTCACCGTAGCGAACTAGCGGGCGTCGTCACATGTCGCGTCGTGGGCCGATTCGTCCAGTTACATCCGCATTTCTTCTATGAAGTACCGCCGGAGTTGCCCCGTTTCACCTCGGGGCCGAGAGGTTCGCGCCTAGAGTCCCGCTGATCCCGGGGCTGGGGGCCCCAACGAGGTCGTCACGGGAACCTCTATCGAAAGACCGCTGCTGCAATGACCCATTCCTGGGTTCGACGCGTCGTCGTCGGCGTCCTCTTCAGTCTGTTCGTCGCAGGTTCGACATCGACCCTCGCCCGAGCGGCGACTCCCGTCATGACGGACGGCTTCGTCCGCGTCCCCACCTCGTCCGGACAGCCCTGGGGCGACCTCACCGACTTCGCCTTCGTCCCGGACGGCACGGGGAAGCTGACCCGCGGGTTCATCAGCCTCGGCCGAGCCAAGGCCGCGGTGAAGTACACCGACCCCTCGGGAGCGATCCGCACCCTCGCAACCATTTCGAACGTTTGGACCGCCGGTGACTACGGGCTGATCAGTCTGAGCCTCTCCCCGGACTACCTCACGACCGGTGAGGTGGCACTGCTGGCCACCTACGCCGGCACGCCATACGCGTTGAGCCGTCTCGACATCATGAGGGTCGACAACCCGCTGTCCCCGACGACGTTCACCTTCGTGCGGACAGTCCTCGGTGGCATCACCCAGGGAGACGGCCAGCCGACGGCGAACTCTCACGCGGCCGGGACGGTGCTGTGGGCCTCGGACGGCACGATGTACGCGGGGTTCGGCGACGCCGCCAGCTGGACGGTGGCCGATCCGGCCGCCCTGCGCGCGCTGGACCCTGATGACCCGCACGGGAAGATCTTTCACATCGACACCAACGGGCGGGGCGTGTCGACCAACCCGTACTACGGCAAGGCGCCGGCCGGCTCGTGGCGCGAGCGGGTCTTCGCCTCGGGTTTCCGTAACCCGTACCGCTTCAGCGCGGACCCGACTCGGCTGAACACCCTGTACGTCGGAGATGTCGGCTGGATCAGCACCGAGAAGGTGGCCATCGTCAAGCCTGGGTTCGTCGGTGGATGGCCGTGCTACGAGGGCGTCGACGGCCACGGCGGCATCCGGACGAGCGGGTACCAGGACTTCGACCAGTGCCAGGACTACTACCGGACCAACCAGATCGACGTGCCCTTCACGACGACGTTCAAGGAGACCATCCCGGCGCCGACGGCCGACCTGTGGAGCTTCGCGCACTGGGGCAAGGGTGCAGCGGTTGTGGGTGGGGTGGTCTACCAGGGCGACAGCTACCCGATCAAGTACCGCGGGGCGTACTTCTTCGCGAACTTCCCGCCGGACAGCCCAAGCAAGATCTGGACGCTCGAGACCGACGGCACCACCCTCACCCGGGCTCCGGAGCCCGACGCGTTCGCCAGCTCGATCGGCGGGCCGGTGTCGATGCACGCGGGGCCCGGTGGCGACATCTACTACGGCGACTACTTCACCGGCGATGTCGTGCAGATCAAGTACGCGCCGGGCAACCGGCCGCCGGAGGTCCTGGCCACGACGACGACGACGCCAGAGACCAAGACTGTATGCGTCGACACCTCCGCGAGCTCCGACCCGGATGGGGACGCCCTGACCTTCTCGACGGACTTCGGCGACGGAGCCGTTGTCGCCGGCGCGAAGCCGTGCCACGAATACCCCTCAGCCCAGCCGACCACGACGTACCCGGTGGTCGTCACGGCGAAGGACACCGCCGGGCTCACGTCGAGCAAGACACTCCAGGCGGCGCCGGCCGACCATGCGCCGACCCTGACGCCGGTCAGCGTCGCCGCGACCACCGCCCGCTTCGCCGTCGGTCAGCAGATCACCGTCAAGCTCAAGGTCGCCGACCTCGAGGACGGACCACGTCCCGTCACCCAACAGCGGCAGATGCTGCACTGCGCCAGCGACACCGACTGCCACACGCACTTCGAGGACTCCGTCACCTTGACGCCCGACGCGAGCGGCAACGTCACCTACACCACGTCGTTCGCCGACCACGGCCAGAACACCACGCAGGTCCTGTCGTTCACGACTCAGGACTCCCTCGGCGTGCAGACGGTCTGGACGTACCAAGCCAAGCCCGACCTCCGCACGGTCACCGTGACGTCGCCGGCGCCCGTCACGATCGACGGATACCCCACGAGCGCCCTCAAGGTGGCCGTAGGGTCGAACAACTCAGTCTCCGTTCCGGCGACAGTCGACGACCTGACCTTCACGGGCTGGTCCGACGGCGGCGCCCGCAGCCACTCCTTCACCATGCCGGCGCGGGATTTCGACCTCACCGCGACGTTCTCCAGTGCGATCGACCGGTACAACGAGACCCTGGGCGGCCTGCTCGGGGCGCCTACCGGTATCGAAGTGGGCGTAGGCACCGGCAAGATGCGGCCCTACGAGAAGGGCAACATCTACTGGTCGGCCGCGACGGGCGCCCACTGGGTCTGGAGCGGGAACCTCGCACGCTATCTCGCCTTCGGCGGCCCGGCGGTACTCGGATTCCCGACCTCCGACGAGATCGGGATTCCGGGTGGGTCCCGGTCGGACTTCCAGGGCGGGAAGATCTTCTGGTCGCCGGCAACGGGGTCGCACGCGATGATCGGCGGCATCCTCGCTCGGTACGAGCAGCTGGGCGGGCCGGCCTCGCTCGGGTTCCCGGTCACCGACGAGGTCCAGGTCGCGGGTGGTGCGCGGGTGACGTTCGAGCGGGGGTCGCTGCTGTGGTCCGGCGCCACGGGCGTGCACCTGGTCATTGGCGGGATTCAGGCGAAGTACGACGCCTACGGCGGTCCCGCCGCGCTCGGGTTCCCGGTGACGGACGAGGTCGCGGTGGCCGGTGGCGCGCGCAGCACATTCACCGGCGGGTCGGTCTTCTGGTCCGGCGCTACCGGCGCCCACGCCGTCATCGGCGGGATCCTTGCCCGCTACGACCAGCTCGGTGGGCCGCCGGGTCTCGGGTTCCCGACGACCGACGAGGTGGGCATGGCCGGCGGCGCCCGCGTCTCGTTCCAGCGCGGCGCGATCCTCTGGTCCGGCGGCACGGGTGCGAAGTACGTCATCGGCGGCATCCTTGCCAAGTACGACGGCTACGGCGGCGCGCCACGGCTCGGCTTCCCGGTCACGGACGAGGTGGCGGTGGCCGGCGGCGCCCGGAGCACCTTCACCGGTGGTTCGGTGTTCTGGTCCGGCGGCACCGGGTCGCACGTCGTCATCGGCGCGATCCTGGCGCGGTACGACCAGATCGGAGGTCCGTCGAGCTACATCGGGTTCCCCACCTCGGACGAGTTCGGGGTGAGCGGCGGTGCCCAGACGAACTTCTCCTACGGTCACTACATCGTGTGGCGGCCCTCTACGGGCGCGGTCGTCCGCTAGCTCGCGAGCCGTCCGGAGGGCCTCAGTAGGGTGGGCGGATGCTTGCCGCCTACGCCGCCCGGATCGACGCGAACGACCCGCTCAGCGCCCTGGAGATCGGTGACCGTCCGGACCCGTCGCCGCGCGCAGGCTGGACGACGGTGCAGGTCAAGGCCGCTGGGCTGAACCACCACGACGTCTGGTCGCTCAAGGGCGTGGGCCTGCCCGAGGACCGGCTGCCGATGATCCTCGGCTGCGACGGCGCCGGCGTCGATGCCGAGGGCAACGAGGTGATCGTCCACGCGGTGGTCCCGAGCGACGGCTGGGGCGGCGACGAGACCCTGGACCCGCGGCGGACCCTGCTCTCCGAGCTCCACGACGGCACCCTGGCCGAGCAGGTCGCGGTGCCCACGGGCAATCTCGTGCCGAAGCCGGAGGGTATGCCGTGGGAGACCGCCGCCTGCCTGTCCACCGCGTGGCTGACCGCATACCGGATGCTCTTCACCAACTCCGGGGTGCAGCCGGGCGGGACCGTGCTGGTCCAGGGCGCCGGCGGGGGCGTGGCGACGGCGCTGGTGCAGCTCGGGTCGGCGGCGGGGTACCGGATGTGGGTCACGTCGCGCGACGAGGCCAAGGGCGCGCGGGCCGTGGAGATCGGGGCGGACCGGGCGTTCGAGTCCGGGGCGCGGCTGCCGGAGAAGGTCGACGCCGTGATGGAGACGGTCGGCGCGGCCACCTGGACCCACTCGATCAACTGCCTCGGACCGGGCGGCACGGTCGTCATCTGTGGCGCTACGTCGGGTGACGCACCCCCGAAGGCGGAGCTGACGAAGATCTACTTCCGCCAGCTGCGCGTGGTCGGCTCCACGATGGGGAACCGGTCGGAGCTGGAGCGGCTCGCCCGGTTCGTCGCCGACCGTGGGATCGAGCCGGTGGTCGACTCGGTCCACACTCTCGCCGACGCGCGCGACGGGTTCGCCCGGATCGCCGACGGCGAGGTGTTCGGCAAGGTGGTCATCTCCGTCAACTGACGGCTGACACTCAGTCGACCGTGGCGACCTGGACTCGTTCGGCGCCGCGGGGTGTCACGAGGACGCAGCGGCCCGGGACGCGGGAGGCGGAGCCGTTCATGGCCGCCCCGACACCCAGGCTTGCCGAGCCGGGAGCCGGCCAGAGCACGACGCCGGTATGCGCCCGTGCCAGGTCCGTGGCCAGGGCACTGGTCCGACTCTCGAGGGCGAGGGTCGAGGTCGTCGCGACGACCACCCCCTGGTCCTCGTCCACCCGGCGGGCGATCTCGAGCAGGACCGGTTCGAGCGGAGTGCCTGCCAGCCGCTCGGCGTCGTCGACGAGGACGGCGAGGTGGGGATGGGCCCGACGGTCTGCGACGAGGCGCTCCCGGTCCGCGTCGCCGTACCCCGTGACGCGGGTGACCGGGTGGCCCACTGCACCCAGCGCGGCCGCGATGGTGTGCAGCGTCGTGCTCCGCCCCGACCTCGGCGGCCCGACGACGAGGATCCGCCGGTCGCCACCGGCGACGTCGAAGCCGATGCGCTCGAGGTCGCCGTCTCGAACCCCGACGGGTAGGAGACCGCGCACGCCGTCGAGCTCACCCGGAGCGAAGGTGACGGTGGTCGGCAGGCGGCGAACCGGCCGAGGCCATCCGGCTCCTCGCGTCGGTTCCCCGTGTGCCGCCGCCTGCGCCTCCGCGGGCCACCGGGTCCAGCGTCTCGCCACGTCGGCGAGCGCATGCGCCGGGTCCCCATCACTGAGTCGTGCGATCTGGACCGGCCGATGCGTACTGGCGTCCAACGCGCGTCCTGGCGGTTGGTGGGCAGGCACCACCCGTGGCGGGATCCCGGCGACCGCCAGGTCGACCGGGTCGCCCAGCGCGAGAACCAACCGCTGGGCGAACAACGGGACGAGCTGACCGGCGAGGACCGCCCGCCCTCCGGTGACGACGGCGGCGAGGCCGGATCTGCGTGCCCCCTCGAGCGTCGTTCGCACCTCCGCAGCCAGGGACCCGTGTGCATGGGCCGCGAGCCGCTCCCAGCCGTCGACGAGCAGCACCGTTCGGGCTCCTGACTCCGGGCTCGCATTGGTCAGGTGAGCGAGGCGTTCGACGACCAGGCGCACGTGGTCGGCGTCGTCGACGTCGGCCACGGCCGCGACCTGCGGAAGCGCCGCGAGCGGGGTCAGCTCGGGCGGGCCGATCGCATACAGATGCAGCTCGCTGGGCGACCGGCTTCGGGCCAGCTGTGCGGCGACCAGAAGCACGGCCGTGGTCCGACCGCTCCGTCCGCCGCCGGCGATCCCGAGGTGACCGTTGGTGAGGACCCACGACCACGGGGTCTGACTCTGGGCGGCCGGATCGTCCTCCATCCCCAGCCGGAGGTGCCCGACCCCGTCCTCCTCGACCGGCCCCAGTGAGGACACGTCGAGCACGTCCGGCAACGGGGCGATCCACGGGGGGCGCGGATCCGGGATGCCGAGTGACCGAGCCGCCTCGCGCGTGGCGCTGACGATGTGGTCGAGATCCGATCGGTCGCAGGTGTCCTGCGCCGCCGTGGTCACCCGCGGAGGCAGTACCCACCCTCCGGCCGAGCTGGGTGCCGGCGTCACCGTCAGGCCGGCCCCTTCGCCGGGTCCGCCGGTGACTCGCGCCGACTGGAACCGGGTGAGCGGCGTCGTGGCGCCTCGGAGACTGGCCCTTCCCGGAGTGCTCGCGTCGATCCAGGCGGCGTCCGGCGCGTCCAGGACATCGTCCGAGTCCGTCCGGTCCCGGACGCGCAGGGCGATGCGCAGGCTGACGTTGGCCCGGATGTCGGCGGAGACGATGCCGCCGGGCCGCTGCGTCGCGAGCACCAGGTGAACGCCGAGAGACCGGCCTACTGCGGCGAGCCGGACCAGACCGTGGACGAAGTCGGGGAGCTCCTCGGCGAGGACGCGGAACTCGTCGATGACGATCACCAGCCGCGGCACCGCCGAGAGCGCGGGCCGGCTCGCCCGCAACCGTTGGTATGCCTCGAGACTCGAGGCTCCCTCGGCCGCCAGCAGCCGCTCGCGCCGACGCACCTCCGCCGTCAAAGACGTCAGCGCCCGGGTCGTGAGGTGGCCGTCCAGGTCGGTGACCACCCCCACCACATGGGGAAGGCCGGCGCAGCCGCGGAACGCGGCCCCGCCCTTGTAGTCGACGAGCAGGAAGGTCAGCTCGTCCGGCCGGTTGGCCAGCGCCAGCGAGCAGACCAGGGTCTGGAGCAGCTCCGACTTCCCGGCGCCGGTCGTCCCCGCGACGAGGGCATGCGGACCGTCGACGGCAAGGTCGACCGCCACCGGCCCGTCGACGGCCACGCCGAGGACCGCCGTCGTCGACGAGCGGACGGTCGACCAGCGCGTCCGCACCCCAGCCGCGTCGACGTGGCCGACGAGGTCGAGCAGCCGCACCGACACGGGCAGTTCGGTCGAGCTCGACGGCGGCACCGCGTCGCGCAACGGGGCCAAGGCTCGCGTCACGCGGCACACCCACTCCGGCCCGGGAGCGTCGGGAACCAGTTCGACGGAGGCTCCATTGCTGGACAACCGGCCCGTCTGCATCCGTTCTCCCCCTGTGGGCAGCGACAGGACGGCGGCGCACGTCGCAGGAAGCTGCGCGGGTGACTCGCCCAGCACGACGACCGCGACCCCGACCGACGGGCCTCGCTGCAGGACGGGGCCGAGACCCAACCCCTCCACGCCGGCCGACCCGTCGACGACGACGACGAGCAGCGGACGTTCCGGCGGCGCCCGGACGCGGTCGGCCTCCTCGCGGCGCCCGATCTCCGCGACGACGCGGTCGACCAGAGATCCGGCCGCTCCGGCGACAGCGACGTCCCGCGTGTGGGGGAACCGACGGACGAACTCCCAGTCCGCCATCGCCGACCGAGGCGCCACGACGTGCACCTCCAACCGGCTGGGCGGAACACCCACCGCCAGTCGGCAGAGCAGCGCCGCGGTCGAGCGCCGGACCTGCTCACGGCCTCCGTGCACACCGAGAACGCCGACCTCGGCCAGGTCGAGAGCCACGGGTGCCGCGTCGTGCCGAGGCGGCGAGGGCGCGGTGTCGCCGACGAGCCGCACCGTCGAACGCGGAGTGCCGATCCCGACACTGACCGAACACCCACCGTCGCGCCACAGCGCGCGGGTCCGCGCCTCGACCGTCGCCAGAACCCCCGCGATCGGCGGGTGCGACCGTTCCAGTTCGGTGCGATCCCGGGACACGGCCCTCTCGAGCTCCTGCTGCGCGTCGTCGAGGGCGGCAGCGTGGTCGGCTGTGGCGATCGGGTGCGAGCGACGTCTTCGCCGCTCGCCCAGCCAGCTCGCGAAGGAGAGCACCGGCCCGGTCAGTCCGAACAGCAGCATTGTCGGCGAGCGCATCACTGCAGCGAGGACTCCGGCCATCAGCAACGGAACAGCCAGCGCCATCAACGGAAAGCGGGTGCGCGCGACCGGAGAGGGAGTGTCCGGGAACCGGACCTCCTCCGGCTCCACGCGCGCGGACGGCCCGCCGGGCTGGACGACGAGGTGTCCTTCGCCATCCGGCCGGGCCGGCGCGACGTCGCGAGGCGTGCGACGGAGCTGGAGTCGGGTGCGTCCGACGTCCACGACGTCGCCGACCGCGAGAGAGTGCGCGGAGCGGTCGAGCCGGACGCCGCATACCCGCGTTCCGTTCTTCCCCTGGAGGTCTGTCACGCTCGGTCCCGACGACGGTGTCACGTCGATCCGTGCGTGGTTCCGGGAGACACCGAGGTCGGTCAACCGCACTAGCGCGTCGTCGGACCGTCCGACGATCGAGCCTCCCGTCGGCAACGGGATGCGGAGCCCGACGTCTGGACCGGCCAGGACCCAGAGCTCCCACGGCGAGGTCGCCGGGCGCCGGTCGGCCCCGGCGTCGACCCGGACCACGGCACCCTCCAGGAGCGGCGGGGAGCCCACGACCGAACTGTCCGGAACATGGCGGTCGTCCACGAACAGGCTTGTCGCGCGCAGTGCGCGCCGTAGCTCGGCGGACGGGGTCCGTGGCGGGCAGTCCACGACGACCTCGCGGTCCCGGGGTCCGCCAGATGTGTCCCGGATCGTCAGCTGGATGCGCATGAGGTCCTCCCTGGACCGATCACAGCGCTTCGCGCCGACACAGGCCGAGGGTTATCCACAGACCCTGAGAATCCTTGGCTTGCATGACCCTGAGCCCGCTGAGGTGCCCTTAGGATCACCGGCAGTGATTGGCGGTACGGCGACGACCCGACGTTGCCGGGGGAGGGGTCGTACCTGTGACGGATGCCGTGCGCGTCGTCGAGAGCGAGGTCCGCGAGCTCATTCGACGGACCGGCCTCGACCCGGCCCGACACCCGGTCGAGGTCGGGCGGCTCGTTGACGACGTCATCTCCGACTACGACGAGCGATCCCTGCACGGCGGGCTGCCCGTCCTGGTCGACCGCCAGGAGGCCGCCAAGCAGGTCCTCGACACCGTCGCCGGGTTCGGGCCGTTGCAGCCGTACTTCGACGACCCCACCGTCGAGGAAGTATGGATCAACGAACCGTCCAAGGTGTTCGTGGCTCGACGCGGGGTCGCCGAGCTCACCACGACGATCCTCACTCCGGACGAGGTTCGTGACCTCGTCGAGCGGATGCTCCGGACCTCGGGTCGCCGCGTCGACCTGTCCTCGCCGTTCGTCGACGCGACCCTCAGCGACGGGTCGCGCCTGCATGTCGTCATCCCTGACATCACCCGCGACCACTGGCACGTCAACATCCGCAAGTTCGTGGTCCGGGCGGACCACCTCGACGATCTCGTGCGTCTCGGCACCCTGACCGCCCAGGCGGCGCGGTTCCTCGAGGCGTCCGTGGTCGCCGGCCTCAACATCCTCGTGGCCGGGGGCACGCAGGCCGGCAAGACCACCCTGCTGAACTGCCTCGCCGCATCGATCCCCTCGCGGGAGCGGGTGGTCACCTGCGAGGAGGTCTTCGAGCTCCGAAGACCTGGATTACAGTCGTCGCATGCGCAGCGAACCGCGAGCGATCTATGTCCGGATCTCGTCCGACCCGAGCGGCAGGGGGCTCGGCGTCGCCCGCCAGGAGCGCGAGGCCGTGCCTGCGGCAGCTCGGCTGGACCGTGGCCGAGGTCTATACGCGACAACGATGCTCAGCGTCAGCGGCAAGCCGCGCCCCGGCGTACCGAGTCGCTCGCGGACCTCGAGGCGGGCGCATCGAGGCCGTTCGTCTGGGATCTGACGGCTCCGCGCCGACCTTGAGATCGAGGACTTCATCGACCTTGCGGACCGGCGAGGGGTCGCACTGCCTGTCGGCGGCGACGTCGACCTGGAACCGACAACGGCCGGATGTTCGCCAGGATCAAGGGCGCCGTGCCCGGGCGACGTGGAGGTCGAGCAGAGAGTCGGTCCGCCAGCGGGCGGCCAACGACCAGCGGGCCGAGCCCGGGCGTCCGTTCTGGCCGCCGCGCGTTTGGTACGCCCGACGGGCATGACCCTCGACGAGCCCGAGGCGGCCGAGTACCGCCGGGCCGTCGACGCATCTTCTCGCGGGCTCTTCGCTGCGGTCGATCGTCCGTGGCCTGGCCGAGCGGGGGTGAGACGACGGCTGGCAACCCATGGAAGCCGACCGAGCTCCGTCGGCTCTTGCGAACCCGCGCACGCCGGGCTGCTCGTGCATCGGGGCGAGGTCGTCGGCCCGGGGCCTTGGCCCGCGATCATCGACGAGGACACGCATCGCGCCGTCGTGGCGATCCTGTCCGACCCGGCGCGCAGCAAGGCCGGCCCCCGCGCCGGTACCTGCTGACTGGCCTCGCTCGGTGCGGTGTCTGCGGCGGGAGTATCTACGGCGTCACCGAGCCACGCGGGCCCCTCTACTGCGAGACCCGCCGCACGTCGCCCGCCGAGCCGAGGCGATCGACGCGCTCGTCGAGGCGTCATCCTCGCCCGGCTGGCGCTGCCGGACGCGGCCGAGGCCTTCGCCCGGGACGACGAAGGGCCGGTGCCAAGGAGCTGCAGGACCGAGGAGCGGGGGCTCCGCGCCCGGCTCGACGGGCTCGCCGAGGCGTACGCGGTGGGTGAGATCGGCCGGCAGGCGCTCGGGCCGGGAGCAGGCGCATCGACGCCCGGGTCGAGGTCGTCTCGCCGAGCTGACGTCGCTGCCGCTCGCCCAGCATCGCGCCGCTGCTCACGCCGCAGGACGTCGAGGCGGCGTGGGCCGCGCTGGACGTCGACCGCCGCCGCGTGGTCGATCCAGACGCTGGTCGACGCGACGATCCATCCGGCCGGTCGCGGTGCTCGCTCCTTCGACCCCGAGACGGTCGAGGTCGTCTGGCGGGCAGCCTGACCGCACCACGCCGATCGGTGGCAGTAAATTGCCAGAGGGTTGCCTTTCGTCGTAGGATGTGCACAACACCACCGAAACGATCTGATCCCCGCTAGTCCGGGCCGAGGTTCGGACGATGACTGAAGAGGGCGGACATGTCCGCCCAGGGCGTCCCGTTCTTCACGCTGAGCCCTACGGCTCATGGCAGGTCGAGCAGTGATCCCACAAAGGCCATTCGTGCCTTTCGGTCACTCGCGCTCCCCGCCAGGACCAGAGGCACTGAACCCACAGAGGTCACAGTGACTCCCTCCGAGCAATCCCTCGCCGTGTCTCCCACAGACACCGCTATCGCCGACTCGATTCCCGCGGCCCGGTCGCAACGGGAGCACCGCCCGCCGTTCGGGCACGCCCCAGGAGCAGCGCGAGGCACGCCGTGCGCTCGCCGAGGCGCAGCTCGTCGCCTACGTGTCAAAGACCGTTGCAAAATCGCCCGCCCTGTCTGAAGAGGGCAAGCGCCGGATCGTCGCGCTCCTGAAAGGCCAGCGTGACGCGACATGACTGCTGCCGCCGCCACCATCGCAGACCCGATCACTTCCACCCTGGAGTCCACGGTTGAGTCCACCCCTGGTGCCACCTGGAAGTCCCCCCGGAAATTCCGGCCACGCCGGTCTTCGTCCTCGTGCTGGTCGAGATCCAGGCCCGCGAGGATCTCCTCGCCCACGTTGACGCCCTGATCGCCCGGTGCGATGTGCTGGCCGCTCGCGGCCGGGACATCGCAGCCCGGCTCGATGCCCAGGCAGGCGTGCTCCAGTGAGCGCCACCGAGCGCGACACGGCCCCGATCTCCGAAGAGACCGAGGCCGTAGCGGTCGCCGCCGCCAGGCCGCTGACCGATTTCCAAGTTAGCGGCCCCGACGAGGTCGAGATCGTGCCGCTGTCGTACGGGCTGAGGGCGATCTACGTCCGCGACGCCGAAGCTCGCGAGTTGCGCCGCTGGGGGGCCAGGCTGTGAGCGCCTGGGACGAGGTGCAGTCCGAGCCGGGCTACGCCTCCTGGTTCGCCGACGAAATGAGAGCCATCTCCGCGACGCTTACGCCCAGGTCGTCAAGCAGCACGAGAGGCTACGTTACCCCGGGGCAGGTGGAGGCCTGGGAGGAGTTCGTCACCGGCGATGGGCACTCCGGCCGCGGCTGACCCTCGCGACAGCCAACGGGGGGAAGGGCTCGACGCCTGTTCGACCTGATCATCGAGACCGAGTACGAGAGGCTCGTCGCCCGGAAGGAAGCCCAGAGGCGCTACGACGCCGAGCAGCGAGGCGACCGGCCGATCGTGCAGGCGCAGAACGGGGCTGACTTCATCCTCCGCCAGAGCGACGAGGTCCCCGCGATCTGGGGCAAGGGCGAAGAGGTCGCCTGGGGCGGGAAGGCGAGCCGCTGACCCTCTGCGGCCTGCCCGGCGTGGGCAAGACCACGGTGGCGGGACAACTGCTACGCGCTCGGGTTGGGCTCGGCTCCGGCTACGTCCTGGGGATGCCGGTCCAGCCCACGAGCAGCAAGGTCCTCTACCTCGCGATGGACCGGCCGCGACAGATCGCCCGAGCCCTTCGGCGGCTCTTCACCGAGGCCGACGAGGAGATCCTGCGCGAGCGGCTCGTCTTCTGGCCGGGCCGCCACCGGCTGACCTCGCGGTCGACACTGACGCGCTCGGGCAGATGGCCTACGACAACGGCGCAGATACGGTTGTCGTCGACTCACTGAAGGACGCTTTCCTCGGGATCTCCGAGGACGGCCCAGCGGCCGGGTACAACCGCGCTCGACAGGCTGCGATCGCCGCGGGCGTGCAACTCGCCGAGCTGCACCACATGCGGAAGAACAGCTCAGGGGGAGGCAAGCCCGAAAGCCTGGCCGATGTCTACGGCTCAGCGTGGATCACAGCGGGCTCAGGCTCGGTGATCGCCCTCAACGGCAACCCTGGCGACCCACTGGTGGAGTGGCGGCACCTGAAGCAGCCTGCAGGTGTCGTCGGCCCCTGGAAGGTCCTCCACAACCAGATCACTGGCGAGTCGATCGTCCACCACGCGGCCGACCTCGTGAGCCTGGCTGGGTTCTACCCCGACGGGCTCTCTGCCAAGGATGCGGCGAAGGTGCTCTTCGAGACCGACAAGCCCTCGCCCAACGAGGTCGAGAAGGCACGCCGGAGGATCGAGGCGCTGGAGCGTAGCGGTCTCCTGGTCGTCGTCCGGCACGGCGACAAGACCGCCAACCAGGCGACCCTCTGGGGGGCCACGCCCAACCTTCACGACCTCGCCGGGGGTGCTCATGACCTTCACGCCCCCTTCACGGTCGCCCCTCGGCGGGAAGGCTTCACGAACCCTTCACACCCTTCACGCCGGATCGACAAAACCGCAGGTCAGCGACCATCACGGCAACCTGCACACCCATCACGCCCTAGGACCCTCCACGCCCCTCCCCCCTAGAAGGGGGAGGGGTGAGGGTCCACGACTACCAGCCCACAGAGGGGGGCGCGGGGCGCGGCCCCAACCCAATCCGCAAGACCGACCCAACAAGGAGAGCAACGTGACTACAACGCACCCCGCGGACTACCCGACCGGTGTCGCGATCGAGATCGAGCGTGTCCGCCGTCAGGTGGACCAGATCGTCTCCTTCGGCCGCCAGTACGGCGCGGACATCCCGAAGGAGCACGCCCACTACACGGCGCTGATCAAGACGCTGGAGGCCTCACGGCGGCCGGGGATGGGCGTGCCTGTTCCTGCCGTCGTCCCGGCCAAGCCCGACGCCAAGGCGGTCGAGGCGTGGGTCGTCGAGGTCGTCGAGGTCGACGCCCGAGAAGGCCCGCGCCGTCGTCCGTGACGGCGCCACCGAGCGCGCCCTCCTGGAGTGCCGCCGTCGCATCGCTCTCCTCGTCGAGGATGTCGCGGTCGCCGTCGCTCCGGCGCTCTACGAGGAGTTCGATCGCCTCGTGCAGGTCTACGACTCGCTGGCGGGCGCGCCCCGGGTCGAGGACGCGTGGTCGAGCGACGAGGACGGCCAGGCCCGCAAGAGCCTGCTCAAGACCGCGACGGCGCTGAACCACGTCCTCGCGGCTCGCAATCTGCTGACCGTGGCGGCCAACCCCGACGAGGCGAGGGAGCTCGGCGCGGCGATGGCTATCTGGACCGTCCTCGACCCGAGCCCGAGCACCCTGCTCGCCGATGTCGACGAGATCCTGCTCGCCGTCCAGGGTCGCAACCCGAGCACCCCCGACGACTGGGACCGGCTGCGCGCGGTCGGCACCCTGCGTCTCGCTCACGCGGGCGAAGCTGCCCAGCGGAAGGAGCGTCACACTGCGCTGAACAGTGCGGCTGGCATGGCGGCCTTCTCGGACGGCCGCTTCAGCAACGCCACCTACGGCGAGGCCCAGGCCCTCCTCGACTCCGGCCCGAAGCCTCGGCCGGAGGTGGCCCCCACGCCGCCGATCGGCGCCCACGTCCGCGCGGGCCGTTGACAGCCGACCCGGCCGAGTCCTTCGCCGCCCTCCTCGGTGCTGCCCTCGGTGGCACCGGCGAGGCTCAGCCCGAGCCCGAGGCGGTGCGTCGTGCGCCTCGTCCTGACGCCTCGCAAGGCCAGACCGTCATCGGTCCCTGGTCCTCTGCGGAGATGGATGAGCAGCGGTTCGGCGAGCGGCTGCACGAGGCGATGGGTGAGTCGTACCGCCGCGGCGTGTGGCGTCAGGTCTGAGTGCCATGAACTCATCGACCTCGACGACGAACGATGACACGAGCAGCGCGGTTGTCGGCTCGCGTCGCTTCGGCTCGCCGTCGAGGTCGAGGCCTTCGGGGGTGCGGAGGGACCCCCTCCCCCCTAGGGGTTTTTGCGCGATGCGGGGTAGCGAGACGCCATGCGTGCCCTGAGCCCCTGGAATTTCAACAGATCGTTGAAGGAGCCCCAGGAGGCCCTGATGACTGCGACCAAGAAGAAGAGCGACGGCCCCGCTGCTCCCCGCGCCCTCGGCCTGGCGGGCCGGAGGGTCTGGCGCGCCATCGTCGGCTCCGGCCTCGTGCTGCGGCCGGACGAGCTCGACACGCTGGAGGACATCGGCCACATCGAGGACACCATCGACCACCTGACAAACGCGTGGGAGAGGCTCGGCAAGCCGCTGACTTCGCTGGGCTCGATGCGCCAGGAGTGATCCACCCGATCGTCGGCGAGTTGCGCGCGCAGCGCCTCGCCAAGAATCAGCTCTGGCGGCAGCTCCGGCTCCCCGACGAGCAGGGCCACCCGACCGGCCGCCACAGCTTCGACTCCGAGACCGCCAGGGCCGCGGCGATGGCCCGATGGGGCCGGACCCCAGGCGCGTCCGCAATCCGCGAATGAGGATGAGTTGGTTCTGGGCGGGGAGCGCAGCCACCCCGGATTAGCCCAGCTAGACCAGACAGGAACCTTGACCTGGTGGAAACGTGGGTTGTACGGCACTTGTGGGTCGTTACGCTCCCCCGAGCCCGGGGCCTCAGCGCCGCCCAAACCAACGACCCCAAAGTGCAGCGAGTTGGTTCTCTTTTTGGCGGCAGCTTCGGTTCGACCGCTGGCAAATCCGCGCTCCCAAAAAGCAACTGGCGGACGGCGTCCGCGTCCTCCTCGCGCCAAGCGTCGAAAAGATCCAGCGTCGTAATGACCGGTTCCGTCTGCGCGGCGAGGAACTCGGGGCGGGTATACGGCTTGCGACTCCGCGCGTGCGGGACGCTCGGTGCTGGTGGTTTAGCACGAGGGCGCCGCCTTCGACTGGCGTGCGGCCAGGCAGGCCCGCCCATTCTCGGAGATGACGGACCAGGTCTTCGTAAGCGCGCTCCGGGGCGTTGCCGCTGGCGGACTTCACCTCGACGAGCCGAGAGTGACCGTCGTAGGTGCAGAGCAGGTCAGCGTTCTTGGTGCCACCCAGCTGGTCGTCGAGATCGACGACCGTCACCCCGGCGGACTCCAACACGGAGCGGACCGCGTCGACGAGCGCCCCGCCGGTCCCGTGGAGCAACCCATCTCGTACCACCGATGCTGCCGTCTGGGCTGCCTGGACCTCGCGTTCTAGGCCTGTCCGGCGTGCCGCGTAGTCCGCCTCAAGTTCGGTCAGGGCGGCGCGCGCGGATCGCTCCTTGCGGGTCATGAGGGTCTCATCGGTGGCGAGCGGACGCCTGGCTCGACGCATTGCGTTTGGGACGTACTCGGGCAGCGACCGCTCCAGCAGCCACTGAAGCAGAAGTGGCCACGGCGTCTCGGCTGGCACGATGTAGCGTCGCTCGACACCATCCTGAGAGATCCAAGCGGCGACGACAGGCTCACCGAGGCTGGTCTCGACGATTGGCACCAGGATCCCCTGCGCAGGATGGTGACTCAGTCCGTTTACCCCTCCACGTCACTCCGTGGAGCGACAGGGTGCGCCACAGCTGTGCCGGATTGCAGCTGAGCATGCGCAGCGCTAACTGGTTGTCGGCGTCACCGAGGTCCGCAGCAACCCGTACGCTCGCACCCTTACCGATCGGCCGACTGCTGATGCTGGAATCCAAACGGCCGAGCGAGCGGAGTCGTCGTGCGCGTAAGCACGCTGCGAGGCCTGTCCGTCTCGCTTGCCAACGGGGCTGATCACCAATGCGATCTCACCTCGGCCCTGGGCGGCCTGACGGAAGCGATCGAACTCGTCGGCTCCATGTCCAGCGAAGATGCTCGGCTGCAAGGCCGCGACACAGTCAGCGGTGTCGAAGCCCACCCAGCGCGGCTCGAAGCCAAAGGCGCCCCAGTCCAAGGTCGCGCTGGCGACCGCCGGCCGACGCTGCTCCTGCAGCCACGGTGACGCATCATCCCCGAACTCGCGCAGCCGCGCTTCGACATCGTCCCATGACTGGGTGGCTCGGAACCCACGTGAATCGGGATCGGCAACTGCGTCATGCCTGTGCTCCTGCCGGCATACCGGCGAAGTGGACTGCGAGCAGCCGCATCTTGCGCAGATACACGGGGGCGATGGTCAGGTGAACACGCGCAGTGTCCTCGTCGATCTGACGTCCAGTCGGGTGGCCGGCCACATTGCGCGTCAGCCGGATCAGGTCTGCGATGGCATCCAGGGTGAGAGCGTCGGCGAGCCCGTTCGGCAGTTCCGGTCGAATCGGCTCGATGCGCCTTCGGAACTCCGTCCAGAGCGTGAAGTAGTTGCTTCTTGGCTTGACCAGCTCCTTCGCCATCGCGGCCGCGCCAGCCATGGACGAAGCGGAGTACGCCTCCGCCATGACCAAGAACGCCCGCTCGGCGGCTACTCCAAGCATGACGGACGTCGCTAGATAGCAACGTCCGTTGAAGGACTGCAACGCTTCAGTGAGGTAGAGCTCGACAAGGCCGTCAAGACCCGGAATCTCGCGTTGGATCCGGTGCAGGTATCCGTCCGGATCACGGGGCTCCCAAGTGGCGCCGCTGGCGGCGCGCTGGCCGTCAGCGAGAGACACCAACGCCAGTTGTCGGCAGAGCCTTGGCGAGCGGTGTCGAGATACACGAGGCCGTCTCCCAGGAGGCCCCACAGCGCTTCCCAGACTTGACTGTCGGTGCACCGCAGTTGTTGTCGGATGCTGGCGACCAGAGAGGAGTGCCGGAACCGGGGATCGGCTCCGCTCACCAGGTGGCGGAGTACAGCACGCCGAACATCCGCAGTCATGTCTGGGAGAGGATGCTGAATAGCGTGCCCACGCCCCTCTGCGGTCCGACGGCCAGGCCAGCACCAGCCAAAACCAGGCCAGCCTTCGTCTCTACGCCTGTACGCCGCTGATCTAGATATGTCTGGGCCGTTGCAGTTCGTCCTCGACGACGCGCATCGCTTGGATCGAGCGAGGTAAGGGAGCCTCACGCATCGGAGCAGGTGCGGCCGGGGTCTCGATGTCTGGATGTTCCCCAGGCTGGGTCCCTGAGCCGCTAGCCATGGCTGTCCCCTCCGGTCTGTCTGCGCCAACAAGATTCCGGCGCCCTCGCGGAACCTGACCCAACTTACGCGAGCGTCGATTTACTGGAACAGCGAACCGATCGAGCGGGGGCGCTGTCCGGACGTCCAAAGAACTTGGGGCGGCCGAATCGGAAGCTGGGCGCAGACTGCGGGCGCAGACTGAGCTGCTGTATGACCGAACGCATGATCTACGGGCACCCGAAAGGGTGGTTCCGCCGTGCCTCCGTGAGGGCAGAATCTCAAGTGGTTCCGAACGACCCTGGGGGGCTCGCTCGGGGCCGCGCTTTGGGGTCTTGGCCCTTGGTTAACCGAGGGGGTAACCGGGGCCCGCACAAGTGCGCCGCCGCGCAGACACACTCTGAGCGGCGGCGCGTCCCGGTTCCTCGTCCTGGCAGGGGGCTAACAGGGGCGACCCAGGACGCATCAATCGCTACAACGCTACAGCGGACAGGGCCCCGCTCCTACCTCGAGCGGGGGCGCTGTCGCGTTGGAACGAAGGCAGGGCCGGACGCGTGCCACCACGGGCGAGCTGTTTCAACAGCGTGGTGCTGGACATCCAACAGCGTGGTGCTGGGACATGATGACACCGTGCAGGCTACATCTTGGGGGATGGCAATTTTATTTAAGGAACAGAGGGGCTTGTATAAACCGAGGAAGCAACGTGAAGGTTAGGGTTAGGGCGTTGTTTGCTTCCTCGACCTCGGCGATTTTGTTGTCGGGATCAACTTTCACGACAAGTGTATGGGCTTTGTGTATTCAGTCGGCTTTAGGCTGACCGTCATCGGAGTGACTTGATCGGCAGTGACGTCAGGACTGCCGGCTACGAGGATTCCCGTTGTCCATGACAATCGTGAACGGCACCTGTCCAGACACTTGACCGGGGCCGGAATTCCGGACTCCCACGGGGACGGTGAGCGTGTCGTTGCCCGATGCACGCTTGGTGACCGAGCATTTGCCCTCTGGTTCGAGCCGTAAGTCGGCTCAGCGGATGGGTTCGGCCATCATCGACGGCAATGTTCACCAGGGATGCGTCCCCGATTAAGTTCTGTTGGATGCGGAGTTGAGCGTTCCCTGATGCCCCAGGTTTGACCCGGACCCTGATGGAGCACGTCTCATCCTTCTGCAGTGATTTTCGTGTAGGTGGGCAGGTTCCCTCTCCAGAGCCGGTCTTTGGCGTCTCCGTCGGGTTTGAGCCCGGTGATCTTCAGGACCTCCGTGCCGGGTTGTGAACCGTCACCTCCTGTTCGCATGGGTCCTTTGAACAGATCAGGACGGCCGGGGGGCAAGCGACCAGCCGATGCAGAGCTTGCCCTCGGCCTGGCCCTCACACGTGGATCCAGGTGCCGAGGTGGTTAGCGGTCCGGGAACCGGGAAGATCGTCTTGGGAGCGTTCGTGACCTTGTCCCGAACAGTGAACCCCCATAGGTCACCCCCAAGGCGATGAGGCTGATGAGAAGGGCTACCCACAGCTTCACGAGAGTAGATTGGCCCGGTATCGCGATCAACGGCGGAACCGCCGCACCCAACACCGCACCGAGTGTGCCAGGTTCTGCGGTGTGGTGACGTCAGGTTCTGGATGTGGCGATGGCATTGGGCACTAGGGCGCCGGCCACGGACGGACCACGGCCAGGGCAAACGTGATGGCCCTATGTTCGCATTGGTCTGTGGTTGCCGCCGGCTTCAGCCTACTCAGAGCGGTCACCTCCGCGATGATTCCGGAACGCGGCCCGTGATCCGACATGCACGAGCGCGCCCTAGTAAAAGTGCGGCTTGCACCCCCCAGATACCTAACGCACACTGGTTCTTTGCGAGGCTGCCTGGTCCGGCACTAGGCGCACACCCTTTGCGGCGACTCCGTGCTTCTGCTGACTCTGCGTATGCGTCGGTGGGACACCGACCTTGCGCCCACGAACGGGACGAGCCAGCCGTCTCCCCCGCTCCACCTCGCCGAGCGTCGGCCGCGAGGGGCGTCGGGTAACACTCGACGACGGTTACACGCGGGTAGCGGACAGGTAGACGTTGACGATGGCGATCATCATCGCGATCTGCGTTGCGGCGGCCCTCGTCCGTTCCACCGCCGCACGGCCACATACGACTCACTGATACACATCTGTAGTAATTGAGTGTTTGCG
>CAWBEH010000017.1:0-444862 GCA_963787725.1 uncultured Actinomycetota bacterium | reverse complement strand
TGCCCGGCAGGACCGCGTACGCAATCGCGGCGCGACGTCGCAGCCTCGCGCTCGGGCTCGGCGACGTGCCAGCCGCGCCCCACCCGATAACCCCGCTCAGGAGGTAACAGTCATGCCGCACGTTCAGAACGGCCGATTCACGGCAGACCTGAGCTCACTCGGAGAGGATGTGATCGTCTTCCTGATCGGGATGAGGATCAACAAGCCCTGGAAGGTTCACGCCTGGTGGCCGGTCTTTGTCGCGATGCCACAGATGCTCAGGCACCTCGTCGAACATCCCGACAAGGGGCTGTTGGGCTACCAGCAGGCGTTCTTCCCGTCCCCGATGCTCGTCCAGTACTGGCGGTCGTTCGAGGACCTGGAACGCTTTGCGCGAGACCGTGAAGACCCCCACCTCGAGCCGTGGCGGCAGTTCAACCGGCGCATCGGCCGCTCCGGCGACGTCGGGATCTGGCACGAGACGTATCGCGTCCTGACGGCGAACATCGAGACGATCTACGGCAACATGCCGCCCCACGGGTTGGCGGCGGCCACCGCCGCGGCCCCGATCAAGCCCGGGCACGACTCTGCCGCTGCCCGGATCGGAGCGACCCAAACCGACGAGCCAGCATTTCCGGCCTACTGACCGAGGCTCCGCCATAAGGTCTCGTCGGCGCCTCCAGGCTCGGCCGCGACCATCCGCGGCCACCATGTCGACGGCGGCCACGAGGCGTGCCAGGGTGGGCAGGTGGAGAAGTCCTCGTTGACCGCGCTGGCCCGCGAGCAGCTGAAGCTCGCGAAGCAGGCTGCCAGCGGGCGCAGCGCCGACACCGTCTACGGCGGCCACGAGCACGTACTTCGCCAGACGTTGATTGCGATGGTCGCGGGTCGCGGGCTCGGTGAGCACGAGAACCCCGGTGAGGCCACCGTGCACGTGCTGCAGGGGCGTGTCCGTCTCAACGGCAACGGTCACCGATGGGAGGGCTCACCGGGGGACCTTCTGATCGTGCCGACGGCCCGACACTCGCTTGACGCGCTGGAGGACTCCGTCGTGCTGCTCACGGTCGCCATGACCGGCTCCTAGGGGTCGAGACCGGGCCGAAGACGGAGCGGAGGTTCTCGTGTGTCACTACTGCGGTTGCCGGGATATGCCGCTGTTGCGGGACTTTGTCGCCGAGCATGAACAAGCCGTGGACCTTCGGAGGAGCAGCGGTGCGGGCCTTGGACAGGGGCAACAGCGGCCGTGCCGGCGAACTGCTGGCCGCGATCGGTGAGGAACTCAGGTCGCACTGGCAGGGAGAGGAGGACGGCCTGTTCGCGGTCTTCGGGCAAGGAGGAGCTGTACGCCGAGCACATTGCACCACTGGTGCGTGGGCATCGGGAGCTGGCGGCCCTGCTGGAAGAAGTAGCTTGGGCTGACGGATCCAGCGACGACAGCGACCGCGTGCGACGTGCGGTCGATGATCTGCACGAGCACATCGCCAAGGAGAAGGACGGCTGTTCCCGGCGTCGCTGACGGCCCTCGGTGGCGAGGAGTCGGGGACGCCGCCATGGCGGCCTGGCAGGAGGCCCATCCCCATGGCAGCTGATCGCCGACGCGCGCACAACAATGATCTCGCGGGCCGCTGCCCGTAGGTGTCGCCGCCGAACGTTCACGGAATCCAGTGGGAACGAGTTCCGCCCGTACCCCGGGACCGCAGAATCAAGCACGTACCCCCCGTTCCCTGCGACCCAGTGCGCTCGGCTCCGACGGGCTGCTCGCCTCGGTCGGACATCGGCGTCGTACCGGAGATCCGTGAACCGCCAGGACGCCGCGACGCCCGACGGCACATGACCGCCCCCGCTCGGGCAAGTGGGGGCCTCGGCCTGGATGGCACCCCCTACACGCCATCCGGACAACGCCAAACCTGCCCGGATCCGGGTCATGACGGGAACCCCCGTTCGACCTCCCGTAGGTCGTTCGTTCGGTCAAACCGTGCAGCTCGTGACCGCTGAGAACGCGGCGTGCCTCCCGCCACGACGTGGGCTCGGCGCGGCCTCACTGACCACGCCGAACCGGAGCGCTCGAGGCCTTCGAGCCCGGTCTACAGTTGCACGCCGCGCGTCAGTGCGCCGTCTGCGACCAGGTTGGTCCCGCTCACGCGGCTGGCCCCGGGGACTGGCCAGGAAGACCACGCAGGAGGCGATCTCCGCGGGGTTGCCCATGTGCCCTGTCGGGTTGAGCCCGACCGCAGTCGCGAAAAGCTCCGGGTTGCCGGACTCGATGGCCGCCCAGACACCGCCCTCGAAGTAGGTGTTGCCCGGCGAAACGGTGTTGGCGCGGATGCCCTTGTCGGCCAGCTGCAGTGCCAACCCGTGGATGTACCCGACGATGGCCGTTTTGGCGGTGCCGTAAGGGCCGGAGGCGAAGTCGGACTCACGCCCGGACACGCTGGAGATGGCGATGATCGACGCGGCGTCGCTGCGCTCGAGGTGAGGGATGGCGGACCGGACCAGACGCACCGTATGCATGACGTCGACGTTGAGGCTCTTCCTGCCAGTTCTCCTCCGTGTCCGGGATCGCCAGCGCGCTGACGTTGGCGACGAGCACGTCGAGCCCGCCCATCGCGGACGCCGACTGCTCGACCCAGGCTGCGAGGGCATCAGCATCACCGACGTCCAGCGCCGTTCCCGTCACACCGCCCGGGGCACCAATGGTCTGCGCCGCGGACCTCGCGCGTCGCGGGCACAGATCCCACGCGGCACCCTCGTCCAGGAACCCTCGACGATCGCCCGGCCGATCCCGCGTACCCCGGCGATGAGGACGCGCTTGCCGCTGAGCTGCAATCGATGGAGGTGGCCTTCCGTATAGGGACGGGTGTGTCCGGGTGGGCTCAGGTGCTGCGGAGTGAGCGGGCCCGGCGCTCAGGTCTGCGTGGACCGTCGAACGCATCGGCGGCAGGGAGAAGCGCCTTGGTGCCTTGACCACAACGCTGTAGTCGCGTCAACGACGTTGGCCACGGTACCAGGGCGAACTGCGAGCAGAGCTGGTATGCATCGATCTGTGCAGGCCGTAGAGCTGATCGACCCAGCGCACGAGCTCGCGTCGGGTATCCGCCAGGAGTCCTCGATCGGACGGCTGGAGCCCCACGTCATCGAGTGGGTGTCGTCCTCTAGCCGGGGCCAGGCAGGCGCCCCGCCCTGATGAGCTCGACCACGAGTGTCGTTGTCATGGCACCCTCGACGCGGTGCCGAGGCCTCGCCCTCGCCCTGCCTGTAGTGGGCGTCTCCAATCGAGAACAACGCGCCCTCGACGTTGACGCCGAGGAACGGTCGACGCGACGCGATCTGCGGCGTGTCCATGTCGCCGACGAAACGGTCCGGCACGAGGGGATCTGACCTCGCCGCCGGCCGGTGCGACTCCTCGGTGCCGAGCATCGGCTCGACGGGAGCTCGATGCGGTGGTCGCTTGCCTGGAGGCAAGGCCATGGTGTCGATCGCGGTCGAGCTGTAGATCCACGTGGTGTCGGGCAGCGGATCCTGAAGTGTGGCACGCGATCGTCCCGTCATCCCGCCGAAGAACGGAATGGCAGCCGAAGCGCCCAGTCGCGTGCCGGCTCCAGCGACACGAGGTGGAGCGCCAGCGTGTCTCCGGGCTCGGCGCCGTCCACGTAGAACGGGCGGTCTGCGGGTCGACGAAACCCAGGTCGACCTTCTCGCTGGACAGGTCGTCCACACTCCGCAGTGCGCCGCAGAACGTGTCATCGGGCCAGAGCCGCAGCGCGGTGCCGGGCTTGACGGTCATCATGGGCGCCGCGCCGCCGAAGGTGTAGGCGTACCGCTCACGATCGGCGTGAACTCGACGACGTCGATCCTCGAAAGTACCTCAGGTGTGACGCACCGTACATGATCGCGAGCAGGTCGGCGACGGCCGAAGCGACACATCCGCACCCGAGAGGATGCCGCCGTCGACGGACACCCCAGCGTGGTCGCCGACGCCGTCCACGAACGGTGAGAGCACCTCCAGCCGGATGGGAGCCCGTTCCAGCTGTTGCCGACGAGCCGACGAGCCTCAGGGAGCCCTGCGGTGCCGGTGGGGGCATTGGAGGTGTCGAGCGACGACGCTGGTAGTCCGCTCATCCCAAACCGACAACCTGCCCTGAGTAAGACAGCTGTGCGGTGCCATATTCGGTTGCCCGGGCGGCGTGGTCCTGCGACCCTCGCGCCATGTCCTCCGGCACCGCCGACCTGCTCTTCGATCGGTTAACGGCCACTGCTGTCGCTGTGACGGAGGCGCGTCCACACGTGGATTCCGCGATGGTCCGGGAGATCTTCGACGACGCGGCGACGATGCTGCACAACGGACTCGCCCTGGACCACCTTGACGACCACGACGCTCAGATCGTCGTCTCTCAGTTGTGTGCGGCCCTCACAGATGCGGACCCGACGACTGCACTCATGACCCGGTTCTACGCCGCCACGGAGAAACCCGCGAGCCTGCACGACCCAATCGGGGTGGCTCTGGCCTATGAGACGTCCTGGGGACCTCCAGTTGTGACGCTCGCCCTCTGGTGAGCGCCACGAGCCGCCAAGTGGCCGCGACCTGGGTTCTACCCGATCTGTCGGCGACTCTGGAGCCTCCCAAGCCGCATACGGAACGGTTGTCGGTGCTCCACGGCCACGAGGGACGAAGGGCGGTCCGGGGTGCGGATTGCTCCATGCATCCTGCATCCTGCGTGTGACATTCACTGTTGCCGCGGCCGGGCGGGACGCCGACCCCATGTCGCGTAGGACGCGGCGACGCTGGCCAGACCTGCTGGGGGGCGGCCACGCCGACCAGGCTGCGTGCAGGACGAGGCTGCGCGGCATTGGACTCCGCCTGGAATGTCAAGGGGGCCACATGCGGCACGGGCCGCTCCACTGCGCCATCCCTGCTGATAGACGAACCTGCCCGAGGATCGCCCGGCGGAACGGGCCCTGGGCCGCAGGCATCGCGCGGAGCGTGCCGAATGCTCATGGCGCCGGGTGACTCGCCGAAAACGGTGACGTTGCCCGGGTTCCACCACCAAAGGTGTCGAGGTTCTCACTGCACCCATTCGAGAGCGGCGACCTGGTCGAGCGGGCCGATGTTGGCTATGTGTCCGCCAGGTAGAGGAAGCTCTCGGCGCCAGGCCGCCAGTTCAGGACACAGACGACGCCATCGAGGGCGAAGTGCCCGCCGTCGTCTGCGGCCGTCCCGCTCAGTTTGGGCATGCCGCCCTGGATCCACACCCTGACGGGTAGCCCGGCCGCGCCGGGGTGGCGTCCAGACGTTGAGGTTCAGGTAGTCCTCGGAGGGTGCTGCCCGGTCGACGCCCGCGACGGACGATCGTGGTCGTCCAGGAGGAACACCCGGATGGTCACAGCTGGTCCACGCCCGACCCACTGGAGGGCGGCACCCGCCGGCTATCGGCGGTCCACCAGGGTGGCGGAGGCCCTGATCTGCCGTACTCGCGGTGAGCATGGCTCACGCGGATCGAGCGGACGCCGACCACGGTGGCGGCCAGGGACGCTGCCGCGTCCGCGTGGCGTTCCGGCCCAGGCCCGGTGATGGTGACGACCCCGTTGGTCACGCGGGCTTGCCAGCCCGGTCCCATGTCTGTCAGCAACTGGTTGACGTCGTCCTCAACGTCGTCGTCGTCCCGGCCATGGCCCGGATGATGTCGCTACGGCTGACCACGCCAACGAGCTGCTCGCCACGTATCACCGGCAGGCACTTCCATGCCGTCCGGTGGAACAGGGCAGCCACCTCAGCGACGTCGGCGTGCTCTGACGTCGCATGCGGCGTCCGAACCATCAGCTCAGCGACAGTCTTCGGCCCGTTCTCCGCGGCGCCCGGCCAAATCGGGAGCATATGAGCGCGCGGGTCGGCGCGCTCCGCCATCCCCAGCAGGTCCGCTTCGCTCACCACGCCAACCAGCCGTCTCTCAGCATCCAGCACCGGGAGCATCGTCAACCGCCGCTCCGCGAGCAGCTGCACCGCCGCCTCGACTGAGGCGTCGTCACGCACCGTGACCGCCGGGCTCGTCATGATCTGTTCGACCAACCTTGCTGTCCCTTCACGACGGCGTCGACCCATTCGCACCTGCTCCAGCGTCGACCAGCGCTTCCCAGCTGGGGAGGGACCAACGTCCTGGCCCATGCCTTGTCATCTCGAGACGCCCCCACCGCAGCAGGGTCCCGTGGGGCGTGTCGAGAAGACTTCGAAGGTCCCTCGCGTGCGGCCCCGTTTCCGCGAGGCTGACCAAGCCGCCCTTGGCCAGCCCGGACCACACCGCGCTGATCCCGAGGCGTATCCGAGGCGCCCGTGCGGAATCCGCAAGCGCCGACGGGGACCAGGAGACGAGCGCGGCGCCCACCGTGGACGTCCGGCGCGACCTCCACCTCTCCATGCCGCCAAGCCGAAACCGGCGTTCGTCGACGTGCCGGCGCTCTCCCGCCACATGGCAGACGGTCGGAGAGAGGGGGTCGAAGGTCCCTGGTCGATACCGATGAACCGCGACAGATTCACATAGGCCCTCACCTCATCGTGTCGCTGGTCGAGAGGAGATCGTGATGACGGATGTCACCCCACGGCCCGTGGTTGTGGGCATCGATGGCTCCGAGGGAAGCTCTCTCGCCCTCGCGTGGGCTGTCGAGGAGGTGACGCGGCGGCACCTACCCCTGATGGCGTTGTGCGCCTGGCAGTCGGACTACGCCCCAGCGACGGTGGCGACGCTGAGGTCGACCATCGAGGAGCAATGCCGATCGGTCCTCGAAGCCGCCACGGCGGACGTCCGGAAGTCGACACCCGGGATCGAGCTCCGAACGAGCACCGTGCATGCCCAGACAGCCTCAGCTCTTATTGCCGCATCACGACACGCGGACACGGTGGTCGTCGGCTCACGCGGCCTGGGCGCGGTGAAGGAAGCGCTGGTCGGGTCAACGTCCATGCAGCTCGCGGCCTACGCGTCATGCCCCGTGGTCGTGGTGCGGGAGGTCGCCGCCCGGCACGGCGCGAACAGGCGGGTGGTCGTGGGCGTCGACGGCTCCGACCAGTCGACCGAAGCAACCGGTTATGCCTTCGAGCAGGCGTCCCAACGTGGCCTCGGACTGACCGTGCTGCAAGCCTGGGACGCCAGCTTCTACACCAGCAGCGTCGCCCTGAGCACCCTGGCCGAGACGTGGAACGACCTCGCGGTCGAGCAGGAGGTCATCACGTCGGCGGCGATCGCCGGATGGACCGAGAAATATCCGAACCTCGACGTGCGAACCCACGTGATCAAGGGCCGACCCGCCGACATCCTCGTCGACGCCTCCCAGGCCGCCGAGCTCGTGGTGGTCGGCAGCCGCGGACGCGGCGGCTTCCGCGGCCTGCACCTCGGATCGGTCAGCCGCAACGTCCTGCACCTCGCACACTGCCCGGTCGCCATTATCCGACCGTTCCCGTTCCACGACTCCCACGCGCACACGTAGGTCCCGTCCCCATATCCAACCCGGTCCGTCAGCACGGACCACACACGCCAGGAGAAAGACATGAGTTCAGCCCTCCGCCACCCACCCGTCGTGGTCGGCGTCGACGGTTCTCCGACCAGCGGCGCGGCACTGCGCTGGGCCATCAACGAGGCCTCGACGCGTCGCATACCCCTTCACCTCGTCAGCGCCTGGAACCCCAGCTACGACCTCGACACCCTCGGCCTGGCCACCCGAACGGTGGAGGACCACTGTCGGGCGGTCCTGGACGCCGCTCGGGACGAGGCCACCGCTGCCGACTCCAAGATCGAGGTGACGAGCACCGCCTATGTTGGCCCAGCGACGACGTCCCTGGTCGACGCGTCCCTGCACGCCGACACCGTTGTCGTCGGGTCACGCGGACGGCGCGCCCTTCCCGGCTTCCTGCTGGGTGCAACGTCGTTGGAGGTGGCCGCGCACGCCGCCGCCCCGGTCGTCGTCGTCCGGGCCAACGCACTGCCAAAGGCAACCTTGAAGAGGGTCGTCGTCGGTGTCGACGGGAGCCCGAGATCGAGCGACGCGGTCGCCTACGCCTTCGCCTACGCGTCGGCCCACGACCTGGACCTGACCGTGCTGCACGCCTTCCAGGTGGAGTACGTCGCCGGCGTCTTCTCCACCCTGTCCGCCGACGAGTCCAACGCCCGTCTGGCGCAGGAGGAACTGGCTCTCACGTCCGAGACCGTGGCGGGGTGGCAGGAGAAGTACCCCGACGTCCACGTCGAGACGGCGACGCTGCGCGCCCACCCAGTCGACGCTCTTGTCGACGCCTCGAGGATTTCAGACCTCCTGGTCATCGGTGGCCGCCGGCGCGGCCGCATCGGGAGCGCACTCCTGGGCGCGGTCGGCCACGGTGTCCTTCACGACGCGCACTGCCCCGTCGCCGTTGTCCGGGCCCGGTCGACCGCCGCGGCCGGGCATCGGTAACCGGCCGACCCGGTTGCCCCTCGTCGTCCGTCGAGAGGGTTTTCGCGGCGACCCTGCTGATGATCCTCTTCCGGCAGCGATACCCCCGATGGTGGTTCGACTGCGCGCTGCAGTTCAGCCAATTCGTAACCAGGGGCGGCGCCATCCCGCACATCATCGTCCTCGCATTCCTGACCTTCGGCGCCGTCATCGCCGTCTTCGTGGCGTGGTTCGCCGGCCGCTACCCGCGGTCCCTCTTCGACGATGTCGTCGGAGTCGGCCGGTGGGCCCTGCGGGTCCAGGCCTACGCCACGCTGCTGGTCACCGACCACTACCCGCGGTTCCGCCCGTCCTGACGCCGCGGCGTTGCTCACTCCTACGACAGCCCACAGGACGAGATGAGATCGAGGGCGGTGGCCAGGAAGGGCCAGGAAAGGGGTGCGCGGGATGCGGCAGGCCTCCGACGACCCTGAGTTCGCCGGTCACCTGCCTGCCTGAGATCGACCCTGGAGACCGAGCCACCGCCGCGCGGTTCACCTCCTGGGCAGGGTGTCGACCGCCGTCCTCGCGGTCGCCTCGATGGTCATCGGTGTCGCTACCCCTCCGAGACAAGGTCCGTACTGCGAAGCCGGCTGTGTCGCCTTCCCTAGGTCCTCGGCGAGTCTTCAGCCGTGCTGGGCTGCCCCTGTCCTTGATGGGGGCGAGCTTCCTCGTCGACTACGCGCTCCAGCTCACGGTCATGCAGCCCGCACTGCTGACCGGTCAACTCGAGGGCTTGTCGCCGCTGTCCCAGTACAACCCTCACGGCGTGTTCATCGGCGTAGAGAATGTCGGGTACGCGCTCTTGGCCGGTGCTTTCGCCCCCCTCTCCTCCTGGGCTCGGTGTCCCGGGAGACGATCAAGCGCGCCCATTGTCCCGTTGCCGTCGTCCACCTACGCACCCGGTCGTAGTCCCGCGGTCACCGGCCGTGTCATCGGGTCTCTCAGCCGGCAGTGGATGCGCCAACGGATCGAGGCTGCACGGACGAAGGACCTTCGGCCCTACCTCGACGCGCCCATCCCACGCACCCTGAGTACAGGACCGATAGGGAGCCCCGTGATGTCTGCACTCGTTGTCGTCGAGACGTACTTCGGTAACACCCGCCATATCGCCGACGTCGTTGCCAACGGCCTGCGCTCCGACGGGATCGACACGGAGGTGGTCACCGTCGAGGACGCACCAACCCAGCTCGACGACGGCATCGAGCTGTTGGTGATCGGCGCTCCCACGCACGACCTAGGTCTCTCCACGGCAGAGAGCCGCCAAGCCGCCTGCGCTCGCCAGGGTCACATCGAGCCCATGATCGGCGTCAGAGAATGGATGGGGCTGGTGACGGTACCGAGCATCCCTCCGCTCGTTGCCATCTTCGACACTCGCACGGGCTATCCGTGGCTACCGGGTTCGGCAGCTGCCCAAGCGTCAGCCTTCCTGTCCAGCAGAGGCTTTCCTGTCATTCCGGCCCGTGAGACCTTCCGCGTTCAGGGCATCTCCGGACCTCTCAACGTGGGAGAAGACGATCGCGCCGTGCGCTGGACCACCGTGGTCGCGGCTCGCCTCCACCACCAACAGCGCCGGACCCGACAGCATGCCTGATCGCACTCCCGCCGACTGCAGAACGATCTGCCAGGCACGACGGCTCTGACACCGGACAGCCGACGACGCGACAAGCCGAATCCACCTGCGCGGGCACACCCGGAAACCGCGTCTCGTGGCCGTCGAAAGCGAGTAGGAGAAGACCAGTCGGAACTCTCGGATCTCGTCCTGGCCGGGGCGCACGACCCCCGCCGAGGACTCCGGCACCTCGTTCCACGCGCCGGGCAGGTCGCGCAGCGGCTCAGACACCACGAACCGTGCCTCCTCACTCAACCGGTGAAGGACCTCAACCTCAGGATGCAGCTGCCGCATTCTTCACCCGCCGGTACGCGAACGCCTTCACCCCCAACGGATGCGCCAGATGCGTCGACGCGCCCAACCCCTTAAGCACGTCCGCCGCCCAATACCAGCCGTAGGTGGCCTCCAAGACCACCTCCGGACTCACCCCAGCGCGGGCCATCACCCTCGTCAACGAGTCCACATCGTTGCTGATCCGCACCGTCTCCAACGGCTCACCACGATCGGTGGTCCGCACGATCACCGACCGACGACGATGCAGATCGATACCCACGAACTGCTGACCGGAATACGCTTCCATGCGAGGGGCCTCCTCGAATCCGATGGATTACGTGAGCACTCCCAGCATCCGCCGGGAGGTAACCCACGAGGAGCGGAGGCCCCGCCCCTACATCGCATCAGAGACCCGTGGAGGGTCCGGACGGAACTTGCCCGTTGGGGAGACACGTCGCGACGATCGATCTGGCCTAGACAGGTCATCGAATCTCGCTGCCACGCAACTGTTTTGGCTACTAGAAACCGACGGCCCGACGGCCGCCATTAGGTGGCACGGCTGTCGAAGAATCCCCTGCCACCCTTGCGGGTTCGACCGGCAGCGACGTGCCGGTCGATGGTCCCGCCAGCCGTGCCCGCCACCTCCTGAACGTCGCAACAGCACGCTAAACAGCCCGGGTCGCGGTCCAGAAGCAGCTCTGCGGCTCCCTCAAGAGGCCGGGTCGGTTTTCATGGCTCGCAGAGTGAAGGGTGCGCCCGGAGCCAGAACGTAGATGCGGTCGGGGTTGTCCACCCGGTCGTGCAGCGATGCCGGGTCGGCGTTGAAGGGTGCGAAGTTGGGGGCGTCGACGGAGCCCCAGTGGTGCAGCAGGAGTGGGGTGGCTGGGTAGGTATTGGCCATCTTGACGGCGCCGTCGAGCCCGAAGTGCCATTCACTGTCGGAGAAGTCGAAGATCAGGGCGTCGGGCGCCGGCCTGGTCAGGTGGTGCTCGGGGATGAGGCGTGAGTCGCCGGGCGCCCAGATGGTTCCGTCCGGCGTGGTGAGCCAGAACCCGCAGCAGTCCTCGTCGCGAAAAACCCGGCTACTCGCTCCCGGTGACGCGTTCTGCCACGCGTGGTCGGCGGGTGTGACGTCGACTCGCACCGGTCCGACCTGGAAGGTGTCGCCGATGTCGTGGCCTACCGATGGCAGGTTCTCCTCCCGCATCAGCGAGGCCACGTACTGCGTCGAGTGGAACGTCTCGGAGACGTCGGCCAGGTCGCGGCAGGTTGGGACGCTGTAGTGGTCGTTGTCGCTGTGTGTGACCAGGAGGGCGTCCAGGTGCGGGACATCGGCTGCAGACAGCGGTATCTCGATCATGATCGGCATGTCGAAGCCACCGAGTAGCGGGTCGATCATGATGGTTGTCCCACGGCTGTTGACCAGGAATCCGGCCATGCCGAGCCACCGCAGCACCGTCTGGTCGGTGGGTGCGAACGCCTCGGCGCCGAACGGTTGAGTTGCCGGCGCGTGCGCCTGGTACGTGCTGCCCATCTGCTCTGCTCGATTCTGCTTGGTCTCGATGCGGCGTACGAGTGGTCCGTCGACGATGCCGTCATCATTACCAGAGGTGGCACCACACCGGCCCCGCAGCAGGGGCATTGCTGTGCCTCCCATGGACGTGGGCGGATCCTCTAGCGTCGGGATGGTGGAGGCTGACTCGCGTTCGGAGCGCCTACCCGACCCAACGACGCACCATCAAAGACTCCGCCCGCCTCCACGCCGACGTCATCCGCGCGAACGCCAGTAGGCAACCGTCACCATCAACCCAGAAGGGTCATTGATCATGACACTGGACATCGACCGGCTGCTGTCCGAGCTGACTCTCGAAGAGAAGGCGTCACTGACCAGTGGCTCGGCGTTCTGGTACACCAAGGCGATCGACCGGCTCGGTATCCCGAAGATCATGGTGTCCGACGGCCCCCATGGGCTGCGCGCCCAGCCCGGTGAGGGCGACCACGTCGGCATCGGTGGATCGCTGCCGGCGACCTGCTTCCCCACCGCGTCGGCGATCGCCTCGAGCTGGAACCCGGAACTGCTGCGCCGGGTCGGCGAAGCCTTGGGGCGAGAGGCGCGAGCCTGCAACCTGTCCGTCATTCTCGGCCCCGGCATCAACATGAAGCGCTCCCCCCTGTGCGGGCGGAACTTCGAGTACCTCGCCGAGGACCCCTACCTGGCCGGCGAGCTCGCCGTCGGCATCGTCGACGGCATCCAGTCCCAGGGCGTCGGCACCTCGGTCAAGCACTACGCGGCGAACAACCAGGAGGACGACCGGCTGCGGGTGGACGCGCAGGTGGACGAACGGACCCTGCGCGAGATCTACCTGCCGGCATTCGAGCGGGTCGTCAAGGCGACCCAGCCGTGGACGATCATGTGCTCGTATAACAAGGTCAACGGCGTGTCCGCCTCCGAGAACTCGTGGCTCCTGACCACCGTGCTGCGCGAGGAGTGGGGCTACCGGGGGGTGGTCGTCTCGGACTGGGGAGCGGTCTATCACCGGGTGCCGGCGTTGCTGGCCGGGCTGGACCTGGAGATGCCGCCGGCGTTGGGGCGAAGCCCGGAGGCGGTCGTCGCCGCCGTGAAGTCCGGGGAGGTGGCCGTCGACGTCCTCGACACCCGAGTCCGGACCATGCTGGAACTGGTCGCCAAAGGCATACCCGTGCTGGAGCTCGACGAGTCGTTCGACGAGGAGGCCCACCACGCGCTGGCGCGCGAGGCGGCCGCCGAGTCGGTGGTGCTGCTCGCCAACGACGGCACGCTGCCCCTGGCCCCGGACGCGAGCATTGCCGTGATCGGCGAGTTCGCCCGTACGCCGCGGTTCCAGGGCGCCGGGTCCTCTCAGGTCAACCCGACCCGCGTCGACACGATCATGGACGAGCTGACCTCGGTGTATGGAGACATCCCCTTCGCCGCGGGCTTCGGGATCGGCGACACCGCTGACGACGAGACACTGCTCGCCGAAGCCGTCGACGTCGCCGCCTCCGCCGACACCGTCGTCATGGTGATCGGACTGCCGAGTGCCGACGAGTCCGAGGGCTTCGACCGCACCCACATGAACCTGCCCGCCAACCAGCTGACCGCCCTCAAGGCGGTGGCCGGTGCCACCCCCAACGTCATCGTCGTGCTCGTCAACGGATCCACGGTCGTCCTCGGCGACGTCAGCCCCTATGCGGTGGCCTTGGTCGAAGCGTGGCTGGGCGGCCAGGCTGCCGGCGCCGCGATCGTCGACGTCCTCACCGGCCGTGTCAACCCGTCCGGACGGCTGGCCGAGAGCATCCCGCATCGGCTCGAGGACAACTCCTCGTACCTGAACTTCCCCGGTGACTCCCAGGTCGTCCGGTACGGGGAGGGTCTGTACATCGGGTACCGCGGCTACGACAAAGCCAGTCAGGACGTGGCGTTCCCGTTCGGGTTCGGCCTGTCGTACACGACGTTCGAACTGTCCGACCTGACGGTCGCGACGTCGGGTTCGGTCGTCGACGGGAGTCTCTCGGCCACAGTGTCCGTCACCGTGGCCAACACCGGCTCAGTTGCGGGTGCGGAGGTCGTCCAGGTCTACGTCTGCGACGACGAGTCGACCGTCGGACGCCCGGTTCGCGAGCTGAAGGGCTTCGCCAAGGTCCAGCTGAATCCCGGCGGGTCGGAGCAGGTCACCATCGAGCTCGACCAACGAGCCTTCTCGTACTGGTCGGTCCCCCACCACGGCTGGGTCGTCGAGCCGGGAGTCTTCACCATCGAGGTGGGAAGGAGCTCGCGTGACCTGCCGTTGGCGCAGACGGTCACCGTCGACGGCCCGTCCGTCGCGCCGCCGCTGACCAAGGACTCCACCCTGCACGAGTGGATGAGCGATCCCGTCGGCCATCAGCTCCTCGCGGAGGCCGTCGCCGCGGGCCAGCCGGCCGCCGTGATGGACGCCGAGCTCTTGAGCGTGGTTGGCACCATGCCGATGAGCACGCTCGCCAACTTCGGAGGAATGAGCCTCGACCACCAGGCATTGGACCAGGCCGCCGCCGCCTGGGAGGAGCGCACCGGCCACGCGCAGCCAACACAACAGGCCGCACTGAGTCATGCCTGAGTCGGGCCCGGTGGGCGTCGGCGTCATCGGCGCCGGGATGATCAGTGACACCTACCTGGAGCACCTCACCAGCTATCCCGACCTTCGCGTGCTCGTCGTCGGCGATCTCGACAAACCCGGGCATGGGCGCAAGCCGAGAAGTATCAGGTCCCGAAGTCCGGCGACAGCGATGCTGTGCTCTCGCACCCCGACGTCGAGCTCGTCGTGAACCTCACCATCCCCGCGGTCCACGCTCAGGTGTCATCGCAGGCGATCGCGGCCGGCAAGCACGTCTGGTCCGAGAAGCCGATCAGCGTGGACCGGGACAGCGGTCGCGCCCTCCTCGAACAAGCCGACACAGCCGGCGTGCTCCTCGGCGTCGCCCCAGACACGGTGCTAGGCCCGGGAGTCCAGACGGCCAGGCAAGCCATCGCTCGCGGCGACATCGGCGAGCCCCAGTCCGCGCAGACCGTGATGCAGTACCCAGGGCCTGACATCTTCCTTCCGAACCCCGAGTTGCCCTTCTCCAGGGAGCCCCTGGCCAGGCCAGTTCGATCGTGAGGACGTGTGTCGCTAATGGGCAAGTCCCCCTCCGGACACGAGCGCAGGTCGCTGACCTGCAGCTTGTAGGAATGTTCGAGCCCGTATCGAAATGCAGGGCGCGGCGTGGACCCCTTTGCCGCCCAGGTCCAATGAGGGCGGTCCGGCGGGGTACGACGTCAGTGCTGGTCGCGTGTCGTGCTTGGCGTTGGACCGCACGTTGTCTGCGAACCGAAGATCTCTGCCGTGGATCGTTCCGGGAACTCGAGCCGCCGCAGGGTCGGGTCAGATGGCGGCCCTCGCTTGGCTGACTCGGCCTTATGCACGGCCTGCGTCTTCGGGTCACTCGGTCAGGAAGGCCGACACGAGCCGGTTGAAGTCGTCGGGGCGCTCGATCGGCACCACGTGCGAGGTCCCGTCTCCTCGGATGACCTCGAAACGTGCGCCCGGGATCGCGGCGGCTACCTCCCTTGCTATCCAGGGTGGCGTCAGCAGGTCTTGCTCTCCCACGACTACCAGGGTCGGAGCTGTGATTGCGCCCAGTCGATCGAGGGCATCGAACTGCCCGTACGCATCGGCCTGTCTCTGGTACGCCTGGGGAGTCATCGGGTACGGATTGCTTGCCAGCAGGTCGGCGGTGTCCCGTACCGCCTGGTGGTTCCGAAGGAAGGAGGTGGAGAAGAGGGACACGAACTGTTGCCCACCGAACACTTCCCCGGTCGCGTCGTTCGCCTTGACCCAGCTCCAGATTCGGATCGGATCGACGGCGGCTCGTGCCGGTGCAGCTCCCGTTCCGGTGAGCACCAGCCGATCCAGCCGGTCGGCATGTCGGAGAGCGAACTCCAGAGCGATCATCCCTCCCATGGACAGCCCCAGCAGGTGGCTCTGCGCAATCCCTAGCGCGTCGAGCAGCCCGGCGAGGTCGTCTGCCATATCCGCTATTCGGTACGGGTGGCTGGCTTTCGAGCTGCGGCCGGCGTCGCGGTTGTCGACCAGGACCACCCGGAACCGTGTGGAAAGGGCCGGCACCTGTGCCAGCGTCCACAGCGACGAGTCGTACCCGATCCCCATCACCAGGACCAGCGGGGGTCCGTCTCCGTGGATCTCGTAGTACAGCTGTTGACCGTTCGCCTGCACCGTGCCTGACGGTGGCAGCTGCGTGACCTGTGCGTTCATCGGTTTCGTTGCCTTTCGAGTCGTGTGATTTCGCTGGTAAGAGTCATTGCCTGGCGCGGCGCCTCGTCGGGGGCGCCCGAGAGCGGCGCCGTATTCACCGGGCGGCGCCGCTGACCACTGGCCTGGCGCTACACCGCCGCAGGTTGGCCGGCAGCCAGGTTCTTCACGTCGGTCGTGGTAAGGGTGTTGCCCCCCATCCCCCAGTCGCCGCTGCGCACTTCCTCGACGACGCACCATGTCACCGGGCGCATGTTCTCGCCCTCGATGCTGACCATGGCCTCGGTCAGCTTCTGCACGATCTCCCGTTTCTGGTCGGCGTCGAACACGCCTTCGATCACCTTCACGTTGATGAGCGGCATCACATTCTCCTTCCGTCGCATCGGCTCTCGACGCGCAACTGAGAGGCGTGAGGGAGACTGTTACCCGGGTAGCCCTCGGGGTTACCGCGGCCCGGACGCGGGGCTGCCTGCGGATCGGTGAGCGAAGGACGACGTGACCGAAACGGAGCTGGTGGAGCAGGGACGCGAGGCGGCCTCCGCCGGTGACTGGTCGCGGGCCTACGGCCTCCTCGTCCGAGCCGACGAGCGGGCCCGGCTGACGGTCGACGATCTCGGGTTGCTGGCCGAGGCCGCCTACGCGGCCGGCCATCTCGAGGTGACCATCGAGGCGTGGGAGCGCGCGCACGCGGAAGCGGTGCGTGCCGATGACTCGCTCGCGGCGGCTGGCGCGGCGAGCCGGGTCGCCTTGCACCTGATGATGGATACCGCGCTGATGGCGCCGATCCGCGGCTGGGTGAAGCGGGCGGAGCGTTTGCTCGAGGGGTACGACGAGACCCCGGTCCACGCCTGGCTGGCGGTCATCAAGAGTTACGAGCGGCTGATGATGGGCGACGTGCGCGCTGCCGGAGAATGGGCGGGTCGTGCGATCGCGACGGGATCGAACTGCAACCCTGCTGCGGCCGCGATCGGTCGGGTGGCCCAGGCACATGCGGTGATCTTGGCGGGCGAGGTACGTCGGGGCCTCGACCTTGTTGAGGAGGCGGCGGTGGCCACCATCTCCGGTGAACTCGACCCCATCTCGACCGGGATGGTCTACTGCGAGCTGGTGTGCATGCTTCAGGGGCTCGCTCAGTACGACCTCGCCGAGGAGTGGACCGAGGCCATGGAGCGGTGGCGCCACGGAAGCGGTATCGGCAGCATCCATGGCCGCTGCCGGGTTCACCGTGCCGAGATCCTGCGACTGCGTGGGGCGTCCACCGAGGCGGAGCAGGAGGCCCTGGCTGCATGTGCGGAGCTGCGGCCGTACCTCCGCCGGGAGTTCGGCTGGCCATTGACCGAACTGGGCCGGGCACGACTGCAGCTGGGCGATCTTCGAGGTGCGGAGGAGGCGTTCCTCGGCGCCCGCGATGCGGGGTGGGATCCGGAGCCGGGCCTGGCCTTGGTGCGACTGGCTCAGGGCGACGTTGCCTTGGCGGCGGCATCCATCCGAGAGGCGCTGGACCATCCCCTGAACGTCCCGTCCAAGGAGCTGCCGCCGAACAGCGACCTGCGCCGGGCTCCACTACTCGCCGCACGGGTCGAGATCGAGGTGGCCGCCGGAGACCTCATCGAGGCCCGCGCCGCGGCCAATGAACTTGCCCGCGTGGCCGCATCGTTCGAGAGCAGGGCGCTGACTGCCGGTGCGGCAATGGCAGACGGACGAGTTCGGCTCGCAGCCGGCGACATGACGGGTGCCCGGCGTGCGTTCGAGACCGCCGAACAGTTGTGGACTCTCGTGGGAGCTCCCCACCAGGCCGCGCTGGCGCGAACGGGCCTTGCGGAGGCAGACGGCGCTGCGCAGGCTCAGGTTGGTTCCCGGCTCGAGTCCGGGCCGACGCCCTCGCCAGTCGAGACGCGGCCGACCGACGATGGCCAACCGAACCCCAACGCCTTCTGCCAGGACGGCGACTATTGGTCCATCTCGTTCCAGGAACACACCTTCACACTGCGGGATCTGAAGGGCCTTCATCATCTCGCGCGGCTCCTCGCGCATCCCGGCAGGGAGTTCCACGTGCTCGACCTCGTGGCGAGCGGGGTCGCTCCCTCCGCGACCTCTCCGAGATCGTCTGATCCCGAGCTGACGCCCTCCGGATGGGGGGACTCTGGGTTGCTGCTGGACGCCCAGGCCAAGAACGCCTACCGCCGACGGCTCGCAGAGATCGATGAGGACCTCGAGGACGCGCGACTGACGACGGACAGCGCACGTGTCGTCCAGGCCGAGGTGGAACGTGACTTCCTCATCCGCGAGTTGTCGCGCGCGGTCGGGCTCAGCGGCCGTGATCGCCGGGCCGGTTCCGCATCCGAACGCGCCCGCGTGAGCGTCACACAGGCGGTCCGCCACGCCATGAGCCGGATCCGAAAGCACGACGCGCCGCTGGCGGAGCACCTCGATCGCGCCATCCGGACAGGGACCTACTGCGTCTACCTCCCAGACACACGAATCACCGCTACCTGGAGGATCTGACCGCGGTTGACAGCAGCCATGACAGCAAGGCCGCCGCGATGCGGCCGAAACCTTTCGCACCCGGCGGCACGACACCCGCAAGCACGACGCCCGGGAAACGTCCATCGACGGCTTGCCCGGACCCTGGGATTCAGTTGGCGCCTTCCGATGCGCTGCCTGGACCGCCTCGAACTCGGACGATCCTTGGCCGCTCCGAGCAGACCGAGGCGGACATGCTGAGCGAGGGGTGAGGTCACAGCTTCGCAGCCGAGACGAGGACCGTTGTCGCGTCGACGCGACTTCGGTCGAGGTGCAAGCCGCGTGATCTCGCACTGGGTCGGCTTCGGCCGATCCCCCAGGCGCGGGGTCGGAGCATAGACTCAGCCCAGGTCGTTGGCGTGTAGAGGAGCCGATCTGATGGCCGTGCAGTCACCCGATGACGAGCGCCAGTGGGCTGCTGAGAAGCGCGATTTCGTTGCTGACCGACGAGATCAGCTGGCTGCCGACCGAGACACGGCTGGCGACGCGAGAGACACGGCGGCCGACACGCGGGAATCAGCGTTGGACGAGCGGGAACGGCAGTTGAACGCCCGCGCAGCCGAGATGGGTCTACCGCCCGACAGTGCCGAGGCAGCAGCGCGGCGGGTCGATGTCCGCGCCGCTCGGGAGCAGGCGCGACGGAATCGTGAGAGGTTGCGGACCGAGCGCGATGCTGCCGGACGTGCTCGTGATGAGGCGACAACGCGACGGCTAGAGGCCACACCAACCACGAGACTGGCGTCGGCCTTCGCCGCCATAGCCGAGCATCTCTACGCCGCCGATTCCTTCGACGCTGTCCTCCAACGCATCGCGGAGACGGCGGTAGGCACAGTCGCCGGGTGCCAGATGGCAAGCGTCACGCTCAGTAGCCGAGGGGCGCACGAGACAGCTGCGACAACGAACCCGGCCGCGTCGGCGGTCGATCAGGTGCAATACGACGCCCAGGAGGGCCCCTGCCTGGATGCGGTCGATACTCCGATCGTGTATGCGCCGTCGTTTCCCGACTCCCGGTGGCCGGCGCTCGCGTCACGTCCGGCCGATCTGGGTGCGCAGTCGGCTGCCTCGTATCGCCTGGCTGCGGCGAGCCTTGCGAGCGCTGGCACCGGAGGGTCGTTGAACACCTACGGCTGTGTGCCGGGTGCGTTCAGCGACGAGGCACAGGAGATCGGACTCATCCTGGCCGCACACGCGTCGATGGCCGCCGGGGCAGCCCGGGAACGCGGCGCCCTGCAAGATCTGGCAGAAAATCTCGACAAGGCCCTGTTGTCCCGAGATGTCATTGGCCAGGCCAAGGGGATCCTGATGGAGCGGCTCAAGATCAGCCCGGAGGATGCCTTCGATGTCTTGCGTCGCTCATCGCAGCGGCTGAACAAGAAGCTCCACGCTATAGCCCTTAATCTCGCCGAAACCGGCGAGTTGGAGACCAGCGGTCGATCGACCACACGCCCTGGCTGAGCGCGCCCAACGCGTCAACCTTGGCCGGGCACTCGTCGGTCGGGAACCCGTGACGACATTTCCGTAAACTGGCGAGCGGCTGCGAGGGGCTCGGACCCAACCCGACCTAGCAGCATTGCTACCCGTCAACCACCTGCGCCAGCACCCGGTCCTGGTATCCCCACTCGAAGGACTCGGCCAGCTCATTGAGCCACAAGGATCCCGGCTGCTCCTTCTCGCTGAGCAGGGTAGCCGCGTAGCGAAGGGTCGCGGCAGCCAGGGCGCGGTGTTCGTTGGTCACGGAGGCCATGCACCATGGTGCCCGCGCGGGTGGCCGGCCAAACGTGGCGCGTCTACGCTCGTTCGGCACCCTCAACCACCATCTCGGTTGGGACCGGAGCTCCCGTTGCGGTGCTTTGGCGACTGCTCCCACAGCACCAGACGCGTCGTGGTAGACCCCAGACCCGCGGGCCGCGCTGGAGCTTCCTGACCAACCATGCTCAGGTGCTGCTGTACATCGCACGCGACCCTGACGCGCGGTTGATCGATGTCGCTGCCGCCCTGGGCATCACCGAACGGAGTGCCTTCGCCATCGTCAACGACCTCGCGAGAGCGGGATACGTCGTGAAAAGGAAGGACGGACGGCGCAACCGTTATGAGGTCCAGAGCCACCTGTAGTTGGTGCCGGGTCCCGTCATCCGGTCAACCACGGTCGAGCAGCTCCTGGCGTTGCTGGTCGGCGACAGGAGCCCAGCCTCCTCGGTTGATGCGCTTCCCTCGGCCGCTGCCGGATAGGTTCCAGACCGATACGCCCAGGCGCCAAAGGCTCCTGCATCTTCGCTGACACGCCGCATCAGGGCCTCGAGGGGTTGATCAAACTGGGGAGTCACTCAGGCGTCGGCGGCTGCCACGGCTGCACGAAGCTCCTGTACAAAGAGGCCACCCAGGCGGACGACCGGGCGAGGCGCTCTGCCGTCGCGCGAACCCGGGACATGAAGATGGAGGTCGCCGTGACCGGGACGAGTACGGCGACTCTGCGGCTCAAAGGCTCTGGTAGACGCACGTGCCTTCGGCGTTTTGACGCCTCGATGCCGGACCACCCAGCTCGTCGAGGAACGCGCTAGCGGGATTGTGGACTCGCCGCTGCGGAGGAAGGATCCACGGCCTCGCTCACCATGTCCTCGTCAGCGTTTGGGAGCAAGCTGGGACGCGTCTCCTGGCATCGTTACCCGTGACCCGAGCACACCAACCATGCGCGTTCTAGGTCCTCCGGTCGACGCGGCTGACCCGACCGGACCGGCCTGTGTGTCCCGCGGTCCTACCGAAGCGACCCTGGCGATGATTGGTGGGCATCTTGGGTCAGTGGCTGGGACAGCTGCCCGGTCAGGGCGACCTCTTCGGCGACGTCGCGCAGCTTGCGGTTCGTGTTGTTGCTGCGGACGCGCAGCAGGTCGAAGGCGCGCTCGCTGGTGACTTTCTCGCGCGCCATGAGCACGCCGACGGCCACCCCAATTTGACGGTTGGTGGTCAGGGCCATCTGCAGTTGCGTCGTCGTCTGTTGGGCCCGGACCAAGCGGCGGCTGTGTTCTTGGGCGAGCTCATAGTGGGTTCGCAGTCGGGACAACAGCTCGACCGGCTCGAACGGCTTGCGCACGTAGTCGTCCGCGCCGGCGGACAGGCCTTCGGCCGCCTCAGCTGCGCCGTTTCGCGCGGTCAGCAGCACCACCGGGATCGGCGCCCACAGCTCGTGGGAGCGGATGAGGCGCACCAGGTCCAGTCCGCTACGGCCCGGCAGCATCACGTCGGACAGGATGATGTCCGGGAGCCGCTCGACGCGCAGGGCGCTGCTGACATCGGGCGCGGCCGTCACGCTCCAGCCATCGGAGATCAGCAGCCGGGTCAGGTACCGGCGAAGGTCTGCGTTGTCTTCCACGACGAGAACATGCGCGGCATTGTCATTGGCGGGGCTCGGCGCTGGCTCAACCCAATCGGGAGGCAGGTCGATCTGCGCGGTCAACCCGCCGATCGTCTGGGCGACGTCGGCGCAGGCGATCGGGTCTTCGGGACGCGAGGGTTCCGCGACCGGTAGGGACACGGTGACCGTGGTGCCCACTCCAGGAGTGCTCTCCAGGCGGACCCGACCGGCCTGGGCCTCGACCAGGTCCTTAACCAGTGCGAGTCCGATGCCCGTGCCCGGGATTCCCCGCGCCGGCTGGCCAGTCACCAGGTGGAACCGGTCGAACACCCGCTCCACCTGGTCAGCGGGGATCCCCGTCCCGGTGTCCGCAACCGTGAGGGTGACCGCATCGCCGTCGCGCCGCAACGTGATCCCGATGGAGCCGTGCTCGGTGAACTTGTATGCATTGGAGACGAGGTTGGCGACGACCTTGATCCACGCCTCCCGGTCCGAAACCGCCGGTCCGAAGTCGTCGACGTGGACGGTGAGGTCGAGCCCAGCCGACTCGATCGCGCTGCGGAACATGCTGACGACGTCCCGCGTCGTCTCGGCGAGATCGACCGATTCCAGGACAGGAGTGAGCGCGCCGGCCTCGGCCCGGGCGAAGTCCAGGAGGGTGTCCACCAGCCGGTTGAGCCGGTCGGCGGCGCGGTTCACCGCATCGACGTGTCCGGCCTGCTCCGCCGAGAGGGAAGAGCGGCGCAGCTCACCGGCGGCAGCGAGAGCGACAGTGATCGGGGTGCGGAACTCATGGCTGACGTTGGCGAAGAACGCGGACTTGTCCCGATCCAGCTGCGCCAGTGCCGTAGCCCGGGCACGTTCGGCGGCGGTCACACGGACGTCGGCGAGTAACGCGGTGAGCTGGCGGGTGACCAGCGTGACGAAGGTGGTGTACCGCTCGTCGACCTGCCGATAGGGATTAAGCCCCAGGACGAGAACGACGTCGTGGTCGCGGTCGGTTCCCCTCAGCGGCATGAGGTATGCGGCGGTGGGTGGTTGCGGTCCCAGCGGGCCAGGGTCGGCGCGAAGCTCCTCAGCCCTATAGGTCATCAGCGTGGGCTCCGAGGTCCGGATCACATTCGCGATCGGATGCGACGACCGTACTGCCACCCGGTCGGGCAGCGCCGCCGTCGGGACCGGGGCTCCGTACGCGCTCTGGACGACCAGCTGCCCTGACGGGTCGGCGAGGTAGATGGCAGCGAACGGGACCGCCCACCGGTTGGTGGCCAGGATGTCGCAGACCCTGGCCAGAGCCTCGGCGGGTGACGCGAAGTTCGCGCTCGACAGGACAGCCAAGTCGCGGATGGTGTCCAGCCGTCGGGATTCCACACGTGCCACGGTGACGTCGGTTGTGGCCACGAAGACGCCAACGACGTCTCCGTCCGCGGACCGGACTGGGCTATAGGAGAACGTCCAGTACGTCTCCTCGAGATAGCCGTGCCGATCCACGAAGAGCAGCAGATCCTGGTCGAACGTCGCCTCGCCGGCCTCCAACACCCGGGCAACCTTCGGGACGAGGTCATCCCACACCTCAGCCCAGCACTCGGCGGCCGGCTGCCCCATGGCGCCCGGATGCTTGGACCCCAGGAGAGGACGGTAAGCCTCGTTGTAAATCTGGACGAGGTCGCTGCCCCACCACAGCAGCATGGGGATCCGCGAGGGCATCACGGTCCGCACCGCGGAGCACAACTCCGGGCTCCAGTCGGCCGGGTCCCCCAACGAAGTCCGTCCCCACGCCGTTGCCCGCGCCAGGACCGCTGATTCATCGTCTCCCGGGAACAAAGCCCGAAGGGCGACCTGGCCTTCGAGGTCGGAAGAGCCGATCACGTTGATGAACCCAGGGTGGATTGCCTGCTCATACGGACTGCCTGTCCCTGTACCGGCCAGGCGGCCCCCGCCGTGCTCTCGACGTGACCTGGCGACCCGATTCTAAGCGTTCACGCCACATCGGTCACCTCGCCTGGCACATCGGGCAAATCGCGCTCACTGGTCGCGAGATGCGCCCACCTCGGCCGCTGTCTTGCCCGGACCGCGCGGGCACCAGCGCGTCGTGCGACCAGCCTGATCGACCCGGCCGCTCTCGATCTTCCGACCAACGGCCGGACTGGAGTCCCGGCTGCCGGCATGCGCGCAACCCTGCCCTGCTGCATTTCGCCCACCAAGGGCGTGGTCCCGGGAGTGCTGGGCCGCGCCCACCATGGGCGTTCCTACCGAGACGCAACGGATCTTGCCCGCGATAGCCAGAACCGTTCGGCGAAGCCGCGGCTAGCGTTCGAGCGACCCTGGCGTCGGTTAGCTCCACCAGCTCCGGGACCAGGTCAGGGCCGCCAGTCGTGACTGACCTGTGAGGCTGGGGTGGAAGTAGTCCAGTGTGGTGACGTCGCTGCGGCTGAACTGGTATCCGAAGACCGCGTTGTCATCAAATTTGCACCTTGAGTATTTGGCGCACTCCTGCTGGAGGACCGTGTTGAACGCGATGTTGCGCTCCCGGACCTGGTTGCGCTGTGCGTCGGTGCGGTCCGGAGATAGCAAAGACTGGCAGATGTCGGCGACGTCCCAGACGAACTGTGCCGTGGCACTCGTGTGGTAGACGTTCCAGAGTTGGTACACGTCGGGAATGCTGCTGACGAAGACGTGTGAACGTCGCGGCAAACCGGAGTCAAGGGAGGCCAGGGCCTGCTGGAATTGGGACCGGAACGTGGCGACTGGAGTCATCGACTCGACCGTCGGCGTGCACAGGTCATTGGCACCCATGAGGACGGTGACGTAGTCGGCGGCCTGTCCGACGGCCCTTGCCGCCTGGCCGGTCGCGTCACTCATCCTCGCTCCGGACACCGCGTCGTTGTAGTTGCGGCCGGTGATTGTCGGGTTGGTCTGCCGGATGCGTTCATAGTGGCTGCTGATGCCGTCCCAGCCCGCATTGCCGGTGCTCCACGAGTTCGCTGGGTGGTCGCCGTACCAACAGCAGACGTCGGCCGCCTGCGTCATGGAGTCGCCAATCGCGGCAATGCTGTTCGGGAGTTTGGGGGTGCCCGGCTGAGCGGACGCAGTCGCTGACAGCGCCAACATCAGGAAGACAGTGGACAAGAGCGCCACAAGGAGGCGTCGCACGGCAGTCACCTAGCTTTCGGTGTCACCGGCCCCGTTACCGCCGGGCCGCAACTTGACGCAGGTCGCCCAGAATCGGTTGCCTGCACCCTGAAGACTCCGTTCGCGACCGTCGATGACGCGGTCGCCTCCACTGACGACCCGGTCCGCGCATCGCCAGATCCCTGAGGTTGGCCGCAGCCAACGGCAGCGCCCCCGCCACCCGCCGCCGAAGGCGACGAGCACAGCCTTCCCCTGGTCGCGATCTCGTCGTCAGGCCGAGGCCAACACCTAGGCGGATTCAGCGAACCGCGATGCCCTGCGACGGGACTGCCCCCGGGTCGAGCACACCCACCGCCGGCCGCAGATCGCTACCGCCGCCCGCACGATCCCGGCGAGGGGGTCGGCCTCACGCTTGGCGTCATACGGCGAGACCTTGGACGTCTACTTGTTGTCGTGGCGCCACCCCGACCCCCGAGCGGGTGGCGTCACGACCGCCATCCGCGTTGCCCGCTCGTGTCATGGGATGTCACCCGCAGCGCGGCAACGACGGGGGGTGTCGTTCACGGTGAACTGTGCACATGAAGGTCCTACCTGCGGGACCGTGGAAGGGTCAGGGTCCGCCTCGCCAGTGGTCGATGCGGTGGCGGTCTGGTGCGAAGCCGTGTCGGATTCCCCAGAGGACGGCCTGGGTGCGGCTGTCGACGCCGATCTTGCGGTAGATGCTGCGGATGTAGGACTTGACGGTGTTGGGGCTGAGGTAGGTGAGCCGGGCGACGTCGGCGTTGCTCAGGCCCTGGGTGATGAGGGCGAGGACCTCGGACTCGCGGTCGGTCAGGCCCTCGCTGCGACCGGGCCAGTCCAGGCCGTTGATGGGGCGTGACCTGGCCGGGGTCGGGCTGACCACGACCTGTCCGGCGTGGACGGCGCACAGGGCGGCGACCAGCTCGCGGGCCGGTAGTGCCTTGGACAGGTATCCGCTCACGCCCTGGTTGAGGGCGCGGTCGACGAGGTCGGGGGCGAAGTTCCAGGTGTAGACGACCACCCGGCGGGCGTTCGGGTTGCCGACGAGGACCGCGATCTCGTCGTGGTCGGACTCCGGCTGCGCGAACGAGTCGTACAGGACGATGTCGACGACGTCGTTCACCGCGCGGTTGGTGTCGAGCTCGGCGACCACGACCTGGTCGCGGTACTGGTCGAGGATGTTGGCGACTCCCATGACCACCACGTCGTAGTCGTCGACCAAGGCAACCGTCACGGGCCGGGTCAACGTGGTGGACGAGGCGGTGGACGAGGCGGTGGCCGAGGTGGTGGCCGAGGTGGTGGCCGAGGCGGCGGGTGTCACGTCGTCGACGGTAAACCTCCCTAGGGGTGTACTGCACCCGCCCTAAGGGGTGGTTCGGTCAAGGGACCACGGACCAGCCGGCCCGGCCTCGTCCTCCACCGAAAGGGACTCGCCATGCTCGGACTCATCATCACCATGATCATCGTCGGCCTGATCGCCGGCGCCCTCGCCCGCCTGATCGTGCCCGGCCGGCAGCACCTGTCGGTCCTCATGACGATCGTCCTGGGGATCGTCGGATCCTTCGTGGGCGGGTTCCTCGGCTACCTGCTCTTCCACAACGACGCCCAGGACGGGCTCCTGCAACCCGCCGGCATCATCGGCTCCATCATCGGCGCCATCATCGTGCTGCTCATCTGGACCCGAGTCGGCCGACGCCGCACCGTAGCCGGCTGAACCCCGCTGAAACCCGCTGAAACCCACTGACGGCGCTGGCCCGCGCCCCGGCGGGCTCGGCAACCAATGCCGAGCCCGCCGGAACCGGCCGGTCGGGTCACCAGCAGGGGCCGACCCGACCGGCCACCACAAACGGGAGACCGACCGATGCCTGGGAAATCCGCTACGGCCAAGGGGTAGCCGGTTGGAACCACACAGCGCGTGGTCCGACTCCCGCGTTCCAGGCGTCGACCGGAGCTTCCGAGAGTGCGACGGTCCGCCAACACATGAAGCCCGCCGCTGACATGGTGCTGACGGCGCCGCTGACTCGCTGCTCATCGTCGACAAGGACCATGCGCCCCTTCGGGCCGTTCAAGACTCGAGAAAGCACGCGAAGTAGGGACACCCCGATGCCCCCCGCCACCAAGATCACCACTAAGGCTGGCAGCGAGCCACTGACGGCTCGGGGACAGAGGCGCCTCGAAGTGGTGCGGACCCGCATCCACCGCGACGTCGACATCGTCGCGGCCCGCCAGGCGGCGCGGCAGCTAGCCGTACACGCAGGTGTCACGGGTGCAGACCTGACATTCCTGGCGACCGCCGTGTCCGAGATCGCGCGCAACATCGTCCGCTTCACCGACGGTGGGGAGATCGTGATCGAGATGGTCGACGGGGACGGCCGCTGGGGCGTCCAAGTCGTAGCCCGCGACACCGGCCCCGGCATCCCCGACCTCGACCTCGCCATGGCAGACGGTTACAGCACGTCTGCCGGGGTGGGACTGGGCTTGCCAGGTGCTAGACGTCTCATGGACGAGTTCGCTGTCACATCTGAGGCCGGTCGGGGAACCACCGTAACGATGACCAAATGGTGCAAGGCAGGACCAGAGTGACCCCTCACGTCCGGGGCTGAGCCTCAGTTGGAACTCCCTCGCTACGTCCCCCTGTGTTCGGCGGCGTGGTCGGGTGCCCCCCTTGCTCTGGCTGCCCGTCCGCACGCCCTCGGATTGGGAGCTTGGGACAGCTTGATGCCGTGCGCTCGGGTCAGTGGCTGAAACCCTTCCGGAGGGCACCTAGCGTGGCTACTGACCACTCGAAGGAGGGGTTGCCGGCCGTGGCGAGCGTCTGGGAGACACGAATCCCCCACCCGGCCAACGAGTCCCGCTCGATGGAACTCGTCACATCCAGCTCACCCCCGGACGCTGGACATTGGTTCAGGCCTGGCGGAGCCTCCGCGTCAATTGGGAAGCGGTCGTGGAGGTAACTCTTGAGGGTCAGTGAGCCGTTCCTGCTCGCCGTGACGAATCGGTGGGTGGGCATCATCGTCGCCGTCATTGGGCGGTCGTCGTTGCGTCGAGCGGGATGCGGGCTACTGCTGGGGGCGGTGTTGATATGGCTGAAAGCACCCGGCCACCGTGTGCGCGCCGGGCTGGCCACGTCCTGCCCTTCATCAGGAGGAACGCGTTTCCGCCCGCCTCGAGGTAGTGGGGCCCGCTGATGACATGGCGAGTGCCGCCGATGGAAAGGTCGTGACTCGCACCGTCGATGCGGCCGGAACCCCGGAGAAGCAGCTGAGAGCGTTCCGCCACCTGGTGGCAACGATCGACCGAAGTATCAACGACGTCGAGCAGCATCTCCGGATTGAGATCACCGAGGTCAGCCGAGCCCTAGAACGGACAGAGGCGAGGCTTTCAGCCGAGGATCGGGGCGGACCCCCTAGCGCCCCTGGTTACTGACGCCTCCCGCGCGCATCCGCGGCACCCCGGATAGTTTTCAGACGCGATTCACGATCGCGGTGCTAGGGGTCCGCGTCCGACTCCCCCGTCACGCGTCCGGAGGGTCGGGCTCAACGATCTGGTGCAGGTCGATCCCATACCGGTGCCGCTGTGCGATGGGGCAGCTGGAGCCGAGACGGTGGCCTGAAGGTCCCGCATCGGCAGGTAGCTCCATCGCGGATCGACGTCGAACGCTCGGAACCCAAACCGGGCAATGAACCCGGGCGCACGTTCGGTCTCCCCGTGCGCAACGACAAGCCGGGCTCGCACGGCGGGCGCCACAGCGTCGGCACGCTCCAACGCGTGCCACATCAGCCACGTGCCCACGCCCTGCCGCTGCCACCGACGATCGACACCGAGACGGGACACCACGACCGCCGACACCGGCAACCGCTCCACCCTCCGCGACCTCAGCAACCTCAGCGGCCGTCGAGCCTGCACCTGGAACGAACCCAACCGGTAGCAACCCACCACCCGACCGCCGTCAGTGGCGACCTGGACGACACCTACCTGCCGTTCCGGCGCGACCTCGTCCAGCCGCAGCCAGCCATCCACAGCGGGGTCACCGCACCCGAAGTCCGACCGGTCATCCCGGCCAGGATCGATCCGCTCGATCCGGAGGGCACTCACAAACCCGCAGTTTTCCAGCCCGAGGGCTCCCGGATCGAACCCTGCTTCGGGCCCGCCCCACCTGCAAGACCCCGCGGAGAAGCGTCCTACACACCCCGCAGGGCGACGGGTCCGGATGGTGCTGCACTCCGCCCACGGTGACGCACCTTCTTGTCGGGAGTCCGGATGATCCCTGGTCAGGCGAGAGCGACGACGCCAGTCTTCCATCGCGGCCCGGCCCCGAGACAGCGCCTCGCGAAGTGCTGCATTGTGGCTGGCCCCATGAAGAGCACCAAACGCGCTGTGGTCACCGTTCGGTTCACCGTGGTGAGGTGTGCTCGAACAATGCGCAGAGTTCGCCGACCAGCCCGAGCCACCGTTCGTCGACCACTCGATCCAAACGAGTGTCGCCCATCTGAGGAGGCCGCATCATGAGCAGCGTCATCGTCGTTGTCGGACCGGGTCTGATCGGCCAGGCCATCGCTAGGCGCGTCGGCGTCAGCAAACACGTTCTGCTCGCAGATTTGCGCCAGGACAACGCCGACGCTGCCGCCGAGACCCTGGGCAACGCCGGCTACGCCGTGAGCGTCGCAGCGGTCGACATATCAGACCGGCAGGCCGTTCATGCCCTCGTCGAGCAGGCGACCGGCCTCGGTGAGGTCACCGGGCTGATCCACGCGGCCGGTGTCTCCCCGTCGCAAGCCCCACCCGACGCGGTCCTACGGGTCGACCTGTACGGAACCGCGCTAATCCTGGAAGAGTTCGGCGAAGTAATCGCCTCCGGCGGATCGGGGGTCGTGATTTCGTCCCAGTCCGGGCACCGGCTGCCGGCCCTTACCCAGGAGCAGAACGAGGCGCTGGCCACGGCGCCGGTGGAGGAGTTGCTCACCCTGCCGTTCCTTCAGCCGGATCAGGTACAGGACTCCCTGCACGCCTACCAGCTCGCCAAACGCGGTAACTCCCTGCGAGTGATGGCCGAGGCGGTTCGTTGGGGCCGTCGCGGCGCGCGACTCAACGCGATCAGCCCCGGCATCGTCATCACCCCACTAGCCAAGGACGAGCTCAACGGCCCGCGCGGCGAGGGCTACCGGCTCATGATCCGGTCTTCCCCGGTGGGACGAGCCGGCACGCCAGACGAGGTGGGCGCCGTCGGTGCGCTGCTGATGGGCCCTGACGGAGGATTCATCACCGGCAGCGACGTCCTGATGGACGGAGGAGTTACCGCCGCCTACTGGTACGGCGGAATCCCCGAAGTCCGTAGCTGACAGAGTCGCCTCGCGCATCGGCCGGGGATGCTCTTCGAACCCACGGTTCGCCACCGGGCGCGATTTGCGGCGCTAATCGAACGTCCGTCACACCGGCAACCGGCGCGTGGGGGCGCTTCACGCGACCGCGGATACACCACACCGATCTGCACACGGTGCACCCTGCCATTGCGGTCCTGAACTAAAACCCCAAGCAGTCAAACGCCGTCAGCGGGGTGTGCGGCGAGGGTCGGGCGCCACGCTTGGCGTCGCCACTCATAGGGATGAGACGCGTCCCGAGGGTCCGGCCTTCGACGCGCCCTCAGCTCGTCTCGACGGCACCGGAGCGAGCACCGTTCCCCGGTCGCGCGCGACGGCGACCCGCTCGGCGTCTTGATATTTCTTGGGTAGCTTGACCGCCCTTTGGGCGAGACCGCCAGACCAGTCATGTGGTGGCGGCATACGCCGGCGCTCGCGTGGCGGGACGTTGCACCGCTGAAGCGAGGGTCAGGCGGCGTCTGACTGGCCAGGTTCGGTCTCGTTGTTGCTGGCTTGGATGAGGTCGGCGGCGCGTTCGGCGATCATGACAGTCGGCGCGTGGGTGTGGCCGCGGGTGATCCGGGGCATTACCGAGGCGTCTACAACACGCAACCGGTCCAAACCGCGGACCCGCAGCTCACAGTCCACCACCGCAGCATCGTCATTCCCCATGCGGCAGGTGCCGACCGGATGGAATGCCGTCTGGGCGTGTTCTCGAATGAACGTCGCCAGCGTCGCATCATCGACCTTGCCGGGCCACGGAGCCATGGGGGCGCCGATGTACGGGCGCAGGGCTGCGGTTTCGCACAGGTGCTCGGCGACGCGCAGGCCACCAAGAAGGCCACGCAGGTCCGACTCGGCCGTGAGGTAGCCAGGGTCGATGAGCGGCGGCTCCGCCGGATCAGAGCTGGCAAGGCGAATGTGACCGCGGCTGTCCGGTTGCAGGAGCTCCACGCCCACGGTCAGCCCGTGGCCGGGTGGCGGAGTCAGGCCCTCGCCCAGCAGCGGCACGGGGAGCCAGACAAGCTCAATGTCAGGGGCGGCCAGAGCCGGGTCGGTGCGGACGAAGGCGACCGCCTCGTTCACGCTGGAGGTGAGCATCCCGCGACGCAACAGCAGGAATCGGGCCAGCTGGGTCGGCGAGTCGGCTGAGAACAGGGTGATCGGCTTCGGGCAGTGCACCGTGACGGCGCAGGCTGGGTGGTCCTGCAGGTTGCCACCAACGCCCACCAGGTCATGGCGCGGCTCGACTCCGGCAGCCCGCAACTGGTCCGCATCGCCGATGCCTGAGAGCATGAGCAGCTGTGGTGAGTTGACGGCGCCAGCGCTGACAATCACCTCGCGGGAGGCGGTCACCCGCTGGGTCACGCCTGCCGCATCCCGGTACTCCACGCCGGTGGCACGGGCGCCGTCGAGCAGAATCCGCTGGGCGAACGCGCGGGTGAGGATGGTCAGGTTGCGTCGCCGCCGGGCCGGACGCAGATACGCGTCCGCGGCACTGTTCCGCAGCCCGCGCCGCTGGTTCACCGGGGTCGGCCCGAACCCGGTGTTGTCCGGCTCGTTCAGTTCGCCGAGGCGGCGCATCCCCAGCTCGGCGCAGCCGGCCAGGAACGCCGATGTAGTGGGATTCGGGTCGCGTAGTTCGGAGATGAAGTGCGGACCCGACGTGCCGTACACGCCGGCCACATTGCTGCCCACCCGGTGCTCGGCCCGCCGGAAGTACGGCAGCACCTCGTCGTAGGACCAGCCCGGACAGCTTTGCGCCCACCCGTCGTAGTCGACGCGGTGCCCGCGTGTCCACGCCTGCCCGTTGATGGATGACGACCCGCCCAGAGTCCTGCCCCGCGGCCAGTAGATCTCCCGGTCCGACAGCTGCGGCTGCTTGGTCGTGCGGTAGTTCCAGTCGTAGGCGGTCTGTGCCAGTTTGATGAACCCTGCCGGTATGCGGATCTCCCGCTTCCGGTCCGGCCCGCCCGCCTCCAGCAGCAACACCTGGCACGCGGGATCGGCCGACAGCCGCCGAGCCAATACGCAGCCCGCCGAGCCCGCGCCCACGACGACGTAGTGCCACGTGCGGCCAGTCATCCCATCTCCTTACCTCGGCTCCAACACGAAGCAGTCCAAACGGCCCCACCGGTTCCCGTTTGCTTCTGACTTTCCTCTACGCGGTGTCTCCGTGAGTGTGGGTCGTGGCTCAGACCAGGTGGTGCTCGAACGCGAACGCCGCTGCGGCGGTCCGGGACCCGACGTCGAGCTTGGCGAAGATGTTCGACAGATGCCGGGAGACGGTCTTCCCCGACAGCACCAGCGCGGCCGCGATCTCGGGGTTGCTCCTGCCCGCGGCGACCAGCCGCAGCACCTCGAGCTCACGCGGGCTCAGGCCACCGGGGACCCGCGCACGCCCCAGGAGTACGGCGACCTCGTGCTCGGCCGGTGCGGCACCCAGACGCGCGAACGCACTCCGTGCCTCGGCCAGTTCGGCCACCGCGGACTCCGCGTCACCGATGAGTCGGAGCGCACGTCCAATCAGCACCCGACACCGGGCAACCTCATAGGGCGCGGACAACCGGGCCCAGGCGTCGGCAGCGCCCCGGGCTGCGGCGAGCGCGTCCTCGGCGTCGGCGCGCGCGAGGGCGACCGAGGCTCTGGCGTACTCGCCGGCCGCTTGGAGCGCGGAGCAGCCGAAGGCCGATCCGAACCCGCCGAGCTGGTCCGCCAAGGATGCAGCCTCCTCGAGCTCCCCCACTGCTACGAGCACGTCGACAGCAGTCGGAAGCAACTGCGACCGGTGCACAGGATCCTGCACCTCGGCTACGACGCGGTGGATCGCCGCCGACGCCGCATCCGGTCGGCCGCGAGCCAGCCACAGCAGCGCCCGGCCGGGCTGGGCCGGGTGGCCGTACGTGGCCGCCTCCGTGTATGCGGCCTCGGCAGCGTCGTTCTCTCCCGTGATGCGCAGCGCCTCGCCACGCTCGTAATGGGCCTGTCCGACTGCGGGATTTCCCCCGGCCGCGGCATACCGACCGGCCGCATGTTCGAGCTCGCTGATCGCGTCACGGAAGGCGCCGTGCAGCCGCATCAACTGGCCACGGTGGACCGCACACTGACCGGTGAACGCGACCAGGCCGGGCTGGCTGTCGCACCAGATGGTCAGCGCGTGCGTCCACTCGCCCATCCGGCCGAAGTCGGAGATCTGCTGGCAGGCTTCGACACACGAGCAGTAGATCACTCCGGACAAGATGGGTGAGACCTCCCCGGCCAGGACCCACACCATCGCCTCATCGAGGAGGCGCAGCCCGTCGGCGACGTGACCCGAGAAGATGGTCAGCCGTCCCTCGATGTGCAGGCCCATGGCGGTCAGGTCGGGGTCGCCGAAGCGTCGGCCGTATTCGGTCACCTTTGGCGCGGCGGCGGCTGCCTCCGCGAACTCCCCTTTGGCGATGTGCCCGAACGTGGCACGTTCGAGCAGATACCCGCGCTCCACCACATCCTCCCCGATTTGCTCGAGCAGCCGCTGGCCCCGGGCCAGCCAGCCGTTCCCGATGGCGGCCTCCCCGCCCTGCCACAGGATGATCGCCAGCCAGTACGCCGCCCGGACCGCTCCCCGGGTGTCGTCTTCCTCGAGCTCGGCCTGATAGGCACGCTGCAACGCCTGGATGCAGTCGTTACGGTGCCCCAGGAGAAACGCGGTGATCGCCAGCGCAGCGAAGTCGTCCGCCTGCAGGTGGGCATCGTCCAGGTCGGACAACGCGCGGTACGCCGCCAGCCACTCGCGGCGCTCGTAGGTTTCACGGGCCTGGTGCAGATCGTCCAGCACGCTCATCGCGAACCACCTCGATTCGAGGATTTGTATTCCGCGCGCAGGGTCCGAGGCCTCACGGCCACGATGATCAGGCAGCGTACGGGACAGTTCGGCCAGGCGGTCGGGCTCTGGCTGATCGGGAGCACCCTTCACGCAGTGCTCCCCGGCAGGCAGTCCCCTGTTGTCGCGGCATGAGACCAGAGCCGACCTCGCCGAGAGTCAAGCCGCCCTGGAGCGGTGGTTCGCCCGCTCGCGGAGGTGCCCGCGCACGGCCACGAACGCGACGGCGACCGTGCCGGAGGCGAGAGCAGCGGCCGCGTGGGAGAGTCCCCACCGCGTGATGCCCGCCGAGGCGGCTCCGGCCACGCTGGCGCTGTCGGGCAGTCGGCCGTGAAGCGGGCGGGTGCCACAGCAGCGCGGCGGTCAGCAGCACCGGGCCGGCAGAGACGAGTAGCGCTCGCGCTCTGGCCTCGGGATCTCGTCGGCTGTCCTCGATCACGTGGTGAATGTGGCTTCATCGGAGATCCTTCTGGGTGGCGGTTTTGCCCGTCGTCAAGCGGTAGCGGGGACACCGGCCGCCGTTCGAGCCGCGATCCGGTCAGCGAGGTACGCCGCGTCGCGACCAACGCCGTTGACCTCGCCCGAGGCGAAGCAGTACTGGAAGGCCAGGCCGCAGAAGTACAGGCCCGGCGCCGTGTCGACGACGCCGCGGTATTCCACCGGCCAGCCGTCCTCGATCCGCAGCGGGAGGTCGACCCAGTCGTAAACCTGCCGGAACCCGGTGGCCCAGACGACACTTGCGACATCGAAGGTGCGGCCGTCTTCGAGGCACGGCAGCCCGTTGGTGACGCCTACGACGTGCTCGGTGATCCAGTCCACCGCCCGCGCGCTGAGATGGTGACGCTTGACGCGCAACTGCGGAACACCGTGCTGGCGGAGCTCGTGCATCTTCTTTCGTCCCATCGGCGTACGCCGGGTGAGCACGTGGTTGAAGGCGAACTCGATAGCCGGGAAGGCCGCGCGGAACCGCCGCGAGCCCCACTCAAGGGGGACGCTCCCACAGTCGGGTCCGACGAGCGTCGTCGGCCGGGTCTCGGCCAGTTCGTAAGCGATGTCCAACCCGCTGTGCGAAGCGCCGACGACCAGCGCCGGCCCGTCGGACAGCTGAGAGGGTCGGCGGTACTCGCTGGAGTGGACCTGCCGGATCTGGGGATCGATCTCGGTGGCAAAGGCGGGGATCCGCGGCGTACGACCAAAAGTGCCGGTGGCCAGCACGACGTTGTCGCAGGTGACCTCCTCGACCCCTAGGGCAGCGGTGAACCCGCCGCCGTCGCGGGCAGTCAGCCGGTCGACCCGGGTTCGCATCCGGACCGGAAGGCCGTGCTCGACGGCGTACAGCTCCAGGTACGCAGCGAACTCGTCCTTGGTCGGGAACGCCCACGGATCTCCGGGAAACGGCGTGCCGTCCAGGCCGTTGGCCCGGGACGGCGTGAACAGCCTGAGGCTGTCGTAATGACGGCGCCAGTTGTCTCCGATCCGGTCGAGCCCGTCGACGATCAAGCATTCCCGGTCGAGCTGCTTCAGGTGGTAGCCGGTGGACAGCCCGGCCTGGCCGGCTCCGATGATCAGCGTCTCGATGTGCTGTCTGGTCATGCCACCGACGCTAGGTACGGCCTACCTGACCACACATCGGTCAGCACTCCCAATCGCACACCCTGTCGATGAGGTGATTCACCCATGGTCATCAGGCCAACGTCGACCCGGACGCAGAAGCCGACCACAACCCACCGACCGCCAGCGAGGCACGGCGCCCGGCTTGGGCGTCGACGGCGAGACTCCGAGCCGTTCGACGGCGACGAGACCGAGCCGGTCGGCGACGGCTACAGGGGCCGCGCGAGTCAAACTCACCGCCGCCTCACGCCAGCAGCAGGGATCCATCCCTGGCCGAACGGCACCGCCGAATTCAACTGACCCCGGCCGAGGTTCCGCAATGATGAAGAGAGCCGTATACCTGATGAGCGGGAGGAACTCATGACGACCACACAGGGCGCTTTGGACCGGTGCACTTCGGCTCACAGCCCAACGGCGAACCCAGGACGGATCCTGTGGTTAGGGGCCGGGGTCTGGGTCGCGCCCGTTGGCGGGTTCGTCGTCCGGGTCGGGTCGTAGCCAGGGTAGCGAGCTGCCGGCGGGTTCGTCCTCGATCGCTTGCTCCGGAGTTTCGATGGACTGCGCCGGTTCGTGAGCCAGGGCCCAACGCAGGTAGCTCTCCTCGGCGACCGGCAGGGTGGGGAAGAGCATCTCCTTGCCGATGACGTCGATGACGCCGGCACGGTCGAGCGGCTCGTACACGTCGTTCTTCACGCGGGCCAGGCCCAGGTGGATGCCGCGGTCCCCGAGCTCACGGCCCAGCTCACGCAGGCCGTCGGCCGCGGTGATGTCGATCTCGACGTTGGCCTCGACATTCAGCACGAACCACCGCACCGGGGCGTCCGGGTAGGCCTCGTTCTCGATGTCGAGCAGCTTCTCCACCCGCTCGTGCAGGTCGCCGATGTTGGCGAAGAACAGCGGAGCGTCATAGCGATAGAACATGCACCCGGGGATGGTCCGCGCGTCGGGGTAGTCGGCCACGTCGTGCATGCCGGCGACGCCCGGCACCCGCCCCAGGACGCCCTCGTGGGGGCGGGCCAGCCGGAACAGCATCTCGAGCAGGCTGAGTGCGATGGCCAGAAGGACGCCCTGCAGGATGCCAATGACGACGGTGCCGACCAGTGTGACCACGGCCAGGACGAACTCGCGCCGGCGGAACCGCCACAGGCGACGGAACTCCGGGATGGACACGAGCTTGCCAGCCGCGTAGAAGACCACCGCCCCCAGGGCCGCCCAGGGCAGCGGCGCCATCAGCGGACCGGCAAAGAACAAGACGGCCACGACGCACAGCCCGGCGACCAGCGAGTAGACCTGGCTGCGCGCGCCACCGGCGATCGCCAGGGCCGTCCTCGACCCGGACCCGGAGACCGGATAGCCGCTGAAGACGCCGACCATCGCATGTACGCCTGCCATGGCCACGAGTTCGGCCTGCGGATCGGGCCGAAGGTCGGCCGCAGTCTCCCCTTCGGCGGGGGCGAGAGGAAATCCCCGGGCGATGAGCATGATGTCGCTGTAGCCGACGATCGTGATGCCCAGGCCGGCGAGCAGGAGCATCTTGACGTCCTCGAACGTCACGTCGGGCAGCCCCGGCACGGGCAGCCCCGAAGGGACCTCGCCGACCAGCGCGACCCCATAAGATCCCAGGTCGAACACGACCGATGCAATCGTGGCCAGCACCACCGCGATGAGCGGCCCGGGCAACGACGGGGCCAACCAGCGCAGAATCAGGATGACCGCCAGCGTGCTCGCGGCGACGGTGATCGTCAGCCAGTCGGTCTCCGTCGCGACGCCGAGGAAACCGCGCAGATCCTCGATGATCGTGTCGCCCTCGAAAGAGGTCCCGGTCACCTTCGCGAGCTGGCCGACCACCATCAGTACGGCGCCGCCGGCCAGGTAACCCACGAGCAGCGGGGTGGACAAGAGTTCGGCGACGATACCGGCCCGCAGCAGCCGAGCCACCAGCGCCCACCCCGCGACGATGAGCGCGAGAGCGGCACTCAAGGCGACGGCGCGCTCAGGGTTCTGCGCGGCTAGCGGGGCGATCGCCACGCCAGTCATCAGGGCGATCGTGGACTCTGGACCGGAGGACAGGATGCGCGAACTGCCCAGCACGACATAGGCGACGATCGCCGCAAGCGCCGCCCACAGGCTCGCCACCGGAGGCACGTTGACGATCGCCGAATAGGCCATCACCTGCGGGATCAGGTATGCCGCCACGGCCACCCCCGCAACGCTGTCCGCGCGGAGCCACCGCCGCGAGTACTTCGTGGTGAGGTAGTTCAGGCCGGGCGTCAGACTGCGCAGCACCCAGAGGACTCGGCGCTCTGGCTTCGGCTCGAGGTTGTAGTCCAAGGCCGGGCGAGGGCGCAAATGCGCCGGGATGGGCACACGCCCGGCACCTGCCCCGCTTCTGGCGCTGGACCGCTTCTCCGCCACCGCGCATCCTCGAGTACTGCGGCACCAACTGGTGTCCCCCAGCGTGTACCGGGTCCGCACCAACTGTTCAGCTCGTGACCTTACCAACCTGGTTGGTCACCGGCGCTGGCCCGGGGCAGATCCGACCGCGGGACGGGGCTTGCCGACCGCCATGTCGGCCGAACAGACGTTGCTCGATCGACCCCTCACAGCTGGGAGCGGATCAGCTGCCACCCCACACGCCCGCTGTTGCCAGCACGGGCCCATCCGCAACTGCCGCGAGGCGCTAAATTTGACCTGCGTCACACCGGCGCCTGACGGCGTGTCGAGGATCGGATCAGCCGGGCGTTGCGCACGTCCGCTCGTAGTCTCGATGGCAGTTGGGCCGCGCCTTATGACCGGTGGCGGAGGTCGGCGATCGTGGCGCGCAGAGCGTCATCCAGCGGTGTCGGGCTGATCCCGAACGCCTCCGTGGCGGCTGTGGAGTCCAGCACGAACGGTGCTCGGAACTGGTATTGGGTCTCGCGCGCCGCGCGGGCCATCGGGTTGAACAGCCCACTGAGCCACAACACGGGGTAGGGCATCGCGGAAAGCCGTGGAGGGGGTACGCCGGCCAGCTCGGCGGCGCGGATCGCCACCTCGCGGAACGATTTCGGCGGACCGGTCGGGACATGCCAGGCGCGGCCCCAGGCCCAGGCGTCCGCCGCGACTGCAAGTAAGGTGCGGGCAACGTCGCCGGTGTAGGTCCAGCTGTGCGGTGCCTCGATGTCTGCGGGGGCCCACGCCCGTTTGCCGGCGAGCACGTTCGGCAACACGAGCAGCGTCATCGGCGTGACCGCACCGGCGCCCAGGAAGTCCGAGCCGCGCACCTCGGCTGTGCGGATCCGGCCGGCCCGATGCGCTTCGAGCGCAGCGTTCCAGATCCTGACGCGCACTCGACCCTTCTCGCTGTTCGGCTGCAACGGCGATGCTTCGGTGATCGGCGAGCTGACTGCGCCGTAGCCGTACAGGTTGCCGGTCGTGAGCAGCAGCGCACCGCTGGTCTCCGCCGCCCGCAGCAGCGCGGCGGCCAGCGGCGGCCAGTCGCTGACCCACCGGGTGTAGGGCGGGCCCGCGCAGTTGTAGATCACGTCGACGCCCTCGGCGAGACGGGTCAGCGCATCTGGGTCGGAGGCGTCCGCGGCAACGCGCTCGATGGCCGGGTGCTGAGGCCCTCCACCGCTTCGGGTGACCAGCCGGACCCGCTTGCCACGTTCCGCCAGCAGCTGCGCCGTAGCGCTGCCAATCGCTCCGGCGCCGATCACCAGCGGCCCATCCATGCTCGCCTCCTCTGCGCGTCAGTGAATAGTTCGCTGGCGGCCCAGCACAGCACCTCCGGCGAACCACGAGACCGCCCTGGTCGCCCTTCGCGTCGAACCGGCCGTGCAGAGCGACGTGCACGACGTCAGCACGTGGTGTGCCCTCGAACAGTTTGGCAATCTCATCAGATGACGGCGAGTACAAGCGTCCTACCGCCCAGAAAGGGCGTGTCCCCGAACCCGCGACCTACCGCCCTCTTACTAGAGCCGAATCTTTTCGGTGCTTCGGGTCGAGCAGCTTGAGGTGGCTTGGCGAGCAGCCCACTGACGCAGCTCCCTTCTGTGTCGAGAGGCCTTATGGCGGTGTGTTCTTAGGTTTGGAGTGGTCCGAGGCGATGGCGTACGTGGTCGCCGCAGGAGGCTTCGACGCGTGCAGACCAGTGAGCTGGCCTGCATGAGGCGAAGTGGTTGCGGTCGCGGAAGCGCGCCAGGTCACGGACCTCGGCCAACCGTCGGGCGCCTACGACCGGGAGCCTTTGCCGACCCCTCCGCTAATCTGCGGCGCGGCCCCACCAGCCGCGCCCACCTCAAATGCCCACGCTGCCCACTGGGCTTTTCAGTCCGACCAGATCCTGGGTCTTGTCAAACTCGTGGGTGCCTATATATACACGGGTCGACCGTATTCGGGTCGTGTTGGTGCCGGCGGCAGGAGCCCCCCGCCAGGGTCACGGGCTCACGCGGCGAGAGCGGCGCACACGTCCGTTGATGAGCCCGAGAGTTGATAGCTGGTTGTCAGGCCGTCGGCGTCGACGTGAAACTGCACATGCCCTTTCGTGTAGTTCAGCTGCGGAACATCCTTGAAGCTGTACTTGTACTGGGTCCAAAACAGGCCGACCCCGCCCCCATCGAAGGCGAATGCGCCGTCGGAGAAGGACGTCCAGACCCCGGGCCCGCTGACCTGGTAAGTGAGCGACTTGCCCGTGGATAGGTTAGTGACGGTCGCGGACGCGTAGCCGGTGACGCGGACCATAGATCCGTCCGGGTTCGTCGACTCCTTGGCACGCTGCTTGACGACGTAGTCGACACGCGCCGGAAACAGGCAGTAGCCACCACCGTTGGCATCCCTCGCGGGTAAGTCTTGGTACCCGGACTGAACTTGCGGAGGGGCCGCCTGTGCGGGTGCCGTTCCTGCGAGCACCACAGCAGCAGCACCAAAGAGGACGGCAGGGAACAGCAACCTTTTCATCGGATCTCTCTCTCTAGTCCGCGTGCTGAAAACGACCCATGGTTCGGCATACACCCAAATGAGACGGACGCGCGGGCAAACCGCCAGATTTGGTGTTCGCTCTATCGGACGGCATTCCGTGCGCACGTGACGAAGGTCGCCACCCGAGGGTGGTTCAGGCAATCTGCTGGACTCGCGTCGGACGGGCACCGCTGAATTCACCCGAGGCAGCTGCCGTGGTTGAGTCCGGCATGGTGGTGTACGGCGGGGTGAGTGTGACGGAGCAGACGTGACCAGCGACGATCGCCAACGCCACATCCAGTCAGGTGTCCCGGGCGGATGTTGGAGGACTGCCTCGCGCGCCTCGGCCCGGCCGCCTGAGCGTCGCGGGCGACACGCCCGGACAGCCCAACCGTGCCGTGCTTCACCCAAGAGCACGCTGTTGTACCTACGCAAGGGGCCGCCGGTCCGCGCCATCGATTTCCACGAGGGTGGGAAGCTGCTGAGCCAGCCCTGATGGCGCTGGTTCTCGAGGCCGTCGGCTTGAACGGCTGATCCCGGCTCCAATCGGCGCCGACGCGCTTACTGGCGACCTCGAGGGTTGGTGGGTTTCGTCAGAAGCGGTTGTCTCTGAGACAGCAAATCGCGCGCCTTCTCGTTCGCGTACATTCTTGGTCGCATCTGGGACGGGGGCAGGGAAGAGAAGCGCGGCCACCGCAACGGCCGCTCCCACACGCGCAAACAGGGCAATCAGGTCGACGAGCGCTGCGTGGGGCGCGGAACGAATCGGCCCGCTCGACCACCCGCAGGGTGTGGTCGAGGACGTCGCGCAGGTGGCGTTGCAGCTCCACCTCGACCTGGTTCTTGTGGAACCCCAGGGCGGGGCTGCAACATGTCGACTAATGGGTGGCTGGCGCGTTGAAACTCGATCACCTCGCGTGACAGCTCATAGAGCCTGCGGGATACCGCGGGATCGCCGTCGAAGAGCTGATCCTCGATCTCATCGATGTCGTTTTCCAGTCCGGCTACTACCGTACTCGTCGACGAGCTGATCCAGGATCGCGTAGAACACCGCTTCCGGCCCGAGACGGAGCAACTCCGGTGTCTGCTCCAACCGGCGTCGAACCTGGGCAAGATCGGGCGACTCGGCGTGTCGGACCGCGACCACGAAGTCGGGACCGACGAAGACGTGCAGCTCGCCGAACTCCACCTCCTCCACATCATCGAGGTTCGGGCCGGGCGCAGCACCGCGAACAGGGTTTGGCCGTACCGCTCCAGCTTGGGGCGCTGATGCGCGGCGATCGCGTTGTCAACCGCCAAGCCGTGCAGCTCGAACTCGCGCGCCACCGACCGGAGCTCGTCGACATCGCGCCGGTCCAGCCCGATTCACGCCATGCCCTTCCGCTCGCGCAGCAGCTGGTAGGTCTCCTCCAGGCTCGCCGGGTTGGCCGTCCGCCGACCGTCAACGTAGCTGGCGTTGCCTACCAGCGTCATGGGCATCCTCACCATCGGGATCGGTCATCGGAAGGTGGCGCCGGTGAGCTGGGCGCGGAGAAACTCGCCGTTGTCCTGACGGGCGGTTCCCCGCCACCAGCCGGCGCGGAAGGCGGCGGGGGTGGTGACGCCGAAGTCGGTGCGCTCCTGCTCAACGGTGACCCCGAACGGGTACCGGGCAAAGGGCTTGCCGTCCGGGTTGCCCCACCGTTGGATGAGCACGTCGAAGAGCTGGCCGGCCGGGCCGAGGTGCAGTTCCACTTGCTGTTCCTCGACGCCGGCGCCCCAGGTGGCGACGGCGGTGTCCGGTCCGCCGGCGGTCCAGGCTGCGCCTCGAAACGCGGTCGGGACTAACACGATCTCCGACGCGAGCCGCCCCGCAGCGCTGCGGGTCACGTCCGGTCCGCCGGCGGTCACAACGCGGACCAGGTCGAGCAGCCGCCACCGCATCTGCCCGGTGCCGCCGGCGAGCCGGTCGTACCCGATGACGGGGATGCCGAACAGTCGCGCCTTGGCCGCCCAGATGTACCCGCCGGGTTGGGCCACGACCTGGGTGGCGGTGAACGGACGCCACGCGCCGATCTTGATGGTGCCGCGCATGGAGACCTGCACGGACTGCCAGAGTGGGGTCCCCGGCGAGATGGCGTGGGTCAGGTACCGGCGCGCCGGCTCCGGCAGGTTGTCGACCATCGCGGGATCGAACGGTGCCGGGTTCGGGGTCGCCGCGCATAGCTGCGTCCAGTCTTTGCGCACCCGCCGAGCGGCCCACGGAATCGCCGGCGCCGCCGTCGGTGTGCGATTCGGCGCAGATGCCACCGCGGTCACGTTGACCTCCCGGGGAAAGTGAGGACGAGGACGGCGACACCGGCGAGAGCCGCTTGTAACGGCTGGAACACGACCCGAGCCAGCTCGGCGGCCTCGAACGGCACCAGGCCGAGGCCGGCGCGCATCGACAGTTGACGGGCGTACCGGCCGCCGCGCCACTGCCGTCTCCCTGCCGCCGGCCAGCCCACGCCGACCGGTACAGCCAAGAGCGGGCCGGGGCGCCGCCAGTCGCTGAACGGGCCAGCGAGCCACACGGCCTGGTCGGCGTGCGGCAGCGGACCGTCCGGTGTCGGGATCCGCAGCGCACTCTCCACCAGGGCGGCGGCGCCGCTGAGCAGCTCGACCCGGGCCACCGCCCGCGGCCGGCCAGGTCCGACGGGTGCTGAGCCGCGCGCGCGATCCCTCGACGCCGAAACGGGAGGTGGGTCGTCACGTGCCGAGGTGCCAGCGACGGCCGTGAGGGTGGGCCGCCCGCTCGGGGTCACCGGCTGGCCTGCCGTGCCATGGTGCGAAGCATCTTGGTCTCCATCAGGAAGTGAATAGGTTCGAGCAGGGTGGGAAGAGGACGACAAGCCAGCGGGGGCGGTAGTCGGCGCGGACCCGGGCTACCAGCCGGGAGGAGGTGGCGCCGGTGGCATCGAGGGTGAACGCCCAGCGCCAGTCCATGACCGCGCGGTCGGCGGTGAGGGCTTCCCCGCTGGTCAGCAGGTTCATTCGACAGTGCAACGCCAGGGCGCTGTCGGGCGGCAGCACCGCCACCCGCGGCCCGCCCGCGGGCTCAGCGCGATGATGTCGACGACCGCCAGTGACTGCAGCTGCGGGATGACCCGTTTGGCCGATCCTCCTTCGGCGAATGTGGCTGCGCCGATTCGCCGCTCGAGCGAGTCGTAGCTGTACCACCCGCTGCGTTCGTAGCCCATCTGGATCAGCCATGGCCACATCTGCGCCGGCGGGGGCGTTGATGGCCACGGCGCGGGTGGTCTGCCACTGCGCGGGCACCAGCTGGTCACCGGGAAGCGGCTTGGTGGCTTCGCGGTGGCTGGCGCCCCAGGCGCGCAGCCACGGTCCTCTGGCGACCACGTACAGCTGCACCGCGGCGGACAGCGCAGCGCCGAGCGTTCGGCCCCAGCCGATCGGCTCGTGTGTTCGCATCGATGTCTTCCGGTCGGGTCGGCGCATCGGCGCCGAGAAGGTTTGGTGGCCTTAACCCAGCGGTGGAGCGCCTGGCTCGTCTTTGCCCGGTGCCTGGCGGGCGCGACGCCGTGCACGGCGTCTCAGGTCGTGCAGGATCACTCGTTGACGAGCGCGCAGCTGCAGCGACTGACTCGTGTTCGCCGGTTCCTGGAGGATGTCGTTGAAGGAATGGTGAACGCGCAGCGCGTCCTCGACGCGGGCCAGTTCAAGGATCACCTCCCGCAGGCTGAGCAGGCTCAGCTCGTAATGGGCTTGGCCGTGCTCGAGTGGCTGCCACTGGGGGCCGTTCGAGAGCGTTCCGTTCGTGTTGGGCACGCCTAACGGAGCCGTGGACACGCTCGCTCCTTACTGCCACTTCGACGCTGTGGCCGCGGGACGCTCAGGATGCCCTGTCGGGTCTGGCGCGGAAATGACCCGGCCTCGTCCTCGGGGATAGCCCTGTTTGCGGGGGGCTCGATGGTCCGCGCAGGGCCGGGGCGAACCGGTGCGTCATCGCGCGGTGCAGGACGTCCACGAACGGGACGATGACTCGCGGCCCGGGTTGGCGGGTGCCGTGCACCTTGCCGAGCCGGAAGAGCACGCCTTGCTCGTACTGCTTAACGATCTTGACCGCCATCACCGCCGCCGCGAGCAGCACGGCGACGGCGACAGCCAGGACGGTCAGGGCGGTGCTCACGATGCTCAGCGCAGCCAGGGGGAGCGTCGAACCAGGCTCTGGTGGGACCACCAGCGGCCGAGGTAGCCGGCGCTGTGGGCGGCGTAGGCGCCGACCACGATGATGGCCAAGGCGGAGATGACGTGGTCGTCGATCAGCGGGTTGGTCGAGCCGGTCGGCTTACCGGCCACGGTCGAGGCCAACGGCCAGCTGGCGAACCACATCATCAGCAGCAGCACGGCCCCTGACGCGGCCGCGATGCGCAGAGCGACACCGAGGATCAGCGCGGTGCCGATGCCGAGCAGGCCGAGCATGAACAGCCAGTCGACCACGGGGTTTCCGGCGATGCCGTTGAAGAGGCTCTGCAGCGGCCCGGCGTCCACACCGGACAGGAACCCCTTGGTCGGGGACCCGCCGTGGATCCATGCGCGGGCGTCCGGGGTGGCGTAGCCCAGGCCGAAGGTCTTGTCGAAGAACGCCCAGAGGAACTCCACGCCCAGCGCCAGGCGCAACAGGTTCAAGGCCACCCGGCCGACCCGGGCGGCGATCAGCGAGGAGGACTCGGACTCTCCGTCCAACACCCGAGGGTCGGTGGAAACATAGGAAAGGTCTGCCCGGTCGGGAACGGCCGGCAGGGTGGTGGATGCGGCCATTTCGGCACGTCCTTAGATATCGAACGCTCAGCAAGGCGGCTCGGCCTCAGGAGGTCAACGCAGCGTGCACGGCGGTAGTCCTGGAGCAGGGCGGCCGGTGACCGCCAAGCCTCTCGCGTCGTTCTCCTTCCACCCTACGCTGGTCGACCGTAACTAGCAATTTTTCTCTAGAATCTGACGGCCAGAGCAACCGGCCGCTGCTCGCGGGTCAGCCGCTTGCGAGATCGCGGTCCTGTTTCCCGACCCGCCCGCGGACTGACGCACCGTCCACCGCGGGGAACAAGGTCCGGCCGCGGCGCCGCACGCGCAACTCCGCGACGGCCAGACAGATTCCAGCGGTATCCGATCAGCACGTTCACCGCCAACCCGGCCGAGCCCGCCGAAGCCCCGGCGCCCGGCGAGCAGGTCGTACGAGCCGTGCCACAAATCGCGAGCAGCGTCGATCCCTCGAACCGCACCCTGAGCCAGGTCAATACCACCGACTCGCACCACAGGCTGGCGACGAACACCGGCACGAACGCCTCCCCGCCGTCGCGACAGTTCGGTACAGGAAGACATCGGGACGTGCCACAGCGCCCAGACGACGCTCACCAGCGAGGCAGCGGCGAGCGGCGAGAACCGGGGCAGCAACCAGGGCAGCAGCCAACCGCGCCAGCCGGCCTCTTCGGCGGTTTGGCGATCGCCAGTAACGCCAGCAGGGTCAGTGGCCACGGCAAGGTTGGCAGACCGGAGAACCGCCGGAGGTCGCGCCACTGGATCGGGTCGAACACTGCGGCCAGGCCAGAGCCCAGCACTGGTGCCCCGAGCGCACCCAGCCAGAGCCAGACCGGGCCGCGCACCAACACCAGCCAGTGCGCCAGACCCGCATCGCCTCCCGGTCGAGAACCAGGCTCGCGGCGAACGCGCCCAGCAGTGGCCCGAAGGCGCCAAGCGCATGCGTGGGCCAGCCCGCCCCGGGCCGTTCTCGCATCCGGAGCACCGCCAGCGCTCCGTCCCAACCCCGGGTAATCCGGAAGGTGACGGCGAGGAAGGTGGTCAGCGCGGCGGGGCATGCGCGGAGTGTGTCCAGCCGTAGATTGAGCCGTCCTGGGCCGGATGTCTCGATCCGTGTGAGGGCCGGATCGCATCACCCTTCCCGGAGGTGAGATCCCGTCGCCGCCAGATCCCCCGTTCCGCGCACCGGGTACGACGGGACGTTCACGAATCCCGCTGCGACAGGTTTGAGCGCGTGTTCCCATGTGCGACATGGCTTCCGCACGTTGGCTGTTGGATCGTCGCCCCAGTCGAGACCGTCGGGATCCCCCGGCTGATACTCCGGTGCAGGTCCTCAGGCGGACCAGGCCGCCTGCGGTAGTGAGTGGTCGAGGTCGGGGTGTGGCGCGACCGCTACGGCGTACGGCTTCTTGCCAGTTGCTGCATGAGCGCGTTCATCTCCACGTGGGCAGCTCGGCTGCGGGCACCGAACCACCTGCAGACCGCTGCAGGTGGGCGGTGCGCTCCGTTGTCGGAAGGATCGGCGATACCAGCGCTGTCCCGTTTGCTGCGCAAACCCCTTGACGATTCGGGTCGTCATGGACAGTTGGTTCTGTTCGTGGGGTGGCGTCGGTCGGATGATGGGTCCGTGAGCACCGAAAACTTCTCCAACAGCGAAGAGCTTCCCGTCGACGAGTGTTGGGAGCTGCTGCGGCAGTCCCCGGTGGGCAGGCTGGCCGTTGTGGTCGCCGGGCACCCCGACATCTTCCCGATCAACTATGTGGTCGACCACGGAAGCATCGTGATCCGGACCGCAGCGGGCACCAAGCTCGCGAGCTCCAAGAACCGCCAGGTCGCGTTCGAGGCGGACGGCTACGACCTGTCCGACGGCACGGCGTGGAGCGTCGTCCTGAAGGGACAGGCCGAGCCGATCCTCCAGGCGAGCGAGACGATCACGGCCATGTCACTGCCGCTGCTGCCTTGGCAGGAGGGGAACAAGCCCTGGTTCCTTCGCATCGTGCCCGCCAGCGTGACCGGCCGCCGGCTCCATGTCAGGGGCGGAGCCCAGGCGCCGGCGGTGGCGCCGAATCCCAAAGAGTAGTCGGACCCCGGACTCCGGTCCGGCCTTGCGCAGCGGCCGGTTCTGACCCATAACCGGCGCTGCTGACGTAGAGCGTCTTCACGTACCCGTTGTCGCCGATCCACACGACGATCAGCCAACTCGGCACCAGCATGGACGGCCCACGACCCGAACACGGCGGTCACCGGGGGCCGCAACCCGCGCCGACGGCGACTTGTCGTCGTGGTGCCAGTGGTGAAACACCCGCCGGTTGCTGCTCGCAGCGCCAAGTCCTCAGCGGCGTCTGTAGCCAGGAGGTCGATAGGCCCCCGAACACGTAATGTTTTTCTAGAAACTGCGGGTGTACATTCTTCGACATGGCGGAGTGGAGCTTCTTGACCAATCACGCTCAGGCGTTGTTGTGCATCGCTCACGACCCTGGCGTTCGGCTCATCGACATCGCTGCAGCCCTTGGCATTACGCAGCGCAGCGCGTACGCCATCGTCAACGACCTGTCCACCGCCGGCTACGTCATCAAGGAGAAGGACGGTCGACGCAACCGGTACGAGGTGCAAGGGCACCTTCCCTTGCCCGGGCCTGTCATCCGCTCGACAACGGTCGGTGAGGTCCTCGCGGTGCTCATCGGAGACAGCGGCGCAGTAGCACCGGTGGCACGGCGCAAGTCGCCGATCGTGGCATGACGTGAGCTCGATGCCGGAACGGCGTCACCCGATCAAAGACTCGGCCCATGACGATTGCCGCTGCGGCGTCGAGGTGGGCCGCTGTCCACGGAACCAACCATGCGCGCCCCAGACCCCCAGCTCCCCAGGCACCGGTCATGTCCGCGGATGACGGCACCAGTCACAGAGAGGGACGTGGCCAGCCACGCCGCGCTGATGCCGAAACGGTGCGGGACCGAAGCGTGGTGGTGCGACCATTTCCGCCCAGCCGCCGACTGGTGACCGCCGCCGTCCGGGCCGGACGCCGGATCATGCCCATGCACGGGCTGTTCGACGTCGACATCACCACCGCACGCAGCCTGCTCGGTAGGCACCAGCCACCGCTGTCGTTGACCGCGTTTGTCGTCGCTTCGATCGGCAGGGCAGCCGCCGCCCACCCCGAGGTACACGCCTACCGCGACTGGCGAGGCCGGTTGGTCGAACACCGCTTCGTCGACGTGCAGACGTTGATCGAAATACCCACCGGCGAAGGACCGTTCGGGCTCGTCCACGTCGTCCGTGACGCCGACATCCGCACCGTCGCCGACATCAGCGCCGAGATACGGGCCGTCAAGGCCGACTCGAGCACCACCACCAGCGGTCGCCTGCTGACCACCCTCGGACCCGCCCTCGGACACGTCCCCGGTCTGTACCCGCTGATGTACGCCGGCATGAGCCGATCCCGGCGAGTCCACCTCGCCGCCGGCACCGTCCAAGTCACCGCGGTCGGCATGTTCGGCAACGGCGGCGGGTACGCCATTGCCCCTCCCACGCTGGCCTCCCTGCTGCTGGTCGTCGGCGGAGTCAGCCGGCGTCCTCGCGTCATTGGGGACCGGGTCGAAATTCGCGAAGTCCTCGATTTGACACTCACCATCGACCACAACGTCGTCGACGGCAGCCCAGCCACCCGATTCGCCGCCGACCTGCGCCAGATCCTGCACACCGCCGCTGCGCTAGACCACCTAACCCCACACACTCGATCCTCCGCACCGGGCCGTTGACCACGCAAACAAACCGAAGCCGAGATCCGCAATGGATGACCACCCCGGCGAGTCCGGAGACTCCGGCGGCCCCCGGCCCTGACGGAGTCGCGACAGTGGATTCGCAAGCCACTGGACCCTGAGCAGGGGTGGCAGAGGACGTCGCGATTACCGGCGGAGTTCCGGCGGAAGGGGCTCGACCTGCCGGATGCGGGGGGTCGATCGCGGACAGGGCCCGGGACCTCGACATCAACGAGCAGTCGAGCTATTCGTGGAGCCGGGAGGACAGCATCCCGTCACGGCGCTGGTGCCGGGCGTGACCTCGAGCGGCAGCTACGTACACCAGGCCGACACCGTCAGCACCGACCCGGTCACGCGGGAGTTCTCCCGCCACCGTCCGCACCGACTGCGGAGGACCGACGGCACGAACGCCCGGGGAGGCACGGTCTACCCCAACGCCGTCTTCGACACCTACTCACGGTGGGATCGTGGTCTGGTCGACCGACGCGTCCCTGTCAGCTGCCTTGGTGACGAACGCCCTTGGTATGGCTATCGACTCGCCTCAAAACAGGTGCGTGGGCACGCGGCCAGCAATTTCAATCTTGTTGTGAGACAAAGGATTTGAGCCCGGCGAGGGACTCGAACCCCTAACCCCCGTTTACAAGCCAAACCTACGTTCGTCCGCGCTGTGTCAGGTGGTGTCAAGACGCCCGTCACCTGCGGAAACGTCCGCGACAGCAGTGCCAGTTCGTCCGGTGAGGACCGTCCGGGCCGGCAGTTGCCACCGCCATTTCCTCCCCGTCCCTGCCGCACACTCTGTCGTACGCTGCCCGACGTACTCGTCGTCGACCCATCCCTGCTTCAATTTCGGCGAAACAGATGGCCACGAGCTGCTGACATGCTGGCCGAGCTCGGCCGCCACGGTCACGGCGGAGACCCCTCCCGCCACGGAACGCATGCTTCGCCCGGTGTCCTCCGCAGCCGGCGCGCCATCGACATGCAAGACAAGCTCTTCAACGACGGCGCTAGCCTCCGCCGGTGCTTCACGTTCGGTCCGACAGCAGGTCTGGAGTACCTACTCTCCGGCGCGTTGGAAGGTGCTTCACACCGCACACTTGGACTCGCGCTCCTGTCGACGAGCGTGCTCCCGCGCGCTCCGCGCGGCCACGGTGACATGCGTTTCATGGCACAGCTAGACGTAGAGTTGCGGCAGCCCCCGGCCGCTGTGACCGCTGAAGGGGAACCGACATGGACAACGACACGGCACTCATCGTCGCGACGGTTCACGACTACTTCGACGGGTGGTTCGACGGTGACGTTTCGCGCATGGAGCGAGCGCTCCACCGCGATCTCGTCAAGCGGTCGCCTGGGCAGGATCAGGCATCCACGCTCTCGTTCGTGACGGCCGAGCAGATGATCAGCTGGACGGGCGAGGGCGAGGGTGTACAGGTCGCCAGAGGTCTCGCTGACCGCACGATAGAGGTCGACGTGCTTGACGTTAAGCACGACATCGCTTCAGTGCTCGTCCGCTCTGAGCCGTACCACGAGTACGTTCACCTGGTCCGCACTCGCGACGGTTGGAAGATCGCGAATGCGCTCTGGTGTACCCCTTAGAAGCGATTGATTGATCTGAGCCCCCACGCTGCTGCGGCTTCCACATCGATTGGGCAAGGCATTGGAAGAGCAGCCCTGTCTGGGGGTGCAGCCTTTCGGGCACGACCTGTCACGAAACGCCCGATCGTGCCGCAGACGGGCAGACCCCGAAGACCCCGCGAGGCGGGCTCCTCACGCCTGAGACGCTCCTATGCTTCGTCAAGCAGCTGCGGCCCCGCTTTCTAGGAGGCGGTAGAGGTCGCGTGCGACGTAGCGGGCCAGGCAGCGTTTGATCTCGCGGCTGGTCTTTCCCTCGGCGGTTCGACGGGCGACGTAGTCGCGGGTGGCGGGTTGGTACTGGATCCGGATCTGGACCACGGTGTGCAGTGCGGTGTTGAGGTGGCGGTCGCCGTAACGGTTGAGCCGGTACCGGGTGGTGACCTGGCCGCTGTTGGCGGGGATGGGTGCCACGCCGGCGAGCATCGCGAACGCGGCTTCGGAGTGGACGCGGCCGGGGTGGGACCAGGCGCACAACACCGTTGCCGCGATGATCGGTCCGACGCCGAACTCCTCGAGCTTCTCGACAGGTCGGGGCGCCAGCCGCGGATGATGGCCAGGATCGCCTTCTGCAGCTCGCGTGCCTCCTGCTGCATCGCGTGAGCGCGACGAGCCAGGGTGCGCAGTGCCACGACCGTGCTGGTCGTCTCGACGTCCCACGCTGACTGGACACGCAGCTTGGCGGCAGTGTTGAGCATCGCGGCGAGCTTCTGACCACTGAACAAGCCATGGAACCGGACCCGGATCGGTTCCGGCGCGGCGACCACGAGACTGAACAGCTGCAGCTGCGCCTCGGTGGAGGCGTTGACCGCTGAACGGCGAGCGGTCAACAGTACTGACAGGGCTTGGCGTTCGCTCCCGCTGCGCGGTGTCCCCAACCCTGTTCCCAACCGGTCGGGCCATCGCCTCCCGTGCGGCTCGGATCGCATCAAGGGGGTCCGACTTCGCGCCGTTACGTCGTGCGGACCGCTTCGGACGGTCCAGCTCGACGACGAGCTCTGATGACTCCAGCAGGTGCCGGGTCACGCCGGCGCCGTGACCGCCGGTCCCTTCGATTCGATCCCACAGGCCCGCATCATCGGATAGCTGTTGGCGAACTCCACCAGCTCGGCATACCCCGCGGCGGTCGCCGCCACGGTGATCTCGCCGAGGACACCACCGGTCGCGCTGTCGATGACTGCTGCGGAGTGGGTGTGGACGTGGGTGTCGACGCCGATGACGACATCGACCACCTCACGCAGATCGGTCAGACTGGTCATGCGTTCTCTCCTTCGCCGGACGGGACGTGGTTCCGGTCCGGGACGAAGGCTCGGCAGGACTGTGATGGGACACACCCGGCGCCGCTAACGCCTGGTGGTCAAGCTCCTGATCAGGCCAGCTCCTCCAACCGGGCCGGGGCCAGCAACCGCGAGCGGACATGTCTCACCAAGGCACAAAGCCAGTCCCTCCGGGGGTCACACCCGCGGTCACCAACCCACAGCCCACCACCATCAGGGCTGCGAAGGCGATCCTCACAGTCACTCCGCCGCGTGTGCCTGTGCTTGTCATCAGGTTCGGCGCAGCCAAGCGGCCTGACCGCCATCTCGAGCTGCTCGACTCGTCTTGGTGCCCCGGCGTGGCGGCTGCGTCAGCGCCGGTTGCCCTTGTGCCCAGTCGGTGCGGGTGTGAACGTCGGTGGCGTGACCGCCGCGACGCAGGCCGTGTTCGGTGAGCCCGGTGTGGCGAGGAAGGACGCGAAGACCTGCTGCGCGCAGGGCGACGCACCGACCACGAAGTGGCCGATCCCGGCAAACTCAAGGACCGTCGAATTGGGCAGTGTCCGCGCCGCAATCCGCGCCCAGCTCGTCGCCGTGACACTGTCGAAACTGCCATTAAACAGCAGCGTCGGGATCGTGCTCGGTGTTGCCGCGCGCTGCTCCGCGGGCGCCTTGGGAACCGGCCAAACCTTGCAGAAGTCGGGTGTGTACGTGACGTGTAGGGCCGGAGTCAGCACCGAAGCGGGATACGACGGGAACGCGCGCCGGCCTTCGGACAGGACCGAACCTTGCTGGTACGGAACCCACTCCGCGCAGCTCACGCCGACACCCAGGCCGTAGCCGAGCGCCCCGATGCCCGAGCCAATGAGCTGCGCCGCGACCCGGGTGGCGATCGGGCCCGGGTTCCCGTCGGCAAGATCGGCGATCCAGGCGGGAATATTCGGGTAGTCAGCCGAGTGGAAGCTCTCGTCAATGAGCCAGTTCGCCAGGCGCCCACCGTCGAGCACCACCTTGACCTGGGGACCGCCCGCGGGCGGATCCACCCACGCCGCGACTGGCTGCCTCTCTAGCTGACGAACCAGCTGCGTGAACGTCTGCTCGATCCCGGGGTGGCGCCGCCAACATTGAGGCTGCGCCGCGCACGCGCGGAACAGGCGGTCGAAGCCCTCGCGGGCGTTCGGCGCGAAGCCGCCCACGGTCACCACCTCCGGCGGCTCCACCGAGTCGAGCGTCACGCTGCGGATGCCCTGCGGATGCTGACGCATCAAGGTCATCGCGAGATTCGAGCCGTAGGAGGTGCCGAACACATTCCATTCGGGAATCCCGAGGGCCACCCGTAGATCCGCGACGTCAGCCGCGTTCTCGGTCGTGTTGTAGGCGCCGAGGTCGACCCCCGCCGCGGCCAACCGCTGGTGGCAGGCGCGGGCCGCGTCCACGTTCAGGCGCGTGGCCTCGGGCCCGTCGAGCGGGAGACCAAGAGCGGTTTGCGCGGCCTCGTCCATCTCCGGGCACGTGGGGGCCGGGTCGGGAGGGGCGTACAGCGTGCCGCGCTGACTGATGATAATCAGGTCGCGGTCGCTGTTGAACCCAAGATTGATCAGGGTCCCGGCCTCGCCCAACGGGAAGCCGCCGGGGCCGCCGGCGAGGTACACGACCGGATCGGGCGCGGGCGTCGACGACTCCGACGGCACGATCCCGACCGTCAGGCGAATCGTGCGCCCGTTCGGCCGGGCCCGGTTCTCGGGCACGATAAGAAAGCCGCAATGGGCGTTCTCGGGCAGCGTGGTTGCGACCGGCTCGGTGGGGCACCCGGTTGGTTCGAACCTCGGCGTCGGGAGTGGCGATGCCGCGCCCGAGGCGGCCCCAGTGGTCAGGTTCGGCACCAGCGCCACCGAAGCGGCGGCCACCAACACCAGAGCCTTGCGTACAGGAGCCATTTCCGCACCTCCCGATCGGACTGTCCGCGTCCGATCAGCCGCCGCCCCAGCAACTGACCAGGCTAGCCGCCGGATGAAGCGCCGGTCAACAAGACACAGACCGCGACCAGAAAGCGTGTTCTCCGTGCCACGCATGCCCACAGGCCCGGGCAGCCCTCCGCTGGAGAGAAGCTGTCTGCGACGTGATGACGTCAATCACAAGTTCCGGCATGGCCCCCTCCGACGCCTGGACGAACGCGGCTAGACGGTATGGCGTGACTGCTCGGGTCTGCTGGGTGGTTGCGGGCCGGGGCCTCACTCACTCAGATTCGTGGGTTACCGAGTGGGGGCTGCCTGCTCGGCCTATCCGACATGTGTGGGAGGCCCCGGTGTTCTCTGAGCGTACGAGTGTGGGACTGGATGTGCACGCACGATCGGTGGTCGCGGCGGCGATCGATGGGGTGACCGGCGAGGTGTTCAGGGCCCGGCTGACCCCGGATCATGGCGAGATCCTGCGGTGGGTGCGGGCGCTACCGGGGACGGCGGCGGCGACGTATGAGGCCGGCCCGACGGGGTTCGGGCTGTACCGGGCGCTGACCGCGGCCGGCGTGCGGTGTCAGGTCGCGGCGCCGAGCAAGCTGCAGCGGCCCAGCGGCGACCGGGTCAAGACCGACCAGCGTGACGCGTTGCACCTGGCGCGGCTGCTGCGCCCCGACGAGGTGATGGACGAGGTGACGTCGGTGACGGTGCCCAGCATCGACCAGGAGGCGGCCCGGGACCTGGTGCGGGCGCGGGAGGACTGTCGCGGGGATCTGATGCGGGCCCGGCACCGGCTGTCCAAGCTGTTGCTGCGGCAGGGCATCGTGTACTGCGGTGGGCGGGCGTGGACCGGTGCGCATGAGGCGTGGCTGCGTCGGCAGCGGCTGGAGTCGGCAGCGAGTCGGCTGGCGTTCGAGTCCGACTTCGAAGCGGTATTCACGGTCAAGGCGCGCCGGGACCGTCTCGATGCGGCGATCGCGGCGATGGCCGCGGACAGCGAGTTCACGTCGGTGGTGCACCGGCTGGGGTGCCTGCGCGGGATCTCGACCTTGACCGGGTTCGCCCTTGCCGTCGAGATCGGTGGCTGGCACCGGTTCACCGGCAACACCATCGGCTCGTTCGTGGGGCTGGTGCCCAGCGAGTACTCCTCCGGCGCATCCCGGGTCCAGGGGTCGGTCACCAAGACCGGCAACGGTCACGCCCGCCGACTCCTCGTCGAGGCCGCGTGGCATCACCGGGCCCGGTACGTCGTCGGCACCACGATGCGGCAGCGCTGGGAGCTGGCTCCGGCCGCCGCGCGCGCCCGCGGCGACGAGGGCAACCGGCGGTTGCACCATCGCTGGGTCACCTTTACCGAGCGGCACAAACGGCACGTCATCGCGAACGTTGCCATCGCCCGCGAGCTCGCCGGCTGGTGCTGGTCCCTGGCCGTCATGGACGACTGACCACCCACGGCCCGCTTCGTCCCCGCGGCCGCTGACGGCAGCGCGAGGAGCGACCCGCGAATCAACTATGAGCAGCCAATCCCTCTCGGGAACAGCGACGCTCGACCCTAGAGCCGCGTCCCGCTCCTGCCGAACCACCGTCCTGCGGTAACCAACCCGCGCATATCAGTCTGACCGCGCGTCGCCAACGACAAGCTCGCCAGCAACCCGCCCGACGAAGCGACGAGGCGCCGCCAGGAACCAACCCCGGCGGCGCCTCACCCTGCCCACCTGACAACAAGCCGCTACATATCAGATGAGCCAAGGAGGAGGCCAGCCCCGCGGCGTGATCCTCCGCGTGATGCCCGCAGGGACGTCCTCTGCGCGGATCGTCACCTGAGTGCCGTCGTGCCGTGCAGCCACCTCCCACGTCATCGTCATGGTGCCTGTGAAGGCGGGATCGTCGGAGACGAACTCCACGGCTTGCACCGCCCGCACGTCCGCCACGATGTCCAAGCCCTGACCGCAATGGCCGGGGTAACCCGCAGTGTGCGGATCATCTCGACCAGCCCGGTCTTGGCCTTCGGGGTGGCCGTCGCGGTCATCGCCAGTACCGAGTGGGCGATCTGTTCGGCGTCGGGCCGGTCGGTTTGCCGTCCGCGTGTCGGACGGGACGCTTCACCTCGACAACCGGTACCCCCCGGCCGCGGTCAGCTCCCGCGTGCAGCGCAAGAGAGTGTCAGTGGTGCGGGGGCGGGCGGCAGGCCCCAGGACGCACCCGCATGCGTCCCACGATGCGGCACCGTCCTTGACCTACTCGACGGTCACCCGTCAAACTCGCCATTGACAACGTTGTCATTCCCGGAGGTTCGTCATGGCTGTCAGCACTCGGTCACCCCTGCGCCGGCCGCTGGCCGTCGTCCTGCTCGTCGTCGCGTTCGTCGCCGCACTCGGCGTGGCGCCCGCGGCGGCGGACACGCCGCAGCACCGCCCCGCATACCACTTCAGCCCCGCGAAGAACTGGATCAACGACCCCAATGGGCTCGTCTTCCACAAGGGCGTCTACCACCTCTTCTTCCAGCACAACCCGCTCGGCAACGTCTGGGGCAACATGTCCTGGGGCCACGCGACGAGCACCGACCTCGTCCACTGGGACGAGCAACCGGTCGCCATCCCGTTCGACGCCAACGAGGGAGTGTTCTCCGGCTCGGTCGTCGTCGACGCGACGAACAGCTCCGGCTTCGGGACGGCGCAGAACCCCCCTCTCGTGGCGATGTACACCAGCGCCTACACGGCGGCCAGCGGCCGCGAGGGCATTCAGGCCCAGTCGCTGGCGTACTCGACCGACGACGGTCAGACGTGGACCAAGTACTCGGGCAACCCGGTCATCGACATCGGCTCGCGCGAGTTCCGCGACCCCAAGGTCTTCTGGTACGAGCCCGCCCAGGAGTGGCGGATGGTGGCGGTGATCGCCAACGAGCACAAGGTCCTCATCTGGCGCTCCGCCGACCTCAAGCAGTGGACCCGGCTCTCCGAGTTCGGCCCGCGCAACGCCATCGGCGGCGTCTGGGAGTGCCCGGACCTTTTCCCCCTGGCGGTCGACGGTGATCCGGACAACGTCAAGTGGGTCATGCTCGTCAGCCTCAACCCGGGTGGGATCGCCGGCGGCTCGGGCACCCAGTACTTCGTCGGTGACTTCGACGGCACGACGTTCACGCCGGACGGGCCCGCGAGCTACCAGCCTCCCGCCGGGACGCTCCTGCAGGGATTCGAGAACGGGTATGCCGGCTGGATCCCGACGGGGACCGCCTTCGGGTCCCAGCCCGCATCCGGTTCCCTGCCGGGCCAGCAGCCGTTACCGGCTACGTGGGCGAGCACCTCGTCAACAGCTTCATCGACTTCGACGCCGCCCAGGGCGAGCTGACCTCGCCGGAGTTCACGATCGACCAGAGGTACCTCAACTTCCTCATCGGCGGTGGCCGCCACCCGGCCATCCCCGGCGCGACCCAGGGTGACCCGGGCGGCGAGGTCTTCACCGACTTCGAGGAACTCGACCCCGCGACGCACCTGCCCGCCGGGTGGAGCGCCACCGGGGACTTCGTCGGCTACGGCGCGACCAGCTCGAGCCTGCCCTACCACCAGGGTGACAAGGTGCTCGACACGTGCGTCGTGCCGGACAAGTGCGACCCCGCCGTGGGCACCTTCGTGTCGCCGGAGTTCACCGTGACCACGGACTACGTCAACCTCCTCATCGCAGGAGGCACGCACCCGCTCGGGACAAGTGGCCCGACCGTCGTGGAGCTCGTCTCGGGCGGAGAGGTCGTCGGGTCGGTAACCGGCAACAACTCCGGTGAGATGGACTGGCGCTACATCGACGCCAGGGCCGTGGTGGGCAAGCAGGCCCGGATCGTCGTCCGGGACGACCACAGTGGCGGCGACTGGGGACACCTCATGGTGGACGACATCCGGTTCTCCGACACGGCTGCCGGTCCGCGCGACACCCAGACGACCGTCAACCTCGTCGTCGGCGGCGAGGTCGTGCGGTCGAGCACGGGATCGGAAAGCGAAGCCCTCGACTGGGCGTCGTGGGACCTCAGCGACCTGCAGGGTCGGACGGCGCAGATCAGGGTTGTCGACCACAGCTCCGGTGGTTGGGGGCACATCCTCGCCGACCAGTTCATGCTCGCGTCGGCGCCGGCCAAGAGCGGGACCGATCGTGCCGCCTGGGTCGACTTCGGGCGCGACAACTACGCCGGGGTGACCTTCAACGGACTGCCCGACGACCAGCGCATCGCCATCAGCTGGATGAGCAACTGGCAGTACGCCGGTGACGTGCCCACGGACCCGTGGCGCGGCCAGATGACGATGCCCCGCACGCTGTCCCTCGTCTCCACCGAGGCGGGACCGCGCCTCCGCCAGGCGCCGGTCCCGGGAGTCGATGCGGTGACCGTGAACCGTGACAAGCAGCAGGCCAAGGTGCGTTCGGTCGCGGCCGGTGTGACGCCGACCGGGCTCGCCGCGACGGTGGCACGGGTCGAGGTCCGGGTCGCCCTGGGCTCGGCGTCCGAGGCCGGGGTCGTGCTGCGGCGCAGCGCCGACGGCGCCGTGGGCACCAAGGTCGGGGTCCGTCGCGACGGCACGCTGGTCGTCGACCGGACGAACAGCGGCAACGTCGGGTTCAACCCCCTCTTCCCGAGCGTCGAGGAGGCGCCCGTGACGGTACGCGACGGTGAGGTGACCTTCACGGCATACCTCGACCGCAGCTCGGTCGAGGTGCTCGCCGAGGGCGGTCAGGTCTCTGTCACCGACCTCATCTACCCGCCGGCCTCGGCGACGGGTGTCGCGGCCTACGCGGTGGGCGGGACAGCCAAGTCGGTCGACATCAAGGTGACGCCCATCCGCCCCTGACCGGGTCGAGGCGGCCGGTGCATCTCCAGCAGCTGCACTGGCCGCCCCACCGTCCCTGCCTCATCGCGCGGCGGCCACCGACGAGGTGCGGTCTCCGGCATCGTCGCGGTGGTTTGAGCGCAAGAAGTCGGGGAGGCGCGGAGCGGAGGCCCGCGGGAGGCAGAGCTCAGCCTGGTGTGATCTCTGCCGGAGCCGCGCACAAACCCCCGGCACTTACTTCCGTGTCGGTTCAGGGAAGAGGGGACGCTTCGGAGTTCCGGAGCGGCCATGGCCGGGTCGAGCAGACCGGGGCGCCACGCGGAGTACCTGAAACTCAGTACGTGCACAAACCGGCCGATTCCTAGCCTGCCTTGTGGATCCCTTCAGCAACGGCTCGAGATGCAGGAAGGCCCCATAGTCACCCCGGAACCGCCGACTGAGAGGGGGTCTGAAGTTGCGTCATTTCGCCGCGAGACGGCGCATCGGTGGTGGGGTTCTGATGAGACTTGCGCAGAATACGGCCGTCGCCCTGGCGATCTGAGTGCCGCGAATCGGGCACAGGCTTGGGGACACTTTGCATCGAGCGCAGCGGCAGGTGGCTCGCGAGCTTGGGGTGGCGCGGGGGACGGTGTCGAAGGCGGTGGCCTCGTTCGGGCCACCGAAGTACGAGCGGGCGCCGGCGGAGAATGCGTTCACCCCGTTCGAGCCGCTGGTGGCGGCGTTGCTGGCCGAGCATCCGGACCTGCCCGGCACGGTGCTGGCGGAGCGAGTCGGCTGGACCGGGTCGATCACCTGGTTTAGGGACAACGTGCGTCGACTGCGGCCGCGGTACCGGCCGGTGGACCCGGCCGACCGGATCAGCTACACCGCCGGTGACCAGGCGCAGTGTGACCTGTGGTTCCCGCCGGCGCGGGTCCCGTTCGGCGACGGCACCGACGGGTCACCGCCGGTGCTGGTGATCGACGCCTCGTACTCGAGGTTCGTCACCGCCCGGATGCTGCCGTCACGCACGACCGCGGACCTGCTGGCCGGGATGTGGGTGTCGCTGTCCCGACAGCTGGGTGCGGTGCCACGCCGGCTGGTGTGGGACAACGAGGCCGGCATCGGCCGGGGCAACCGTCTGGCCGACGGGGTGTCCGAGTTCGCTGGCGCGTTGGCGACCCGGATCCAGCAGCTGAAACCGTTCAACCCCGAGTCCAAGAGCATCGTCGAGCAGGTCAACGGCTTCATGGAGACCTCGTTCCTGCCCGGGCGGCTGTTCACCGCCCCGATGACTTCAACTTCCATCTAAGCCACTGGTTGACGATCTCTAACCGGCGCACCGTGCAGTCTTTGAAGTGCCGTCCGGTAGTCCTGGTCAACGCCGATCGGGACAGCATGCTGGCGCTACCCCCTATCGCCCCACCTATCGGGTGTACGTTCCGGGTCCGCTTAGGCCGGGACTACTACGTGCTCGCCAGCAACGACTACTCCGTCTACCCCTCCATGATCTGGCTACTGGTCTACGTACGGGCCGGCCTCGACACCGTGCTGGTCACCGCCTATGTCGGCTCCGTGGGTCGCATCTTCGCTGCTGGGGCCGCCACGCCTCCATCACCGACCTCGCCCACGTGGCCATCGCCAAGACATTACGCTGCCGTTCCAGCTACCCGCCCGCACCGCCGGTGAGGATCTGTACCTGTTCGATACCTGTCCTAGTACTACCTCGCCTTCGGCGTCGACCTGCAGGTCGACCTGCCCGTACAGAGCGATCAGCGTCTCGACGACATCGTCGATCACGGCGACGGCGTGGATGCGCAGGTGTCGTGATGGCCTTGCCTATTGAGGCGGTCAAGCAGATCCACCACCTGGCCGCGGCGTTGTAGGCGCCACTTATCGTCCAGGCCGCCTACCCGCTGTCCTACCAGTCCCTCTACGCCCTCTCTACTCTCTCGGAGTACCTGGCCGCTGTGCTGGCGCGCTAGGTCTCCGCCCGCAACGCCTTCGAGCTGAGCTGCGGATCTAGTCCGCCGGGTTCCTCCCCGCAAGACCCTGGAGCACTTCGACTTCGACGCCCAACCCGCCATCCGCGGCCAGTCGCATCACTGTCCGCCGCGGCTACCTCACGAAGCCCGCCACGTGGTCCTGCTCGCCCACCCCGCACCGTCAAGACCCACGTCGCGATGAGCCGCCTTCTTGATGTGCTCGCGGTCTTGCGTCATGTGAGGCAGACCGTGCGAACCCGCGATCGCATCGCGGCCAACCCCCGGACGGTTCGAGGGCGACCCCCGACCAACCGCTAGCGCCGGCGATGGCGGTCGACGACCCACCACAAGGTCAGGCGGGCACCGAACCCGTGACCAGCCCGAACAACGCGCCCCCGGCGATCACGCGCTCTGGGCGATTCCCGGACCGAGCACGGCCTCCACGGGTTTCAGCTGGTCACGCTGACCCTGCGCCGCGTTCTGAAGCGCCTACCTACTGGGTTCTGCGCCGAACGGCCGGGTGGAGGCGGCCCAACGGACCGCCCCCACCTTGCGTTCGCTCAGGCCCTATTTCTTTGCGCCGTGGGCCAAGCCGCCACCGCTCTCAGCGAACGTGCCTTCCGGGCCTGCCGGCGTCGGCAGCGTGAACGTCGGACCGGGGACCTTCTTGCCCGGTACACCGTTCACTGACTCCGTCGAGTACGCGAACGTCAACATGGCAAACGCGATGAGGTCGCTGTTGACCTCGAGGGCGTGCAGATCGACGTTCTCGAACGTGTCGCAGGCCTCGTGGTAGCACGGGTCGAACTGCTCCCCCGCCTCGCCGCCCCAGATGGCTTGCTGCTCGGAGGTCTTGATCTCCTCGGCGCCGGTGAAGAGCCCGCTTGAGGGGATGCCGGCGAGGATGAACGCCTCGTAGTCGCTGCGACCCGAGAACTCGGTGTCGTCGTACGGCTCGCCGACGGCGGTGTAGTACGACTCGTACAGATCCTCGATCGCGGTCGAGCCCGGCGGGATCGTCACACCTTCGGGTGCAGGGAAGGTTGACTCGTCCGCGTCGTACACCATGAAGATGTAGTTCGGCGAGCCGACCATGTCGTAGTTCATGTAAAGCGCGATGCGATCCAGCTCCGCTTGCGAGAGCCCGGCGACATAGTCGGCCGATCCGACCAGTCCCTGCTCCTCGCCTGCCCACCAGGCGAACCGCAGGGTGTTCTCCGGGTTCAGGTTCGCCATATTGAGGGCGGTCTCCAGCAGCGCGGCGGACCCGGAGCCGTTGTCGTTGATTCCGGGGCCTTCGATGACGCTGTCGAGGTGGGCGCCGGCCATCACGACGTTGTTCGTGTTCTTGCCGGGGAGCTCGGCGATCACGTTGAAGTCACTTCGCGTCTCTGCCGGCAGGACCTTCACGAAGGCCGTGGAGCCCGGCCGGGCAAGGGCAACGCCGTCAGCGAAACTCGCTCCTACTACCGGGATGGTGTGGGTGACCGGTCCGGGCGCTCCCGGAATGGGCGGGTCGACGCTCGTGGCGTCTGCCACGATGAGGGCCTCGCGATCGGGGGTGTTGCCCTGGTTGAAGATGATCACTGCTTCGGCGCCGGCCTGGTCGGCGTAGTACGCCTTGGTGCCGAAGAAGCAGGTGCCGCGCTGGACCAGCGCGATGTCGGCAGGGCCGCTCCAGTCGATGCCGGCGAAGTCCGCCGCCTCGCAGCCGCTGGTGGAGGCTCGGTCTCCGGTGAGGTTGATGTCGACGGGGATCACCTGGCCCTGGACGGTCCCCGAGCCGCTGCCGGTGAAGACGCCGGTCTCGTAGTCCGCCGGAGGCGCGGGGGTGAGCTGGCGTAGCTCCGCCGGGAAGTTGAAGGTGATGTCCACCGGATCCAGGGTGACCGTGTAACCGGCTTCCCGCAGCAGCCCGGCGACGTACTCGACGCTCTCGTCGTAGCCGACGGTTCCTGCGGCGCGCGTACCGGGGTACACCGGGTCGGTGCTGTTGTCGGCGATCTTCTGGAGTGCCGCCTGGTGCTCGCGGACGCCTTCCAGCGTCACGCACCCGAGCAGTTTCTCATAGGTGTTGTTGCTGCGCGCCTCGCATGCCGTGACGGGCGCGGCGGAGACCGCCTGCGGCGATGCAGTCATTAACAATGCTGCTGTCGCGCCAATCGCCGTCAAGCGCAGCGCTCGTCTGCTCGCCAACTGCTGTTCTGCCATGGGATCACTTCCTCCTGTGATACTGAGCTGCGGTCAACTCCATGAAAGGTGTATGTCACAGAAATCAGACAGCCGTTACTCGCGTCGGCCACCCGCGGCCGACGATCTCGTCCAGGCGCCACCGGCACCGAACCACCCGGAACGAACACCGTCACGGCCCCGACAGTCCAAGGATCGTTTCCCACAAGCCACCTGGTCGGACCCTCTGCTGATGCCACCCGGGCGCACCCGCCCACCCTTCCACCCCGTCGCGCCCTCGTCCATGGCCCTGTCGGGACTCTTTCAGCCAATTCACAGCCTGGCATGCCCCAGAACGGGTTCCTCACCGAACCCTTCGCTCAAGGCCTGGGCGATCGAGGCCGCGGCGTTTACGAGCAGCTGCGCGATGCCTCGGCGCCGGACCTGAGCGGTCTGCCCGCCCTTGCCGTCGACTCGGCGGCGGTGGCTGTCGCCTTCAGCCCTTCGCTTCAAATCCAACCGGGAAGCTACCCGCGATTTACGAAGCCAGCGTCCACGATGGCGTCGCGAGCGCGGTCATCAAGATTGCAGAAACAAGTAAGGCCTGTCCCACGTCTCGGTTCATCCTCTTTGGCTACTCGCAAGGTGCCCAGGTCATCGGCGACGCCTTCTCCCAGCTCAACGCCACGCTGCGAGACCGGGTAGCCAGAGTGATCCTGTTCGCCGACGCGGCCTATGCGCCGGGAGACCAACAAGTCCGTTACCGGCCTGCGCCAGCTCCAGGGAGCGGGATCAAAGCTGCCCGAGGCCGATTCCGCACCTCACCTCATGCCGCCTTGCATGCCTCGTCCACGTGCCACCCCAGGAACTCCTGGTTGGGCAGGTCTAGGCGGCACATGAGAGCTCGAGTGGTCCGGTCCCGGCCCGAACCTGGGACTTCTCGCCGTTCCCGAACATGGCACTTCTTCCCTTGCTCCGGGTCACCGGAGCAGGCGCCTCAAGGGCTCGTAGCGCGACCACCATGGGCGTTCCGAGCCGATCCAAACGACCTGCGACCGTACATGAGCGTTCTACGCGGTGGTCACCCGCACCTGCAGCAGCGCGCGCCGATGTTGTGGCGGCTCGACCTCCCACGTCGCCTGCGCGAAGGGACCAATCTCGATCGGGAACGTGGGCCCGCGAAGTTCCATGCCACAAACCGTCCTCCGCGTTCGCTCATCTGGACCATCTGGGTTGCGAGGCGGGCATTGCCATTACGAGCAGGGCAGACCCCTCTGGAGCCACGCCTCGACGCGGCGACCGGCGAAGACGCAAACCGAAGTAGAGCCACACCAGCACTCAGGTGGGCAGCCGCAAAGAGAGCATCTCGCCGGACGCCTGGACCGAGTCTGGCCGGACACCGGTCCTACAGGAATCGTCTAATAGCCGCTAAGGGCCCGGCGTCCTCGTGTCTGGCGCCGCTCTATAGCGCCTCAGTTCCACCCCCTAATTCGCGTTCCGAGGTGGGCTTGCTCTGAGCGACAGCCATTGGTAAACGGTGTGTGCGGTCGAAAGGATTCGCCTGGTGTCAGCGGGGTCGGCGTCGACCTCCGATGTCGACAGCCACCGCCACATCGCGATGAGGTCTCTGCCCACGAACCGGTCGAACATCCCGACCGGCATGGGAATCCTTCGTGGGGCCGCCCGTGGACTCGTCGCCAGAATTCCGCGCACTCGGTGATCGAGCGTCTGTCGCCGGCCAGCGGGATGTCGCCGCCGACGAATGCATCCGGGTCGGCAAACACCCTGGCCGCGACGGCGCCAAGGTCGTCTACGGCCAGCCAGGGTACCGGCCGGTCGGCACCCATGACCTTGGGCATGACCTGCCAGGTGGACACCATGGGGTAGAAGTCCCGGTCGGTCATCAGCTCCATGAACGCGGTGGGCCGCAACACCGTCAGGGGAAGCGCCAACGACCTCTTGTGGGCGGCCACTCTCTCCTTGGAATCCCAGGACCCGACCCCGGTCCCGGGCTCGCCGGGACCCGCCGACCCGTAGACGATGTGGGCCACTCCTGCGCGCCGCGCCGCGTCGGCCACGTTGATGCCCTGAATGACTTCGGCCTCGAAACCGTCGTCCCAACCGGTCTGCACGCTGTAAACCCCGTCCACACCCCGGAACGCCTCGTCCAGCGCAGTCGGGCTCATCATGTCCGCGGTGACCAGCTCCGCGCCGAGGGCGGCGACACGCCGCGCCCCGGCGGAGTCCGGATGCCGAGTCAGACCTCGAACCCGCCAACCGTCGGCGAGAAGGTGCTCAACGACGGCACCTCCCTGGCGGCCGGTGGCCCCCGTCACCGCCACAACTCTGCTGGGGTCCATCCATGCCTCCCGCGAATCGTTGCCCCGAGAGCCCCTCCGCTCCAGTGTCCCCATCACATCGCCCGACCGCGCGGAAACAGCGACCGCACAGCACCTAGAGCGTGCCTCGAGTCAAACCGCAGCGCCACGGTGACGCTGGCCGAGGCGCCGAGCGAACCGCCACCCTGACGCGCCTCGGACGTGCGTCTTATCGCCGCCGGTCGGCGTACACATGCTGACCCTGAGGCGCGATGGGTGTGCACCCCGGTGGCCGAATCGCCTCGGACGCGAGCCGACTTGTCCCCCAGTTGCTGGAGCCGCGTAGGGCCAATGGGGGACCCGCCCTCATCCGGCCTGGGGTCTGGTTGGCGGACAGCCCTCGACGAGGCTGGACCGGCATCGTGGTCGGTGAGCGAACCGAGAGTGCTGGACGGTCCAGCCGTAGGTTCAGAAAGCCCGAAACTTGATGCGTAAGGTCGCCCTACTCACCTGTCTAACTCTTGCGGCAGCGGCAACCGCTGGGATCGCCGGCGTGGTCACGGCCCAGGTCGCCGACTCCGGCTCGGCGCTCGTCGTCGTTGTGGTCGTGGCCCTGGGAGCTCTCATCATCGGCCTCCTCGAGTGGACGCACCGCCGCGGCAGCAGTGTGGTCCATGACTTGCACGGCGCCGACCTAGGCGTGTCTGCCGGCCGGCAGGGCGTAAGGGACCGGGACACCATGCGGGCCCTGGACGAGCTACGAGCCGCTCGTGCTCACGAAGCCGGCCCCGCAAAACCCTGGTCCGGGACCCCCACTGCCGGGACGGCGCACGGCGCGGTCAGCCACGCCCTGCGCTCCGTCTGACCACCGCCTCGGATCGCCCAAGCTATGCCTGGGTACCCGCAAGAAATCTCGAACCTGGCCCAGAAAGACCCCCTCCCGCTATCGGCGGACCATCTGCTGTTCATGCGACTGAGTTCCCGGAAGCCGCTCCCTCACGCCGCCGTGACGCGCGAATCCCCCTCAGGCCGCCCTCCTCGGGATCGGCGGCGTGGCCGCGGCCGCGAGGCCCGATCCCAACACCACGCTTGACGGCGTCGCCCGATCCTTCCCAACACCCCGAGAAAACCGCAATGCGACAACCGAAACTCCAGGAGCCACAATGATCTTGACGAACTACCCCTTCGACCGCGCCCTGGTCGCAGAACGCCGGCGCTACCCGCTCGACCACGCCGAGCCGATGCGGCGGACCAGCCGCGGCCGCGGGCCGACACAACCCCGGCTATCCACGACCCGGTTGAGGTTTGGCAGCTGGCTGCGCGGACGCTCAGCGCAGCATCGCGGGACCGCCGGAATCGGGACCGCCGCTCCCGGCACCCGCCCCTGAACCGCGTCGGCGCCGTGGATCACGGCGAGACGTTAACCACCGCGATGCACCGGTCCAGGATGCGGCCGGCCGCGCAGCGGTTCAGGTCCCAGCAGGGACCGCTGACGTTGCGTCATACCGCCGGTCGGGCGCATTGAGACCTTTGTGTCCTTGCTGATCTCGTGTAGCCAACTCGGCCCCGTTTCGGCGCGGCTCGTCGCCCCCGGCTGAGCGCCAGGTGGCCTCTGGCTGGCACCGCTTGGGAGGCGCCGGGGGTGTTCCTGATTCTGGGGCAACGGGCTGGCGTGCGGGCTAGCGTGGGCAACGCCCTCGGTCATGACCAACCGGCATTTGCGGGGCGACTCGACCACCACAGGGCAAGCGACCGCCCACTCGGCCCCCTGCACGGGGGGCGGTCGTCACGCTCCTCGCGCTCCTCGCCGATGGATGCATGGCCGAACGGCTGAGTTCGCACGCCGACGTCGCGGGCATGTCTAAGGCCGGGCGGGGCGGCAGTCGAGGGCCTTGGGGGCATCTCATGGGGGCGGCCGCCCCGCCCGGCTACCCAAAGGAGCGGGTCCGGGAGCTCATCACGTTCCGGGTCCTGGTCTCCGTTGGTGGTCGCGGGCGGCCGCCAATCCGGACGTCTCCTCGGATCAACCGCCGATCGTGCCTCCCGCAACCTTCTCGCCACCAGGTCTTGGGCGGCGCGGTCGTCTTCGAGGCTGTCCCGGATGTTGCCGATCGCTAGTGCTGTCGGGAAGGGTGACGTACCGCGGCGCCTGCACGGCGTTGGGCTGCCAACTACTGGACATCCTTTGTCCTGAGCCCCCTGGCTTGTGGCCAATGTTCGGCCGTCAAAGGCGGCGGTCTCGGATGACGTCTTCGGCGATGTGCCTCAGCTTGCGGTTGGTGTTCTGGCTGAGCCGGCGAAGCACGTCGAATGCGTGCCCCTCGTCGATCTGACGTTGGTTCATGACGATGCCCATGGCCATGCCGATGCGACGGTTACTGTCTCTGGCGAATGTGAGCTGACTGACCTGAACCGTCAAATCCCGGACCTGTTGTGCGAGGTCCGGTTGGAGGTCCGGTTCGAGGTCCGGTTCCGAGCCGTGTTGTGGTGCGGGCATCGCACTGCCGCCGGCCGCGCCGTCGTGGCCGTCGCGCTGCGCACCATCAGCAACGGGTGTTCTCGTATGCGAGTCCGGCGCCGTGGGGGCCGGCCGGTACCAGTACACGGGTCCGGCGCTCACCGACGGGGCGTCGGCGCGGTGGGGGGCGCGCCGATGGATGCGGACACCGACGGCCGGTGCCGGGACGGTGCGGTTGCGCCGGTCGAAGTCGGCGCGGCGGTCGGGGTGGCCGAGCACGAGGTAGGCGGCCATCACGTCGCGAAGTTTGGTGTCGTCGGACACCGTGAGGGCGGCGTCGCCGGTCGTTCGGCTGTCGGGGTGGTACCGGCGGACCAGGGCGCGGTAGGCCTGGTCGATCAGGGCCGGGGTGGCGTCCTGGGGGACGCCGAGGATGGCATACAGGTCAGATGGTGGTGCTGGTGTGCTCATGGAGGTCTCGCAGCGACGGATCTCAGCGATGGCTGTCGTGGTCCTGGCCGTCCCCTGACGGCCAGGACCACGACTCACGGCTGGCCGCTCGTTCGTTCCCCGCAGGGCCTCCTGACGGTGTGGATCAGAGTGTCAGGCGCTCGAGTGAGCGGACGGATACAGGGGAGCCAGCCAGCCGAGTAGGGGTTGTCGGGGTTGGGATTCTTCTTTCGGTTGTCACCGGTCGGGTAACGACGATCTGGTCGTGATCTTCGGGGGCGATCGAGTCCGAGCACTGCACTCTCGGGCGCCTCCGACCGGCCCGGCCGGTCGGCCCTCACCGGCGAAGGCCCGGACAACGGTGTTCCGCTCCGGTGGGTATCCGGAGCCAGGGCCGGGCTCTGCTGTCGGTGGTGGCCGGCCGGACCAGGCGGCGACCAGCTCCTCGAACTCGTCACGCAGGAGCTCCGGGTCCGAGTAGATCAGTGCGAAGAACTCCGCGTCGATGTCCTCGACCGGGCGGACGTCGGCGTCCGCCGCCGCCTCCTGCGACACGACGACCGTCGACGTAGCCGCGGACGGCGCCATGGATGTGGACGTAGCCGTGGTCGTAGCCATGGACGTAACCGGGGTCGTAGTCGTGATCAGGATCATGACCGTTCGCCAGGGCCGGTGGTCTAGGCGTTGATGGCCTGGCGGTCTTGGCCGTTGCTGCTGACCGTGATCTTTCGGGGCTTGGCCGCCTCGGCCACCGGGATGTCCAGGCTCAGCACGCCGGCGTCGTAGCTGGCGGTGATGTGCTCGGTGTCCAGGTTGTCCCCGAGGACCAGCTGACGGCTGAACACCCCGCGCGGCCGTTCGGCAGCCAGGGGTTCGACGTCGTCGTCGCGAGGTGGGCGTTCGGCCTTGACGGTGACCACGTTGCGTTCCACGTCCAGGTCGATCGAGTCCGGCCGTACACCGGGCAGGTCGAACTCGACGTGGAAGGTGTCTCCGTCCCGCCAGGCGTCCATCGGCATGACGGCGGGCCGGGCCAGGGTCCCTTGGGTCCCCGCGGTGCCCCACAGTTGTTGGGTGAGCCGGTCCAGCTCACGGAACGGGTCGGTGCGCATCAGCATCGTCTCCACCTCCATCACTCCTATCTCGTGATGCTCCGGTCGGGCCACAGATCGGATCGATCTGTGGCGAGCGCAGTAGATTTCATATAGCACACGTGACATGCTGGTCGCAAGAGGCGCCGTAGCAATCGGGTGCAGAGGCAACCGGGTGCAGCGGCAAGCGGGTGAAGGGGAACGTGGATGGTGAATCGGCCTGGACCGGACCCCGACCATGGCGTGTACGGCATCTCGGTGGCCGCCGAGCTGGTCGGGATGGGCGTCCAGACCCTGCGCCTGTACGAGGCGCGCGGGCTGCTCCAGCCCGCCCGCACCGACGGCGGCACCCGCCGCTACAGCGCCGACGACCTCGACCGGCTCCGCCGCATCGGCGACCTCCTCGACGCCGGGCTCAACCTCGCCGGCATCGGCATGGTCCTCGACCTGCAACAGCAGAACACCCAGCTCGAAGACCAGAACACCCAGCTCGAAGACCAGAACACCCAGCTTCGAGCCGACCGCGCCGACACCGACTGACCACGCCCATGTAGGAGGCGGTCCGAGGTGTGTCATCGGCTCCCCGGCAGGCAACCTGGCCGCCGTCCTCGATGCCGTGGCCGGGCAGACCTGGAGCCGGCCCGCGGCCCGTCGCATGGTCCATCCCTGCCGCATGGCCAGTCCGGCCAGGCGCCGGCATGGCAGAGGGTCGCCGCGACTGTGCTAGAGGCGCAGGATGACACCGTGGAAACCTGAGACGCATCGCGGGCGCGACGAAACGTTCGGCGGTTCACCGAGCAGCCAGTCCCCGAGGAGGCGCTCGACCGAATTCTCGAGGCCGGGCGACGTGCCCCGTCGGCGGGCAACTGGCAGCCGTGGGACTTTGTGGTCGTCACGGACCGGGCGCAATTGGTCGAGCTGGCGAAGGTCTGGCAGGGCGCCAGGCATGTCGCCGCAGCGGCGGCCGCGATCGCGATCGTCGCGCCGGAGCCGCAGGACGACCGGCAGTCGGCTCTGCTGCAGTACGACCTTGGCCAGGCGACGTATGCGATGACCGTCACCGCGGCCGACCTAGGCGTCGGCACCGGCCACGCGGCCGCCGCCGACCAGGACCAGGCCAGAGCGGTACTAGGCTTCCCCCAGGGACATTTCCTGGCCTACGTCCTCTCCGTCGGCTATCCGTCGGACAAACCGTTCGCCGTCATCGAGCGGCTGAACCGACGCCCATTCGACGAAGTCGTGCACCGCGGACGGTGGTGATCGTTTCCGAGCCCGCAGCCGAGACCACAGTCACAGTCGAGCGTGAGCTGGAACAGCTCGCCCAGTTCATCCGGGTCATCGGGCCTCGAATGAGCTAACCCACCAAAGTCGGTTCGTGGAAGAGCGCCAACGGTGGGCCGCCGCAACCAGCTGCAGCTGCGGCACTCCGCCGCGTGTCGGCGTGTCGGTGCCGACCCGATATGCGTGGAGCGTGCGCTCTTCCGCCAGTTCCGGGACGTCTCCGTAGCAATTAGGACGAACGGGGGAGCACGGTCAGCACGCGGGCGACATGGTCGCGGAACTCGGACATGAACCCACTCAGGAAGGCGGCGGTTTCGTCGTTGGTGACTCGACCGTCGTCGTTGAAGACTTCGGGCGAGTACTGGATGTAGGCCTCGGGGGCGGTCATCTGACGGGCATTGCAGAAGCTGAGGACCCCGCGCAGGCTCTGCTGGGCGACGGCGGTGCCGATCTGGCCGATGGACGCACCAATGACGGCGGCGGGGATGTGGTCAAATGCGTTCTGACCCCACGGCCGTGAGGCCCAGTCGATGGCGTTCTTCAGCCCGCCGGGGATCGAGCGGTTGTATTCGGGAGTGACGAAGAGGATGGCGTCAGACTCGGCGATGGCGTCCTTCAGGGCCACAGCCTCGGGCGGGTAGTTGACGTCGAAGTCCTGGCTGTACAGCGGCAGGTTGTCGATCGGTATCTCGCTGAAGTCCAGATCGTCGGGTGCCAGACGGATCAGCGCCTTGGACAGCACGCGGTTGATCGACGTGGAGGACAGGCTCCCGACGAAGTAGCCGACCTGGTAGCTGGTCATGGTGGTTCCTTCCGTTGTGGTGGGGCGTAAGCGCTTGAGTGCTTGGCATGCTGGCGGGTGCCGTGAGAATGAGAATCTTCCCGACAGAGGAGGGCGGTTCAATCTGCGAGCGCGCCTGCTGAATCTCGTCGAGCGGGTAGACGCGAGCGAGTGCAGGGACGGCGTCACCAGGCGGCGACGGCATCGAGGAGGTCCTGCAGGATCTCGGGCCGGCGGGTCGGCTGCTCCGTCGGAATAGGCGGTGACGCGGACGCCGAGCGGGACGTCCTCGAACCAGGGAGTCGCGAGTGGTCGATTCGTGGGGCAGCATCGCCGGTGGCACCACGCGGTGCAAGTGGTTGCCTCAGACGGCCACGATCGCCCCAACCCGAGGAGACCTCACCAGGGCCAACTCGAACCCGTCCGTCGGGCCATTTGAGGCCGAAACTGGCGATCTGGATCAAGACCTGCCCGGGCGTCAGGACGGGAATCTTGCGGTTACGGATCTGTAGTGCCTGCGGCGGTCCTACCGGTTCCAGCAGCACCGCCCTCAAGGTCGCCATCAACGAGGGAGCCTGGTAGGTCTGGCACCGGTCGATCGCCTGGCCTGATAAGGACAGGAAGTCGGCTCCGCGCCGGCCCTCCCAGCCCAGCGCGCTGAATGACCCCGCTCCGGCGCTGCCCCCTCGGAGGATGGCGGCCCCTTTCATCGTCGTCCCTCGGCCTTCAGGAAGTCGTGGACCTGGCGGATCGCGACCGCGCCCTCGCCGACGGCGGAGGCGACGCGCTTGACCGAGCCACTGCGTACGTCGCCTACGGCGAACACGCCCTGGCGGCGGGTCTCGAACATCCCGTCGTGGCAGTCGGCGGCGGGTCCGGTGAGCACGAAGCCCTTCGCGTCCAGCGGGATCTCCCCCTGGAGCCAGCTGGTGTGGGGGGCCGCACCGATCAGCACGAACAGGGCTCTGGTCGCGACGCGCTGCTTCTCATCGGTGTGGAGGTTGTGCAGCAGCACCTGTTCGAGCGCTTCGTCCCCGATGAGCTCGCACACTTCGTTGTTGCGCCAGACCGTGATGCGTGGCGACTGCTCGACGCGGTCGGCCAGGTAGCGGGACATGTCTCTGCTCAGGTCGTCGTGTCGGATGACCAGGTTGACCACCGGGGACTGTCGGGCCAGGAAGCAGGCCGCCTGTCCCGCGGAGTTGCCGCCGCCCACGACTGTGACGGGGTCCCGTCGACACAGCCGGCCCTCGAACTCCGTGGCGGCGTAGTAGACGCTGCTGCCCTCGAGGCGGTCGGTCCCCGGGATATCGAGGCGTCGGTAGTGAACGCCCGTGGCAACGAGCACGGCGTGCGCGATCAGGTCGTCCCCGTCTGCTAGCCCCACCAGGTGATAACCGTCGGCCTGGGTCAGGGAGGTCGCCTCGCCGGGGATGTTGAAGACGGCGCCGAACTTGCGGGCCTGGACGACGGCGCGGTCGGCCAGCTCGCCGCCGGTGATACCGGCGGGGAACCCCAGGTAGTTCTCTATCTGGGAGGACCTGGCCGCCTGGCCGCCGGTGGCGACGGCGTCCAGGACGACTGTCGAGAGCCCCTCGGATGCGGCGTAGACCGCTGCGGCCAGACCGCCCGGGCCTGCGCCCACCACGACGAGGTCGTACGCCGCCCGGGTCGGCGCCGCTCGCAGCCCGATGAGGTCGGCCAGCTCGGTGTTGCTGGGGTTCGGCAGGATCCGTTGGCCCTTCCAGATGACGACAGGTGTCTCGGCGGTCGCGATGCCCAGGGCGCGCAGCAGGTCCTCGGCCTGGGCATCCTCTTCCAGGTCGACCCACAGGTGCGGGATCCGGTTTCGGCTGGCGAAGTCCCGGAGCCGCCGGGCGTCCGGGTCGTACTTCGACCCGATGATCCGCAGGCCGGCCCCGATGTTCGCCTGGAGCGTGCGACGCAGGATGAAGGCCCGCAGGATGAGGTCTCCCAACGCCTGGTCGACGCCCAGGAGATCCTTCAGCCGCTCCACGGGAACCTGGAGAACTTCGGTATCGGTCGCGGCCACTGCGGTCACGAGAACCGTCTGTCCGGTCAGCAGCGCCAGGTCGCCCAGGAACCGGCCGGGGCCGTGGACGGCAATCAGCCGGGGCTCCGCCGCGGTCTCCTGGACCACGGCGACCTTCCCCTCCAGCACCACGAAGAAGCCGCAGTCCCGGTCGCCCTCGCAGAACAGCACAGTCCCTCGAGGCACGCTCCTGCGGTCGCCGTACCGCGACAACGTCATGAGCTGCTCATCGGTGAGTCGCGGGTAGGCGCCGCTGACGTCGGGAGTCTCCGGGTCGTCGGCGGGAACCCTCAGGTCAGATGAACTGCTCGTCGGCATAGCACCACCTCCAGGTTTCCCCCGGTTCGATCGACCGCACGACGACGTGCCCGGTCGACGCGGCGTGCCCCCGGGCGTGTCGCATGGGCGACGAGTCGCAGCAGCCCACCTGGCCGCAGGTCAAGCACTGGCGCAGGTGCACCCATGGAGTGTCGAGCTCCACGCACGCCCTGCACACGCGTCGGGCGGGTGGCGGCACGGGCCGGATGAAACCGAGGTGCGGGTCGGCGTCGACGCGCGTCGGGTTGACGGTCATCATGCTCTCGTCGGGAGCTTGGACTTCAGCCATGAGCGCAGCTGATGTTCCGGCAGGGCGCCGATCTGCTTGTCGACCACCTCGCCGTGGTCGAGGATGACCAGCGTCGGGATCGCCTGGACCTCGAACCGCCGGGTCACCTCCGGGTTGTCGTCAGCGTTGACCTTGACCAGCTTGAGCTCGCCGGCCAGCTCCCCGGCCAGCTTCTCCAGGGCCGGGCTCACCATCCGGCAGGGCCCGCACCATGAAGCCCACACATCGACCAGCACGGGCAGGCTCGACTCGTCGACGACGGCGTGGAACTCGTCGTCGCCCGCGTCCACCACCCAGCGCAGCGGAGTGCTGCACTTCGCGCAGCGGGGCGTACCCTTCGCAGCCGCCGGAACACGGTTCTTGGCTCCGCAGTTGCGGCACTCGACCTTCGTCGAATTCTGCATGTTCACGGTCACGCCACTGCCCGCCCCTTCTGCGGGTTGCCGGCCGCGGTCACCGTGATGTCTCCGTCGACGACGTCGACCGAGATCGTGCCCCCGTCGCGCGCGTCGCCACGCAGCAGCGCCCGGCCCACCTGGGTTTCCACCTCGCGGGAGATGAACCGCCGCAGCGGGCGGGCGCCGTACGCCGGGTCGAACCCCTGGTCCGCGATGAAGCGGCGCGCCTCGGCCGTGACGTCGAGGGTGATTCGCATGTCGTCCAGCCGCTCGCGCAGCTCCTCGAGCTGGAGGTCCACGATGCGTTCGATCTCGGCGAGCGTCAGCGGCTTGAACATCACGATCTCGTCGACGCGGTTGAGGAACTCCGGACGGAAGTGCGACTGCAAGGTGCGCATCACCATCGAGCGCGCGTCGTCCTTGACCTCGCCACCTGCGGTGACCCCCTCGAGCAGGTATTCCGAGCCGATGTTGGAGGTCATGATCAGAACGGTGTTGCGGAAGTCGACTGTCCGGCCGTGGGCGTCGGTCAACCGGCCGTCGTCGAGCACCTGGAGCAGCGTGTTGAAGACGTCGACGTGGGCTTTCTCGATCTCGTCGAGCAGGACCACCGAGTAGGGCTTGCGGCGCACGGCTTCGGTGAGCTGACCGCCCTCCTCGTAGCCGACGTAGCCGGGAGGTGCCCCGACCAGCCGGCTGACGGTGTGCCGCTCCTGGTACTCGCTCATGTCGATGCGGACCATGTTCTCCGCGGTGTCGAACAGGGCGGCGGCCAGCGTCTTGGCGAGCTCCGTCTTGCCGACACCGGTGGGGCCGAGGAAGATGAAAGATCCGATGGGCCGCTGGGGGCTCTTGATGCCCGAGCGGGCGCGGACAACGGCGTCGGCCACCAGTTGGACTGCCTCGTCCTGGCCGATGACCCGTTCGTGGAGCACCTCGTCGAGGCGGAGCAGCTTGTCGCGCTCCCCTTCCTGGAGTCGAGTGACCGGGATGCCGGTCCAGCGCGACACGATGTCGGCGATCTCGTCGGCGGTCACCACCTCACGCAGCAGCCGCCGGCCGCCCTGCTTTCCCGCCAGCCGGGACTCGGCCGCCTCCAGTCGCCGGAGGATCTCCGGCAGCTTGCCGTGTCGCAGCGACGCCACTCGGTTGAGGTCGTACTCGCGCTCGGCCCGCTCGCTCTCCAGCCGTACCTGTTCCAGCTCCTGGCGTAGAGACTGCACCTCGCGCAGCGCCGACCGTTCGGCCTGCCACTGCGCGCGCAGGGCATCGGCCTCGGCCCGGACGTCGGCTAGCTCCTTGCGCAGCTCCTCGAGGCGGGCCCTGCTGGGCGCGTCCTCCTCCTCCGAGAGGGCCGCCTCCTCGATTTCCATCCGGGTCACGCGCCTGGTGAGCTCGTCGAGCTCTGCCGGCATCGAGTCGATCTCGGTACGCAGCATCGCGCAGGCCTCGTCGACGAGGTCGATGGCCTTGTCAGGCAGGAAGCGGTCGGAGATGTAGCGGTGGCTCAGCGTCACCGCCGCCACCAGGGCGCCGTCGTGGATCTTCACACCGTGGAAGACCTCGAGCCGCTCGCGGAGCCCGCGCAGGATCGAAAGGGCGTCTTCTTCATTGGGTTCATCGACGAGGACCGGCTGGAACCGGCGCTCGAGAGCTGCGTCCTTTTCGATGTGCGTGCGGTACTCGTCGAGCGTCGTCGCGCCGATCATGTGCAGCTCGCCGCGGGCGAGCAGAGGCTTGAGCATGTTGCCGGCGTCCATCGCACCCTCGGCGGCGCCGGCGCCGACGACGGTGTGCAGCTCGTCGACGAATAGCAGGATGTGGCCCGCGGCGCTCTGCACCTCGTTGAGCACGGCCTTGAGCCGCTCCTCGAACTCGCCCCGGTACTTCGCACCGGCGATGAGCGCCCCCATGTCCAGGGCGAAGACGGTCTTGTCCCGCAGGCCCTCGGGCACGTCGCCGTCGGCGATCCGCTGGGCCAGACCCTCGACGATCGCCGTCTTGCCGACCCCGGGCTCGCCGATCAGGACCGGGTTGTTCTTGCTCTTGCGCGACAGGATCTGGATGGTCCGGCGGATCTCCGAATCCCGGCCGATCACCGGCTCGAGCTTGGCGGCCGTCGCTGCCGCGACGAGGTCGCGTCCGTACTTCTCCAGCGCCTCGTAGGTCCCCTCGGGAGTCGCCGACGTCACCCGCTGGTGACCGCGCACTTCGGCCAGTGCGGCCAGGAACGTGTCGCGGGTCAGCCCCTGAGCGTGGAGGAGCCGCCCCGCCGCCGAGCCCGACCCCTCCCCCACAAGGGCGATCACGAGGTGCTCGACCGAGACGTACTCGTCCTTGAGCCTGCGGGCCTCTCGGTCGGCTGTGTCGAGCAGCCGCGAGAGCCGCTGAGTGATGTGCACCTGCCCGGGCGTCACGCCGGGCCCGCTGACCCGTGCCCGGCGGCCGAGCTCGGCCTCCAGGTCCTGGCGCAGCCGGTCCGGATCGGCTCCCGCCCGGGTGAGCAGTGGCGCGACCAGGCCCTCCGCCTGGTCGAGCAGTGCCAGCAGCAGGTGCTCCCCGTCCACCTCGACGTGGCCGAAGCGCAGCGCCTTGGTCTGGGCGTCGTGCAGAGCCTCCTGCGACTTCTGGGTCAGCCTGTTCATGTCCATGGAGCGCCTCCTCGTCGAGACATTCGCCGTTGTGTCTTCTCCAGCTCCGCGATCCGGTCGAGCAGCTCGACGACCAGCCCGATGGCCGAGTAGCCGAGATTCAGGCTCATCCGCAGCCGCTGGATCCTGGCCATCTCCCTGACCTGGGAGGGGTCGAACCACAAGCGCCCCTGCGCGTCGCGGGTGACCTCCAGCAGTCCGAGGGCGACCAGGCGGCGTACCAGCTCGGGATGGACGCCGGTGACCTGCGCGTAGCTGTCCAGGCTGAGCCGGTAGGGCCGAGCGAGGGCGAAGTGGTTGACCACCGTCATCGGGTGCTCCTCGCGTCGAAGCTGGACGCCTTCGCGAGCTCCTCGAAGAGCCGTTGCTCGTCGTCGGTGAGGGTGGTTGGCACGCGGATCTGCAGCTCGGCGTAGAGGTTCCCCGCCTCACCTCGTCTGTTGGGAAGCCCGCGGCCCTTGAGCCGCAACCGGCGGTGGCTGGACGAGCCGGCCGGGACCTTCACCGTGGCGGCGCCTCCGGGAGTGTCGACGGAGACGGAAGCGCCCAGGGCGGCCTCCCACGGAGCGACCGGCAGCAGCGCGTGCAGGTCGCGACCCGCGACCCGGTAGCGCGGGTGGTCGGCGATCCGGACCACCAGGTAGAGGTCTCCGGCTGCCGCGGAGCCGCTACCCGGGCCGCCCTGGCCACGTAGCCGGATCCGCTGACCGTCGACCACGCCCGCCGGGATGGTGACGTCGAGCGTGCGAGGGCCGTCGGGGCCGCTGATCGTGAAGCTCCGCTCGGTGCCGTGGTAGGCCTCCTCGACGGACACTTCCACCTCGGCCTCGTGGTCCGAACCCGGGACGGGCCCCGGTCCCCAGCCGTCCCGGCCCCGACCGCCCCTCCCCCGGCCGCCGAAGATTCCCCCGAGCAGGTCCTCGATGTCGACGTCGTCACCGAAGTCGCCTGCTCCGAAACCTCTCGACGAGCCAGGCCCCGACGACCAGCGGCCGCGTGCGCCAGCCCCGGCGTCGGCGTACGTTCGAGCTTGGCGCCAGGCGGCCGGATCCGTGTCGGGAGGGACACGTCGGAAGTCCTCGCCGAAGGCGTCGTAGCGGCGACGCAGCTCCGGATCCGACAGCACGTCGTAGGCCTCGGCGATCTCCTTGAACCGCTCCTCGGCCTCGGAGTCCTTGTTGACGTCAGGGTGGTTCTGGCGCGCCAGCCTGCGGTAAGCCCGTTGGATGTCGGCCTGGTCGGCATCGCGGGAGACTCCGAGGACCTCGTAGAAGTCTTTGGCCATCAGGGCGCCCGGGTGGCCACCACGACCGCGGCCGGCCGGAGGATCTTGTCATCGGGCCCGTATCCGGGACGCACAACCTGAGCCACGGTGCCGGGCACCAGCCCCTCACCGGACACGGTGCTGACCGCCTCGTGCAGGGCCGGGTCGAAGGCCCGGCCGTTGTCGTCGCGACGCGGGTAGCCGAGGTCGGCCAGGACGCCGACCGCCTGCGCGAGCACAGCTCGGACGCCCTCGACCACGGAGTCGGGGTCGGACGAGGCGTGCTCAAGCGCCCGCTCCAGGTTGTCCAGGACGGGCAGCCAGCTCGCTGCCACGGCCGCCCGCTCCTGCTCGCGGCCGCGGACCACGTCCCGCGCGCAACGCTTGCGAAAATTGTCCAGCTCGGCAGCCGTACGCCGCCACGCATCCTCTAGCTCCGCGATCTGCCGCGCCTGGTCGACGCGCTCGGGCGCGTTGTCGACGCGCTCCGGTGCCTCGTTCGCCGGGGCATCATGAGTCCCTGCCTCGGTCGTCGGGGCCTCGGTCGTCGGTGCCTCGTTCGCCGGTGCCCCGGTCGCCGGGGCCTCGGTCGTCGGTGCCTCGTGGTCGGACATGGCGGTCAGTGCGAGGTGAACTCGGCGTCGATGACGTCGTCGTCATCGCTGACCGACGTGTCATCGGAGGCCCTTGCCGCCCCGGTTGACGATCCGCCGCCGCCCCGGGTGGCGGTGCTCAGCACCTGGCTCATCTGGTGGAGCTCCCCGGTGAGAGCACGGAGGCGGTCGACGGATTCGTCACCCTCGACGGCCTGCCGGGCCTCCTCGACCAGCATCTCGGCACGGGCGCGGTCGTGCTGGGGCACCGACCCGCCGGCCGCCTCGAGGGCCTTGCGCACCTGGTAGGCCACGGAGTCGAGCTCGTTGCGAGCGTCAACCCGTTCGCGCAGGGCGGCATCCTCACCGCGGTGAGCCTCGGCATCCTTGATCATCCGGTCGACCTCCTCCTGGCTGAGCGTGGAGGTCTCGCTGATGGTCACCTGCTGCTCGGCACCGGTGTCCTTGTCGCGCGCCGAGACGTGCAGGATGCCGTTGGCGTCGATGTCGAAGGTCACCTCGATCTGGGGCACCCCGCGGGGCGCGGGCCGGATCTTCTCCAGCCGGAACCGAGCCAGCACCCGGTTGTCGGCCGCCCTCTCCCGCTCGCCTTGGAGGACGACGACGTCGACGGCGGACTGGTTGTCCTCCGCGGTGCTGAAGATCTCGGTCCGCCGAGCCGGGATGGTGGTGTTGCGCTCGATGACCTTGGTCATCACCCCGCCCATCGTCTCGAGCCCCAGCGACAGGGGCGTGACGTCGAGGAGCAGCACGTCCTTGACATCGCCCCTGATGATCGCCGCCTGGACGGCCGCGCCGATGGCGACGACCTCGTCCGGGTTGACGGTCATGTTGGGTTCCTTGCCACCGGTCAGGCGGCGTACCAAGGCCTGCACGGCCGGGATCCGTGTCGAGCCGCCCACCAGGATGACCTCGTCGATGTCGTCGGCGGTGACCTTGGCGTCCTCCATGGCCTGCTTGACCGGGCCGAGGCAGCGGTCGACCAGGTCGGCGGTGAGCTGCTCGAACGTCGACCTCATCAGGTTGACGTTGAGGTGCTTGGGCCCGGAGGCGTCAGCGGTGACGAAAGGCAGGTTGACGGCGGTCTGGGTGACCGCCGAAAGCTCCACCTTGGCCTTTTCGGCAGCCTCGAACAGCCGCTGCAGGGCCTGCGAGTCGCCACGGAGGTCTATGACATTGGACTTCTTGAAGTCGTCGGCCAAGTAGTCGACGATGCGTCGGTCGAAGTCATCGCCACCTAGATGCGTGTCCCCGGCCGTCGACCGGACCTCGACCACGCCTTCTCCAACCGTCAAGATGCTCACGTCGAACGTGCCGCCGCCGAGGTCGAAGACCAGCACGGTCTCGTTCTCGAACTTGTCCATCCCGTAAGCGAGGGCGGCAGCCGTCGGCTCGTTGATGATCCGGAGCACTTCGAGCCCCGCAATCTTGCCGGCGTCCTTGGTGGCCTGTCGCTGGGCGTCGCTGAAGTGCGCCGGGACGGTGATGACCGCCTCGGTGACCCGCTCACCGAGGAACTTCCCGGCGTCGTCAACCAGCTTCCGAAGTACCTGCGCCGAGATCTCCTCCGGCGCGTAGAGCTTGCCGTGGACCTGGAACCGCGCCGCGCCGTCGGGACCGGCGACCACGTCGAACGAGACGGTCGTCAGCTCGCTGCTGACCTCGTCGTACTTGCGGCCGATGAAGCGCTTCGCGGAATAGATCGTCCCCTTGGGGTTCAGGATCGCCTGGCGTCGGGCCATCTGGCCGACCAGTCGCTCGCCGTTCTCCAGGAACGCGACCACGGACGGCGTCGTCCGGTTGCCCTCCGCGTTGGGGGCCACCTGCGGCTGGCCACCTTCCATCGCGGCGATCACCGAGTTCGTCGTTCCCAGGTCGATGCCGACTGCCCTGCCCATGACTACTCCATTCGCCGGAAGCACTTGTCGCGGCCATGCTCCTCGGACGCGCAGGTGACCTGCATCCCGTGAACTGGTGCACGTGACGGGGCGAATCGCTGTCGGGCTAACCCCCGGGGATGCGGTGCTGTAAGGCCAGCACGGTCAGCGCGACCCTCGAGTGGATGTCGAGCTTGAGGTAGACGTGCTTGAGATGCGCGTCCACAGTGTGGCGGGAGAGGTAGAACTCCTCGGCGATGCTGCGGTTGGTCATCCCCCGAGCCACGCTGGAGACGACGCGCAGCTCGCCGTCGGTGAGCGACGCCCACCCGTGGTCCGTTCCCTCCTCGCCGTCCGCACCTACCTTGACCAGGGGATACCTGCTTGCCGCGGTGACACTGGCAGCGGTCGGGTACTCCGTCGGGTGCACGTAATGGGGGTTGTCGATCACCGTGCGGTCCAGCAGCACCTTGGGGTGGGTGCGGAGAACCTCGACCAGCATCTCGGCCCCGAACCTCTGCAGGTCGTAGAGGCACATGAGGATGGCGGGCATCTTCTCGACCGCGTGGTTGAGGGCCGACTCGTAGAGGAAGAGGTCGTCCCAGCCCGGAGGCCCGGGCAGCACCCACGACATCTCGCCCGCGGCTCGGAGAAGATCGAAGTCGTCTCTGATCGCCGCGTCCACTCTCTCGGACAGGAAGCTCATCATGTCGTCGACGCTGAACTCCCCAGAGCGCAAGTAGACGTCCGATGCCCGTTTAACGTCGAGCTGTCCCGATCGTTCGAAGTACCCCGGGCCGGGCTGCCCCACCGCCCGATCCCGGACCAGCGCCGGCTCTACATCGTCGATCAGGCATAGACACTTGTCGCCGTGCCGCAGCCCCTCCTCGAGGAAGGGGAACAACAGCCGGTCGCGCTCGGCCGGGCCTGAGTAGAGCGCGCAGAAGTGCGTTCCTGGGCTGACAGGCCCGACCCGGGGGATCCCGAGGCTCAGACCGTTCATGGTGGCCACCGTTCACCGAATCCGAATCCGAGACTACGCGCCTTCGCCACAAGTTGCCTCCTCGTGCCCGGTTGGCTCCCGCGAGGCGGACAGGACCAGCCGAGGGTGCTCACGAAGACACTCGAACGGCCAGCGTTAGATCGAGGTGTTGAGTCAGCGGATAGGACACGAAGAGGCCGACCCCGTGTATCCACGCCGTGGTCGAGCCAGTGCAGAAAATCAGGAAGTGTTCACTCGAGTCTCAAGCGAGCTTCGCGGCCTGTCTTCACCTTCGCCGACCAGGGCTGGCGCGTCTCGGACACCGCCCTCGTCTTCTCCTTCGCCGACGACTAACTCGTCCGGAATCCTCCCAAGCGGGCTGTACGCCGCCTGGTTCAAAGAGAAGTGCACCACCATGGAGACCCGGCTCGGTTACACCGCCGTGACTGTAGGCGGTCACTTCGCCTGGCCACAGACCCCCCCCCCCGACACCTCGGCTGCCCGCGGTCCCCGGCGCCGTGGCCGGCATGGTGCAGTACCGGGCCAACGCCCTCCGTCTCGAAACCAGCCTGGCGGCCCAGCACGTCGTTCTCCCCGCCCGGCCCCAAGTACCCTTCGCCAGCCCATCACCCCGCCGCGACGCGCATATCCGCGAGGCTGAGGCAACTCAGGAGACTCGGGTCTGCGGGGTTGCAGGCCGCATGGCCCAGGGCAGTTGGAGGAGTCTCGACGTCGGTCACCGACGGCTTCGTGCACCACGCCCGCGCCTCGTCCACTGCGGATCCGGGCGCGCCGGGGCCGGGACCTTGGGCCCTGTCTGCGGCCCGCGGCATGCCGCACCATGGGTCGACTGTCGAGCAGCGACCCCGCCTGGGCCGCATGACAAACGGGGAGCCAGAGATGCAATCGATCAAGGACGCCGCCGCCGAGTTCTTGACCCACAAGCGCGTCGCCGTCACGGGTGTCTCCCGCAATGCCGGGAGCCACGGCAGCAATGCCGTCTACCAGCGACTCCGCCAGCGCGGCTACCAGGTCTACGCGGTCAACCCGAACGCCCAACAGGTAGAGGGCGACGCCGCCTACCCGGACCTGAGGTCCATCCCTGGCGGCGTGGGGACCGTCGTCATCGGTACGCGTCCGGAGCGGGCGCAGGCGACGATGGAGGAGTGCGCGGAGCTCGGCATCAAGCAGGTGTGGATGCACAGGGGGCCGGGCGGCGGCAGTGTGTCACGGGAGGCGGCGGAATGGGGCCGGACTCGCGGGATGACGGTCATCGACGGCGGCTGCCCGCTCATGTTCGAACCGACCTCGGACGGCGGGCACAAGGTGATGCGTTGGATGTTCAGCCTCACCGGAAATGTCCCACGGAGCGTCTGAGGAACCGACCTCAGCAGCCTGCGGTCAAGCCGGGGGCGAAGCTGCCGAGCGACCCAGGCCGAAGCCCCCAGTTGCTGGAGCTTCGGCCTATGGTCACTCTTCCCAGTTATCAGATGATGAGAAATACCGCAGCGGCAACGGCTCCAGCCAGGCTGAGCGTGCCAAGCACGAAACTCGCGACGGAGCCCGTGGTCCAGTAGCCGGACCGGTCGCGAACATGTACCGGTTCACCGGGAACGTCATCCACGAACTGGAGGGGACTGCCGACAACGCGCGGCTCACCGCATGACCTGGACCAGCTTCACAACCAACACGGACCAGTTAATCGCTGGGTCAGGACTTCGCTCGCCCCATGCCACAGGATGCGGCCTTTCGCCCAGATTGGGCACAGCCCGAACGGCATGAAACACCGCCCACCCGGTTTGCGATCACACCGCTGCGGCCAGTGAAGCGTTAGCGGCTGGCGCGGGCCAGCGGGGTGCCGTCCAAAGCATGGCGAAAGGCCACCAGTGAGTCGAAGACCTGCAGGACGCCGGCCTCCTGCAGCTCCCCCACCGAGAAGCCGCCGGTGCGGACCCCGATGGTGGGAATCTTGAGCTTGCCGGCCGCCTGAGCATCGAAAATCGAGTCCCCGACCATGACACCGCTGGCACCCTCCACCTTGGCCAGCGCCGCCGCGACGATGTCGGGCTCCGGCTTGCTCTGCTCTACGTCGTCGGAGGTGGTCCAGGCGTCGGCGAGGGCCTTGCCGTCGATGAGGTCGAGGAACGCCTCGACGTGCTGGGTCTTGCCCGAACTGGCCAGCACCAGCCGGAACCCGCGCTTCTTGACCTCGGCCAGCAGCTCGTGGGCGCCCTCGAACGGCTGGATCTCGTCAATGAGCTGATCGAACTCTTCAGCCCATGCGTCGCGCAGGTCGTCCCCGTGAGCCTCCTCGACCTCCGGGCCGCCGACCTCGGGCACGAACAGGTCTCCGCCCATCCCGATGCCACGGTGGATGCGCCACATCGGTCGGGTGAACCCATAGCGGCGAAAGGCGCGGAACCACGCCAGAGCATGCTGGTAGTTGGTGTCCACGAGGGTGCCGTCGACGTCGAAGATCGCAGTATCGGCCATGGTCTCTCCCTACCCATGCGGGATGCGGCCATGCGTTGCGGGGGAGCACGCGGCCATACCTCGATATCTACCGCACCCCGTCGGCGAGCCACGTTCGAGCGAGCCGGCGCTTCCATGGTGGAGCTGGCCGCGGCGCGAGCCGTGACCGCGGGTTGGAGGACCAGGACAGGAATAGGCCAGCATCTTTCAACCCACCGAGGATGTCACGACGATGAGGACATCGGTCCTACCGCCCAGAAGGGGCGTCGTTCAGGCCGTGCTGCACACCGCCCACTGTGGGCGTGTCCCCCTGCGCCCAAGAAGGCTGACGTCCACAGGCCAAGCGGGGTGATGTCGACGACGTCCGGAAGGTCGGGGGTCAGGGCGCATACGGGTCCCACACCGGTCAACATCGCGGCGCGAGGGGTGGCTGTCGTCGCGTCCTCTGCTCACCGCAGCACGAGAGCCAAGGATGCGCCGACGATGATGACGGACTGGATGCTGTGCACGATGATTCCGAGCCACACGCTGGTGTAGCGACGGGTGGGGTAGGCCAGGGCCAGGCTGTCCAGCAGCGCCTTCGGCACGGTCCACGGCTGGTGTAGGTGGTACAGCGCGAACAGGACCCCGTTGGCCAGCCAGTCGGACCGCCCGAAGACGCCACGCATCCGGGGCAGCAGGTACCCGCGGAACAACAGCTCCTCACCGAGCACGGTGTTGAAGACGGCCATGACGACGATCAGTCCGAACCAGGGCCAGTTCCCCGAGAGGAAGTCCTGGCCCGCGGAGCCCCGCAGGAACGCGCCCATGTCGCGGCCGGCCGGCGTGGGCAGGGAGGGCAGCAACTGTTCGACCCCGACGACCAGTATCGCCGGCAGCAGGACCCACCACACTCGCCCACCGACGCGGCCGGTGCGTGGGCTGCGCGGCCGGTGCAGCCACAGCGCGTCCTGGACGGCGCTCCAGCGCAGCGAACCCAGCTCTCGGCGCACCAGCACCAGGACGAGGACCCCCTGCCACACCAGCCCGGCCGTGAGGCAGAGCAGCAGGGCCTGGGGCCAGGCGGCCGGCCCGGTCAGCCGGGCCGCCAGCAGCGGGGCCACGAGCCAGGAGAGGACCGCCATCGGCCCAGCGGCGGCGGCCCACACCCGCACGATCCCCCCACGGCTGAGCTGCCGCGGTTGGTGGTGATCGACGACACCACGGGATTCGGCTGCTACGACATGCTGTTGGGACATGATGGCCTCCTCGGGCTCGAATCGCAGGATGCTCCCGGCCTGCTGACAACGGCATCCGGGATGACCACGAGCCGGTGCTGAACCGACCCTGATCCGACCCTGACTCGGCCCACCCGAGTGGTCACCCAAACCGCCGGACTCCCCAGCTGCATCGCGTCCAACGAGTGCTGCCTTCCGCCCAGAGTGGGTGACGCCCAATTCAATCGAAACCCACGAATCGGGCCGATCTCGGCGCTCCCGCCCGCGGCCTTATTAGGCGATGACGGACCGGCCAATGGCGCCGCACCGGCAGGGCCTAAGTCGTCCCCGCGCCCTCGCCGGTGCGCTGGGCGCGTCGCGGTTGAGCCCTTGCGTGGCTGTTGAGGGGCATCAACCGGCGGTCAGCGCGTGTTCATCTTGCGGTCGATTGGGGCGTCACTTCCTGGTGCCTGCGCGAGGTGTGTTCTCGCGGTTGCGAGGCGAGACCTCGCGCCCTGTCCATGTTGGGGTCGGTGTCGGATCGGCCCAAGACCGAGGGAGCGACATGAGCACGATGGAAGCGCAGGCGCCCGTTGTTGCCGCCGACGAACTGGCTGACCCGGCGAGCCACGTGTTGATGAACGTCTCGAGCATGTCCCGCATCAGATCCGGAGACGCCTGAGCCAGCTGCTCACGCAAGAACCGGTCCGGGTCGATACTTGGTCCAGCGGTCATCGTGGTGTCCTTCTTCGAGTCGGTTGTGAGAGATCACTCGAAGGATCACAGCGGTGGCCGCACCCACGTCAGCAGGACACGCTCACCACGTCGTCAGTCTCAGCTCTTGAGGCCACGGATGCACGCTCGACTAGATCCTCCGGCGGCGGACTGACCGTCCAGGACCTTCGACCCTGGTCCTGACCCCGCCGGTGTCATGAACTCGCCACAAGAGCGCGTGGCTAGGCGTTGTCCGTCCGGACGTTCCGGGCGGATCCTAGTGATGGGTCTTGGGGATGGAGGTGCCCAAATGATGCCGCAGGACTTCCCGTCGTCCGGGTTCGAGCAAGTGGCTGTTCTCGGCGCCATCCAGGCGTACGAGGCGCGGACCGCGAGGGCGCTCGACGGGGTCGAACGTGAGTTGCGGGAGCTGCGGCGGCGGTGGGAGCGCATCGAAGCAGGACGGCGCCATCTCGGGTCGGAGGTGGTGCCCGAGCTGGTATCGCTGAGCGACCGGGTCGAGGCGCTGACCGACGAGCTGCATGCCACGGCCCACCACGACGTCCGGCCGCTGCTGGCCTCCGCGCGCCACCATCGACGGCAGCGTCCCTGAGCGAACACTGAGCGCACACCGACGCGTCAGCGGAAGAGCGGCTTGCCTGGGACCGCGATGCTTTGATCCCTGACCGCCGATAGGGACGGGTGGATTCTGCCGTTACGGCTTGCGCGGTGCCCGGTGTGGTGCCGAGCCCTTCGAGCAGGGAAGGCCTGTGCCGGTACTGGAGTCGGGTAACGACGATCCGGGCTCGCGCGGCGGGCGCTACCGCCGCGGCAAGCTCCAGACGCTTGCCACATCAGCAACGCACCCAGACCCCGCCCCTGCCACCGCTGATCGACACCGAGACAAGACACCACGACCGCCGGCACCGGCAACCGCTCCAACGCCCACAGCCTCGGCGACGCCACCCACGGACGAGCCTGCACCTGGAACGAACCCAGCCGGTAGCAAACCACCACCCGACGACCGTTCCCGGCGACCTGGACGACTACACCCGCCCGTCGGTCGACCGCGACCGCGTCCTGCCGCAGCCAGTCATCCACGGCGGGATCACCGCAGCCGAAGTACAACCGGTCATGCGGTCCGGATCAATGCGTTCGATCTGCACGGCATCCACACACGTGCTGTCTTCCAGTACGGGCGCCGTCACCGTCGAGCGGTCGGCTCGACGCGGGAAGGGTTTGGCCGCCATTCGCCAGGCTGGGCGGCACGAAGATGTCCCGCCTGCCGTGCAGACGGCCACATACAGGACACTGACCACGCAGACTTCGACCAGGTCCTCCACCCACGCGAATCCATCACGGGTGATCCGGCCGCCAGCGGAACACCACGCCTTGGTATTCGATGGGCCCGGACAACGTCAATGTCATCCGATTTCTCACCGCGCTTCGACCGCTTGCCAGGCCCGGTTGGCTTCGGCGTTGTAGTAGAGCACGTCGAGCACGACCAGCAGGCTGAGCAGCATTCCGACAAGCCCGGAACAGGCCGGTGCCGCGCCGGCCGCGGTCTGGGCCTGCCGGATCCGGCCGCCGGTCTTATAGATCGACACCAGATTGACGATCGGTACGAACAGACACAGCACCGCGATGCCGGGGCGCACCTGGATCGAGCTGTCGAAGTCCCTCAGCTCCTTGTTCAGGTGGTGGTACCAGAAGAGGACGTACACGCCAAGCGTCACCAGAGCCAAGAGCCACCCACCAATTGGGCTGCGCTGCTTCCCCGCTCGACCTACGCCGGCACCAGGGCGAGCGGGGGCTGACGGCGCGGGATTCGACTCGACGGCCGCCGAGGACATCCCCGCGACCTGCGCCCCGGGGAGGTCCTGGCCTTGGGCAGGTTCAGCAACAGGGACCTCTCCAGACCCGTCACTGGGGTGATCACGAGGTTCGGCAGCGGGCGTCTCACTCATCGACCGGCCCCTTTCAAGGTCGTCCCCACTGTGGAGTTTCCCACCACGCCAACCCCACTGCACCCACCTTCGCGGTTCAGGTCGTCAACCTCGCCTGGACGACGTGATGTCGTGTCGTGGCAGAGGTCGACCGGTCCGCTCAGCAGGTAAGGGTCGCCGACGTTGTCGGAGCCGAGAGTGGCGGCGGTGCGCATAGGCGGTGACGAGCCCCGAACGCCGAACGCCCGGCTTTCATCGTTGCCGGCGCCAACCAGATCGGCCGGAGCGCCTGGCCCGGCGCTGACCCGCCAAGGGGCGAGCTCCGACGCGCTACCCCGCTTAACCAGCGGCACGCCTGCTAGGGCTTGTCGGGCCAGGGCAAGGGGTGTGTAGTTGTTGGTGGGCGACCCGCCGGACCGGCACCACCGTCGCCTTGGCTCCGGCGTCTTCGCCTCCCACCCAGCTGGACCTGAGGAGGCACCCCATGACGACGGCTCGAGACATCATGAACGCCGGTGCGACCTGCATCGGCGAGGACCAAACCCTGATGCAGGCCGCGCAGATGATGCGCGACATGAACGTGGGGTCGCTGCCGATCTGCGGGAACGACAAGAGGCTTCACGGCATCATCACCGACCGCGACATCGTCATCAAGTGTCTGGCCGACGGCAAGGACCCGAACACCTGCACCGCCGGCGAGCTCGCCCAGGGCCACATCGCCTGGGTTGACGCCGACACCGAGATGGCCCAGATCGTCGACATGATGGGCCGGGAGCAGGTCAAACGGATGCCGGTCATCGACGACCACCAACTCGTCGGCATGATCAGCGAGTCCGACCTCGCCCGGCACCTCGACGACCACCAGCTCAGCAAGTTCGTGGAGCGAGTCTTCGCCGACGCCTGACCACGCCAGCGCGGGCGGGGGCGAGGAGCTGCGCGTGGTCGGCAGCCGCGGATGCGGCCGCTTCCGCGGACTGCTGTGGGGTTCCGTCAGCCGCCACGTCCTTCACCGGGCCTGATGCCCGGTGGCCGTGGTCCGGCCTCCGCGCACGACGTCGAGGCGAGCGTTGTACCCCGGTCACCCATCCAATCGGTGTCGACGGCTCTCCGACGAGCGGCGCGTACAGCGCTGGGCGATCTGCGAGGCCTCGAACCTGGTATGCCGATCCACTTTGTCCGCGACTGGAACCGAGTTGCGCCACTGGCGAATTTCGTAGTGAGCACGACGAGAAAGGATTGTCATGGTTGCCAAGTCCGATGTGTACGCAGCCACGCTCGCCCTCGACTACCCGGAGAAGCTCGCCCGGGTCACTACGGCGTTCCGGATGATCTGGGTCATCCCGATCGCCATCGTCCTCTCCATCCTCACGGCTCAGGCAACCTCGACCGTGACGGTGGTGACCACCACTGGCCAGGCCGTCTCCCAGGTCTACAAGACCGGCGGAGGCATCATCGGTGCCCTCTTCGCGGCCACCTTGTTGATGATCCTCTTCCGGCAGCGATACCCACGTTGGTGGTTCGACTTCGCGCTGCAGTTAACCCGATTCTCTGCCAGGGTCGGCGCCTACATGGCGTTGCTGACCGACCGGTACCCGGCCACCGAGGACGAGCAGTCGGTCCACCTCGACATCGACTACCCCGACGCCGAACGGAACCTCAACCGCTGGCTGCCCCTCGTCAAGTGGTTCCTCGCCATTCCCCACTACGTCGTGCTCGCCTTCCTGGCCCTCGGAGCCGTCATCGCCGTCGTCGTCGCATGGTTCGCCATCCTGTTCACCGGTCGGTACCCGCGACCCCTGTTCGACTATGTGGTCGGCGTCGGCCGGTGGGCTCTGCGTGTCCAGGCCTACGCGACGCTGCTGGTCACCGACCAATACCCGCCGTTCCGCCTCTCCTGACGTCATTGCCTCTCCAATTCCACCAGGGATACGGCCCCGCACCTCCGCGCCCACGGCGTCGCCCCCGCCGCCACTCTGTGTCGGGACAACGGCCACCTTTTCCGCGTCCCTTGGGCAAGTCACCGAACGTTCGCTCTTGCCGAATGGAGGACGTTGGCCATAGCGGTTGTAGCCCACCGAGCAGCCTTCTTCGCCTCGAGGAGGTCGAAGGGCTGCTGTCAGGCCAACCGAAACGGCGGCGATGGCCTTGGCGCAAGTAGCACGTGCCTCGCCGAGGCCGTCGATCACCGCATCGCAGAGCCGGACGATCCGCCGGTCCAAGGTCAGCGTTCAACGGCGTCACCCCGGAAGATGCTGAGACGCGAGGCAGGACTCCGCAGCCGACAACGGAGTGTGCGGTGCCTGGGCAGGCGGGCAAGCCGGTGGGTGCAGCCACCCGCGAGCCTCAGCTTCAGCAGATCGCTACGCGCGCCGACTGCTGAAGGCAATAGAACTGTCTACCAGTGTGAGCGCGGCTCGCTGCTACACATCACCGCCGGTCTGTCTTCACTGCCCTCGGAGAGGACGGGCCGGCTGAGCCTGGCGGCCACGGTGTTGAACCTGTGCGGTGCACTGGCCGTGGGCGGCTGGCTCCTCCTCGCACCCGGGGTACTGGTGGGGCTGTCGGTGATCCGGAGCGGGGCCCCGCTGGGCCGCCGTCGTGTCTGTGCTCGAGAGCATCGGCATCCTCCTGTGCCTCGCCCTCCCTTCCATCTCCTGGAGATTCGTTGGCGCTCTGGATGGCCGTCGTCTCAGCGGGGTGTCTTGTCACCGCATCCGACCAGCGTCATAGCCACCCCCACTGCACTCGACGCCAGAGGGCCTCCTCCCCGGCTGCTGGACGACCCAGCCCCGATGCCGGGCGCCCGTCACCTCCAGTCGCTCACGCTTGGCGACGTGAACGAGCTGGTGGAGTGGCTGAGCCCGGGAGGGCGGGCAGCGCGGTCAGCCCTGTCGACCCGAACCGTCCTGGCGACCCTCACCGCTTTGTCGCACGCGCTCGACCTGGCAGTCCGAGGGGGCCGCTGACGCTGGCAGCGATGACACCCCGTCTCGATTCTCGGGTAGAGGCCAGGACCCCTGGCCGCCGGCGCGTCCCTGCGGGGTTGACGTGTTCGCGCCGTGGTGGGTCGACGCGTCTCACCGCTCGACAAGGACGACTTCGTACTGGTCGGCCGTCGGCGGGAAGCCGGTGTCGAACTTGGCGTTCACGGCGGCCAGCTGGTCGCCGTGAACCGCGACAGTTGACGGGGTCTGGAACAGATCACTCCTGATGACTTCCTCGACCACCGCGTCGGTCAAGTCTGGATTCGGTCGTAGCCGGGTGACTTGGTTGAGGAAGGGCTCCGCCACCCACAGCCTTCCGGCCTCGTAGAGGATTCCGTCCGCCGCCACGTCACCCACGAGAAGCTCACTTCCGCCGGTGAGCGGATCGACGGTGTACAGGGCCTCGTTGGTCGAATGCGCCACGATCAGCGTGCGCCCGTCCGGTGTGGCGGCGATGCCGTTCAGGTTGAAGTCGCCGGTGGTGTCGGCCGCTGGACCAGTCAGCGTCAGCACGCTGAAGTCTCCTGGTGTCCCGGTTGGACTGATCGGCACAAAATAGAGCTTCGGCTGCACGGAGTCGGTGAACCAGGCACCGTCCTGGGTGATCACCACGTCGTTGATGATCGACATGCCCGGCGTCCCGAATTGGTACGTGGCGACGGCCGCACCGGTGATTGCGTCGTAAACGTATCCCTCGCCCGTGAAGCCGCCGGCGACGAACAACAGGCCACTAGGTTCGTCGACTTTCAGGCCCAAGGCCATGCGACCAGTTGGCGCGTCGATGAACGGTGCGGCGGTGCCACGCTGGAGATCACCTCGGAAGATGTCACCGCTGAAGAGTTCTCCGGCGTAGAAGGTGGAGCCACGCCCTGTCGCGACGCCTTCAGCCGAGCTGGCACCGGGCAGCACGATGACCTCCTCGGCCGGCGCCGCGGCGGCCGGCGGGGTCAGCCAAGTGGCCGCCGCAACGAGCGCTAACGCCGCCGCGCCCACAAGTCGCCGCCGTGATCGGCCCATCCGCAGATCGGTGCCAGACATGGGGACCTCCCCCACTCGTTCGGCCGCGCCCATTGCCGTCACAAGGCCGCTATCGAGGGACGAACCGAACAGTACTCCTGGCGCCGGATGCTCGTCGCCGGGCGTGCCAGCGATGGTCGCAAGCGTCAACCCTTACCTGTCCCAGGACGCTCTCAGCCGGGGTGAACAGGCGAGCACGACCTGGGTGCGCGAGCACAGGCGTCACGGGTTGGGTTGAAGGTTTCTTCGGCGCTCACGCGTCCCGCTGATGCATTGGATGTTGGCTCCAGCCCTCGTCAGAAAGTACGTGGGCGTAGAGCAGTGCTGCCGCCGATGACCGGGCGTCGGCTGCGCAAGTTAACTTCGCGGTTTCGCGGGTCGGTCCGTTACTCGGCGCTCTGGATGATCTGGATGATTTCGTCGGGGCGGAACCCGTGTTGGCGGGCGTATTTGACGAGGTCTCGGGTGCGTTGGATGACGGCGCCGCGCTCGGGGGTGCCGATCACGGAGATGCCGCGGCCGCGTTTGAACTCGAGGAGTCCTTCGTCGCGGAGCAGCCGCAGGGCGCGGAGGACGGTGTTGGTGTTGACGTCGAGGACGGCGGCCAGGTCCTTGGCGGGTGGGAGGCGTTCTCCGGGTTGGGCTTCGCCGTCGGCGATGGCGCGGCGGATTTCGGCGGCGACCTGCTGGTACAGGTCGGTGGGGTCGTCGGGGTGGATCTTGACGTGCAGCATGATGCTAGCCACAATAGCATCATCGGGCGAGAACGGGGAGGTGGGCCATGACCACCACCGCCCGGCAACCGGAGCCACGGTTTGTCGATCCGGACGAGCGGGCTTCGACCGTCGAGGTGCTGATCCCGGAGGCGAGAGCGCGGGCTCGGCGCCGGCGAACCATCTATACCGTTCTCGCCCTGGTGCTGCTCGGAGGCGTTGCGCTGGCCGTGAACGGCGTCGACGGGGACGCGAGGAGGACGGGCGCACCGGTGGTCCGGGTGGCCGACGGCGCTGCCGTGGGGGTGACCGGTTCGAGTTGTCTGCCGCCCGGTCAGCTCCCGCAGGTTCCGGACCCGCTGATCGGGGGAGACGGACGCGGAGCTCTGATCGCCGAGTCATCCGCGGTTGATGCGACCTCGGCCGGTGCCCCGTGCCAGCTCGTGCTGCGCTATGGGTTTCACCGGTTCGGCGACGGAGCAGTGCTGTTCAAGAGCGGGATGGTCTGGTTGTTCTCCGACGGCCGGATCATTGTCGACACCGACCGTGACGGCTTCGTGTTGTGGGAACGCCTCCTGACCCCAGATGGGGTGGAGCGGGTGCGATCGCACGCGGTCGCCGCGCTCGGGGCACCCATCACCACACCGGAAGACCCGCAGGTCTGGGCGGGCGAGACCATCCAGTACGGCGACCGTCGCTACCACCCGCGAAACCCCGATCAGTTCGTTCGGCTATTCGACGATCTGTCCTGGCTCCCGGTCAGCGCATGGGTAAACACGAAACCGATGGAGTACGTGCCGCCGTGGTACGCCGCCTGCTTCGAGTCGCTCTCGGCGCGACTCGAACCGTCGGCGGTCCTCGACCTGATGCCACCGCGGGCCCGGCAGCTGCTGGACAGCAAGGCTGCGACAGGCCGCTACTGGTGGGAACGGACGACCCCGTGCACCATCCTGACCACCCATGAAGCCCAGCTGATCTTCGACGAGTTCGCCCAAGCTGGAATACCGCGCGAGGGGCAAACCGGGCAGGCCGACACGAGTTTGCCAGCCTGCAACTGGGCCGGCGTCCCTGCACCGAAGCAGTACACGTGCTCTTTCACCTTCGGGACCAACGCGGCACGCGTCCAGGTCACGTTCTTCGCCCTCATGCCAAACGGTGAGATGGCCATGCACGGAGACTGAGTCGGCGAGCTCAGACAGCACCCGGGGCGATGCGGAGGGCCGGGCACCGCTTGAGAGCCGCCACTTGGGAAATCTGCAGCGCAGAGGGGAGACCGGTTCTTCAATATCGTGATGCGTTCCGCTCGCGGTCGGGCATTCCGTCCGCGTCAGCACGACTGACCAGAACCCGGACCGGCAGATCACCGCGATCCGGGATGCCTTGGCCGGCGAACGCGACGACAGCCACCCCTACCAACGAGCAAGCCATTGCACGTGGCTACGTCAGCTGTAGGGATCCGTCACCTCGCGCAGCCGGACCAGCGCCTCCCGCAGCCGTCCGGCAAGCTCCTCGCCGAGGTGCTCCGTCCACTCCCGCTCGACGCCCATCACGACCTGCATGGCCTGTCGGGACGCCGAATGTCCCCGCTCGGTCAATCGGATGAGCCGCGCCCGGCCGTCCTCCGGGTCGGGCACCCGCTCGACGAACCCCTCGCGCTCCAGCGCCGCGACGAGCAGGCTCGCGGTCTGCTTGGTCACCTGCGCGCTCTCCGCCAGGTCGGTCAGCCGGGAGCCTTCGTCGGCGATCCGCTGGGCAAGCCGCGCCTGTGCGGGCGTCACGTCGTGCCCCGCCTCGCGGATAGCGCGCATGACCCGCTCGTCCATTGCGCGGTAGGACACGAACATCAGCGTGCCTAGGTCCATCGGATCCCTTGACGTAGTCAGCATGGCTGACCATTATGGTCAGCATCACTGACGATCATAAGGCAGCCGATGACCAGACTCCCGCCCGTGCGCGTCGCGCGTGCCGCGACCAGCGTCCGCACCGGCCTGCAGGCCCTCACCCGCCGGATGGTCCCGCCCGAGGTGGACGTCCTCGAGCTGACGTCGGGCTTCATGGCGACCCACGCGGTGTACGCCGCCGCGCGGCTGGGGGTCGCCGACGCGCTGGCCGGCGGCGCCAGGTCCGCCAAGGACGTGGCCCTCGAGCTCGACACCAGCACCGACGCGACCTACCGGCTCCTCCGGGCATGCGCCGCCCTCAGGCTCCTCCGCGAGGACCGCGAAGGGCGATTCTCGCTGACACCCGCAGGCGCCACGCTGCGGTCGGACTCCCCGGCTCGATGCGGTCGGTGGTCCTGATGATCGGCGACCCGCGCTACCAGTCCGTGTGGACCCAGCTGCCCGAGTCGGTGGCCTCCGGCACGCCTCGCGCCGAAGCAGTGCACGGGGTGTCGCTGTGGGAGCTGCTTGACCGCGAACCCGACTACGCCGAGACCTTCAACGACGCGATGACGCGCCTGACCTCCCTGGACTGGCCGACGGTCGCGGCGGCCTACGACTTCACGCCGTACGGCACGATCGTCGACATCGGCGGCGGGCACGGGCAGCTGCTCGCACTCATGCTCGGAGCCGCTCCGGCCGCGAACGGGGTGCTGGTGGAGCAGGAGAGCCTCTTGACGGCCGCCGAGCAGCGGCTGCGCGAGGCCGGCGTGCTGCCCCGCTCCCGGCTCGAGGCGGGGTCGTTCTTCGACACCGCGCCGGACGACGGCGACCTCTACGTCCTGAGGCGCGTGGTCCACGACTTCGACGACGACGAGGCGGTCGCCCTGCTGGCCAACCTGCGCCGCCGCATGCCCGCGGACGCCACGCTGCTCCTGATGGAGAGCGTCGTCCCGCCAGGCAACGAGCCGCACCTCGCCAAGTCCCTCGACCTCGACATGCTCCTCTTCGTCGGCGGACGCGAGCGCACCGAGACCGAGTACGCCGCGCTGCTCGACCGCGCCGGCTTCCGGATGACCCGCATCGTGCCGACGATCTCCACGATCTCGCTCGTCGAAGCCCGACCGGCCGGCTGACGTGGACGTCCTCGCCCAGGTCTGCGCCGGCCTCTCGGCCGTCATCCTCGTCGGCCTCTTCCCCCTCGAGGCCTTCCTCATCGACCGGCCGTGGGTGCAGAAACTCCTCGCCATCGAGCCGTACGGCATCCCCAATGTCCACCTCTGGTCGTTCTGCATCGGCGCCCGCAACGCCCTCGCGGGCGTGGGCACGCTGGTCGGGCTCTGGATGGTCAACCGCGGCGACGAATCGACCGGCACCACCGTGGTGGTCGTCGGCTGCATCTACATGCTGCTCGCCTCGCTCTTCATGGGAGTGGCCGACCTGCTTGGCTACTGGCTGCCCCGCGGCGGGAGCGTCCGCGGAACCGTGGCGTCGTCGGTGCTGCCCGCCCTCGCCCTCGTCGTCATCGCCGTCTGATCACCCACACTCTCAGGTCGAGGAAGGACCAACCCACCCCCAATCCACCGCTGGCCGAGGAAGACCCCACCCCACCGCTGGTCAAGGAGGACCCCAACCCACCGCTGGCCGAGGAAGACCAGGGCTTGACCCGATAGCCACATGCGATGTCTCTGGAGCCACGCCTCGACACGGCACCCGGCGGCGACGCAAACCGAAGTAGAGCCACACCGCTGAAACGGGTTGGCAGCCGCGAGAAGAGCACCCCGCCGGGCGCCTAGACCGAGTCCGGCCGGACACCGGTCCAAGAGGCATCGTCTTGTGGTGCCGAAGACCAACTGCGGCACCGCCGGTTGGGGCGCATCCCAAAGGTGCTGCACCTCGCCCCGAGAGCGTGTCCGTGCCGGCGGCGTGCATCATGCTGGGAGAAGGCGGTCGAATCCGGCGAAGGGTTCGCGGATCGTCACGCTGTCGTCGTCTGCTTCGGTCTGCGCGGCGACAGAGATTGCCTGGATGAGGGCATCGGTGAGGGTGCCGTAGATCTGCAGGGTGCTTTCGGGCTCGAGGTACTCCGCGTAGGCCTCGGCGAAGTGCTCCATCCCGACACTCATGTGGGTCGCCATCGAGTCGGCGTCTGGGTGAACCTGGACGATGGTGACGACGTCGGAGTCCGCGGCCATGTAGCCGTAGAAGGAGTGCAACCGCGGCTCCTGTGGCTCGACAATCTCCGAAGAGAACGTCTCGAAGTACGCCTGGAACGCCTCCCGCTTACCGGGCTTGATGGTGTGGGTGACGACGAAGATGAACGGTGTGGTCACGGTGTCCTCCTGGGCTCAGGGCCCCGACGGGGTCGGGTGGTAGTCCACGATGTCTGCCGCCGATGTTGCGCCGCTTCCGTACGTCGGGCCGTCTTCGCACTCGGGTCGTAAGCATTTCTACCCATTGCCACGAACTGGCACGATTGGCAAGCAGGAAAGGTGATGAACAACGACGTTGGCCATCTGGTGGCCGCCCGCGAGCATCATCGCGCGTCGCGGTGGGTTCGGGCCTGCGAGGGTTACGCCGCCGCCGACCGGGTCACAGCGCTGAGCGTCGAGGATCTCGACTGCTGGGCCGAGGCGGCGCAGATCATCGGTCGGGTCGACGAGGCGATCGATGTGTTGGCCCGATGCTTCGAGCTGCGGGCCGACGCCGGCGAGATCCACGAGGCGACACGCGCGGTCTACTGGCTATGGAGTGTTCATGTGTTCACGCGCGGCGAATTTGCCATCGCGGCCGGCTGGGTTGAACGGGCCCGCAGTCTGGCCGCAGCGCGGCAGTGGGGCGAGGATGGCTGGACGCTGATCCCGCAGGCCTACGGGTGCCTTGGAGCCGGCGACTACGAGACCGCCGAGCGGCTTCTGCATCGCGCGATCGAGCTGGGCCAGGGTCGTGATGATGCCGACCTGGTCACGATCGCGACGACGATGTGTGGCCGCACAACGTTGAAGCTCGGGTCGTTGGACAGCGGGTTGGCTCTTCTTGACGCGGCGATGGTTCGGATTCTGACCCGGACGACGTCGCCACGTGCAACCAGCGTCATGTTCTGCGCCGCGATCGGCTCCTGCTATGAGGTGCACGAGGTTGCGCGCGCGATGGAATGGTCGGTCGCCCTCGACGCGTGGCTCGGTGGACTGCCTCAACTTGGTGGCGCCTACTTCGGAAACTGCCGGATCTACCGCGCGATTCTGTTGCGCCTGCGCGGGGACTGGTCACGGGCCGTCGCCGAGCTCGAGCAGGCGTGCCGTGACTTGGCCATCGACGGGCGGCTGGTGGCCGGCCATGCCTGGTACGAGCTCGGCGAACTGCGCAGGCTACGGGGAGCTCCAGGCGTCGAGAACGCGTACCAACAGGCGATCGCGTTCGGGCGGGTGGCCCAGCCGGGGCTGGCGCTCTACCGGCTGAGTCAGGGCGACGTGCAGGCGGCGGACGCCGGCCTGCACCGGGTGATGACCGAGCGCGACCAGGAGGCCGACCGGCTCATGCTGCTCGAGGCGGCCGTCGAGGTCGATCTCGTCGCGGGCCGCATCGACTCGGCCGAGGACGCGGTCGCCGAGATGGAGACAATCGCCGAGGCCCTCCCGACGAAAGCGGCACGCTCCACAGTGGCGAGTGCCAAGGGAGCCATTGCGTTGGCAGAAGGTGGTCCGAAGGACGCACTCGTCCACCTCAGGGATGCGGTAAACGGATGGCGGGAGCTGGGCGTGCCTTACGAGGCGGCGATGGTCGGCGTACGCATCGCTGAGGCGTGCCGTGCCCTCGGCGACGAGGACGGTCGTCGGATGGAACTCCGCGCAGCCCTAGCGACCTTCGAGCGGCTGGGTGCCCGACCGGACGCGGACCGCGCCCGCGAACTCTTACCGGACCCGCCCGCCGCGGCGTCTGAGCTGAGTCCTCGGGAGCTCGAGATCCTACGGCTGATCGTCGACGGTGAGACCAACGCTGAGATCGCCGCCCAGCTCTACCTGAGCGAACGGACGGTGCACCGGCACGTCAGCAACATTCTCACCAAACTCGGTGTCCGCTCCCGCACCGCCGCCGCGATTCTTGCGGTGCGGCACGAACTGACCTGACCTAGATTCCGCGCCTCTAACGTCGCTCCAGGCTCAGCATGCTGAGACCGAGTCGAAACATGAAGTAATCGATCGTTTCGGCCTTCTCCGACCCCTTGCTGAGGCGCCGCATTTCGTTGGGTTGACGATGAGGTGAAGCCGGTGACACCGATACGGCGTCGACTTCGCGACACCGGATTGCCGCGCGACCTGCCCCCGGTGCCATGAGCTCCGACCGAGCCGGTGACCTCGACCGCCGCCGCCGCGCGCGCGCAAGATCTCGACGAGCAGGAACCGTCTCCACGAGCTTCCCTCGGTTCCATCCGCCAGCTGGCGCCGGATCCTTCGGGCAGCCATGACCGCTTCCATGGGGCGTGAAAGAGTCAGGGAAATGGTTGACCCGGCTATCGGCGTTACTGACACCCCTTGCTAAGTCTTACGCCCCGCCGGCCGTCGACGGCCGCACCTTCGGACAGACTTTAAGGCACTAGACCGGAGTGGGCCCGCGCTGAACCGCGTCACCCCGGATAATGTCTAAACGCGATCCAGCGACACGAGCGGGATAGCGGTATCACGAAGGAAGGACTCGAACTCTGCTTCCTTGCCGAGATGGATGGTCGGACTGAAGACGCGGATGATCATGGACTTCTCCTCTCCAGGCTTTCGACGCTGACCACGATGCCTGTTTTTCGCGGCCGATCCGCTAACGACCAGGCGAAGCCACAGATGCTGCTTCGATGCGCATCGGTCTGACAGCGATTCTCCGGCCAGGTCGTCATCCAGGAACTGTTGTTGTTCGCTCCCACGAGTGGGGCAGCGTGGGTCTGGATCTCGGGCTCAGCTCGTGACCATGCTCGGGCGGCGCTTCGGCAGGGCCTGGAGGTGATCCAGTTCTTCGGCCATCGCCGAGTTGACCTCGCGGAGCAGCAGCCGTACGCGATCGAGGTCCCAGTCGAAGCCGGCCACGGCCTCGGTGACCGCGAACAGCTGGCTCGAAAGGCTGTCCCGCGTGCGCTCGTACGCTGCAAGTGTCGCTGCCTCGGGTGAACCTGCCAGTGCTCCCAGCAGCGCCTCTGTAAGGAGTTCGGCGTCACGCATGGCGTCGCTCATTCCGTGGGTGGTGATCGGGTCCTTGAAGTAGCCGGCGTCCCCCACCAGCGCCCAGCCCGGTCCGTAGCAGCGCCGCAGGAAGCCGCGTGCTCCGGCCCAGCCGTGGAGGCTGCTCGTAGGGGTGGCGGCTGCAACCCGTTCGACAAAGCCGGGGGCGGCGGTCGCGAGAACAGTGTTGAAGGCCTCTTCGCTGCCGTCGCGTCGCAGTCGGCGAAGCGCGGCAGGTGCGGTCGCCACGAAGACGCAGGTCGCGTTGTTGGTTGGAATGAGCCCAGCGGCGGCGCGGTCGCCGTACGCCCATTCGTAGCCTTCGGCCGGCAGGTCCTCGAAGTAGCGGTAGAGGAAAGCGCCTTCCGTCATTCCCTGCCGGACCACGGGGGCCGCTACTCCCGCGGCGACGGTGGAGCGCAGGCCGTCCGCACCCACCGTGAAGGAGGCTCGTAGGTCTGCCGTGTCGCCGCGCCGACCCAGGACCCGTACGCCCGCGACCCGTTCCGTCGGGTCGCGCAGCAGCTCTGTAGCCGTGGTCTCGTGCAGTAGCTCCGCCCCGGCGGCGGCCGCGGCGTCGACGAGCAGCCGGTCGATCAAATGGCGGCGCGGCGCGTACAGCGCGTCGACTCCGGCGCTCGGGCGAAGTGTGACCCGGACCGGTTGACGGTCCGTGTAGTGGAAGATCACCTTCCGGATAGGTGGTGTGCCGGCGGCGATGACGTCGGGCAGGACGCCCCACCTCGACAGCTGCAAGACCCCCGCCCGCATCAGACCGTGGGTGGACACCATGTCGCTGCCGCGGCGGCCACGGTCGACGAGCGCGACCTTCACTCCCGCCTGAGCGAGCAGCAGCGCTGTCGAGGCGCCGGCGACCCGGCCGCCGACGACTACCACGTCGTAGGCGGCGGTCATGCCGCGCCCGCCCGGATCAGAGCAGCGTCAGGACGCGGCATCTGGCAACGCAGCAGGTGGTTGACGACCGACCGGGCGTCGTGCCGAGCTCCGTCGATGAAGCCCGAGTCGCGGCGGTGCTGGAAGTACTGGCCCACGACGTACAGGCCCGGAACCAGGGTTACGCCGCGATGCTGGCGGATAGAGCCGTCCCGGGCCAGAACGGGCACGCTCAGCCACGGGTGGTGGGGGCGGTAGCCCGCTGCGACGAGCACCGTCCGGATGTTCTCGGTGGCAAGGTCCAGCCGCGTCGCCGGGTCAGCTAGCTCCAGCGGGAGTGGTCGGACGACAGGTGCGGCCTCGCCGGCCGGACTTACCCGCTCGAGGTAGCCGTCGACGGCGTCGAGGAAGCGGTGCATTCTCCGGTCGGCTTCGGCGATCCGATCGGTCAGGTCGACGGCAAACGATGCGACCGTGCCCTCGACCCTGTCGAGGCGGCCCAGCAGCCGTACGCCACGCTCGTGCAGTGACCGCAAGTCGAGGTCGCGGTCGCGCACTTCTGGGTCCTGGCGGCCTACCAGCTGGAGAGAGTTCTCCCATCTGGCCGCGTCGCGGTCTGGGGCGTCATCGATCGTACGGGCGAGACGGCCGGTGGCCTCCAGCCACCAGAAGACATCCATGCCTCGGTAGCGTCGCGGCATCCGGATGTGCCGACCGACGGCAAGGACCACCTCGCGTCCCGCGCTGATGAGTTCGTCGGCGATCTGCACGCCTGAGGCGGACGCGCCCACCACAAGCACGCCCCCCGGCGGGAGCGTGGCCGGGTTGCGATAGGCGGCCGAGGTCACCAGCTCGATGCGGGGCGAAAGGCCAGACAGACCCGCCGGTACGTGGGGCCTGGCGTGCGGACCAGTGGCGACCACAACGTTACGGGCGTACCAGCTACCCGCGTCCGTGACGACGCGAAACCTCGTGCGACCGGGCCCTTGCACAGCGGTCACCTCTAGGACCGTCGTGTGCTGCAGCACAGGTGCGCCGAAGGAGGCCGCGTACCCCAAGAGGAGTTGGACCAGCGCAGGAGCGCTCAGATAGCCGTCGGGATCAGGCCCGGCGTAGCACCAACTCGGCAGCCGAGTCATCCAGTTCGGCGTGAGCAGGTGCAAGGAATCCCATCGTTCGCTCCGCCACCGCTCCGCGACCCTCCCGCGGTCGAGCAGCACGTGTTCACGTCCAGCGCGGGTGAGGAACCAGCTGACGGCCAGCCCCGCGTGTCCGGCGCCGACGACGACGGTGTCGATACAGGTCATGACCTGGTCTTCCTCGCTGGGGAGTCCGCACGACTCGGCCGGTTCTGGCAGCTGCGCCCAGGTTGCATAGCCGCACCCGGGTGTCCTGACGCGAGCAGCGGGCGTTGCGGCCGGTGGGCCAGTCAACGGGCAGCTGTCAGCGGCAGGTGGTTAGCCGGTGACGACGTCGATCTCGACCGGGGTGGGATTGGTCAGAACGTCGTAGACGGCTGAACGCTGCCGGGACTGCTCCACCAGTGCGCGCAGCGTCTCGTCGTCGGCGTCCCCCTCGATGTGGAAGGTGACCCGGATCTGCTGGTAACCATTGCGGACCGTGCCGTCGGAGAGTCCGAGAATTCCCAGCAGGTCGATGTCGCCTTCGACGGTGGAGGTGATCTTGTGTAGCTGGATTCCACGGGCCGCCGCGATGTTGGCGACACCCGAGGTCAGGCAGGCCGCGATGGCGTGCAGGATGAACTCGATCGGCGTCGGCGCGTTGTCCTCCCCGACCAGGACCGCGGGATGGTCGGCGTCCAGCACGGTGACGTTCTTGTGCTCCATCTCCTGCATCGCGCCAAAGAAGCCCGAGAGCTGCGACCGGCTGTGCGTACCGGTCACCCAGGTGTTGGCGGCGCGGAACTGGAACTTGGCGATCTCGTTCTGACCCTTGACGGCGTCGAGGGTGGCAAACAGGCGGGGAACGTCCACGCCATTGCGGGGTGGGCGCTCAGTGCTCGTCACGGTGGTGCTCATGAAAAGGTCCTCCAGGCTTCTCTGGTGCGGGCGTCAGAGTCGACGCCTGTCGGTCGGTCGACCGAACTATCATCACGATACTCTTCTCCGTGGTACGGTCAATACCGATCGAGCGACCGAACGAACTTGCAGACGGCGTGTGGGCGCTTCCCAGCGCGCACGCGGCTCGGCGGCCACCCGACGTTTCGAGCACCGGGCACTGCGACTGAATGGAGGCATTGGATGGCGACGGATGCCGCGGTCCGTTCTGCGGACACCTTTGCGCTCATCCTCGACGCGGCGCGGGTCCGGCTGCTGGCCGACGGCTATGCGGGCTTGTCGACACGCAAAGTCGCTGAGGAGGCAGGTGTGCCACTGAGCCAGCTCCACTACCACTTCGGTTCCAAGCAGGGCCTGATCCTGGCGCTGCTCGAGGAAGAGAACCAGCGGCGGCTGGCCCGCCAACACCGCCTGTACGCCGAGGATGTGCCGCTGTGGCAGCGCTACGAGCGCGCCTGCGACTACCTCGAAGACGACCTGGACTCGGGCTACGTACGGGTGCTGCAGGAGATGATCGCGGCCGGCTGGTCGAACCATGAGCTCGGTGCTGCGGTCCGGGAGCTGATGGACGGCTGGTTCGCTCTACTTTCTGAGGTGGCCCGCGAGACTGAGCACCGGCACGGCCCGCTGGGCCCGTTCACCGCGGACGAGGCGGCGACCCTGATCGGCTCAGTCTTCTTCGGCTCGGAAGCGCTGCTGCTCCTCGGCTTCGACCGGGACGCACTGCCGATCCGGTCGGCGCTGCGACGGATCGGCGTGCTGATCAGGCAATTGGAGGAAGGTACGTCACGCGGAGGGACAGCTGATGCGCGCTTGCCAACCGACTCGTGACGGGTACGTCGAACGAGACGGCGTCAAGATCTACTACGAGGTGTTCGGCGCCGGCGAGCCCACCGTGCTGCTGCTGCCGACCTGGTCAGTCGTCCACTCGCGGCACTGGAAGATGCAGATCCCTTACCTGGCGCGACACTGCCGAGTCGTCACGTTTGACGGTCGCGGCAACGGCCGGTCCGACCGGCCCACCGAGCCCGATGCCTACCGCGAAGAGGAGTTCGCCGCCGACGCGCTGGCGGTGATGGATGCGACCGGCACCGAGCGGGCAGTGCTCGTGTCACTTTCGCGGGGGGCGGAACGGTCGCTGCACCTCGCGGCAAGCCACCCGGAGCGGGTCGTCAAGTTGGTGTTCATCGCGCCGGCTCTGCCGCTGCCGCCGACGACCCCGCGCCTCAAGGCGATTCAGGAGTTCGGTGAGCAGCACGCCGCATACCTCGGCTGGGGGAAATGGAACCGCTACTACTGGGCCGACCACTATGAGGACTTCCTCGAGTTCTTCTTCTCGCAGTGCCTCATCGAGCCTCACTCGACCAAGCAGCGGGAGGACTGCGTCGGCTGGGGGCTGGAGACGGAACCCGAGACCCTGGTCGCGACGCAGCTCGCACCGCGGCTTCAGAACGAGGAGGGCGTGCGGGAGTTGCTCTCACGCGTCGACTGTCCCGTGCTCGTGATCCACGGAAGCGAGGACGGCGTCCGGCCATGCGCGTCCGGCGCACGGCTCGCTGAGCTGGCCGGCGGCCAGCTGGTCGTGCTCGAGGGATCGGGCCACTTTCTCCATGCCCGCGACCCAGTCAAGGTCAACCTGCTCCTCCGGGACTTCGTCAAACCGGCGCCACCACCTCGGCGGTGGGTCCGCGGAAAGTCCCGTCGCAAGCGCGCGCTCTACATCTCCTCCCCGATCGGTCTCGGGCACGCCCAGCGGGATGTCGCGATCGCGGACGAGCTTCGCAAGCTGCATCCCGACCTCGAGATCGACTGGCTCGCCCAGCACCCGGTGACCAAGGTGCTGGAAGCTGCTGGTGAGCGGATCCACCCCGCCAGCGCCTTTCTTTCCAACGAGTCGAGCCACATCGAGAGCGAGTCAGCGGAGCACGATCTGCACTGCTTCCAGACGATTCGCCGGATGGACGAGATCTTGCTGTCCAACTTCATGGTGTTCCACGACCTCGTACGCGAGGAGCCGTACGACGTCTGGATCGGCGACGAGGCGTGGGAGCTCGACTACTACCTGCACGAGAACCCGGAGCAGAAGCGCGCGGCGTACGCCTGGCTCACCGACTTCGTCGGCTGGCTGCCGATGCCGGACGGAGGCGAGCATGAGGCGTTCCTGACCGCCGACTACAACGCGGAGATGATCGAGCACATCGCACGCTTCCCGCGTGTCCGCGATCGTGCGATCTTCGTCGGCAGTGAGTCGGACATCGTGCCCGACGGGTTCGGGCCGGACCTGCCGCTGATCCGCGACTGGACCAGCGAGCACTACTCCTTCGCCGGTTACGTGACCGGCTTCGACCCGTCCGACTTCGCCGACCGCGCGGCGCTGCGGCAACAGCTCGGCTACGCAGACGACGAGCAGGTCTGCATCGTCACCGTCGGTGGCTCGGGAGTCGGCGGGCACCTGCTCAGGAGAGTGATCGAGGCGTTCCCCGAGGCAAAGCGACGAGTGCCGGGATTGCGGATGATCGTCATCACCGGCCCGCGGATCGACCCTGCAACGCTCCCCCAGCCCGAAGGGCTCGAGCTGCGGACGTACGTTCACGAGCTCTACCGGCATCTGGCCGCCTGCGACCTCGCAGTGGTGCAGGGCGGATTGACAACGTGCATGGAACTGACAGCCACCCGGCGGCCGTTCCTGTACTTCCCACTCCGCCACCACTTCGAGCAGAACTTCCACGTACGCCATCGCCTCGAGCGGTACGCAGCTGGGCAACCGATGGACTTCGAGCTGGCGACACCAGAGAAGATTGCCGAGGCGATCGCTCAAAACATCAACCGCGCGGTCGACTACCGACCCGTGGAGGGGGACGGGGCAGCGCGCGCTGCCGCCCTCATCGCCGAATTGGTGTGAGTGCATTTCGGAGTGTGGGCGCGGCCGGCAGAAGGGTGAGCCGGGGAGTACGACGCTCGGCGGCGCAGCGTGCAGCCGACCCTGACCGGTGGTGGCCGCCCGCACGGCCGGACTCACTTTGGACGCGATCGCGGCGCCGGCGGGAGTCGGCGCCGCAACCGTCTCCAGGGCCACCTCACAGTTCGGTCCGTTCCCACCTCCGACCGCCAGACGCGGCACGGGTCCACCGTTCCTGACAGTCGTGCAGATCGGCGACGAGCTGGCGGTTGGCCCACACGTGGTCTATGACCTGATTAGGAACGGCGGGCTCCCGGCACGACATGTCGGCGCCGGCCGGTATCAGGTCGAACGGCAGATGTTCGAACGGTGGATCGCCGACCAGTACCAGCAGACCAGGGACTGGATCGCGGCGAACCCTGGCGACTTCGCCCGAAACCTCGACTAACCGCTACCAGGGGCGATGCCGGTCCACCACCCACCACCAGGCAGGCACCGACCCGCACATCAAATCCGAACCACCAGTCCCCCGTCACCCGGTGCCCTTACCCCTAGCGTCTACTCGGCTAGTCCCGAACCAGACCGACCTAACCTCCCGGCTACGAGCCCAGCGCGTAGTTGACGACGCACAGCGATGCCGCTCTTCCTCGTCAGCAGCGAACGCCCTAGCGCCCAGTTGTTGCACATCCTCGAGGTGCTGCCCACCGCCCACAGTGACGCACGGGCGTCTGCCGAGAGCGAACCTTGCCACACGCCTCCGATCGCCCCGACGCGTCGAATGTCGTGCGTTCGTCGGGATGGGCGTCGGGGCGGCCTTATCTGACTCTTCGCGAAGGTCTTGTCGCCGTGGAACACGGTCGCGGCCGATCCTGGGACACTGGTCGTGCCCAAAGCCGGCCATGGGGGGCGGCCCGTGGTCTTGAGTCTCCGGGGCTGGCCGACACTGGGTTCTGGACCTCGACGAGACGTACGAACTGCTGTGCACAGCGGCGTGAAGTATGCGCGCTCGGGGGACGGGCCGCGCCAGAGTTTCTACACCGAACGGGGTTGAGCCGGTCCGGCGCGGGTATTCCTCTTGTACCAGAGGCGAAAAGGCCCAGCGCCTCCCACGTCATGCGGAATTCGCGCATCGGCACGTCTGCTGGTCATTCCATCTCTCCCGGTCGCCATTGCCGCTGGCCGGGGTGTCTCCTCGCGCCCCCTTTTCGGTGGCGCCGACGAAGGAAGAACCCATGTCTCAGTACGACAGTCCCCCCACGTCCGGGAACGGCTACGACCCCCTACCCATGACCGATCCCGTCCCCACCCCGTACCCAGGTGCGGGCACGTTACATGACTCAGGATCGTCCTCGACTCCCGAAATGGCCGCGGACCAGGCCAAGCAGGTCGGTCACGAGGCCCTCGACGGCGGCCGCCAAGTAGCCCAGGTCGCCGCGGACGAGGCGTCCTCGGTGGTCGGGGAGGCCGGAACGCAGGCCAGAAACCTGCTCGGCGAAGCACGGACCCAGCTGACCGACCAGGCCGCTACGCAGCAGAACAATCTGGCCACGTGGATCAGTTCCATCGTCGACGAGCTCGACGGGATGGTCGACCGCTCCGAGAGTGGCGACGCTCAGCAGTCTGGTGCGGCGACCTCGTTGGTGCGCCAGGTCTCTTCACGTGCCCGGAGCGCGGCCACCTGGCTCGAGAACCACGAGCCGGCCGACCTACTCACCGAGACCTCGCGGTTCGCCCGGCAGCGGCCGGGGATGTTCCTCGCGCTGGCGGCCGTCGGCGGCCTCCTGGCGGGACGCCTCACCCGGGGGCTGACGGCGGACGCGTCGGCGAGCCAGAGCACGGCGTCACCGTCAGCCGTCAGTGCCGGCGACTCCACGCCCATTTACACCCGCTCCATGGAAACGGCGACCACGACCGACCCGCCGATGGCCGAGCCAATCCAGGCCGACGTCCTCACCACAGTCCCCGCGGCTCGCACCGAGACCCGGCCCGCCTGGGATGCGCGGTGAGCGACCAGACCGGTTACGCGGCGACCCGCGAACGCACCGCCCCGGACGAGCGGCCGATCGGTGAGGTGTTCAGCGCCATCACCGCCGACCTGTCGACCCTGATCCGGCAGGAGGTCGCGCTGGCAAAGGCCGAGATCCGCCAGAGCGCAACCCAGGCCGGCGCCGCGGCCGGCAAGCTCGCCGGCGCCGGCGTGGCCGGCCACATGGTCCTGCTGTTCGTGTCCATCTCCGCGTGGTGGGGCCTCGGGCAGTTCATCGGCAACGCGTGGTCGGCGCTCGTCGTCGCCGCGTTCTGGGCCGTCGTCGGCGCCGTGCTGTATACGTCCGGCCGCTCGCAGCTGGGACAGGTCGAAGGCCTGCACCGCACCACCGAAACCGCCAAGCAGATTCCGCCCGCACTTGCAGGACACGAGGAGACATCATGACCGCCGACCCGGACCAGATTCGCCATGAGATCGAAGCCACTCGGGGTGACCTGAGTGACAACGTCAACGCTCTGGCCGACAGCGTGCGTCCCGGAAACGTGGCCCGCCGCCAGGTGGACAAGGTCAAGGACGGGGCTTCGGACCTCAAGGACCGGGTGATGGGTATGGCCGAGGATGCCACCGCGTCCGTCAGCCACGCGGCCGAAGGCGCCAAGGACACCGCGGGTTCCGCACCGTCGGCGGTTCGCGGCCGCACCCGCGGCAACCCGGTCGCTGCCGGACTCGTCGCCTTCGGGCTCGGCTGGATCGTCGCCTCGCTCATCCCGGCGTCCTCCGCCGAGCAGCAGGCGGCCACCGCGCTGAAGGACAAGGCGCAGCCCCTCACCGATGAGATGACCCAGGCCGCGAAGCAGGTGGCCGGCAACCTCCAAGAGCCGGTCCAGGAAGCCATCTCGCAGGTCAAGGAGAGCGCCGTCCCAGTCCGCGTCGACCGTCAAGGACGAGGCCACCTCCACCGCGCAGTCCGTCTCCTCCTCCGCGCAGTCCGCCACGGACGAAGTCAAGAACAACGCGACAACCTGACCGAACGTGAAACGGCCTGGGCCGCACCTGCCCGGGCCGTTTCACGGCGTGATGCACCCTGACGCTTCTCGAATGGCCGTCCATGACGTCCGACCGCAACACCGCTATCCGAACCCTGCGCGACCTCGGCGCCGCCGCCTGGTTCGGCGGATCGCTCATGGACGCCGTCGGCCTCAACGGTGCGTGCAACGGCGTGTCCGACCCTGGCGAACGCGCCAGGGTGGCGGCCTCGGGCTGGGCCGCTGGAGCCCGGTGGCAGCGTTGGCGATTGCCGCACACGCCATCAAGGGATCAGTCTCATCGCCGCCAAACCGCACACCCGGGACACGGCTGGGCGGTTAGCGCGGCGGGGGCTTGTGCGCGCTGCCCGTCCGTCTTCGGGCGGTGTCCTCGGAGGGTTAATGGGGTTGGAAGAGCCGCAGCAGCTTCCGGCGAGTGGTGTCGTCGTCGAGGTGGGTGGCGGCGAGGTCGCGGGCCACTCGCTCGGCCAGGTGCGACGCCTTCTCGTTCAGGTTCTGCGACCAGGTGCGCAGGATGGCGAAGGCCTCGTTCTGGTCGACGTCACACGCCAACATGAGGGCTCCCTTCACCTGCTCGATCGCGGCCCGGTGTTGAGCCGACGCCCAGACGGCGTCGTTCGCGGCCTGGTTCAGGGGGCCGGTGATGTCGATGATGAAACCCGCAGTTGGCCGACCTGGTCGCCGTCGGCGACGCTTTCCCCGACCATCAAGATCGACCGCAGCCCTTTCGCGGGGGTATCGATCCGGAACCGAACTGAGAAGGCGCCGACTTGGTGACAGGCTGTCTCGATCGCTGCCTTCAGCGCCGCCTGGTCCTCGTCGGCGATGCCCATGAAGAACAGGTCGGTGGACGGCTCGACCCGGGCCGGGTCTAGGCCGCGGCGTTGGCACAGCACGGACGACCAGCTCCAAGACTCGTTGCCAATGTCGTATCGGAGCGACCCGACGCTCTCGTCGGGGACTGGGGCGAAGGGATGCTCCATGGCGAGGCCTCCTGAGAACACGGCCATGCACCCGGAACCGCGATCCGGGGACTTCCGCGTCGGCTGACCACGCGCTGTGTGGTTCCAACCGGCTACCCCTTGGCCGTAGCGGATTTCCCAGGCATCGGTCGGTCTCCCGTTTGTGGTGGCCGGTCGGGTCGGCCCCTGCTGGTGACCCGACCGGCCGGTTCCGGCGGGCTCGGCATTGGTTGCCGAGCCCGCCGGGGCGCGGGCCAGCGCCGTCAGTGGGTTTCAGCGGGTTTCAGTAGGTTTCAGCCGGCTACGGTGCGGCGTCGGCCGACTCGGGTCCAGATGAGCAGCACGATGATGGCGCCGATGATGGAGCCGATGATGCCGGCGGGTTGCAGGAGCCCGTCCTGGGCGTCGTTGTGGAAGAGCAGGTAGCCGAGGAACCCGCCCACGAAGGATCCGACGATCCCCAGGACGATCGTCATGAGGACCGACAGGTGCTGCCGGCCGGGCACGATCAGGCGGGCGAGGGCGCCGGCGATCAGGCCGACGATGATCATGGTGATGATGAGTCCGAGCATGGCGAGTCCCTTTCGGTGGAGGACGAGGCCGGGCCGGCTGGTCCGTGGTCCCTTGACCGAACCACCCCTTAGGGCGGGTGCAGTACACCCCTAGGGAGGTTTACCGTCGACGACGTGACACCCGCCGCCTCGTCCACCGCCTCGGCCACCACCTCGGCCACCACCTCGTCCACCGCCTCGTCCACCGCCTCGTCCACCACGTTGACCCGGCCCGTGACGGTTGCCTTGGTCGACGACTACGACGTGGTGGTCATGGGAGTCGCCAACATCCTCGACCAGTACCGCGACCAGGTCGTGGTCGCCGAGCTCGACACCAACCGCGCGGTGAACGACGTCGTCGACATCGTCCTGTACGACTCGTTCGCGCAGCCGGAGTCCGACCACGACGAGATCGCTGTCCTCGTCGGCAACCCGAACGCCCGCCGGGTGGTCGTCTACACCTGGAACTTCGCCCCCGACCTCGTCGACCGCGCCCTCAACCAGGGCGTGAGCGGATACCTGTCCAAGGCACTACCGGCCCGCGAGCTGGTCGCCGCCCTGTGCGCCGTCCACGCCGGACAGGTCGTGGTCAGCCCGACCCCGGCCAGGTCACGCCCCATCAACGGCCTGGACTGGCCCGGCCGCAGCGAAGGCCTGACCGACCGCGAGTCCGAGGTCCTCGCCCTCATCACCCAGGGCCTGAGCAACGCCGACGTCGCCCGGCTCACCTACCTCAGCCCCAACACCGTCAAGTCCTACATCCGCAGCATCTACCGCAAGATCGGCGTCGACAGCCGCACCCAGGCCGTCCTCTGGGGAATCCGACACGGCTTCGCACCCGACCGCCACCGCATCGACCACTGGCGAGGCGGACCCTGACCCCGACAGCTTCTTGACCCTGGTCCGGGAGACGTCATTGGCCGCGTGCCTGAGATGCTCCTCAACCCCGCGGAACCACCACTCTAAGGCGACGTTTTCCACCTATGACCGGGTGCACACTGGCAGCCGGCAATTTGAGCACCGCGCAGCGCGTGATGGGTGTCGGCCATACCCAGATGGGCTATGCCTCGGCTGCTTGCCATTGGATTGACGCAGACGTTCACGTCACCACGGTTTGAGTGTGCCACGGGGTGGCAGCCCGGACTCGGTCCACCGCGGCGACGACGGCTTCCGGGTGGGTCAGCGGGACCATGTGGGCGGCTCCCTCAACGGTGGTCAGGTGGCCGTTGGCCGCCCGCATGAGCTCGGAGCACCAATCCTGCGTCGCGATCCGGTCCTTGCGTCCGCGCACGATCTCGACCGGCAGCGTGAGCGACTCAAGCGCCAGATCAGTGCGGAACCTGCGCACCGCGTTCATTCCCCGCAGCATGCTCATGGGGCCGGTACGCCAGTACTGACGGACCAGGCTCGCCGCTTCGGAAGGCCGTTCATGGGCGGCAGTACGCCCCCATTGACGTAGCATCCGCGGCCACGATTGGGCGGCCGGATCGGTGACCGGGCCCACCAATACCAGCCCTACCATGTCGTCCGACCGGGCCGCCGCGTCGACGACGACGGGGCAGCTGGCTGAGTGGCCCACCAGGATGGTCGGCGTGCCAGTCGGAAGAGACTCCAGCAGGCGGCTGGCGTGGGCTTCGGTCCGAAGGTCCGCGGGGCGGCGGGCCGGCTGCCCCAGGGACGGCAGCATGACGACGACGCTGGCCCCCGTCAGGCCGGCACGGACCGCCTGCCACTCGTCGGCGTCCAAACCCAGTCCAGGCACAAAGGCGACCAGCGGGTGCGCCGTCTTGGGATGGTCTGGGGCGGCCAGCTGTTGCGTGGAGATTATCGAAGGGTCATCAATGTCGGTGGCGGTCATGGGACTCCTCAGGGAGTGGGCGAAGGGGGCGCGAGCTTGGGGGTCAGGGGTCAGAGCACGGTTTGTACGGCTCGCGACGCGATGTCCACGCGAACGGTGGCGCCAGCCGGCAGATCCATCAGTTCGCCGTCGAACTGCGGCGGCAACGGGGTCACCGTGGTGAACGCGTAGCTGCGCACGCTGGGCTGTTTCCCAGGCCGGCCACGCTGCCCTTGACCGCGGTGGCGAGGATCCGCCGCTTGGTCATGCACCGCAGGGTGATGACCTCGGACATCACGCTCAAACCCGAGGGCAAATGGCGAGGACCCAGACCACGCCCGGAGTAGTGACGTGTGCAAACCGCGTCAGATCCCACGGCCCCTAGCGGTCTTGTGGCGGCCACGTGGCGGCGTCCTGCGGCCCGACGGGCTCCGTGTCGCCGATGGCCGAATGGGCCTGCGCCTGGGTCAGCTCGGTTTCCAGTCCGCACACAGGGCAGGTGTCGAAGTACCGGACGGCACCGATTCGGCAGACCGGGATGAAGAACAGCGTGAACCTACGCGCGAGCTCGACCACCCGATGCGGCGCCTGGCTTCCGCACCCACGGCAGGCGTGTCCCGGGGTCGCCAGCAGGCGAGTGGTGGTGTCAATTCCGAAGAGCAGCAGCATTGGTTCCCACTTCTTGACGACTCATCTCAGCAAACCCTCTGCGGTCACCCGCATCTGCGCGCCCGTCTCTGCGTGCCCGTCTCGGCTTGTCGGTTTCGGCGGGTGGAGGACGCGCCGGCACCCAGGAGGACGGGCAGTGCCCTTGCGCGGTTGAGCAAGGGCACTGCGTGAGGCGTCAGGCGGGGGTTCCGCCGTTGCCTCAGTCGTTTTCGGAAGACCGGCTGTGGCTGCCCGACTTGGCGAGACCGCGGGCGAGCATGTAGCCGATGGTCAGGAACGTGACGTACTGAAGCGCCTGCGCCGCACCGAAGGCGTCGACGCCGTTGTCGTCGTCACCGACGACGAAGGCCGTGACGACGACAGCGAGAACCGTTGCCAGGTAAGCGATGAGCTCGGTCGTCTTCCGGGCCGGGCGGGTTTCGTCGTGAGCGACGCGAGCGACGCGGGGGGTGGTGGTGCTGTCAAGGTTGGTCGTAGACATGATGAGTCCCTCGTTAGGTGTGGGTGGTGGCTCGGTGAGCCGCGACGCACGAGGGCCGCCTGCTGGACTCTCAGAAATGCCCTTCATTGAGGCATCGCTCCGCGCATTGCCCAGATAGGGCTGACCGCGTCGGTTGCGTTCCACGAGCATGTCGGCTTCTCGCATCAACTGTCAAACCGGCGACTCCTGCGCGTAGCCACGGGGCCACATCTGAGCGGTGCGTTCCATCACGTCGTCACCGGAGGCGGCTTGAGCCGGTCGGCTCGATGTTTCGGCCTGGACCGGTGCGGGCATCAACGCCTCAGGCCGGCAGCGTCGACCCCGGCGCCCGATGGCCCCCCGAGCGAGGAGAGTGATGATGACCACCCAGGTGAGCAGATCAGTGATGGTGAACGTGCCGGTGAGCAGGGCGTACAACCAGTGGACGCAGTTCGAGGAGTTCCCCCGGTTCATGGGCGGCGTCCAGAGCGTGACTCAGCTCGACGATGACCGGCTCGACTGGGTGGCCGAGATCGCGGGAGTGCGGCGCCAGTGGCAGGCCAAGATCCTCGAGCAGGTGCCGGACCGGAAGGTGGCCTGGGCGGCGACCGAGGGCGCGACGAACGCGGGCTCGGTGACTTTCGAGGACCTCGGCGGGGACCAGACGTCCGTGAGCCTGTTCCTGGAGTACGAGCCGGAAGGCATTGTGGAGAAGGCCGGCGATGCGGTGAACCTGATCGAGCGCCAGGCTCAGGCGGACCTGGACCGGTTCAAGGAGTTCATCGAGTCCGAGGAGTACGCGACCGGGGCGTGGCGAGGTTCCGTCGGGAGCGACGGACATGTGGGTACGCCGGGCGTCGAGGCCGCGGCCGACTCGCGCGGTGACGACGGCAAGGCGGGCGTGTCCGGCAAGGTCGTCGCGGCCGGCGTCGGCGTGGCAGCGGCTGCCGCCGCTGCTGCGGTAGTAGGCACCAAGAGCCGTTCCGACGACAACGAAGACGATCTAGGCAACGCCGAGGTCGCCGACGTTCACGCTTCCTCCGCGGGCGACACGGAGCCCGGTTCAGGGGCCGTCGGCGCGCCGGCCGTTCGGATGCTGACCGACGAGGAGATCGAGGCCGGCGCCTCGGATGTCCCCCTCGACGCGTCGCATACGGACCGCGAGCGGCCGTAGCGGAACCTCGAGCGCACCCAACACACCAGTTTCCTGGCGTGGAGGCGCCCGATAGGAGAGCCCCCAGCCAGCCGGCCAGCCAGCCACGGCCGGACATCGGCGACCGGCTGGCTGCTGGGCGCTCCGTCCAGTCACCCAGCGGGCCGTCACCTTCGGCGGTCACGTCATCCCATTCCCGAGTCGCTGCTGGCCCCCGCCCCACCAGCTCTGGACGGGGCGGGCGATTCCGCTGAGTCAACGATGACGGCGGTCTCTGCCACGCCGGTTATCGAAGCCGGCCGCACGTTGGTGTTCTGGCTCGCTCGGCGGGGCCTCAAGGAGAGTCAGAGTCGTGCGGTTGCGCTCCGTCAATACCGCGAGGTACCCCGATGACGTGCCGGGTGTTCAGCACAGTTTCGAGGTCTCCATTTCGGCAGCTCCCGCCTCAGCCGGCTTGGTCTGAGCCGGGCGAGCGGGCGTCGGCAGAGCCCTAGCCCAAGTTCGAACGCATTCGCGCCCCCGTATGCCAGCGAGCCTTCTGCGCGGCGCCAGATGCTCTATCGGCGCCGAGTTCGGGTCGCTTGATCCCCGTAGCCAGGATCTGCCGTGCACGTCGGAGTAATTGGGAATGGCAGCCTGCTGTTGGGGTAGACCTCAGGCACGAGCACAGGAGGTTGCGCAGCCTCGCGTGTTGGAGGTCCCGCCAGTCCAGGACAGGGCTGGCGGGACCGGTGCTCCACGGGGCATCAGCTCTGTCCCGCGTCTTTCGCCGCCTGTCCCCTCCTCTGAACCGGGACGGTTGAGGCTCGGATGCCCACGTCAGCTTGGCGAGTGGGCAGCCTTACGCAGCACGCTTCGCTACAGTCGCGCCGGAATCAGGTGGATGGTGCGGCCGACCGCACGTCGAAGTGGCCCTGGACGGCGGTGACGGCCCAGTCGTCACGGCTGGGTCTGTTCGCTAGATCCGACGCTGGGTAATGACGTCGTCGGCGACGTCGCGCAGCTTCCGGTTGGTGTTCTGACTGATCTGGCGCAGTGCGTCGAAGGCCTCGTCATCGGCGACCCCCAGCTGTCCCATGACCAGGCCCATCGCCATGCCGATGCGGCGGTTGCTGTCTAGGGCGCCCTTCAACTGGCTGACCTCGTCGCTCAGCTCAGCGACCAGGGCAAGAGCATCAGCGGCGAGAGCGGCCGCCGGTTCGCGCTGCGCGCCGGCGGGCCGCTGTTCCGCGCCAGCAAGTGGTGCGATCTGGGTCGTCATGCTGTCATCTCCCACGAGTCTGGGTTTCCCGGCGTGTGCCGGGATGAGCGGACGCGCTGCGTAACATAACCCTCCGGCGCCGTGATCGAGCCGGTTGAAAACCGGAAGTCTCTTTCCCGACCCCCCTTGCTTCTCAACCCATTCCGGAATCCCGGACACGACCGGTAGACCCCCGCGTCCCGCAGGCCGCCAGCCGTCGGCGCTTGGGCACGGGGCAGCCGTGCAGCACCACCCATGGTCGGTCGCGACCTTGGTCCACCAGCCTGCGCGAACCGCTCAGGCGACGACCGGGTGCCGGCACCGCTACCAGTTGTCACCTCGGTGCGCGGCGTGCCGCGCCGTCCTCGCCATGTGACGAGGCGAACCGCTCCTGTCGAGCCTCATCTCCTTCGATGGCGCCGGCTGCGGGGACAGGAAGAGGGCGCCCCGGCGGATCAGGCGGTGCGGCTCCCGCGATGCAACCTCGGTGGAGTAGGACTGAACATGCAATCTTTTTCTAGAATTCTGCTGTAGGGTTGGGCGTATGCCGCGCTGGAGCTTCCTGACCAACCATGCTCAGGTGCTGCTGTACATCGCACACGACCCCGACGCGCGGTTGATCGACGTCGCTGCCGCCCTGGGTATCACCGAGCGCAGTGCCTTCGCCATCGTCAACGACCTGGCGAGAGCCGGATATGTCGTGAAAAGAAGGGTGGGACGGCGCAACCGTTATGAGGTCCAGAGCCACCTGTTGGTGCCGGGTCCCGTCATCCGGTCAACCACGGTCGAGCAGCTCCTGGCGTTGCTGGTCGGCGACAGTGGCCCCGCCTCCTCGATAGATGCGCTTCCCTCGGCTGCCGCTGCCAGCTAGGTTCCAGCCAGCAGAGCCGACCGACCCAAGTGTCCCGGAGTCCTACCGAAGCGACCCTGACGATGCTTGGGGGCCATCGTGGGTCGGCGGCTGGGACAGCTGCCCGGTCAGGCCGACCTCTTCGGCGACGTCGCGCAACTTGCGGTTCGTGTTGTTGCTGCGGACGGTGGCCTCAAGGTCCCGCATCGGCAGGTAGCTCCATCGTGGGTCGCTGTCGAAGGCTCGGAACCCAAATCGGGTAACGAACCCGGGCGCACGTGGCGTCTCCCCGACACCGTTCGAGCGATACTCCCGCACCGCAAACCGTGAGCGCGTACGACAACACGACCTTGGAGGCAACCATGTTGGGTACGGTGAAGGCCTTCAGCAGTTTCGCGGCGGATGACCTCACCGCGGCGAGCACGTTCTACCGCCAGACGCTGGGTCTACGTGTGGCCGTGGACCATGGCCGCCCCCTGTGGCTAGAGGTCGACGGCTCGCGAGGCGTTCTGGTCTACCCGAAACCAGACCACCGGCCGGCGAGCTTCACCGTTCTGAACTTCCCAGTGGACGACATCGACCAGGCCGTTGGCGAGCTGACCGCCCGGGGAGTGCGAATCCAGCGGTACCCGGGTTTCAAGACAGACGACAAGGGCATCTACCACGCCCAAGACCATTCCATCGCGTGGTTCACCGACCCCGCCGGCAATGGCTTGGCTGTGGTCCAGGAACACTAAGTCCTCGACCTGCGCGGATCCCCGCTCTTTCGTGGGGTGCTTATGCCTCCTAACGTAGGGACATGGAGACGGCAGGCCCGGGCATGAGCATGAACAAGACCATCCATCGGGCGGTTCGTCGCGACCTTCTCCGGTTCCGGGACGCCCTCGACGCGTTCGTGAACGGGGACCGGGAGCGAGCTGCATCCCTGTACCGGGCGTGGGAGAACTTCGACGACCAGCTCACCGACCACCACCAGGGCGAGCACGCCATCGTATGGCCGGCGCTGGCCGCGATCGGGATCGCCGGGTCCACCATCGACACCTTCGACATCGAGCACGAGGCCATGGCCGCAGACCTGACGACGGCTGGGCAGGCCATGGCCCGGCTCAGGTCCACCGCAAGCCGCTCCGACGCCGACGTCGCCGCCGCCGCGATGGAGCGGCTGCAGGTGACGACCGTGTCTCACCTTGACCACGAGGAAGCCGTAACGGAGGAGCCCCTGAGGCAGAAGGAGGGTGACCCGGCGTTGAAAGAGATGGGCAAGCAGTTCAGTCGCCGATCGAGTCCGGCCAAGGCCGGCACCTTCTTCGCATGGATGCAGGACGGTGCCACGCAGGAGGAGGAATCCGCGTTGCGAGCGAACGTGCCGGGCCCCGTGCTGGTGTTGCTGAGTGGCCTCTTCGGCCGTCGCTATCGCAAGGAGGTGGCGACCGTTTGGAGGCCACTACGCGGCACCGGCACGTAGGTGGCCCGCCCCCAAACGCGCACGTCTCGACGATCGGGTTGAGGCCCGGGGTGGTTCCAAGCCGACGCTCGAGACTGCCGGCACGCTAAGTCTGGCCTGACGAGCACTCGCTCCGGGTCGTCGTCACGTTTGAGCACGGACCAGTTGAGCCGGGGGACCTAGTTTGCGTTCAACGCGAATGCCAGGTGTCGGCCGATCCCGCCGACCGGCTCGGCAGCCAACGATGCTCGTGCCCATGTCCCGACCCCACTCGCTGGCAGAGGCACACGCCACTTGGTTCACGGCCCAGCCCACTCAGACTCACGCTCTTGTCGACGAGCGTGCTCCGTGAGATGCGTTTCATGGCCCAGCAAGAAATAGAGCTACGGCAGCCCCCTGACCGCTGTGACCACTGAAGGGGACCCGACATGGACAACGACACGGACTCATCGTCGCGACGGTTCACGACTACTTCGACGGGTGGTTTGACGGTGACGTTTCGCGCATGGAGCGAGCGCTCCACCGCGATCTCGTCAAGCGGTCGCCTGGGCAGGATCAGGCATCCACGCTCTCGTTCGTGACGGCCGAGCAGATGATCAGCTGGACGGGCGAGGGCGAGGGTGTACAGGTCGCCAGAGGTCTCGCTGACCGCACGATAGAGGTCGACGTGCTTGACGTTAAGCACGACATCGCTTCAGTGCTCGTCCGCTCTGAGCCGTACCACGAGTACGTTCACCTGGTCCGCACTCGCGACGGCTGGAAGATCGCGAATGCGCTCTGGTGTACCCCTTAGAAGCGATTGATTGATCTGAGCCCCCACGCTGCTGCGGCTTCCACATCGATTGGGCAAGGCATTGGAAGAGCAGCCCTGTCTGGGGGTGCAGCCTTTCGGGCTCGACCTGTCACGAAACGCCAGCTCCACTCGCCGCGCCACTCATCGGCGTGCGGCTGATGCTGGCCCTTCAGCGGCTGGACCCGGTTGGTCCCGTATCCCGCAGGTCGCCTCGCTGCCCCCGCGGTGGATGGCCGGTCGCTGCGTCTTGCCTTCATCACCGTCACGACGATTCATCGCATGCGGATCTCGTTGTCTACCGTCAGGTTGGCTCAGTGCCGCCGATTTCGGCGATTCCGCTGCCGGCATTGGATGAGGCGAGCCGTGGCGAGCCCGCGGGTGAGTCGGTATGCCGCTGAGCCTCGCCCGGCGGCATACCCTCGCCGTCGTAGGCCTACTAGTGGCAGACGCGCACGCCAACAAGAGGCCGAATTGGTCGCAGATGGACAATTCGGGAGGGGGACTTGTCCGTTAAGTACACACTTCTGACCATCGACCTTCGCTGACCGCTTACCGAATTACACTGCGCTACAACGATTTCGGTCCAGGCGACACCAAAGCGGCCGCCTGACGAGCCGCCGGCGAGAACGGCCCCCATGGCTCGCGTAGGTTCAAACTGCCATGCCAAGATTGGCCTTCGCCTTGTCAGGTAAAGGCTCTCGGGGGTGAGGCCGACGCCCTTTCGTGCCCCGAATGTGGTTTCGCACCGGTCCGCGAGCCACATCAGGTCCGCCAGCGTCGTGGGTGTGAGGTTGGCGGCTTGTGTCCGGGCCGCTGGTACGGGTTCCTGTTCGGTGCCGGCCGCTGGGCGATCTGGATCTAGACGTTTTGGGCGAGATCCGCGCGTCGAGTAGCAGTCCGTCATAAGTGAGGCAGTGCAGGTCGGGAACCACTAGGCCGGCGACGACACTCTCGCCGAGCCCTTAGGAGGCTTCGATCAATCGGTCGGGTTGCCGGTGCGCGGATGGCGGGTGAACATGACTCCAGCCACATCGGCCGGATCATGGTTGGGATGATGACGGCCATCGGGGTCGGCGGGCCCAGGTCCAATCGGGAGCGGCAGGAGGCCGCACTCTGGGTCGTCGCGGAGCTGGCAACCTCGGCCATGGTGGGGGCCAGCCGATCCGGCGGCATGGCTAAGCGGGTGAGGTGCTGTCCGGCGAAGCTGGCCGCTACCCGGTCTTCAACGATGGCCGAGGACCGGGCCGCCAGCCAGTCGAGCTGACGCAGGCCTCGGAGGCTGCGCATCATCCGATCGTGTGGATTCTGGCAACAACTCGACGCGAGCCCGATTGGCGTCGGAGAATGGGCGCTCCGTTGTGGAGTTGACCGAGGCAGGGCCGATCAGTGTTGAACACCCACGTCGAACGGCATGAAGACCCGCAGACCGTCCGGGAGCTCGACTGGTCCTGCCGGTGCCAGAAGCCTCTGTCGCGGTGTTCCGAGGGTCCTTCGGGGTGGCGATCCGGCGCCCCAGCCCGCCGGGAAGCTCTCTACCCGGACAAGGGTAGGGCTTAGCGGTGGGGTGGTTCGTGACGACCGATCGCCCTGATGTGGGTGACCAGTCAACCGACGTTCCCGTCAAGGTCGTCCGTTTCCGGCTCCCACGCCGTGCCCGGCTGCGCCCGCGTGCCCTCGTTACCGCCGGGGTCGCCACGGTCCTTTCCGCCGCCGTCGCCGTGGCGCCGGCCGTCGCGGGCCCGAGCGCGTCTGGATCGGCGCCGGTGGACCGCAGCTCGGCGTGGAGCGCGTTCCTCCCCGGACAGATCTGGGCTGCCGCAGGGAGCGACGCGGCAGGTGTCACTGGGGGTGGGGTCAGCACGCCGCCGACAGCCACTCCGGGGACCGAGCCCGCCGTGGCCCCGGCCATCGAACCGACCGGTCTCTCCGTTCCGATCGTGCCCAACCTCACGGACGCCGCACACCTTCGGCTCGTCACCGGGCTGTCGGTGTCCGTCATCCTGATGGCCGCCTACCAGAAGGCCGTAACGGCCGCTCCAGCTGCATGTCACATACCGCTCAGCCTCCTGGCGGCCATCGGACAGGTGGAGTCCGGGTCGTTGGCGGGACGGACGCTCACCGCATCCCATCGAGCGGTCCCACCGGTCATCGGCCCGGCGCTCAACGGGGCGGGGGTCGCCGCCATCCCTGACTCCGACGGCGGGGCGCTAGACGCGGACACCAGGTGGGACCATGCGGTCGGGCCGATGCAGTTCCTGCCCGGGTCCTGGCGGACCTGGGGACGGGACGCGGACGGTGACGGCATCGCCGACCCCCAGGACGTCGAGGACGCAGCTGCCGCCGCCACGGCGCTCCTCTGTGCCGCCGGCGGCGACCTGGCGGAGTCGGGAGGACTTCGGAGGGCGATCCTCGCCTACAACCAGTCGTCGGCCTATCTGCAGTCGGTGCTCTCCGTCATGGCGACGCGTCACGTGTACCAGCTCGGTCCGGTCTACCCGTGGACCGTGGCGGTGGCCAACGTCATCGGGTCGATGTTCGGGATCCGAAGCATCGGCGGCTACCGCGCGGGTCCGGACGCGGAGGACCACGAGCTCGGTCTCGGCCTGGACTTCATGGTCAACGCGGATGCCACCAGTGGACGAGCCCTCGCGCAGTTTGTGCAAGCGCATGCAAGCGAGCTCGGCGTGCGCTACGTCATCTGGCACCAGCACATCTGGAACGTCGACCGGCCAGCCGACGGCTGGCGACTGATGGAGGACCGCGGCAGCCCCACCCAGAACCATATGGACCACGTCCACGTCAGCCTGTTCAACGTCGCGGACTCCCTGACCGGCCTGGGGGGATCGCCCATCGCGCCCCTGTCGTGGCCGACCCCATGGATCCTCCCGAGCACAGGCGTGCCGACCGCCCTGAGCCCGGCCGCTGCTCCGGGCTCGAGCGTCTCCTCGGCGACGGGCCCCCAGCCGACGCCGGCGCCGAGCCCGACGGCCGCGCCGGTCTCGCCCACCTCTAGTTCGACCGCTGCGCCCTCCTCGGCCACCGTCACCATGACGAGCGAGCCGACCAGCTCGCCCTCGACAACCTCGACCACCTCGACCACCTCACCAACCTCGACGTCCACGCCGTCGACGTCCGAGCCGTCGACCACCTCGACGTCATCGACGACGTCCGAGGCGACCTCCTCCGCGCCGACGACGACCACGACCTCCTTGTCATTGTCCGAGACGACCTCGGCGAACGCCGAGCCTTCGACATCCACGACCGAGTCCACGACGACATCTACGAATGAGTCCACGGCACCGACCGCCACGCCCTAGGCATGGACGAGAGGGCTTGGAAAGCCCCTAGCTTGTATGCAAGGGCGGATCGGCGGTTTGGGTCGCCATGGTGTTGACGATGATGAAGGTGCTCTCCATGTTGAGCACTTGCAGGATTCGTCTCAGCGATGCCGGGGGCTGGTACACCAGAATCCTGCCCGCCCAGTCACGACGGGCCTGCAACAGCACGGCCAGGCCGGCGGCGTCCATGAACGTGGTGTCGGACAGGTCGACCAGCAGGTCGTCGTGGCCGTCGCGTTGGACTCGGTCGAACGCTTCGCGCATGTCCGAGACGGTGCTGACGTCGACTTCTCCTGCTACCCGAACCACGGCGCCCCGCCAAGGCGTCGCGCCGTTCGTCGGCTGGCCCGCCATGACTCTCCCATTGGCGCATCCGTTACGAGGCGCTGCCGGGGTCCGGGGCAGCCGAGGTCCAACCCTGCCCGGGCAAATCCTCCTCCGGAGAAGATCAGGTTCAGCCCACGAATGGACCGTGCGCCACGGTCGGGAGCACTGCAACGGCTGGCCGTCAGCCGAGCAGAGAAAGGCGGGGTCTGAGGGCACGGTCGCAGCCCCGGCGGATGGAACGAAACTCACCGGGCTGAGGCTGATGTCGCTGGGTGCCGGCTGGTTCTCGATGCACATGGTGCGCAGTGTCCGGCGTTCGGGGGGCTGCCGCCGGCGGGTCACGCGTGAGCTGGAACGCCACGGTGAGGCCGATTCGGTGAGCTCCGACGATGCGCTCGGCCGGCTCGCTGGCACACCCGGTCGTTCTGCGTGCTGGGAGCTGATGATGCGACTCCGTGCAGACCGGTGGGGCACCGCTGCGACGCGCAAGGACGGCACATGTCTCCTGGGGCATCGCGGAGCGGTCCATCCAGAGGCAACTCGACGGCTGCAGCCCATGACCGTCGTCCGACACTCGACCTTGCGGGTGCTCACCGCGTCGGCTGGGGCTTGACGTGCCGGGAGGACCGACCAGACTGGCCCCAGCCGTCACTGCTGCCCGGACCCGCAGCGGTGCTGCTCGTACCCTGGGAACCGGGAAGTGAGTCATGGGCACGACCGGTGCGGTCCGTCCCGCTGTGGTGGCTTCGCGCCGAGGGCGTCGGACGCTGGACGAGATCTGCACCGTGCTCGCGCATCGACTCACGTTCAACCAGCTCGTCGTCCTGGCGCCGCGGCTGGCCCTGCACGCTCTGCCTCAGAGCAGCGTCGCCGAGCTCAGAGTGAAACCCCGCCACCAGCGTTCGGCTCGCTGGTCCACGGTCCGGTCAGCGCGTCGGGCCCTCCCGGCAGGTCGAGCACAGCACGTCCTCTCGGCGGTGCTGACCGCAGAAGATGGAACCGTCCTGGGGTGCCTGCTCATGTTCTTTGACGATGCCCGGGGCTGCGACAGCACCACCAGGACGACCGCTTCCATGCTCGCCGGTCAGCTCCAGTCTGCTTTGAGACGCGCCGATGCCCGAGGAAGCGAACAGGAAGCGGCGGCCGTGGCCTTAGCGCACGCCGTAGACGTCGTCCCAGCAGCAGATCGGCAGTCAGTTGGGTCCTGACGCCGGCTGAGGTCACCGCCCGGGTGGTCGAGTCAGTTCGGGGAGCCGCGCCACCGGGCCGCCGCGCCCTCGGACCGGTTACCTGGTGATGGTTGATTGGTGGCGGTTGTAGTCGTCCTCGAGCCGCTCGATGTCGTCTTCGTCGAAGTCGCCGGAGGCGATCTCGAGGACTCGGGTCGCGGTTTGGCCGGAGTTTCCCATTCGGTGTGTGGTGCCCCTAGGGATCCACACGCGATCTCCAGGTTCGGCGGTCCATGTGTTGGTTCCGTGGACGACGTCGAGGCTCCCGTCGACGACCTGCCATGTCTCGTCGCGGTGGCGGTGCCGTTGTAGCGAAAGCCGGTGCCCGGGTCGGACGGTGATGATCTTGACGGTGCAGGGCTTGTTGGTGACGAAGAGGTCGAATGTGCCCCAGGGTCTGGTCGAGCGGGTGACGGGGTCGGGGGGCGTCGGGTGGAGGCTCATGTATTTCCTTTTATGCGGGGGGTGGCGACGGGCCGGGCGAGGGACGCGATGGCCGGGCTCGCGGTGGCCGGACCGGCGTCAGCGAGGGGTGTGGGCTGGACGCTGAACGACTGTGCTGTCGCGTAACCGGTGCAGAAGTGCGGGCAGCTCGACGAGGGCGAACCGAACTGTTGCATCGGCGCACCCGTATGGCAGCAGGATCGTGCTGTTGTGGAGCAGGGCGCCGCAGCTGTAGACGACGTTCGGGACGTAGCCGTCCCGTTGTGTCGGCGCGACCGTCATCAGCGGTTCGTCGAGAACGGCGAGCACGGTCGTCGGGTCGTCGAGGTCGAGCAGCATCGCTCCGATCGCGTAGGTCCGTACCGGACCGACGCCGTGGGTGATGACGAGCCAGCCGTCCGGTGTCTCGATCGGCGAGGCGCAGGTGCCGAGCTGGACGAGGTCCCAGGGGTGCAGGGGGCGCTGCACGATCACGGGGTCCTGCCAGTGCAGCGCGTCCGCGGAGTGGGTGACGCTGAGGTTTTCGCGGTCCCACCGGGAGATCGCCCAGAACCTGCCGTTGACGCGCCGCGGGAACAGGGCCATCCCCTTGTTGGTGGCGGCCGTCCCGGTCAGCTGTCGCATGGAGAACCTGCGGAAGTCGTCGGTCTGGATGAGGTGGGGGGCGATGTTCGAGCCGTCGAAGGCGGTGTAGGTCGCGTAGTGGGTCACGCTGCCGTCGTCGTCGTCGAAGCGGGTGAAGCGGGCGTCTTCGAGTCCACGGCCCTCCGCGGGGCTGGTCGGATGGAGTACCCGGGCGGAGAGGTCCAGCTCGTCGGGGAAGGTGAGGTCGTAGTTACTTGCCGCCAGGTGCCGGATCCGGTCGATGATGCCGTCGCTGCTGGAGCGTCCGGCAGCGTCTCGCTCGCTGGAGTCCAGCGCCTGGTCCAGGTCGGCTGGCGTGAACTGGGTGGGAAGCGAGTGCAGAACGCTCTCCGCGGCTGGGGCATCTCCGTGCTCGCCCAGGCCCCGGCGAAGCGCGGCGAGCGATATCGGGGCGGCGGTGGGGGTGCCGGTTCCGAGTCGGGTCGCCGGCCGGTCGATGGTCAGGTTGTCGTCGGGGCCGAACCGGCCGGTGCGGAACTCGATGGTGGAGATGTGTCCCTCCCCCACGGCCCGCAGCGACATGACGAAGGCGACCTGGCCGGGCGGTAGGTCGTGCGGCCGGGGGTCCGGCACGATGGACGGGTTGAAGATCGCGGCCCCCTCCAGGGCGAACTCCTGGGTGAAGTAGGCCCCGACGAGATGGACCCGTTCCGCGGTGATCGCCTCGCGAGGGGGGATGCGGTGAGCCAGTAGGGCAAAGTGTCGATCGAAGGTGGCCAGCAGGTCAGGATGGCGGCCGCCGAACGAGGTCAGGATCGCTGACAGCTCGGCGGTGACCTGGTCCTCGGTGAGGGCGAGCACCCGGGCGATGACGGACTCGGCCCTGGACATTCCGCGGCTGAGGACCTCCTGCCCAGGCAGGAACGGCCTGGCGATGACCCGGGTCGGGTCGGGTCGCAGCTCTAGGGGTGCGTGCCGAACGAGCATGCCACTGGCGGTCATCGGGAGCTGACCAGCAGCCGCTGGGTTTGTTGCTGCGTCGACAGCAGGGCCAGCGTGGACTCCGCACCCTGGTTCTCGTTTCGCCCGAACCGCTCCAGCCCATCGAACCCTCCGCCGGTCCGCGGGTCGTGCAGCGGGGTCTGCGCATCGTTGTCCCCGTCGAACCACGCGGCGCACCAGATCACGGCGTCGCTCCAGATCCGGTCCCCGGTGACGGCGTAGGCCCTGGCGAAGGCATCACAGAGCGCGGCCACCTCGATCGGCTGCTGGTCGAATCCGGGCCGTGGCTCCCCGGGTGCCCATCCACCGGTCGGGACCACCGACAGGTGTCCGCCGTTGGTCTCGGTGTCCAACAGCCAGCCGAGGACCCGTAGTCCCTGTGCGGTCCACCGGGGGACGTCGAGCAGGGTTCCGGCCGCGATGAGCACCTCCGGTACGACGGCGTTGGCGTACCGGAGGCGCGGCTCCGGCCACGGCCACGTGACGTCCGCGACCGGGGTGTCGACGAAGCGGGCGGCATCCCGCAGCAGGGCTCGCGCCGAACGATGGCCCGGGTCCACGGACAGGACCTCGGCCGCTCCGAGGCCAGCGAAGCACATCGCCCGTGACCAGGGGGCGCGATGGTCGGCTCCGGCCTCGAACAGGCCGATGGCCTCGTGGGCGCGCGCGGGCGACCGCGCGGCGGCGGTGCCGAGCCCCCACAACGCGCGGCCCCACCAGTCCCCGAGACCGGGGACGTCGACCCAGCCGCCCTGCGCGGCGCGTCGGTTGTGGAACCGCCCGGAGGAGTGCTGCGCGGCAGCAACGAAGGTCAGGTAGATCCGGGACAGAGCCTCGACCTGCGGGCCAGGCTCCGGCTGGCGGGTGGTGACCAGCAGGGCGCGGGCGACGTCGTCGACGCAGTAGCCGTGCCCGATGCGGGGCGCGGTGCCCTCGGCGTGCTCGAAGACACCGATGTCGTCGGTCAGGTGCGCGAGGTGGGTGAAGCAGACCTGGCCGTTCACGCGCTCATCCGGACCCGGCTGGCCAGGAGGGCGCTGGCGGCGACGTCCCGGTACTGCTGCGCCACCGCAGACCAGAGCAGGCCCGGGGCGATCCGCCCCGCCTCGGCAGTCATGGCCTCGGCGAGCCCGGTTTCGGTCAGGACCCGGCGCACCGCGTTGGCGATGGAGTCCGCATCTCCGCGCTGCACCAGAACGCCGGCCCCGCTGGCCAACAGCTCACACGCGTGCGGGAACCCGGTCGACACGACGGGTCGGTGCGCGGTGACGGCCTCGACGAGAACCCCCGAGGTGACCTGATCCTGCGAGTCGTACGGCAGGAGGACCAGGTCGGCCTGCCGCACGATCTGCTGCAGCTCGTCGGTGGTGAGGTAGCGCGCGTCGAACTCGACCAGATCGCCGACGTTGCGATCGGCGACCCGCCTCTCGAGCATCCGCCGGTAGGCCTCCCCGTGCGCCTCGCGGACCTTCGGATGGGTCTTCCCGACGACGAGGTATCGAGGGCTGGGGACCAGGTCACGCAGACTGGCCATCGCGTCGATGCCCCACTCGATCCCCTTTCCGGTGCCGAGCAGACCCCAGGTGAGAATCGTCGGCCGAGCGTCGGCCCGAGCGGCGACGTCGTTCTCGTCTCGGGTCGGCACCGCCGTCGGCCGGGAGTCCGCCGCTCCGTGCGGCACGACATGCACGGCCGCCGGCACCGCGTAATGGTCGAGGAGCCGCTCCCGAGCGGTATGTGTCATCGTCACCACCGCGTCAGCGCGCAGTACCAGCTCGTCGAGGATGGCGCGCTGGCGCAGGGTGGGGGTGGTCAGGACGGTGTGCAGCACGACGATGACGGGAACCGTGAGCATGCGTACCAGCCCCAGCACATCCTCACCGTCGGGGCCGCCGAAGATCCCGTACTCGTGCTGGATGATGGCGATGTCGGTGTCGTTGAGGCGGGACGCGGCCGCCGCGGCCCCGTGGGTATCACCCTTGACCCATACGTGAACCGGGCCGCCGTCACGAGGTTCTCCAGGTGCGTCGGCGACAGCGACGATCTTGACGACGTCGCGAGGGGTGCTCAGCGCTGTCGTCAGGGCAGCGCTGAAGGTGGCCAACCCGCACTGTGTGGGCGGGTAGGTGCTGAGGATGCCGTAGGTCGTGGTCACGCCAGGCCTTCCCGAACTCACGCGCGCCGAATCAGGCGCCATGCACGACGACCGTGTCTTCAGGCCGTCCAAACGCGCTCCATGCGCTGCGGGCCCTCACCCGCAAACAGATCGGGGCAAGGTCAGTCGGGAACGTCGTCGTCCGGGAAAGTGCCCTGTCCAGTCAGGGCAACCGATCTTCGACAGTAGCACCGCCCGCGAGCCGCCCCGGTTTCCGCGGTCGGGTACCGTCGGCGGGAGACCGACGCCCGCAGCCCCAGACCGGCTGCCTGCCGTCGCCCGTCGAAATGGGTTCCGTGCGGATCGGAGTCATCGCCTCGATCGCCCACCGTCTTCCACCGACGTCGTACGGCCCGTGGGAGCAGATCGCGTCCACCCTCACTGAGGGCTTCGTGGCCCGCGGCCACGACGTCACCCTGTTCGCCACCGCAGACTCGGCAACGAGTGCCACGTTGTGCGGTACGGCTCCGGCCGGGTACGAGGAGGCCCCCTCCGTTGACGCCAAGGTATGGGAGGGACTCCACAACGCGGCGGTCTTCGAGCAGGCCGACCGGTTCGACGTCATCGCGAACCACTTCGACTTCATGCCGCTCACCTACAGCCGTCTGGTCGGGACCCCGATGGTCACGACGGTCCACGGGTTCTCCTCACCGGCGATCCTGCCGGTCTACCAGCGGTACGACGACATCGCGCACTACGTCTCGATCAGCGACGCCGACCGCAGCCCCCTGCTCGACTATGCCGCCACCATCCATCACGGGATCGAGCTGGACCGCTTCACGTACGCCCCCGAGGCCGGCGCATACCTGCTGTTCCTCGGCCGGATCCACCCCGACAAGGGAACCCACCGCGCCATTCACGTCGCTCACGAGGCCGGCGTCCCTCTTGTCATCGCCGGGATCGTCCAGGACCACGACTACTTCGAGACGATGGTGCGCCCTCACGTCGACGGCCAGGCGGTCAGCTATCTCGGGCCAGTCGGACCGACCCAGCGCGACGCCCTCCTCGGCGGGGCGATGGCACTGTTGCACCTGGTCGACTTCGACGAGCCCTTCGGGTTGTCAGTCGTCGAGGCCCTCGCCACCGGAACACCCACCATCGCCTCACCCCGCGGCTCCCTACCCGAGATCGTCCAGCCGGCAGTCACCGGCTTCCTTGTCACCGGCCACACGGAAGCGGTGCACGCCGTCGCCCGGCTCGAAGAGATCGACCGCGGCCAATGCCGCACCGACGCCGAGACCCGCTTCAGCGCCGACCGCATGGTCGAGGACTATCTCGCACTCTTCCAGCGCCTCCGCCCCAACACGATGACCGCGGGCGGCCCGCTCCACTACCCGAACGCGAGTCACCACCCGAAGGAACGCGGTCACAGCCGATGACACGACCAGGTCGCGCCGGCTGGGGGTTACCCGCTGCGCGGGCGGGTCAGTTCCGGGTGGGTGTCTGGGTCGGTTACTACGGCCTGGGCCAGGTCGGTCAACCGAACATGGTGCCGCCGGGAGTGGTCGCGCATCAGGGTGAACGCGTCGTCGACCGAGACCCCCCGCATCCGGGACAGAGCTCCCTTGGCCTGCTCGATGGTGACTCGGGAGTCGAGGGCGGCCTGCAGCTGTTCGGTCAGGACCTCGCTGTGAGCGAGCGCCCGCTGCTGCAGCAGGCCGATGGTGGCGACGTCGGCCAGGGCCTGGATGACCTTGATGTCGTCGGAGTCGACCTGTCCGACGTCGGTCATGAACAAGTTCAGGGCGCCGATGACGTTATCGCGGTGCCGCAGCGGGAAGGCGTGGACGGCGCGGTAGCCGGCGCCGACCGCCTCCGGCGCAAACCGGGGCCACCGTGATGTGGCGCGCGCCAAGTCGGTATTGATCACGGGAATCCCGAACCGGTAGCAGTCGAGGCACGGCCCTTCCTCGGACTGCAGCTGGAACAGCTCCAGCATCTTGACCGACTCGGTCGACGCGGCCATGAACTGCAGGCGGCCGCGCTCGTCAGCCAACAGCAGACCGGCGGCGTCGGCACGGCTGATGTCAGCCGTTCGCGTGGTCACCATGTGCAGGAAGTCGACGATGTCGAAGTCGACCACCAGGGTGTCGGCGACCTCGACGAACAGTTTGGCCAGATCCTCAGTGGCGATCATGACGGGCAGGCCTCCCTCGGTTCCTGCCAGTGTGGCCGAGGCCGAGAGAGGCGACAACTAGGGTTCGAGCCGAAGCCGGCCGGCGACCACATCGCGAGCCACCTCCCCCAGGGGGCGTCCGACCGTGAACGCGTGAGCGCGCAGCAACGCCATCGCCTCGGTCAGGCTGACGCGCAGGTCGACCATCACCATGCCCTGCGCCTGGTACACCTCCAGTCGTGGCGCCAGCACATCCTCGACGTCGGGTTCGACCTGCCCGGCCGGCGCATCCGCCTGGCCGTCCACGAGCATGTCTATGGCGATCCCGGCGAACACCAACGCCGACTCGACGGCGGCGCCCGGCATCGGTGCGGACCGGTCCTGGTAGACGTCCAGCGCCCCCACGCTGAGCGCACCGGCCTGCAGCGGGAACGCGAACACGCCGCGGGCCCCGAGCTGGAAGGCCGCCGGGGCGTACGCCGGCCAGCGCCCGAAGCCGGCGCCGCCCAGGTCTGCCTCCAGGACCGGTCCCCGCGCCCGGACCGAGTCGACACACGGGCCCTCACCCAGATCGAACTGCAGGTCCTCCAGCTCTCTCGCCTGCGCGTCGGAACCGGTGACGGTGCCACCCACGTGCCCACCCTCCACCAGGCTTATCCCGGCCCACGTCGCCGGCAGCGCGTGGGTCACCGCCGAACACAGCCGCCGTAGAAGGGCGGTCGTCCCGAGACGGTCGTCCGCCATCGCCGGCTCGAGGTCAATCAGGTAGGCCAGGCGCCTGCGGTGCTCCTCATGACGTTCCATCTGTTCTCCCCGGACCCGGGACAGAGAGTCCGTCGGGGTCCAAGGCGAACACCCGCCACCCTACTCCGACCTGGTCACCACGGTCAGCCGGCAGCTGCCGACTCGTGCGGGCCACTTCCCTGGCCAGGTCCAACTTCGCGCAGCCCCTCGGCTGACCGCTGCTAGCGCCCCGTGACGACGAAGAAGCTGTTCGCGTGAACCGATCCGGGTGCGCCGTAAGGGTGCGGCCCCGGTTATTCGGCGAGCCGCAGGAGGCGCTCCGGATGGTCTCGTTTCTTGTTTCGCGATTTCGGCGATGGTCCCGGTCTCGACCAGGCCGGCGGCCACCGAAGCCAGCCGCACATAGTGTCCTGGCTGACTCCGCGCAGGACGTCGAAGGCCGAATCGAGCGGGACTCGGGGGTCTACCGGCCGTGTCCGGGATTCCGGAATGGGTTGAGAAAGCAAGGGGGCTCGGGAATGAGCCTTCCGGTTTCGAACCGGCTCGATCGCGGGCGGAGTACCCGCCGACATCCGTGCCAGGCCCGCCCTATCTTGCCGAATTGAGTATGCGACGACGGTGCGCTCGTTTCCCCCGGTCCTCGGGTCAGGCGGTGCGCGGTGGGTCGAACGACTCCGGTCGGCATGGCGGTGCACCGCAGCCCATTCCGAGGCAGCCGAGAGGACGGCCCTGGCGCGCGAGACAGACGACGGGCCACGAACAAGGTCCCCTTCTCGTCCATGGCCAACTCTCTCGTCGTCGCGTTTGGCGAACCTAGCTCCGCATTCCTGCGTCTACCTCTGGTGGACGGTGATCGGTGCTTGGCGCCGGGCTGTTCGTTCGCGGCAAATGAGGACTTATCGAGGAGGAAATCATGGTCCGGCGAGTGCGGAGCGTTCTTGGTCTGACGCTGGCAGCGGTTCTCCTGTGGAGCGCGGGATCGGCAGTGGCCGCGCCGGGGGCCAAACTCAAGCAGTTCCGCGTGCTGACGGCCAACAGCCAGCCTAGGGAGATCAGCAACGGTTCGGACGGCAACGTGTGGTTCATCGAGGGAACCGAGTTCACGGGAGAGCCCGCGAAGATTGCGCGCATCACCCCGACCGGCGTCATCACGGAGTTCGCGCCGGCTGCGGCCGAGGGGTGCAACGACTGCATCCTCACCGATATCGCGCAGGGCCCGGGCGATGTCCTCTACGTTGCGTCCAACGACACCACGCTGATCCGATTCGACGTCACAACTGGCACGTTCCGGTCACCCGTCCAGATGCCCAACACCAATGCTCTCGGCGGCCACCTCGCGACGTCCGGAGGCGCCGTCTGGGTCACGGACTTCAACAACGACGTCGTCTGGCGGTACGCCATCTCGACCGGACAGTTCACGTCCTTTCCGGCGAACGACCCGTCCGACGTCGCGGTCGACGCCGCGGGCAACGCGTGGTTCACCGAGCCCGGGGACGTCAATGCACCCGGCACCAGCAGCATTGGCCTCATCGACGCCGTCACGGGGGCGGTGACCAGAACGCCGACCACGGATGGTTCGACGACGGTGGCGCCGCGGGCCGTCACAGTGGCCACGGATGGCCAGGTCTGGTTCACGGCTCGGTTCACGCCACAAGCGGTCGGCCGCCTCAACCCGACCACCGGATCGGTGACCCTGTTCCCGCGCGTCGACGTGGGACCGTCAGGAATCGCTGCCTCGCAAGACGGCACGGTGTGGTTCACCCAGGAGACCAAGGGCAACATTGCGAACATCACCAACGGTGGTGTCATCACCGAAGCCAAAGTGATCAAGAACAGCGGACCGTCGGGCATCACCGTGGACGGCATCGGCCAGCCCTGGTACGCGATGAGATCGGCCGACAAGATCGGCACTCTCCAGTAGCTCACCGAGTGGTTGACGGTGACGTCAGCGGTGACGGGCACCGGCGCAGCCCACATGGTCAGCGCCGCCGAGACCGCAAAGAGCAGCATGGCCAGGCCAGCGACACCGGAGCACCCGGTCAAGCCGAGCCGGCCTCGCTGACGAAGAGCCCAGGTACAGCGTGAAGGGGTACAGCGAGGCGGCTGCCAGCTCGACAGACCCTTGAGATGGGCGCCCCGGCACTCATCCGCTGGCCAGGCAGTGGACGCCGAACCCGGTTTGTTGGGGTGGCCGCCGAGCGCCCAGTGGCCAGCCTCGAACACACCGGACGTGATGCATCATCGCCAACCAGAGGCGCCAGACCGCCCACGCCTCGGCACGTGGCTGATGTGGCACAGCTGGAGCGTGCCGCCACTGTCGCGCCCACCGTGCGAGCCCGGCTTGTCGTTGCGCTCGGGGAGACAGAGCGTCGGTCCCGCGGGCCAGGGTGTGTCCCGGGGGCTGAGCGCCAGCCGGTTGCTTGCCGCCGCTGGATTCGTTATGAACCCATCCCCGCGAGCAGCCAGTCGAGGCCATTCTCGAAGTTGCGGCGTAACTCGTCGGCGCCGATGAGCCCGGCACCCGCACCCGGGGCGCTGGCCGAGAAGGCCGCAAAGCCGACCGTGTTGACGATTAGCACGCGCATCGCCTCGCGGGCTGCCGCCTGGGCGAGGCCTGCGTTGCCGAGCGCGCGCATCGTCACGACGCCGAGCCGTTGGGCCTGCGCTCCGCGCGCGCCTTGTCGCTCGAGGTATGCCGGCAGCAGGCCGGGGTGGGCGAGGAGCTCGTCGTAAGAGTGCAGCATGATCGCGCGGACGGCTCCCCAAGGGTCGCGTCGGAGATCCTCCTCGGTAGGTAGCGCGACCCCACCCAGCACATCGTCGAGCACAAGGTCGAGCAGGTCGTCCTTGCCGGCCACGTGGCTGTAGAGGGTGTTGGGCGCGACGCCGAGGCGGCGCGCGACGGCGCGCAGGCTCAGTGCCTGGACCCCGTCCTCGCGGAGCACGGCCCGGGCCGCTGCGAGCACCTGTTCTCTGTCGAGACCGGCGCGGTGGCCAGGCTGCCGGGAGGTTGACATGAGTTAACTGTACGGCATACAGTTGATATTGGACATCGTCCAGTTTGGGCTCACCAGGAGGCAAGATGACTACCATCGCTTTGTTCCACTCGGCCCTCGGGATCCGCCCCGGCGTTGAGAACGCGGCCGCGCAGCTACGCGACCTGGGGCACACGGTCCACGTCGTCGATCAATACGACGGCCGTGCCTTCGATGACCACGCAACCGCGCACGCCTATGTCGAAGAACGCGGGTTCCCGGCCCTGATGCAGGAGGCACTCGACGCCACGGCCGACCTGCACGACGGGTTCGTGGTCGCCGGCTTCTCCAACGGAGCTGGAATGGCTGAACACGTCGCGCTGCATCGGCGGGTGGCTGGTGCCGTCCTGCTGTCGGGCGCACTCCCGTTGTCGTTCCTCGGTGCTGACACGTGGCCCGGCGACGTGCCCGTGCAGCTGCACTACGCCGAGGCCGACCCGTTCCGCGACGACTCCTGGGTCGAGGTGACACTGGCCGACATCCGCCGGTCCGGGGCGCGTGTCGAGTTCCACGAGTACGCCGCATCGGGTCATCTGTTCACCGACGTGTCGCTCACCGACGAGTACGACGCCGAGGCCTCCGAGCTGCTCTGGAAGCACGTCGACGAGTTCCTCGACTCGCTCGGACGCTGACGCCCAGTTCGATCGGCGGTCATCCGGTGGCCGTCGAACATGCTCAGCGCGACAGCTACCTCGAGCGGGATGTTGTCACGCTGGCCCTCGGCCCCTGTCAGCGATCAACACCGACGCTTGGCGCATCGTCCGAGGGCCCGCGTCAATCATGGTGACGCGCCGCCCACACAATGGTCACGCCGACACTCAGTTCCGGGCCCTTCGACCTGCCTCCGCAGGAGGCGGACTCATACGCTGGAGTGATGGCGGTCTCCCGACGTCGAAGGGCGGTAGCCGCCCGCCGGCGCCAGCGCCGCATGGATCGAGTGGAGCACGATCTCAGCGAGGAGCAGTGGACAGCGCTGAAGGCAGCCTGGGGCGGATGCGCGTACTGCGGCGCGACCGACCGGCCGTTGCAACGGGACTGCGTACTGGCCCTTTCTCGTGGCGGGCGCTACACGCTCGAGAATATTGCTCCAGCATTGAGCTCCTGCAACGCCAGCAAGTGCAACGACGAGGTCACCGGCTGGCTGCGGCGCAAGCGCCTTGACGAACGTGGCTTCCTCGAGCGCGACCTTCAGATCAAGGCGTCGCTCGCTCTGCGATTCGCCTCCGCGTCCAACACTGGCCGTCCTTCGCCGGAAACGACGGCGTCGCTCGCACCTGCCGAACCTGACTCGCGCCAAGTCGTATCGACGACGCCCCGCTATTTCGACCGCGAAGCCGAGAAGAGGCGGCGACCCTACGGCCGATCTCGCGGGCTGACCGTTGACCCCTTTGCCAACCTGGGTTGACGGAACGAGAGTGTCAACCTAAGTTGGCAAGCATGACTGAAGCGGTGGAGCTAGCCGTCGCCGCCGGGGATCAGGACCCCCGGGTTGGGCTGCGGGCAGCGGCCGGCCTGCGGAAGCTGGTTGACCAGCTGGAGGATGCGCAGGTGCGTCGGGCCCGAGAGTTGGGGTGGTCCTGGGCGGATGTAGCGCGAGAGCTGGGTGTCACTCGCCAGGCCGCGTACAAGAAGCATGGGAGGCGATGACCGATGACCCGATTCACGCCAGCGATCAGGGCATTGGTGGGCCGGGCCTACGAGCACGCCGTAGGGGAGGGCTCGCCGGAGATCGGGGAGACGCACCTGTTCGAGGCACTGCTCGAGGACGAACAGGGCGCGGTTCTCCTTGAATCTGTTGGGGGCGACGAGGTGCGCGTGCGGGTGGTTGCCGAGATCGAGCAGGCGCGCCGAACCGGTGGCTTGACCGCCGCGGAAACGGACGCGTTGGCTGGCTTGGGCGTCGATGTGGGCGCTCTGGTGGGCCGGATCGAGGGACAGCTTGGTGCGGAGGCCCTGGCCAGACCGGGGACAGGGACGCGAAGCCCGTGGCAACGGCTGGTGCTGTCGGGCACCGTACTGCGGGCGTTCGATGAAGCCGAGCGTCAGGTGGGAATGGCCGGGGGCCGCACGGTGGGCGTCGAGCACCTGGCGCTGGGGATCGTGTCGACGCCGAGCCTGCTGTCGGAGTCCCTGGCCCGTCGCGGAATCACGGTTGAAACCGTCGGGGAGATCGTTGAGGTCGAACGCCGGAGGGGCGCGCGCCGATGAGCGGCGAAGTCACTGGTGCGGCGGCGATCGACATCGCGGGTCTGCGGATGCGCTACGGGCCGACGGAGGTGCTGAAGGGGGTGTCCCTTCGCGTGCAACCTGGCCAGGTGGTGGCGTTGCTCGGTCCCAACGGGGCGGGCAAGACCACGACGATCGAGATCCTCGAGGGCTTCAGAGGCCGCTCCGCAGGCGATGTCACCGTCTTGGGTATGGACCCTTTCGGAGCAGGTGAGGCGTGGCGCGCCCGGGTCGGAATCGTGTTGCAGTCGTGGCGCGATCACGGGAAGTGGAGGGTGCGCGAGTTCCTGGTCAACCAGGGCTCGCTTTATGCCCCGTATGCGACACCGCAGGTGCAACGGCCATGGGATGCCGATCAACTGCTCGCCGCGGTGGGCCTGTCCGAACAGGCCGGGCAGCAGGTTCGGCAGATGTCCGGCGGGCAAAGGCGCCGGCTCGACATCGCGGTCGGCCTGGTCGGGCGACCCGAGCTGGTGTTCCTGGACGAACCCACCGCGGGGCTTGACCCACAGGCGCGTCGGGACTTCCATGACCTGCTACGACAGGCGGCCGCCGAACTCGAGCTGACCGTGTTGATGACCACTCACGACCTCGCCGAAGCCGAGCAGTTGGCCGACCACATCGCGATCCTCGTCGACGGCCGAATCGTGGCTGAAGGCACTTCTGCGGAGCTGGCACGCCAGATCGCTTGGGAGGACCGGGTCACGTGGGTAAGAGCCGGACGACGGTTCGAGCACGCCACCGCTGACTCCACCGGATTCGTCCGAGATCTGTTCGCTGAACACGGGCACGCCATCTCAGAGCTAGAGGTCCGACGGGCCTCCTTGGAGGACAGCTACCTCACGCTGGTACGCGCGGCGGTGATGGACCCCGGGCGCTCCCCCACCCCTGAGGTCGCGGCGTGACCGCCGAAAGCACGATCGTGCGCTCCGGCGTCGCCAGGGGCCTGATCGAGTTCCGACAGGCGTTCAGCGGTGCCGACCTCATCGGTCAGCTGTTCTGGCCGGCCGCCACCGTGGTCGCCATCTACTTCTTCCGAAACCGCGCCATCGACGACAGCGGCGTCACCCTCGGGACCATGATGCTCCCGGGCGTTCTGGGCATGTTCGTCGCCTTCGGGGTGATGGTCGTCATCCAGTCCCTGACCGCCGACCGTGAGGACGGCACGCTCCTGCGCGCCAAGGCAACTCCTGGCGGCATACCGTCCTACCTGGTCAGCAAGGTGGTTACCACCTCCCTCACCGTCGTGGTCTACCTTCTCCTGGTCGCCACACCCAGCAGCTTCCTGGTGGACGGCCTTGACACCGGGAGCCCACGAGCCTGGCTCACCCTCGCCTGGGTCGTAGCCCTGGGCATGATCGCCACCCAACTACTCGGCGCGGTCCTCGGATCCATGACGGCCAGCCCCCGAGTTGCCAGCTACATCGCCCTGGTCGTCATGGCCCTGGTCGCGGTCTCCGGGATCTTCTACCCCCTGACCGCACTGCCCGGCTGGCTCCAGTGGGTCGGGCAGGCCTCACCGATCTACTGGCTCGGGCTGGGGATGCGCTCCGCCTTGCTCCCCCCGGCCGCGGCGGCGGTCGAGGTCAACGGCTCCTGGAGGACCTGGGAGACCGCCGGCGTCTTGTCGGGGTGGGCGATCATCGGCCTCCTCGTCGCACCCGTCGTGCTCCGCCGGATGGCCCGGCACGAGTCCGGATCACGAGTGTCCGAAAGGCAAGACAAGACGACCCTCCACCGCGCCACCTGACCTCCAAAGCCGTGCCGTCGCCGGCGCCTCTCATAAGTGCAGGCCACGCCTGTGTGCGGGCGTTGGACATGCTGCTGTGTTGACGCCCGGGCGGTGGCGCGGGAAGGATCACCGCGCTCGCCGAGCGCGCGGATCGGACGGCGACCGATCATCGCCAGGATGTCTCGTGTGCTCGGGCTGGCCTACCGGTTGGCTCGCTTCAATGTGTCTGGCGACGTGCTCGGCGTCCCTTCCGACTCCCCCGATCAGCACAGACGACAAGGCGTACTGGAAGTACATCCCGATGAAGTACAGACCGGGCTCAGATGTCACGATGCCGCGGTCGTGCACCAAGTCCCCGTCCTGGTTGAATACTGGGAGATCGATCCAGGTGAGGCCCGGTGTGAATCCGGTGCACCAGATCACGTTCGTCACGTCGAGGACCCGCCCGTCCTCCAGTAGCGGCGAGCCGTCGAGGACGCCCGCCGTCCTGGGCACGAGTTCGACCCTTGCGGCAGTGAGGTCCTTCCGCCTGACGCGAGCGAGGGGGATGCCTCTCGCCCGGAACATTCTTTGCACCTTCCGGCCGACGGGCGTCCTCACCGTCAGGACGTGCACGGCCACGAACCACATCAGGGGGGTGACCAGCCTGTCCGGGCCACCTCCGGCTCGGACCGGTTCGTGCCCCGTGTCCCTCCCCGAAAGCCAGGTCCGGTGACCGCGGGACGCATCCAAGGCGATCTCCGCTCCCGAGTTTCCGGCGCCTACGACGAGGACGCCGCCCTCTTGCAGTTGGGACGGGTTCCGGTACTCGCTCGAGTGCGCCTGCAGGATCGCCGGATTCAGCTCCGGCGCGAACACTGGGATCCGAGGGTTGTGATAGGCGCCCGTGGCCACCACTACGTTGACCGCTTCGAGACGGCGGTTGCCGGACGTCACCACGAACCGGTCTTCGCACCTGGAGAGTCCATCCACCCGGACGCCGCCTCGAACGGGAAGATCGAATCGGGCGGCGTAGGCCACCAGGTAGTCCGCCATCTCGTCCTTTGTGGGGAACGAGGAGGCCGGCGCGGGGAACGGCATGCCCGGCAGCCCATCGAGGCGAGCCGGGGTGAACACTCGGAGCGAGTCCCAGCGCTTCCGCCAGGAGTCGCCGATCCGCTTGTTCGCGTCCAGGATCACGAACGGCCGGCCTTGCCTCGCCAGGTGGTAGCCCACGGCCAGACCGGACTGGCCCCCACCGATGACGATGGTCTCAATTCGCTCGGGGGTCCCGCTCATCTCGGCCCAGGTCACCGGTCATGTTCGCCGCCACCGCATCCGAGCGCGGTGCGCATCGCGTCCAGGAACGCTGCAGGCTGCTCGATGGCGGGGTCATCGCGGGCGCTTTCGATCACGTGCAGAGGCCAGCCGTAGCGGCTGCTGGCTGCCTGGGCGACGTTCAGCCGCATCCCCAGGTCATGTCGGCCCCAGATCAATGTCGTCGGAACGGCGATGTGGTCCAGATCTGCTGATGGGATGGGCGACGCGAGCTGTCCGAACAGGCTGCGCATCGCGGCTTTGACGCTGGGTGTGCGGAAGCGGTCCAGGGCGTAGGCCGACATCCACTCGTATCGCTCACCCATGGCGGTACGCACGCCATCCACATCGACGAAGCAGTAGTTCCGGAAGCTGCGCTGCAGCCCACGTTCGCTCGGTCGCAAAAGGACGCCGATGAAGGCCAAGGCCATACCGGGTGGGGGTCGGAGCCGATCCAACCCGTACGTGTCGACCAGCACCAGTCGGTCGATCCGGTCGCTGTGGTCGATCGCGAACCGAGCGGCGAGAGCGCCGGCGACGCCCTTCCCCACCAGCACCGGCGGGATCGCGCACGTCTGGTCGATGAGTTCGCCAAGCCACGCTAAGGCGGCGTCGGTATCGAGAGGACCGTCAGCCACCTCCGACGCCCCGAGGCCGGGCAGGTCAGGGGCGATGACACGGTGAGTCGTGACGAGGTCTGGGATCACCCGCATCCACACGGCGGCGAACTCCCCCGCCAGCAAGACCATCGGTGGGCCGTCACCTCCTTCCAGCACGGCCGTGGATGCCCCGGCCAGCTGCAGCCGTCGCTCGGTGACCGGCAGCCCGGACAACAGCCGGGCCCGGGTGTCCTCGCCGGCGAAGCGTTGGGTCGGGGCTCGGGTTGTGTGCGGGGTTGCCATGCCAGCAAGGTACGAGCCGTCGAGGAGGCTACGCATCGAGTGATCCACCCAATCGGCGCCGCAGCGGCGTGGGTGGTTTCACCCAGCTAGTCGTCGTCTCCGGCAGTGGAGGCCCACTCGATCAGACAAGCCCGTGCTGGTACGCGTAAGCGGTGGCCGCGGCCCGCGACGACACGCCCAGCTTGGTGAAGATGTTGCTGACGTGCCGATCCACGGTCCGCTCACTGAGGATCAGATCCGCAGCGATGGCTTTGTTGGTCCGGCCTGCAGAGACCAGCCGCAGAACCTGCAGCTCACGCGCCGTCAGCCCATCGGGTCCACCGGACGGTGCCCGCCGAACCAGCGAATCCACGCGCGCCAGGTCCGGCGCCGCGCCCAACTGCTCGAAAACCACCCGGGCCGCGTCGAGTTCCATCCCCGCGGTGTCCTCGTCTCCGAGCGCCCGACAGGCCAGGCCGACCAGGACCCGGACCCGAGCTGCCTCGTACGGTGCGTCGAGCTCTCGCCACGCCGTCCACGCCCGGCGGAGCGTCAGGCAGGCGGCGCGGGCATCCCCCTCGGCGAGAAGCACGGCCCCGGTGGCCCTGGCCCCGGCCGCCTGCAGCAGTGGCGCGTCGAGATCGGCGGCGATGTTCGACAACTCGTTGGCGGCAGCGCGGGCCGCACCCACGTCATCGACCGCGAGCCCGATCTCGACGTAGGCGGCCAGCGCCCTGGACCGGCCGCCGCGGTCCTGCACCTCGTCCAGCACCCGCCGAATCGCCGTCGCGGCGGCCGCCGTGTCGCCCTGGGCCAGCCGCAGTTCGGCCAGGCCGGGCTGCGGGCTATGTCCCCACTGGTTGGCCTGGCGGTAGGCCTCCTCGGCTTCGGCGAACGCCCCCCGCAGCCGGTGCAGCTCGCCCTGCTGGTAAAGGACCATCCCGACCGCGGGGTGACCAGTGAGCCTCTGGCGCGCCCGCTGTGCTTCCTCCATCGCCTCGGGCCAGTCACCATGGAGCCGCATGATTTCGGCCCGGTACGCGAGGCACTGCCCCCGATAGGGGACCAGGTCGGGCTGCGACTCGCACCAACGGGTCAGCGCCGCCGTCCACTCCCGCGCCCGCCGCAGATCAAAGATCTCCTGGCAGGCCTCGATCGCCGCGCAATACACGCCGCCCGCCACAAAGGGAGACACCTCGCCGGCGGTGACGGCAACCATTGACTCGTCGAGCAACGTCACGCCTGCCGCGGTCTCCCCCAACCGAATCAGCGCCCATCCTTGACCGTTCCGGGCAATGGCCACCAGGTCCCGGTCGCCGAAATGGGCACCGATCTCTGCGGCCTGGCCGAACCTGGCGTGGGCTGTCGTGGGATCGTCCTCGAAGCACCGGATCGCGGCCGGCACCAGCACCCACCCACGCTCCACGCAGTCGAGGTCGCCCTCCTCGAGGATGCGTTGGGCCCGGGCGAGCCAGCCGCCGCCCTGGGCGATTTCACCCATCAACAGCAGCTCCGTGCCCAGTCGCAGGGCGCACCGGGCGGCGCCAACCGGATCCCCCAGGCGTACGCACTCATGGTGGGCGCGGGCCCAGAGGTCGGCACTTTCCCTGTCCCGCCCGACAAGATACGCGGCCATCGCCAGCCGCTCCAGATCGTCGAGCCCAAGCGGCGCCTCGTTGTCCGCCGCCGACAATTGGGCGTGGGCATCCCCCCACGCCTGCCGCCCGAAAGATGCCCGCCCATCCTCAAGTGCGTGTTCTTCTTGGCCCATGCCCATCGGCTCTCCCACTTCAGAAGGCCGCCACAACTGGTCCGCACCTCACGACGGACAAAGCGCTGTCAGGCTACCGGCTCCGCGATGCGCCGATCACTAACGCGTACCAGCCGCGAATTCGGCAGTCCGTGGACGTAGCCGAGGGAGCCCTCAGGCCGCCGACCCCAGGGCGGTCTGGCAATGAGCGACGGCGGCGTCGACCGCGCGGAAATGACGCCCTCGATCACGGACGAGGCGACTACGCCCGGGACTGAACGGCACTCTCCTGCCGCTCTTAGGGCGGCTGCCTTCGCCCGGCTCTGCCCCAAGCCAGGCCTGAGCGTGTCGATGAGCGGTCCCGGGGTCAGGCGTTGTCGCGGCCCTGGCAAAGGTGGCCTGCCGGGCCGAAGAGCACCCAGGAATTGTTCCGCGGTTTGCAGGTAGCCACCGAGTCACCTGGGAGGACTACCACCGCCACCGCGGGGTAACTCAACGAGGGTACTTCTACTGGAACGGCGACGGACTCTGCCCCGAGGTCCACGCGCGGCCGACCTTCGGCCGCGCCCCGCACCTGCTCGTCGTCGCCGCTCAGATCACGCTCGACCTGGCTGCTACTTCAGTGGGCTTTGGCGCCGCCCCTCGATGACTTGTGCTGGTCGGACAGGATTGTCTTGAGCCGCTGACCGGTTTCCCTAGGATCTTTGCGCTACGAACAGATACCGGTTGAGGCTGAAGAAGTACTCGTCGCCGAGGCCGGCAAGGTCCCGCTCCCAGGCGCTGGCTTCAGTTTCGCTGACCCCGCCACGTCCCGCGACGAAGGCGCTGACGAGCCCCCTCATCCCGCCACTCAACGTGTCACGGTCCGCGCCGACGTTGAGGATCGGGATGATCGCGGACTGCGTCGGCTCGAGGCCGGCGGCCCGCAGCAGCCCCGGCAGCCGCCGCGGCAGGTAGGGGTCGGCCAAGTGCTCGTTCCAGGCGGCCAGCACCCGCTCCATCCGTGCGCGGTCGCTCGAATGCCAGACGATGGAGTCCCAGTCGGTGTCCACCACGAGCAGCCGGCCGCCGGGGCGCAGCACCCGCCGCGCCTCGGCCAGCGCAGCCACGATGTCCTCGACGTACTCGTACACCTGCGTACAGACGGCAACATCGAAATGCTCATCCAGGAACGGCAACGACAGCGCATCGCCGGTGCCGAACTCGACCGGCGCGTCACGCCGGCGGGCGCTAGCCAACATGCTCTCGCTGGGGTCGAGGCCGTACACGCGACCTTCCGGGCCGACCTCCGCGGCCATCTCCGCGGCCAGGAAGCCCGGACCGGAGCCGATGTCGAGCACCCGCTCGCCGGGCTGGAGTGACAACACGGCCCGGGTCGCGCGGCGCTGCTCAATGACGTCCGGCGTCATGTAGACGGCCTCCACCCGCCGGGCCATCTCCTCGTCGAACTCGATCACGGCAACCATGCTGTCATCACGAGAGGAACCTGTGCACCGGATGTCGGCGGCATCACCGTGCCTCGCTGGTGGCATCTCTGGCCCACCGAAAGCGGGCGGTCGAGTCGTCCCCCAGAGACACACTCATCTGACGGTCCGTATGCACCCGCGACGGCGCCCTCCGCGCTAGCTACCGCGTTGGGATTCCGCCGAGTTGGAGGATCATGCCCAACCGGTCGCGGACCGCCTCACACTCCACAACCAGCCCGTCCACCACCCGGAAGTAGTCGACAAAGGGCAGGTCAAGCGACTTGCCCGACGCGGGCAACGTGCCCACAGGGGTGACCAGGTCACCCTCGTGCGTGCCCTTGAACCGGCCCGTCACGTACACCTGATCCCCCATCTCGATCACGCGTTCCAGCTCCATCCACGAGTCAGGTAGCGCACGCTTCAGCGCCCGGGCCGCCGCATGGTGCTTCGCGTTGTCCAACGGCCCCGAGGGAGTAAGCGCCACACAGTCCGGTGAGAACAACGCAAACGCCCCATCGAGGTCGCCAACACCGAAACGATGAAAGAACTGCTCGGCCACCACGCGCGCACTCGCCATGCCGACCAGCCTGCTCCTACCGACGAGCGTGAGGCGACGAACGCGCACAGACTCGGCCGACTATCTCAGCGGAGCTGATCCGCATCCCGACCAGAAACTGGCACGACATGGCCCGACGCTCTCACGGTCCACCATCACCGTGCGGACGCGTACCCCGGCCGCGGCCGGAAACGCCCTGATCTGCCGGCGTCGGTGGACTGCTAGCGGCGGCTGCGAAGGTCCCCTCTTGCTGCGTGGAGGGTGGCTACGCCCGCTCGACTTCGCCGACGTCATCGCCTGTTGGGATCCTGGCCGGCTAGGCGAAGAAGACGTAGGCGGTCTCGGTCGACGCAGGCGCAGGGCACGTACGCTCTCGTGCCCTTTTCCTCGTTCCGCCCATGGCAGCGCCTCGGCGAAGTCGGCACCCTCCACCCTCAGGTTCGTCCGAGACGCGGTCGGCTTCATGAAAAGCGGACCCGGTAGCGAGCGTGCTTTGCCCCAGGCAGGCCACGATGGACGGCATGGGAGGCGAACTGGGCACCGTGGCGACGGTCGACGGCCGGATGCTGGAAATTCTCACGGCCGGGAGCCCGGGCGGCTATCCGTGGCTGTGGGTCCCTGGCACTCCGTCCGCAGCGGTCGACTATCCGCGTCTCGACGACGTGGCGACGAAGCTGGATCTGCGGTTGGTGACGTGGTCGCGGCCCGGTTACGGCGGCTCCACGCCGCGACCCCTTCCGCTTGAGGGTCCACGGATCGTCGACGACGTCCCCGACATCGAGGCCATCTTGGACACGCTGCGGATGGACGAGTTCCTGGTGGTGGGCTGGTCCGGGGGCGGGCCGCGAGCGTTAGCCTGTGCGGCCGTGCTGTCGGATCGGTGCAGGGCCGCGGCGACGCTGGCGGGCCTGGCCCCGTTCGACGCCGCCGGCCTGGACTGGATGGCCGGGATGGGGCCCGGGAACGTCGCGGACTTCACCGCCGCTCTCCAGGGACCCGAGGCGTACGCCGCGTTTCAGGAGAGGTACTTCATGCCCATGACGTCGGCCACCGTGGCCGACGTCGCGGCGGGGTTGAGCCAACTACTGACTCCGACCGACGAGAAGTCGTTCACCGGAGATCTGGCTCAATGGCTGGCCGAGACGATGCACCGGGCCGGTGCACAGGGGGCGATCGGCGTGCGCGACGACGGGCTGGCCCTCTCGGCGCCGTGGGGGTTCGACGTGAGCAGCATCTCGGTGCCGACCGCCATCTGGGCTGGCGGGCAGGACGTGACGGTGCCGTACGCACACGGCCAGTGGTTGGCCGCGCACGTGCCGGGAGCCATTGCGCACTTGTTCGACGACGCGGGACACATCACCTTGGTCAACGACCTCGAGGAGGTGCTCGCCGAGCTCCTCGAACTGAAAAGGCCAAGTCGGTAATTCGTCAGAGGCTGCGAGATCCTCCCCTCATCGGCTGGCGAACGGCCGCTTCTTGCCCTCGTTGAGGGCGGCTACGCTCGCGCGACATGCGGCGATGCGCTTCCGTGAACAGACCGTAGGAACGGGTGCTGGCCCCCATCATGCGGTGTTGGGCCTTGGACCGGAGGGAACCGACGACCAGCGGTTCTGGGTGATCCCTGACCGGGTTGAACCGATCTGCGGCGCCGGCCGTCGTTATGGGTAGGGCGTCCACACCAAGGTGTCGTCCAGTGAATGGGAGGGGCCCGATGAGACTGCGGGTTCTGGGTGCGGCTGCGCTGCTGGTCTCAGCGGCGGTCCACCTCATTGAGTGGTTCAGCGGAGTGCGCAACCAGTCGGTCGGGCCGCTGTTCCTGGTCAACGTCGTTGCCGGCGTGGTGATCGCCGGTCTCCTCATCCGATGGCAGCACTGGCTGCCGGCGTTCCTCACCCTCGGGTTCGGCGCGGCCACATTGGGCGCGTTCCTCATCTCGTCAACGGTGGGCCTGCTCGGTGTGCACGCGACCTGGGAGGGTTTCTACGTCTTCGCGGCCGCCGCCTCAGAGATCATCTGCATCGTCGTCGGCGGGCTGTTGCTTCTGCGAGCGAGGGACTCGGTCGGGCACACGTTCCACGCCCGGACCCCCCGTGCCTCCTGACCGCCGGCGTCGAAGGGCGACCCCGGGCCGCTGACCTGGACGGCATCCGCAAAGGCTGACCAGCGCCGAATTTCCGCCGGGCCACCATTTCGCGGTCGACTGGCGCACAGGGGCCACGAATCCCACCTAGGAGCAGATGCTGGCTGAGCCGGCTAAAGGGACGACGGGGCGAAGTGTTGTGGCCACTGAGCGCGCACGGAGGCCTCCGAGACGCCCGCTTGTAGCCGGTTGTGCGCGCGGCTCGCTAACGTCTCCAGGGCCAAAACGACCTCCCTCGGAGGGTCGGAGGGCTGGCCCACGAAATAGCCCACCAAGACGTTGACGGCGGCGGCCTCCGCCGGGGTCATGCGAGCCATCAAACCTCCAGAGGTCATCGTCGCTGCACGCTCTCATGAGTCGCTACGACCCGATCAGGATTCCGCGCAATGCCAGCCGAATGTCCAGCGCGCACTCCCTTTGGCCCGACGAGCTCCCATGTCAAACCCTCACGCAGCCGCGCAACTGGGCCTAAGGTCCCGACGCACTCTGCCTGCGTCACACCGCCGCCTGTCGGCGCAGCGGCACGACTGCACTCGGCGTCGACCTGTGTGCTGGGCCGCCTTCGCCTCCGCCCGGAGGCGGCCGACGCCCAAGCGCCGCTCACCGAAACCCCGGAATCGGGCCTAGCGCCGCTCGATCCGGTGATTCTCCAACGACCTCGCGACCACGCCCGCCGTCCTTGACGCCGCTCCGACGTGCCTGGGACGATCCGAGTGCAAGGCGCGACGCTAGTCAACCGCGTAGCAGGGTCGAGGGGGTGGCAATGCGTGGTGTGATCGGCCGGGCATTGGTCGCAGCGGTGGCGGCCCTTGCGTTGGTGGGCCTGCCGACAGGAGTGGCCTCAGCGGCGGCTGGGCCTGCGGCACTTGCCTTTCAGCCGGCTCCGTACGACTTCGGGCAGGTCTCGGTGGGAGAGCGGCCGGAACGGACGTTCACGCTGGTCAACACGGGAGGCCGGGCGTCCGGCGCGCTGACCTTTAGAGTGTCGGGGTCGGCGGCGTTCACGATCATCGCCGATACCTGCCCGCCCAGCTTGGGGCCTGGCAAGACGTGCGCCGTATCGGTGAGGTTCGCGCCCACCGCCACCGGAACCGTCACGGCTGCTTTGACGGCGGCCAACAAGAGGCAGTCCGTCATCGCCACTGCCCCGCTGACCGGGACGGGGAGGCGTCTAGGGGCGACCCTCGAGCAGATCTATTGGACCAGCTCCGACGGCTCGATCAGCGTGGGCGCCCTGAATGGCAGCGCCATGACTACCCTGGTCACCGGGCAGAACGAGCCGCTCTTGTTGGCGGTGGACAGCGGCTTCATCTACTGGGGAAACTTCGGAGACGGCACGATCAACAAGTTCTCCCTGACCGATAAGACGGTGACCAACCTGGCCACCGGGCAGACACAGCCTGGCGGGCTGGCCGTGGACAGCACGTACGTCTACTGGGCTAGCAGTGGCAACGGCACGATCAACCGGGCCCCGTTGGCGGGCGGACCCGTGACCACGTTGTACTCGAACCAGAGCGTGCCCATCGGTCTGGCGGTGGACAGCAACAACGTGTACTGGACCAACGGCGGGGACGGCACGATCTACAAGGCGCCGCTGACCGGCGGTGGTGCGGTGACCCTGCTGGCCGACAGCAATTTGACCTTCGGTTTGGCGGTGGACGGCACGTACGTCTACTGGAGCACGAACCAGGCCGGAACGGGCACCATCAACAGGGTTCCGCTGGCGGGGGGTACCGCGACCACGTTGGTGACCGGACAGAACCAGGCGGGTGGCCTGGCCGTGACCAGCACGAACGTCTACTGGGCCAGCGAGAGCGGGGTCATGGTGGCCCCGCTGGCCGGCGGGGCGGCGTCCCAGCTCTACGGCTTCGCGTTCAGCGTCCCCTTCGGGGTGGCGATCGGCCCGTAGGGCTCAGCCGGTCAGCGCCAGTCCTTTCGGCGCGGAGTCGGATGCCATTCGCTGCGACGCGTAGGTGGCTCACCGCCCAGTACCAGCAGACCCGCGACTGGATCGCCGCGAACCCCGACACCTTCACCCCGAGACCGCGACTAACCGTCAGCGGCGGCCATGCCGGCGCACCACCCACACACGACCAGGCAGGCACCGACGTGACGTGGCCACCTGTCGTCAAAACGCCTGGCTCGCGCTGCCGGAGTCCGCGGACGCGTCGTACCAGCGCAACACCCGCAGCGCCCTCAGGGTGTTCCACCGGCTAGGCGTGCCGTCGGGTTCCTCGAACCGGAAGTGGACCGCGCCCGGGTGGGTGTTCTCGAGCAGCCAACGCCCGTCGGGTCGCCGCTGTGCGCGGACGCGTTCGATCGCTTCGGCCAGCCGCGGATCCGCAGTGCCCCCACGGCGGGCGAAGTACTCCGTGGCCTTGAGCAGGTCGTAGTGCCAACGTGGGGGGTAGGAGAACAATGCCCACTGCGGGTCGACCACGTCGCCGGTGCGTAACGACCGGAACAGGTTGCGCCGGAGCAAGTACTCCTCGCCGTTCCGGCGAGCCCGGCGGACCTCCTCGGATCCGCCGGTATGGCGCTCCCACCTCAGCAGCGCGTCGATCACGTCCAGGGTGCTTGCGAAAGATCCCGGCGCTGGACGCGTCTCGGCCCAGCAGTTCCAGCCACCATCCGGCATCTGGTCGGCCAGCAGCCGCTGCACCACCTTGTCGACGTCGACGCCCAGGTAGGCACCGATCAGGATCGTGCCGGCGTTGATGCAGCAGTCCACCTCGCCGGCGAAGAACGGCAGCCCGTCGTACTCCCAGCGGCAGTTGCGGGCCACCAGCTGTGCGGTCTCCTGCATCACCGGACTGCCCGGGGGCATGCCCAGGTGGCACAGGTCGAGCAGGACCGGGTACGTCGCGGTCCACGGCTGACCCGGCTCGGCACTCGACCCGTCGGTCGGTGCCTCGGCCGGTTCCGCCTCGGGCGACGGGAACGGTGGCGGCGGCTCACCGGCAGCCAGCGCCCGCGCAGTGGCCGCCGCGAACGCCGCGGTACCCGGAAAGCAGGCCCCGCCCGCCCACAGCCCATCAGAAGCCCGCAGCGCCAGCAGCCGAGCACCCCAGCCCTCGTGCTCCACCCGCGCTCGCTCGGTCGCCACCTCGGTCTCCGAGGCGTCGACCAGGTCGCGCAGCACCTGCCAGCGGATCGCCGGATCACCCTGCAACAGCCACTGCACAACCGGGTCGTCCTCGGCGATCGGCGGCGTTCGTGGCTGGAAAGGGCCCTCATTCTCCGTCGGCTCCATCCCCGACCCCTCACCTACCCCGACGCTACGAACGCCCGAGTCGCCTCCGCCGAGGGCAACCAACGCTTCCATGGCGCGATGGCGCATGCGTTGCTCGACGAGACGCTCACTGGGGCGATCGGGATCGTCCACCCTCCGAAAAGTAGCGCAGCGACAGGCTGATAGATGTCCGCTATGCCGCTGTCAGTGCGGGACGCCCGACCCATGCCGCACTGCGAGTCGGTCTCGTCGTGACACATCTCGAGAGCCTCTGACGCGCGCGCGGCTATACCCGGGGCTTGTATGGGGTTGTGGTGGCCAGCTGGAGGAACCCCAACCGTTGCAGGATGGGGCGGCTGTCTGGGGAGGCATCGACCTGCAGGTAGCGGAAGCCCCGCGCCCGAGCCGCCGCGGCTCGGTGCGACACCAGGGACCGGAACACCCCGCGGCCGCGCCAGTCCGGGAGCGTGCCGCCGCCCCACAGGCTGGCGAAGTCGGTTCCCTCATGGAAGTTGACCCTTCCGGCCGCCACCGGCGCCCCGTCGGCCATCGCGACGACGGCCTCCACTGCTCGCGGCTGCTGTCGTAAGCCGGCCAGGACCTCTCGTCCCATCGCACCGTGGTCACCACCGAAAACCCGGTCGTGCACCTGAACCAACGCCTGAACCCCACCCTCATCGACGACCGGAACCACGTCGACACCCCCCGGTGGCGGCACGGCCAGGTCCAGGTCGCTGATCTGCGCGACCATCAGCGACTCGACCTCGTCCGGGAGCAGGCCGGCCGCCTGGAGCCGCCCCGGCAGCGTCGACGGTTGGTCATACGAGTAGAGCTTCCACTCCCACGGCTGACCCGCTGCCGCGAATCGGCTCACCTGTGCGGCGATCACCGCGTCGACGTCCGCGTCCGCGAGGTCGCTCCAGGTCACCCCGCTCCATCCCTCGCCGGAGGCAACGACCCGCACCACATGGACGTCGCCTTCGACAACGATTCCCGGCCCAGCCTCAGGGCGGCACCGAATCTGCTCATCAAATGCCGCCAGCACAACCCGACCATCCATGTCGGCATCACAGCATTGAGCGCCTCCGGTGGGCAACAGCCCGTTGACCTTCACCGGGTTCATGGCACGGTCAGTTTCCCGGGCAGAGGCTTGTCCACGAGAGCGTCGCCGAGGCACGTGCGGGCTCAGGTCGCCGGTGCCGCGCAGAGTGCAGCGGTATTGACCGGGGTGCCCAGTTAGGAACGGCGACGAACTCAAAGGAGTTGGCGACGAAGTTGATCCTGCCGGCGGCCCGGAACCGACGTCATTCATCCGACTCGCCTCCCCTTCAGACACTGGCCCAGCGATGGCAGACGATTTGTCAGATCCATGCGGACAGTGCATCGCCATCACCGCTGCTGAGATGAGGCGGGGCTGTCTCGCGCTCAATACAAGAGCGGCAATCGGATCCCGCCCGCATCCTCGGCACCCCGGATAATGTCTAGGCGCGATTCAGGACCGCGCGGCGCTCGAGGTCCACGTCACTCTCCACCGTCACCCGCCCGGCGGGTCGGCTCAGCGACCTAGTGTTGGTCGAGCTGTGCGGTGGTTCTGCGCGGTGCGGGTCGCTGGAGCCGAGATGGTGGCCTGACGTCCTGCATCTGCAGGTAGCACGATCGGGGTCGCTGTCGAAGGCTCGGAACCCGAACCGACTCAGGAATCCGGACGCAAGCACTGTCTCCCGGGAGGCAACGACTAGCCGCGCGCCACGGCTGGCACGACGGCGGTGGCAAGCTCCAACGCGTGCCACATCAGCGACGCGCCCAGGCCCCGTGCCTGCCACCGCTGATCGACGCCGAGCGGGAAACCACGACGGCCGGCCCGGCATCCAGTCCAAGCTCCACGGCCTCAGCGACGTCACCTGCCGTCGAGCCTGCACCTCGAACGAACTCAGTCGGTAGCAACCCACGACCCGAGCGCCGTCAGTGCCTGGCGCTCTCTCCGGCTCGAGCGGATCTGCTCCAGCTCGAAGGCGCGAGTCACCGCGTCTTTGGTGGGGTCACGGCTTCCACCGCCTGGATGATGTTCTGCTCGCAGAACCCGATGGCGCCGGGCACGTGCCCGGACACCACCTCGGGAGCCTGCGCCCAGACCGCCCGCGTCACCGGCTCGGGGATGTCGTTGCGCCAGCGGCCGCACGGCTGGCCCGGTCAGCGCACGATGGGCACCGAGTCAGCGGTACAACCTGTTTGCGGGTGACGCGCCCGCTCGCGGTCTGGCTGGCGACCCGGCGCTCCAGCCTCAGCGCGGCGTCGGTCGGCGTGGAGATGCCGCACGAGGCGCAAGCCAGCCTCCCCGGCGGCGGCGGCACGTGGCCGGTAGTCGTGCTTTGGCCATCGCCCTCCCCGCCGCCATTTGGTCGAGTTGCGCTTCGAGTAGAGCAAGCTCCACATGTGAGAGTGGGTAGACATGCGTTCGGGAATCGAACAGGCCGGACCCGGCGTGACTTGCGTCACACCTATGTCCGACCTGCTCGGGGTCGATCACGCCGCTCGGTTCCTCCGCTTGCGGCCCCCGCTGCGCAGGTAGCGCCGGCGGATGTTCTCACGGTTGGTCACCGGCTCCAGGTGGTCCGGGTTGACGCAGAGGGTGACCAGGCACTTGTGGTCGATGGTCAGCCCGGCCGAGATCGGCCCTCGGAACAGGATCCAGGCGACCCGGTGCGCGTAGTCGACACGGCCCTAATAAGCCATCCGGCCGTAACGGTCGGGACTCCCCTTCCGCCAGGAAGCCGCCCCGACCCAGATCCAGCAGTCGCTCCCCTTGACGAGGGTGGCCTTAGTCAGGAACCGCTCCCGATAGACGCTGGCCGGGACGCCGGTCCTTAGGTCAGGCTGCTTCCTTGCAGGACGCCTTGGCTGACTGGTAGTGAGGCGTCAGCTCCTTAATCTTGGCCGTGTGCTTGTCCATCGCGGCTGGAGCCTTGACCAGCGAGCGTTCTCCGCCCAAGGCCTCGCCGATGATCCCGAGGATGTCGCCCGACTCGCGGAAGACCTGGTCGGCCACGTCCAACGCCTTGAGGCAGGAAGCCGGGGTGACTTCCGTCTCGACGGTCTTGGTCGGGCCGGGCACCTCGACGGTCTTGGTGATCCCGACCGGGCCGGGGCCGGAGCCGCGTTGGCGGACCCGACACCGTAGCCGGCGCCCAGCAGCAGCAGCGCCACGGTGGCCATCAGGATGGCCCGGCCTGAGGGCCGCTTATGTTTGGTGGGGGTGATGACGGCGGTGTCCCCGCCGGTGGTGTTGATGCTCATGTGGCTTCTCTCTTTGACGGTGTACCCCGCCGGTTCGGCGGGCGACGAGCACCGACAAATAGCGGGTACGCATGTCAACTACTGCACCCGATAACACTCCGTGCCCTGCGCTGCTGACTCTATCAGGCTCTTACCAGAAATCTATATGTTTTCGGACCCTCTCTGCGTGTGCTCTGCCACTGGCGGTCACATGGCACGCCCCTATGGAGACCCTGTCGAGATCATCACCGGACCGGTGCCCGCGCAGTCCCCGTTCATCCCCTTGGACGCCAAGATCGTGGTCGGCGCGGTCGCTCCGGCGTCGCCCGACCCGATCCCGATCGTGCTGCTACCGGGGTACGAGTACCGGATGCTCGAATGGCGGCACCCCGAGACACACGAGATCCACTGGCGCCTCGAGCGGAGAAAGGCCACCCGGCCCGGCGAGGCCGACGACTAGCACCCATTTCAACAGCGGTCCGGATGATCCGCGTTCGATCCGCCCCCCAGGCGGGATGTGCACTCACACCCGCCATCGCAGCTGGCCATGTTGGCGGATAGCCGAAGTCAACTGGACGGCCTGGATCGCCTGCTTTCACCACCGGCGTCCCCAGCTCGACGCGAGAGTCGCAGGCCCAAACGAGTACGCGGGCCGCGCGACTGCCACCCGTGACGCGCATCGCGGGGATCTCGGCTGACTTCGCAGCCCACGCAACCTCGACGAAACGGTGATCGCCCGAGCCGATGAACACCCCGCCGGTAGGTTCACCGGTGAACCTCCAGAATGCAGGACAGCAGGAACTCATCGGCTGCATCCGGCTGGATGCCCGCCATAGCGAAGCGCCATCCTCGGAGAAGCTTCGAAGCAACAGGACACGGCCACGCGTGCAGCCACCGACACGTGGACCAGGTCACCAGTGCTCTTGGACTCGGATTTCCACTCTGTCGATCATCGACGCCGACGTCTCGCCCGCGGGGCGTGGCCCAAGCCGTGATGCATTTCCCCCAGATCGTCCTTGCCGAGCGGGCGAAGCGACGGCTCAAGGCCGAGCCTGACGCGTCTGAAAGCGTCCTTGGGCCGGAGTCCGGCGTGGGCAAGACGTGGGCTTAGAGAAACAATTGGAACGAAGCGTCGAAGCCGACGGCCAAACACTCCCAGCCAGGAGCACGACGCCCGCCGCACGTACCACCCCGGACTCGGACGGCACGTGTATCAGGAGGCCTCGCTGGTACTCCTACCTGTCGGCAAGCCACGCACGTGGGGGTGGTCCCCTTGCCCAACACGCCGAAGAAGCCGGCCAAAAAGCCTGACCGCAACCAACTATGGATTGCGGTCATCAGTGCGTCCGCCGTCGTGGTCGCCGCCGTCGTCGCCGGGCTGTTCAGCCTGGCAAACCAGACCTCTGGCTCTGGCTCTGGTTCAGGTTTCAGCTCCGCGTCAGTAACAGTCGCTGCTCCACAGCCTGGTGTCGGCCTGTCCACCGAGGCCATGACTCAAACGGACCTGGGCAACCATGTCAGGCTGACGTTCCGCGGGACAAGCGCCGCACGTGGCTACCCGATTCATGTCTTTGGTGAGTTCTCAACCGCCAAGATTCCAACCCGAATTGCTAGGGTGTCCCCCGCTGCGGAGCGTGCGGACGACGGCCATTGGAGTGTGGCCTGGCTGATAGAGGGGTTGCCGATTGACCCGATCTTTTATGCCTTTATTTGGAACAAGCCGTCACCGGGCGCTGTGGGGACCACCCCTCACGATGCGGCGCCGAGCGCGTCATCGACACCCCACCCGACACGCACCAGTCCGCCCACGACGTGCCCTACCTCCGCCTCTTGTGTGCCATCCCCGACACGGCCGTCATCGACGACCGTCTCACCATCGCCTACGAGAGTCCCATCATCGACCACCCCCCCGCTGACGACCGCCCCGCCCTCTCTCAACGCGAAGAAGCTCGCTGAGGGCTTCAAATCGGGAAACATTGACCCAGGCTTGGTCAAGTCCTACGCACCAGTGCCTTCGCCGGGTTAGCCGTGCACAGAACCCCACCCACTGACAGACCTCCGGCTTAGGGTCCGTCCACTACATTTCTTCCCAGTCCGGACGCCCTTTGTTGACTACTCTCCCAGCGGTGCACGGTACTCGTCCTCCAGGACGGTTATACAGGTTCCGCATTCGCAACCTTTTAGACTCTAGGGATCCAGCGGTAATCGGCTCGGGTCGTGAAGGATTGCAGGAGCATATCCGCGACTCGGCCCGCGCCAGCGGCCGCCAGGTCTCCGGCCGCGGCCGCATCGGCACCACAGTGCAAGAGGCCCACGACACCGCCAACTAACCATTATCCGAGCCGCCAGCCCCTTTCTCGGGGTGGGCGGCTTCACGGTCCCCTTCACGAGCCGGTCGAAGCGGCAGTAGGTCAAGCGTCGGCGTTCAACTGCGTCACCCCGGGTAATGTCTAGACGCGATTCAGGACCGCGGCACTCAAGAACCGAGTCAGACTCCCCGTCACCCGCCCGGTGGGCCGGCTCAGAGATCGAGGTCGAGCTGCTCGACGCGCCCTGCTTCCAACAGTCGGTGCGGGCTCACGTGGCGCAAGCGTGTCCCGAACCGGAGGGTCCGGGTCAGATGTTCACCGAACAGCACGACACTGAGCCGACGACCTCGCGCGCATCCTGAGCACCCCGGATCATGGCTAGACGCGATTCAGGCTTCCGGGGTCACCCGGCCGGACACCCCATTGGCGTGACCGGCAAGCCAGTGGCAGCCATGGCCCATGGACCTTGGGCACCAAGATCCTGATGCGGCGCCGCATGCTCAACGGCCGTGGAGTCTGGAGTGTGGACGCCGCCGACAGAGGGTGCGCCGAGGAGTTCGACGCTCCGCGATGCAGCGTGCCGCCAATGCCGAGTGGTGAGTACCTGCCCGGAAGGCCGGGGCTGCGTCGACGCGATCGCCGCCACAGCGGGGGTCGGTGGGGCCACAGCTGCAGATCTACGTCGGTCTGTTCCGTTCCCGACTCGAAGACCGATCGCGGACCGGAGTTGCTGACAGTGGCCGGCTGGGTGCGGAGCTGGGGGTGGGTCCACACGCGGACTACGGCCTGATCAGGAGTGTGGGCTTCCGGCCGGCTGGTGACGGCCCTCAAACGGCCACCTTCAGCTCCTCAGAGCCACCTGGTTTGGTCCCGCCGCCAAGCTCATCGCGATCGTCGACCAGCGCCGCCCGTCACCACCAGGTCGTCCTTGACCACCCGGACAAGACCGGGCTCAGCGGCGCGAACCGCCATGGCCTGCAGTGAAGCCGATTTCATTCGGTGAGGCCGGCCTCCCTTGCGGTGATGATGGCCTGCGCACGATCGGTGAGGCAGAGCTTCGTCAGGATGGACGACACGTTGTTGCGCACGGTCTTCTCGGTGATGGCCAATTGCTGAGCTATGGCGGGGTTGTGCAGGTGTTTGCCCATCAGGGCGAGGACCTGCACCTCACGGGCCGTGAGCTGGGGAAAGGCCTGACTACCTCGCGGTTGTCTTGGCCTCTCGAAGAATCGCATGAGCCGCCCGGCGATGGCGGCGCCGAAGACGGCGTCGCCGTCGGCGACCGACCGGACGGACCGGACGATCTCGTCGCGCCGTGCCCCTTTCAAGAGGTATCCGCGAGCGCCCGCCTGCATGGCTGAGAAGACGGCGTCGTCGTCCTCGACCATGGTCAGCACGACCACGCCGATGTGTGGCGACTGTTGCACGATCCAGCGAGTGGCTTCGATGCCGCCCATCCCGGGCATCGTCAAGTCCATGAGAACGACGTCTGGTTGCAGTATGCGGGCCGCCTCGACTGCGGCGGCGCCGTTGTCGGCTTCCCCCCGGACGTCGATGTCGCCGACACCCGCCAGGAGTGCGGCCAGGCTGGCGCGGAACTCCGTATGGTCGTCGCAGATGAGTACGGTCAGACGGGCCATGGCAGCTCTCCGGTTCCGGTGTAGCCCTTGTGGTCGTCGGAGCGAACGGTCCCGCCAGCGGCGGCAGATGGATGCGACATGTCGGGAAGCAGGGCCCGGACCAGCGTGCCTTGGCCGGACCGTCCGGTCAGTACGGTGAGGCTGCCGCCGAGCTCTTCGGCCCGTTCCCGCATAGACCCGAGGCCCAAACCCACCGCGTGGTCGTCACCGCTCCCGCGCCCGTCGTCGTCTAATTCGACGACCAGGTTGTCGCCGTCGTGAGTGAACGTCAGGTCGCAGTTCCGCGCTTCAGCGTGGGAGACAACGTTGTTTAGGGCCTCAAGGGTGATCCGGTAGGCCGCGACCTCCACTGCTGCGGGTAAGTCCGGCAGCGGGCGTGGGACTGCGAAATCCACGTGTACTGATGTCAGGTGGCTGAGGTGGGCCTCGACGGCTGGCACCAGGCCTAGGGCGTCGAGTGCGGGTGGCCGGTGGTTGTGAGCCAGTGTCCGGGTCTCCTGCACGGCGTGCTCGGTCTGGTCCAGAAGGTCGGCCAACAGCCGTCCGGCCCGATCGGGATCGGAGTGCACCAGGTCGGCGGCGGTCTCCACCTGCATACCGATCGCCGCCAGGCTAGGTCCCAGACTGTCGTGTAGTTCGCGGCCGAGTCGCCGCCGCTCCTCCTCGACGCTAAGCACCAGCTGCTCTCGGGATCGCTGCAGGTCGTTCGAGAGGCGTATGGCGTGCAGGGCGGCGCCGATCGGCAGCGCAAGGTCGGACAGGAGACGTAGGTCGGCGGCCGAAAATGCCTCTGGTCCGCGTTGCGCCACAACGAGGCGGCCGACGCTTTCCCCCTTGTGTGTGAGGTCGAGCTGGACCAACCCGATTCCGTCCGGGGGCCGGCTTCGGTTTCCTTCCTCGGATTCGGGTGAGCCGTCCCATGTCGGGTGGACTGCGGCGTACGGGGATTTCAGGGCTTCGGCCACGGAGTTTGCCAGCATCGCCAGAATGCCGTCCGGGGTTGATGGGCGCTCCAGCTCCCGGGAGAGCCGCCGCAGCGCTGCGTACGGCTCGGCGCGGTCGCCGAATAGGCGTCGGCCGATCCTTCGTTGCAGCAACTCACGTAACGGGGCGAACGCCACAGCAACCAGCGCTGCCGCGAGTAGTCGACCGAGGGTGTCGTCTGCACCGGGCCACGCCAGCCCGGCAGCAACGGAGACGGCGGCATACAGCGCAAGGAGGATGCCGGTGAGCAGGGCGTACACGATCGTGCGGCTGACCAGCACTTCGATGTCGAAGAGCTGGTACTTCAGTACCGCAATGGCGACCGCGATCGGGACGACGATCGGCAACAGCTGGAGGACCGGGAAGATCACGGGGTAAAGCGTTGGGGCCAACAGCGCCACCGCGGCGTCGACCGCGAAGCCGCCGCAGACGAGGCCCAGCGCCAGCACCACCCACAGGATCTGACGTCGTGTCCTTCGGCCGGCCGCCCGCCAGCGCACAAGCAGGCTACCGACCGCCACCAGCCCGGCTGCCAGAGTCACCAACTGCGCCACCAGGTAGCCGGTCGGGGCCAGATCGGCGAGCGCATCCAGGGCATACGGGTTGGGGAACTCGCGGGGGCCGAGGTTTAGCGTCGGCATCCCGAACGCTCCAAGCACCAGAAGCACCACCACCAACGTCACGGCGGCGACCGCGACCGGCCGCCAGCGCGAGGACGGCAGGCGCCCGTCCGGGAAGGTCAGCGGCAGCAGGACGAAGAACAGGACCAGAGCCGGCTGATAGATCCAGCTGTTCACCCACAACGCCCAACCCACGCCACCGGCCGGCGCCGACCCAGACTCGAGGTCGGCAAGCGCCACCTGCCCGGCAATCTGTCCCAGGAGAAAGGCCACGCCCGTCACCAGCAGGAGCCACCCGCCGACATACCGCGGGCGAAGCCCCGCCAGAACCGCTCCCACCACCGCGATCGCAGCGGTCGATGACAGCAGCGTCCACGTGGACTCGGTGTTCCCGGAACGGACGGTGAGAGCCACGATGCCCACGACCATGGCGATCGGGGGAACCATCAGAGCCGCGGCGACCCACCATCGGCGAGTCATCGCCGGTCACCTCGCCGGCCGGGCAGCACGTTCACAGTGTGACCCCCCATCGCCGCCAACGTGTGGCTCCTCGGACCATGCTCGGGCGGTACCGGGGTCACCGGCGGGCTACACGCCAGGCGGAAACGCCCACCCAGGCCACGGCCAGACCCAGCAGCGCCAGGGTGCCGGGTAGGACCTCACTGGCGAACATCTTCAGCAGGATCGCGATGAGCAGAACTACGCCGGCCGACCGCGGCAGCACACCGGCCCGCATGATGGCCACCGCGAAGAGAATCATCCCGATGACATAGACGGCGAACACCGTCAGGATCGCGACCAGGACCGGAGTCACCGGGTCACCTTCGCTGGGAGTCCCGGCAATCAGCGTCACCGTCTCGATGGCCGCCGCGACCGTCTGAGCGGCGGTCCCCACCAACGCAACGCGGGTAGCGATCCGGCCGAATCTGTCCAACCCGGAACGTTGCACCGCAGTGATGCCCAGGAAGGCGATGAACATCGCGGTCAACCAGCTCGTGTGGAGCAAAGCCCAACCAGGCCCCTGTTGGATACCGGGAATCGCCCCGTCCCATACCTCGTGAACCGTCGTCAGCACGCCACAGGCCAGCGCCGCGACCACGCCGGCGCGCACCATCCTGCGGTCGGCTAGACGCGCCTCGGACGTGACCGCCCCGGACTCTGCGGCGCTCCGGTGCTCGATGCTCATGGCTGCTCCTTAAGGTCCGCGACCGTTGGTCGCTTGGTGAGCCACCAGCGTGGAGCCGACTGTTGTCCCCCGTCATGAGCCAATGTCCCGGCAAACCCGGGAGGAAAGTCCCGACTGGGTCCCAATTGAGAAACCCTGGTAGACCATGCCTCCACGGCTACTACTCGGATCCATGCGAGCGGTGCCTACGCCCGCACCGCTGCTGGAGATGAGGCGCTTCTCGCGTTCAATTCAACAGCGGCACTCGGATCCCGCCCGCATCCTCGGCACGCCGCTGATGTGCGCGATGAGCCCGGACATGCCCATCCGATCGAGCACATTCGTCGCGCGGTGATACTGCGAGCGGTCCGGACAAGAATGAGACGCGCGTCTCGAAATATGAACAGAGACGTGGGGGTTCAAGTCGGGTTGTGCCTCGGACATTTGTACAAACCCGCAGGTCAGAGGCCTTTGCGAGTGTCCGGAGGGGGACTTGAACCCCCACGCCCGTTAAGGGCACTAGCACCTCAAGCTAGCGCGTCTGCCATTCCGCCACCCGGACAAGGTGGGCCTCGGCGCCCCCGTGGAGGGCCCCTCAGCGCGCCCGAAACGCTAGCATGCGGGCCACCCGAACCACGAACCGGCAGAACCCGGCCGGCCGGCTCCTCAGACCCGGCGCAGCACCTCCGGCGACAGGTCCGAGACCGACCGCATACCGATCAGCCCGAGGGTCAGGTCGAGCTCGGCGACGAGGTTCTCGAGCACCGCCTGGACCCCGGCGGCGCCGTCGATAGCCAACCCGTAGACGTGCGGCCGCCCGACGGTGACCGCCGCCGCACCCAGCGCGAGCGCCTTGACGATGTCGGCGCCCGACCGGACCCCGCTGTCGAGGATCACGGGCACCGATGTCGACCCAGCCCCGCCGAGGGCCGCCACGACGTCCACCAGGGCGTCGAGCGCACCGACCGCCCCGTCGACCTGGCGGCCGCCGTGGTTGGAGACCAACAACCCAGCCACCCCGAGGTCCACCGCTCGCACGGCGTCGTCCGGATGCAGGATTCCCTTGAGCAGCACCGGAAGTCGGGTTCGCGAGCGCAGCGTCGCGAGGTCCTCCCACGACAGCGACGGCTTCGAGTAGATGGCGAGGAACGTCTCGACGGCGGCTCGGGTATGCGGCGATCGCACGTTGTCGACGAAGCCGCCGGGAAGCTCGCGAGCCATCGACGCCAGCGTCCGCACCGCTCCTGGCGTCGGCCGCGCCCGCGGTCCCGGAGCGGGACCGGAGGCCACGCGCTCCCTCACCAGCTCCCGGAACCGCGGGTCCGACGTGTACTGGGCGATCCCGATGCCGCGCGCGAACGGCAGGGACCCGCGGTTGAGGTCCTGTGGCCGCCAGCCGAGCATCGTCGTGTCCAGGGTGACGACGAGCGCCGACGCCCCCATCGCCTCGGCGCGGCCGATGAACGAGTCGACGAGCGCCTCGTCGGTGGACCAGTACAGCTGGTACCACCGAGAGCCGTCCCCCATCGCCCGCGCCGTCGCCTCCATCGGCGAGGAGCCCTGGCTGGACAGGATGTACGGAACGCCCACGGCCGACGCAGCTGCGCCGACCATCTCGTCCGCCCCGCGGCGCACGAGCCCGGCCGCACCGATCGGGGCGACGAGCATCGGTGCGGGCAGCCGCATCCCCAACAGCGACACCGAAAGGTCGCGTGAGGACACGTCCCGCAACATCCTGGGCACGAGGGCCCACCGGTCGAACGCCGCGCGGTTGGCCCGCATCGTCGCGCCGTCGCCTGCTCCCCCGGCGACGTACGCCCAGGCATCGCCGGACATGGCACGGCGCGCCGCGTGTTCCAGGCCGGTCGGGTCGGTCGGTACGCGCGGACGTCGCCCTAGTGCGCCCGCGCGGTAGATCGTGTTCTGCCGCAGCCGACCCGGACCGAACGCGGGAGTCTCGCCCATCCCCGGGACGCTACCGGTCACGGCGCGCGTCCGACCCTGGTGTCAGACTGCCCGAGTGACGGCGGTCGAGCTCTCCTCGAAGACCGGCCGGGGCATCGTCGCGGCCGCAGTCCTCGGCTCCGGCATGGCCATGCTCGACGGCACGGTCGTCAATGTCGCCCTGGTCCGGATCGGTGAGGACCTCAACGCCAGCCTCTCCGACCTGCAGTGGGTCAGCAACGGCTACCTCCTCTCCCTCGCGTCCCTGATCCTCCTCGGCGGCAGCCTCGGCGACCGATACGGCCGGCGGAAGATCTTCGTCATCGGCGTCATCGGGTTCGCCGTGACGTCGGCATTCTGCGGGTTCGCCCAGAACCCCGGCCAGCTCATCCTCGCCCGCGTCCTCCAGGGCGCCGCGGGCGCGCTGCTGACGCCCGGCAGCCTGTCGATGATCGAGGCGACGATCCGGCACGAGGACCGCGCCAAGGCCATCGGGTCGTGGTCCGGGCTCGGCGGCATCGCGGCCGCCATCGGCCCCTTCGTCGGCGGCTGGCTGGTCCAGTACGCCAGCTGGCGCTGGGCGTTCTTCCTCAACATCCCGCTGGCCGCGGTGACTGTCGTGCTCGCGCTACGGACGGTTCCCGAGACCCGTGACGAGGAGGCCGGCGACAGCTTCGACGTGCTGGGGGCGGTCCTCGCCACCGCGTCGCTGGCCCTGGTGACGTATGCCCTCATCGAGTACGGCAGCCTCGGCCCGATGTGGACCGTCGCCTTCGTTCTCGTCGGTCTCGCCATCGGCCTCGGCTTCGTCGTCGTCGAGCGACGGGCGAAGAACCCCATGGTCCAGCCGTCGCTGTTCACCAACCGGCAGTTCACCGGCGCCAACCTCATGACCCTCATCGTCTACGGCGCCCTCGGAGCCGTGCTGTTCTTCCTGACGCTCCAGCTTCAGACGGTGCTCGGGTACGGGCCGCTCATCGCCGGCCTGGCCACCCTGCCGATGACTCTGCTCATGCTCTTCCTCGCGGCCCAGGGTGGGGAGCTCGGCGCCCGGATCGGTCCACGGCTGCCGATGACCGTCGGCCCGGTCGTCTGCGCGGTCGGGGTCGCCCTCCTGACCGCGGTCGGCGCGGGCACCTCCTACCTTCTCGGCATCCTGCCCGGCGTCGTCGTCTTCGGGCTGGGCCTCTGCCTGCTCGTCGCTCCGCTCACGGCCACCGTCCTGGCCGCCGCCCCCGACCGATACGCCGGCGCGGCGAGCGGCGTCAACAACGCCGTCGCCCGGGCCGGCACCCTCCTCGCCGTCGCCGCCCTGCCGGCCCTGGTCGGCTTGAGTGGCAACGCCTACCGCGACGCCGCCGTCTTCTCCGAGGCCTACCGGACGGCGATGTGGATCTGCGTGGGGATGCTCGTCGCCGGGGGCATCGTCTCCTGGCTGCTCATCCGCAACACCGCGGAGAACGCGCCGCTCGCGGACCCGTCCGACCTCTGACTCCGCCCTGTGAGCGGCCACGAACACCGTGGCAGGATCGAGAACGCCGGCCGCGTCGTCGCGACATCAGGGAGATCGTCATGTCCAGCACCGCCTCCATGCCCGAGAACGTCGCCGACTACGAGCATGACGACCTGAGGCTCGACCTGCGCTGGTGGGACGCGCTGAACTACCTCACGGTCGGCCAGATCTACCTGCAGGGAGACGCCCTCCTGCGCGAACCGCTCGCGATGGAGCACATCAAGCCGAGGCTGCTCGGCCACTGGGGCACCAGCCCCGGCCTGTCGATGATCTACGTCCTTCTCAACCGGCTCATCGGCCGCACCGGCTCCGACTGGCTCTACGTCACCGGCCCGGGACATGGCGGGCCCGCACTGGTGGCCGCCGCATACCTCGAGGGCACCTACGCCGAGGTCTACCCGCACGTCACCGAGGACGCCGCCGGCGTGCTCACCCTGTTCCGTCAGTTCTCCTCGCCCGGCGGCGTGCCCAGCCACGTCAGCGTCCAGACCCCCGGCAGCATCCACGAGGGCGGCGAGCTCGGGTATGCATTGGCGCACGCCGGCGGGGCGGCGATGGACCACCCAGACCTCTTCGTCGCCTGCGTCGTGGGCGACGGGGAGGCCGAGACCGGCCCGCTGTCCGGGTCGTGGAAGCTCCCGTACTTCCTCAATCCCCGCCGGGACGGCGCGGTCCTGCCGATCCTCCACCTCAACGGCTACAAGATCGCCGGTCCGACGGTGTTCGGCCGGACGTCGGACGAGGACGCGGTCGCGTACCTGCGCAGCCAGGGCTGGGACCCAGTGGTCGTCGCGGGGAGCGACCCGGAGCAGGTCTTCCGTGACCTCTACGCGGCGCTCGCCCGCAGCCACGAGCAGATCCTGGCGCTCCGCGGCGCAACGCGCAGCGGGGAGTCCAGCAAGCAGGTTCGGCATTCCTGGCCGGCGATCGTGCTGCGCACCCCCAAGGGCTGGACGGGCCCACACGAGGTCGACGGCGTCCAGGTCGAGGACACCAACCTCAGTCACCAGGTCCCGCTCTCCGGCATCAAGGGCAACCCGGCCCACTTGCAGATCCTCCAGGAGTGGCTCCAGAAGTACCGGCCCGAGGAGCTGTTCGACGAGAGCGGCCGGTTCGTCGAGGAGCTGCGCGCCCTGGCTCCGAAGGGCGACAAGCGGATGTCGGCCACACCGTTCGCCAACGGCGGCCGGCTCCTGAGGGACCTGCCCATCAAGGACCTCCACACCTACGCGCTCGACGTCGAGCGCGGCGTCACCACCCATGAGAGCACGCGCCCCCTGGGCGAGCTCATGCGCGACGTGTATGCGGCGGACACCACCCCGGACGGCGGCGGGACGTTCCGGCTCTTCTGTCCCGACGAGACGGCGAGCAACCGCCTCCAAGCCGTCTTCGAGACGACCGACCGCTGCTTCCAGGCGCCGCTGCTGCCCACCGACCAGAAGATCTCCGCCGACGGCCGCGTCATGGAGGTGCTCTCCGAACACCTCTGCTCGGGCTGGCTCGAGGGGTACCTCCTGAGCGGCCGCCACGGCGTCTTCGCGACGTACGAGGCGTTCGCCATGGTCTCGGCCTCGATGACCATCCAGCACGTCAAGTGGCTCCAGCACGCCCAGGAGCTGCCCTGGCGCGAACCGGTGTCGTCCCTCAACATCCTGCTGACCAGCACCTGCTGGCGGAACGACCACAACGGGTTCTCCCACCAGGGCCCCGGCCTCATCGACTCGCTGCTGTCGCTCGCGCCGGGCGTCGTCCGGGTGTGGCTGCCGCCGGACGCCAACAGCGGGCTGTCGATCATGGACCACTGCCTGCGCAGCAAGGACCACGTCAACCTCATCGTCCTCGACAAGCAGCCACACCTGCAGTACCTGTCGATGGACGAGGCCGACGAGCTCTGCGCCCAGGGCGCGGACATCTGGGAGTGGGCCTCCAACGTCGGACCCCGGGAGGATCCCGACCTCGTCATCGCGTGCTCGGGCGACGTGCCGACCCAGGAGGCGCTGGCGGCCACGGAGCTGCTGCGCGAGTGGACTCCGGAGCTCAAGGTCCGCTTCGTCAACGTCGTCGACCTCATGGCGCTGCTCCCCGAGGACGACCACCCGCACGGCTACGTCGACTCGGTCTTCGACGACCTGTTCACGGCGGACCGGCCGGTGATCTTCGCCTTCCACGGCTACCCCCGCGCGGTGCACCAGCTGGTCCACGGCCGCAGCAACCCCGGGCGCTTCCACGTACGTGGGTTCAGCGAGCAGGGCACGACGACGACGCCGTTCGACATGGTCGTGCTCAACCGGGTCTCCCGCTACCACCTGGCCAGCGAGGCGCTCCGCCGCAGCCTCAAACGGCCGCCGCGGTGGCACGAGCTGACGGCCTACTGCAACGAGATGCTGGCCAAGCACGAGACCTACATCCGGGAGCACCTCGAGGACATGCCCGAGGTACGCAGCTGGACGTGGCGCGGCTGAGCCATGGCGATCAGCGTCTACCTCGCGTCGTCCGAGGGACAGTCGGGAAAGTCGGCTGTCGCCGTCGGGATCCTCGACCAGCTGAGCCGACGGGTCGGCCGGGTGGGCGTGTTCCGTCCGGTCGTGCGCACCGCGAACGCCGACGAGGACCACGTCCTCGACCTGCTCGTCTCGCGGCTCGAACCGACCGGTGACTCCCCCGCGCCGCTGACCGCTCGAGAGGCGGCCGGCGTCTTCTACGACGACGTCCACCACGACCCCGACGGCGCTATGTCGACCATCGTGGACCGCTACCACGCAGTGGCCAACCGGTTCGACGCCGTCCTTGTCGTCGGCTCCGACTACACCGACATCGCCTCGCCGACCGAGTTCACGTTCAACGCGCGCGTGGCGGCGAACCTCAACAGCCCGATGGTTCTCGTCGTGTCAGGCCAGGACAAGTCGCCCGAGCAGGTTCGGGTCGCCGCCGACATCGCCGTGGACGACGCTCGTCACCGCCACGCGTCGGTGCTGGCCGTCATCGCGAACCGGGTTGCGAGAGAGCATGTTCTGGCCACCACGGCCGCCCTGCAGGGCGTGGCCGGTGGCGCACCGGCTTACGCGATCCCCAGCGACCCCGTCCTCGACTCGCCCACCGTCCGCGAGCTCCTGGCCGCCGCCCGCGGCACCCTGGTTCACGGCGACGACGCACTCCTCGACCGTGAGTCGTCCGGGCTGATCGTCGCCGCCATGACCATGCCGAACGTGCTCGACCGGCTGTTCGAGGGCTGCGTCGTCATCTCGCCCGCCGACCGCGCCGACGTGCTGCTGGCCCTGCTCCTGGCCTACCCGGCCAAGACCTTCCCGTCCCCCGCGGGCATCGTCCTCAATGGTGGGCTGGAGCTGCCGAACTCGATCGAGCGGCTCATCTCTGGCCTCGAGGTGCACGTCCCGGTCATCACCACGACCGCCGGAACGATGCGCACGGCCGCGGACCTCTACGCCGTCGCACCGCGCGTCACCCGTTCGTCGGCTCGCAAGATCGAGACCGCCCTGCGACTCTTCGAGGAGCACGTCGACGGGTCCACACTCCTCGACCACCTCGACGTCAGCCCGACCAGTGTCGTGACCCCACTGATGTTCGAGTACCAGCTGATCGACCGGGCGCGCGCCGCGAGCAAGCACATCGTCCTGCCGGAGGGCGAGGAGCCGCGCATCCTCAAAGCGGCCGACCAGCTGCTCCAGCGCGGCGTCGTCCGGCTGACCCTGCTCGGCAGTCCGTCCGGCATCACGGCCAAGGCCTCGCAGCTCGGGCTCGACATCACCGGGGCCGAGCTCGTCGACCCCCACGACGAACCGCTGCGGTCGCGGTTCGCCAACGAGTATGCGGCGTTGCGGGCGCACAAGGGGGTCACTCCCGAGCGGGCGTGGGACATCGTCGCCGACCCCAGCTACTTCGGGACGATGATGGTTGTCGACGGGTTGGCCGACGGCATGGTGTCGGGCGCGATCCACACGACGGCCCACACGATCCGGCCGGCCCTCGAAGTGGTCAAGACGGCGCCCGGCGTCAACATCGTCTCGTCGGTGTTCCTCATGTGCCTGCCCGACCGCGTCCTGGTGTACGGCGACTGCGCGGTGAACCCCGACCCCACCGCGGAGCAGCTCGCCGACATCGCCGTGTCGTCGGCGGCCACCGCGGCCCAGTTCGGGATCGAGCCGCGGGTGGCCATGCTGTCGTACGCGACCGGAGGCTCGAGCGGCGGCGCCGACGTCGACAAGGTCCGCGCCGCGACCGAGCTCGTCCGGACTCGCGCGCCTCACCTCGAGGTCGAGGGACCGATCCAGTACGACGCCGCCGTCGACATGGCCGTCGCGGCCGCCAAGCTCAAGGACTCTCCCGTCGCCGGTCGCGCGACGGTCCTGGTGTTCCCCGATCTCAACGCCGGGAACAACACGTACAAGGCGGTCCAGCGCAGCGCCGGCGCGATCGCGGTCGGACCGGTCCTCCAGGGGCTGCGGAGACCGGTGAACGACCTCTCTCGCGGCGCCCTCGTGCCGGACATCGTCTTCGCGGTGGCCATCACGGCGATCCAGGCGGAAGGGACCTCGTGACCGACGGCAGGGAGGCGCAGCCGGTCCTCGTGGTCAACGCCGGATCCTCCTCGCTGAAGTACCAGCTCGTCGACGCCGCGACCGAGACCGCCCTGGCCAAGGGCAGTGTCGAGCGCATCGGCGAACGCGGGTCAACGGCGAAGCACGAGAGTGGCGGCGACACGCATACCGTCGAGGGACCCATCGCGACGCACCGCGAGGCGCTGGCCGTCGTCGCCGACGCGTTCCGCGACCGCGGCCCGTCGTTCGACGAGGTGGGCCTGGTCGCGGTCGGTCATCGGGTCGTCCACGGCGGCGACCGGTTCAGCGACCCGGTCGTGGTCACGAACGAGGTCATCGCGGCGATCGAGGAGCTGGAACCCCTTGCGCCGCTGCACAACCCGGCCAACGTCGAGGGGATCAAGGTGTCGCGCGAGCGGTTCCCCGACGTGCCGCAGGTCGCCGTTTTCGACACCGCGTTCCACCACGCGCTGCCGGCACACTCGTACACCTACGCGGTGCCGAGGTCCTGGCGCGAGGAGCACCGCGTGCGCCGCTACGGGTTCCACGGGACGTCGTTCGCGTACGTGACCCGCCGCTCCGCGCTCCTGCTCGGCCAGCGCGTCGAGGACGTCGACCTCGTGGTCCTCCACCTCGGGAACGGCGCGAGTGCCGCGGCGATCTCCGGTGGCCGCAGCATGGACACGTCCATGGGCCTCACACCTCTCGAGGGCCTGGTGATGGGGACCCGCTCGGGCGACATCGACCCGGGCCTGTTCTCGTTCATGGTGCGCGCCGGGATGACGGCTGACGACGTCGACGCCGCGCTCAACCGGGCCAGCGGACTCAAGGGTCTGAGCGGTACCAACGACTTCCGCGAGGTGGACGAGCTCGTCGCCGCCAACGACCCCGACGGGAAGCTCGCCTTCGATGTCGCCGCCTACCGGCTGCGCAAGTACGTCGGCGCGTATGCGGTCGCGCTCGGCCGGCTCGACGCGGTCGTCTTCACGGCGGGAATCGGCGAGCACGCGCCCCGCCTGCGAGCGGCCGTGTGTCGCGGTCTGGGCCTCCTCGGGGTCGAGCTCGACGACGAGGCGAACCTCGCACCCGGCGGCGGTGAGCGCCGCATCTCGACCGACGCCAGCGCGGTCAAGGTGCTGGTGGTCCCGACGAACGAGGAGCTCGAGATCGCCCGCCAGGCGGCGGCGCTGGTCTCGGGCGGCTAGGTCAGCGCTCGTACCAGGCGACGAGCCGGGCGCGGCCCAACGTGTGGAAGAAGAGGTTGAACCCCAGCACCGCCGGAGCCGCATCCGCTACGTCGAGCTCCTCGACGTCCACGGCGTGGACGACGAAGAAGTACCGGTGCGGGCCATGGCCCTCGGGCGGCCCCGCACCGATGAACTGCCGGTTGCCCGAGTCGTTCCGCAGTTGCACGGCTCCCTCGGGGAGACCCGATCCGGCCTCGTCACCGACGCCGGTCTCGAGAGAGGTCGTCGTCACCGGGACGTTCGCGACCGCCCAGTGCCAGTAGCCCGAGGCGGTCGGCGCGTCGGGGTCGTAGACGGTCACGGCGAAGCTCTTCGTCCCCTCGGGGAACCCGGACCACGACAGCTGGGGAGAGACGTCCCTGCCGCCGGCGCCCAGGATGTCGCTGACCTGGTCGTTGGCCAGCTTCTCACCCTCGGCGACGTCCGAGGACGTGAGGGTGAAGGTGGCTACCGACGGCAGTGCGGCATAGGGGTCATAGGTGTCCGCAGGCATACTCGCACCGTAACGCGGGCCTGCGCCGTCACGCGAGCCGGGCCAACGCCTGCAAGGCACGGTCGGCGTGGACGTGCATGCTCGTCTCGGACTGGACCACCTCGGCGATCCTCTGGTCCTCGTCGATGACGAACGTCGCGCGCTTCACGGGGGTGATCAACCGGCGTCGGACGCCGTACGCCTCGGCCACCGAGCCGTCGACATCGGCCAGCAGCGGAAAGTCCAGGAGCTCGTTCTCGGCGAAGGTCTCGATGGTGACCGTGTCGTCCATCGAGATCCCGACCCGATGGGCGCCGGCCTGCGCGAAGCGGGCCGCGAGGTCCCGGAAGTGGACCGCCTCCCGGGTGCAGCCGCCGGACCCGGCGGCCGGGAAGAAGAACAGGACGACCGGTCCGCGCAGCAGCAGCTGGCTCAGCTCCTGGACCTTGCCGTCCTGGTCCGTGAGGTGGAAGTCGGGCGCTCTCGTCCCGGCGCTGATCGTCTTCATGAGGTGGAGTTCGGGACAAAGCCCCAGCCAGATGGTGTGATCGGTCAGCAGTCCCCACAACGCGCAGGTTCGTGCGACGGTGCTCACCTATCCTGCGCGAGTGACGTTCTTCCGGGACCTGCGCACGCTGTTGCGCTACGGCGGGTTCCGGCGCCTCTTCTCGGTGAGACTGCTGTCCCAGTTCTCGGACGGCGTCTTCCAGGTGGCCCTCGTCTCGTCGGTGCTCTTCTCCCCCGAGCGGGCACCGAACGCCGGGGCGATCGCGGCCGGGTTCGCCACGATCCTGCTCCCGTTCTCCGTCCTCGGACCGTTCGTCGGCGTCTTCCTCGACCGGTGGTCGCGGCGGTTGATCCTCATGGTGAGCAATCTCATCCGCGCCGTTCTGCTCGTGCTCGTGGCCATCCTGGTCGCGCACGACAACGTCGGGCTGCCGTTCTTCGTGCTGGTCCTGGCCGCGTTCTCCGTCAACCGCTTCCTGCTGGCCGGCCTGTCCGCCTCCCTCCCGCACGTCGTGGACCGCGACCTGCTGGTCACCGCCAACTCGGTCGTGCCCACCTGCGGCTCGATCGCCTACCTGAGCGGTCTCGGCGCCGGAGGCGCGCTGCACGCCATGACCGACTCCGACCCCGTGGTGATCGCCACGGCGTCGGTGCTGTACCTCCTGTCGTCCGGCGTCGCCTACCTGCTGCCGTTCCTGGGTCCGGACCTCGAGCAGGTCGGGGCCGACGTCCGGGCCGCCCTCGGCAACGTCGTCAAGGGGCTCGCCGACGCCGCGCGGCACCTGCCGCGGCTCGGACGGCTCGCGCTGACCATCGTCGCGGCCGCCCGGCTGCCCTACGGTCTGATGATCGTCGGCCTGGTCCTCATCTCGCGGAACAACGTGCAACCCGGCAGCCCGGCCGGGGGGCTGGCGGGAGCCGGGATCGCCGTGGCGGCGTCCGGCCTGGGCTTCGGCGCCGCGGCCGTCATCACGCCGACGATGACGCACCGGTTCGGGTTGCGGCGCTATATCACCGCGCTCGCGCTGCTCGGGTCGGTCATGCAGGTCTTCCCGGTCTCGTTGTTCACCCACTGGGCGATCGCGGTCTCGGCCTTCGGCCTCGGCCTCACGACGCAAGGGATCAAGATCTGCGTCGACACCACCCTGCAGCGAATCGTCGGCGACGTCTTCCTCGGTCGGGTGTTCTCGATCTACGACGTGCTCCTCAACGTGGCGTTGGTCATCGCGACGGTGATCGCCGCACTCGTGCTGCCGCCCGACGGCCGGTCCATCGCGGTGCTCGCCGCCGCGTCACTCTGGTACCTCGCCATAGCGGTCGTCGTCGCGCGGTTCTGGCCGCGTCCGGCGGACCGCCTCGTGACCGAGCGGGTTCACTAGGGTTTCCCCCGTGAACGCCGTCTCCGCTCTCGAGCGCGTCACGGCGACCCGCTACGTCACGCCGCTGCGCGAGGGCGGCTCCCTGCCGGGCCTCGTCGAGGCCGACGACGACGGCATCTACGTCCTGAAGTTCCGCGGCGCCGGCCAGGGGGTCAAGGTCCTCGTCGCCGAGATCCTCGTGACCGAGATCGCCCGGCTGCTCGCCATCCCCGTCCCGCGGCTGGCGCTGGTCACCCTGGACCCGCAGATCGCCAAGTACGAGGCCGACGAGGAGGTCCAGGACCTGCTCAACGCCAGCATCGGGCTGAACCTCGGCGTCGACTTCCTGCCCGGCTCGTTCGGGTACGACGGCTCGGTGCCACCCCCGGAGGACGTCGCCGCCCGCATCGTCTGGCTGGACGCGCTCACGGCGAACGTCGACCGCACGTGGAACAACCCGAACCTGCTGCTGTGGCACCGACGGACCTGGGCGATCGACCACGGCGCCGCCCTCTACTTCCACCACGGCTGGCCGAGCCGGGCGCCGGACCCGGTGCGCTTCGCCGGGCAGCGGTTCGACGTCTCCACCCACGTGCTGCGTGAGGTCGCCGGCAACCCCGCCACGAGTCACGACGAGCTCGCCGCGACACTCACGCCCGCCGTGCTGGCGTCCGTCGTCGAGCTCGTTCCCGACGACTGGCTGGAGACGACGCCGTGGCTTCCGGACGCGACGGCGGTCCGGTCCGCATACCTCGAGATGCTCCTCGCCCGCCTGGCCAACCCCGACGGCTGGCTCCCGGCGGTGGCCTCGTGATCGGGTACCAGTACGTGACCCTCCGCTGCGTTCCCCGGGTCGAGCGCGGGGAGTTCGTCAACGTCGGAGTCGTCCTGTATGCGCAGAGCGTCGACTTCCTGGAGTCGGCCCACCACGTCGACGAGGACCGGCTGCGCGCGCTGGCCCCCGACCTCGACCTCGCCACCGTCGAGGACCTGCTCGGCACGGTCCAGGCCGTATGCCGCGGGGACGACGGGCGGGGACTGCCCCACCTCGAAGGGCTGGGACGGCGGTTCGGCTGGCTGACCGCGCCCCGGTCGACCATCGTGCAGCCCAGCCCGCGGCACGGCGGCCTCTGCGACGACCCGGCGGCCGAGCTCCAGCGGCTGATGGCCACGCTGGTCGGGATGTGACCGTCGACTGATCGGATCGCGGCCCCAGGCGAGGTGAGCCTGAGGCGAACACGCCCCGGTCGGTGACAAACGGACTGTGCGATGAGGCGTCACGGGCCGATGATGAGGGGGAATCGACACCGTCACCAAGGGGTTCTTCACGCATGGCCATCGACGAACGGCAGACCGCGGACGCCTCCGATCCGACCCGCGCCGGACGGCACGCGGAGGTCCGCGACCGCGGACCGTGGCCGGCCCTGTGGGCGCTGGTCCTCGGGTTCTTCATGATCCTCGTCGACTCGACGATCGTGTCCATCGCGACGCCCGCGATCATCCGCGACCTGAACGCCGACGTGAACTCCGTCATCTGGGTCACCAGCGCCTACCTCCTCGCGTATGCCGTACCGCTTCTGGTCACAGGTCGGCTCGGTGACCGGTTCGGGCCGAAGTACGTCTACCTCGTCGGGCTCGCGCTGTTCACGGCCGCGTCCCTGTGGTGTGGGCTGACCGGGTCGATCACCCTCCTGGTGGTCGCGCGAGTGGTCCAGGGCCTCGGCGCATCACTGATGACCCCACAGACGATGGCCGTCATCACCCGCACGTTCCCGGCCGGCCAGCGCGGGCAGGCCATGTCGCTCTGGGGCGCGACGGCGGGCGTCGCCACGCTCGTCGGCCCGCTGGTGGGTGGCCTGCTCGTCGACGGGCCCGGCTGGGAGTGGATCTTCTTCATCAACGTGCCCGTCGGCCTCGTCGGCCTGGTACTGGCGTGGCGGCTGGTCCCCCGGCTGGAGACCCACAGCCACTCCTTCGACCTGATCGGCGTGGCCCTGTCCTCGGTCGGGATGTTCTGTCTCGTCTTCGGCATCCAGGAGGGTGAGACCTACGACTGGGGAACGATCACCGGGTTCCTCTCGGTGCCGCTGCTCATCGGCGTGGGGCTGGTCGTGCTGGGAGTCTTCGTGTGGTGGCAGAGCCACGTGCGGACGGAGCCGCTGGTGCCGCTGTCATTGTTCCGGGACCGCAACTTCTCGCTGTCCAACGCGGCGATCACCACCGTCGGGTTCGCCATCATCGCGATGGGGTTCCCGTTCATGTTGTTCACCCAGGCGGTGCTCGGGTACTCACCCACGAAGTCGGCGCTGCTGCTCGTGCCGGTGGCCCTGTTCTCGGGGGCGCTGGCGCCGGTGGTCGGCCGGTTCGTCGACACGGTCCACCCGCGCTACCTCACGGCCAGCGGCATGCTGCTCTGCTCGATCTCCCTGTTCTGGGTGAGCCGGCTCATGGCTCCAAGCGTCGCGTTCTGGCAGCTGCTACTGCCGATGGCGCTGCTCGGCGTGGCCAACGCCGGCATGTGGGCGCCGCTCGCCGCCACGGCGACCCGCAACCTCCCCATGCGGTCGGCCGGTGCGGGCGCCGGGATCTACAACACGACCCGACAGATCGGTGCCGTGCTCGGCAGCGCCGCGATCGCCGCCGTCATCGAGGCGCGGCTGCTCGCCAACCTCGGACCGACGGCCGGGTCCGGCGCGGGCGCGGCGGCTGGCGGCACCGGTGGGTCGGGTCTGCCGCCCCAGGTCGCGTCCGGGTTCGCCTCGGCGATGTCCGAGGCCATCCTGCTGCCCTCGGCGATCCTCCTTCTCGGAGTGGTGGCGGCGCTCTTCTTCGTGAAACCGAGCTTCGCCGCGCCGACCGCCGACGCCGCGGCCGGGCCGACGGGTGCCGGGTCAGCGCCGGCGGACGCGGCGCCCGGGGTCACTCCGGCCTGATTCCTCAGGAGAGCGTCAGACCCGCAGAGCCCACATCGCCACGGCCGCGGCCGCAGCCACGTTGAGCGAGTCCACCCCGCCCGCCATCGGGATCCGGACCGTCAGGTCGGCGGCGCCGATGGTGCGCCGCGTCAGCCCGTCACCCTCGGTCCCCAGCACGAGGGCGAGCCGCTCCGGCGGCTCGTCGGCGAGGGCGTCGAGCGTCACCGCGTCCTCCGCAAGGGCGAGCGCCGCGACCACGAACCCGATGTCGCGCAGCTCCGCGATCCCGCTCGGCCACGGCTCGACGCGCGTCCACGGCACCTGGAAGACGGTGCCCATGGAGACGCGGATGGCCCGCCGGTACAACGGGTCCGCGCACCGGGGCGTCACGAGGATCGCGTCGATCCCCAGGGCGGCGCCGCTGCGGAACGCCGCCCCCACGTTGGTGTGGTCGACGATGTCCTCGAGGACCAGCACCCGGCGCGCGCCGGCGACGACCGACGCCACCCTCGGCAGCACCGGCCGCTGCATCGAGGCCAGGGCGCCACGGTGGAGGTGGAACCCGGTCAGCTCCTCCATGACGTCGTACTCGCCGACGAACACGGGCACGCCGTCCCGCTCGGCGTCGGCCACGACGTCGGCGAGGTCGGCCAGCCAGCGCTCGGCCATGAGGTACGACCGGGCCTGGTGACCGACGGCCAGGGCCCGGCGGATGACCTTCTCCGACTCGGCGATGTAGAGCCCGCGCTCCGGTTCCGAACGGCGCCGGAGGGCCACGTCGGTGAGCCCGACGTAGTCGGTGAGCAGCGCGAGGTGCGGTTCGGGCATACCGACCGTCGTCGACCCGCCGAGCTCGCGGGCGCGGCGGACGTCCGAGGCGGTGACGCGGACCGGCATCAGGGGAAGAACACCAGCTTGACGATGGCCAGCACCCCGATGACGACGATCAGCCCGCGCAGCGCGGCCGGCGGGATCCGCCGGCCGATGCGGGCTCCGACCACGCCGCCGATGAACGAGCCCAGCGCGATGAACAGGACCACCCACCAGTCGATCGAGTCACGGGCGAAGAGCACGAAGGTCACCGCCGCCACCGAGTTGACCACGCCGCTGAGGACGTTCTTGTAGGCGTTCAGGCGCTGGAGCGGTTCGGAGCTGAGGGCGCTGAAGATCCCCATGAGGAGGACGCCCTGGGCCGCACCGAAGTAGCCGCCGTAGATGCCGGCGACGAAGATCCCGATGCCCAACGCCCATCGGTGCCAGCCCGGCTGCGCTGCCCCGTCGTGCCGCTCGACGGCGCGGCGCTGCAGCGAGGGTCCGACCAGGACGAGCACCAGCGCGATGACGATGAGGACGGGCACGATCGCCTGGAACGCCTCGGGCGGGAGGACGAGAAGCAACGCGGCGCCCGCCAGAGAGCCGAGGAACGACAGCGGAACCAGACGCGCCAGGGTCCGCGACCGTCCCGCGAGCTCGTGGCGGTAGCCGTAGCTGCCGCTCACCGCGCCCGGGACCAGGCCGATGTTGTTGCTGACGTTGGCCGTCAGCGGCGGGTAGCCGAGCACGAGCAGCGTCGGGAAGGTGATCAGCGAGCCCGACCCCACGATGGTGTTGATGGTCCCGGCCGCGAACCCCGCTGCGATGATCGCGGCGACCTCGAGCACGGACACCCGGTCACCCTAGAGGGGGTGACCGGGTGTCTCCTGCTTTGGTATGCGGCAGGTCAGCGAGGTGGCTGACCCTCCGGCGGGACCGCCTCGACCGGCGGGACCGGCGGGACCGGCTCGACCGGCTCGACCGGCGGGACCGCCTCGGCGGAGGGGGCCTCCGTCTCAGCCGGCGCTTGAGCGCTGGGCGACGGTGTCGTCCAGACGCGGGGGGCGGGCGCGGTGTAGCGCCGGGAGGCCGGAGAGGCGCCCTCGGTGGCCTCAGCGCTGGCCTGCCCCGCCTGTCCCCGAGCCTCGGCGAGCGCCTGCGCGGGGTCCTGCAGCGACGTGTCCGCGAAGGCGTCGTCCTCCGGGCCGGGATCGACCCAGGCGTCGTCCTCGTCGTCGATGCCAGGCTGGTTGCCGCCGAGGGCACCGCTGATGCCGCGGAGCGCGTCGGTGACCTCGGACGGGATGATCCACATCTTGTTGGAGTCGCCGCGAGCGAGCTGGGGCAGGACCTGGAGGTACTGGTACGCCAGCAGCCGCTGGGTGGGTTTGCCGCGGTGGATGGCGCCGAACACCTGCTGGATGGCCCGGGCCTGGCCCTGCGCCTCGAGGATGCGGGCCTGCGCCGAACCCTCGGCGCGCAGGATCTGGGACTGCTTCTCACCTTCGGCGGAGAGGATCGCGGACTGCTTGACGCCCTCAGCGTTGAGGATGGCGGCGCGCCGGTCCCGCTCGGCCCGCATCTGCTTCTCCATGGAGTCCTGGATCGAGTGCGGCGGGTCGATCGCCTTGAGCTCCACGCGGTTGACGCGGATACCCCAGCGGCCGGTCTCCTGGTCGAGGACCCCGCGCAGCTGAGCGTTGATCTGGTCGCGGGAGGTCAGCGTCTGCTCGAGGTCGAGCGAGCCGATGACGTTACGCAGCGTGGTGACGGTCAGCTGCTCGATGCCCTGGATGAAGTTGGCGATCTCGTACACGGCCGACTTCGCCTCGGTCACGGTGTAGTAGATGACCGTGTCGATGCTGACGACGAGGTTGTCGGAGGTGATCACCGGCTGAGGCGGGAACGTCACGACCTGCTCGCGCAGGTCGATGTTGGCGCGCACCTTGTCGACGAACGGGACGAGGAAGTGCATGCCGTCGTCGAGGGTCCGGCTGTAGCTTCCCAGTCGCTCGACGATCTGCGCGGTCTGCTGCGGGACGATCCGAACGGTCCGGACCGCGACGACGATCGCGAAGATGATGAGCAGTGCGACGACGACGAGAGTGACGACGCTGCCGTCCATGGGATCTCCCTACTTTCGTTGGCTCCCGGGCCGGACCGGTCCGGGATGGATGCTGTGGTGTGACGTCTCGGTTCGACGTCGCAGGCGCCGGTTCGGCTCCCTGCTCACGGCGCGTCCGACGCACCGATCGTGGGTACCCGAGTGACGACCGCCGTGGCGCCGTCGATCCGCACGACGCGGACCTCCTCGCCGGGCTCGTGAGGTTCGGGGTCGCTCGTCGAGGCCGACCACGTCTCACCGCCGACCTTCACCCGCCCGCCGTGCTCGGTGACGGTCTCGAGCACGACCGCTGAGCGGCCGATGTAGCTCGCGATGCCCATCGTGATGCCCTCCGGTCTGGCCCCGAACCGGCTCTTGGCCCACGGACGCGCCACCCCGAGCAGGATGCCGGCGACCACGACGGCGACGATCACCTGGACCGGGAACGGCGCGCCGAGCGCCGCCGCCACGGAGCCGCCGAGCGCCCCGCCGGCCAGCATCGCGAAGACGAAGTCGACGGTGGCGGCCTCGATGGCTCCGAGCGCGATCGCGACCCCGATCCACGCCAGCCAGCCGTAGTCCTCGAACACGACGGCCTCCTCCCCAGAGTCCCCGGACGTCGTCGCGGGACGGCCCGATGTCCTTACCGGTACGACGCTCAGAACCTCAGCCTAGTTCCGCCGCATGACGAGTGTGCTGCGTGTCGGCGTCAGCCGGCGACGGGTTCGGCCGCGCGTGCGCTCCACCGCCGGCCGTGCCGCTCGACGACGAGGGGCAGCCCGAATGTCGCGGAGAGGTTCTCCGCGGTGAGCGTGATCTCCAGGGGGCCGGCCGCGACGATGCGACCGTCGCGCAGCAGCAGCACGTCGGTGAACCCGGGCGGAATCTCCTCGACGTGGTGCGTGACGAGCACGAGAGCCGGTGCCTCCGTGTCCTCGGCGAGCACGCCGAGGCGGGCGACCAGGTCCTCACGCCCGCCGAGGTCCAGGCCGGCGGCGGGCTCGTCGAGGAGCATCACCTCGGGGTCGCTCATCAGGGCCCGGGCGATCTGGACGCGCTTGCGCTCGCCCTCGCTCAGCGTGCCGAACCGGCGGTCGGCGAGGTGCGCCGCGCCCATGGCCTCCAGCAGGACCATCGCTCGGCGGTAGTCCTCGTCGTCGTACTCCTCACGCCACCGTCCGAGGATCGCGTAGGAGGCCGTCACCACGACGTTGCCGACAAGCTCGTCCGCGGGGAACCGCTCGGCGATCGCCGCGCTGGACAACCCGATCCGCGGCCGCAGCTCGAACACGTCGACCGCGCCCAGAACCTCGCCGAGGATGCCGGCGACCCCCCGCGTGGGATGGATCCGGGCCGCCGCGATCTGCAGCAGCGTCGTCTTCCCGGCACCGTTGGGCCCGAGCACGACCCAGCGCTCGCCCTCCTCCACCTCCCAGGTGATGTCATCGAGCAGCGTGGTGCTTCCCCGAACCACGCTCACACCGGCGAAGGCGAGGACGTCGCTCATGGGAGACGACCCTAGACGGTCCGCGTGGTCCCCTCGGGACGGTCCCCGGCCCCTCCTACAATGGCGCGATGCCGGCCCTGCCCCTCTCGGTGCGCTTCGCGCTGTGGGCGACCGTGTCGGTGCGGGGAGAGCTCGATCCGGACGACGCGGTGGCCCGTGCTCACCCCGACGTGGACGACCTCGCGGGCGAGCCGGCGGGCCGCCTCGAGCTGTGGCGCGACTTCGGTGAGTCCGCCGTGCTCGTCGCCCTGCCCCGGCCCGGCGACCTCACCGGGATGCCCCGCACCCCGCTCGACGCGGCCGGCGCGGCAGCCGAGGCCGGCGAGTGCGTCTTCGTGCCCGGCATGGGCGGTCTGCTCGTACCGACGCTGACCTCGTTCGGCCCCGAGGGCGACGAGGGCACGGCCGTCGAGTGGGTCGCCTACGACAGCGAGCCGGTCCCCCGGCACCGGTTGGAGGCCCTCGCACTGCGGGAGCTGGACCACGAGCTGGCCGAGGCGGTGCGTGACGGCTCGGCCTCGCTGGAGGCGATCGACGGGCGGCCGTGGTCGGCGCAGCCCCGTGAGCAGACCGAACGCCGGCTCGAGTCGCGCACGTGGGGGGTCCCGGCCGCCACGTCGCCACGCGCACTCCGCCTCATGCTCATGGCCGCGCGGGTCGGGGTCATCGTCGACGAGGGTCTCCGGCTCGCGGCGACCCCGTCGCTCGACGTGTACTCGTCCGGGCAACGTGAGGTCGGGCTCCGTTCGCTGCAGGCGGTGGCCGACCGGGCACTCTCCGGGGCGACGAACCTCGCCGTGATGGAGCTCGCCGGCTGGCGCCCGGTCTAGTCGGCCCCTGAGACGGATCAATCGACCTCAACTCGCCCGGGGACCCGCCCTCCCCCGCCGGGCTCGGCTGCGAGCCGTGCGGCTCGGCTCACGTCATGTCGTGAGTCGAGCCGCTTGGCTGGGAGCCGAGCCCGACGGCATACGGGGCGAGCGACCTAGCCGAGGACCTGGCGGTAGACCTCCATGGTCTGGTCGCCGATCGACGCCCACGAGAAGTGGTCGACGGCACGCGTGCGTCCGGCGAGGCCGAAGTGCCGCGCGCGGTGCTGGTCGGACACCGCCTCGGTGAGCCGGCCGGCGAGGTCGGCGACGAACGCGTCGGGGTCGACAGGGGTGCCGGTGCCGTCGTCGACCTGCTCGATCGGGACCAGCCAGCCGGTCTCTCCGTCGACGACGACCTCGGGGATGCCGCCGGTCGCCGTCGCGACGACCGCCAGCTCGCAGGCCATCGCCTCGAGGTTGACGATGCCCAGCGGCTCGTAGACCGACGGGCACACGAAGACCGTGGCGGCGGACAGCAACGCGACGACCTCGTTGCGCGGGAGCATCTCCGGGATCCAGATGACGCCGTCACCGCGCTTCGCCTTGAGGTCGCTCATCAGCGCCTCGACCTCGGCCATGATCTCCTTGGTGTCCGGCGCTCCCGCGCAGAGGACGAGCTGCACATCCGGCGGCAGCGACGCCGCGGCGCGGAGCAGATAGGGCAGCCCCTTCTGCCGGGTGATCCGGCCGACGAAGATCACCGACGGTTTGTCGGGGTCCATGCCGTGCTTGCGGACGACGTCCTCGTCCGGGCTTCGCTGCCACAGCTGCGAGTCGATTCCGTTGTGCACCACCGCAACTCGGTCAGGGTCCAGCGAGGGATACGCCTTGAGGATGTCGGCACGCATACCGGCGCTCACGGCGATGACCCCCGCCGCTCCCTCGTACGACTCGCGCTCCGCGAACGACGAGATCCGGTAGCCACCGCCGAGCTGCTCGGCCTTCCAAGGCCGGAACGGCTCGAGGCTGTGCGCGGTGACGACGTGCGGCATACCGCCGAGCATCGACGCCAGGTGACCACCGAAGTTCGCGTACCAGGTATGCGAGTGCACCAGGTCCGCGCCCTCGCAGTCGGCCGCGATGGCGAGGTCGACTCCCAGCGTCTGCAGGGCCGCGTTGGCGGTCGCGAGCTCGGGCAGGTCGGCGTACGCCGTCGTGCCGGGCTCCTCGCGCGGCGCCCCGAAGCAGCGCACCTGGACGTCGACGTCGCCGCGCTCCCGTAGTGCGCGGACGAGCTCGGCGACGTGCACACCGGCTCCTCCGTAGACCGCGGGCGGGTACTCCTTGCTGAGGATGTCGACGCGCACGCTCGCGACACTACTCAGGGAGACAGGGCGGCGGGAGGCCTCGCGACCCGGGTCTCACGCCCCTAGGGTTGGGCCATGGCGCGAAGGTCGCAGAATCCAAAGGTGTTGGCGATCGTCCTGGCTGGTGGGGAGGGAAAGCGGCTGATGCCGCTCACCGCGGACCGCGCCAAGCCGGCCGTTCCCTTCGGCGGCCCCTACCGGCTCATCGACTTCGCGCTCTCCAACGTCGTGAACTCGGGCTACCTCAAGGTCGTCGTCCTCACGCAGTACAAGTCCCACAGCCTCGACAAGCACATCACCGCGACCTGGCGGATGTCGACGCTGCTCGGGAACTACGTGGCTCCGGTCCCGGCGCAGCAGCGGGTCGGCAAGGAGTGGTACCTCGGCAGTGCCGACGCGATCTTCCAGAGCCTCAACCTCATTCACGACGAGCACCCCGACATCGTCGTCGTCGTCGGGGCGGACCACGTCTACCGCATGGACTTCTCGCAGATGGTCGAGCAGCACCAGGAGACCGGCGCCGGCGTGACGGTCGCCGCGATCCGGCAGCCGATCTCCCTCGCCGACCAGTTCGGCGTCATCGAGGTCGACGACTCCGACTCCCGCAAGATCGGGCAGTTCCTCGAGAAGCCCAAGAACGCCAAGGGTCTTCCGGACGCCCCCGACGAGGTGCTCGCGTCGATGGGCAACTACGTGTTCGACGCCGACGTGCTCGTCGACGCGGTGACCAAGGACCACGACCTCGAGGGCACCAAGCACGACATGGGCGGCGACATCGTGCCGGCCTTCGTGAACCGGGACGAGGGCTACGTCTACGACTTCAAGAACAACGACGTCCCCGGCGCCACGGAGCGCGACCGCGGCTACTGGCGCGACGTCGGGACCATCGACGCCTACTTCGAGGCCAACATGGACCTCATCTCGATCCACCCGGTCTTCAACCTCTACAACTACGAGTGGCCGATCTACACGACGACCGGCTTCCTGCCGCCCGCCAAGTTCGTACACGGTCACGGTGACCGGGTCGGCGAGGCGCTCAACTCGTCGGTGTCGCCGGGGTGCGTCATCTCCGGCGCCCAGGTCCACGGGTCGGTGCTCGCGCCGCGGGTCAAGGTGCACAGCTACGCGACCATCGTCGACAGCGTGATCCTCGACGCGGTCGAGATCGGCCGCTACTCCACTATCCGCCGGGCGATCATCGACAAGTACACGGTGATCCACGAGCACGCCAAGATCGGGATCGACCACGACCGCGACCGGGCTCGCGGGTTCCACGTCACCGAGAGCGGCATCGTCGTGGTCCCGCGGGACAGCGTCGTCAAAGCCTGACCCGACGGGCGCCGGCTGACCGGCGTACGTGAGGATGCTTGGTATGCCTGGTGTTCCCGTGAGAATCGCCGTCCAGATCCAGCCGCAGCACGCCGACTACGCCGACATCCGCCGGTTGTGCGCGACGCTCGAGGACATCGGTGTGGACGTCCTCTTCAACTGGGACCACTTCTTCCCACTTAACGGCGATCGCGACGGGCGGCACTTCGAGGCGTGGACGATGCTGGCCGCCTGGGCGGAGGCCACGGAGCGCGTCGAGATCGGCGCCCTGGTGACCTGCTCGGCATATCGGAACGCGAACCTGCTCGCCGACATGGCTCGGACCGTCGACCACATCTCGTCGCGCAGCGGCGAGGGACGCCTCATCCTCGGGATCGGGTCGGGCTGGTTCGAGCGGGACTTCGACGAGTACGGGTACTCGTTCGGGACCGCGGGTGGGCGGCTCGACTCATTGGAACATGACCTCGGCGTCATCAAGGACCGGTGGATACGCCTGAACCCCGCTCCCACGCGGGCGATCCCGATCCTCATCGGCGGTGGCGGCGAGCGGAAGACGCTGCGGATCGTCGCCGAACACGCCACCATCTGGCACTCATTCGGCAACGCCGAGACCATCGCCCACAAGCACGAGGTCCTCGACGAGTGGTGTGCCCGTGTCGGACGCGACCCGGCCGACATCGTCCGGTCGGCCGGCGTGGCACCCACACCGGGCCGAATGGCCGAGCAGGTCGAGAGCTACTCCAGCAACGCGCAGTCGCTCTACGACGTCGGCACGCGACTGTTCACGGTCGGGCTGTCGGGTGAGCGTTACGACGACCTGGACAAGGTCCGCGAGCTGGTGGCCTGGCGTGACGAGGTCAACCGTTGACGCGGTCGGTCAGGACATGGTGTAGGTGATGACGACGTAGCCGTCCTCGCGGTTCTTCCCCTCGAGGGTCATGGACTTGAGCGCCCCTCCCCCGCTCTGGATCTGGCTCTCGCCGGGCTGCCCGCCGCCGCCGGACCCGATCGTCGGGCGGTTTGGTCCGCCGGTGATGAGCGAACCGGCCCCACCACCGCATCCGCCTTCGACGCCGCCACCACCGCCGCCGCCACCACTGCCGGAGACGACCGCGTTCTGCCCGGGCTGCCCGGCCTGCACGTTGATCGGCGCGTTGCACGTCGCGTTCCCGAGCACCGCGCTGCCTCCAGGCGCTCCGCCTCCCGGATTGCCGTTGTCGCCGAACTCCCCGAGCGCCCCCTTGACGTCTCCGCGGGCCCCGGCGTCGCCGCCGTCACCGCCGGCGTTGACGCCGAACCCAGTGCCGCGCCCACCACCACCACCGCCGCCGCCGGCGTAGAAGCGGGTCATGGCGGTGGGGGCCACGTCGCTACCGGCCTCGAAGAAGGTCCCGGCGCCGCCCCGGCCCCGGCTTCGACCCCTCCGGCGGCGCTGCCGCCGACACCCCCGGGATGAGCTCCTGGGCAGCGGAGTCCCCGCTGCAGCCGATGTCGCCGAAGACGATGGGTTGGGGGATGGCCAAGGTCGCCTCGACGACCGCGCCCTTGCCGCCCCGGCCGGTGTCGCCCCGAGCCGACCCGCCGGCGCCCCGGCGACCTCGACCTTGATCGAGGTGACGCCGGCCGGCGCCACCCAGCCGAAGGTGCCACTGGACCTGTAGTGGCAGTCGAAGCACACGGTGGACCCTGGCCTCCGCCTGGGCCCGGCGCGCCGGTCATCCCGATCAGGGTCGCGCCGCAGGCCGCCGCGGTGATGGTGACGCCCACGCGACGAGCTCGTCGGGCCGGACGGGCTGCTCCGTTGTTGGTCACGCGGACAGTTCACCGGCGATGTCGGGCGGTTGCCGCGGATCCGTCGGTACTGGGGACCTAGGTCCAGCTCCGCCTCAGCGAAGTACGGGCCGGTCGGTATGCCCGGATCACGGACCGCGCGACGTCGCATACGGACCCCGTCGGTAGCCTTTCGCCGTGTCAGACCCGCTCCGCGACGTGGCGCCCACCCCGGCGGTCCCACCCGAGGACGAGGAGACGCTGCGGGTATCCATCTCCGGGAACGACCGGCCCGGGGTGACCAGCGCGCTGTTCGACGCGATCGCCGGGGTCGGCGCCGAGGTCCGCGACCTGGAACAGGTCGTCGTCCGCGGGCAGCTCACCCTGGCCATGCTCTTGGCCGCCGGACCGGACACGGACCGCCTCGAGGACGTCGTCCGCGGCACCGCCCATTCCCTCCACCTCAAGGTGAAGACCCGACGAGGGACCGGTGACAACGCCCCGCGGCGAAGCGGTCGCGCGGCCGTCGTCGTCATCGGCGCCCCGCTCACCGCCGCCGCCGTCGCATCCGTCACGGCCCGGATCGCCGGTCATGGGGCCAACATCGACCGGATCCGGCGGCTCTCGCGCTACCCCGTGACGACCGTCGAGCTCGACGTCTCCGGGTCGGACATCACGCGGCTGCGACGCGAACTGGCGCTCGAGGCCGCCGAGCAGGGCGTCGACATCGCGGTCTCGGCCGGAGGGCTGGACCGGCGCGGGCGTCGCCTCGTCGTCATGGACGTCGACTCGACCCTCATCCAGCAGGAGGTCATCGAGCTGTTGGCCGCCCGCTGCGGGCGGGGCGAGGAGGTCGCCGCGGTCACCGAGCGCGCCATGCGCGGGGAGCTCGACTTCGCCGAGTCGCTGCGCGCGCGGGTCCGGGTGCTGGCGGGTCTCGACGCCGGCGTCCTCGACGAGGTCCGCCGCGAGGTGGTCCTCACCCCGGGCGCCCGAACCCTGGTCCGGACCCTCAAGCGGCTCGGCTTCATGGTCGCGGTCGTGTCGGGTGGGTTCATCGAGATCGTCGGCCCGCTCGCGGCCGAGCTCGGGATCGACCGAGCGGAGGCCAACCGTCTCGAGATCCAGGACGGTCGTCTCACCGGCAACCTGGTCGGCGACATCGTGGACCGCGCCGGGAAGGAGCGCGCGCTGCGCCGCTTCGCGGCGGACGCCGGCCTTCCCCTCACGCGGACCGTGGCCATCGGCGACGGCGCCAACGACCTCGACATGCTGGCCGCTGCCGGTCTCGGCGTCGCGTTCAACGCCAAGCCCCTGGTCCGCGAACAGGCCCACACCGCCGTCAACGTCCCGTATCTCGACGCCGTCCTGTTCCTGCTCGGGATCAGCCGCGAGGAGGTCGAGGACGCCGACGCGGCCGACGGGACACCCACGCCCGCGCCGACCCTCCCCTCTCCCGCGCACGGCGACTCCTAAGGTGGGCGCATGTCCCAGGGGGTGCCGCGCGTGACCGCGGACGGGTCGCCGCGCCGGACCCTGCTCATCATCGGCGGCGCCGAGGACAAGCTCGGTCGCTCGGTGGTCCTCAAGCGGTTCGTCCGGCTGGCCGGCGGTCGCCAGTCGCGGATCGTCATCGTCCCGACCGCGTCGTCCTTCGTCGAGGAGGTCGTGGACACCTACAGCCGCGTCTTCACCCGGCTGCGCGCCGGGGGTGACATCCGGGTGGTCCACGCGGGGTCCCGCGCGGCCGCCCAGGACCCCGACCTCGTCGCCCAGATCGACGACGCCACGGCCGTGTTCATGGGCGGCGGCAGCCAGCTCAAGCTCAGCCAGTTCCTCGTGGGAACGCCGGTGGGCGACGCCATCGTCGCCGCCTACCGGCGGGGAGTCGTCATCGCCGGTACCAGCGCCGGCGCCTCGATCATGAGCCGGTTCATGATCTCGCTCGGCGACGAGGGCCTCACCCCACGGCAGCGCTCGAGCCAGCTGACGGCCGGCCTGGGGCTGCTCGAGGACGTCATCGTCGACCAGCACTTCGACCAACGGGGGCGCTACGGGCGGCTGATGTCCCTCGTCGCGAACTCCCCCAACCTGCTCGGCGTCGGCATCGACGAGAACACCGCTGTCGAGATCCGCGACGAGCGGGTCATGACCATCGTCGGGACCGGTGGGGTCTTCGTCATCGACGCCCGCAACGCGGTCACCGACGCCCCCGATGCACGACGTGGCGCACCTCTGCTCGTCTCCGGGGCAGTGGTGCATTCGCTCCCCACGGGCGCTACGTTCGACCTGCGCAGCGTCACGCTGACGCGGTTCGTCGAGCGCCACCCCGACATCGAGGTCGCCGTGGCGAGCGCCAAGGACCGCGCCGCACCCAGTCTCGCCCCGGCGCGGCGCGCGGAGACCTGACCCGCCGCATACCCGACGCCTTCGCCCCCTGAGTCTCAAGCCGTGTCGCCCCAGCCGAGGAGGACCCCGTTGGCCGCCGAGCGCCCCACCCCGACCGGCCCCCTCTCGCCCGACCTCACCATCGTCGAGTCGCGCGTCTACCGAGGCCCGAACTACTGGTCCTACGAGAAGGCGATCCATCTCGTCGTCGACCTCGGCGTTCTCGAGGGGTACCCCAGTGACACCATCCCGGGGTTCGCCGACCGTCTCGTCGAGCTGCTGCCCGGGCTGAAGCGGCACGCGTGCTCCCGCGGCCACGCCGGCGGGTTCGTCGAACGGCTCCACGAGGGCACGTGGATGGGCCACATCGCCGAGCACATCGCGCTCCAGCTCCAGACCGAGGCGGGCCACTACCAGTCGCGCGGCAAGACCCGCGGCGTCAAGGGGAAGCCCGGGCGCTACAACGTCATCTACGGCTACCTCGACGAGACGGTCGGCCTCGCCGCCGGGCGGCTCGCAGTCCGGATCGTGAACGACCTCGTCGCGCACGAGGAAGGGTTCGACTTCCACGAGGCGCTCGACGACTTCCTCCGGCTCGCCGAGCGCACCGCGTTCGGGCCGTCGACGGCGGCCATCGTCGAGGAGGCGGTCAGCCGCGACATTCCGTGGATCCGGCTCAACAGCGCGTCACTCGTCCAGCTGGGGCAGGGCGTCCACCAGCAGCGGATCCGCGCCACGATGACGTCCAAGACCGGGGCGCTGGCGGTCGACATCGCCAGTGACAAGGACCTCACCGCGAAGCTGCTCGGCTCGGCCGGGCTCCCGGTCCCCCGCCAGGCGTCGGTCCGAACCGCCCGCGGGGCGATGGACGCCGCGGAGCGGATCGGCTACCCGGTGGTGGTCAAGCCTCTCGACGGCAACCACGGCCGGGGGGTATGCCTCGACCTCCAGTCGCAGGGCGAGGTCGAGAAGGCCTTCGACATCGCGCGCGAGGAGTCGAAGCGCGGGACGGTCATCGTCGAGTCGTTCGTGACCGGGCGCGACTACCGCTGCCTCATCGTCGGCGGCCGGATGCAGGCCATCGCCGAGCGCGTTCCCGCCCACGTCGTCGGCGACGGCGAGCACACCGTGCACGAGCTGGTCGAGGCCACCAACGCCGACCCGCGGCGCGGCGTCGGGCACGAGAAGGTGCTCACCAAGATCAAGGTCGACGCCGCCGCGGAGGAGGTGCTGGCCGGCCAGGGTCACTCCCTGGAGTCGGTTCCGCCCGCGGGCGAGATGGTCAAGCTCGCGCTGACCGGCAACATGTCGACCGGCGGCATCTCCGTCGACCGGACCTTCGACGCACACCCGGACAACGTCGAGATCGCCGAGGAGGCGGCCCGGATGGTCGGGCTCGACGTCGCCGGCATCGACTTCATCTGCCCCGACATCGCCTCTCCGGTCCGCGAGACCGGCGGGGCCATCGTCGAGGTCAACGCGGCGCCCGGGTTCCGGATGCACACCCACCCGACGGTCGGCGTGCCGCAGTTCATCGCCAAGCCGGTCGTCGACCTGCTCTTCCCGCCGGGGGCGCCCTCACGTGTGCCGATCGTGGCCGTGACCGGCACCAACGGCAAGACGACGACGTCGCGGATGATCGCCCACATCTTCAAGGGGCTCGGCCGCAAGGTCGGGATGACGTCGACCGACGGCGTCGTCATCGACGAGCGCCTCGTCATCAAGGCCGACGCCTCGGGGCCGAAGTCGGCCCGCATGGTGCTGCAGAACCCGCGCGTCGACTTCGCCGTGATGGAGGTCGCCCGCGGCGGCATCCTCCGCGAGGGCCTCGGGTACGACCGGAACGACGTCGCGGTCGTCACCAATGTCGCGCCGGACCATCTGGGACTGGGCGGGATCGACACCCTCGAGCAGCTGGCCAACGTCAAGGCGGTCATCGTCGAGGCCGTCCCGCGCGACGGGTTCGCGGTGCTCAACTGCGACGACCCACTGGTCCGCCAGATGCGCCGGCGGTGCAGCGGCGACGTGATCTGGTTCTCGCTGGAGTACCCCGGCAGCGACAGCCGCGAGTTCATCGAGCGGCACTGCCGCCGCGGTGGACGGGCCGTGGTCCTCGAGCAGACCGAACGTGGCGACATGATCGTCATCAAGCACGGCCGCCGCACGATGCAGCTGGCCTGGACCCACCTGTTGCCGGCGACCTTCGGCGGCGCGGCCCGGTTCAACGTCGCGAACGCGCTGGCGGCGACCGGCGCGGCCTTCGCCGCGGGCGCGCCGCTGCACGACATCCGCCAGGGTCTGCGGACGTTCACGACGAACTACTACCTGTCGCCCGGCCGGATGAACCTCGTCAACGTCGGCAATGTCGAGGTGTTCATCGACTACTGCCACAACGCGGCGGGCATGCGGGCGATCGGCGACTTCGTCGAGACCTACACCGCACAGAACGCCGGCCGTCAGGATCTCGCCAAGTCCTCGCGGATCGGCATGATCGGCTCGGCGGGCGACCGCCGCGACGACGACATGCGCGAGCTGGGTTCCGTTGCGGCACAACACTTCGACGTCATCGTGATCCGCGAGGACGACCGGCTCAGGGGTCGGAAGCGCGGCGTGACGGCCGAGCTCATCGCCGAGGGCGTCCGCTCGGCGATGGCCGAGGGAGCACGCTGCCGCCAGGTCGAGGTCGTCCTGGACGAGATCGACGCGGTCAACCACGTGATGGCCCGCAGCAACCCGGGTGACCTCGTCGTCATGTGCGTCGACAAGCACGCCCAGGTCGTCTCCGAGCTGGAGAACCGGACGCACAGCGCGCAGGCCGGGTCGCACAGCAGCGAGCTGGTCGGCGACCCCGACCTCGACCCGGCCGAGCTGGCCCGCGACGCCGAGGCGCAGGGTCAGGAGGCTGAGGTCGAGGCCCTCGCCGCCGACCAGGAGGCGGCCGAGGAGTCCGAACCCGCTCGCACCTGACCCGCTCGGCCCGAGCCTGGACCCCCCACCACCCCGCCGAGAGGCCAGCTTCGGTCGCTAAGACGCTCGGATAACGGCCGAAGTTGGCCTTTCGGCGAGGGGGTCCGAGGGTGAGGTGTCACCCGCAGCGGTATGCGGGTGGGTCCGCTCGAGCTCGGCGCCCTCGACGTCGACGTTGGGCAGGATCCGGTCGAGCCACCGCGGCAGCCACCACGCAGCGTCGCCGGCAAGGTGCATGACCGCCGGGATGAGCAGCATCCGAACCACGAACGCGTCGACGAGGACCCCGAAGGCCAGCCCGAACCCGAGGGCGCGGATGGTGGCCGAGTTCGAGAACACGAACCCTGAGAAGACCGAGATCATGATGATCGCCGCCGCCGTGACGACCACGCGACCGGCGTTGAGGCCCTGCCGGACCGCGACCCGGGCCGGCGCACCGTGGACGTGCGCCTCACGCATACCGGAGACGAGGAACAGCTGGTAGTCCATGGCCAGCCCGAAGAGGATCCCCACCAGCAGTGTCGGCAGGAAGCTGAGGATCGGTCCGGGCTGCGCGTGGAACACGCCGTTCAGCCAGCCCCACTGGAAGATCGCCACGACGCCGCCGAACGCGGCGAACAGCGACATGACGAAGCCGACCGTGGCGGTCAACGGCACCAGGAGGGACCGGAAGACGAGCACCATGATGATGAACGACAGGCCGACGACGACCGCGAGGTAGACCGGCAGTGCCTGGGCCAGCTTCTCGGAGATGTCGATGTTCCCGCTGGCGCTGCCCGCGACGCCCAACGTGGTCCCGTCGGCGAGCGGTGACATGGCTCGCAGGTCACGGACCAGGTCTTCGGTCGACGCGCTGTTCGGCCCGTCCTTGGGGACGACCTGGAACGCCATCGTCCTCCCGTCGGGCGACTGGCCGATCGGGGCGACGGCGGCCACGTCGGCGTTACCGTGAACCGCGGTACCGATGCGTACCTGCTCCGCAAGTGCGGCGTCACCGGTGACGCCGGACGGCAGGGTCGCCACGACGAGGAGTGGGCCGTTCACCCCGGGTCCGAACTTCTCGGCGGTGAGGACATACGCGCGGTTCTGGGTCGAGCCGGTCGGCTCGGTCGCGCCGTCGGGCAGGCCCAACCGCATCGAGAGGGCGGGCAGGGCGAGCGCGACGAGGACCGCGATACCGGCCACCAGGGTGACGACGGCCCGGGTCGTCGACATCGGCTCGGTCGTCGGCCGGTGCCGGCCGGACGCCCCGGCCACACGCTGACGCCGAGGGAGCAGCCGAGGACCGAGCAGGGCGAGCAGCGCCGGGGTGAACGTGACAGCGACGGCGACGGCCGTCGCGATGCAGACCGCGGCGGTGATGCCCATCATCCCGAGGAAGGGGATCCCGGTGACGTTCAGGGCGAGGAGCGCGACCATGACCGTGGCCCCGGCGAAGACGACGGCGTTGCCGGACGTGCCGTTGGCGAGGCCGATCGACTCATGGAGCTCGACGCCGGCCCGCAGCTGGCGGCGGTGCCGGTTGAGGATGAAGAGGGAGTAGTCGATCCCGACGGCGAGGCCGAGCATCAGGCCGAGCACCGGCGTGACCGAGAGCATCTCGACGGTGCCCGAGAGGGCCAGGGTCGTCATCAGGCCGAACCCGACGCCCACGAGGGCGCTGAGGAGGGGCAGACCGGCCGCGACCAGGGTGCCGAGCATGACGAGCAGGGTGATGCCGGCGACGACCAGTCCGGCCACCTCGCCGGGGCCGACGACCTCGGGGAGACCTTGGGTCAGGCTGGTCGAGAAGTCGACCTGGGCGCCGGCGAGGTCGGCGCTCTTGAGGTGCCCGACGACCGCGTCCTTCACCTCCGGTGGCACGTCCATCTGCCCACCCTCGAAGGCGATGACTCCGATGGCGGCGCTGTTGTCGGCCGATACGGTCCGGATGCCACGGGACAGGTCGAGCAGAGACGCCCCGGCCTCGAGCTTCTGTCCCTGGGCCTGCGCCTCGGCCTTCTTCCGGTCCAGGGCTTGCTGCTGGGCGTCGAGCTGGGCGAGACCGTCCACGACCTCCTGCGGCGCCGGCGCCCCAGCCTGCTCGGCCTGCGCCTTGGCGCCCTCGAGCTGCTGGCGCGCCTGGTCGATCTGAGCCTGTCCGGCCTGCAGCTGCGCCGTCCCCGCCGTGAGCTGAGCGCGCCCGGTGTCGACCTGCTGCTGTTGCGTAGCGAGCTGCGCGGCCGTCTGGAAGGGGTCGGTGACGGCGCGGACGCCCTCCACCGACCCGGCCGCCGTCAGCGCGGTGCTGATCGCCGAGCGCTGCTGGTCGGTGAACGCCGAGCCGTCGGGGGTGTGGAAGACGACCGTGCCGTTCCCCCCGCTCGCCGCCGGCAACGCCGCCCGGAGCTGGTCGGTGACCTGAGCAGTGGCGGTGCCGGGGATCGAGACCGCGGACGAGAGGGTGCCGTGCCCCAGCGCATACGCACCACCGGCGAGCCCCAACAGGGCCACCCAGAGGACGATGACGAGACGGGCCCGGCGCGCACAGAAACGACCGAGTCGGTAGAGGAAGGTAGCCACGCGTGGTGCTTTCGACGAAGGGTGGTGGTGACGGTCAGCGGCCGGCGCCGTAGCCGGTCCGCAGGCGGGCGACGAGCCGGTCCATGACCCGGTCCCAGGACCGTCGGGCCGCCGGAGTGGTCATGCCTCCGAACTCGTCGACCCAGCGCCGCGCGATGACCGCTACGCCGTGCAGCAGCGACGAGACGAGCAGCTCGGCGTCGAGCGGGTCGATCGAGGGGTTGCGGCGCAGAACCTCCACCGTGAGGTCGTCGGCCACGCGTGAGAGAGCGACCTGCATGAACCTCTGCTGTCGGGTGGCCGGCGCCTCGACTCCGCCGAGGGCGTTCCAGAGGTAGGCGGTCAGGTGCGGCAGGTCGGTGCTCCGTACGGCGTGGACGATCTCCTCGAAGACCGTCCCCAACCCGCCGTCGCGTGCGGACGCGGTCGCCGCCTCCCGGAAGGAGGCCACGACGGCGTCGAGGATCTCGGTGCAGGCCGCGAGGATGACGTCGTCGAGGGACTCGAAGTGGTTGAACACCGTGCGACGTGAGAGGTCGGCCTCGGCCGCCAGCTCGTCGACACTGAAGCGAGGGCCGTGTCGGGCGTCGATGAGCCGGCGAGCGGCGTCGACGATGGCCTGCCGGTGGCGCGCCTTGAGAACGGCGCGCCGGTCGACGACCAGTTCGGTGGGCACGGGGTGACACTAAGTGCAACGTTGCACTCAGTGCAAATTGTCCTTACCGCGTGAAGACACCCAGCCCCTGCACGTTGTAGTACTCGAGCGTGACGCTCGCTGCCTGGGTCCCGGCCCCGTTCGGGGTGAACGTCGCAGCGGTGATCCCGACGGCGTTCTCGCCGGTCGGGAAGAACGAGAAGACGTCGCCGTCCCAGTGGGTCAGGACGTAGTCGTTCTTCAGCTCCGGCCCGATGAAGAGGTGCAGGAGGCCGTCGGGCATCCGCTGCACCAGGATCGGTCCGTGGAAGTCGTTCAGGTAGGTCCCCGAGTAGAAGGGGTCCGGATGAGCCGGGGTCGGGTTGGCGGGCGGTGTCTTGCCGGCGAGCTCGCTGTTGTTGGCCATGATGGCGGCGAACTGCGCTCCGTAGCCGGTCAGCCAGTCACGGGTGGCCTTGCCGGCCTCCACATCGTCGAGGAAGTAGGCCCCGATGGACTCCGGCACGCCGATCGGCATCCCGTTGGTGAGGACCACGATGCCGAGGTTGGCCGAGGGGAGCATCAGGATGGCGGTCGAGGCCCCCTGGAAGAACGCGCCGGAGTGGCTCCACCGCACCCGCGCGGCCGCGTCGTCGCTGATGTCCATGCCGAGCCCGTAGAAGCTGGTCCGCGCGTACGAGACCGATGGCGGGCTGAGCAGGATCTTTGGGGTGCGGACCGTCCCGAGCGTCGTGGGCTGAAGGAAGACCTTGCCCGCCGACACACCGTTGGCCAGCTGCATGCGGAGCCAGATGGACAGGTCCAGGACCGTTGAGGTCGCTCCCCCGGCCGGCGCCTCCGGTTGGGCGTTCCGCGTGTAGAGCTGCTGCCAGACACCGTCGACCCGGACGTGCATGGCCGTGTGGTTCGGCCGGTTCAGGAAGTCGGCCTCTCGGTAGCTGGACTGGGTCATCCCGAGCGGTTCGAACAGCTCTGCGGCCGCCAGGTCCCCCCAGGTCTTGTTCGCGACGGCGGCCGCGGCCATCGCACCGGTCGTGTACCCGAAGTTGGCGTAGGCGTACTTCGTCCGCATCGGCGTCAGCGGCTCGAGGCGGAGCCGGTCGATGACGTAGGCCCGGTCGTAGCCGAGGTCCTCGAGGAGGTCACCCGCCGCTCCTGGGAGGCCGCTGCGATGGGAGAGCATGTCCTCGATGGTGACGTGTGTCCCGACGTAGGGGTCCGACAGCGCGAACGACGGCAGCCGCGAGACAATCGTGTTCGCCCAGTCCACTCCCTTCTCGGCATACTTCTCGACGACGCGCGCGACAACCGTGGCCGCCAACGGCTTGGACAAGGACGCCAGCTGGAACACCGTGTCGGTGGTCACCGGCTCACCGGTCCGCAGGTTGCGGACCCCGTAGGCCTTGGCGAACTTGAGCTGGTCGTTGTGAACGACCGCGGCCGCCAGCCCGGGCACTCCGGTCCTGGCGATGACGTCCTTGATGATCCTGTCGAGCCTGGCGATCGCCGCTGTGACGGCGCCGTCCGAGATCGGCACCAGCGACACGGCGCTCGGGGGCAGGGAGCCGTTGGGACTCGGCTTCGCGGCGACGGCGGCGGACTTCGCCGGTGCAGCCGCCGATCGGTCCAGCGGCGCGGCGGCCGCAACGGGCGCCAGCGCCGCCGTGCCGCCGAGTGCGGCGGCGGCGCCGAGGAACCCCCGGCGACCGATTCCGCCACTGACACCGCGAGAGGTTCCTGAGGGATGCGAGGTCACGATCAGCTCCAGGGGACGGAAAACGCACTGGACACCCCCGACGGCGCAATGAATTCATACCCCGGCAACCGCACGAACCGGGCCGGATTCGGCCGAACTGGGGGGCTCCGGCCGTCAGCGCCGGGTGGGATCAGCCGCCTGACGGGAGTCGTAGCCGCGTCCGTGCGTAGGGTGCCGACCGCGGACGTGCACCTCGTAGGAGCTCGCCCGGGCCACGTACAGCCGCAGCGACGCGTCTCCTCGCAGGTCGTCCGGGGTGAAGCGCACGGCCCCGCCGTCGGTTCGGAACGCCTCGTCGACGACGTCGGCCAGCTCGTCCTCCGGCACGATCCCCGCCGTCGCCGTGACGTAGACCGCCTCGGTCTCCGCCGGCCGCAGGCTGGAGTCGAAGACGACGAGGCGCACGGTCGGCCGTTCGGCGACGTTGCGCGAGTGGTGCGCGTCGGGCACCGACACCCAGTAGAAGTCCCGGTAGCGGGCCGCGGTGTAGAAGACCGGCGACAGCCGCGGCTGTCCGTCGGGGTCGAGGGTCCCGAGGACCAGGTAGAGGTTCCGGTCGATGACCCGCCGGGCCATCTCGTCGAGGTCGGCGGGGCCGCCGGGCAGCGTGCTCACCCCGCCGACGCTACTCGGACGCGACGGCGGGCACCCCCGCCCGTAGCCGCGCCGCGTACGCGTGGAGCGAGCGCCGGTATGCGGCGGCGTCCTCGTCCGTGGCGTGGTCCACGAGGGAGTCGACCAGGTTTGCGACCGCGTCCCCCGAGCGGCCGGCATCGACGAGGACGAGGGCGCGGAACGCAGCCACGGCGGCGTTCCCGGGGTGCGTGACCTCGACCTCGTCCAGCAGCCGCAGGGCGCGCTCGTGGTCGCCGAGGTTGCGCAGCGTCGACGCGGCCTGGATCTGCGCGCGGTGGCGGTACGGCTCGCGAAGCCCACCCGCCAGGGCACCCTCGTAGAGCCCGATCGCCCGGGCGGCGTCGCCGGCCGCGTCGTAGGCGCCGGCCAGCTCGAAGACGAGCCGGACATCGCCCGGCGCCTGCGCCGCCAGCCGGCCGGCCGCCACGACCCGGGCGCCGTCGTCGGTCATCGACCAGAGGTCGGCGATCTCCGACTCGAGCTCGTGCTCGCCGCGCGCGGCGACGACCTTTCGCCGGATCGTCCGCGGGTCGTCGACGGTGGCGCGGTGCTCCGCCAGCCACGCCTGGACCGCCGGCCGCGAGTCGTGGCACATGAAGGCGAAGACGTCTCCGTCCGCCAGCGTCGGCACGACGGCCTCGACACCCTCGAGCTCCGTGGCGTACGACTCGACCTCGCCGACGCCGACCCGGGCCAGCCCGGCGCGCAGGTGCTCGTCGATGTCCTCGATGGAGCGGCCGCGCCGGTACTTCGGCTTGTGGGCGATGACGACGTGGTCGGCCCCTTTGCCGGCGATCTCGCCGATGCTCTCGATCGCGTCGTCGGGGCGGTCGCCGGTGCCCCCCACGCCGAGGTGCACCCGCGCACCCGGCGCCGTGAGGCCGCGCGCGACCTCGAGCAGTGCCTCGAGGCCGGCCTCGTTGTGGGCCATGTCGAGGATGACCGTGGCGCGCCCGCCCGGCTCCAGGGGCAGCGTGTAGGTGTTGAGCCGGCCCTCGTTGAGGACGGGGTCCGGCGCGAAGCCCTTCAGCCCGTCGACCACAGCGACCCGGGGCAGCCCGAGCCCAATGGCCGCCGCGGCGCCCGCCAGCGCGTTGGCGGTGTTGTAGCGGGACAGTCCCGACAGCGTCACCGGGACGTCGACGATCCGCACCAGCCGGTCGGGGTCGGCACCCGGCGTGAGCACGACGATCTCCCCGTCGAGGACGGTGATGCCGCGGCCACCGGCGGTGATCGACTCGCGCAGGGCGGGGGCGTCCGGGTCGACGCTGAACGCCCACGGTCGAGCGTGGATCCGGTGCCGCATGGCCCAGACCCGCGGGTCCTCGCCGTTGAGGACCACCCAGCCCTCCGGCTTCGTCACGGTCGTGACGATGGCCTTGACCTCGGCCAGCTGGTCGAGGGTGTCGATGCCCTGCTGACCCAGGTGGTCGGCCGTGACGTTGGTGACGACACTGACGTCGTTGGCCGCGACTCCCATGCCCCGCAGGAGCATCCCGCCGCGAGCGGTCTCGAGGACGCCGACCTCGAGGCCCGGGGTCGCCAGCACCTCGCGGGCGCCCGCCGGCCCGGAGAAGTCGCCCTCGTCGACGGTCTCCCCCATGACGACCACGCCCGAGGTCGAGCTCCAGGCGGTCTTCCGGCCGGCGGTCATGGCGATGTGGGCGACCAGGCGGGTGGTGGTCGTCTTGCCGTTCGTTCCGGTGATCGAGACGACCGGGACGGTGGGCGCCCGGACCGGAGAGGGCCCGCCGGGCTCCTCGCTGCGAATCCGGTCCGCGGCGTCGGCGACCACGCGGTCGACGGACTCGGACGACGCGCCCTCCGCACCCAGCAGCGCCGCGAGGACCGGGGCCAACGCCTCCCCGGCGAGCCGCCCCCAGTTCCGGTGCCGCCAGGGGATGGCGACCACGATCTCCTCCACGGTGCTGCCCGTGCGAGTGCGCACGGTGATCCGCTTCGGACCCACGCCACCGACCACGCGTCGCATCATGTGAGCGGCGAACCGCATCACGAACCGTTGCCGTTGCGCGGTGTTCGGCTTCCCCGGACGCGGTGACCGGAGCCCACAGCGCTCGGCGAGCTCGACCGCATACCGGCGCTCGAGCGAGAGGTAGCCGGGCAGGGCCAGCGAGACCTTGACCGCCGGACGGGCGAAGTACAGGTTCGGACCGTCGAGGACGCGTACCTCACGGACCTCGACGGGCTCCATGGCGACGAGCCTAACGGCGCGGCGAGAGGGTGCTCCTCACTGCCCCATGACGTGCACGCCGCCGTCGACGTGGACGATCTCGCCGGTCGTTGCGGGGAACCAGTCGGACAGCAGCACGGCGCAGGCCTTGGCCGCGGGCACCGGGTCGGTGATGTCCCAGCCGAGCGGCGCCCGCTCTCCCCAGACCTCCTCGAACCGCTCGAACCCGGGGATGGACTTCGCCGCGGTGGTGCGCAACGGCCCCGCCGAGACGAGGTTCGCGCGGACGTTCCTCGGGCCGAGGTCACGGGCGAGGTAGCGGTTCGTGGACTCGAAGGCCGCCTTGGCGACGCCCATCCAGTCGTAGACCGGCCACGCGAACTTCGCGTCGAAGGTGAGCCCGACGATGCTGCCGCCGTTCGCCATCAACGGCAGCGCCGCCACGGCGAGCGCCTTGAGCGAGTACGCCGACGCGCGCATGGCGACCGCGACGTCGTCCCACGTGCCCGTCATGAACTCGAAGGCGCCCTGGGGGGCGAACCCGATCGAGTGGAGGACCCCGTCGAGCCCGTCCACGTGTTCCTTGAGCCGCTCGGCCAGGGTGTCGAGGTGCCCCTCGTCGGTCACGTCGAGCTCGACGACCGGCGGCGCCGTCGGCAGCCGACGGGAGATCGTCTGGGTGATCTTCATCGTCCGGCCGAACGAGGTGAGGACCACCTCGGCGCCCTCCTCCTGCGCGACCTTCGCGACGTGGAACGCGATGGAGGAGTCCATGAGGACGCCGGTGATGAGGAGCTTCTTACCCTCGAGGATGCCCACGGTGTGCGCCTTTCCGTTGCAGGAGAACGAGACTCAGTGACCCATGCCGACGCCGCCGTCGACCGGGATCACGGCGCCGCTGATGTATGCGGCCTCTGGGCTCGCGATGAACCGCACCACGCTCGCGACCTCCTCCGGCTCGGCGAACCGGCCGGCGGGGATGGCCGTGAGGTAGGACTCACGGACCTTCTCGGGCAGCGACTGCGTCATCTCGGTGTCGATGAAGCCAGGGCTGACGACGTTGGCGGTGATGCCCCGGCCGCCCAGCTCACGGGTGATCGAGCGGGCCATGCCGACGAGCCCGGACTTGCTCGCGGCGTAGTTCGCCTGACCCGGCGCGCCGTAGAGGCCCACCACGCTGGAGATGAGGATGATCCGACCGCGACGCAGCCGGATCATCCCCTTGCTCGCCCGGCGCACGCACTTGAAGGCGCCCGCGAGGTTGGTGGCGATGACGTCGTCGAACTCCTCGTCGCTCATCCGCATGAGCAGCGTGTCGCGGGTGATGCCGGCGTTGGCGACGAGCACCTCGATCGGTCCGCCCAGCAGCTGCTCCGCCTCGTCGAACGCCGCGTTCACCGACTCGGTGTCGGTCACCTCGCACTTGACGGCGCGCAGACCCTCCGGCGCGTCGCCCTTGCGGTTCGTGATGACGACGTTGTCGCCGCCCTCGACGAAGGCCCGGGCGATGGCCAGGCCGATCCCGCGGTTGCCACCCGTGACGAGGACGTTCCGGGGGGCGGGGGCGCTGGCGTCGGGCTGCGTCATCGAGGCTCCGTCGGGGTTCGCGGGCGGGCAGGTTGTCGCCCCGAACGCTAGCGAACTACCTGCCGGTATGCCGCGTCCTCGTATGCGCGGGCCCCCGTTGGTATGGAATGTCGCCATGGTGGACCTCGCGCCGGACCTGCCCGACTCGGGTTGGGCGGCCGGCGACCGCGAGTCCGAGGACCGTGTAGCCGGCCGTTCGTTCCTGGCCGAGTCGCGACGCGCCCTGTGGGCCCTGTTCGTGGCCGCCGTCGGCGTGGCCCTCGGTCTCCTCGTGGTCGGTGGGGTGTCCACGCGTGGTGGGCTTCTCGTCGCGGTGGTCCTCATCGTCGTGCTCTTCGCGCTCGACGCGCTGCTCAACCCGCTGCTGCGGCGGATGGCGGCACGCGGCAGCGTCGTCCTGGCGCTGGTGCTGGGGATCGTCGCCCAGGTAGCCGTCATCACGGTCATCGTCATCGTGTCCGGAGTGGCGGACGCGAGCTGGCTCAACGTGCTGATCGTCCTCGTCGTGGCCTCCGTGGTCATCAGCCTGGGTCAGTGGCTCGCCTCGACGACCGACACCGCGTACATCGTCGGGTCGGCGGTGACCAGCCGCCGGCGCCGCCCGGTCGACGGCGCTCCTCCCGCCACCCGGCCACGCGGCCTCCTGGTCGTGCAGCTCGACGGGGTCTCCCGCGAGGTGGTCGAGCGGGCGCTGGTCGCCGGTCAGGCCCCGAACCTCGACCGGTGGCTCGCCACCAGCCACCGGCTGCACAGCTGGTGGTCCACGGTCCCGTCGACGACGCCGGCGAGCATGGCCGGGTTCCTCCACGGCGACGACGAGCAGGTGGCGGCGTTCCGGTGGTGGGACCGCGGCGAGGGGCGCCTTCTCGCGACGAGCAAGCCGGCCGACTCCCGGCTGATCGAGGAGCGGTTCGCTCCCGGCCACGGGCTGCTGCGGGACGGTGGGGCGGCGGTGAGCACGACCTACACCGGTGGCGCCGCCGAGTCGTACCTCACGATGAGCCAGGCCGTGAGCACCCGCCGACTCGGCTCTGGGGCTGACTACGTCACGTTCTTCGCCAGGCCGTTCCTCTTCCTCAGCAGCCTGCTGCTGACGTTCGGCGAGATGGTCAAGGAGCTGTACCAGGGCCGGCGCCAGCGAGTGCGTGGCGTGGAACCGCGGATCCCTCGCACCGGCGCGTACGTCCTTCTGCGCGGCGTGACCAACGTGCTGCTGCGGCGGCTGAACCTCTCCGTCGTCGCCGAGCAGATGAGCCGAGGGCGTCCAGTCGTCTACGTGGACTTCGTCGACTACGACGAGATCGCCCACCACGCCGGGCCCGAACGGCCCGAGTCGATGGACGCCGTCGAGGGGCTGGACACGGTCCTCGGCCACCTGCAGCACGTGGCCTCGTCGGTGGAGACCGCCTACGAGCTGGTCGTCGTCTCCGACCACGGCCAGAGTCTCGGCCAGACCTTCGAGCAGCTGACCGGGCAGTCGCTCGCGGACCGGCTGGCCGCAGCTGATGCGCACCGGCGACGTGGACCGCGTCGAGAGCACGGCCGGCGAGGAGTGGGGACCGGTCAACGCGCTCGTCTCGTCGGTGCTGTCGCCACGGCGGGGACGCTCGGACGCTCCCGTGCTCGGACCGGACCGCAAGCAGGTCAGCGACGGGCTGCCGGAGCTCGCGGTCACGGGCGGCGGGAACCTCGGGATGGTCTGGTTCCCCCGGCTGGCGTCGCGCCCCGATGTCGACGCGGTCAGCGAGGCCTGGCCGAACCTGCTCCCCGGGCTGCTCTCGACGACGGGGGTCGGCCTCGTCATGGTGCTCGGCCCGGGCGGGTCGCCGCTGGTGTTCGGACCGCAGGGCGTGCGCGACCTGGCCGGAGGCATCCTCGAGGGCGAGGACCCGCTCATCGGCTACCCGGGCCGCGCCGCCGCGGACCTGGCCCGGCTCGGCGGGCTTCCCCACTGCGGCGACCTCGTGCTCTTCTCCACGGTCGACGCCTCCGGCCGGATCCACGCGTTCGAGGACCAGGTCGGCTCGCACGGCGGGATCGGCGGCCCGCAGAACCACGCCATCCTCATCCACCCACGGACCTGGGACCTGGACGACGACCTCCTCGACGACGTCGACGGCGTCCGTATGCCCGTGGGCCCGGTCGCGGTGCACCGCCAGCTGCTGCGGTGGCGGCGGCTCCTCGGGGCGGGGCCGGCCGACTCCTTCGACGTGTGACGGTGGGCCGGTGATCGGCATCCGGTGGCTGGGCCACGCGACGGCGGTCGTCGACCTCGGCGGCGCGCGGCTGGTGACCGACCCACTGCTCCGCCGGCACGTCGGCGCCCTCCGCCGCGTGGGGCCGGCTCCGGAGCCGGCCTGGTGGGGCGGCGCCACCGCATCGCTGGTCTCGCATCTCCACCTCGACCACACCGACCTCCCGTCGCTGCGCCGTCTCGGCGACGCGCCGGTCCTCGCCGGTCCGAAGGTCGCGGCGTGGTGTGCCCGGCACGGGCTGGCGTCGGTCGCCCTGTCCGAGGAGTGGTCGGCGGTCTCCGCCGACCACGGCGACGTCGAGGTCCGTCTGGTCCGTGCCGACCACACGTCCCGGCCGTTGCCGGGGCGGCCGCTGGAGGCATACGGGTTCCTGCTGCGCCACGGACCCGACGTCGTCTGGTTCGCCGGCGACACGTCGCTCTACCCCGAGATGGGCCTGCTGCCGGAGCTGGCCGCAGGCCCGATCTCGCTGGCGTTGCTGCCGATCCACGGTTGGGGGCCACGGCTGTCGGCCGGGCACATGGACGCGGAACAGGCTGCCGAGGCGGCCCAGCTCAGCCAGGCCCGGCGCGTCGTGCCCATCCATTGGGGGACGTTCCATCCGTTCGCGATGAACCTCGGGTCGCTGGCCTGGATGACCCGGCCACTGGCGGCGTTCGAGGCGGCCATGGACCGACGTGGCCTGGCCGACCGGACCCTCGTCCTCGGGATCGGCCAGTACGCCGAGGTGGACTAGGGCTGGTTGAGAATGTCGGGGTCCCCGCGAAGTATCGGAGCGAAGCGTGGGGTCCCCGCGACGGATCGACGCGAAGCGGCGAACGTCGTGGGGAGAACTTCGTGGGGTGACTTAGACGCCCTCGAGGCGGCCCTCGTGGCGTCGGAGGAAGACGGCCCAGGTCACCAGGCAGCAGACGGCGTAGAACGCGATGAACGCCATCACTGCGCCGTCGCCGCTCTTCGACGTCAGGTAGGACTGCCGGAAGGCCAGGTTGACGAGCACCCCGCCGAACGCCCCGATCGCCCCGGCCAGGCCGATGAGCGCACCGGCCCGCCGAGTCGACAGGAAGGTGGCCATGGAGACCTCGCCCCCGGAGCCGACCTCCCTCTGGCCCTTGGCTGCGAAGATCGCCGGGATCATCTTGTACGTCGACCCGTTGCCGATCCCGCTGGTCACGAACAGCACCACGAAGCCGACCAGGTAGAGCGGCAGCGACTTCATCTGCGCGGCGACGAGGACGACGATCGCCCCCAGGGCCATGACCATGAAGTTGTAGAAGGTCACGACGGAGCCGCGGTAGCGGTCGGCGAGCGCTCCGCCCACCGGACGGATCAGGGAACCCAGAAGCGGGCCGATGAACGTCAGCGCGGCCGCCTTGACCGGGGTCGGGAACTGCTCCGGGAACTGGACGAGCAGGACCTGCCCGAAGGCGAAGCTGAACCCGATGAAGGACCCGAATGTCCCGATGTAGAGCAGCGACATGATCCAGGTCTCGCGGTGCTTCATCACCTCACGGATGGCGCCCTTGGCGTTGCTGGCCTGGCTGAGGTTGTTCATCATCAACGCGGCGCCGATCGCGGACAGGACGATCAGCGGGATGTAGATCACGACGAGCGCGCGCGGGTGCTGGGTGCCGAGCGTCGCGAGAACCAGGAGGCCCACGAGCTGCACGACGGGGACGCCGAGGTTGCCGCCGCCGGCGTTGACGCCCAGCGCCCAGCCCTTGAGCCGCGCCGGGTAGTAGTGGTTGATGTTGGTCATCGAGGACGCGAAGTTGCCGCCGCCGACGCCCGCCGTCATCGCCACGAGCAGCAGGGTCGTGTAGGAGACGCCCGGCTCCAGCACGACCCCGATGAGGATCGTCGGGATGAGGAGCATGAGGGCGCTGATGATGGTCCAGTTCCGACCGCCGAACACCGCGACGGCGAAGGTGTAGGGCACTCGGAGGATGGCCCCCACGAGCGTGGGCAGGGCGGTGAGGAGGAACTTGCCGGCCGCGTCGATGCCGTACTCGGGGCCGAGGAACAGCACGATGACCGACCAGAGGCTCCAGACCGAGAAGCCGATGTGCTCGGACAGCACGGAGAAGAGCAGGTTGCGGCCGGCGATGGCGCGGCCCTTGACGTTCCAGAAGTCCAGGTCCTCGGGGCGCCAGTCGTCGATCCAGCGGCCGCCGAGCCGTCTCGGGGCCTGGGTGGTCGTGGTCTGTGTCGTGGTCATGGGTTTCCTTCGGGGAGGGTGACGACGAGGACGCCGTCGTCGACGGTGACGGGGAAGGTCCGCAGCGCGAACGCCGCGGTCAGGCACTCGCCGGTGGCGAGGTCGAAGGCGTTGAGGTGCAGCGGGCAGAGGACGACGCGGTCGTCGATCTGGCCGTCGGCGATCGGTCCGCCCTTGTGGGGACAGACCGCGGAGACCGCGCTGAGGGAGCCGTCGCGCAGCCGGAAGACGGCGACCTGCTCGCCGTCGAGGGCGTAGGCGCGGCCCTCCCCGGCCGGGATGTCGGCTGCGGCGCCCAGTCGATAGGAGACGCCGGCGCCGGTATGCGTCGTCGCCGTCACCACGAGCCTCCGAGGAGGCGCTCGGCCCGGTCCGACGGAACGTGGGGCAGGACCTCGAGCGGCAGCGAGGTCCGGAACTGTCCAGGAGACAGCGGTTCCTTGCCCTGCTGCCACGGGTCGACGTGCGTGTCGACGTGGTGCTGGACCGCCACGTCGAGGCGCTCGGCGATGCCCTCGCTGTCGTCGACGACGATGGCGCGGATCGTCTCGAGGCCGATCCGCGGGACGAAGTCGTAGGTCCGCTCGAGCCACTTCCCGTTCTCGCGGTAGTACTGCAGGAACCGGCCGGTGAGCAGCTTGGCCGTCTCGGCGTCGTCGACGGTGCAGAGCAGGTCGCCCTTGCGGATGTTCGCTCCGGCGGCGCCGCCGACGTAGATCTCCCAGCGGCCGCCCTCGATGGCGACGATCCCGACGTCCTTGACGTAGGACTCGGCGCAGTTGCGCGGGCAGCCCGAGACGGCCAGCTTCATCTTGGCCGGGCTCTCCATGCCCTGGAGCCGGGTCTCCAGCTCGACGCCGAGCTTGGTCGAGTCACCGGTGCCGAACCGGCAGAACTCCTGGCCCACGCAGGTCTTCACCGTGCGCATCGACTTGCCGTACGCATACCCGCTCGGCATGTCGAGGTCGGCCCAGACGCCGGGGAGGTCCTCCTTGCGGATGCCGAGCAGGTCGATGCGCTGGCCGCCCGTGAGCTTCACCATCGGCACCTGGTACTTCTCGGCGACGTCGGCGATCCGGCGCAGCTGCTCGGCCGTCGTGACGCCGCCGCGCATCTGCGGCACGACCGAGAAGGTGCCGTCCTTCTGGATGTTGGCGTGGACGCGGTCGTTGATGAACCGCGACCCGCGCTCGTCGACGGCGTCCTCGCCCCACATCATCTTCAGCAGCGACGCCAGTCCCATCTTGGACTTCGCGTCCTCGGCGCCCTCCGGGGCGAGGGCCGCGAAGACCTCCGAGGCCGACTTCAGGCCGCGCTCACGGATCTCCGCCATCAGTGCGGGCTTGCCCATCGGGATGCCGGGCACGTAGTAGTGGACCGACGGGTCCTCCTCGACCGCGCCGTCCGCCGCCCACTCGACGATCTGGGCGACGAGGCTCTTGCAGGAGCCGCAGCCCTTACCGGCGCGGGTGGTCTCCATGACAGACGTCACGCTGTGGCAGCCGCCGGCGACCGCGCCACAGATGGCCGCCTTGCTGACGCCGTTGCAGTTGCAGACCTGGGTGTCGTCGGGGAGGTCCGCGACGCCGACCTCGGCGGCGGCGCCACCCATGTCGAAGAGCAGCTCGGCGCGACGCTCGGGCAGCGGCAGGCCGCGGTCGAAGGCCTGCTGGAGGAACGCCACCTTGCTGCTGTCGCCGACCAGGGTCGCGCCGATGAGCCGGTCGTCGCGGATGACGACGGACTTGTAGGTCCCGCTCTGCGGTTCGGAGTAGACGATGTGCTCGTCGGTGTCCTTCTCCGGCCCGGCGACGCCCATCGAGGCGACCTCGACGCCGGCGACCTTGAGCTTGGTGGCGGTCCGCGAGCCCAGGTAGTAGCTGGTCTCGTTCGCTCCGGTGATCTGGTCCGCCAGGACGACGGCCTGCTCCCACAGTGGCGCCACGAGCCCGTAGACCTGGCCGCGGTGCTGGGCGCACTCCCCCACGGCGTAGACGTCGTCGTCCTCTTGGGTGCGCATCTGGTCGTCGACGACGACCGCGCGCTCCACGGTGAAGCCGCTCGCGACGGCAAGGTCGACGTTCGGCCGAATCCCGGCGGCGACGACCACGAGGTCGCACGCGATCTCCTGGCCCTCCTTGAGGCGGACGCCGCGGACTCGGTCGGGTCCCCAGACCGCGGTGGTGTACGTCCCGCAGTGGACGGTGAACCCCAGCCGCTGGAGGTTGCGCAGCACGACGTCCGCCGCCTCTGGACCCATCTGGGCGTTCATCACGTGCTGCGCGGCGTGGACGATCTCGACGTCGAGCCCGTACCGCTGGAGCCCACGGGCGGCCTCGAGACCGAGCAGCCCGCCGCCGACCACGACGGCCTTGCGGTGCTCGTCGTGCTGGGCGTACTCGATCATCGCCCGGGTGTCGTCGAGGGTGCGGAACGCGAAAACGCCGGGGAGCAGGTCCTCCCCGCGCGACCCGGGGAGGTACATCCCCTCCATCTTGGGCATGAACGCCCGGCTGCCGGTGGCGACGACCAGCTTGTCGTACGGCGTCGTCCGGCCGTCGTCGGAGAAGACGACCTTCGCGAACCGGTCGACTCGCGTGACCCGCACCCCCGCATACAGGGTGATGTCGTTCTCCTGGTACCAGTCGATGGTGTTGAGGAAGATGTCGTCGTCGGCCTCCTGGCCGGAGAGGACGTGGCTCAGCAGGATGCGGTTGTAGTTGCCGTAGGGCTCGTCGCCGAACATGGTGATGGCGAACTGCTCGGTCCCGCCGCGGGCTAGGATCTCCTCCACGCTGCGTGCGCCGGCCATGCCGTTGCCGACGACGACGAGGCGCTGCTTGACGCCGGGCGCGGGACCCGCGTCGAGGTAGGTCTGTTCGAGGGCGCTCATCAGTGCTCGACCGTCCCGAGGTCGACGACGACGGTGCCCTGCAGTCCGGTCGGCGCGACGAGGTGGAGCTCGATGACCGAGCCGCCGTCGATGTCCTCGACGACGCGCAGCGGCACGTGGACGTCGCCCTTGGCGCCGATCGGGAAGTACCGCATCGGCACGCCGTCGCGCATGAGCACGACGGTGACGAGCTCGTCCGTGGTGTTGCCGCCGCGGAAGTACAGCGCCTGGCTGATGACGCCGTCCGGGACGACATGGGCCAGCTCCGCGTGGATCGGGACCGGCTTGTCCATGCCGGCGCCCTCGAAGGGGTAGATCCCCTGGAGGAAGACGTTGGTGGTGATCATGTGTCGGTCCTTTGCTCGGGACGGGCGGGTTCGGGTGGACTGGGGCGTCGGCGTCGGGGTCGGGGGCGCCTTGGCGACGCGGACGGCGCACGCCTTGAACGCCGGCATCCGCGACAGCGGGTCGAGCACGGGGTTGGTCAGGGCGTTGGCGGCCGACGAGCCGCCCCAGTGGAAGGGCACGAAGACGGTGTCCGGCCGGATGTCCACGTCGAGGTGAGCGCGGAACGTCGCGCGACCGCGGCGCGACGTCAGCTCGACGACGTCGCCGGTCGCGATGTCGAGGGAGCGGGCGAGATCGGGGTGGAGCTGCGCCTCCGGCTGGGCGTGGGACTGGGCCAGAGCGGGCACCCGGCGGGTCTGGGTGCCGCTCTGGTACTGCGCCATCAGCCGGCCGGTCGTGAGGACGAGCGGGTATGCGGCGTCAGGGGTCTCGGCCGGAGCGGTCCAGTCGACGCGGACGAAGGTCGCCCGCCCGTCCGGCGTCGGGAAGCGGTCGGCGAAGAGGCGCGGCGTGCCGGGGTGGTCCTCGGACGGACAGGGCCAGAAGACGCCCTGCTCCGCGTCGATCCGCTCGTACGTGATGCCGGCGTAGTCGGCGATGCCGCCGGCGGACGCCCGTCGGAGCTCGTCGAACACCTCACGCGGGTCGGCGGAGAAGTACGCACCGCGACCGAGGCGGTCGGCGAGCCGCTTGAGGACGGTGAGGTCGTCGACCACGCCGTCCGGTGGCGGGAGGGCGCGGCGCCGGCGGATGACGCGGCCTTCGAGGTTGGTCATGGTGCCCTCCTCCTCCGCCCACTGGGCGGTGGGGAGGACGACGTCGGCCAGCTCGGCCGTCTCCGACAGGAAGATGTCGGAGACGACGAGGAGGTCGAGGGCCTCGAGCCGGCGGCGGACGCGGTCGACATCCGGAGCCGAGACCACGACGTTGGAGGCCATGAGGACCAGGGCCCGGACCCCGCCGGGCGTGCCCATCCGGTCGAGCAGCTCGAACGCGGAGAGGCCGGGCTCGGGGAGCTCGTCGGGGTCGATCCCCCAGACGGCCGCGACGTGTGCGCGGTCGGCGGGGTCGGCGAGCTTGCGGTACCCGGGGAGCTGGTCGGCCTTCTGGCCGTGCTCGCGGCCACCCTGGCCGTTGCCCTGGCCGGTGATCGTGCCGTACCCGCTCGCGGGACGCCCCGGCAGGCCGAGGGCCAGCGCGAGGTTGACGAACGCCTGCGCGGTGTCGGTTCCGCGGCTGTGCTGCTCCGCGCCGCGGGCGGTCAGGACCATGGCTCTCGGTGCGGTCGCGAGCCACTCGGTGGCGCGGTACAGGTCGCCGACGGGGACCCCGGTGATCCGCTCGACCCGGTCCGGCCAGTACGAGGAGACGCCTGCGCGCACGGACGCATACCCCTTCGTGCGCTGCCCGACGTACTCGTCGTCGACCCATCCCTCGCGGATCGCAATGTGGAGCATGCCGTTCGCCAGTGCGAGGTCGGTGCCCGGGACGGGTTGGAGGTGCAGCGTCGAGCCCGCGGCGGTCGGCGTGCGCCGTGGGTCGACGACGATGTGCCGCGCGCCGCGCGAGCGGCCGGCGTCGAAGAACTGCATGGCCGGCGGCATCGTCGCGGCGGGGTTGGAGCCGACGAGCAGGATCGTGTCGGCCTCGGCGAGGTCGGCGAGGGGGAACGGGAGCCCGCGGTCGATGCCGAAGGCGCGGTTCCCCGCCGTGGCGGCGGAGGACATACAGAACCGGCCGTTGTAGTCGATCATGCTGGTACGCAAGGCAACTCGGGCGAACTTGCCGAACGCGTACGCCTTCTCGTTGGTGAGGCCACCGCCGCCGAAGCAGCCGACCCCGTCCGGCCCGTAGGCGTCCTGGGCGCGGCGGATCCCGGTGACGATCGCGTCGAGCGCCTCGTCCCAGGTGGCCGCGCGGAACGGGCTGGTGCGGTCGCCGGGGACGGTCCGCAGCAGCGGGCTGAGCAGGCGCTGGGGGTGGTCGAGGAGGTCCGTCGCGTTCCAGCCCTTGGAGCACAGTCCGCCGAGGTTGGTGGGGAAGTCCGGCTGCGGCTGGAGGGTGGCCGGCCGGTCGCCGGCAACCATGCTGACGCCGCACTGCAGCGAGCAGTACGGGCAGTGCGTCAGCGTCGGGAGCTGGGTTGCGGTCGACCCCACACCACGATGCTTCATGGCGCGCATTTCCGGAGTCGGCGCCGGGCGTTAACTCTTCTTCACGTTGCGCTCACATCATTTTCGCGAGGTCGTGAGGTGCGGAAGCATCCGGTTCACACGGGCGAAACGCGGCGGTAACGGGGTCCCCCTAGGTTCGTCACCTGATGACTGTCCCGTCGGCCGAACCCACGCGACCGTCCCGAGGGCTGCTCTCGGGGTTCCGGATCGGCGTGACGTCGGACCGGCGGTCGAGCGACCTCGTGTCGGCGTTCGAGCGACGCGGCGCCGAGGTGGTCCACGCGCCGGCGCTGCGGATCGCGCCGCACGAGCAGGACGACCAGCTGGTCGAGGAGACCCGCGCCCTCGTCGCGGCGCGGCCGGACGTGGTGCTCGTGACGACCGGGTACGGCGTGCGGCGCTGGTTCGAGGTGGCCGACGCGGCGGGTCTCGGGACCGAGCTGACGGCGGTTCTCGACGAGGCTCACGTCATGGCTCGCGGCCCCAAGGCGCTCGGGGCGGTCCGCGCGGCGGGGCTGGAGCACGTGCGGACCACGGTGCACGAGTCGACCGAGGGCATGGTCGACGAGCTGGCGGCGAGCGGCCACGCCTACCGGTGCGTGGCGCTGCAGGTACACGGCTACACCGACGAGACCCAGCTCGCGCGGCTGGCCGGTGTCGCGGGTTCCGTGTTGACGGTGACGCCGTATCGCTGGGTGCGACCGGAGGCGGGCGACCGGCTGAGCCGGCTCATCGAGGCGACCTGCGCCGGACAGGTCGACGTGCTGACCTTCACCAGTGCCCCGGGTGCGGCCGCCGTGCTCGACGCGGCGTCGGCGATGGGGCGGCGCGCAGAGCTGGTGGCGGCGCTGCGAGGCCCTGTCATGGCGGCGGCCGTCGGTCCGGTCACGGCCGGCCCGCTGGTCGAGGCGGGGGTCGACCCGGTGGTGCCGGAGCGGTTCCGGTTGGGGGCCCTGATCCGGCTGGTCTGTGACCGGCTCGCGGCCGACCAGGTCATCCGGCTCCGGGCCGCCGACCAGGTGCTCGAGCTGCGCGGTCGGGCCCTCACCGTCGGCGACCAGGAGGTGCTGCTGGGGCCGACCGCTCTGGCCCTGTTCCGCCGGCTGGCGGCCACGGACGCGGTGGTCGCGAAGCGTGAGCTGCTCGGTTGTATGCCCGACGGCGGCGACGAGCACGCGCTCGAGGTGGCGGTGAGCCGGCTACGTCGGACGCTGGGTTCGGCGGGTCTGATCAGCACCGTGGTGAAGCGCGGCTACCGGCTGAACGCCGCGCGCATACCGACCTGACGGGCGTGACAGCCGCGTAGGGCAGCCTCGTCGGGTGCGACGTAGAGTGAGGAGGTGAGGCACGGTGACGACCAGGAGCGGGTGGTCCAGTCCGTCACGAGTGCGCCCGCCTCGGGGTCCGACGACCAGGGGCACCGGGTCAAGCGGTACCTCCTGACGATGGGGATCCGCGTCCTCTGCGGGGCGCTGGCGCTGGTCACCGAGGGCTGGATGCGCTGGACCTTCGTGGCCCTGGCCGTGGTGCTGCCGTACATCGCGGTGGTGATGGCCAACGCGGTCGGGCCGCGGTCCGGTCAGGCCGTCGCGCCCGTCGACCACGCCGCACCGGCGGCCCTGCCCGAGGCCCGGGCGGAGGACGAGGACCGGACGATCCACGGCCGCGTCGTCGACAGCTGAGGGGCCGGCCTCCGGTGGCGGGCGAACTGGTGTGCAGTGCGAAGGGGTGCCGCCGTGAGGCGACGCGGGCGCTGCTCTGGAACAACCCGACGCTCCACGACGCCGCCCGCCGGAAGGTGTGGCTCGCCTGCACCGACCACGAGGACTCCCTTGGCGACTTCCTCCGGCTGCGCGGCTTCCTGCGGGACACCATCGACGTGGCCGACCTGACCGACGCCCACGGCTGAACCGGCTGACTGCGCGCAGGTTCGTCACCCTGCGCGCTCGTTGCACCCTGCGCGCAGCGTCAGGAACCTGCGCGCTTGCGCCGATCTACGCCTGTGGAACCCTTCGACGCCGGCCATCCGACCAGCGCGGTCAGCCGCCGATCGACGACATCGGGCGGTCCGGTTGGCGGAAGTCGGGGTCGCCGATGCCGTGACCCCGTCTCTTACGCCACATCTCACCCTGGATCAGCGCGGCCAGCTCCTCGTCCGAGGCTCCCGCGCGCAGCGGTCCGCGTATGTCGGTCTCGACCTCCGAGAACAGGCAGTTGCGGACCTGCCCGTCCGCGGTGAGCCGGGTCCGGTCACAGGCCGCGCAGAACGGCTCGGACACGCTGGCGATGATGCCGACCGTGGCCGGGCCGCCGTCCACGAGGAACCGCTCCGCGGGCGCGCTCCCCCGCTCTCCCGAGGGCAGCGGCGTCAGCGCGAACCGCTCGGACAGCCGCTCCCGGATCTCGCCCGCCGAGACCATCTTCACGCGGTCCCACGCGTGCTGCGCGTCCAGCGGCATCTGCTCGATGAACCGCAGCTCGTACCCGCGGTGCAGGCACCAGGCCAGCACGTCGGCCACCGCGTCGTCGTTGATCCCGCGCATCGCGACGGCGTTGACCTTGACCGGGGTCAGCCCGGCCTCGGCCGCCGCGGCGAGGCCCTTCTCCACGTCGGTCAGCCGGTCACGCCGGGTCAGCTGGGTGAACGTCTCGGCGTCGATCGTGTCGAGGCTGACGTTGACCCGGTCGAGCCCCGCCTCGGCCAGCCGTCCGGCGATCCGCTCCAGGCCCACCCCATTGGTCGTCATGGCGATCTGCGGGCGGGGCTGGAGGGCCGCGATGCCGGCCACCACCTCGACGATCGAGCGCCGCAACAGCGGCTCTCCGCCGGTCAGCCGGACCTGGCGGACCCCCAGGCCGACGAACACCCCGACGACCCGCAACAGCTCCTGGTCGGTGAGCATCTCCGGCTTCGCCAGCCAGGGCAGGCCCTCGGCCGGCATGCAGTACGTGCAGCGCAGGTTGCACCGGTCCGTCACCGACACCCGCAGGTCGCGCGCCACCCGGCCGAACTGGTCCGGCAGCCCCACCAGCCCCGGAGCGCCGACCGGGCGCAGCGTCGGAGTCGGAAGTGCGGTCACCGCCTAACTGTATGCCGCCGGCCGCCGCAGCCACGCCGGGTAGCGTGAGGCGGTGCTCACGGCGCTCGCCTCGCGGCGCATGCTCGGCGGACTCGCCCTCGCGCTGGCGTTCGCGACGGCCTGCGTCCTGCTGGGCCGGTGGCAGTGGAGCCGCTACGAGGACCGCCGGGTGCAGGCCGACGCGGTCAGCACCCATTACGCGGCGGTCCCGGTGCCGATCGGCTCGGTGACGTCGCGCATACCTCCGACCGAGGAGGACCAGTGGCTACGGGTCACCGCTGACGGCCGGTATGCGCCGGACCAGCAGCTGCTCGTGCGCAACCGGGCGCTGGACGGCCAGCCGGGCCTCGAGGTGCTGGTGCCGTTCGACCTCAGTGGCGACCTGACCGGGACCCGGATCTTCGTCGACCGCGGCTGGGTCGCGAACGCCGACTCCGCGGCCGACCTGCCCCCGGTCCCGCCGGCGCCCGGCGGGGACGTGACGGTCGAGGGCTGGCTCCGCAGCGGTGAGCCCGACCTCGGGAAGCAGCTCCCACCCGGCCAGCTGGCCAGCATCGACCTCGGCGCCGCCGCGCGGCAGACCGGCGGCGGGACGGTGCTCGACGCCTACCTCGTCCTCGGCTCCGAGCAGCCGAGCGGCCCCCGGCCCGAGCCGCTCGCGGCGCCCGACACGGACCTGGGACCGCACCAGGCCTACGCCGTCCAGTGGTGGCTCACGTCGGTGTTCGGGCTGGTGCTGCTCGGGTACCGCCTCCGCGTCGACGCCGAGGCGCGCAGGGAGACCACCGCCGCGGTCGCACAGCCGAAGAAGGTCCGGATCTGGGACGAGGAGGACGCCTAATCACCCCACGAGGTCTCCGCTCCGCTCCGATACCTCGCGGGGACCCCGCCTAACCGCTCAGCTCGTCCAGGCGGTACCGAACCATGTCGCGCACGACGTCGTCCGGCACCGGGTGGTCGGCGGAGAACTGCACCGTCCCCTTGGTGAGCGTGAACCCGTCGAGCCGGTCGGCGACCCGCTCGATGACCGCGGGGCTGAACACGAACAGGTTGAGATGCCTCTTCGCGACCGAGAACCCCAGGAGCGGGCGGCCCCCGTGCCGGAACGCCGGCGCGCCGTAGCTGGTCCCCTGAGCCGCATCGGGCGCGACCTCGAGCACGAGATCAGCGATGTGCTGGAGGCCGGCGCGCACGTCGGCCGGCTGCTCGGTCAGGTAGGCGTCGACGTCTCCCATCGGTCCACGTTAGCGGCGTTACCATGGCGAGTGGCCCGGGCAGCCGGCCGCCTGCACCCCTGACGGGGGTGGTGAATGCCCACGTTCTCCAGCCGTTCGACGTGTCAGCGATGCGCTCTCCACCACCAGGGCGGACCCGCTCTCAGCAATGCAGGCACCTGGACCAGCGTCCGCCGGAAAGAACCGCATCATGACCACCCCACGTCCGGATCCGGACCCCAAGGCGATGGCGCGCCACCTCCGTCAGGCACTGGCCGACCGTGGCGTCACCGTCAGCCACAGCGAGGCGCTCGAGCTCGTCGCCCGCCAGCTCGGCGTGCGGGACTGGAACACGCTCGTGGCTGCGTCCTCCACGACGACCGCAGCCACGACTGACGGCCACGTCGTGCCGATCCTGCGCGTCTTCGACGAGGCCGCTGCGCTGAGCTTCTACGTCGACTACCTCGACTTCCGGGTCGACTGGCGCAACGAGACCGCCGGCCACGAGCCGCTGTACGCGCAGCTCTCCCGCGGCGACGCCCGCATCCACCTCAGCGGCCACCACGGTGACGCGAGCCCGGGCGGCGGCGTGCTCGTGCCCGTCCCCGACGCCCACGACCTCCAGCTCGCGCTCGAAGCCAAGGAGTACGCGTACGCGAACCCCGGGATCGAGGTCCGGCCGTGGGGCCGGGTCGTCACGGTGATCGACCCCTTCAGTAACCGAATCGTGTTCCTCGAGGCGCAGCCACGGGGCCAGGCCACGGTCGACGCGGAACCCCGGCCCGCCGAGGCGGCCGCCCCGATCGTCCTCCACCTCTGGGTGGCCGGCACTCCGCAACGGGCCTTCGAGGTGTTCACCGAGCGGTTCGGCGAGTGGTGGCCGCGCGACGCATACTCCCCCGGGCCGATCCGCGGCATCCGGGTCGAACCTCGCGTCGGAGGCGAGGTGGCGATGCTGCTGGAGGGTGGCGATGCCTACCCTCTCGGCGAGGTTCTGGTCTGGGAGCCCGGTCGGCACTATGCGCAGACGTTCACGCTGGCCCAGGACCCGGCGTACCCGAGCCGGCTGGACGTGACCTTCGAGGAGGCCAAGCACGTCGGCGGCACTCGGGTACGGTTCGCCCACGGCGGGTGGACCCCGGCCAACGTCGCCGGCCGCGCGCGGTTCAGCGAGTGGGACCTGCTGCTCGGCCAGTACGCGGCGCTGGCCAACTCGCTCGCCTGAGCGTTACGGCGCCGTGGTCTCCAGCTCCGCCTCGGTGGCGAACTGGGTCTCGTAGAGGTCGGCGTAGAGGCCTCGCTGGGCCAGCAGCTCGGCGTGCCGGCCGCGTTCGACGACGCGGCCGTCCTCGACCACGAGGATCTGGTCGGCGCCGCGAACGGTCGACAGCCGGTGGGCGATGACCAGCGAGGTCCGGCCGGCGAGCGCCGCGTCGAGGGCGCGCTGGACCGCGACCTCCGACTCGGAGTCGAGGTGGGCGGTGGCCTCGTCGAGGACGATCACCCGTGGACCCTTGAGGAGCAGCCGGGCGATCGCCAGCCGCTGCTTCTCGCCGCCCGAGAGGCGGTGACCGCGGTCACCGACCACGGTGTCGAGGCCCTCGGGCAGCGTGTCGACGAGCCGGAGCACCTGCGCCGCCGCCAGGGCGGCCCGCATCTGCTCCTCGGTCGCCTCCGGTCGGGCGTACGCGAGGTTCGCGCGGATCGTGTCGTGGAACAGGTGGGCGTCCTGGGTCACGACGCCGACCGAGTCGTGCAGCGACTGCATGGTCACGTCGCGCAGGTCGACATCGCCGACTCTCACGGCGCCCGAGCCGGGGTCGTAGAGCCGCGAGACGAGCGCGGTGATCGTCGTCTTGCCGGCCCCGGACGGTCCGACGAGGGCGACGAGCTGCCCGGGCGCCACCGAGAAGGACACGTCGTGGAGCACCGCGTCGCCCGCTCCGCGGTCGCCGGACGAGGTCGACTCGAGCGAGGCGAGGGACACCTCGTCGGCCGAGGGGTAGCGGAACGACACGTGGTCGACGTCGATGCCGAGCGGACCGTCGGGCAGCGTCTGAGCGTCGGGCTTCTCGGTCACCAGCGGCTGCAGGTCGAGGACCTCGAAGACCCGCTCGAACGACACCAGCGCGGTCATCACGTCCACGCGGACGTTCGAGATGGCGGTGAGCGGCGCATACAGGCGCCCGAGGAGCGCCGCGAGGGCCAACAGGGTGCCGACGGTCAGGGTGCCGTTCACGGCCATCACGCCGCCGAAGCCGTAGACCATCGCGGTCGCGAGCGCCGCGACGAGGCCGAGCGCGACCATGAACACGGTGCGGTTCATCGCGATCTTGATGCCGGCGTCGCGGACCTTGGCGGCCCGCTCGGAGTACTCGCGGTCCTCACGTCCGGGGTTGCCGAACAGCTTGACCAGCAAGGCGCCGGCGACGTTGAACCGCTCGGTCATCCGGCTGCCCATGTCGGCGTTGAGGTTCATCTGGAGGGTGGAGAGCCCTGCGAGCCGCTTGCCCATGACCCGCGCGGGGATGAGGAAGAACGGGACGAGAAGCAGCGCACCCAGCGTCAGCTGCCACGACAGGGTGAACATCGCGGCGACGATGAGGACCAGGGACACCGCGTTGCTGACCACGCTCGACAGCACGGACGTGAACGCGGCCTGCGCCCCGATGACGTCGGAGTTGAGGCGGCTCACCAGCGACCCGGTCTGAGCCCGGGTGAAGAACGCGATCGGCTGCCGCAGGACGTGGGAGAAGACCTCGGTGCGCAGGTCGTAGATGAGACCCTCACCGATCCGCGAGGAGTACCACCGCTGCAGCATGGTCAGTCCCGCGTCGAACACCGCCAGGACCGCCACGATGAGCGAGAGCCGGATCACGACGCTGGAGTTCTGGGGGGTCACGCCGTTGTCGACGAGGTCCTTGAGCAACAGCGGGACCGCCACCATGACGAACGCGTCGACGACGACGAGGACGAGGAAGACGATGATCGGACGCAGGAACGGCCGCGCATACTTCGCCACGCGGCGGGTCGTGCCCGGCGTCAGCTTCCGGTCGACGACGTCGGAGTCGCGGGTCATGGACCGCATGACCATCCATCCCGACATGCTCACGGCGTCACCTCCCTGACCCGAGCCACAACGTCCCCTGAGGGGGACGGTATTCCGTCAGGCTGACAGTCGCTGAACGATCTGGACCGGGTTGCCGTCCGGGTCGGCCAGCCAGGCGAGGAGGAGCCGGCCCAGCCACTCCTGCGGTTCCGCCAGGCCCGGGACGCCAGCGGCGACCAGCTCGGCGTAGGCCGAGCGCACGTCGTCGGTCCAGAGAACGACCGCGGCGCGCTGCCCGGTCGCGACGGGATCGAGCCCGTGGTCGTCGCGAGTGGAGTCCACCGAGGCGATCCCGATCCGGTATGCGTCCAGCGCCAGGTCGACGTGGACGGGCTCGCCGGTCGTCGGGGTACGGAAGACCTCCTCGAAGCCGAGCGACGTGTAGAAGGCCGCGGCCCGGGTGACGTCGGGGCTGAACAGGACGACCTGGGGCTCGCGGAACACCGCCACCGGGCTCAGCCCCGGGCGCGCTCGGCCAGCGCGCGCAGCAACCCGGCCTGGGCCGCCCGCTCCGCCGCCAGCTGCTCGTCCGCGTCTGCGTGGATCGCATTGGCCAGTAAAGGTTTCAGCGCCCTGAGCGAACCCTCAGGGGTCGCCAACAGAGACGCCACCAGGTCGGCCGTCGCGGAGTCGAGGTCGGCGCGCGGGACCACAGCGTTGGCCAGGCCGAGGTCGGACGCCTCCCGCGCGCCCACGAACCGGCCGGTCGCACAGATCTCGAGAGCCCGCGCATACCCGACGAGGTTCACGAGCGGTCCGGTCCCCCCGAGGTCCGGGATGAGTCCGAGCTGAGCCTCCCGCATACAGAGCTGGGCGTCGTCGGCGAGCAGCCGGAGGTCGGCCGCCAGGGCCAGCTGGAACCCCGCGCCGACCGCGTGGCCCTGGACCGCCGCGACGACGACCGCCGGTACCGACCGCCAGACGGTGAACCCGCGCTGGAAGCCCGCGATCGTGCCGTCGAGCCCGTCCGAGACGGCCAGCTCGAGGATGTCGGCCTCACCGGGCATACCGCCCGGCGCGAGCATCTGGCGGTGGAGGCCAGCGGAGAACGAGGCCCCCTCCGCGCGGATCACCACCACCCGGACCTGCGGCGGCAGGGACTCCCCCACCTCGGCCAGCGCGAGCCACAGCGACGGCGTCTGGGCGTTGCGCGACTCGGGGCTCGCGAGGGTCAGGGTGAGCACCGGGCCGTCGAGCTGGACCCGGATCCCCGGGTGAACGTGTGACACGGGCGCAGGCTACCCGCCCGCGGTCAGGGCCTCTCGGGCGCGATGGACGAGGAGGTCGGCGAGCGCGTCGGCCTCGCCGAGCGTGCCCGGCACGACCTCGGCGCCGGCCTTCTCCGAGAGGGTGACCATCCGGTCGCGCAGCACCCCCTCGGCGACCATGTAGGTCACCACCAGCACGCGCCGCGCTCCGCCAGCCCTCAGCCGGTCCGCGACCGCGTCGACGTCGTCGCCACCGGCCAGTGCCGCGACCGCCCAGGGACCCCACCCGGCGAGCACCTGCGCGTCGACCGCGTCCCCGATCGCGCTGATGGCGTCGCGGTCCGACGACCCGCCGGCGAAGAGGACCACGCCGGTATGCAGGTCGGGCACGAAGCCGGCCCGGGCCAGCAGCTCGTCGGCGGCGGTGAAGAGCAGCGGGTCCGGGCCGAGTGCCCCCGCGACCGTGTAGTGGCCCCGGCCGAGCGCGTCCATCGCCGCAGCGGCCTCGGGCACGTCGGTCTTGACGTGGTACGCGGTGGTGAGCAGCAGCGGGACGAGGACCCCACCGTCGAGCCGTTCCGCCACCTCGGTCGCCGAAGGGGGGTGATGGTCGAGGTAGGCGGCGTGCACGTGCCCGGGCCAGCGTCGCCGGACCTGCTCGGCGACCCTCTCGATGCCTTTTGCGTGGCGGGGATCGGGCGAGCCGTGGGCGAGGAGAACGAGGCTCGGGGCGGCCTCGGCGAGGAGGGTGGGCGGGACCAGGTCGCCGACCTGCTCGCGGATCCGGACGACCTCGCCGACGACGACGACCGCCGGCGAGCGGACACCCTCACGTTCCGCCACCTCGGCGGCGTCGGCCAGCGTGGTCACGGTGGTCCGTTGCGCCGGCGTCCAACCGGACTCGACGAGAGCGACCGGCGTGGTGGACGGGCGGCCGGACTCCACCAGCCGGCGCGCGGTCTCGGCCAGGGCGGTGACGCCCATGAGCAGGACGACCGTCGACGTCACGGGTGCGTCCCGAAGTGCGTCGAGCGCCGACGTCGCCCCGTCGTGGGCCGACGCCACGACGAACGAGGCCGTGATCCCGCGATGTGTGACCGGGATGCCCGCGGCGGCGGGTACCGACACGGCCGACGTCACGCCCGGAACGACCTCCACGGGAATCCCGTGAGCCGCGCAGTGGATCGCCTCCTCGCCCCCTCGTCCCAGGACGAAGGGGTCGCCACCCTTGAGCCGGACCACGTTGCGGCCGAGCTGGGCCTGCTCGACGAGGATCTCGTTGATGCGTGACTGCGGGATCGGATGGTGGCCAGGCGTCTTGCCCACGTCGACGACCTCGACGTCGGGGCTCAGCACGTCGAGCAGGTCGCGCGGGCCGAGCCGGTCGGTGACGACGACGTCGGCCGCGGCGAGCAGCTGGCGGCCGCGGACGGTCACGAGACCCGGATCGCCCGGTCCGCCGCCGACGAGGGCGACCCGTCCGACCGCTGGGGTCTCCTCCGCGCCGGCCTGAGGCCGTTGGCGTCGGACCGGCAGCAGGCCGCTGTCCAGCCCGGCGAGCACCGCGTCGCGGACCGCGGCCGCCCGCCTCGGGTCGCCACCGCCGGTGACGGCCACGGTGACCCCCTCGGCCACGGTCCCGGCTGCGCCGTGGGCCACCGCGGGCGTCCACACGCTCGAGGTGTCGGCGTCGTCCGCCCGGACGCACCAGACGCGGTGCTCGTCGCAGGCCGTCGCGACCACCCCGTTCACCGCGGGCGAGTCGGTCGCCGCGTGCACCAGCCAGGCCGGCTCCGGCTCGAGGACGTCGCGCGGCTGGAACCGCCGCTGCCGCCACCGGAGCCGTCCCGCCCCGGCCGCCTCGCGGATCTCGGTGCTCGCGTCGGGCGCGACGACGTCGACGGCCGCGCCGGCGTCCAGCAGGGCCGGTATGCGCCGCGTCGCCACCGTGCCCCCGCCCACGACGAGCACCCGCCGGCCCGCCAGCCGAAGCGTGGCGGGGTATCCCGGAGTGTCGGCCACGGGGGCCTCCTTCAGCGGTGGGCTGGTCGACGCGTGACGACCGATGGGTCCTCCGGCGGTCAGAACTCGGACTCGCCCGCCATGGCTTTCGGTTGGGGGCCCAGCTCGGCCATGCCCGCCGCCAGGGTGGTGCCGTCGGCCTCGTCGACGAGCAGGAAGGCACCGGTGCGTCGAAGGTCAGCGTAGTCGTCGAGGGGTACCGGCTCGGCGAGTCGGACCCGGACCCGCCCGATCGCGTTGAGCGGCAAGGCCTCGGGCGCCGGCCCGCGCTGCAGGCTCGAGATGTCGAGCTCGTCGACCAGGTCGGCCACGAGGCCGCGGACGTTGCGGGTGCCGACCCGGACCAGGACCCGGTCCCGTGCGCGGAGCGGCCGGTCGGCGAGGACGGCGAGGGTCCCGACGATCTCCCGCACCACCCGCGGCTGGTGCTCGACCGCGGCGACGAGGTCGCCGCGGGAGATGTCGAGCTGGTCGGCCAGTCGCAGGACGACCGACTGAGGTGCGAAAGCGACGTCGTGCTCGTCAGGGCGGCCCGGCTCGCCCGGCGTCACCGAGCGGTCGATGCCGACGACCCGGGTCCGGGATCCTGCGGGCAGGACCACGACCTCGTCGCCGACGTGCACCACCCCGGAGGCGAGCCGGCCCGCATACCCCCGGTAGTCGCGGTGCTCGGCACTCTGCGGCCGGATGACGTACTGCACGGGCATCCGCAGCGGTTGGTCGGCGGGGTCGGTGCCGACCGGCACGGACTCGAGGTACTCGAGGAGGGTCGGTCCCGCATACCAGGAAGCGCGGGTGGACCGGTCGACGACGTTGTCTCCGAACAGCGCGGAGAGCGGCACGGCCTGGACGTCAACGATGCCGAATCCGCTTGCCAGCGAGACGAACTCGGCGACGTGCCGGTCGAAGGTCACCTGGTCCCAGTCAACGAGGTCCATCTTGTTGACGGCGAGCGCGACGTGCCGGACCCCGAGAAGGCCGGTGACCGCCAGGTGCCGGCGGGTCTGCTCGACGACCCCGTGCCGGGCGTCGATGAGGATGAGGGCCAGCTCCGCGGTCGACGCGCCGGTGACCATGTTGCGCGTGTACTGGACGTGGCCCGGGGTGTCGGCGAGGACGTAGGACCGGGTGGCGGTCGAGAAGTACCGGTAGGCGACGTCGATGGTGATGCCCTGCTCGCGCTCGGCGCGCAGGCCGTCGGTGAGCAGGGCCAGGTCGGTCGTGTCGAGACCACGGTCCCGGCTCGCGCGCTCGACGGCGGCGAGCTGGTCCGCGAGGACGGACTTGGTGTCGTGAAGCAGCCGGCCCACCAGCGTGGACTTCCCGTCGTCGACACTCCCGGCCGTCGCCAGCCGGAGGAGGTCGTGACGAGGGGCGCCGGGCTCGAGGTCCGAGTCCGGCGCCGAGTGAGCGACGGACATCAGAAGTAGCCCTGCTTCTTCCTGTCCTCCATCGCGGCCTCCGACATCCGGTCGTCGGCCCGGGTGGCACCGCGCTCGGTCAGCCGGGAGGCGGCCAGCTCGACGATGACGTCAGCCGTGCTGCGGGCGCTCGACTCGACGGCACCGGTGCAGCTCATGTCGCCCACCGTGCGGTAGCGGACCGTCCGCGTCTCGACGGTCTCGTCGGGCTTCGGGCCACCCCACCCGCCGGCGGTCAGCCACATGCCGTCGCGGCTGAAGACCTCGCGTTCGTGCGCGTAGTAGAGGTCGGGCAGGACGATGCGCTCGCGTTCGATGTAGCGCCAGACGTCGAGCTCGGTCCAGTTCGACAGCGGGAACACGCGGACGTGCTCGCCGGGCGCGTGGCGGCCGTTGTAGAGGTCCCAGAGCTCGGGGCGCTGGCGACGCGGGTCCCAGGCGCCGAACGCGTCGCGCAGGCTGAAGACGCGCTCCTTGGCCCGGGCCTTCTCCTCGTCACGGCGGCCCCCACCGAAGACGGCGTCGAACTTGTCGGCCTCGATGGCGTCGAGCAGCGGGACGGTCTGGAGCGGGTTCCGAGTACCGTCGGGGCGCTCACGCAGGCGGCCGTCGTCGATGTAGTCCTGGACGTTGGCCACGACGAGGCGAAGACCGAGCCGGGCGACCGTCTCGTCGCGGTAGTCGAGCACCTCCGGGAAGTTGTGGCCGGTGTCGACGTGCAGCAGCGCGAACGGCGGCGGCGCCGGGGCGAACGCCTTGACCGCCAGGTGCAGCATGACGACGGAGTCCTTGCCGCCGCTGAACAGCACCACGGGCCGCTCGAACTCGCCGGCGACCTCACGGAAGATGTGGATCGCCTCGGCCTCGAGGTGGTCGAGGTGGTCGAGCGAGAGGGGAATGTGGGACGCGAGGGGGCGGTCGACCAGAACAGTCATGTGTGCAACCCGCATTCGGTCTTGGCGCGACCGGACCAGCGGCCCGCGCGAGGGTCTTCGCCATCGGCGACGGCGCGGGTGCACGGCGCACACCCGATGGAGGCGAATCCGATCTGGCGCAGCGGGTTCTCGAAGACCCCGTTCTCCTGCGTGTAGCGCTCGACGTCCTCGGCGGTCCAGGCCGCGATCGCGTTGACCTTGACCATTCCGCGCCGTTCGTCGACGCCGACGACCGCGATGTCGGTACGCGTCGGGGCGTCCTCGCGCCGCATACCAGTGACCCACGCGCGGTGGGTGGAGAGAGCGCGCTCCAGCGGCTCGACCTTGCGCAGCGCGCAGCACTGGTCGGGGTTGCGGTCGTGGAGCTTCGGGCCGTGCTCGGCGTCCTGTTCGGCGACGGTCCGCAGTGGCAGCACGGTACGCATCCGGATCGGGAGCATGGCGGCGTACGCGTCACGGGTCCCGAGGGTCTCGGCGAAGTGGTATCCCGTGTCGAGGAAGAACACGTCGGTGCCGGGGACCGTCGTACCGACCAGGTGGACGAGCACCTCGTCGCCCATGGAGCTGGCGACGGTCAGGTCCTCCCCGAAGGTCTCGGCCGCCCAGCGGACGGCCTTGCGGGCGGTCTCGACGCGTTGTTCGTATGCGTCGGGCCCGGCTCCGGTGCCCTCCTCGCCGACCAGGGCGGCCCCCTCGGCGGCGAGCCGGCGGATCTCGTCGAGGTCGCGCTCGACGCGGGACGCGGTGGCGGTCATACCCGGCCTCCTGTCGGCTCCGGTCGGCGGTTCGCGGGGATGCTGGCGTGGTCGACCCGCACGAGGCTGACGCTGAAGACGTGCGCGCAGGAGCGGCAGGACCAGGCGGTGTCGTCGTCCTCGACCGGCCGGAGATCCTCGTCGCCGCAGAACGGGCAGTAGAGCGGGGTTGCGGCGCGGCTCATCGCAGGGCCTCCTCGTCGGCCCGGCGGGCCCACGCGGCGAAGCTCTCGTCGGGGTCGGTGCGCTGCTCGAGGTAGCGGCGGCCGAGGCGCTCGACGTAGTCGGGGACGTCGTCCGCGGTGACGCGCAGCTGACGGGTCTTGCGCGCCAGCTGGGGGTCGTCGCCCAGGCTCCCGCCGAGGTGCACCTGGAACCCCTCGACCGACTCGCCGGCGTCGTCGGTCATGACGAGGCCCTTGAGGCCGACGTCGGCGACCTGGAACCGGGCGCACGAGTTCGGGCAGCCGTTGACGTGGATGGACAGCGGGCTGTCCCACTCCGGCAGGCGACGCTCCAGCTCCTCCACGACCGTGCGGGCGCGGGCCTTGGTCTCGACGAGGGCCAGCTTGCAGAACTCGATGCCGGTGCAGGCGAGCACGCCGCGGCGGAACTCGGTGGGCCGGCTGGACATGCCGACCTCGGCGAGCCCGGCCTCGAGGGTGGCGACCTGCTCGTCGGGTACGTCGAGGACGAGCAGCTTCTGGTGGGTCGTGAGGCGGACGCGGCCGGAGCCGTGGGTGGCGGCCAGCTCCGCGACTCGCGCGAGGACGTCGCCGCTGACCCTTCCGGCGACCGGCGACACGCCGACCCAGTTGTGGCCGTCGACCTGGCGGTGGACGCCGATGTGGTCGCGACGGTGTCCGGGCGGGAGCGCCGGAGCCGGGCCGTCGAGCAGCGCCCGGCCGAGGTAGTCCTTCTCCAGCACCTCGCGGAACTTCTCGGCGCCCCAGTCGGCGACGAGGAACTTGAGGCGGGCCCGGTTGCGCAGGCGGCGGTACCCGTGGTCGCGGAAGATCGAGACGACGCCGACCCAGACCTCGGGGATCTCCTCGAGGCTGACCCAGGCGCCGAGACGCTGCGCGAACATCGGGTTGGTCGAGAGGCCGCCGCCGACCCAGACGTCGAACCCGGGTCCGAACTCCGGGTGGACGACACCGACGAACGACACGTCGTTCGCCTCGTGGGCCACGTCGAGGCTGGGCGAGCCGGAGATCGCGGTCTTGAACTTCCGCGGCAGGTTGGAGAACTCGGGGGCGCCGATGTAACGGTCCCGGATCTCCTCCAGCGCCGGCGTGCCGTCGATGATCTCGTCGGCGGCGATGCCCGCCACGGGCGAGCCGAGGATGACGCGCGGCGTGTCACCGCACGCCTCGGTCGTCATCAGGCCGACGGCCTCGAGGCGCTCCCAGATCGCGGGGACGTCCTCGATGCGGATCCAGTGGAGCTGGATGTTCTGACGGTCGGTGATGTCGGCGGTGTTGCGGGCGAAGTCCTGGCTGACCCCGGCGATGGCGCGCAGCTGCTCGCCCGAGAGCGCGCCGCCGTCGGAGCGGATCCGGAGCATGAAGTACTCGTCGTCCAGCTCGCTGGGGTCCAGGGTGGCCGTCTTGCCACCGTCGATTCCCGGCCGACGTTGCGTATAGAGGCCCCACCAGCGCATCCGGCCCCGCAGGTCGTCCCCGGGGATCGCGGCGAACCCGTTGCGGGAGTAGTCGTCGATGATCCGCTGGCGGACGTTGAGGCCGTCGTCGGCCTGCTTGAACTCTTCGTTGTGGTTCAGCGGCGTCCGGTCGCCGTCGGCCCACGCACCGGTCGCCTTGCCCGCCTGCCGGGCCGGGCGGGCGGGCGCAGCCCCAGCCGGTCGGACGGGTGAGGTGGGCGCGGCGGACACCTGTTCAGTGTTCTCCCGACGCGTCCCCGATCGCATAACTGTCCATTATATGAACCTGCAGATCACGTTATGTGGCGTGGGTTCCCGGCGGCGGTGAACCGGGTCAAAGCCGGACACGTCTCCCCGGTTACGCCGGGGACCGGCCGGTCGTCGGCGACCTTCGGAACGGAGTACCCCGATGCTCACACGTGTCCGTCGTCTCACCACCCCACTCGCCGTCACGCTCCTCGCCGGCGGTACCGCTCTCGGGACGGTCGCCGTCGCGAGTTCCGCCGCCGCCGACCAAGGCGGCGTTCCGGCCATCCCTCTCAACACGGAGCAGGAGACCACTGGTTCCAACACCGGGGCCAGCGGCTTCTTCAGCTACACGGTCCAGGGCGCGATGCTCTGCTACACGCTCACCGTGCGCGATCTGTCGGTCCCCGCCACCGCAGCCCACATCCACCTCGCGCCACGAAACGTCGCGGGCCCGATTGAAATCCACCTCATGGTCGGGTCGGGGACGACGTTCGAGATCTCGACATGCACCACCCCCGACCCGGCCGACCTGGCCGGACTGCTGGCCGACCCGCGCAGCTACTACGTCAACGTCCACACGCCGACGTTCCCCGGCGGAGAGGTCCGCGGCCAGCTCAAGTGACCTGACCCGCATACACGCATACCCGCCTCCGCCCGGCGAGAGGCCAGCTTCGGCCGCTTTGGAGCCTCCCAGAGCGGCCGAAGTTGGCCTCTCGGCCGATTGGGGTGGTCGCGGTGGTCGCGTCGGCGGGTCGGCGGGTATGCGCATCGGCGCGAGACGTTGCGCCTGGAACCGATCCGACGCTTGACTCGCCGAGAGGCCAACTTCGGTCGTTATGAGCCCCGTCTTAACGACCGAAGTTGGCCTCTCGCCGCACGAAACAGGAGGGGGCGCGGCAGCCAGGGAAGAGGACAGGGAGGAGGACACCGAGGAGGAAACCGAGGCGGACGCTCCGGCCGGACGCTGCGGATCAGGCGAGCGCCACGAGGTCGCGGTAGTCGGGGCCCCAGAAGTCCTCGACGCCGTCCGGGAGGAGCAGCACCCGCTCGGGCTCCAGCGCCTCGACCGCGCCCTCGTCGTGGGTGACGAGGACGACGGCGCCCTTGTAGGTGCGCAGCGCGCCGAGGATCTCCTGGCGCGACGCGGGGTCGAGGTTGTTGGTCGGCTCGTCGAGCAGCAGGACGTTGGCCGACGACACGACGAGCATGGCCAGCGACAGCCGCGTCTTCTCACCGCCGGAGAGCACCCGGGCCGGCTTGTCGACGTCGTCGCCCGAGAAGAGGAACGAGCCGAGAGTCTTCCGCACGTCGGTCTCGCCCAGCGCGGGGGCTGCCGACTTCATGTTGGCCAGCACGGTCCGGTCGACGTCGAGGTTCTCGTGCTCCTGGGCGTAGTAGCCGAGCTTCAGCCCGTGGCCAGGCTCCACCTCGCCGGTGTCGGGCTCGTCCACGCCTGCCAGGATCCGCAGCAGCGTCGTCTTCCCGGCGCCGTTGAGCCCCAGCACGACGACCCGCGAGCCCCGGTCGACCGCGAGATCGACGTCGGTGAACACCTCCAGCGACCCGTAGGACCGCGACAGCCCGGACGCCCGCAGCGGCGTCCGGCCCGAGGGAGCCGGGTCGGGGAACCGGATCTTCGCCACCTTGTCGGACACGCGCTCGCCCTCGAGGCCGGCCAGCAGCCGCTCCGCCCGGCGGGCCATGTTCTGGGCGGCGACCGCCTTGGTGGCCTTGGCCCGCATCTTGTCGGCCTGGGCCATCAGGGCACCGGCCTTCTTCTCGGCGTTCTGCCGCTCCCGCTTCCGGCGGCGCTCGTCGGTCTCACGCTGCGCGAGGTAGGGCTTCCAGCCGACGTTGTAGAGGTCCAGCTCGGCCCGGTTCGCGTCCAGGTGGAACACCCGGTTGACCACGGTGTCGAGCATCTCCACGTCGTGGCTGATGACCACGAGACCGCCCTGGTACCCGCGCAGGAAGTCGCGCAGCCACCCGATCGAGTCGGCGTCGAGGTGGTTCGTGGGCTCGTCGAGGAGCAGCGTAGGCGCGCCGGAGAAGAGGATCCGGGTCAGCTCGACCCGGCGTCGCTGGCCTCCGGAGAGCGTCTTCAGCGGCTGTTCGAGGATCCGGTCCTCGAGCCCGAGCGCCGAGGCGATCCGCGCGGCCTCGGACTCCGCCGCATACCCGCCCTGCGCGTTGAACGCCGCGTCGAGCCGGGCGTACCGCGCCATCGCCTTCTCGCGCAGCCCGTCGTCCTCCGAGGCCATCAGCTTCTCGGTGGCCCGCAGGTCGTGCACGATCGTGTCGAGCCCGCGCGCGGAGAGGATGCGGTCGCGGGCCAGCATGGTCAGGTCGCCGGTGCGGGGATCCTGCGGGAGGTATCCCACATCGCCCGACCTCGTCACCGTGCCGGCGGCCGCCTGGGCCTCGCCCGCGAGCACCTTGGTGAGCGTCGTCTTGCCCGCGCCGTTGCGCCCGACCAGCCCGACCCGGTCGCCCGGGGCGATGCGGAACGTCGCGCCGTCGAGGAGGAGCCTCGGACCGGCGCGCAGCTCGATCCCCGAGGCCACGATCACAACCGTCGATTCTGCCAGTGCCGGCTCCGTGGACCGAATCGCTTTCCCCAGTCTCCGGTACTGTCGCCCACCGTGACGCGCGCGATCGAGGTCCGTACCGTCGACGCCGCGCAGCACCTGGCGTTCGTCGAGGCCCGCTCGGGCAGCTTTCTGCAGACCCCCGCGTGGGGCCGGCTGAAGACCGACTGGCGCGCCGAGTCGCTGGGCTGGTTCCGTAACACCTCGACCGGCGACGAGATGGTCGGCGCCGGCCTCGTCCTCTACCGGAGCCTCCCCCGCATCGGCCGTTCCCTGGCGTACCTGCCCGAGGGCCCCGTCACCGACTGGGACGCTCCCGAGGCGCTGGACTGCTCCGGACGCTGCGGGACCACGTCAAGACCCAGGGCGCCTTCGCCCTCCGGATCGGCCCGCCCGTCCCGGTCCGACGCTGGCACGCCGACACCGTCAAGGCCGCCATGGCCGACGACATGGTCTCAACCCTGCGGGACGTGGCCGCGGACGTCACCGAGGACGCCGGTATGCGGCTGCGCAGCCTTCTGGAGCGGCTCGGCTTCGAGCACCTCGCCTCCGACGACGGCTTCGCCGCGGGGCAGCCCGAGTACGTCTTCCAGCTCCCGCTGGCGGGGCGCACCGAGGAGGACGTGCTCGCGGGGATGAACCAGCTGTGGCGCCGGAACATCAAGAAGTCCGCGAAGCAGGGCGTCGTGGTGACCCGCGGCGAGGCGAGCGACCTGCCGGCCTTCCACACCGCATACGTCGAGACCGCGAGCCGCGACCACTTCACGCCGCGGCCGCTCTCCTACTTCCAGCGCATGTTCGAGGTCATGGCGGCCGAGAACGACGACCGGATCCGGCTCTACCTCGCCCGCCATGACGGCGACCTGGTGGCGGCGACCACCTGGGTCCGCGTCGGCGCTCACACCTGGTACTCCTACGGCGCCTCGACGGCGGTCAAGCGCGAGGTCCAGGGGTCGACCGCCATCCAGTGGCAGATGATGCGCGACGCGATCGCGGCCGGCGCCGACGTCTACGACCTCCGCGGCATCACCGACACCGTGGCCGCGGACGACTCCCACGCAGGCCTGATCCGCTTCAAGGTGGGGACCGGCGGCGAGGCGGTCGAGTACGTCGGCGAGTGGGACCTGCCGCTGAACCGGTTGCTGTACAAGGGCTTCGACGCCTACATGCGACGGAGAGGCTGAGCCGTGGCGCTGACCCTGCACGTGGACGCCGCCCGTTGGCGCACCCACCTCGGGGCGACGCTGGCGGCCAACCCCGGTCTCATCCCCGTCGTCAAGGGCAACGGCTACGGGTTCGGCCTCGACCTCCTGGTCGCCGAATGTGCGCGGCTGCACGGCTCGGCGGGGGTGGGGATGATGGCAGTCGGCACGTATGCGGAGGCGCCGGTCGCGCTCGCCGGCTTCCCCGGCGACGTCCTGGTCATGGAGCCGTACCGCCCGGTGATCCACGACTCGCTCCCCCACCTCGGCGACGGCGCGCTGGTCCACACCATCACCCACGGACCGGACCTCGACGACCTCGCCGGCCGGGTCGGGCGGCCACGCGTGGTCGTCGAGGGGCTCTCCTCGATGAACCGGCACGGGATCCCGGCCGACTGGATGCAGCAGTCCCTCGACGCCCTCGCACCGTGCGACCTGCTCGGTCTCAGCCTTCACCTGCCCCTCGGGTCGGGCCACGTCGCCGAGGTACGCCGGTGGGTCGACCGGTTCGCGGTCCGGGAGTGGCAGCTGTCGCACGTCAGCCCGGCCGAGCAGGGCGAGCTCCGCGCGGCCTACCCCGACCACACCTTCCGCGTGCGGATCGGCACGCAGCTCTGGCTCGGCGACCCGCGGGCCTGCCGCGTGACCGGCCACGTCCTCGAGGTGCGGCACGTGTCGACCGGCGACCGGGCCGGGTACCGAGGCAAGCGGCTGCGGGCCGGCTGGTTGCTCGTGGTGTCGGGCGGTACCGCTCACGGTGTCGCGCTGGAGGCGCCCAGTGGCGCCGACACGATGCGGCACCGGGCGGTCGCCCTCGCCGAGGGAGCCCTCGAGGCCGCCGGCCGGATCCGGTCGCCCTTCCGGGTCGGCGGTCACACGACGTGGTTCGTGGAGCCGCCGCACATGCAGGTCAGCCTGGTCATGCTGCCCGAAGGAAGCACCCCTCCGGAGGTCGGCGCGGAGGTCGACGTGCGGGTGCGCAACACCACGCTGCACGCCGACCGCATCGTCCTCGAATGAGCGGACATCACCCCGCAGATCACACCGAAGATCACGGCCCGGTGACGGCACCGGCATACCGAGCCGGCGCTCGCGCCCGCGGCTAGGGTGATCTCGTGACCTTCAACGACAACGTCCAGCTCGACACGTCGCAGGCGACGTCGGGCGGGTCGTCGGGCGGTGGGTACGGCGGCGGCGGCAACTTCCCGGGCGGCATCCAGGTGGGTGGCGGGATCGGCGGCCTGATCCTGCTCATCCTCATCTTCATCTTCGGCGGGAACGTCCTCGACGGCGGCGGCACGCAGGACCCCGGCAGCGGCAGCTCCACAGGCCAGAGCAGCTCCCTGGACCCCTCCCAGGTGGCCGCGGGGGGCTCGCAGTCCGGTGGGGCGTTCTCCCAGTGCAAGACCGGCGCCGACGCGAACAAGAACGACGAGTGCCTCGTCATCGCCACGGTCAACAGCGCTCAGGCGTACTGGGCGTCGGCCCTCCCGCAGTACGGCCGCCGGTACACCAAGGCCAACACGGTTCTCTACTCCGGGCAGACCCAGTCGGCGTGCGGCACCGCGTCGAACCAGGTGGGTCCGTTCTACTGCCCGCTCGACAAGCTGGTCTACATCGACGCCAGCTTCTTCCAGGAGCTCCAGCAGCGCTTTGGCGCGAACGGCGGCGCTCTCGCCAAGGAGTACGTCGTGGCCCACGAGTACGGGCACCACGTCCAGGACATCCTCGGGCTGCTGGGCCGGGCGCAGCAGGACCCCCAGGGGCCCGAGTCCGGAGCCGTGCGGCTGGAGCTGATGGCCGACTGCATGGCCGGCATGTGGGTGAAGAACGCCACACAGACCAAGGACGCGAACGGGACGACGTTCCTCAAGCCGATCACCCAGGCCGACATCGACTCGGCCCTGTCGGCCGCCTCGGCCGTCGGAGACGACCGGATCCAGCGAGCCACCCAGGGACGAGTCAACCCCGAGTCGTGGACCCACGGGTCGAGCGCGCAACGGCAGAAGTGGTTCATGACCGGGTACCAGACCGGCGACCTGAACCAGTGCAACACCTTCGCGGCGCAGGACCTCTAGGCCTCCTCGCGGGACAGGGCCTCGGTCAGCTTCCGCATGGCCGAACCGGCGGACGGGCTGACCGTCGGTCCGACGACGGTCAGGCTCGACATCAGCGCGGCGACCTCCGGCACGTCGAACGCGATCGGAGTGACCGGGCCGACCCGCTCCAGAGAGACCCCGCCGGCCCGTCCCGGGACGACCCGGATCGGTGCCCCCGACAGCCGCATCCGCTCGACGTCCCGGGCCACGGTTCGTGCGGAGACGCCCAGCTCCCGACCCAGCTCGGCGAGGGTGTGCCGCCGGCCCGACGCGTACAGGAGCTCGACCAGGTGCTGCTGACGCTCGACCCGACGCAGCGCGAGGTGCCCGTCGCGCGAGGCCGCCGCGAGCCGGGCCGGGTCCGTCACGAGGCCGAGCCTAAACCGCGACACTGGCGTGTCCGGGTTGCCCGCTAGCGTGCGGATCATGACCGAGACCACCAGGGTGACCGAGTTCTTCGATCGCTACACCGAGGCGCTGATGGCGCGCGACGAGCGCCGGGTGGCCGCCCTGTATGCGGTACCAGGGCTGATCCTCTTCCCGGGCCAGTCGCTCGCGGTGTCCGACGAGTCGCAGACCGAGCAGTTCTTCGCGTCCGCGTGGGGTCAGTACGAGGGCGTCACCGACACGCATACCGACCTGACCGTCGTCGCGGAGACGCCGGCCAGCGTGTGGGTCGACGTGACCTGGAACCACGTCGGCGCCCCGCCCGAGCGGCTGATGTACCAGCTGGTCGAGAGCGGCGGCACCTGGAAGATCGCCGTGCTGACGCCGCTGTCATGAGCGACATCGAGGTGGTCCCGGCCACCGCCGCCCGGTTCGACGACGTCGCCACCCTGCTGGCGCCGAAGAACCCCGACTCCGCCGTCTGCTGGTGCCTGACCTACCGGCTCAGCCCCAAGGAGAACCGCGAGCTCGGCGCGCGGGAGCGGCCCGAGCGCGTGCGCGCACTCTGCCGGCGTCGCACGTCGCCCGGGGTACTCGCATACCGCGACGGCGACGTCGTCGGCTGGTCCGGCGTCGCGCCTCGCGCCGACCTGTACGCGTTCAGCCACGGCACGAAGATCCCCCAGCTCGACGACCTGCCGGTCTGGTCCGTCTGGTGCTTCAAGGTCCGCGGCGGCCATCGCGGCACGGGGGTGGCGACCGCCCTGCTCGACGGCGCGGTGGCGTATGCGCGCGACCGCGGCGCGCCGGTGGTCGAGGGGTACCCGGTGGACAACCAGGGGCGCAAGGTCGACCTGACCATGGGCTACGTCGGGACGCGGTCGATGTTCGAGAAGGCCGGGTTCACCAAGGCGGCCGACACCGACTCGGTCTCGGCGGGCATGCCACGGGTGCTGATGCGGCTCGACCTGCGCTGAGCCTCGCTGCTCCGGTCGTCATACCTGTTCCACGAGCTGGTGGGTCCGGCTCATCCGCACGGCGGTGTTCCCCGTTGCGATGCCGGCCATGACGACAACGAGGACCCAGAACACGAACGTCGGCCACTCGTGGCCCTCGACCAGCTCGTAGGTCTCCTTGAGCGCGATGAGGAACGCGCCGGAGGCGACGTAGAACCACGCGGTGGCCTTGTTCATGAACGTGACCCAGCTCGCCATGACGTCGCGGGGCAGCGCCGCCATCATGGCCTTGCGCTCATCCTGCGCGTACCGCCGCTGCTTCCAGTACCCGACCGGCGGGATCAGCCACCACCAGCCGGAGGGTCGTTTCGCCGTCGACAGCGGCCGTTCGACCCCGGCCATGTCGTCCCGGGAGATGTCCTCCTCGCTCAGCTCCAGGGCGGCCTGGTAGAGCGGTCCGGCGACGAGCAGCCAGGCCCCGAAGAACCCCGACCAGAGGATCAGCTCGTGCATGGGCAGGACGCTACAAGGGCGTCGGCCCACTACGCCGCGGCGGGTGCCGTCTCGACGAGGACGCCGATCTTGTCGACGCGATGCTCCGGGTTGTCGTACTGGTCGGTCCAGTAGTTGCCGGCCGCGTGGTCCTCCGGCGTGAGGCAGGTCGAGAGCGTGATCATCGCCTGGGTGGGGGCGACACCGGGACGCCCCGGCACCGCGGCCCGCTGCTCCGCGAGCGACGTGGGCGAGCGGAACGAGGTCTCCCGAGTGGCGGTGACGCGGTAGGTGTAGCGCACCCCGCCCGCGTCGACGTGCGCGAGGTCGCCGTCGACGAGGGCCGGGAGGTCGCGGAACGGTGCCGGCTTCGTGGTGCGGTGAGCGGTGACCTGGTAGTTGCCGACGCCGCCCGGCCCGGTCCCGCCGCGTGGGCCGTATGGCGAGGCGGCGATACCGCGGTTCTGGATCGCCGTGCCGGGCCCGTCGTCGGTCCAGCCCTGGTACGGCTGGACGACCACGCCGGACACCTTGATCGCCGGGATGCTCAGCCGGGCCTCGCGCGGCGACCCGTCGCTCGGCGTGGGCCCCGTCGGCGTCGGCGTCGGTGTGGTGGTGGGTGTGGGCGTCGGCGTCGTCGAGCTGGGTGTGGAGGTGCTCGTCGAGGTGGGCGATGACGTCGTCGTGGTCGTCGCGGCCGGTCCGGCCGGCGGCGCGACGGTCGAGCAACCGCCGATCAGGCCGAGCGCGGCCACGACGGCCAGTGCGGTCGACCGGTGCATGAACGACGGTAACCGGATGCCGGTCCGTCCGCCGAACTCAGATGTGTGTCGATTTCCCGGCCTGGATCGCCGAAACCCGCCAAAGCATCTGAGCTCGGACGGGTGGAGGTAACCGCGAGCGTTAGGGCGCTCGGATATACCTCCACCCGAGGATGACCGACAAACATCTGAGTTCGGACGGGTCGGGGTCCGGTCAGGTGGGCGGCTCGGTGAGGTGGATGCGGACCGCGCGGCCGCGCTCCAGGGCCCGGTCGAGGACGTCCCGCCTCGGGTCGGGGAGGTCGTAGAGCTCGCGCCTCGGCAGGTCGGCCAGCGCCCGCAGCCGGGAGTCGGCCAGCACCTGGCCCACCAGGGCGCGGTCGCCGCCGATCACGAGACCCTTCGGCCGGTCCGGAGCGGACGGTCCCGGAGACTCGTTGCCGCCCAACAGCAGCCGCAGCGCGTGTCCTGCCACGGCGTCGACGAGCGCGTCCGCCTGGTTGCCCCGGCGCCGGGCGAACCGCTGCTGCGACCACCCACCGGCCGCCGTTCGGGACTGGACGTACCGGGTCCCGACCTTCGCGGCGAGGAACCGGCCGTCGCGCGCCAGACCCACCGCATACCCGCCTCGCCGGACGAGCACGACCCCCAACGGCTCGAACGAGAAGTGGTCGAAGACGGCCGAGGCACCGTCGGCGCCCGCCGCCGCGACCACGAGACCGCCGTCCCGCGAGACCGGACCCTCCCCGTGCCGCTCGTGGAACCCGTTGACCCAGCGGTCGACCCGCTCCGGCGCGACCTCGAGGTCGCGGCCGGGCCGGGGGGACGTCACACGTTGAAGCCGAGCGCCCGCAGCTGCTCGCGACCGTCCTCGGTGATCTTGTCCGGTCCCCACGGCGGCATCCAGACCCAGTTGATCCGGAACCCGCTGACCAGCCCCTCGAGCGCGGTGGCCGCCTGGTCCTCGATGACGTCGGTGAGTGGGCACGCCGCCGAGGTCAGCGTCATGTCGATGATGGCCTGGGCCTCGGAGTCGACGGTGATGCCGTAGATGAGGCCGAGGTCGACCACGTTGATGCCGAGCTCGGGGTCGACGACGTCGCGGAGCGCCTCCTCGACGTCGGCGACGTTGGCCGGGGTTCCGGAGGTGGCCGTGTCGGTCATGGTGGTCAGCCCTTCTCTGCGACGGGTTCGGGAAGCGTGATGTCGACGCCGGCTCGGGCCAGCGCGTCGGTGAAGGCGGTCCAGCCGAGCAGGGCGCACTTGACCCGGGCGGGGTACTTGGCGACGCCGGCGAAGGCCACCCCGTCGCCGAGGAGCTCCTCGTCGCCGAGGTTCTCACCCTTGGAGGTCAACATCGTGCGCATGGCGTTGTATGCCTCGAGCGCCTCGCGGACCGAGTGTCCGGTCACCTGCTCGGAGAGGACCGACGAGGACGCCACGCTGATCGAGCAGCCGAGGGCGTCATAGGAGACGTCACGGACGGTGTCGCCGTCGAGCTCGACACGGATGGTCACCTCGTCACCGCAGGTGGGGTTGACGTGGTGCACCTCGGCGTCGAAGGGCTCGCGGAGCCCGGACCGGTGCGGCCGCTTGGAGTGCTCGAGGATGAGCTCCTGGTAGAGGTCCATCAACGGTCCACCCCGAACATCCCGGGCACCCGGTCGAGCGACGCCAGCATCGTGTCGATCTCGTCGAGGGTGTTGTAGGCGGCGACGGTCACCCGGGTGGTGGCGGCCACGCCGAACCGCCGGTGCAGCGGCCACGCGCAGTGGTGCCCGACGCGGACGGCGATGCCGTCGGCGTCCAGGACCTGTCCGACGTCGTGCGCGTGGACCCCGTCGACGACGAAGGCCACGGTCCCGCCGCGCTCCGCCTCGGCGCCCGGACCGACGACGCGGACCCACGGCCGCCGCGCCAGAGCGTCGAGCAGGTGCGCCGACAGGATCTCCTCGTGGGCGGCGACCCGGTCCATGCCGAGCTCGCCGAGGTACTGCGCGGCGACGCCGAGCCCGATCGCCTGGGCGGCCATCGGCACGCCGGCCTCGAACTTCTGCGGCACGGGCGCGTAGGTCGAACGCTCCATGGTGACGGTCTCGATCATCGAGCCGCCGGTGAGGAAGACCGGCATCTCGTCGAGGATCTCCGGCCGGCCCCAGAGCACGCCGACGCCGAGCGGGCCGAGCATCTTGTGACCGCTCCAGGCGGCGAGGTCGACGCCCAGGTCGGCGACGTCGACCGGCAGGTGGGGCACCGACTGGCACGCGTCGAGGACGGCGAGAGCGCCGACGGCGTGCGCCCGGTCGGCCAGCTCGCGGACGGGGTTCACCGTGCCCAGGACGTTGGAGGCGTGGGTGAAGGCGAACACCTTGGTGCGCTCGGTCAGCAGGGCGTCGAGGTCGGTCAGGTCGAGGCGGCCTTCGTCGGTGACCGGCACCCAGCGCAGCGTGGCGCCGGTGCGCCGGGTCAGCTCCTGCCAGGGGATGAGGTTGGCGTGGTGCTCCATCTCGGTGACGAGCACCTCGTCGCCGGGGCCGAGCGCGAACCGCGTACCGGTGCCTCCGCCACCGCCCGCGGCGGAGTTGGAGAAGGCGTACGCGGCGAGGTTGAGACCCTCGGTGGCGTTCTTGGTGAAGACGACCTCGTCGGCCCGCGCACCGACGAACGACGCGATCGTCGCTCGGGCCTCCTCGTAGAGCTCGGTGCCCTCCTCGGACAGCTGGTGGGCGCCGCGATGGACCGCCGAGTTGTGGCGCTCGTAGAACTCCCGCTCGGCGTCGAGGACGACGAACGGCTTCTGCGACGTGGCCCCGGAGTCGAGGTACACCAACGGTTTCCCGCCGCGGACGGTGCGCTCGAGGATCGGGAAGTCGGCCCGGATGCGGACCAGCTCCTCGTCCGTGAACGGCTGCCCCGACGTCTCGGTCGGGATCGCAGCGGTGGTGAGCGCAGACATACGGTCGACCCTCCGGTCAGGCCTTCGCGGCCGCCGCCGACGTGGCGTAGCGGTCGTAGCCCTCGTCCTCGAGCCGGTCGGCCAGCTCGGGGCCGCCCTCCTCGACGATGCGGCCGTCGATGAACACGTGGACGAAGTCGGGGCGGATGTACCGCAGGATCCGCGTGTAGTGCGTGATGAGCATGACGCCCACGTCGCTGGTCGACTTCACCCGGTTGACGCCTTCGGAGACGACCTTCAGGGCGTCGACGTCGAGGCCGGAGTCGGTCTCGTCGAGGATCGCGATGCGCGGCTTGAGCAGCTCCATCTGGAGGATCTCGTGGCGCTTCTTCTCGCCGCCGGAGAAGCCCTCGTTGACGTTGCGGTCGGCGAACGCCGGGTCGATGCGCAGGCCGTCCATGGCGCCGCGGACCTCCTTGACCCAGGTCCGCAGCTTCGGGGCCTCGCCGTCGACGGCGGTCTTGGCGGTGCGCAGGAAGTTCGAGACGCTCACCCCGGGGACCTCGACGGGGTACTGCATCGCGAGGAACAGGCCGGCGCGAGCGCGCACGTCGACCTTCATGGCGAGGACGTCCTCGCCGTCGAGGGTGACGGTGCCTCCGGTGACCTTGTACTTGGGGTGACCGGCGACGGAGTAGGCCAGCGTCGACTTGCCGGAGCCGTTCGGACCCATGATGGCGTGGGTCTCGCCGGAGTTGATGGTGAGGTCGACGCCGCGAAGGATCTCCTTCGCGGTGCCGTCCTCGACCTCGACGGAGACGTGGAGGTCGCGGATCTCGAGGGTGGTCATTCGCTTCTCTCTCAGCTGGTTTCGCTCACGACGGAGACGAGCACGTCGTCGCCGTCGATCTTCACGGGGTAGACGGCGACGGGGATGGTCGCCGGGGGGCCGGACGGGTCGCCGGTGCGGACGTCGAACCGGGAGCCGTGCAGCCAGCACTCGAGGGTGCAGCCGTCGACCTCGCCCTCGGAGAGCGAGACGTCGGCGTGGGTGCAGCGGTCGTTCAGGGCGTGGTAGTCGCCGTTGCCGTCGCGGACCATCGCGACGATGACCCCGTCGATCTCGGCCTGCGCGGCGGTACCGGGCGCGAGGTCGCCGACGTTGCACACCCACGTGTACGTGTCCACGAGCGGGTCGGCTGCCGCCGCCCCGTCGCGGCTCCACGGCACGGGCTGGGCGCTCATGACGCTCGGCCCCGCAGCACCTCGGCCCCGGCCCGCTGGGCCTCGGCCAGCTCGGCGTCGATGTCGGCGTTGAGCCGGTCGCGCAGGTCGGGGACGGGGATCTGGTTGATGACGTCGACGAGGAAGCCGCGGACGACGAGGCGACGGGCCTCGTCCTCCGGGATGCCGCGCGCCTGCAGGTAGAACAGCTGCTCGTCGTCGAACCGGCCGGTCGCCGAGGCGTGTCCGGCGCCGACGATCTCGCCGGTCTCGATCTCGAGGTTCGGCACCGAGTCGGCGCGGGCGCCGTCGGTGAGGACGAGGTTGCGGTTGGTCTCGAAGGTCTCGGTGCCCTCGGCCGCCGCACGGATGAGGACGTCGCCGACCCAGACGGTATGCGCGGAGTCACCCTGGAGGGCGCCCTTGTAGGTCACGTGACTCGTGCAGTGCGGGGCGTTGTGGTCGACGAACGACCGGTGCTCCAGGTGCTGCCTCGCGTCGGCGAAGTACACCCCGAGCAGCGTGGCGTCGCCGCCCGGACCCGCATACCGGACGTTGGTGTTGATCCGGACGACGCCGCCGCCGAGGCTCACCACGATGTGCCGATAGGCCGCGTCACGGCCGACGAGCGCGTCGTGCTGGCCGAGGTGGCGCGCCTCGTCGTCCCAGCTCTGGATCGAGACGACCGTGAGGTTCGCCCCGTCACCGACGACGACCTCGACGTTGCCCGTGTGGTCGCCGCTGCCCTCGTGGTCGATGACGACGACGGCCTTGCTGTGATGCCCGGCCTCGATGACGACGTGGCCGTTGCTCCGCAGACCCGGCTTGCCGGTGACGACGACCCGGACCGGCTCCGCGAGCTCGGCCTCCGCGGCGACCCTGATGTGGGTGGCGTCCGGGGAGTTGGCGTTCGCGACGACCGCGGCGCGGTCGGCGGGGACGAGCACCGTCCCACGCGGGGCCTCACCGGCGGACAGGGTTCCGACGCGTACCCCGTCCGGCGCGGTCACCGCATACTCGACCGCGCCCTCCTCGGTGGGCGTGTCGGTGAGCAGCGAGCGCAGCCGGTCGACCGGGGTGAACCGCCACTCCTCCTCGCGCCCGTTCGGGATCGGGAACGCGGCGACGTCGAACGACGTGGGGCGCTCGGCCCGCGACTGGTCGGGGACGAACGCCCCACCGGAGTCGGTGTGCGCGCCCTTACTCGGACCGCCGGTGAACCCGGCGGTCTTCTCCAACAGCGGCATCAGCCGACTGCTCCTTCCATCTGCAGCTCGATGAGCCTGTTGAGCTCGAGGGCGTACTCCATGGGCAGCTCGCGCGCGATGGGCTCCACGAACCCGCGCACGATCATCGCCATGGCCTCCTCCTCGGTGAGCCCACGCGACTGGAGGTAGAAGAGCTGGTCCGCTGAGACCTTGGAGACGGTCGCCTCGTGCCCCATCTGCACGTCGTCCTCGCGGACGTCGACGTAGGGGTACGTGTCGGACCGGCTGATCTGGTCGACGAGCAGGGCGTCGCACCGGACGGTCGACTTCGACCCGTGGGCGCCCTCCATGACCTGGACCAGGCCGCGGTAGGAGGTGCGGCCACCCCCGCGCGCGACCGACTTGGAGACGATCGTCGAGGAGGTGTTGGGCGCCTGGTGGACCATCTTGGCGCCGGCGTCCTGGTGCTGGCCCTCGCCCGCGAAGGCGATCGACAGGGTCTCGCCCTTCGAGTGCTCGCCGAGGAGGTAGACGGCGGGGTACTTCATCGTCACCTTGGAGCCGATGTTGCCGTCGATCCACTCCATCGTCGCGCCCTCGGCGCAGGTCGCGCGCTTGGTGACGAGGTTGTAGACGTTGTTGGACCAGTTCTGGATCGTCGTGTAGCGGACGCGCGCGTTCTTCTTGACGATGATCTCGACGACCGCGGAGTGCAGCGAGTCGGACGAGTAGATCGGCGCGGTGCAGCCCTCGACGTAGTGCACCGAGGAGCCTTCGTCGGCGATGATCAGGGTCCGCTCGAACTGGCCCATGTTCTCGGTGTTGATCCGGAAGTAGGCCTGCAGCGGGATGTCGACGTGGACGCCCGGCGGGACGTAGATGAACGAGCCACCCGACCACACCGCGGTGTTGAGCGAGGCGAACTTGTTGTCGCCGGCCGGGATCACCGAGGTGAAGTACTCGCGGAACAGATCCTCGTGCTCGCGCAGCCCGGAGTCGGTGTCGAGGAAGAGGACGCCCTTCTCCTCCAGGTCCTCGCGGATCTGGTGGTAGACGACCTCGGACTCGTACTGCGCGGCGACGCCCGCGACGAGACGCTGCTTCTCCGCCTCGGGGATGCCGAGCCGGTCGTAGGTGTTCTTGATGTCCGCCGGCAGGTCCTCCCACGAGGTCGCCTGCTTCTCCGTCGACTTGACGAAGTACTTGATGTTCTGGAAGTCGATGCCGGTCAGGTCGGAGCCCCAGGCGGGCATGGGCTTCTTGTCGAACAGACGCAGCGACTTCAGGCGCAGGTCGAGCATCCACTGCGGCTCGTTCTTGCGCGTCGAGATGTCGCGGACGACGTCCTCGCTCAGCCCTCGCTTGGCGGTCGCGCCGGCGGTGTCGCTGTCGGCCCAGCCGTACTCGTACCGGCCGAGGTCCTTCAGGCCGGGGTTGAGCTCTTCGATGTGCGTGGTCATCGCGATGCCCTTTCGGGGTTTGGGGTCGTCAGTTCCAAGGCGCCGTGAGCGCTGGGTGTTCCCGAGCGCGAGACCGACGACGTGGGGATGAAGGTGGTGCAGACGTGGGCGCCGCCGGCGAGGGTGGCGAGCCGCTGGACGTGCACGCCGAGCAGGCGCGAGATCGCCTCGGTCTCGGCGTCGCAGAACTGGGGGAACTCCTCGGCGACCCGACCCACGGGGCAGTGCCCCTGGCAGAGCTGCACGCCGGTGAGGCTGCCGGCGGCGACCGGCCGGGCCGAGGCGGCGAAGCCGTCCTCGGTCATCGCCTCGACGAGGATCGCGGCTCGGGCGACGACGTCGTCTCCGGCTGCGGCGAGCCGGGTCGCGTACCGGCTCTCGAGGCCCTGGACCCGCTCCCGCGCGAAGGCGGCGACGGCGTCGGGCCCGCCGTGGGCGGCGAGGTAGCGCAGCGCCTGGCCGGCGAGCTCGTCGTAGTCGGCGGGGAGCGAGCCGTGGCCGCGCTCGGAGACGACGTACGCGCGGGCGGGGCGGCCTCGGCCGCGGGGGTGACCGGCGGCGCCGGGGGGGACCGGGTCGTGCTCCTCGAGGGCGCCGTGCTCGGCGAGGGCGTCGAGGTGCCGCCGGACGGCCGCCGGGGTCAGTCCGAGCAGCGTCCCGACCTCGGCCGCGGTGACCGGCCCGTGCTCGGACACGGCCGCCAGCACACGCTCGCGCGTGCGCTGCTCGTCGGTTCCGATAAACACCACACCATTGTGACGTAATTACCTGAGGCGCCGATAGTAAGGCTGGCCTAACCCGCCCTGGACGCTCCCGGGACGGCCCACGCGGCCCCGAAGCAGACGAACGGGGCGGGGACGTCGTCGACGGTCCCGGCGTCCTGGATGGCCTGCGCCGAGTCGACCCCGGCGGCGAGCGCCCGGTGGTACCGGACCATGACCTCGGCGCAGACCTCGTCGGGGATGCGCGCGACGCCGGCGACCACGCTGCGCGAGCCGAGCGCCAGGAGGACGCTGGTCAGACCCAACGTCTCGTCGCCCGGGCGGACCGTAGCCTGCCCCAGCTCGCACGCCGAGAGGACGACGTGCGGAGCCATGCCCGCGGTCTGGTCCAGCTCGTAGGCGAAGACCGGGCCGCCCTCCAGCCGCAGCGAGGAGAACAGCGGGCTCTGCGGCTCGTGCATCCCGTGGGCGGCGACGTGGACGACGTCCGCGGACGCCAGCGACGTCCGGAGGGCGGCGGGCTCCGCCTCGGAACCCAGGCGGACGCGCGCGCCGGGCCACAGCTCCCCCACTGCCTGCGCCTCGGCCGCGGCCAGCCGCAGTCCGGGTCCCGCATACACCTCGACGCGCGGGCGGCGCCGGGCCCGCGAGGGACGGGCGGCCGTGACCCAGGCGGTCGCCGACGGGGCCACGGCGACCGGTCGCCCGCGGCCGGACGGGAGCAGACCCCACGGCAGCGTCACGAGCGCGGCGGACGGGACGACGACGAGGCGGCGCTCGGAGAGGCGAAGCGGCCGGACGAGGAGGTCGTCGAGCTGTTCGAGCGTATGCGTCAGCGAGCCGCGGACGGCCGTGGCGATCCCGGCGGGCAGGTGCCGCGCCCACGTCAGCTCGAGGTCCGCCCGCGCGCGGGACAGCAGGGCCGATGGGGTGGCGACGCTACCGAGACCGACCAGCCGGGGCTTGCGCTCGTCGAGGACGACGGCGTGCAGCTGGCCGTGGGCCTCGAGGTAGCAGACGAAGGCGCTGTCGACCCGGTGCAGCTCCGCGCGAAGTCGTTCGGGGGCGACGCCCGCGGAGGCCCGGCCCGCGCTCGCGGCGTGCCAGGCTCTCGCGCGCAGTCGGCTCTGGAGCTCACGGACCTGCGCGTGCCCGGCGGTGCTGCCGCCGTTGCGGACGGACGCGTCGTTGCGCTGGCCGTCGACGACGCGCCGCAGCTCGGCGAGCAGGGTGGCCACCTCCGGGTCCTCGGGCGGACGGACCTGGCGGATCCGCCGCGAGACCGCCCGGCCGCGTTCGACGGCGGCGAGGACGCCGAACGGCTTGCGCTCGACGAGCGCGAGGTCGACGTCGAGCTCGACCAGCCGGGTGCCGTGCACGGCACTGGCGGTCTGCAGGTCGATGCTGCCGAACTGCGCCTGGTATGCGGCCAGCTCGCCCAGCCCGGACCGCAGGTGCCGGTGCGCGGCCCCCCACCGGCCGTTCTCGACGGCGAGCAAAGCGTGGACGTACCGGGTGTGCAGCCGCGTCGCGATGGGGTCGGCGGCGTGCGAGGGCCCGGCCTTCTCGGCGAGCTCCGCGGCGGTGTCGGAGTGGCCCAGCCGCTGGTGGAGCTCGGCCGCGAGCAGCGTGGCTGTCCGGGACTGCGTCTCGAAACCGTCGGCCGCGAACTCGTCCGCGAGGCGCTGCGCCGGAAGGACCAGGCGCGACGGCGGCCGGCCTCCGCGCAGGTCGGCCTGGATGAGGACCAGCTCGCTGGCGCGGCGCCAGCGGGCGTTGCCGTGGCGTCGGAACCGGTCGCGGGCGCGACCCGCGAGGCGTCGAGCCTCCTGGGCGTCGCCGCCGAGCAGCGCCACCTCGGCGCGGGTCAGCTCGACTTCGCCGACGTCCTGCCAGGCCCGGTCCCGGCTCAGCTGCCCGGCGGCGCGGGCCAGGGCCTCGTCCGCCTCAGAGTGCAGGCCGGCGGCCAGGAGCACCCGAGAGCGGTCGAGGAGGGCGATCCCGATCTGGGTGTCCTCGTCCATCACGATGCCCTCGTCGATGATCCGGAGCGCGAGCGGCAGGTCGCCGGCGAAGAACTCCAGGCAGCCGAGGTTGTGCAGGGCGATCCGCTCGAGACGCTCCTCGCCGAGCCCGCGGGCGACCTCGACGGCGGCGGTGAGGTCGGCCCGGGCGAGGTCGAGGCTGCCCATCTCCACGTGCAGGGCGCCCCGGTTGATGAGCAGGCGGCAGCGGTCCACCCCCGCGGCGAGGTCGAGGTGCTCGGCCGCGGCCGCGAACTCGTCCAGCGCCGCGGCGAACCGGCCACCGCGGAACAGGAGCAGCGCGTGCTGGCTGTGGACGAACCCGACCAGGTCGTCGGCGCCCACTGCCTCCGCCCAGCGGGACGCCTGGGCCATCCGGACCAGCCCCGCGTCGATGCTGCGGACCTCGACCTCGGACTTCGCCAGCGTGGCGAGGACGCGCGCGACGGTGGTCAGCCGCTCGACGTCGTCGGCCGCGCGCGGCGGCTCGGCGTCCGGGTCGACCCCGAGCAGGGCGAGCGCCCGCGTCGCCGCCGAGGCGCCGGCCGCCGGCCGACCGCGCGCGTTGTGGGTGACGGCCTGCTCGTGCCACCGCGCGGGGTCGCCACGGACCCCCTTCGGGACCGGCGACCGGTCCCGAAGGGGTGCCCGGGTCCCGTCGCCCGCGCTCTCCGCGGGCGACGACGGTTCGGGTCCGGTCATGTCGTCCCGGGTCGTCGCGCCTTCTCGAGCGCCGTGAGCACCCGCCGCCGGCTGGGCTTCGGGGTGACCGCCCGCTTCCCCGTCGACCGGGTCCAGCGGTCCAGCAGGTCCTGGGCCAGCCGGCCGGCGACGATCGGCGCCGCGAACGACGTCCCCGACCAGCTGCCGAACCCACCGGAGAAGTCGTCGGGGTCGATGCTCTCGCGGACCGTGCCGTCGGGGTACTGCGTGCGCGCGGTCGGCTGGAGCGAGGCGTTGAAGGTGATCGGCAACGTGCTCACCACGGCCGCGCCGGCCTCGTAGGTGTCGACCCAGTCGCCGCTGTTGCTGAACAGGGCGACCGTGCCGTTCGGGTTGAGCGCACCGACACTGATGATGTCGAGCTTCGCCCCGAGGGCCCGGTGGTCGAGCGCCGCCGGGAACATCCGGCGCGTCGTGGCGTCGTTGCCGGCCGAGGCCACCAGGAGGCAGCCCGCGTCGGCCAGCGGCTGCAGCACCGCGGCCAGCGAGGCGTCCGTCCGGACGTCGTCCGGCGCCTCGTGGTAGTACCCGAACGACATCGACACGACGTGGACGGGTTGCCCGGTCCCGACCAGGACGCCGAGGGTCTCCAGCGCCTCGACCATGTCGTGTTCCGGCACGAACCCGTCGGCCTTCATGACCTGGAACATCATGATGTCGGCGTCCGGGCAGGTCTGCCGGACCAGGCCGGTGATGAACGTCCCGTGCCCGGAGTGGTCGTCCAGGGTTCCCTCGAGCGGGTCGTGGACGACCCCGGTGCCCTCCGGTTCTCCGCCGACCGGGCCGGGGACCACGCTCACGCCCTGTCGCAGCCAGGGGTGGTCGCCGACGCCGGTGTCGAGGATCGCGACGACGGGGCGCCGAGCGAGGTTGGGCTTCCGGAGGGGCTCCGGTCCACGCCAGGCCACCGGCGTCAGGCCGCCGAGCCCCGGCACCACGTACTGGCCGCGCACCGCGCCGCCGACGGTCATGGTGCCGCCGACCGTCATGGTGCCGCCCACGGTCATGGTGCCGCCGACCGTCATGGTGCCGCCGACCGTCATCGTCTGGCCGAGGACGCTGTTGGCGAACATGAGGTGGTCGAGGCCCACCAGGGACTGCGCCGCGCGGTCGTCCAGCGTGCGCGACGCTCGCCAGTCCTGGATCAGCGACCACGCGTCGACCGATCGGGCCTCGCCCGCGTTCGGGCGGATCTGCATGGGTGTGACCCAGGAGCGGGTCAGTGCGCCGGCGTTCTGGGCCCCCCGGGCCCGCTCGGCCAGGCGTCGGTGCTCCTGCGTCGGCTCGACCGTGAAGCCCTTCTCGCCGCACCAGGCGACGAACGACCGCTGCCGGTCGTCGTCGGGCATACCGCGCACGAGGACGCGGTCCGCGACGTACACCGTGGAGTCGAACTCCTCGTCGCCGACGCGGACCGCCTTGGTGGGGTCCAGGATCTTCGCGTGGTGGGCGATGAGCGGGTCGAACATCCCCTCGTACGCGGGCCGGCCCGTCACGTCGTCCTGTGTGCTGCCGTCGTTCGTCGCCACCGGTTTGCCCTCTCGACGCTGCCAGGCCCCAGCCCACGCCAAACCTAGGGCTCCGGCGTACGGGCGGCAACGAAGCCCGCCGATCTACACTCGCCGCTCGTGGGCGCCCTCGACACTCCGGTGCGCCTCGAGGGACTGGTCCGCCGGTTCGGTCGCGTGCTCGCATGCGACGGGATGTCGTGGTCGGCCCCCGCGGGCGCCGTGACCGCGGTGCTCGGTCCGAACGGCGCCGGCAAGACCACCGCGGTCGAGTGTGCGGTCGGGCTGCAGCGGCCCGACGCGGGTTCGGTCACGGTGCTCGGCGCCGATCCCTGGCGCGGCAGCACCGTGCACCGCGCGCGCGTCGGGGTGATGCTGCAGGCCGGTGGGCTGCCCACCGGCACGAGACCGCTCCGACTGCTGCGACACCTCGCCGGCCAGTATGCGGACCCGGCGCCGGTCGACGAGCTGGCCCACCGCCTCGGCGTGGACCGGTTCGCGAGGACGACCGTGCGGCGGCTCTCTGGCGGCGAGCACCAGCGCCTCGCCCTCGCGGCGGCGTTGGTCGGTCGTCCCGACGTGGTCTTCCTCGACGAGCCAACCGCCGGGCTCGACCCGCACGGCCGGCTCGACGTCTACGACCTCGTCGACGAGGTGCGGTCCGGTGGGACGACCGTCGTCGTGACGACGCACTCGTTCGAGGAGGCCGACCGGCTGGCCGACCACCTCGTCATCGTCAGCGACGGTCGTACGGTCGCCGAGGGGAGTCCGGCCGAGGTCGTGGGCTCCGGCACGCTCGAGCAGGTCTACTTCGGCCTGACCCGGCGGACCGCCGGATGAGTGCCCCCGCTCCCGTCACCGCGAGGGTGCGCGGGCAGGCCCGCTTCGAGGCCGGCACGTTGCTGCGCAACGGAGAGCAGCTGCTCGTCTCCGTCGTCCTGCCCCTCGGGGCCCTGGTCGGGCTGGCGTTCACCAGCGTCCCGTCGCTCGGGGACGGACGGCGGATCGACGACGCCACCCCGGGAGTCCTCGCGCTGTGCGTCATCTCCGCCGCCTTCACCGCCCAGGCGATCGCGACCGGCTTCGACCGGCGGGCGTCCGTGCTCCGCCTGTTCGGGACCACTCCCCTGGGTCGCTCCGGGCTGCTGTGGGGCAAGGGGCTCGCGACGCTCGGTGTCGAGCTGCTCCAGTGGTGTGTCGTCGGCGGCGTCGGCCTCCTGCTGGGGTGGCAGCCCGACATCGGCGGCCTTCCGTATGCGGTCCTGTTCCTGCTCCTCGGGACCTGGGCCTTCGTCGCCCTCGCCCTCCTGCTCGCCGGCACCCTGCGCGCGGAGGGAGTGCTCGCCGTCGCGAACCTCGTCTGGGTCCTCCTGCTCGTGGTCGGCGGAGTCGTCGTCCCACGGACCGAGCTCCCGTCCGCTCTCTCCGGCGTGGTCGGCGCGCTCCCGTCCGCCGCGCTCGGCGACGGGCTGCGCGCGGCCTTCGGCAGTGGGACCCTGCTGGTCGGACCGGTTCTCGTCCTCGTCGTCTGGGCGGCGGTCGCCACCGCCCTCACTGCGTGGACGTTCCGATGGTCGGACTAGGAGTGACCCGGTGACCGACCTGGCCTTCCACATCCCCCTCCTGGGATTCCGCGTCGTGGCCGCACTCACCCTCGTCGGTCTGGCCGGGGTGGGCCTCGCCGTCGTCGCCCGGCATTCCGCCGGATGGCGCCGCACCGGGGCGGTCGTGGCGGTGGTCGGCCTGCTCGCGGCCGGGGCCGCGGCCGTGAACACGAGGTTGTACGCATACCCGACCGTCGGCAGCCTCACCGGGAGCCCGCAGTTCCCCATGGTCGACCGGCTGCACCCCACGAGCAACGTCGAGTTCGAGCAGGGCGCGGCGGCGCGGATCTCGGTGCCGGACACCCGGTCGCACTTCGGCGTCTTCGACGCTCAGGTGTACCTGCCGCCGCAGTACTTCCGCGAGCCGAACCGCCGCTTCCCCGTGGTCGTCCTGACCCACGGCAACCCGGGGCAGAGCACCGACTGGCTGGAGGGCGGGTCGGCGGCACAGACCGGACTGGCCGTCGCCCAGTCCGGCCACCCGGTGATCCTCGTCATGCCGACCGTCCTGCAGGAGCCGGACGGCGACAGCCTCTGCGTCGACACCGCCTCGCAGGGCAGCGCCGAGACGTACGTCGTCCAGGACGTCGTGGCCGCCGCGGACACCCAGCTGCGGACGATGACCGGGGCCGCCCACCGCGCGATCGGGGGGTTCTCGATGGGTGGGTTCTGCGCGCTGAACCTCGGCCTCAAGCACCCCGACGTGTTCTCGGTCATCCTCTCGTTCTCGGCGCTCACCGTCTGCGAGCCGGACGCCATCGAGGGCGGCAACGAGGCGCTGTTCGGGACGCCGGACTGGGAGCAGCGAGTGGCGGAGAACAGCCCTGCCGACTACTGGCCCCTGCTCGACCCGAAGACCGCACCACCGATGTGGCTCGACGTCGGCGAGGAGGAGGATTCGGTCCAGCCACCGCTCGAGGAGTTCGCCGACGACCTGTCGGCGGCTGGGTTCACCGTGGAGTACCACGAGCGCCCCGGCGGCCACGACTTCGCGACCTGGACGCCGGCCCTGCAGGAGTCGCTGCCCTGGGCGGCTGCCAGACTCGGCGCGTGACGGCCGCGCCCAGCCTTCGCCCCATCGCCGAGGCCGACGTGCCCGCGGTGCTCGCGCTCAACCATCGGTTCGTCGACCTGCTGTCGCCGCTCGACGCCGAGCGGCTGCTCTGGTTGGTCGGTCTCTCGGACCATGCCGACGTCGTCGAGGTCGACGAGCGCGTGGTCGGGTTCGTCCTGACCATGGCGCCCGGCAGCGAGTACGACTCGGAGAACTACCTGTGGCACGCCGCCCGGTTCGACGGCTCCTTCTACTACCTCGACCGGATCGTCATCGCGGAGGAGATGCGCCGCCAGGGTCTCGCCGCGTTCGTCTACGACGCGATGGAGGACGTCGCGCGCGGGTTCGGGCGGATGACGCTGGAGGTCAACGTCGACCCGCCGAACCTCGGGTCGCTGGCCTTCCACGAGCGGCGCGGGTACGTCGAGGTCGGCCGGCTGGGCGAGCCGGGCCACGTGGTCGGCCTGATGGCCAAGGAGCTCACCGCTTAGGGTGACGCCCGTGCGCCTGCCCGCCGTCCGGCCCTCGCTCGTACGGCCGATCCTCGTCGCCAACCTGGTCGGCGAGGTCCTCATCGTCATCACCGGCGGCGTCGTCCGGCTGACCGGCAGCGGCCTCGGCTGCCCCACGTGGCCGGAGTGCGTGCCCGGTTCCTTCACCCCGGTCCCCTACCAGGAGGAGGGGATACACAAGCTCATCGAGTTCGGCAACCGGACATTGACCGGCGTCGTGGGGCTGCTCGCCCTGGCCTGTGTGTGGGTGGTGTTCACGCGTATGCGCCGGCGCCGGCCGCTGCTGCTGGTGGCGGTCGGCCTCGTGGTCGGTGTGCTGGTCCAGGCGGTGGTCGGCGGCATCGCGGTGCGGATGACGCTCAGCCCGGTGGTCGTGGCGTTCCACTTCCTGCTGTCGATGGTCATGGTGGCGCTCTCGACGATGCTCCTGCGCGGTTCCGAGGACGGGTGGTCGCCGGACGGCACCGCCGACCTCGCGCCCCGGGAGCTGCTCGTGCCGCGGCTCGTGGCGACGCTGGCGTGGGTGACGGCGCTGGTCGGTGCGGTCGTCCTGGTCCTGGGGACGATCGTCACGGGCTCCGGTCCGCACTCCGGCGACGCGGAGCAGCCGGCCCGGACCGGCTTCGACCCACGCTCGGTGGCCTGGCTGCACGCCGACGTCGTCATGCTCTTCGTCGGCCTCGTCGTGGCGGTCCTCGTGGCCGTGTGGCTGACCAGCTCGTCCGACCGGGCCAAGGCCACCTGGCGAGGCGTGCTGGTCGTGACGCTGCTGCAGGGGGCGATCGGGTACGCGCAGTACTTCACCGGTCTTCCCGAGATCCTCGTCGGCCTCCACATGCTCGGAGCGTGCCTGCTGGTCGTCACCGTGACGCTCGGCGTCATGAACCTGCGCGCCAACCCGCTCTAGAGGCCCGTCAGACCAGGCGGTACCCGATCTCGGCCGCCGCCGTCGCCAGAGCACCCTGGAGGGCCGGGCTGGCCAGTGGTCGCGAGAACGCCGGTCGTCGGGGAAAGGCGTCGGCCGCCGCGGTGAACAGGGTGACCATCGGGCGACCGGTCATCGTCGAGACGCTCCAGAGGCCGTCCAGATCGGGCCACTCGGTGTCGACCGCGCGAGCCCACGCGCGGCATACCGACTTCGACCCCGAGGTCAGCAGGTGGGAGGCGCCGTTGCGGATCGGCCACGTCTCCGTGAGGTCGAGCAGCGTCAGCACCCGGGTCGGTCGCCAGCCGGTCAGGTACGGCGCGCGCCGGCCCACGTCGACCACCCGGGACGCCGCGAACACCTCGGCGAGACACGTCACGACGTCGGTGGCCGCGTAGGTCACCCCACGCTCCGACCACCCCGGCGGCGGGGGCTGTGGGTCGAACCGGGACGTCGTCGGACCGAAATGGCGCAGCCGGTTCCACGGCGTCACGTGCGGGCCGGCGGTCGCGTGGACTCGCCACAACGCGGTCGAGAGCGGCAGGCGGCGCAGGTCCCCCGGTCGTCGGACCAAGGGCAGCTCCGGCGCCCGCGGCAGCTTCGCCACGGGCGGCACCTACGCCGACCCGCGGCGGGTCACCACAGCTCGAGGCCCTCGGCCTCGTCGAGAACGCGCTGTGGATCTCCTCCGGACGCCAGCCACTGGGCCGGGGTCGCATCGTCCAGGTCGGGGTCGGGCGTCGTGAAGAACCCCTCGACCACCGCCGGGTGCAGGTCGCCGGGCAGCGCCGCGAGCACCGTGTCCAGGCCGGGAAGGGGCGCTCCCGACGACGTGAACTGCCACCGGGGCAGCCGTCGTTGCGACCCGATGTGGAACGAGTAGAGCTGGTGGTCGCGCAGCCGGTGTGACACCCGCGACCGGTGGATGTCCAGGAGGCTCGCTGCCTGCTCGATGGTGAGGGATCTCGACGCGGCCCCGATGACCGACATGGTGGCGTCGGTGGCGCGGTCCAGCGGGGACCCGGCCAGGTCGCGGAGCGGTACGCCGGCGTGTCGCGTCCAGAACTCCTCCTCGGCCGGCGTCAGGTCGGCGGCCGCGGGGTCGGGCTGCACCGAGAGACGACGTTCCAGCGACGAGGACAGGTCGGACTCGGTGATGTCGTACTGGGCCAGCAGCTCGCTGAGCGTCATGGCCACCACCTCCCGCGCACATGCTACCCCTCGTGTGCGCCGATGTGCGGCGCGCGCGCCATCGGATCGGGAGCGGCTCGGCCACCAGATGCGCGCACTTGCGCTGATGTGGTGGCGCATCGGCTCAACCGGCTGCCAGATCCGCACATTTGCGCTGATGTGGTGGCGGCACGCGGCCACGACCGCCCGCGGCGACGAGGAGGTGTGCGTCAGCGCCAGACCGGCAGGTACAGCAGCGGGTCGATGGCGACCGCGACGAAGAGGATCGTCAGGTAGGTGATCGAGAAGTGGAACAGCCGCATCGGCCGCAGCACCGCCGCCCCGGCACCGGCCTTCGCGGCCCGCAGCAGACGGTGCGCCTCGGTGACGAACAGCGCGCCGGCCACCACGGCGCCCACGAGGTAGACGATCCCCATCGGCGCCACCGGCACGAGGAGCAGCGAGGCCGCCACCATCGCCCAGGAGTACGCGACCACCTGGCGGGCGACGACGACGAACTTCTCGACGACCGGCAGCATCGGCACGTGCGCCGCGGCGTAGTCGTCCTTGAACTTCATCGACAGCGGCCAGTAGTGCGGCGGCGTCCAGAAGAAGACCACGGCGAAGAGGACGAACGGAGCCCAGGCGAGCGAGTCGGTGACGGCCGACCAGCCGACGAGCACCGGCATACAGCCCGCCGCGCCACCCCACACGATGTTCTGCGCGGTGCGCCGCTTGAGCAGCGCGGTGTAGACGCCGACGTAGAACAGCAGCGCGCCGAGCGCCAGCCACGCGCTGAGCCAGTTGACCAGCAGCCCGAGCCAGAGCGTCGACGCGACCGTGAGGGCAACGCCGAAGACGAGGGCCGCACGCGGCGACACCGTGCCCGTGACGAGCGGACGCTGGCTGGTCCGGTGCATCACCGCGTCGATGTCGCGGTCGAGGTAGCAGTTGAGGGTGTTGGCGGCGCCGGCCGACATGGTCCCGCCGACGAGGGTCGCGAGGACCAGCCACAGTGACGGCACGCCACGAGCCGCGAGGAACATCACCGGAACCGTGGTGATCAGCAGCAGCTCGATGATCCGCGGCTTGGTCAGGGCGACGTACTGGCCGACGACGAACCACGGTCCGCGACCATGGCGAGCCGGTGCCGCCGACAGGTCGGCGCGGGGGTCCAGGGCGGTCACGGATTCCTTCGCGATGGCGGGCCAACAGAGCGGGGCACGGGGCGGCGGCGTCGAGCAGCGCGAGTCTATCCCGGGGGCCGGAGAAGCGGGTTCTCGTTGTCGGCCCAGCGCATGACACGGCGTGTTGCTGGGCACATGCTCAGGGCTAGGCTCACAAAAGACCGGTTCCGGCTTCGAAGGAGAGCTCCGTGACCCCGCCCACGGCAACCCGATCCGCCCGACGTTCGACGCGTTCGTCGACAGGTCCACTCGCCAAGCGCAGCCCCGAGCTCCATCTCCCGGTCGCCAAGAAGGCCGGCTGGAGCGACCTCGACGTGCGCGCCGTCGACACGGTGCGCGTCCTCGCCGCCGACGCGGTCCAGAAGACCGGCAACGGTCACCCCGGCACCGCCATGTCACTGGCGCCGGTCGCCTACCTGCTCTACCAGAACGTCATGACCCACGACCCGTCCGACCCCGCCTGGCTGGGCCGCGACCGCTTCGTCCTCTCGTGCGGCCACACGAGCCTCACCCAGTACATCCAGCTCTACCTGTCCGGGTACGGCCTGGAGCTGAAGGACCTCGAGGCGCTGCGTACGTGGGGCAGCCTGACCCCCGGCCACCCCGAGGTCCACCACACCACGGGCGTCGAGATCACCACCGGACCGCTCGGCTCGGGTCTGGCGTCCGCGCGTCGGGATGGCGTTCGCGCAGCGGCGCCAGCGGGAGATGTTCGACTCCGGCGCCAAGCCCGGCGAGAGCGTGTTCGACCACCACATCTACGTGCTGGCCTCCGACGGCGACATGATGGAGGGCGTCACCCACGAGGCCTCCGCGCTGGCCGCGCACCAGGAGCTCGGCAACCTCACCCTGATCTACGACCAGAACCACATCTCGATCGAGGACGACACCAACATCTCGTTCTCCGAGGACGTCGCGAAGCGCTACGAGGCCTACGGCTGGGACGTCCACACCGTCGACTGGCGCCGGAACACCGCCGACGACGAGGGTGGCTACCGCTACGTCGAGGACGTCGACGAGCTGCTCGCGGCGATCGAGGCCGGCAAGAAGGTCAGCAACAAGCCGACCCTCGTCGTCCTCAAGACGATCATCGCGTGGCCCGCGCCGACCAAGCAGAACACCGGCAAGTCGCACGGCTCGGCGCTCGGCGACGACGAGGTCAACGCCACTCACGAGGTGCTCGGCTTCCCGCAGAAGCGGTTCCCGGTCGAGCGGGCGGTCCTCTCGCACGCGCGCAAGGTCGTCGGCCGCGGCAAGGCCGCCCACAAGGCGTGGGACAAGAGGTATGCGGCGTGGCGCAAGGCCAACGCCGACAAGACCGAGCTCCTCGACCGGCTCGTCGCCGGCAAGGTCCCGTCCGGCCTGGGCAAGGCGCTGCCGACCTTCCCGACCGACACCGCCAAGGGCATGTCGACCCGGGCCGCCTCCGGCAAGGTGCTCGACGCGATGGCCGACGTCATGCCGGAGCTCTGGGGCGGCTCCGCCGACCTCGCGGAGTCCAACAACACGACGATGGCCGGCCAGCCGTCGTTCATCCCCGCGGGCAAGCAGACCAACGAGTGGAAGGGCGGGCCCGGTGGGCGCACCCTCCACTTCGGGATCCGCGAGTTCGGGATGGGCTGCATCCTCAACGGGATCGCCCTCGAAGGGCTCACCCGGCCCTACGGCGGCACGTTCCTCGTGTTCTCCGACTACATGCGCGGCGCCGTCCGACTGGCAGCCGTCCAGGGCATCCCGGTGACCTTCGTCTGGACGCACGACTCCATCGGCCTCGGCGAGGACGGCCCGACGCACCAGCCGGTCGAGCACCTCGCGGCGCTGCGCGCCATGCCCGGGCTCGACGTCGTCCGCCCGGCCGACGCCAACGAGACCGCGGTCTGCTGGGAGACCATCCTCGACAACGCGAAGCCGGCCGGCCTGGTCCTCACCCGGCAGAACCTGCCCATCTACGACCGGAAGGAGTTCGCCAAGGCGAACAACGCGAGCAAGGGTGCCTACGTCCTCGTGGACGGCGGGAAGAACGGCAAGGAGGCACCGGACGTCATCCTCATCGCCACCGGGTCCGAGGTGAGCATCGCCGTCGACGCCCGTGCCGCGCTGGAGAAGGCCGGCGTCAAGACCCGCGTCGTCTCGATGCCGTGCCGCGAGTGGTTCGAGCGGCAGACCAAGGCCTACCGCGACCGCGTCCTCCCGCCGTCGGTCCGTGCACGGGTCAGCGTCGAAGCCGCCGTCGGTCTCGGCTGGCGCGACTACGTCGGCGACGCCGGCCGGATCATCTCCCTCGAGCACTTCGGGGCGTCCGCGGACTACAAGACCCTGTACCGGGAGTTCGGGATCACCCCTGAGGCCACGGTCAAGGCGGCCAAGGAGTCGATCAAGGCGACCAAGGCGGCTGCGACGGTCGCGCCGGTCAAGGATGTCAACCCGCGCTCGTCACAGAACGGCAGCCTCACCGACACCACACCCGACAAGCCCGCCGCGAAGAAGGCGACGGTCGCGGCCCGCTGACCACCTACTTCCGTTCATCCCACACGCTTAGGGAGCTGAGCACCCATGACGAACGACAACCTCCAGGCCCTCTCCGACGCCGGCGTCTCCATCTGGCTCGACGACCTCTCTCGTGACCGGCTCGACTCGGGCAACCTCGCCGAGCTCGTCAAGGTCCGCAACGTCGTGGGGGTCACGACGAACCCCACGATCTTCCAGATGGCCCTGTCCAAGGGGACGGCCTACGACGACCAGCTGGAGAAGCTGGCCGCGGCCGGCAAGAACGTCGACGAGACGGTCTTCGCCCTGACCACCGACGACGTCCGCAACGCCTGTGACGTCATGGCGTCGGTTTACGACGCCACCGGCGGGGTGGACGGCCGGGTGTCGATCGAGGTCGACCCGCGGCTTGCCCACGAGACCGACAAGACCGTCGAGCAGGCCAAGCAGCTCTCCGCCGCCGTCGACCGCGACAACGTGCTCATCAAGATCCCGGCGACCCTCGAGGGCCTGCCGGCCATCACCGCCGTGCTCGCCGAAGGCATCAGCGTCAACGTCACGCTCATCTTCAGCCTGGAGCGGTACCGCGCCGTGATGAACGCCTTCCTCAGCGGGCTCGAGCAGGCGCACCAGGCGGGCAAGGACCTCTCGAAGATCGAGTCGGTCGCCTCGTTCTTCGTCTCTCGCGTGGACACCGAGATCGACAAGCGGCTCGACGCGATCGGCACCGACGAGGCCAAGGCCCTCAAGGGGAAGGCCGGCGTCGCGAACGCCCGACTGGCGTACCAGGCGTACGAGGAGGTCTTCTCGACCCCGCGTTGGAGGTCCCTGGAGGCCGAGGGTGCCCGGCCGCAGCGGCCCCTGTGGGCGTCGACGGGAGTCAAGGACCCCGCATACAAGGACACGATGTACGTCGTCGACCTCGTCGCCCCGGGGATCGTCAACACGATGCCGGAGAAGACCCTCGACGCGGTCGCCGACCACGGAGAGGTCGTCGGCGACACGATCACCCCGAACTATGGCGACGCTCAGAAGGTCCTCGACGACCTCGAGGCACTCGGCGTGGCGTACAACGACGTCGTGCAGGTCCTCGAGGTGGAGGGAGTGGAGAAGTTCGAGAAGTCCTGGGACGAGCTGCTGGCCGAGGCCACCGAGGACCTGGAGAAGGCGGCCCAGAAGGCAGCCCAGAGGTGACCGCGCTGTCCGTATCCGCGTCCGGACCGGCCGCGGACGCCATTGCGACGGCGGTTCCGCAGCTGGTCGAGGCCCAGTTCGCCTCCAAGCTGTTCGCCAAGGACCCCACGCTGTGGGGCGAGGCGGCGGAGTCCGAGTCGTCCAAGCGGCTGTCGTGGGTGGGCCTGGCCCGCTCGTCGCGGCCTCTGGTCGGCGAGATCGCCGCGCTGCGCGACGACCTGGTCGGCAAGGGCCTCGACCACGTCGTGCTCTGCGGCATGGGCGGCTCGTCGCTGGCTCCCGAGGTGATCTGCGCGACGGAGGGCAAGGAGCTGGTCGTCCTCGACTCCTCCGACCCCGACTACGTCCGGGCGGCGCTGCAGGACAAGCTCGACCGCACCGTGGTCGTCGTCTCCAGCAAGTCCGGGTCGACGGTCGAGACCGACTCGCAGAAGCGGGCGTACGAGGGCGCCTTCACCAGCGCCGGCATCGACCCGACCGAGCGCATCGTCATCGTCACCGACCCCGGCAGCCCGCTCGACGCAAGTGCCCGCGAGGCGGGGTACCGCGTCGTCAACGCCGACCCCGACGTGGGCGGCCGCTACTCGGCGCTCACCGCGTTCGGGCTGGTCCCGAGTGGACTCGCCGGCGTGGACATCGAGGCTCTGCTGGACGACGCCGAGTCGGTCGCCGACCTCCTCGCGGCGGACGACGACGCCAACCCGGCCCTGCGCCTCGGCGCGGCCATCGGCGGCACGACCCCCCTGCGCAACAAGCTGGCCATCGTCGACGACGGTTCCGGCATCGTCGGGTTCGCCGACTGGGCGGAACAGCTCATCGCGGAGTCGACCGGCAAGAGCGGTACCGGGATCCTGCCGGTCGTCGAGGCCGACGACGACGACCCCGAGGTCAAGTGGCCCGCCCCGGACGTCACGGTGGTCCGGTTGGTCAGCGTCGACGCCGACGACGACGAGCCGGTGTCGGACGACACCGACGTCGTCGCGGTCGACCCCACGCGTTCCGAGGTCGCGGTCAGCGGCTCGCTCGGCGCGCAGATGCTGCTGTGGGAGGTCGCGACCGCCGCGGCCGGCCGGCTGCTCGGCATCAACCCGTTCGACCAGCCCGACGTCGAGAGCGCCAAGGCCGCGGCCCGCGAGCTGCTCGACAAGGGCCTCGGTGCGGCCGCGGCCCCGGCCGCCACGGACGGCGCGATCGAGATCCGCACGATGGGCGGCGAAGGCGACTGGCTCGGCGGCGCCACGACGGTGGCCGGTGCGCTGGACGCGCTCTTCGCCCAGCTCGACCCGAACCAGGGCTACGTCGCGGTGATGGCCTACCTCGACCGGCTCTCCGACGCACCGCTCGCGGCGTGCCGGCGGGCCATCGCGCTGCGCACGGAGCGCCCGACCACGTTCGGCTGGGGGCCGCGGTTCCTGCACTCCACGGGGCAGTTCCACAAGGGCGGACCCCCGGTCGGCGTCTACCTCCAGATCACGACGGCGCCGCAGGAGGACCTCGCCATCCCGGGTCGGGAGTTCACCTTCGGCGACTTCATCGCGGCGCAGGCCGGCGGCGACGCGGCGGTGCTCGCGGACCACGGGCGGCCCGTGCTCCAGCTGCACCTAACGGACCATGACGCCGGGCTGGCCCAGCTGGAGAGAGTGCTCGGCGTGGGTGGTGCGGAGGCCTCCGTGGGAGCCGGCCGAGGCGAGGCATGAGCCCAGCCCGGGTCGCGGCGGGCACCAACCCCCTCCGCAACCCGCGGGACCGGCGGCTACCCCGGATCGCCGGCCCGTGCGGGATGGTCATGTTCGGGGTGACCGGCGACCTGTCGCGCAAGAAGCTCATGCCGGCGATCTACGACCTCGCCAACCGCGGGCTGCTGCCGCCGGGTTTCTCCCTGGTCGGGTTCGCCCGTCGTGACTGGGCGGACGAGGACTTCGGCCAGGTCGTCTACCAGTCGGTGCGCGACCACGCGAGGACCCCGTTCCGGGAGGACGTCTGGCGCAACCTCGCCGAGGGGTTCCGGTTCGTGCCGGGCTCCTTCGACGACCCGGCCGCCTTCGACCTGCTCGCCGACACCGTGCACGCCCTGGAGCACCAGCGCGGCACCGGCGGCAACCTCGCGTTCTACCTGTCGATCCCGCCCGGGTCGTTCTCGCTGGTCTGCGAGCAGCTGAAGCGCTCCGGCCTCACCGACGCCCGCGGGGAGGCCTGGCGACGGGTCGTCATCGAGAAGCCGTTCGGCCACGACCTGGCCAGCGCCCGCGAGCTCAACACCATCGTCGAGACGGTGTTCCCGGCCGACTCGGTGTTCCGGATCGACCACTACCTGGGCAAGGAGACGGTCCAGAACATGTTGGCGCTCCGGTTCGCCAACCAGATGTTCGAGCCGATCTGGAACGCGAACTACGTCGACCACGTGCAGATCACCATGGCCGAGGACATCGGCATCGGTGGCCGCGCCGGCTACTACGACGGCATCGGCGCGGCCCGAGACGTCATCCAGAACCACCTGCTCCAGCTGCTCGCCCTGACCGCGATGGAGGAGCCGGTCTCGTTCAACGCCCGCGACCTGCGAGCCGAGAAGGAGAAGGCCCTCTCGGCGGTCACGATCCCCGCCGACATCGGCCGCGACACGGCGCGCGGACAGTACACCCACGGCTGGCAGGGCGAGGAGCAGGTCGTCGGATACCTCGAGGAACAGGGCGTCGCCAAGGGCTCCACGACCGAGACGTATGCGGCCGTGAAGCTCATCGTCGACACCCGACGCTGGGCCGGGGTCCCGTTCTACCTGCGCACCGGCAAGCGGCTCGGCAAGCGGGTGACCGAGATCGCGGTCGTCTTCAAGCGAGCGCCGCACCTGCCGTTCGACGACACGGCCACCGAGGAGCTCGGCCAGAACGCGATCGTCATCCGGGTGCAGCCCGACGAGGGCATCACCATGCGGTTCGGCTCCAAGGTCCCGGGCAACCAGATGGAGGTCCGCGACGTCACGATGGACTTCGGGTACGGGTCCGCGTTCACGGAGTCCAGCCCCGAGGCATACGAGCGCCTCATCCTCGACGTCCTGCTCGGCGACCCGCCGCTCTTCCCCCGCCACGAGGAGGTCGAGCTGTCCTGGCAGATCCTCGACCCGATCGAGGCGTGGTGGGCCAAGCACGGACGGCCCGAGCCGTATGCGGCCGGCGGCTGGGGTCCGGCGTCGGCGCACGCGATGATGGCCCGCGAGGGTCGCACCTGGAGGATCCCGTGAAAACCCCACGAAGTTCTCCGCTCGTTCCGCCCACGCAGAGCGTGGGACCCTGCTCCGATACTTCGCGGGGACCCCGAGGCGAGGGGAGCTTCTCGTGATCATCGACCTGCCGAAGACGACGTCGGCCTCGGTGAGCAAGAAGCTGGTGCAGCTGCGCAACGACGTCGGCGCGATGACCCTGGGCCGGGTGCTGACCCTGGTCATCGTGGTCGACGACCACCAGGCCGACGAGATCATCGAGGCGGCGAACGACGCGTCCCGGCAGCACCCCTGTCGGATCGTCGTCGTCGTGGCCGGGAACCGCCGCGGCTCGGCCCGGATGGACGCCCAGATTCGCCTCGGCGGCGACGCGGGCGCCTCCGAGGTCGTCATCATGCGGCTCTACGGCGAGCTGGCCAAGCACGGCCAGTCGGTCGTCGTGCCGCTGCTGCTGGCCGACTCCCCTGTTGTTGCCTGGTGGCCGCACGAGTTCCCCTCCAACCTGCGCGCCGACCCGATCGCGCAGATGGCCCAGCGCCGGATCACCGACTCGGCGGAGTCCCGCAACCCACGGGAGGCGTTGAGACGGCTCGCGGCGCAGTACGAGCCGGGTGACACCGACCTGGCGTGGACCCGGGTGACGTTGTGGCGCGGCCTGCTCGCCGCGGCTCTGGACGGTCCGCCCTACGAGTCGGTGACCGAGGCGGTCGTGGCGGGCGCCAGCGACTCGCCGTCGTCCGAGCTGCTCGCGGCCTGGTTGGGGCTGGTCGCTCAAGGCGCCGGTCCGCCGGGTCCGGACCGCGGCCGGTGGCGGCGTGGTCAGCGTGCGCCTGGACCGCAAGAGCGGGCCGATCGACCTGGTCCGCCCGGACGGTTCGGTCGCCACGCTCTCGCAGCCCGGGCAGCCGGACCGGCGGATCTCGCTGAAGCGGCGCGGGCTCGCCGAGTGCCTCGCCGACGAGCTGCGGCACCTCGACGACGACGACGTGTATGCGACGACGCTCACCCGTGGGCTGAAGACCCTGCGGCCCGCTCGTCAGACTGCCTCCGAGGCGGCGGCGCGGGGCGAGGCGCCGTCGACGAGCGGGTCTCGAAAGCTGGCCGCGCGAGCTGTCGCGCAACGCGAGAGCCAAGGAGGCGCTGGCCATGGTCGAGGCGCCTCCCCCGCCGGACGACGGCGACACGACGGCGGTCAAGAAGGCTACGGCGCGCAAGCGGGCCGGCCAGCCGACGGCCCGGGAGAAGACGGTGGCCAAGCGACCCGCGAAGAAGGCGACTCGGAAGCGGGCCTCCTCGTGACCGGCGTGGAGCCGACGGTCGTCATCCACCCGTCCAAGCAGAGCCTGTCGGACGCCGCCGCGGCCCGGTTCGTCGCGGCGGTGCTCGACGCCCAGGCGACACGCGGTGTGGCCCAGGTGGCCCTGACCGGCGGTTCGATGGGGTCGGCGATCTTCGCGTCGCTGCTCCAGACCCCAGGTCGCAGCGCCGTGGACTGGTCGCAGGTCTACGTGTGGTGGGGCGACGAGCGGTACCTCCCCGCCGGCGACCCGGACCGCAACGACACCCAGAACGACGACGCGGGGCTGTCCCAGCTCGGCCTGGACGGTGGCAAGGTCTTCCGGGTCGAGGGGCCGGACGCCAGTGCGAGCGCCGAGGCGAGCGCCTCCTCGTATGCGACGACCATCCGTGAGTTCGGTCAGGGGGAGTTCGACGTGGTCCTGCTCGGCGTCGGTCCGGACGGTCACGTGGCGTCCTTGTTCCCACACCACCCGGCGCAGCGCATCACCGACGCCGTGGCGGTCGCGGTGCACGACTCGCCGAAGCCGCCCCCGGACCGGGTGTCGCTCACGTTCGAGTGCCTCAACCGGACGCGTGAGGTCTGGTTCCTCGTGGCCGGTCCCGACAAGGCGGACGCCGTGGCGTCGGCGTTGGCGCCCGGTGCGGACCCGTGGGACGTGCCGGCGAGCGGCGTCCGCGGTTCGGTGGCGACCCGCTGGCTCCTCGACCAGGCGGCCGCGGCGAAGATCGGCTGACTGCGCGCAGGCTCGTCACCCTGCGCGCACCTTGGATCCTGCGCGCCGGACATGAACCTGCGCGCGGGGTGTGCGCAGACCTCGTGCCGGGCGCGCAGACCGTCCACGGTGTGCGCGCCGACCTCAAGGTCTGCGCAGACCTCGTGACCGCTGAGCGGGACCTACTGGATGAGGCCGCGCTGGCGCAGGGTGGCGAGCGCCTCGTCGAGGATCGCCTTGCCGTCGGCGTCGGAGCGCCGCTCCTTCACGTAGGCGAGGTGGGTCTTGTACGGCTCCACCTTGTGCGGGGCGGGCGGGTTCTCGTGGTCCTGGCCGGCGGGGAACCCGCAGCGCGGACAGTCCCAGGTCTCCGGGAGCACGAGCCCCGGCTCCTCCGCGAAGCTCGGCCGCGTCTCGTGGCCGTTGGCGCACCAGTACGAGACGAAGATCCGAGGGGCGGCGTCGCCGCGCTCGGCCTCGCCCATCGGGCCGGCACCGACCCGGCTTCCACGGATGGCGTTACCGCTGGCCATTCAGACTCCTTGTACGGTCAGCCGGCGAACCGGGCCAGCAGGCCCAGTCCGAGGATGGTGATGAACCAGATGAGGCCGATCGCGATGGTGAACCGGTCGAGGTTCCGTTCCGCGATCGTCGAACCGCCGAGCGAGCTGGACATGCCGCCACCGAACATGTCGGAGAGGCCGCCGCCCTTCCCCTTGTGCATGAGGATCAGCATGGTCAGGAAGAGGTTCGCGAGGACCAGCAGAACCTGCAGGCCAATCTTCACGGCGTTCACTGGTGAGGGGGTCCCATCTGGTTCGTACGGGTCGTGTCAAGGGTGCCTACGCCTCCCCCTGACGCGCGGGCAACGCTTCTCAGGATAACCCGGCGGACCCGGGATCCCGTCACCTGCTCAGGTGACGTGGTCTCTGAAGCGGCAGATCGTGCTGAACTCCTCGGGCTCGATCGACGCTCCGCCAACCAGCGCGCCGTCGATGTCGTCCTGCGCCATCAGCGACGCGATGTTGCGTGCCTTGACCGACCCGCCGTAGATGACCCGGGTCTGGTCGGCCACGGCGTCGCTGGAGATGTCGGCCACGAAGTACCGGATCGCCTTGCACACCTGCTGCGCGTCGTCGGGGGTCGCCACCTCGCCGGTGCCGATCGCCCAGATCGGCTCGTACGCGATGACGATCTGCGGCAGGAACTCGCGCTTCACGTCGAACAGCCCTGCGCGCAGCTGCTCGAGCACGAACGGCACCGCGCGGCCCTCCCGCCGGATGGCGAGGTTCTCGCCGATGCAGAGGATCGGGGTCAGCCCGTGCTGGAACGCGGCCAGCACCTTGTTGTTGACCACGCGGTCGGACTCGCCCTGGTGCTCGCGCCGCTCGCTGTGCCCGACGACCGCATACGTGCAGCCGAGCTTCTTCAGGAACTCGCCGGAGATCTCCCCGGTGAACGGTCCGAAGGTATGCGTGGAGAGGTCCTGGGCGCCGTACTTGAGCCGGAGCTTGTCCGCCTCGACGAGGGTCTGCACGGACCGAAGGTCGGTGAACGGCGGCAGCACCGCCACCTCGACCGCGTCGTAGTCGTGCTTGGCGTCGCGCAGGGTCCAGTCGAGCTTCTGGACGAAGTGGGTCGCCTGGAGGTGGTCCAGGTTCATCTTCCAGTTGCCGGCGATCAGGGGCGTGCGCGCCATCAGCTGGGTCCTTCCTGGGATTCCTCCAGCACGGTGAGACCCGGCAGCTCCTTGCCCTCGAGGTACTCGAGGCTCGCGCCGCCGCCGGTCGAGATGTGCCCGAACTGGTCGTCCGAGAACCCGAGCTGCCGCACTGCGGCCGCGGAGTCGCCGCCACCGACCACGGTCAGGGCGCCCTTGGACGTGACCTCGACGAGGGCCTCGGCCAGCGCCTTGGTGCCCGCCGCATACGGAGCCATCTCGAACGCCCCCATGGGCCCGTTCCAGAAGACGGTACGCGTGTCGCTCAGCTTCTCCGCGAACAGCTCGGAGGACTTCGGCCCGATGTCGACCCCGATCCGGTCCGCCGGGATCGCGTCGGACGCGACGACCTCGTGGTCGGCGTCCGCCGAGAACGCGGTGGCCGCGACGATGTCGACCGGCAGGACGATCTCGACGCCCTTGGCCTCTGCTTCGTCGAGGTAGCCGCGGACCGTGTCGACCTGGTCCTCCTCGAGGAGGCTCTTGCCGACCTCGTGGCCCTGCGCCTTGAGGAAGGTGAACACCATCCCGCCGCCGATGAGCAGCCGGTCGGCGGTGCCGAGCAGGTTGCCGATGACCCCGAGCTTGTCGGACACCTTGGCGCCGCCGAGCACGACCGCATACGGGCGCTCCGGGCTCTTCGTGAGTCGCTCGAGGACGTCGACCTCGGTCGAGACCAGCCCGCCCGTCGCGTGCGGCAGGAGGCGGGCGACGTCGTAGACCGACGCCTGCTTGCGGTGCACGACGCCGAACCCGTCGGAGACGAAGACGTCGGCGAGCGAGGCGAGCGCCTGGGCGAACTCGGCCCGCTCCTCGTCGGTCTTGGCCGTCTCGCCCGGGTTGAACCGGAGGTTCTCCAGCAGCACGACGTCACCGGGTCCGGCGGCCGCAACCGTGGCCTTGGCCGACTCCCCCACCGTGTCGGTCGCGAAGGCGACCGGCCGCTCGAGCAGCTCGCCGAGGCGCTTGGCGACCGGGGCGAGCGAGTACTTGTCCTCCGGGGCGCCCTTGGGCCGGCCGAGGTGGGCACAGACCACGACGGTCGCGCCCGCCTCGGCGAGGGCCTCGATCGCCGGGACGGACGCCTTGATGCGCCCGTCGTCGGTGATCGTCTGCCCGTCCAGCGGGACGTTGAGGTCGGACCGGACGAGTACCCGCTTGCCGCGCAGGTCGCCGTCCGCCAGGAGGTCGGCGAGAGTGCGCACCGACCTACAGGTCCTTGCCGACGAGCACGACGATGTCGATGAGGCGGTTGGAGTAGCCCCACTCGTTGTCGTACCAGCCGATGACCTTGACCTGGTTGCCGATGACCTTGGTCAGGCCCGCGTCGAAGATGCACGAGTGCGGGTCGGTGACGATGTCGCTGCTGACGATCGGGTCCTCGGTGTACTTGAGGATGCCCTTGAGCGAGCCGTCGGCGGCCGCCTTGACCGCCGCGTTGACCTCCTCGACGGTCGTCTCGCGGCCGGCCTCGAAGGTGAGGTCGGTGGCCGACCCCGTCGGGATCGGGACGCGCAAGGCAAACCCGTCGAGCTTGCCCTTGAGCTGAGGCAGGACCAAGCCGATGGCCTTGGCAGCGCCGGTGGAGGTCGGGACGATGTTCAGGGCCGCGGCGCGGGCGCGACGCAGGTCCTTGTGCGGTCCGTCCTGCAGGTTCTGGTCCTGCGTGTAGGCGTGGATCGTCGTCATCAGGCCCTTGACGATGGTGAACTCGTCGTCGAGCGCCTTGGCCATCGGGGCGAGGCAGTTCGTCGTGCACGACGCGTTGGAGATGATCGTGTGCGCGGAGGCGTCGTAGGCGGAGTCGTTGACGCCCATGACGATGGTGACGTCCTCGTTCTTCGCCGGGGCGGAGATGATGACCTTCTTGGCGCCGTTGGCGACGTGCGTCTTGGCCTTTGTCGCGTCCGTGAAGAACCCGGTGGACTCGAGGACGACGTCCGCGCCGAGGTCGCCCCACTTGAGGTTGGCGGGGTCGGGCTCGGCGAACGCCTTGAAGGACTTGCCGTTGACGGCGATCTCGTCGGCGGTGGACGTGACGTCGCCGTCGAGGCGGCCGAGGATCGAGTCGTACTTGAGCAGGTGGGCCAGGGTGGCGTTGTCGGTGAGGTCGTTGACGCCGACGATCTCGATGTCGGCGCCCGACGCGGCGGCGGCGCGGAAGAAGTTGCGGCCGATGCGGCCGAAGCCGTTGATCCCTACGCGGACAGTCACTGGTTTCAAACCTTCCCAGGGTGGATCAGGGTCGCCTAGACCCTAGACCAGCGTGCGTGACGCCAGTCACCAGCGTCCGCGCTACGGGCCGGTAACCGCGAGGGTCGTATGCGGGTGTGCGTCGGCGTTCGCTACTCGAGCATGTCGGCGGTCAGGTTGGCGTCGGTGCCCGCGATGCCGAGGTCCTGGGCGCGCTTGTCGGCCATCGCCAGCAGCCGCCGGATCCGGCCCGCCACGGCGTCCTTGGTCATCGGCGGGTTGGCCAGCTGGCCCAGCTCCTCGAGGGACGCCTGCTTGTGCTTCAGCCGGAGCTGGCCCGCCTCGCCGAGGTGGTCGGGGACGTCGTCGCCGAGGATCTCCATCGCCCGCTCGACCCGGGAGCCGGCGGCGACGGCGGCGCGCGCGGACCGGCGCAGGTTGGCGTCGTCGAAGTTGGCGAGCCGGTTCGCCGTGGCCCGGACCTCGCGGCGCATCCGGCGCTCCTCCCAGGCCAGGACGGCGTCGTGCGCGCCGAGCCGGGTGAGCATTGCGGCGATGGCGTCGCCGTCGCGGATGACGACGCGGTCGACGCCGCGGACCTCTCGGGCCTTGGCCTGGATCCCCAGCCGGCGGGCCGCGCCGACGAGCGCGAGCGCAGCCTCGGGTCCGGGGCAGGTGACCTCGAGCGCCGACGAACGGCCGGGCTCGGTGAGCGAGCCGTGGGCGAGGAAGGCGCCGCGCCAGGCGGCCTCGGAGTCGCAGGCGGAGGCGCTGACGACCTTCGGCGGCAACCCGCGCACCGGGCGGCCGCGAGAGTCGATGAGCCCGGTCTGCCGGGCGAGGGTCGCGCCCTCCTCGACGATCCGGACGACGTAGCGGCTGCTCTTGCGCAGGCCACCGGCGGACATGACGAGGACGTCGGACTTGTGGCCGTAGACCTCGGCGACGAACCGGCGCAGCCGGCGAGCCGCGTTGGCCGTGTCGAGCTCGGCCTCGACGACGATCTGTCCCCCGACGATATGCAGCCCCCCGGCGAACCGGAGGGTCGCGGCCACCTCGGCCTTCCGGCAACACGGCTTGGTCACCTCGAGCCTGGACAGCTCGTCCTTGACCTTCGCCGTCATTGCCATGCCAGCCATCCTGCCACCCTGTCTCCGCCCGACGAGTCGCCCGACAGTTGCCGTGCCGCCCCTCCGCCCAGGTGTCTGCCGCACCACCACACACACCCGTCACACGCATCTCGGATCGAGCCGGTACCAAGCGTTTTCAGCGTTCCCCGAGGTGAAGGTCGCAGAGTATCCGATCCCGATCCGGAGCGTGCGGGCCCCTCACGAGATGACGTCGCGGTAGGCCGCGGCGAGCCGTAGCGGGTCGTGCTGGCCGGGGTTCCCCATGGCCGAGACGGTGGCGACGACCAGCTCCGCGCCGACGAGGTCGACCGCCCGGCGGAGGCCCTCGGGGTCGTCGACGCAGCTGGGGTCGGCCAGGACGACGTCGAACCGCAGCTCCGGCGCGTGCTTCACGAGACTGTCGATGTGGTCCTGGGCGCGGTACCCCTTCGTCTCGCCAGTGTGAACCTCGAGGTTGAGGTTGAGCAGCCGGCGGGCCTGGGTCGAGACGATCGCGTCGCGGAGGCTCGGGACGAGGACGTGCGGCATGACCGACGTGAACCACGACCCCGGGCCGAGGAACACCCAGTCGGCGTCGCGGATGGCGGCGCGCGTCTCGTCGGGGCATCCGGGGTCCGGCGGCAGCAGGCGTACGCCCTGCACCCGTCCCCGGGTCGACGCCACGCGGTGCTGCCCTCGGACGATGGTGACGGCCTCGGGGTATGCCTCGTCGTGGCCGACGATCTCGGCCTCGATGTCCAGCGGGACGCTGGCCATCGGCAGGACCCGCCCGCGGGAGTTGAGCAGCCGGCCGACGAGGTCGAGGCCGTCGACGGTGTCGCCGAGCAGGTCCCACAAGGACACGATGAGGAGGTTGCCGAGGGCGTGGCCGGCCAGCGGCCCCTCGCCCTGGAACCGGTGCTGCAGCACGTCGCGCCAGGTGTGGCCCCACTCGGTGTCGTCGCAGAGCGCGGCCAGCGCCATCCGCAGGTCGCCCGGAGGCAGCACCGAGAACTCCTCCCGCAGCCGCCCCGACGACCCGCCGTCGTCGGCGACGGTGACCACGGCGGTGACCCGGTCGGTGAGCAGCTTCAGTGCGGAGAGCGACGACGCCAGGCCGTGGCCGCCACCGAGCGCGACGATCGCGGGGTTGCGCGCATACCCGCTCCCGGCCGATGTGGTCATGGCGCGCTCACTCCCGACCGAGGTCACGGTGGACGAGGAAGGTGTCGACGGTGTCGGTGCGAAGGCGCTCGGCCAGCTGCTCGGCGATCGCGACCGAACGGTGCTTGCCCCCGGTACAGCCGACCGCGAGTGTGACGTAGCGACGCCCCTCGCGGACGAACCCCTTGACGACCGAGTCCATGAGGTGGCCGACGTCCTCGACGAACTCCTTGGCCCCCGGCTGGGACAGGACGAACTCGGCCACCGCATCGTCGCGGCCGGTCAGGGGCCGCAGCTCGGGGACCCAGAACGGGTTCGGCAGGAAACGGAGGTCATGGACGAAGTCCGCGTCGAGCGGGACGCCGTACTTGAACCCGAACGACATGACGGCCAGCCGAAGCTGAGCGGCCCCGTCGCCGGCGAAGAGGGACATCGCCTTGGCGGCCAGCTGGTGCACGTTGAGGCCGGACGTGTCGAGGATGACGTCGGCCTCGGAGCGCAGCTCACCGAGCAGCGCCCGCTCCCGCTGGATGCCGTCGAGCAGCCGGCCGGACGCCTGGAGCGGGTGCGGGCGGCGGACGCTCTCGAACCGGCGGACCAGGGCCTCGTCGGTGGCGTCGAGGAAGACGACCGACGGGCGGTGTCCGGCGCGGCCGAGCTCGGCGACGATCTGGCCGAAGTCGGCGAACACCCCGTGGCTGCGGACGTCGACGACGGCGGCGACGCGGTGGATCATCGGCTCCGGGGTCCGGGCGAGGTACTCCTCGTGGAGCTGCAGCAGCTGCGGAAGCATCTGCGGCGGGAGGTTGTCGACGACGTACCAGCCGAGGTCCTCCAGCACGTTGGCCATCGTCGAGCGGCCGGCCCCGCTCATCCCGGTGAGGACGAGCATCGGCTCGTCGCGGGTGGGCGCGCCACGACTGGTGCGGATCGCCCGGGGCGTGGGCTCGTCGCTCATGCGTCCTCCAGGGGCCTCCGCGGATGGCGGCGTCAGTCGAGCACCTCGCCGGTCGTCACGTTAACGGCCGGGACGGTCTGAGACGAGCCTGCGTCGGCCGCGAGGCGCGTCGCGACGGTCTGGGCGAGGACCGGGCCGATGCCCTGGACCCCGGAGATCTCCTCGACCGACGCCGCGCGCAGCCGCTTGACCGACCCGAACTGGCGCAGCAGCGCCTTGCGCCGCACCTCGCCGAGGCCCGGGATGCCGTCGAGCACCGAGGTCGTCATCGCCTTGGACCGCCGCTGCCGGTGGAAGGTGATGGCGAACCGGTGCGCCTCGTCCCGCACGCGCTGCAGCAGGTAGAGCCCCTCGCTCGTGCGCGGCAGGATGAGCGGGAAGTCCTGGCCGGGCACCCAGACCTCCTCCAGCCGCTTGGCCAGGCCGACCAGCGACACGTCCTCGATGCTCAGCTCGTCGAGGACGCTCTTCGCGGCGTTCACCTGCGGCAGCCCGCCGTCGACGACGACGAGGTTGGGCGGGTACGCGAACTTGCGCGGACGGCCGGTGACCTCGTCGATCGGACCGTGGACCTGCGGCATACCGTCGTCGTCCTCGATGGCCGGACCCATGTCGATCTCGGCCGAGTGCTCGCGCTCGTCGAGGTAGCGCTGGAACCGGCGGGTGAGCACCTCGTGCATGGCCGCGGTGTCGTCGACGGTCTGGGTGCCGTCGAGCGCGGTATGCGCGTAGTCGCCCCGGACGACGAACCGGCGGTACTCCGACTTGCGGGGCAGTCCGTCCTCGAAGACGACCATCGAGGCGACGACGTTGGTGCCCTGGACGTGGCTGACGTCGAAGCACTCGATGCGCAGCGGGGCGTCGGGCAGCTCGAGGGCGTCCTGGAGCTCCTGGAGCGCCTGGCTGCGCGTGGTGAGGTCGCCGGCGCGGGCGACCTTGTGGCGGGCCAGGGACTGCTCGGCGTTGCGGCGGACCGTCTCCATGAGGGCCCGTTTGTCGCCGCGCTGCGGGACGCGCAGGTCGACCCGGTGGCCGCGGAGGGTGCCCAGCCAGATGGCGAGCGCCTCGGACTCGGCGGGGACGATCGGGACGAGGACCTCGCGCGGCACCTGGTCGGGGCTGTCCTGCGCCTGGTCGCCGTAGACCTGCTGGAGCAGGTGGCCCATCAGCTCGGGAACGTCCTCGCTCTCCTTCTCGACCACCCAGCCCCGCTGACCGCGGATCCGGCCGCCGCGGACGAAGAACACCTGGACCGCCGCCTCCAGCTCGTCGTCGGCGAGCGCGAACACGTCCGCGTCGGTCTTGTCGGCGAGCACGACGGCGTTCTTCTCCAGCGCCTTGTTGAGGGCGCCCAGGTCGTCGCGGAGCCGAGCGGCCAGCTCGTACTCCATGGCGTCGGACGCCGCGCGCATCTGTCGCTCGACGCGCTTGGTGAACTTGGTGGTGTTGCCGGCCATGAAGTCGCAGAAGTCCTCGGCGATCTGCCGGTGCTCCTCGGGGTCGACGCGCCCTACGCAGGGAGCGGAGCACTTGTCGATGTAGCCGAGCAGGCACGGCCGGCCGCTCTGGTGGGCGCGCTTGAAGACGCCGGTGCTACAGGTGCGCATCGGGAAGACGCGCAGGAGGAGGTCGAGGGTCTCCCGGATCGCCCAGGCGTGGCTGAAGGGGCCGAAGTAGCGGGTGCCCTTGCGCTTGGCCCCGCGCATCACCTGGGCGCGGGGGAACTCCTCACCGAGCGTGACGGCAAGGAAGGGGTACGACTTGTCGTCGCGGTACTTGACGTTGAACCGCGGGTCGAACTCCTTGATCCAGCTGTACTCCAGCTGGAGCGCTTCGACCTCGGTCGCGACGACGGTCCATTCGACGCTGGCGCCGGTACGGACCATCGTGGCCGTGCGCGGGTGCAGGGCGTGGATGTCCTGGAAGTAGGAGGACAGCCGCGGGCGCAGCGACTTGGCCTTGCCGACGTAGATGACCCGGCCGTCCTTGTCGCGGAACCGGTACACCCCCGGGTCGACCGGGATCTCCCCTGGCCGGGGGCGGTACGTCGACGGGTCAGCCACTGAGGTCACCCCCCGGCAGGGGGCCCCACCCTGGCCGGGGGCGGTACGTCGACGGGTCAGCCACTGAGGTCACCCCCCGGCAGGGGGCCCCACCCTGGCCGGGGGCGGTACGTCGACGGGTCAGCGCCACGGTTTCACTCTAGGAGCCGGGTCGGACTCCCGTTCGAGCGGCCGGCCGGTATGCGAGGGCGCCGCGGCCGGTCGGTCAGGCGATGTAGACGGAGTCTCCGCTGACGGTGGCCGTCTTGGCCGGCAGCGGGCTCTTGGCCTGGCTCGACGACGTCGGCGTCCCCGTGGAGATGTCGAACTGGCTCTGGTGGCACGGGCAGTCGATCATGCCGCTGGCGACCTTGTTGACGGTGCAGCCCTGGTGGGTGCACACCGCGCTGAACGCCTTGAACTGGCCGGCCGACGGCTGCGTGACCACGAAGAGCCCGGACGCGTTGATGACGCCACCGCCCACCGGAACGTCCGCCGTCTTCACCGGGGTGCCGCTCGGTGCGGCCGCCGACGCCGAACCCGTCGCCGACGCGCTCGTCGCCGAGGAGGACGTCGAGGACCCCGACGAGGTCGTCGACGCGGACGTCGTGGTGGAGGGTGCGGTCGTCGTCGGGGTGGTGGAGCCGCCGCACGCGGCGAGGGCCGCCGCGCCCGCGACGCCGGCGCCGCTGACCCCGGCCGCCCGGAGGACGGTGCGCCGGTTCATGGCGGTGTCGCCGCCCGTCGCCTCGCCGGGTGTGCTGCTGGTGGTGGTCTCTGGCTGTGCTGACATGGCCTCGTCCTGCCTCTGAGGGGAGCGTCGGGGTGGGGTTCTGGTCTGTTTCAGGTGCCGAAACTGGTTGCCGCTTCAACGAACCGGCGTCGCTCATCCTGCCTGCGGCGACTGTCAACCACCTGTGGTGACGTCATGTCACCCGGCCCGGTTCAGCCGATATTCAGCCGAATCTCAGGAAATGGACACCACGCATCCGGACGGAAACCCAGAATTCACACATCACAAGACGGACACGGACACGCTCGGGGCGGGTTCGGCCCCCCGTGAGACGAACTACGCTGCGTCTCGCTCGCGGTTGTCGCGACGGGGCCGGGGGGCTCCCCCGCGCCCGAAACTCCCAGGAGGATCTGTGCACCATCGTTCCATCGTCCGGATCGGGGTACCGCTCGCTGTCGCGGCGCTTGCCCTTTCCGCCTGCGGCTCCCGCGGCGACTCCGGTGGCTCCAGCGGCGGCAGCACCGGCGGCGGCGCCACCAAGACTGTCGAAGATCGGCGTCATCGCGCCGCTCACCGGCGACCTGTCCGCACTGGGCAAGGGCATCCAGCACTCCGTCGAGCTCGCGGTCAAGCAGGCCAACGACACCAACGCGGTCCCGGGCTGGAAGCTCGAGGTCTCGTCGGTCGACGACGAGGCCAAGGCCGACGTCGGCAAGAACGCTGCCACCAAGCTCGCCTCGGACGACACCATCATCGGTGTCGTCGGCAACCTCAACTCCAGCGTCAGCCAGCAGACCCAGCCGATCTTCGCTGCGGCCAACATCACCCAGGTCTCGCCCGCGAACACCAACCCGGCCCTGACCATCGGCGCGGACGCGGCGGCCCCGAAGCGGGCCTACAAGACGTACTTCCGCACCTGCACCACGGATGCTGTCCAGGGTCCGTTCGCCGCGCAGTACCTGCTCGGCCAGGGCATCAAGAACGTCGCGACGATCCACGACAAGAAGGCCTACGGCCAGGGTCTCGTCGACGCGTTCACCACGGAGTTCAAGAAGGGCGGCGGCACGATCACGGCGGCCGAGACCATCAACCCCGACGAGTCGAACTACCAGGCCGTCGTGTCGAAGGTCGCCCCGTCGAGCCCGCAGGCGGTCTACTACGGCGGCGAGTACCCGCAGGGTGGCCCGCTCTCGCAGCAGATGAAGTCCGCCGGCCTCAACGTCCCGCTCATGGGCGGCGACGGCATCTACGACCCGAAGTACATCCAGCTTGCCGGTGCGACGCAGCAACGGTGACCTGGCCACTTCGGTCGGCGCCCCGACGGACTCCACCGACGCGGGCAAGAAGTTCCTGTCCGAGTACCAGGCGGCCGGGTACGCCGAGCCGGCGGCCGCCTACGGCGGCTACTCGTATGACGCCGCCAACGCGATCATCCAGGCCCTCAAGACCTCGCTCGCCAGCGCGACCGACGTCAAGTCGGCCCGCAACGCGACCATCGAGGCGGTCGGCAAGGTCTCGTTCGACGGCGTCACCGGCAAGGTCGCGTTCGACCAGTACGGCGACTCCACGAGCAAGGTCCTGACCGTCTACAAGGTCGACGCCGGCAAGTGGGTCGCCGCGAAGACGGACACCGTTCAAGTAGGCGATCGGCGTCGACGACACCGAGAAAAACTGAACGACACGGGGGCGGGCTTGCCAACAAGCCCGCCCCCGTGGTGTCCGCGGGTGCACAATGCCCGCGGGCGGGTGTATGCGTGGGCAGTGGTGGCGCGGAGGGCCGGTACCGGCCAGTGAGGAAGCTCCTTTGATCACTCAGGCGACGGCTCGGCAGGTCCCACCGGTGGCGGCTCGGGTGATGGGCGCATGAACGATGTCCTCCAGCAGCTGATCAACGGACTGACCCTCGGGTCGCTGTACGCGCTCATCGCCGTCGGCTACACCGTGGTCTACGGCATCGTCCAGCTCATCAACTTCGCCCACGGCGAGGTGTTCATGATCGGCGCTTTCGGGGCGCTGGCCACGTGGAGCGTGCTGTTCGAGGGCAACCTCGCCCTCTGGGTCCTCCCGATCATGATGATGGGCGCGATCGTCGCCTCGGTCGGTGTGGCCGTGCTCATGGAGCGCTTCGCCTACCGCCCGTTGCGCCACGCGCCCCGTCTGGCTCCGCTCATCACCGCCATCGGCGTCTCGGTGTTCCTCCAGGAGGCCGTCCGCCTCTTCTACCCGGGCGCCAAGAGCAAGCTGCCGTTCCCGCCCATCGAGGTTGTCACCGGCCCCGCCCTACAGATCGGCGGCCTCACCATCCAGCGGTCGGCAATCTTCACCATCGGGGCGCTGGTCATCTGTGCCGCCCTGCTCTGGTACTTCGTCAACCGGACCAAGCTCGGGCGCGGCATGCAGGCGGTGTCACAGGACCCCGACACAGCCCGACTCATGGGCATCAACGTCGATCGGATCATCGTCGTCGCCTTCGTCCTCGGCGCGGTACTCGCGGCCGTGGCCGGTGTCGCCCAGGGCCTGCAGAACCAGAACATCGACTTCCGGATCGGCTTCCTCGCCGGTCTCAAGGCCTTCACCGCGGCCGTGCTCGGCGGCATCGGCAACATCCAGGGCGCCGTCCTCGGCGGTCTGGTCCTCGGCGTGGTCGAGGCGTTCGCCACCCAGTTCATCCCCGGCCAGTTCGGCGGATCCGCCTGGAAGGACGTCTGGGCGTTCGTCCTGCTCATCGTGGTCCTGGTCTTCCGACCACAGGGCCTCCTCGGCGCGAGGGTGGTGGACCGGGCATGAGCACCACCGACCGTATGCCCGACGCCACGGCCTCGACGGCGCCCGCGGAGCCGGAGTCCTGGCTCGACGGGATGAAGGACCGCTACGGCCGCTTCGGCTGGCCGGTGGCCCTGACCGGCGCCGTGCTCCTGGCCGCGGGCACGTTCATGTCCTGGAGCTACGTCGCCACCATCCTCGGCAACCTCTCCGTGTATGCCTACCCCGGAGAGGTCCAGCTCTTCGCGCTGGTCCTCGCCCTCATCGCGGTGGCGTTCCTCCTCATGTACAAGGGACCACTGCACAAGCTCGGCGACTGGTTCAAGTCGGCGCTCGCGGTGCGCACGCTGGGCCTCGGCGCCGCTGCCTACATGACCGTCGTGCTGCTGCTCATCGCGGTGCAGAGCGGCGGGCTCGTCAACGTCGACCCCGGTGGCTGGGTCTCCTGGGTGGGCAGCCTGCTGCTCGCCGCCGGCGGTCTGCTGCTTCGAGTGCGAGCGATCAACGATCCCATCAAGGCCAGGCTGCCCGGCTGGGTCGAGATCCTTGTCATCGTCATCATGCTGGCGCTGGCCCTCTTCGGGTCGGCGTTCGCCCTCGGTCAGGAGGACGGCAGCGTCTTCCTGCTCTTCTTCCTGGCCCTCGGCACGGCGATCTGGGCGCTGGCGTCCTGTGGCTTCTTCACGTGGATCGGCATCCTCGCCGCCCGGCACCGACGGGTCCTCATGCTGGGGGCGTTCGTCGTGGCGTTCCTCTTCCCCTTCACGCAGGGCGGGTCCGACGCGAACATGTCGATCGCCACCCAGGTCATCATCTTCGCGGTCACCGCGATGGGCCTGAACATCGTGGTGGGCCTGGCAGGCCTTCTCGACCTCGGGTACATCGCCTTCCTCGGTGCCGGCGCCTATACCGCCGCCGTGCTCTCGGAGTCGGCCTTCGCCACCGTCGGCTGGAAGCCGCCGTTCCTGCTCGTCGTCCTCATCGGCGCCTGCGTCTCGGCGACCCTCGGCCTCATCATCGGAACGCCGACGCTGCGCGTGTCCGGCGACTACCTCGCCATCGTCACCCTGGCCTTCGGGGAGATCTTCCGGCTGGCCATGGGCAACCTGGACGGCAACAACGGCCCGAACCTCACCCGAGGCCCGAACGGCATCCCGGCCATCCCCGACCTGGTGGTGTTCGGGTGGGACTTCGGCCAGTCGCATACCGTGGCCGGCATCTCGCTCGGCCGGTTCGCGAACTACTACTTCCTGCTGCTGCTGCTCGCGGCCTTCGTCATCACCGTGTTCGTCCGGCTCAACAACAGCCGGATCGGCCGCGGCTGGGTAGCCATCCGCGAGGACGAGAAGGCCGCCGAGGCGATGGGCGTCAACGTCTTCGGCCTCAAGCTCTTCGCCTTCTCCAGCGGCGCGTTCCTCGCCGGCATGGCCGGGACGGTCAAAGCACACCAGGATGTGTCGGTCACGCCCGACCAGTACGTGTTCCTCAACAGCGCGTTCTTGCTCGCCGCGATCGTCCTCGGCGGTATGGGTACCGTGGCCGGCGTGCTGATCGGGTCGGCCATCCTCCAGGTGCTGCCCGAGAAGCTGCGCTTCATCTCCGACTACCGGCTGCTGATCTTCGGGCTGCTGCTCGTCATCATGATGCGGTTCCGGCCGGAGGGCATCATCGCCAGCCAGCGGCGCAAGCTGGAGTTCCACGAGGAGGACCAGGAGCTGGCCGAACGGATCGAGGAGATCCACCTCGAGGAAGAGGAGGCGACGGCATGACCGCCACCGCCAGTGCGCCCGCCCCGACCCGGGAGTTCGGCGAGACCGTCCTGGAGGCGAAGGGCGTCGTCATGCGCTTCGGCGGCCTCACGGCCGTCAACGACGTCGACCTCAGCGTCCGCGAGGGCGAGATCGTCGGTCTCATCGGCCCCAACGGTGCCGGCAAGACGACGTTCTTCAACTGCCTCACGGGGCTCTACAAGCCGACCGAGGGCGAGGTGACGTTCAAGGGGGCGATCCTGCCGCCGAAGCCGCGCAAGGTCGTGCTGGCGGGGATGGCGCGCACCTTCCAGAACATCCGGCTCTTCGGCAACATGACGGCACTGGAGAACGTCATGGTCGGGCGGTACTGCCGCACCTCCGCCGCGGGGTTCACCTCGATCATCCGCGGTCCGAAGTTCCGCCGTGAGGAGGCTGAGACCCGGGCCCGGTCCCAGGAGCTGCTCGACTACGTCGGACTGGGCAAGTCGACCGAGTTCCTCGCCCGGAACATGCCCTACGGCGACCAACGCCGTCTCGAGATCGCCCGGGCGCTCGCCACCGACCCTCAGGTGCTCCTCCTCGACGAGCCGACCGCGGGGATGAACCCGCAGGAGACCCGTCAGGCCATGGACCTGATCTTCAAGATCCGAGACAGCGGGATCGCCGTCGTCGTGATCGAGCACGACATGCGGTTCATTTTCACGCTCTGCGACCGCGTGCTCTGCCTGGTCCGCGGCGAGACCCTGGTCCAGGGGACGCCGGCCGAGGTCCAGTCGGACCCGCGCGTGATCGAGGCCTATATCGGCACCGGCGACGAGGACGACGAGGAGGCCGCCGAGGTCGAGCGCGAGCTCGACGAGCTCGACAAGCGGTTCCCCGCGGAGCATCCCGACGCCGCCAAGCGGACCACCGACTACCCCCACGACGCCCGTGGCGCGACCGAGGGCGAAGGAGGCCGCCAGTGACCGCCATGCTCGATGTCCGTGACCTGCGGGTGTCCTACGGCAAGATCGAGGCGGTCAAAGGGATCACCTTCTCGGTCGACGAGGGCCAGGTCGTCACGCTCATCGGCACCAACGGCGCCGGCAAGACAACGACGCTGCGCACCATCTCCGGGCTGCTCCGCCCCAGCAGCGGCAGCATCAGCTTCCAGGGCAAGCCCATCCATAGCACCGCCGCGCACGACATCGTGGGGCTCGGCATCGCCCACTCCCCCGAGGGCCGGCGGATCTTTCCCCGCCTGACCGTCGAGGAGAACCTCGTCCTCGGCGCCTTCGCCCGTAAGGACCAGGCCCAGATCCGTACCGACCTGCACGCGGCGTACGAGCTCTTCCCCATCCTGGGCGAGCGGTCGAAGCAGCCGGCCGGCACGTTCTCCGGTGGTGAGCAGCAGATGCTGGCGATGGGCCGAGCCATGATGAGCCGGCCCAGGCTGCTCATGCTCGACGAGCCGTCGATGGGTCTGTCCCCGCTGATGATGAAGCGGATCATGTCGACCGTCCGGACCCTGCAGTCGCAGGGGACGACGATCCTCCTGGTCGAGCAGAACGCCCAGGCGGCGCTCAAGCTCGCCGACAAGGGCTACGTCCTCGAGGTCGGCAGCATCGTCCTCGACGGGACCGGCAAGGAGCTGCTCGCGAGCGACGACGTGCGGAAGGCATACCTCGGCGAGGACTGAGCCCCGGCTCGGTGCCGCACGACCCCGGCCTGAAGAGCCACTGCGATTCGAGTACCCGGTCGGGTACCCGAGGAGGTCGTGATGACGACGCGTTTGGTTACCCGACCGGGTATACGACCTGGTACAGCGGCGTGCAGCCCCCGGTTGACGGTCAGGTCGTGCCACGTCAGGGTCTCGCTGAGGTCGTTGATGGCCCAGATCGCGGCCACGCGGCCTTCAGCGTCGAACCTGAAGATGTCCAGGCCCTGGACCACGATCGGCCGTCCAGTCGGCTCGACGGTTCGCCCGTCACTGGTCGGCCAAGGACCGGTGTGCTTGGGCGGTACCAGCGCCCGTTGACCGTCACCGGGTGGGCGTACACCTCCCGGAACTTGTCCAGGGCGTCGTCCTGAGCGGCCGCGTTCCCGTCCCACAGGGCCAGCACTCGGTCGACGAACTCGCGCATCGGACCAGAGTGTCAGGCCGGCTTGCGTCGCGGAGTCGCGGTCTTCGTGGTGGCGGCGGTCTTGTCGCGACCTTCTTGGTGGCCGTTCTCGTCGAGGCGGACTTCGTCGTGGTGGACTTCGTCGTGGCGGACTTCGTCGTGGCGGTCTTGCTCGACGTCGTCCGGCGGCGCGCGGCGGCGGCCGCCACGCTGGGGCGGGCGGCCCGCATACCGGCTCGGCCCTTCTCGAGGATCGGCGCGAGGAACTGGCCGGTGAACGAGTGCTCCATCGCCGCGACGTCCTCCGGCGTGCCCTCGGCGATGACCTGGCCGCCACGCTTGCCGCCCTCGGGGCCGAGATCGACGACCCAGTCGGCGCTCTTGATGACGTCGAGGTTGTGCTCGATGACGATCACGGTGTTGCCCTTGTCGACCAGCCCCTGGAGGACCTCGAGCAGCTTGCGGATGTCCTCGAAGTGCAGGCCGGTCGTCGGCTCGTCGAGGACGTAGATGGTTCGCCCGGTGGACCGCTTCTGGAGCTCGGTGGACAGCTTGACCCGCTGCGCCTCGCCACCGGAGAGGGTCGGCGCCGGCTGCCCGAGCCGGACGTAGCCCAGCCCCACCTCGTTGAGCGTCGTCAGGTGCCGCGAGATCGCGGGGACCGCCGCGAAGAACTCGGCCGCCTCCTCGATCGGCATGTCGAGGACGTCGGCGATGGTCTTGCCCTTGAAGTGGACCTCGAGGGTCTCCCGGTTGTACCGCGCGCCGTGGCAGACCTCGCACGGGACATAGACGTCCGGGAGGAAGTTCATCTCGATCTTGATGGTGCCGTCGCCGGAGCAGTTGTCGCAGCGGCCGCCCTTGACGTTGAACGAGAACCGGCCCGGCTGGTACCCCCGGATCTTGGCCTCGGTGGTATCGGCGTAGAGCTTGCGCATGTTGTCGAACACGCCGGTGTAGGTGGCCGGGTTGGACCGCGGAGTACGCCCGATCGGGCCCTGGTCGACGTGGACCACCTTGTCGAGGTGCTCCAGCCCGGTCACCGTCTTGTGGCGGCCGGGGACGTGGCGGGCGCCGTTGAGCTTGTTGGCGAGGACGTTGAAGAGGATGTCGTTGACCAGAGTCGACTTGCCGGACCCGGACACGCCGGTGACGGCCACCAGGGTCCCCAGCGGGAACGACACGGCGATGTCCTGGAGGTTGTTCTCCCGCGCGCCGACGACGGTGACCACCTTGCCGTTGCGCGGTCGGCGCACCGGCGGAACCGCGATCTCACGGCGGCCGGAGAGGTACTCCCCCGTGATCGAGTCGGGGTGGGCCAGGAGCCCGGCGACGGTCCCCGAGTGGACCACCTGGCCGCCGTGCTCGCCGGCGCCCGGACCGATGTCGACGACCCAGTCGGAGGTCGCGATGGTGTCCTCGTCGTGCTCGACGACGATGAGGGTGTTGCCGAGGTCGCGCAGACGGGTCAGCGTCTCGATGAGCCGGCGGTTGTCGCGCTGGTGCAGCCCGATCGAGGGCTCGTCGAGGACGTAGAGCACGCCGACCAGCCCGGACCCGATCTGGGTGGCCAGCCGGATCCGCTGCGCCTCCCCACCGGACAGGGTGCCGGCCGGCCGGTCGAGCGACAGGTAGTCGAGGCCGACGTCGAGCAGGAAGCCCAGGCGGGCCTCGATCTCCTTGATCACCCGTTCGGCGATCTGCCGCTCGCGCACCGAGAAGTCGACGTCGGCGAGGAACGCGGCCGCCTCGTTGATGGCCAGCGCGCAGATCTCGGAGATGTTCTTGCCGCCCACGAGGACCGCGAGGATCTCGGGCTTGAGGCGAGCGCCCTTGCACTGGGGGCACGGCACCTCCCGCATGTAGCCCTCGTAGCGCTCCCGGCTCCAGTCGGAGTCGGTCTCGGCGTGCCGCCGCTTGACGAACGGGACGACACCCTCGAACCCGGTCGTGTAGGACCGGTCGCGGCCGTAGCGGTTGCGGTACTTGACGTGGACCTTGTAGTTCTCGCCGTAGAGCAACGCCTCCTTGGCCCGCTCCGGCAGCGCCTTCCACGGCGTGTCCATCGCAAAGCGGAGGTCCTCGCCCAGCGCGGCGATGACCCGGAGGAAGTAGTCGGCGGAGCCGGACCCCTGTGACCACGGCGCGATGGCGCCCTCGCCGAGCGAGAGGTCGTCGTCGGGAACGACCAGCTCGGGGTCGACCTCGAGCTCGGTGCCGATCCCGGTGCAGCGCGGGCACGCGCCGTAGGGCGCGTTGAACGAGAACGACCGCGGCTCGATCTCGTCGATCGCGATCGGGTGGTCGTTGGGGCAGGCCATCTTCTCCGAGAACCGGCGCTCCCGGACCGCGTCGGGGTCAGCCGGGTCCACGTCGACGAACTCGATGAGCAGCACTCCCCCGGCGAGGTTCAGCGCGGTCTCGACCGAGTCGGTCAGCCGCCGCTTCGCGCCCGAGTCACCGCCCTTGGCGACCAGTCGGTCGACGACCACCTCGATGGTGTGCTTGAGCTTCTTCTCCAGCTTCGGCGCCTCGGTCAGCGACACGACCTCGCCGTCGACCCGGGCCCGCGAGAAGCCCTTGGTCTGGAGCTCGGTGAAGAGGTCGACGTACTCCCCCTTGCGGCCCTTGATGACCGGCGCGAGGACCTGGAACCGGGTGCGGTCCGGCAGCTCCAGCAGCCGGTCGACGATCTGCTGGGGGCTCTGCCGCGTGATCGCCTCGCCGCAGACCGGGCAGTGCGGGCGACCGGCGCGGGCGAACAGCAGGCGGAGGTAGTCGTAGACCTCGGTGATCGTGCCGACCGTCGACCGCGGGTTGCGGTTGGTCGACTTCTGGTCGATGGAGACCGCCGGGGAGAGACCCTCGATGAAGTCGACGTCGGGCTTGTCCATCTGCCCGAGGAACTGGCGCGCATACGAGCTCAGCGACTCGACGTAGCGCCGCTGGCCCTCCGCGAAGATCGTGTCGAAGGCGAGCGAGGACTTGCCACTGCCCGAGAGCCCCGTGAAGCAGATCAGGGAGTTACGCGGCAGCTCGACGGAGATGTCCTTGAGGTTGTGCTCCCGAGCGCCGCGCACGATGAGGTGGTCGTGCCCCACGGGTCGGAACGGGGAGTCCTCCGGCGGGGCAGCGAGGGGTGACACGTCGGGCACCCGACAACCCTAAGCGTCGTCACCGACAGCCACTAACCGATGCCCGGAGGACGGTCCTCAGGACCGGACGACGACGTTCAGCGGAGGATCGCCGGCCAGCATCCGGTCCACCTGCGCCCGGACCAGGCGGGCCATCCGCGGGGTCGCGTCGGGGGTCGCCCCGGCCGCGTGCGGGGTGACGAGGACGCCCGGTATGCGCCAGAGCGGGTGCTCCGGCGGCAGCGGTTCCGGGTCGGTGACGTCCAGGGCGGCGCGCAGCCGCCCGGTCGACGTCTCGGCCACGAGCGCGTCGGTGTCGACCACCGCGCCCCGGGCCACATTGACCAGCAACGCGCCGTCCCGCATACCGGCCAGGAACCCCGCGTCGACCAGCCGGACCGTGCTGTCGTCCAACCGCACGGCGACGACGACCACGTCGGCGTCCGGAAGCAAGGTCGGCAGCTCGGAGACCCCGTGCACCCCGTCGCGGGCGGAATGGGCGACCCGCACGATCTCGGGTCCGAACGGCCGCAGCCGGGCCTCGACCGCCTGTCCCACGCCGCCGACGCCCAGCAGCAGGACGGTGCGACCGGACAGGCCGGGGCTGGTGCGGACGGCCCATCGTCCCTGGTCAGCGGCCCGCACGTAGAACGGCAGGTCGCGCTGGGCGGCCAGGACCAGCATCATCGCCTGCTCGGCGGTCGAGTCCTCGTGGACCCCGGCGGCGTTCGCGACGGTATGCCCGGGCGGCAGCACGCTCGCGACCCCGTCGTAGCCGATGGCCGGGCTCTGGACCAGCCGGGTCGTCACCGTCGAGAGCCACTCCAGTGGCGCCAGCCCCCGGGCGCTCGGGCGCACGACGAGGTCGATGTGCGGGCGTGGCGCGGGACCGTCGAGGTCCCACTCGAGCAGCTCGACGTCGTCGGGCAGCGGCCCCAGCGCCTCCCACAGCGCGCCGGGCGGCACGCTGACGGTCAGCCGGTACGCGGGGGCGTCAGCAGCCGCGGTCACGCGCCCCAGCCGGCCTGGGTGCCGCCGACCCGGCTCGCCTCGATGTGCTCCTGGTAGCCGGACTCGGCGTAGGCGCGGATCGGGTCGCCCGGCAGACCCCGGGACTCGCGCCAGGCCGCCAGAGCGGGCCGCACGTCGGTGTAGAAGGCGTCCATGACGACGTCGTTGGCTGCGAGCACGTCACCCTCCGACTGCGCGGCGGCGAGCGCGTCGCGGTCGACGAGCAGGGCCCGGGCGGTCATCTCCTGGACGTTGAGCACCGACCGGATCTGGCCCGGGATCTTCTTCTCGATGTTGTGGCACTGGTCCAGCATGAAGGCCACCCCGGACTCCCGCCCGTACCCGCCGCCACGAACCACCTCGGACAGGATCCGGAACAGCTGGAACGGGTCGGCCGCCCCGACGATGAGGTCGTCGTCGGCGTAGAACCGGCTGTTGAAGTCGAACGAGCCGAGCTTCCCGAGCCGCAGCAGCTGGGCGACGATGAACTCGATGTTCGTCCCCGGCGCGTGGTGACCGGTGTCGAGGCAGACGAACGCCTTGGGTCCCAGCTCGCTCACGTGCGCGAACGCGGTACCCCAGTCCGGGACGTCGGTGTGGTAGAACGCCGGCTCGAAGAACTTGTACTCGAGCACCAGCCGCTGGTCGTCGCCGAGGTGGGCGTAGATCTCGTGCAGCGACTCGAGCAGCCACTCCTGGCGCGCCCGGATGTCGCCCTGGCCGGGGTAGTTCGTCCCGTCGGCCAGCCAGATCTTGAGGTCCCGCGACCCGGTCCGGTCCATGACGTCGATGCACTCGACGTGGTGGTCGATGGCGCGCCGCCGGACGCCCTTCTCCGCGTGGGTGAGCGACCCGAGCTTGTACTCGTCGTCCTGGAACGTGTTCGAGTTGACCGTCCCGAGGTGGACCCCGAGCGACTCCGCGTGTGCCGCCAGTGCGCCGTAGTCGTCGACCTTGTCCCACGGGATGTGCAGCGCGACGCGCGGCGCGAGACCGGTCAGCTCGTGGACCTTGGCCGCGTCGGTGACCTTCTCGAACGGGTCGCGTGGCACACCGGGCTGGCCGAACACCTTGAACCGTGTTCCCGAGTTGCCGAACGCCCACGACGGCAGCTCGATCTCCTGCTCCTCGAGCCGGGCGAGGACCGGTGCTCCGACAACGCCCATCTCAGCTGCCTCCTTCGCGGCGGTGTCGTTCGACGTCCGCGTGCGGTTTCGTATGCGGGTTGGTTGCCTCCGGTCCGTCCGGACCTTCCCGTGGCGCCAGCCGGAACCGCGGCCGGTGGCCCGCGAGCACCCGCAGCACCTCGTCGACCATGAGGTCGATGAACCGTGGCTCGGCCGCCGCGGTGACGCCGGCGATGTGCGGTGAGAGGAACACGTTGGGCAGCGAGCGCAGGGGTGAGTCCGCGGCCAGCGGCTCGGGGTCGACGACGTCGAGGCCGGCGACCAGGTCGCCGCGGCGCAGGCGGTCGACCAGCGCCTCGGTGTCGACGACCGGGCCGCGCGAGACGTTGACGAACACCGCGCCGGGCTTCATCAGCTCGATCTCCCGGCGGCCGACCAACCCGGCCGATCTCGTGGTCAGCGGAACGAGGCACACGACGACGTCGGAGTGCGCGAGGACGTTGTCGAGGCTGGTGAGGTCGATGTCGTATGCGGCGGCGAGCGCCTCGGGTGCACCGGGGTCGTACGCGAGGACGCGCACGTGGAACGGGGCGAGCAGCTCGAGGAACCGGCGGCCGACATTGCCGAGGGCGACGATCCCCACGGTCTTCCCGGTCAGCTCGCCGTTGAGGTACCCGGGATCCGTGAGCAGCGCGTTGCGGTCCTCCCAGAGGACCTCACCGGCGATGAGCCGCCGGAAGAAGGCCCCGGCGTTGCGCAGCCCGACGAGAGTGAGCGCGAGGGCCCACTCGGCGACCGGGTCGGATGAGCCGTTCGTCGTGTCGACCACGGTGATCCCCCGCGCCTCGCACGCGGCGACGTCGACGCGCGCGGCGAACCGGTCGCCGTGGGTGTCCCCCACCATCCGGAGGCGAGGGGCCGCCGCCAGGACGGTCTCGGTCACCCGCGGGCTGCCGTAGCCGACCACGACCACGTCGAGGTCGTGGACGAAGTCGCTGAGCCGCGCGACCGTGGCCCTGTCCTCCGGAGGCGGTCCGAACACCCGGTCGGGCCCCTCGAGGTCGAGCCACATGACGTCGGCGACGACCTCCAGCCGCCGGACCGACGACTCCTCGACGTAGCGCTTCCGGGCCGCCGCGGTCATCGCGAACCCGACGCGGGGGCGGCTCATGCCGGAACCCCCACTGGCAGTCGCAGCACCCGGGCCAGGGTCCCGCCCATGACCTTGTCGAGGTCCGCGGCGCTCAGGAAGCCGGCGTGCTCCACGAGAAGCTGCCGACCCTGGCGGTAGCTGTGGTGCGGAAGCAGCGACGGCCAGTCCGACCCCCAGGCGAGCCGGTCGGGACCCCACGCCTCGTGGAACCGGCGGACGACGGCCAGCCGGTCCGCATACGGGTAGTCCCAGGGCCGGTCGGTGCCGTACGCCCACCCGGAGACCTTGACGACGAGGTTGGGCAGCTCCTCGTCGTCGACGACGAGGCGCAGCGCCTCGTCGAGGCCGCCCGGGTGGAGCATGACGGTTCCGAGGTGGTTGAGCAGGATCGTCACTCCCGGGTGCCGGCGAGCGGCGCCACGGATCGCCGGTCCCCACACCGGCCGGGCGGCGAGGTTGACGACGACCCCGGCCTCCTCCGCGGCCACCAGGAACCGGTCCCCCTCGGCGGAGGAGAGCCAGCCGTCGTCCTCGGGAGCGAGGTAGTGCGAGACCCCTGCCGGCGCATACCGGTCGACGGCCGCGCGAAGGCGGTCCGAGGCCCCCCGTCGGTGGTAGTCCGAGCCGAATTGGCTGTCGAGGTCGACGAGCTGGGAGAGCCGGCCTCGATGCTGGGCGACGACCTCGGCGCCGTGGTTGTTGTTGCCGGCCGCGCCGTCGATCTCCGCACTCACGACGACCGCGTGGTCGACACCGTTGGCGTCCAGCTCGAGGAGCAGGTTCTCGGCCGACCCCCGGGTATGCGGGTCCGGAACCCCGGGCCGGTATGGCCAGGTTGCCCAAACGTGGGTGTGGCCGTCGACCACGGGCACGGTGCTCACCCCTTGACCGACCCGGCGGTGAGGCCCTTCATGACCTGCTGGTTGATCGACAGGTACACCGCGAGGGTGCCGAAGACGGTGATGCTGATGGCCGCGAACAGCGGACCGTAGGCGACCGAGCCGTACTCGTCGTTGAAGTGCAGCAGGCCGACCTGGATCGTCGAGTAGTCGTCGGTGACGTTGAAGGTCAGCGCGATGAGCAGGTCGTTCCAGATCGAGAAGAACAGCAGCAGGGCCACCGTGAACACGCCGCTGCGGACCAGGGGCAGGCCGACGTTGAAGAACGCGCGGAACGGGCCGCCGCCGTCGAGGGCGAGCGCCTCGAACAGCTCGCGCGGCACCGCCCGGAAGTACGTCGCCATGAGGAACACCGTGAGCGGCAGGCCGTGCCCGACGTAGGTGATGATCATCGGCCAGTAGCTGTCGGACAGCCCGGCCTTGAAGTAGATGGTGAACAGCGGCAGCAGGATGATCTGGATGGGCGCCATGATCCCGCCGATGATGAACAGCAGCATGTTGTTGCGACCGCGCCAGATCATCACCTCGAGCGCGAAGGCCGCGGCGCAGCCGAGGACCAGGATGATCGCCAGCGACGGCAGCGTGACGATGATGCTGTTGAGCGTGTTCCGGCCGAGGTTGCCGGTGGTCCACGCCTGGGCGTAGTTGTCCCAGCTGAACGCCGACGGCAGTGACCACAGCGGCTCCGTGAGGAACTCGTCCTGCGACTTGAACGAGCTCGCGAGGATCCAGAACAGCGGGTAGAGCTCGATGAGCAGGATTAGCGCGACGAGCACCTTGACGAGGGTCCGGCGGGTGCGCGGCCCGGTGCGGCTCGGCCGGCGGGCTTCCGGGTTGCGCGCGCGGGGGCGCGGCGTGGAGACGTCGCGGCTGTGGTCGATGGCGGTCACGCGTCAGGCCTTCGTCAGGTCGCGTCGGGACGATCGGAAGATCAGCAGCGTCACCGAGAGGCACAGGACAGTGATGAGCAGGGCAAGCGTGCTGCCGTACCCGTAGTCGCTGTAGATGAACGACGTCTGGAACATGTAGAGGTTCAGCGGCGTCGTCGCCGTGCCGGGACCGCCGTTGTTGAGGGCGAGGATCGAGTCGAACACCTTGAACGCCGAGTTGAGGCTGAAGATGATCGACGAGAGCAGCACCGGCAGCGAGAGCGGCAGGACGATGTGGCGCACCAGCCGGAACCCGCTCGCGCCGTCGAGGCGGGCCGACTCGATGATCTCCTCCGGCACCTCGATGAGGCCGGCGTAGAGGAGCACGGCGTAGAAGCCCATGGTCCGCCAGAGGTCCATGACGACGATGACGACGAACGCGTGGGCGCCCGAGTCGAACCAGTCGACCGGCGCGATGCCGAAGAGGCCGAGCAGCGCGTTCACCGGTCCGACCTGCGGCGCGACCTGGAACATCCGCGCGAACAGGAGGCTGACCGCGACGGTCGGCAGGACCACCGGGAAGAAGACCATGGTCCTGACGAACGTCGACGACTTGCGGAGCACGAACACGTAGAGCAGGGCGAACGAGTAGCCGAGGATGATCTGCCCGACCGTGATCACCGCGGCGTACTGGAGGGTGAAGATGGTCGCCGTGCGCGTCGTGTCGTCGGTGAAGAGCTTGGTGAAGTTGTCGAACCCGGTGAACTCGAAGCCGAGGATCGGGTTGCCCTGGTAGAAGCTGTAGACGAAGGACCACACCACGGGCACGACCATCACGCCGACGTAGACCAGCAGGGCCGGCGCCAGGAACACGGCGATGGCCTTCTTGTTGCCGAGGACGTAGTTCATTCGTTCACCTGCTCTCCCTGCGCGCGGGGCATCCGCTCCCGGTGACGGCCTCGGGGTGGGAGGCCGTCACCGGTATGCGGGTGACTGCGGCTTACTTGCTGTCGAGGTCCGCCTGCAGCTTGGCCATGTAGTCCTGCGCCGACATGTTGCCGGTCAGCAGCGGCGCGGCGTTGTTGCTCGCGTCGGTGGTGGCCTTCTGGTTGAACAGCGCCTCGAACCACAGGACGCTGGTCTTCGTCCCCGTGATGACGTCCTGCACCTGCGTGGTCAGCGGCGGCAGGTTCGGGACCGGGGTGTTGACCTTGAGGCCCGAGAAGGAGCCCTGCTCCTTGAGGGAGGCACTGCCGTAGTTCTGGACGATGCACTTGAGCCACGCACCCACCTTCGGACCGAACAGGGTCTTGGACATCGCGTTCGGCGAGCCGACGTTGGCCGGCGTCTCCTCGATGGTGCCCTTGCCGCCGTCGACGCCGGGGAACTTGGCGAAGGCGATCGCGTCGCCGACCTTGTTGAGCTTGGGGTCGTTGACCTGGGCGAGGAACCAGCTGCCCATGTACATCATCGCGGCCTGGCCGTTGAGCATCTGCGAGAACTCGGTGTCGTAGTCGATGTTGGTGACACCGTTGCTGAAGTAGCCGGCTTTGCCCATGTCCTGCAGCTGCTGCGCGGCGGCGACGTACTGCGGGTCGGTCAGCTTCGCCTTGCCGCTCTTGATGTCGGCCATGGCGTCCGGGCCGAGGGACCGGAACAGCAGCGCGCCGATCCAGCGGCTGATGGTCCAGCCGGTCTTGCCCGAGGCGGTGAACGGCGTGACGCCGGCCGCCTTGAGCTTGTCGGCGGCCGCGGTCAGCTCGGCAACAGTCGTGGGCACGGCGATGCCGTGGTCGGCGAGGATCTTCTTGTTGTAGAAGAGCCCCTCGATGTTGGACTGCAGGGGAACGGTCGGGAACCCACCGCTGTAGAGCTTGTCGACGACACCGGCCGCCGACGGGGTGACCTGGTCGTAGACGCCCAGCTGGGTGAGCGCGTCCTTGATGTTGAGCACCTGGCCGGCCTTGTCGAGGTCGCCACCGGGAGCGATCAGCGACGTGCCCGCGGCGAACATCACCGGCAGCGCGTTCTGGCCGGCGAGCAGCTGGATCTTCTGCTGCATGTTGGCGCTCGGGGTCTGGTCGATCTTCAGCGGCAGAGCGTCGTTCTCGGCCTTGCACGCTCCGGCGGCGAGGCTCTTGAACATCGCCGGCGTCTGGGAGTTCTCGGTGGTGAGGAGGACGGAGAACTCCTTGGCCTTGTCCTCGGCCGCGGGAGCACCGCCGGTCGAGCCTCCGGAGGCGCCACCGGTGCCACCTCCGCCGCAGGCGGCCACGAGGATCGGGACGGCACAGGCTGCCGTCAGGGCCGCCATGGTGCGGCTGCGCGTGGAACGAGTCACCCTCGTACTCCTTTGTTCACAGGGCTGGGTTGAGCGGTGGGGTTGCGCGACTGGGGCTAGCGCAGGTTGCGGTGGGTCAGCTCGTCGCCGACGGCGGCGAGGTTGTCGAGCGTCATCTCCGAGTACTTCCGGGAGAGGACGACGCCGTCAGCGCCGCCGTCGAGCGCGGCGCCGACGCCGGCCCGGACGTCCTGGGGCGTGCACTGGCGGACGTGGTCGGGGGTGGGGATGTTGACGTCGAGCCCCGGGTAGACGCGGGCTCGGCCGCCGAGCGCCGCGACGGTCCGCCGCGTCTCGCGCTCCACGTAGTCCGCCGACAGACCTACGGTCGGCAGGTCGTCGACGCAGACCTTCTCGTCGTAGCCGAGGCTGCTGGTGAACAGGTCGAGGACGACCTGCTCGCTGACGCCGCGGAACAGCCGGCGGCTGACCGTCTGGATGTAGTGGTGCAGTCGGTAGCCCGCGCACACGTGGTAGACGACCGGCTTGACGAAGTCGGAGAACGCCGCATACCGGCCGAAGTCGACCTGGGCCCGGTAGAAGGGCGAGAACGAGTTGTGGTGCCAGACGTGCCAGCCGACCTGGACGTCGGGGGCGAGGAACTTGGCGGCGCCGTAGATCCGGGCCTGGAAGCCCTCGTAGCCGTCGTGCCACAGCTGGTCCCAGGCGACGATCTCGGGGTACCGGCCGAGCAACCGCAGGAACCGGACGAAGGTGGTGTCGCCCACCGCCGCGGCCGCGCCGTCGTCCTCGGTGAGCAGCGCGTCGAGCGCGACGTAGCCCTCCCGGGCCCGGCGCGCGTCGATGCCCTGGCGGGTCCCGGCCGTGATGCAGTGCTCGCAGAAGCAGTACGGGACACCGGTGCGGGCGAACCCGCCGTCCGACAGCGCGTTGTCCAGCGGACCCTGCCGCTCGGAGCCCCACATGATCCCGTCGAGCGGGTAGGAGCGGACCTGGTCCTCGACGAGCGACAGCCACCAGGCCTGGTAGTCGGGGTTGCGCAGGCAGGCGTACGCGTCGGTGCGTCCGTAGGCGTCGACCTGGAGGACCTTGGTCCAGCTGGGCACGTGGCGGGTCAGGCCCGAGTGGGTGTTCTCGAGCATGAACGAGTAGACGGCGACGCCCCGCTCGTGGGCCGCGGGCACCACCTCGCCCAGGACGTCGAAACCCTCGACCTCGACGTCCGGCGCGCGGTAGGGGCCGAGGACCGAACCGGCGTAGAGCTCCGGGTGCTGGGTGACGAAGGACCCGCCGACGTGCACGTCGGAGAGGTCGTCGGGGCCGTGGTCCGGAGCGGTCTTCCACGTGACCTGCCGTCCGGCGACGCCGCGGTCGAACGCCTGGGTCGCGACGAACAGCGCGTTCACCCCGGCCCGGTCGTGAACCGTGTCGATGACCTCGTCGACGCCCTCGTCGACAAAGGAGATGGCGCCGACCTGGATCCCCACCAGGGGGTCCGATGCGACCGACGCGGGGCTGCCGCTCGCCGGGTGCGGGGTGTTCGACACTGAACCTCACCGTCGTTTTGAATCGTCTCAATCGATGTCCCGGCGACGGTAGCACTGCGTTTTGAATCGTGTCAATGGATTCGCGACGGGGCTACCGGACCGTTACGGAACGCCGCGTACCTCGCCCGACCCGGACGGGGCGCATACCCTCCAGGTATGCCGCGCCACCCAACGTCGGGCGACCAGGCCGACCGCTCCACTCAGCACGCTCGATCCGCGCCGCACGGCAGCACGCTGATCCGTGACTACGCGGTGATCGGCGACATGCATACCTGCGCCCTGATCAGCCGCGGCGGCTCCGTCGACTGGCTGTGCCTCCCCCGGTTCGACTCGCCGTCCAGCTTCACGGCCTTGCTCGGCACCCCACAGCACGGCCGCTGGCTGATCGGTCCGGTCGACGAGGCCCGCTCGACGCGGCGCTACGTCGGAGACACCTTCGTCCTCGAGACCACGCACGAGACCGACACCGGCGTCGTCAGGGTCACCGACGTCATGCCCACCGCCGACGACCGCGCCGACATCGTGCGCGTCGTCGAGGGCGTGTCCGGCACCGTGCGGATGCGGCACGAGTGGGTGGTGCGGTTCTCGTACGGGAAGATCACGCCCTGGGTGAGCCGGCACCACGGCCCCGACGGGGCGCACGACCGCGTGATCACCGCCGTTGCCGGTCCCGACATGCTGGTCCTGCGGGGTGACCGCCTCCCCCACGCCCACGACGGCAAGCACGTCGACGAGTTCGACGTCGCCGCCGGTGACCGGCTCAACTTCTCGACGACCTGGGCGCCCTCGCACCTGCCGATCCGCCAGCAGCTCGACAGCGACGCGATCGTCGAGACCACGCGCGAGGAGTGGCAGGAGTGGGCGGACCGGTTCGAGTACGAGGGGCCGTACCGGGACGTCCTGGTCCGTTCGCTGCTCGTGCTGCGCCTGCTGACCCACGCCGAGACCGGCGGCATCGTGGCCGCACCGACCACCAGCCTCCCCGAGGACGTGGGCGGGACGCGCAACTGGGACTACCGCTTCTGCTGGCTCCGCGACGCGTCCCTCACCCTTGAGGCGCTGATGGGGTCCGGCTTCGTCGAGGAGACGATGCTGTGGCGGCGTTGGCTGATCCGCGCGGTCGCCGGCGACCCCGAGGACATGCAGATCATGTACGCCGTCGACGGCTCGCGGGACCTGCCGGAACGCGAGATCGGACACCTGCCGGGGTATGCCGGCTCGCGGCCGGTCCGCATCGGGAACGCCGCGGTCTCACAGCGCCAGACCGACGTCCTCGGCGAGGTGATGATGGCGCTCTCGGACGGCCGCGACCACGGCCTCGAGGAGTCGGAACGATCATGGCGGATCCAGCGGTCCCTCGTCGAGGAGCTCGGCCGCCGCTGGGACGAACCGGACAACGGGCTCTGGGAGATCCGCGGTCCGCTGCGGTACTTCACCCACTCGCGGGTCATGGTGTGGGCGGCGTTCGACCGGGCCATCCGCGGCGTCGAGAAGCACGGCCTTCCGGGACCGGTCGAGAAGTGGCGCGATCTGCGCGAGCAGGTCCGCGCCGAGATCCTCGCCAAGGGGTTCAACGCCGGGCGCAACACGTTCACCCAGCACTACGACACCGACGAGGTCGACGCGTCGCTGCTGCTGATCCCGATCTGCGGGTTCCTCCCGCCCGATGACCCCAAGGTGCTCGGCACCATCGACGCCATCGTGCAGGACCTCATGCACGACGGTCTGTTGCTGAGGTACCGCACGGACAGCGGGGTGGACGGTCTTCCCGGCTCGGAGCACCCGTTCCTCGCGTGCTCGTTCTGGCTGGTCCAGGCGCTCGCGCTGGCCGGCCGGCACGACCAGGCGAAGGAGCTGATGGACCGGCTCGTCGCCCTCGTCAACGACGTCGGGCTGCTCTCCGAGGAGTACGACCCGAAGGACCACCGGATGGTCGGCAACTACCCCCAGGCGTTCTCGCACCTGACCCTCATCGGGGCGGCTCACGCGCTCGCGGGGCTCGCTACGGTGAAGGCATGAGCGACCCGACGACGACGCTGAACACCGACTTCCGAACCCACCTCGTCGCGGTCGACCGGCATACCGAGCAGCTCCTCGCCACCGCCCGCTCGCTCGACCCCGGCAGCCTCGGCCAGCCGAGCCTGTGCCCCGGCTGGACCCGCGGCCACATCCTCACCCACATCGCACGGAACGCCGACGCCCTCGTCAACCTCGTGACCAACGCGACGACGGGGTCGTCGACCCCGATGTACGCCAGCCCCGACGCGCGGGAGGCCGACATCGAGGCCGGCGCCGGGCGGCCGTTGGCCGAGCAGGTCGCCGATGTCGAGGCCAGCGCCGCCCGCTTCGCCGCGGCGTCGGCCGGACTGACGGAGGAGCTCTCGGACGTGCCGCTCCTCGCGCGCAACAACACCAAGGTCCAGGCCGGCTACCTGCCGTTCATGCGGATGCGCGAGGTCGTGATGCACCACATCGACCTGGACGCCGGGTTCTCGTTCCGGGAGGTCGACGACGAGGTGCTCCTCGCCCTGCTGCAGGACACCGTCCGGCGGCTACGCCACGACCCCGAGACCCCGTCGATGTCCATCCGCACCAACGAAGGCGACGTCTGGTCGATCGGCGACGGCCGCCCGGTCGTCTCGGGTACCCGCGCGGCCGTCCTCGCCTGGCTCACCCGCGGCGACACCAGCGACGTGGTGGGCTCCCTCCCGGCGATCCCCTCGCTGGGCTGAGCGCGGCCGGACATGGCGAGCGACGGGTATGCCGGTGACGTCACCTCCGGCGGTCCAGCCGACGTGCGGGAGCTGCCCCGGCTGACCATCCGCAAGTGCAGCGTCTCCTCGATGGCCAACAACGCCTACCTGCTGACCTGCCGGACGACGGGCGCGCAGGCACTGGTCGACGCGGCCGACGAGCCGCAGCGGTTGCTGGCGCTGGTGGAAGAAGGTGGCGGCGGCCTCGACGTCGTGGTGACGACCCACCAGCACTGGGACCACGTGCGCGCGCTGGAGGAGGTCGTCGCAGCGACCGGCGCCCGGACCGCCGCCGGCGAGGAGGACGCCGACGCCCTGCCGCTGCCGGTGGACGACCGGCTCTCGCACGGCGACACGGTCCGGTTCGGGGAGGTGACCCTCGACGTGGTGTCGCTGCGCGGGCATACCCCGGGGTCGGTGGCCCTGGCCTACCGCGACCCGGACGACCCGGACGGGTTCACGCACCTGTTCACCGGCGACTCGCTGTTCCCGGGCGGCGTCGGGAACACCAAGAACCCGGGGCAGAGCTTCGACTCGCTGTACCGCGACGTCACCGAGCGAGTGTTCGACGTCTACGACGACGACACGTGGGTCTACCCGGGCCACGGCAACGACACGACTCTCGGGGTCGAGCGGCCGCACCTCGACGAATGGCGCGCCCGCGGCTGGTAGCCGGGAGGCGCCCGGTCAGCGGGTACCGGCGGGCTTGTAGAGGACCATCACGCGCCGGTTGAGGGCCTGGTTGGCGGCGTTCGAGTTGTCGGCGATGGGGTCCTCCTCGCCGTAGCCCGCGGTGATCAGGCGGACGGGGTAGCCGCGCAGCTGTTCCTGGAGCACCTTGGCGACCGCCTCGGCCCGCTGGGCGGACAGCACCAGTCCGTGCTCCCGGGAGCCGATGTCGTCGGTGTAGCCGTGGATGAAGATCGTGCCGCTGAGGTTCCGGCTGATGATCGCGTCGGACAGGCCCTTGATGTCGCGCTGGGACCCCTCGGTGATGACCGCAGAGTCGTACTCGAACTGCACGTTCGGGCCGACCAAAGCGAGCCCGGCGTTGGTGCTGCTGTTGAGGATCGTGACCTGGTCGAGCGGGTTCGTCCCGGTGCCGAGCTTGGCTACGCCCTGCTGCGTCGACTCCTTGATGATCGGCGGGATGGTGGCGATCGACGTGGACTTCGGGGTGGGGGTCACGACCGACACCGCGATCGCCCCGGCCACCGCGTCGGCGCCCGGCAGGAACCGCAGGGTGACCTGGATGACGCCGACGAGGAGGCCGAGCAGGGCCAGGGCCGAAATGGCCCAGAGGGCGAGCTGGCGACGAGGGCGGTTCCGGACGGCGAGGGCTGGGACGATGGGACGGCGCGGCGGCGGTGGGACCGGGTCCGCGGTGTCGCGCGCCGGCGGTGGCGGCACCGGGAAGGCCGCGATCTCCTCGGGGGTGTAGTCGCGAACCCCGGTGGTGAGCCGCTCGCGGGCCGTGGCGACCAGCGTGTCGGCGACGCCCGCGGCGCCCACGAGGACGCCCAGCTGGCCCATGACCGCCTCCCGGCTGCCCCACACCGAGAGCGTCTCCAGCCGGCCGTCTGGCGCGAGGGAGGATGACATCCGCAGGTTCGCGACGACCCGCTCACCGGTGGGGTCGGAGCCCAGGAACGGGCCGATGTGCGTGGCTGCGAGGACACCCTCCTCGACCCGGGCGCCGCCGACCACCCGGCGCAGGGACGGCGTCCACGAGATCTCCATGAACGACCGGAGCAGTCCGTCGACCGCGGTCGTCGGCGCGTACGACGCGTAGTCGTGGTGGGATCCCGACACGACGACGGTGGCGCCGGGCGCGAAGCACTCGAGTGCCGCCTCCCGGTCGCCACGCGCAAGTGCGTCGACCAGCCGATCGAGCACGCCGTACGTGTCCGACATGCCACCTCCCGCGCATAGGTTTTCATCCCGATTGCCCGGAACGCACCACATCCCCCGAAAATGTGGACGTTCAGCCAGGACCCATCAGACGTTCGGTCGCGAGCGCCCCGATCGCCGCGAAGACCGGGAGCACCGCGGTGCCCCGATCCGGTCCCCCGGGATGGTTCGGGTCGGTCAGCTCGTCGGCCACGACGGCCACGGCGACCCACCGTTCGCCACGCTGCAGCATAGCCATGTCGGCCCGCAGACCCGGCAGGTCACCGGTCTTGGACGCCGCGGTGACGCCGGACGGCAGGGAGGCGGGGAGCCCGGCCACGAACTGCTGGTCCTGGAGGATCTCGACGGCCAGCCGGGTGAGGTCGGGCCCCAGCAGCCGGCCCTCCCGCAGGGCGACGAGCAGGGCGACGAGGTCCGCGGGGCAGGTCTCGTTCTCCCGGCCGGCCTCGACCGCTGCGGGGTCCATCATCCGGCGGCGCAGCCGTGTGTGCCGGGTCGGCACGGCCGCCAGCAGCCGGTCCACGTCGCCGGTCTCGAGCAGGTCGGCCCGGTCGAGGACCGCGTTGGTGGCGTCGTTGTCGCTCAGGGCGATCATCAGGCGCAGCGCCTCGACCAGCGGGAGCGAGGTCACCGACGGCAGCAGGCTGAGCGGCCCGCAGCCGCCCACCCGCTCCGCCGGGTCGGCGATCTGGACCACGTCGGCGAGGTCCAGGCGCCCGTCCTCCACCAGCCGCAGGACGGCGAGGAGGATGGGCACCTTGATCGTGCTCGCCGAGCGCGACACCCGGTCCGCGTCGTACGACCAGGCCCAGCCCCGGTCGTCACGCACGGCGACGCCGAGCCGGCCGGGAGCCACCTCCGTCACCCGGGCCAGCCGCTCTTCGAGCGAACCGGTCGCGACCACGGGTGCAGTATGCCCACGCGCAGCTCGGTCCGGACGTCCGGACCTTCGGCGGTGCCGTGCCAGGATGACCGCGTGCGGATGCGGGTGCGGGTACCGGTGACCACGCTCTGGGTCGCTCCGGACCGACCCCGAGCGGTCGACGCCCCCGCGGTCGCCGACCGGCCCGACGTCGCTGGGTGGCTGACCGCCCTCGACGCCCACGCGGCCGATGACGAAGCCGGCGACGAGTCCGGAGACGGACGGCTCGGGCTGCACGGGCGGATCCACACGCAGGTCCTCGCCGGCGAGCCGGTGACCGTGGTCGGCAGCAGCCCCGCATACCCCGGCTGGGTGGAGGTGGTCTGCCCCTGGCAGCCGAGCTCACTCGACCCGCGCGGCTACCCCGGCTGGCTGCGTGAGCCTCACCTCATCGGCGATGACACCGGTGGGCACGACGACGCGCCCGAGGACGAGTCATGGGCGGTCCGTCCGGGTCCGGACGGGCGGACCGACCTGGCCCTGGCCCGCGAGCACCTCGGGCTCCCCTACCTCTGGGGCGGCACCTCGCCGCTGGGTCTCGACTGTTCGGGTCTGGTTCATCTCGTCCACCGCGAGCTCGGCCGGGTGCTGCCGCGCGACGCCCACGACCAGCAGGCGGCCATCGAGCCGGTCGACCCGGAGGACGCCCTGCCCGGCGACCTCTACTTCTTCGCGCGTCCCGGCGAACCGGCGCACCACGTCGGGATCGTCACGGGCGCATACCGGATGATCCACGCATCGGAGCGTCGCGCCGTCGTCGAGGAGCCGCTCGACGCCCGGCGCCGGGCCACGTTGACCGCCGCGGGTCGCGTCCCCGGCTGACCGAAGGAGGCACCATGACCCTCGACGAGCTGCTGACGCACTGCCTGGCCAAGCCCGGCGCGTGGCAGGACCAGCCCTGGGAGGGCGACTACGTCGTCAAGGTCGCGGACAAGATCTTCGCCTTCACCGGCGCCACGTCGGTCGGTGTCAAGGCCGGCGCGAACCGCGACGAGGCCGACGAGTGGATCCGCCAGTACCCAGACGACGCGAGCGTCATGGCGTACATCGGCCGGTCCGGCTGGAACACGCTGCGGCTCGACGGAACGATCCCGGACGACGAGCTGCGAGACGCGGTCGACGCCTCCTACGAGATGGTCGTCGCGAAGCTGCCGAAGAAGCGCCGCCCCTGACGGGGCGCCCTGGCCGTGGACACCGATTCGGCGCCGTTACCGCGGTGTGACACGATGGAGCGCGACGGAGGGGAGTATCCCCGCTAGCGGTTGTCTCGTCATCACGGCGCCTCCCCTGTGCTGATCAGCAGGGTCGGTTCCCGGGGCGCCGGTCCGCCCCACCACGTTCCACGCGGGCGGGAGAGACCTCCGGTTACCTGCTCCTGCATCGTGACCGGAAGGCCTGAACCCCGTGGACGTCTCCGCAACCACCTGGTGGGTCACCATCGGGGCGCTGGTGGTGTTCCTCGTCATCGACGTGGGCATCATCGCCCGTCGCCCGCACGTGCCCTCGATGAGGGAGTGCGCCATCGCGCTCTCGTTCTACGTCGGTGCGGCCGTGGTGTTCGGAATCTGGATCTGGTCGCACTCGGGCAGCCAGTACGCCGGTGAGTTCTTCGCCGGCTGGCTCACCGAGTATTCCCTGTCGATCGACAACCTCTTCGTCTTCCTGCTGATCATGCGGAAGTTCCTCGTGCCGGAGAAGCTCCAGCAGGAGGCGCTGGTCATCGGGATCGTCATCGCGATCGTCCTGCGTGGCATCTTCATCGCGCTCGGCGCCGCGGTCATCAACGAGTTCGCCTCGGTGTTCTACCTCTTCGGGCTGTTCCTCATCTACACGGCGGTCAAGCTGGCCCGCGAGGGGTCGACCGAGGACGACGAGTTCAAGGAGAACCGGTTCCTCAAGTGGGTCGAACGACGGTTCCCGGTGACCCCGGACTTCCACGGGCCCAAGATCGCCACCCGGATCGACGGCAAGAAGATGCTCACGCCGATGTTCATCGTCATCGTCGCGCTGGGCACCACCGACCTGCTCTTCGCCCTCGACTCGATCCCGGCGATCTACGGCCTGACCAAGGAGCCGTACCTCGTCCTCACCGCGAACATCTTCGCGCTGATGGGCCTACGCCAGCTCTACTTCCTCATCGGCGGCCTGCTCGAGCGGCTGGTCTACCTGAGCATCGGGCTCGCGGTGCTGCTCGCGTTCATCGGCGTGAAGCTGATCCTCCACGCCCTCCACGAGAACAACCTGCCCTTCATCAACGGCGGCCAGCCGATCCCGGTCCCCGAGGTCCCGATCGGGGTGTCGCTGGGCGCCATCGTGCTCATCCTCGGTGTGACGACCGTCGCCAGCCTGATGAAGAGCGCCCGCGACCGTGCCAAGGAGACGTCGCCCGGCTCCTGAGCGCTCAGGGGCGTCAGCCGGCCAGGGCGGCGGTCCGGCGGTGCTTCCACTCGCCGAGAGGCCAACTTCGGCCGCTCTGGGCACCTCCAGAGCGGCCGAAGTTGGCCTCTCGGGCGGTCGGGGCGGTCGGGGCGGTCGGGGCGGTCGGGGCGGTCGGGGCGGTCGGCGGGTCAGCCGGCCAGCGCCGCGGGTCCGTCGTCCTGGTTCGGGCGGCTTCGGGAGGTGCCCATGACCAGGGCGCTCGCCCCCACGACGAGGGCCATGCCGACCAGCTGCCAGCCCGTGAGCCGCTGGTGGAGCACGAGGAACCCGGCCAGCGCGGCGAGGGCCGGTTCCAGGCTGAGCAGGATCCCGAAGACGCGGGAGCTCATCCGCCGCAGCGCGAACAGCTCGAACGAGTACGGCAGAACCGACGACAACACCGCGATGCCGAGTCCCTTGAGAAGGATCTCCGGGGTCCACAGCGGGGCCGACCCGAGCCCGAACGGGGCTACGGCCAGGCACGCGACGACCATGGCGATAGCCAGGCCGTCCAGCTGCGAGAAGGCGGCTCCGGTCCGCTTCGAGAGGACGATGTATGCGGCCCAGCACGCCCCGGCCAGCGCGGCCAGTCCCAGCCCGATGAGGTCGAGCTCGGCGAACGGGACGGTGAGGGCCTCGGAGATGAGGACGACGCCGGCCGCCGCCGCGACCACGGCCAGGTAGTCCAACCCCCGGCGGGAGAGGACCACGGTGAGGACGAGAGGGCCGATGAACTCGATGGTCACGGCCACGCCGATCGGCAGCCGCCCGAGGGATGCGTAGAACGACCAGTTCATCGCGCCGAGGGCCAGCCCGAACAGGATCACCGTGCCCCACGCCTGGCGGGAGTGACCCCGCAGCCGCGGCCGCGCCACCGCCAGCAGGATCAGCGTGCCGATCATCAGCCGCAGGGTGACCGAGCCGGCGGCTCCGATCGTCGGGACCAGGGTCGCCGCCAGCGCTCCACCGAACTGGACCGAGACGATGCCCATGAGGACGAGCACCGGAGCCGGGACCCGGCCGAGGAGGCCCGGTCCCGGCGTCGCTGGCATACGGTCATCCAACGCCATCGCCACTCGGCGGGGCGGGTCCACCCCGCTGCCCCGCTCAGGACGTGGCGCGGGTCATCTGCCGGAGCTCCTTCTTGAGGTCGCCGAGCTCGTCCCGCAGCCGCGCGGCCAGCTCGAAGTGGAGGTCGGCCGCCGCGGCGTGCATCTGCGTGGTCAGCTCCTGGATGAGCGAAGCCAGGTCGGCCGCTGCCATCGACCCGAGCCGGCCGCCGCCCGACACGTTGACGTCGACGGCGAGCGCCCCACGGCCGCCGCCGCTCTTGGTCGCCCGGCCCCGGGACTGCGAACGCCCGCTGCCCAGCAGCTGCTCGGTGTCGGCGTCCTCGCGGGCCAGCAGGTCGGTGATGTCGGCGATCTTCTTCCGCAGGGGTTGAGGGTCGACGCCGCGCTCCTTGTTGAACGCGATCTGCTTCTCCCGCCGCCGGGAGGTCTCGTCGAGGGCCTCCCGCATCGACGGGGTGACGTTGTCGGCATACATGTGCACCTGCCCGCTGACGTTGCGGGCGGCGCGACCGATGGTCTGGATGAGCGACCGCGCCGAGCGCAGGAACCCCTCCTTGTCGGCGTCGAGGATGCTCACCAGCGACACCTCGGGCAGATCGAGTCCCTCGCGGAGCAGGTTGATGCCGACGAGGACGTCGAACTCGCCCAGGCGCAGCTCTCGCAGCAGCTCCACCCGGCGCAGGGTGTCGATGTCGGAGTGGAGGTAGCGGACCCGGATCCCCTTGTCGAGCAGGTAGTCGGTGAGGTCCTCGGCCATCTTCTTGGTCAGCGTCGTGACAAGGATGCGTTCGTTGCGCTCGGTGCGCAGCGTGATCTCGTGGATGAGGTCGTCGATCTGGCCCTTGGTCGGCTTCAGCACCACCTCGGGGTCGATCAGGCCCGTAGGCCGGATGATCTGCTCCACCGGCGGTCCCGACGTGCCGGACTTGGCCAGCTCGTAGGGACCGGGCGTCGCCGACAGGTAGAGGGTCTGCCCGATCCGGTCGAGGAACTCCTCCCACATCAGCGGGCGGTTGTCCATCGCGCTCGGCAGCCGGAACCCGTGGTCGACGAGCATCCGCTTGCGGCTCATGTCGCCCTCGTACATCGCCCCGATCTGCGGAACCGTCTGGTGCGACTCGTCGATGACCAGCAGGAAGTCGTCCGGGAAGTAGTCGATCAGGCAGTTCGGCGCAGACCCCGCCGACCGGCCGTCGATGTGGCGTGAGTAGTTCTCGATGCCGCTGCACGAGCCGACCTGGCGCATCATCTCGATGTCGTAGGTGGTCCGCATCCGCAGCCGCTGCGCCTCGAGCAGCTTCCCTTGGCGCTCCAGCTCGGCCAGCCGGTCGGCCAGCTCGATCTCGATGCCCTTGATGGCCCGCTCCATCCGCTCCGGGCCGGCGACGTAGTGGGTGGCGGGGAAGACGTACATCTCCTCCTCCTCGCGGACCACCTCTCCGGTGACCGGGTGGAGCGTGTAGATCCGCTCGACCTCGTCGCCGAACAGCTCGATCCGGATCGCCAGCTCCTCGTAGACCGGGATGATCTCGACGGTGTCGCCGCGCACCCGGAACGTGCCACGGGTGAAGGACAGGTCGTTGCGGGTGTACTGCATCTGGACGAACTTCAGCAGCAGCTGGTCGCGGTCCATCTGTTCGCCGACCCGCAGCCGGACCATCCGGTCGACGTACTCCTGAGGCGTTCCCAGGCCGTAGATGCACGACACCGACGCCACGACGACGACGTCGCGCCGGGTCAGCAGCGAGCTGGTCGCGCTGTGCCGGAGCCGCTCGACCTCGTCGTTGATCGACGAGTCCTTCTCGATGTAGGTGTCCGTCTGCGGGATGTACGCCTCGGGCTGGTAGTAGTCGTAGTAGGACACGAAGTACTCGACCGCGTTGTTGGGCAGCAGCTCGCGGAACTCGTTGGCCAGCTGGGCGGCGAGGGTCTTGTTCGGCGCCATCACCAGGGTCGGCCGCTGGACCTGCTCGATCACCCAGGCGGTCGTCGCGGACTTGCCGGTGCCGGTGGCGCCGAGCAGCACGACGTCGTCCTCGCCGGCCTTGATCCGCCGGGCGATCTCGTCGATCGCCGACGGCTGGTCACCGCTGGGCGAGAACTCGGAGATCACCTCGAACGGGGCCACCGTCCGCTTGATGTCGGTCGTCGGACGCATAACGCAACGGTACGTCGCGGGTCCGACACCTCCGAACAGCTCCCCAACCAGTGCGGGGTCTACGCCTGCGGGCGGCCCAGCCGCCAGTAGCCCATCAGCGCGACCTGGCCGCGGCCCAGCCCCACCTCGCCGAGCAGGTGGCGGCGGATCCCGCGGACCACGCCCTGCTCGGCGGCGACCCAGACGTAGGCGCCGCGCAGGGGTGTCGACGCCGTGACGTCCTCCGCCTCGGGCACCTCCCACAGCAGCTCGTCCTGCTCCGGAGTCGCCGCGACCACGGTGTCCGGCGCGTCGTCCTCCTCGCTCCCGGCCGCCACCATCGTCCACGCGCGGACCGCCCGCTCGAGGGCGACCCCGTGCGGTCGGCCGGACCGGACGAGCCAGACCACCTGCGCGCCGTCGGGAGCGTCCAGGTCGAGGCAGTCGGCGGCCGTCGGCACCTCGACGAGTGCGGTGACCCGCAGCCCCGGCTGGTCGGCTACCGCGAGGTCCTCGAGGATCCGGGCGATCGCGGGCAGGGCGGTCTCGTCGCCGACGAGGAGGACCTCGCCGGCCTCGACCGGCAGGGTGAAGGCCCGGCCGCCCGGGTCGCCGGCGAAGCGCCGGTCCGGCCCCACGAGCATCGCCTCGTCGCCGACCTCGGCGCGGGCCGCCCAGTCCCCCGCCGGCCCGGCGTCGGCGTGCAGGACCATGTCGACGTCCACGGCCGAACCAGCCGGGGTATGCGTGACCCGCCGGGTCGTGTACGTGCGCATCGCGGGGCGAACCTCGTCCGGCAGCCCCAGCCACGCGGCATACCAGTCCTCGGCGCTGTCGAACGTGGACGGCCAGGCCCCGAGGAGGATCTTGATCCGCTGGTCGAGGCCCGGGTCGGCGAAGTGCTCGAGCTCCCGACCGACGAACCGGATCCGGCGCAGGCTCGGCGAGAGGTCGTCGACGGCGCCGACGACCGTTCGGAACAGCCGCCAGGGGGCGACGGTGGTGGGGGGTGTCGTCATGAGGGTCATGCCATGACCTTTCGTGATCTCCAGAGCAGCCAGACGAAGTAGGGGGCGCCGATGATGGCCGTCACCAGGCCCGCGGGGACCTGGGCCGGCGCGATGACGGTGCGGCCGAGGGTGTCGGCGACGCTGACCAGCAGCGCGCCCAGCCCGGCGGCCACCGGAAGGACCAGCGCGTGCCGGCCGCCCACGAGGGCGCGGGCGACGTGGGGCGCCACCAGCCCGACGAAGACGACGACGCCCACCGCGGTGACCGACGTGGCGACGAGCACCGCGGCCATACCGAGCAGCAGCAGCCGGGTCCGCTCCAGCGGCACACCGAGAAGACGGGGCGTGTCGTCGTCGATGACGACGAGGTCCAGGCGGCGGTGCAGCAGCCACATCGCCGGACCGATGACGGCCAGAGCGACCGCGACCGGCCACACGTGCTCGAGCGTCCGGCCCCAGGTGGAGCCCGACAGCCAGGTGAGGACCTTGCCGGTGTTCCAGGGGTCGGTGAGGACGATGACCAGCGTCGTCAGCGCGGTCATCGCCGCGGCCACACCGATACCCATGAGGACCACGCGGTCGGAGTCCAGGCCGCGCCGCCAGCTGAGGCCGAGAACCAGGCCGAACGCGGCGACCGCACCGACCGCGGCGGCGAGCGTCATGAGCCCGGCCCCGGCCAGCGGAACCCAGGTCACGACGCAAACGGCGGCGAACCCCGCGCCGGCCGTGGCACCCACGAGACCCGGCTCGGCGAGGGGGTTGCGGCAGACCGCCTGGACCGCGACTCCCGCAACGGCGAGGGCGGCTCCCCCGACGAGCGCAGCCAGCACCCGCGGAAGCCGCGTGTCCAGGACGAAGGTGAGGGCCGGCCCGGTCCGGTGGGTCAGCCAGTTGGCGATGTCGCCGAGGAGGACCTTGGTGTCGCCGAGCAGCATGCCCGCCACCAGCGCCCCGACGAGCACCGCGACCAGCACCACCAGAGTCACTACGACTCGGCGCGGCGTCGCCACTCTCGTGACCGGCCACTGGGCGCGCGAGCCGTTGCCCGCCCGGTACCCCCGGGCCAGGGCCACGAGCAGCGCGGCACCGAGGATCGAGGTCGGCACGCCGGTCGGGACGGTCACGCCGGCCATCGGACCGAAGAGCACCCGGAGCAGCACGTCGGCACCGACCACCACGACGACGCCGGTGACCATCGACGCCGGGAGCAGCCACCGGTGGCGCAGCAGCACCGGCACCCGACGGCCGACCAGCCGGACGATGACCGGAGCGGACAGCCCGACGAAACCGATCGGGCCGGCCAGCGTCACCGCGGCCGCGCTGAGGAGCACCGCGACGAGCATGGTGGTCATCCGGGTGCGTCGGACGTCGAGACCCAGGACCGCCGCACCGTCGTCGCCGAGGGCCAGCAGGTCGAGCCGGCGAGCGAGCAGCATGAGCACCGCGACCGCCACGAGGACCACGGGAGCGACGCGGCTGGCCGCCTCGAGACTGGCCTGGCCCAGCGTCCCGCTCCCCCACGCGTACAGGCCGGCGGTCTCCTGCTGGAAGAGGATCATCAGCAGCGTCGTCCCGGCCATCACCGCGAGCGCCACCGCGGAGCCCGCGAGGACCAGCCGCATCGGCGCGCCGCCGCCCATCCCGATGACGAACGCCGCCGCGGCAAGGCCGCCGGCGAAGGCAACCCCGCCGAACCCCAGCACGCCGAGGGCCAGCCCGAACACCGAGCACAGGGTCACGGCGAACCAGGCACCGGCGTTGACCGCAAGCGTGTCGGGAGACGCCAGCGGGTTGCGGCTGGTCGCCTGCATCGCCGCGCCCGCGGCGCCGAGCGCGATACCCACGACGACCCCGCTGACCAGCCGCGGCAGCCGGCCGCCGAGCAGGACGTCCAGCGCGGCCGGGTCCGCGCCGAACAGCGCCCGCACGATGTCCCACGGCCCGACCGCCGAGGTCCCCTGGGTCAGGTGGACCAGGCTCAGGATCACCGCGGCGACGACTGCGACGAGCACGACGCCGGCCGCGGTCAGCCGGCGGCCCGCGGTGACCGGTCCGGTCGCCGCCACCACTGCAGGGTCGGTAGCGGCGTCGGGACGCTGGACGTCGAGGCTCATCGGGTCGGGTACCAGCGCCGGCCGCTCAGGCGCCGGTCATCCGGGCGACGAGCACGCCGACGAACTGCTCGGCCGACGCCGGGCCGCCGTAGGCCCAGACCGCGTCCGGGAGCTTGGCGACGTTGCCGGCCTTGACGAACGGCAGCTGGGTCCAGATCGGGTTGCTCGACAAGGTGCTCTTGAACAGGTCGGTGCCGTCGGAGGCGAAGTAGAGGAACTGGGTGTTCGGGTCGGTCAGGACCTTGAGCCCCTCGACATCGGTCACGCCGAGGCCCCAGTCCTTGTCGACCTCGCCGGTCCACGCGGTGGTGAGGCCGACGCCCTCGCCGAGGTCCTGAACCAGGGAGCCCTTGCCGCTGACCCGGATCGCCGGGGCACCGCCCTGCTCGTACGCGAAGGTGACGACCAGCGGCGTCCCCGCCTTGCCCTTGGCGGCGATGGCCGCCTTCGCGTCGGCGATGGTGGTGTCCATCTCGGCGAGCACCGCGGTGGCCTTGGCCGTGGTGCCGGTCGCCGTGGCGATGAGGGTGAAGTCGTCCCGCAGCCGGGCCATGTTCCGCGTGGCGTCCGAGCCGGTGGTGACGATGGCCGGGACGTACTTCTCGAGCTGTGGCAGCAGCGACTCCGCGGCCGTGCCCTTCTCGACGACGACGAGGTCCGGCTTGAGCGCGACGATGGCGTCGACGCTGGGCTCGGTTCGGGTACCCACGTCGGTGACCGTGGCCGGCAGCTTCTCCGCGGAGGCCCACGTCGCATACCCCTTCGGGTCGGCGACGCCGACCGGGCTCACCCCGAGGGTGACGAGCTGCTCGGCCTCGGCCCACTCGGTCGCGACCACACGGGTGGCCGGCGCGGGGAGGGTCACGGTCTTGCCGCGGGCGTCGGTGACGGTCACCGGCCCGGCCGCCGCTGCGGTGGTCGGCTGGCTCGACGCCGGAGCCTCGGTGGTGCCGCAGGCGCCGAGCGCGACGAGGGCGGCGACGGTGGGCAGCGCCAGGACGGCGCGACGGGAGGGAAATGCGGGCATGGCGGGATGGACCCTTCTGGTCGGTTCGTGGATCGAGGGGTAGGCGAGTGGCCGGCGTCGCTGGCGGCTCGGTGCTGGTTACGAGGCCGTGGCCAACCTCCGCCGGCGCACCGGCCTGGTGTGCACGACGCCGTCGGCGTCGGTCCAGACCTGGACGGGCAGTCCGTATGCGTCGCTGAGCCGTTGCTCGGTGAGTACCTCGACGGCCGCACCGGCCGCCACCACGCGGCCGTGGTCGAGGAGGACGACATGGTCCGCCACCGCCGCGGCCTGGTTGAGGTCGTGGAGGACGACACCGACGGCGACGCCGTGGTCGTGGGCGAGATCCTCGACGAGGTCGAGCAGCTCCGCCTGGTAGCGCAGGTCGAGGTGGTTGGTCGGCTCGTCGAGCAGGAGGACACCGGTGTCCTGCGCAAGGCAGGAGGCCAGCCAGACCCGCTGCCGTTCGCCTCCGGAGAGCTCGTCGACCGGGCGGTCCGCCATCGCGGTCACCCCGGTGAGCTCCATGGCCCGGGCGATCGCCCGCGAACCGTCGGCGTCGCGCTCGCCGCCCATCGCCCAGCCGGTGCGGCGGTGCGGGTGGCGCCCGTACCCCACGACGTCGCTGACGGTCACCCCGAGCGGGATCGGGCGGTCCTGGGTCAGCAGCGTCACCTCGCGGGCGAACTCCTTGGGGGACAGCGCCCACACCGAGCGGCCGTCCGCGAAGCACACCTCGCCGTGGTCCGGGGCGTGCAGGCGCGCGAGAGCCCGCAGCAGGGTCGACTTCCCGCTCCCGTTCGGCCCGACCAGGGCGGTGACGGCCCCGCGGGTGAGGTGGACGGTCGCATCGTGCACGACCGCGTGCCCGTGGTACCCGAGCCCGACCGCGTCCGCGGCCAGCGCGAGAGGCGCGCCAGATGGCATCGGGCGGTCCGCGGTCATATCAGTAAGGTAAGGCTTACCTAATCCGAGGTCAACTCCGCCTCGGCGGCGGTTAGTCGCCGGTCAGCCGGCGGTAGGTGTGCCCCGGTTCCCTTCTCGCATACCGAAACCACTCGAGAAGGAGCACATCATGACCCGCACCACGCTGGCCCCCTGGACCTGGCAGGAAGCCTTCGGGTTCGCCCAGGGCGCCGAGGTCCGCGACGCCCGGACCGTCGTCCACGTCGCCGGACAGGGCTCGGTCGACGCCGATGGCAACCCCGTCCACGGCGGAGACATGGAGAAGCAGGTCGGCCAGGCGCTCGACAACGTCGAGGCGGTGCTCGCCGAGGCGGGCCTGAGCCTGGCCGACGTCGTGAAGTACGACGTCCACACCACCGACATCGACGCGTACTTCGCCGCGTCCGGCGCCCTCGTCGGCCGGTTCGCCGCCGTGGGCAACGTCCCTGTCGGCGGCATCCTCGCCGAGGTGCGGCGGCTGGCGTTCCCGCCGATGCTCGTCGAGATCACCTGCACGGCCGTCGCCTGACGGCGCCGCGGCACCGGCACGACCGAGGGCCCGCCACCCCTGGGTGGCGGGCCCTGGGCGGGCGTCCCGAAGGGCTACGCGCCCAATCAGGCTCGGGCCATGAGCCACGCGAGCAGGTACGACCGGCTGTTGCCGTCGTCGACCCACTTCGCGTCCAGGCTCGAGGCCTCCGTGAGTGCCGTCTCGCGGTCCTCCTCGCCGGCCAGACCGGCGTACATGAGGAGATAGTCGCCGAACTGCTGTGCGTACCCTGCTCCGGCCGTCGCCTCCGCCACCTGCGCGCGGATCAGGTCCGGGTCGCCGGCGAGGTAGGCGGCGGAGCTCGGGCTCGCGGGGAGCAGCAGGATGGCGAGCATCGCGGCGGGGGACGGCGAGAACCACGTGGCGTAGTCCCGCTTGCCGCCCCAGCTGAGCGAGACCACCTGGTGACCGAAGCCCTGGTAGACCTTCTCGGCCTTGTCCAGCCGCACGCCGTAGAGGAGGGCGGTCGACTGCTCGCCGGCGAGCATCCAGGTGGCCTCGGCCTGCAGCGGCTCGTTCTTCGTCGCCGCGGCCCAGATGCTGAGCCCGGTCCACGCGGTCACCGCCTCGGAGGTGCTCTCCTGGTTGTTCCCGTCGCCGAACGGTGCCGTGCCACTGGCCCATGAGTGCGCGTTGTACGCGTCGAACGCGCGCCGGTCCGGGAAGAGGCCCTTGGTGCCGGTGCTCGCGATGTCCGCCGCGACGAGGTCCATGACCGGCTGCCACTTCGTCGCCAGGGCCGGGTCGCTCCCCGCGAGGAGGCCCGCCGTGTAGAGGAAGTACCCGTAGTGGAAGTGGTGGTCGTTGTACTCGTCGGAGCCGAAGGACGGAGTCAGGCCGATCATGCCCTTGCCCTGCGGGTCGTAGACGAAGCAGAACGCCGGGCGCTTCGCACAGCCCTGCGGGTCGGTCCACTGGTCGAGCTGCTCGACGAGCTTCGCCTTGAGCGCTGCCGCCACGTCATCGAGGTTCAGCTGGGTGGCCAGCTGGTACAGCTGGGCGGACCGGTAGAGCGCCTTGCCGCCGAAGTACGTGTCGGCCGGGAAGGCCTTGGTCTCGGCCACGTCCTTGCGGACCTGGTCGGCCAGCGTCGCCTTGTCGGCGTCGCCGAGCCTGCCGAGGTCCAGCTGTGTGGTGACCGGGCGCACCGGCGCGCTCCACCGCAGCGAGTCGCCGCGGCAGACCGAGAGGGTGCCGTAGACGCTCGGGAAGGTCCCGAGGTCGCAGGTCGTGCCGGCCGCGAGGCCCGCCTTCTGGTGCGGCATCGCCGTGACGACGCCGTCTCCCCCGCCCCCGCCCTCGTGCGAGTACGTGAGGGTGGTGGTCGCGGACCCGGAACCGACCGCATACCCGACCCGACCGGCAGTGACCGGTGCGACGGCGGATGCCATCGTCGCCGCCGAGCCGCCGTCGGGGACGGCGAACCAGGTGACGGTGCCGCCGGCCTCGACGGCGATACCGGTGCCACTGGCCGTGGCCTTGTCGAGAAGAAGCCCGTAGGTTCGCCCGGCGACGGTGACGGTCGGCGGCTCACCGGCGGCGAAGGACACGTTCTGGCCGAGATCCAGGGCGTCGGTAGCGGTGAACGTCACGGCCGGCGAGCCCTGGGCGAGGACGGTATGCCCCAGCACCTTGCCGTCGCTGCCCCGCTGCTCGAGGGTGACGGTGAGGTCGTCGTAGGCCGACACGATCGTGGACTGGACCCCGGGAACGGTCACGGTGACGTCGGAGACGGCACCGCCGATGATGGCCTTGTCCGACGTGACGACCTTCGGGACCCCGAAGCCGAACCCGGTCTTCTGCTCGGTGAAGCTGAGCGGAACGGCGAAGACCGGCAGCGCCTCTGGACCGAGGGCCAGGCTGGAGAACCACCGGTTGGTCGGCGGTACCAGGCCCTGCGCCAGGCGGTCCGCCTGGAGCGGCTTCGGCGTCTGCTGGACGACGCTCTCCGCGTTCTTCTGGAGGGTGGCCGGGTCGAGGACGGCGGCGGTGGTGTCACTGCCGCCCTCGACCGCCGGGCTCGAGCCGCCGGGTTGGCCGCTCGGGCTCGAACCCGTCGTGCAGGCGCTCACGGTGGCGAGGGCCGCGACGGTGAGGACGGTGAGGCCCGCGCGCAGCGGACCGGCCCGGCCCCGGTGGGTCGCCTCGCGGCGGCCCACCCCGGTCAGGGAGTGGAGGGTACGCATCACTTGAGTCCGATCTTGATGAGGAAGGCACGCAGCCCGTCGGTCGGCCCGGCCAGCGGGCCGTCGTCGCGCAGCGACAGGGTCGCGGCGACCGGCGTGCCGGGATGGGTCAGCTCGGCGATCTGCGGGTCCTTGAGCGCGTCACTGCCCACGGTCACCCGGGTCTTGGCCTGGCCGTTCTCGGTGGTCACCGAGACGGACTGGACGGTGCCGTCGACGGTGCGGTCGTCGGGCAGCCGCAGGCTGACGGCGGCGCCCTTGACGATCCGCTCGTAGTCGCGAGGCGAGAGGACGAAGTCGGCCAGCGCATACTGCGAGCCGTCCGACGTGATCGTCGCGAGGTTCGCCCCGTTCTGGACGAACCCGCCGGTCTGCGCCTCGACGGCGGAGAGCCGTCCGTCGCTGAGCGCTTTGTAGGTCACCGTGGACGCCGAGGTGTCGACGTCGAACGCGTCGGTGGAGGCGACCTTGAGGCCCTGCGAGAGGTCCCGCTGCAGGTCCGGGCTGTTGACGGTGAAGAGGGTCTGGCCCCTCTTCACCTCGTCACCCTCGGTGGCGTCGACCTTGGTGATGACGCCGCCGTAGGCGGCACCGACCGAGGCCTGGGCCGAGACCACCTGGCCGGTCGTGCTGAGGGCCTGGGCCTGGCGCTGGTTGAAGACCAGCACGAGGACGGCGGTGAGGGCGAGGACGGCGAAGATTCCGCCGAAGAGTCGGAGTCGTTGGGTCCAGGTCATGAGGAGACCTCCTGGGTTGCTGCGGGACCGGCCATCGCAAAGTCGTCACGCGTCATCACCCCGACGGGCTGGTCGACGGACTGGTCGACGGGGCGGGCGATGACGGTGCGCAGGGCGGGCTCGGGAATGGCTTCGGTTTCGGGCTCCGGAACGGGGCGACGGCGCCGGGCCAGCTCGCGGAACGCGGCACCGATGAAGGCGCCGAGGATGATCGTGTTGGTGATGTTCCAGATCGTCGCCAGGGTCAGCTGGCTGTGGTTGACGTCGCGCCAGATCGCCACGAACGAGGTCGGCAGCAGGAACGTGAAGAGCAGGACCTGCGGGACCATGAACGCGAACGGCGAGGCCAACCGGTGCTTCCCGCCGGTGACGTGCCACTTGGTGTCCTTGCCGGCGATGACGTTGACCAGCGCCCGCGTGTAGATCGGGAACGACACCGTGGCGAGCAGCAGGCACTCCCAGCGGAACGAGCCGAGCGTGAAGAACGCCAGGACGATCTGCATCACGTAGAAGCCGGCGTAGTAGAGCAGCCAGGTGCCGAGGCCGAGGTCCATGCTCACCGGCCGCAGGTCGAAGTAGATCTCCAGCGGCGGCACGAGCAGCAGCAGCAGGGGCGCGATGCCCGCCAGGTAGTGCGTCGCCGTGACCAGGTACATGATCCGCTGGTCCGGCGTGAGCCGGCGGCGCGGGCTGAGCGGGTTGTGGGTCATGAGGATCTCGAACCCGCCGGTGGCCCAGCGCTGTTGCTGCTTGGTGAAGCCCTCGATCGTGTCCGGGGCGTCGCCCACGGCCAGCTCGTCGGGGATGTAGACGCTGCGCCAGCCTCGCTCGTGGAGCATCAGCGAGGTCCACACGTCCTCGGACTTGCTGGCGGTGTACATCCCGCCGATGTCGTCGACGGCCTGGCGACGGAAGACCACGTTGGTGCCGACGCAGAAGGCGGCGTTGAAGTGGTTCCGGCCGGGCTGGATGAACCGGTAGAAGACGGTCTGCATATAGCCGGCGCCGCGGGCGATGACGGTGTGGAGGTTGCCGTAGACCTGCGGCGTCTGGACGAACGCGACGTCCTCGCTGACGAAGAACGGCAGCGTCTCGACCAGGAAGTCCTCCCGCGGCACGAAGTCCGCGTCGAAGATCGCGAAGTACTCGCCCTTGGCGAGGGACAGCGCGTGGTTGATGTTGCCGGCCTTGGCGCCGTTGTTCGACAGCCGCCGGACGTAGTGGCAGCCCAGCTCGGCGGCGAGGTCCCTGACCTCGTCGGACTTGCCGTCGTCGAGGATCCAGGTGAGGTGCTTGCCGTTCATGGCCATCGCGGCCGTCGCGGTGCGCCGGATGGTGTCGAGGGGCTCGCCGTAGACGGTGATGAACACGTCGACGATCACCTCGTCCCCGTTGAGCCGGAACGGCCACTGCGTGGCGTCCTTGCCGTTCCGGGCGATCCACCTCGGGTCGAAGAGGGCGTCACGCGCGTTGTAGTACGCGTAGTCGCGTGGGCCGGCCGCGCCGGACAGGATCGTCCACATGGCCAGGAGCGCCTGGAGGATGAGGAGGGTCTCGGCGACGATGACCATCGAGTACGGCAGCCAGTCGCCCCGGTTGGCCGGGTTGAGCAGGAAGCTCGCATAGAGCAGGACACCGAGCGCGGCGACGACGGTCAGCAGGATCATGACCGGGCTGTAGTCCGTCGAGACACGCGCTCGACGTTCGGTCAGGACCTGGGCATCGCCGCCGGCCAGGTCGTGAGAAGGGTCGAAGGACAAGTGGGCACCCCCGTGCCGTTGGGTTGGGGTGCACCGACGCCCTGGCAGGGCCGCCGGTGAGATGACAGCGGCCTCGTTGCCCGCGAGAGAGGCTTCAGTGCCTCGATCTCGCGTGCCTCAACGCTAGGGCGCGTCACCATGACAACGTTGACATGGGCGTGCTGGGGCCGTGGTCCATGTCACAGCCAGTCGGCCGGGCATTCCGCCCTTTGGACGGCTACTCGTGAGTATGCGTGTGTTGGCGTCGGGAACGGTCGGTCCAGCCGGTGTTCCGGGCCCAGTCGAGGACCTTGGGGTATGCCTCGGCGAACCACGGTTCCTTGGCCTCCGCGTACTCCTCCGTGCTGGGGACGCCGGCCGCGAGTGACCGCTTGAGCGACGCATACCGCTCGCGCTCGTCCGGGTTCGCACGCAGCCAGTCCCGGAACTGCATCGCGAACACCCAGCCGGGAGAGCCGATCTCGCGGACATGGACGTTCGCGGCTCGGCCGGGGTCCATCGAGCCATGGAACCGCTTGGCCCATCGACCGTGGCCACCGTCCCTCGGATGCGGGGTGTCGACCGTGAGGCCCGGCACCCGCACGAACCCGCGCTGAGTCAGATCGGCGACGAACAGGGGCTCGTCAGCGTCGGCGAGCGAGGGGACGCCGACCTGGAGGTCGATGACGTCCTTGGCCGCCAGCCCCGGGACGCTGGTGGAGCCGATGTGCTCGACCCGCAGCGCCCGGTCGCCGAGGGCGTCGGCGATGCGGGCGACCAGGCGGTCGGCCTGGGCCGGCCAGGTGGGGTCGGGCGGAGCGATGGAGGGCAGGTCGGGCCGCCGGGCGCGGGTCCCGGCGAGCAGGTTCGCGTTGAAGGGCAGGAACCGCTCGAACCAGACGTCGCGGACCTGGTCGTAGGTGGCAGCGAGGTCGCGGTCGTTGTCGACCCACACGTCCGCCGCAGCGCGGCGCTCACTGTCGGTCGCCTGCCGCGCGATCCGGTGCCGCGCGTCCGCCTCGGACAGCCCGCGCTGCTCGACGAGCCGCCGGACTCGGTTCTCCGCGTCCGCGCCGACGACCACCGTCAGATGCTCTCGCGGCCAGAGCCGGCGCTCCACGAGCAGCGGCATGTCGTAGACCGAGATCGCCTGGTCGTCCGCCGCGGCCCGTTGTTCCTCGACCCGGGCCGCGATCGCCGGACCGGTGATGCGGTCGAGGTCCGCCAGCGCCTCCGGGTCCGGGAACACGATGGCAGCCAGTCCAGCACGGTCGAGCGACCCGTCGGGACCGACCAGCTGAGGGCCGAAGCGCTCGGCGATCCGGGCCAGGGTGGGTGTCCCTGGCTCGACGACCTCGCGAGCGACGACGTCCGCGTCGATGACATGCGCACCGAGGTCACGAAGTGCGGCCGCGACCGTCGACTTGCCCGAACCGATGCCCCCGGTGAGACCGACGTCGAGCATCTCGCCAGACTAGGGCCGGCGGGCCGGTCGCGGCACTCAGGCCGGCCGCACCGGGTGGGGCTGCCCCCACACCACCGTCCGGCGACCGTCGCCACCGCGTCCTCTGCGCTGCCCACCGGGCGGCGGACGGTGTCGGCCACAACGTCACGGGATCCTTGTTGGTAACAGCAATCATGTTACCTACCAAGGAGATTCATCATGACGCAGAACCTGCAGACCGTTCAGATCCGGCCCCAGTCCGGTGTCGTTCGCACCGTCAAGGCCGCCCTTCGCGCGATGTCCACCGCCTCCTCCTCGAAGCGGACCCGCGTCGGCGGGTACGTCCCCTTCGACGCCGAGCTGCACCAGGTCCCGCCGTTCGGCACGCTGTTCGTCCGTCCCTTCTGAGCACCGACCGCTCCCGGAAACCGGCTCACCCCGCGGTGAGCCGGTTTCCGCTGTCGAGGTCGAAGACATGCGCCTCGGACGCCTCGGGAACGACCCGGACGACTTCCCCGACGTCCGGGCGTACCCGCTTGTCGGAGTGAACCGTGACCCGCTGCGGCGCGGGCGCCCCCTCCTCCGGGGCCAGGCCGACCGGCACCCCGTAGACGAACGACTCGGAGCCCAGCGCCTCGACCAGCTCCACCTTGAGGTCGACGCCGTTGTCGGTCCCGGCGTCGACGAGGTGCCACGACTCCGGACGAAGGCCGACGACGACCTTCTCCCCACCCTTGGCGGCGATCGTTCGGTCGAGCGGTATGCGCGCACCGTGCACGTCGGCCGACCCCTCGTGCACCGTCGCCTCCACCAAGGTGATGGCCGGGGAGCCGATGAAGGACGCCACGAAGGTGTTGACCGGCCGGTCGTAGAGCTCCTCCGGGGTGCCGACCTGCTGCAGTCGACCGTCCCGCAGCACCGCCACGCGATGGCCCATGGTCATGGCCTCGACCTGGTCGTGCGTCACGTAGACGGTCGTGATCCCGAGCCGGCGCTGCAGCCCCGCGATCTGCGAGCGGGTCGAGACCCGCAGCTTCGCGTCGAGGTTGGACAGCGGCTCGTCCATGCAGAACACCTTGGGGTTCCGCACGATCGCCCGACCCATCGCCACACGCTGCCGCTGGCCGCCGGAGAGCGCCCCCGGCTTGCGGTCGAGGAACTGCTCCAGCTCGAGGATCTTCGCCGCCTCGGCGACCCGCTGCTTCACCTCGGACGACGCGACCTTGGCGTTGGTCAGTGCGAACGCCATGTTCTCCGCGGCGGTCATGTTCGGGTAGAGCGCGTAGCTCTGGAACACCATCGCCACGTCGCGGTCACGGGGCCGCACGCCCTTCTGGTCGTGGCCGTCGATGAGGATGCGACCCTCGTCGATCGGCTCCAGGCCGGCCAGCATCCGCAGACGTGGTCGACTTGCCGCAGCCGGACGGCCCGACCAGGACGAGGAACTCGCCGTCCTCGATGTCGAGCGTGACGTGATCCACGGCCGGCGCGTGGCCGCCCGAGAAGATCCGCGTCGCCTCGTCGAAATAGACCGTCGCCATGGGTCAGAGCTTGGCCTTGATCTGGCTGTCGATGACCTGCTGCGTCTCGGTGTTGAGCCCGGTGAACGTCTGGGTCACGTCGGCACCCTGGGCCACCTGGTCCAGTGCCTTGCCGATGCGCGCGCCCCCACCCGGGACGAACACCCGGGCGTAGTCCTGGGACCGGGTCTTGGGCAGCTGGTCCACGGCGGTCTTGGCGTTGGGGTTCTTCGCGAGGAAGTCCTTCTCGGACTGGTTGTCGAGCGCCGACTTCCGAACCGGCATGTACCCCGTCGCCTGGGTGAAGGTGACCGTGTTGTCGGCGTTGGTGAGGAACTCGATGAACTTCAGCGCGTTCTTCTTGCGCTCGTCCGAGATGCCGGACGGGATCGCGACGCCCGCGCCGCCGGTCGGGCAGTTGCCGTCACCGGGCAGGAACGCGGTCCCGAACGAGAACTTCGCGGCCTTGGCGATGCCGCCGAGCGACCCGGTCGACTGGACGATGCAGGCGGCCAGGCCGGCGCCGAAGTCGGCCTCGGGGGTCTTGTTGAACTTGACGAACCCGGCCTTGGCGAAGTCCTGGAGGAACTGCCCGGCCGCGATGGTCTTGGGGTCGGTGAACGTCGGCGTCCAGTCCGTCGAGTAGTTGCCCCCGAAGTCCCACACCATGTTCTGGAAGTACCAGTCGAGGTAGTTGGAGCCGTCCGGCATCTCGAACACGGCCTTGTCAGCTCCGGCGGCCGCCTTGAGCTTCGGCGCCCACTCCTGCAGCTCCTGCCAGGTCTTGGGACCACGGTCCTCGAGGCCGGCCGCCTTCCAGAGGTCCTTGTTGTAGTAGAAGAGCGGCGTCGACCGCGCGTACGGCAGGGCGAAGTGCTGGTCCTTGAACTTGTAGTCGTTGTAGAGCGAGTCGACGTAGTCGTCGGTCTTCACCCCGGCCGTCGTCAGCAGGTCGTCCAGCGGGGTGAACTGCTTGTTGAGCGCGAAGTTGAACCACGTGACGTCGGACGCCACGACGACGTCGGGCAGGTTGCCGCCGGCCAGGGCCGCGTTGAACTTCTGCGCGACCTCCTCGTAGTTCTTGCCCGCGTCGGTCAGCTTGACGGTGAGGCCCGGGTTCGCCGACTGGAACGCGGTGATGATCTTCTGCTCGACCTCCTTGGAGGTACCCGGGTGGTTGGACCAGAAGTCGATGGTGTTGGCGGCACCGCCACCCCCGTCGCCGCTGGCTTGGGGCGTGCCCGGGCTGCCGGTGCCGGCACAGGCGGCGAGTCCGGCGAGGGCGGCGGCGCCGCCGGCTACTCCGAGGAATCCGCGGCGAGAGAGGTCGTTCATTGGTCTGCCTTTCGTATGCGGGTATGCGGGGTCAGCTCTTCACGGCGCCGGCGGTGAGGCCTTTGATCATCTGGCGCTGGAGGAAGAGGAAGAGGACGAGGATCGGCAGCATGGCGAGCACGGTGCCGGCCATGACGGGACCCCAGTTGGTGAGGCCTTCGTTGTTCTGCAGCAGGGTGAGGCCGACCGGCAGCGGTGCGACCCGCTCGTCGTCGGCCATGAGGAAGGGCCAGAGGTACTCGTTCCACTCAATGACGACGGTGATGAGCGAGAACGCCACGAGCGTCGGCCAGGACATCGGCATGACGATCCGCCAGAGCAGCTTCATCGGGCCCGTGCCGTCGAGCCGGGCCGCCTCGATGATCTCGCCGGGCAGCGACAGGAACTGGTTGCGCATGAGGAACGTCCCGAAGGCCACGCCGGCCAGCGGGATGATGATGCCCTGGTAGGTGTTCTTCCAGCCCAGCTGGCTGACCAGGGCGTAGTTCGAGATGACGGTGATCTGGTTCGGGATCATCAGGGCCGCGATGACGACGAGGAAGACGATGCTGCGCCCGGGGAACCGCAGCAACGCCAACGCATACGCGCTGAGCACTCCGAGCACGATCTTCGCCGTCGCCGTGGCGATGGTGATGATCACCGAGTTGCGCAGGTAGCTCCAGAACGCGATCCGCGTCGTGACGTCGACGTAGTTCTCCTTGGTCGCCGGGTCCGGCCACCACTGCGCCGGCCGGACGTAGATGTCCTGGCGCTCCTTGAAGGAGGTGATGAGGATCCAGAACAGCGGCACCGCGATGACGAGGGTCACGAGGACCATGGCGACGTAGCCGGCGGCGGTCCACCCCTTTCCGCGGTTCACGAGGTGTTCCGATCCATGAAGCGGACCTGGACGACGGTGACGACGAGCAGGACGAGGAACATGATCGTCGCGACGGTCGCGCCGTAGCCGGCCCGGAGGTTGACGAAGGTCTCCTGGTAGACCTGGTAGACCAGGGTGGTCGTGCCGATGCCGACCGGCCCGCCCCGCGTCATCACGTTGATGATGTCGAAGACCTGGACCGAGCTGAGCAGCACGGTGATCGACAGGAAGAACGTCGTGGGCCGCAGCTGCGGGAGCAGGACCCGGGTGAACTTCCGCCACGACGATGCCCCGTCGATCTCGGCCGCCTCGTCGAGGTCGGTCCGGCGGCCCTGGAGGGCGGCGAGGTAGATGACGAACGAGTAGCCGAGGTTCTTCCAGATGTAGGTCACCGTCACCATGAACAACGCCCAGTGCTGGTTCTGGTAGAAGTCCGGGGACGCGACGCCGATGCGCGCGAGCAGGTCGCGCACCAGCCCGAAGCTGGGGTCGAAGACGAACTGGAACGCCACGCCGACCGCCGCCCCGGAGATGACGAACGGCGCGAACACCGCGGAGCGCACCAGGTTGCGGCCGCGCAGCCGCTGGTCCAGCAGCATCGCCAGGGCCAGCCCGACGCCCATCGACAGGACCACGGTGGCCACCGTGAAGATCACCGTGTTGAGGACGATGGTCCGGGTGTCCTCGCGCGTGAACCACTCGGTGTAGTTCGAGAACCCGATGTAGTTGGCGAACGGCGCCGAGATGTTCCAGTCGGTGAACGACAGCCGGATGTTGTCGAGCAGCGGCCGGTAGGTGAAGAGGATCAGCAGGGCGAGGTTCGGCAGGAGGAGGACGGCCGCCAGCAGCCACTCACGCCAGCCCACCCCGGACCGCTTCGGCGGGGGGCCGACCGGGTCGGGCGGCCCGACTCGCACCGGGCGGTCGCGCGTCGCCGTCGTCATCGGCGCCACCATCGGGTCTCGACCGGACACGTCTCCGTGGTCCGGCCAACGGTGGGCAGCCCTGCCATGAACCCTCCACGAGACGCCGATGTCTTTCCGCGGCGACGAGATCGCGACCTCTCGTCACTATGTCACGACAACCGTGACCGCGGCGGAAACGATAGCCGTCGACACGCCAGGGTGCATCCGGGAACGCCCCTCGGAGGGAATGCAGGTCACCGGAGCACCCCACCGACGGGGTGCGCCTCCCGGTTCCCCCGAAGGAGACACTATGCGTCTGCGCACACCTCTCGTCGCCTCCGCGACGGTCGCCCTGGGCCTCGGCCTGGCCCTCGTTCCTGTCACGTCCGCCAGCGCCGCGCCCGACACCCAGTGCATGCGGAACGGCATCTCGGTCCTCAAGGAGATCGGGCTGTTCTCCGCGGTGGCCAAGGACGGTCTGCCGATCTCGGCGGCCGTGTCCTACGGGGTCACCCCGCGGGCCGGCACCGACGTCGCATCGCTGCCCGACCCGCTGCCGCTCGGTGTCGTGCTCGCCGACCACCGGGCCGGTGACGACAGCCTGTTCATCTACCCGTGGTGCGGCTGACGGCAGACGGCTGACCCTGGCTGACTCGGCTCTCGGCGACCTTCGGGGGACCGCCGGAACCGTGTGAAGCGCCAGCACGACGAACGACCCGGAACCGTGAGGTTCCGGGTCGTTCGTCGTGTGGTCGGCGCGGACCCGTCAGGCGGGGCCGTGCATACCGGTCAGTTGCCCGTGAGCTTCTCCCGCAGTGCCGCGAGAGCCTCGTCGGACGCCAGCGTGCCCTCGGCGGCCGACGGACGCGGCGCGGCCACGTCGTCGGACGCGTCCGAGGCGGTCGAGCCGGTCGAGGAGGAGTACGACGTCGGCATCTCGCCGCCGCCGGACGCGGCCTCGGCGTCGGCCTTGGACGCCGCCTCGACCTGCGCCTTGTGCGCCTCCCACCGGGCGTGCGCCTCGGCGTACTGCTTCTCCCACTTCTCCCGCTGCGACTCGAAGCCGGGCAGCCACTCGTTGGTCTCCGGGTCGAAGCCCTCGGGGTACTTGTAGTTGCCCTGCTCGTCGTACTCCGCCGCCATGCCGTAGAGCGTCGGGTCGAACTCGGCGACCGGCGCGCTCTCGTCGTTGGCCTGCTTCAGCGACAGCGAGATGCGACGACGCTCGAGGTCGATGTCGATGACCTTGACGAAGATGTCGTCGCCGACCGACACGACCTGCTCCGGCAGCTCCACGTGGCGCTCGGCCAGCTCGGAGATGTGGACCAGGCCCTCGATGCCGTCGTCGACGCGGACGAACGCACCGAACGGGACGAGCTTGGTGACCTTGCCCGGCACGACCTGACCGATCGCGTGGGTCCGGGCGAAGTGCTGCCAGGGGTCCTCCTGCGTCGCCTTGAGCGACAGGGAGACCCGTTCGCGGTCCATGTCGACGTCGAGAACCTCGACGGTGACCTCCTGGCCCACCTCGACGACCTCGGACGGGTGGTCGATGTGCTTCCAGGACAGCTCGGACACGTGGACGAGACCGTCGACGCCACCGAGGTCGACGAACGCGCCGAAGTTGACGATCGAGCTGACGACGCCGGTGCGGACCTGACCCTTCTGCAGCTCCTTGAGGAAGGTCGTGCGCACCTCGGACTGGGTCTGCTCGAGCCACGCCCGACGGGACAGGACCACGTTGTTGCGGTTCTTGTCCAGCTCGATGATCTTGGCCTCGATCTCCTTGCCCACGTAGGGCTGGAGGTCGCGGACGCGACGCATCTCGACGAGCGAGGCGGGGAGGAAGCCGCGGAGACCGATGTCGAGGATGAGGCCGCCCTTGACGACCTCGATGACGGTGCCGGTGACGACCCCGTCCTCTTCCTTGATCTTCTCGATCGTGCCCCAGGCGCGCTCGTACTGAGCCCGCTTCTTGGACAGGATCAGACGGCCTTCCTTGTCCTCCTTCTGGAGGACGAGGGCCTCGACCTCGTCGCCGACCTTGACCACGTCAGCCGGGTCGACGTCGTGCTTGATGGACAGCTCACGCGAGGGGATCACGCCCTCGGTCTTGTAGCCGATGTCGAGCAGGACCTCGTCCCGGTCGACCTTGACGATGCGACCTTCGACGATGTCGCCGTCGTTGAAATCCTTGATCGTCGCGTCGATCGCGGCGAGCAGGTCTTCCTCAGAGCCGATGTCGTTGATCGCGATCTGAGGGGCGGCCTTGGTGGCCGTGCTGGCAGTCATGTAGGAGGAACTCCGATGGTGGACAGTGAGTTGATGGTGGATGATGCGATGAGTGGTTCCGGCGCCGGCGCCGCCACCGGAAGGTGGGCAGGCGTAGTCGGCGCACACACGTGTGCAGGCTCATCTTACTGGCGCTGTCAGCAGCCGGTCAAAGCGCGTCCGCCCGCCAGACTGAGGCCATGACCAGCGAGGATGCCGCCGGGTCCGAGCCCGGGCAGCGACCGGTGTGGACGGCCTACCCCGTCACCCGTCGCGACGCCGATCAGCCGGAGACGGTCCGCGCCAACCGGGCCTGGTGGGACGCGGAGGCGGCCGACTACTACACCGAGCACGGGACCTTCCTCGGTGACGCCGACCTGACCTGGGGGCCGGAGGGACTGCGGGAGTCCGAGGCCCACCTGCTCGGCCACCTCACGGGTATGCGGGTGCTCGAGATCGGCTCGGGCGGCGCCCAGGGCGCGCGCTGGGTCGCCGGTCAGGGCGTGGCGGCCGTGGTGGCCTCGGACGTGTCGGCCGGCATGCTCGACCGGGCCCGCCGGATCAACGCGACGGTCTCGGAGCCGTGGCTGCGCGTGCCCCTGGTGCAGTGCGACGGAGCCGCCCTGCCCTTCCCGGACGAGGCCTTCGACGTCGTCTTCACCGCGTACGGCGTGGTGCCGTTCGTCGCCGACTCCGCACGGGTGATGGCCGAGGCCGCCCGGGTCCTGCGGCCGGGCGGCCGGTTCGTCTTCTCCACGACCCACCCGCTCCGGTGGGCCATGCCCGACGACCCGGGCGAGGAGGGCCTGCGGGTCACCCAGTCCTACTTCGACCGCACGGCGTACGTGGAGCAGGACCCGTCGGGGCAGGCGACCTACGTGGAGCACCATCGGACCTTCGGCGACCGGGTCCGTGAGATCGTCGCGGCCGGCCTACGGGTCGTCGACGTCGTGGAGCCGGAGTGGCCGGAGGCGAACCTCGAGACCTGGGCCGGCTGGTCGCAGCTGCGGGGCCGGCTGGTTCCGGGTACCGCGATCTTCGTGTGCCGCCGCGACCGATAGCTAGACCAGCGTGTAGCCGCCGTCGATGACGACCGACTCCCCCACGACGTATCGCGAGACGTCGGAGGCGAGGAACACGACGAGCCCCCGCAGGTCGGCCGGCTCGCCGAGCCGTCCGGCCGGCACGCGAGCCCGCCAGCCCTCGCCGGTCTCCGGGTTCGCGTCGATGAACTGGCGGGTCATGTCCGACAGGAAGTAGCCGGGTGAGATGGCGTTCACCCGGATCCCGCGTTCGACCCACTCGACCGCCAGCGACCGCGTCAGCTGGTCGACGCCGGCCTTGGACACGTTGTAGGCCGCCTGGCGCTGCGGGACGTTGACGACGAACGCCGACATCGACGAGACGTTGACGATGCTCCCGGAGCCGTTGCCCGCGAAGACGGTCCGGGCGAAGGCCTGGCAGGTGAGGAAGGCCCCGGTGAGGTTGATGTCGATGACCCGGCGCCAGTCGGCGGCCGGCATGGCCTCCGCCTCCGACCAGGCGGCCACCCCAGCGGCGTTGACCAGGACCGATGGGGTACCCAGCTCGTCCGTCACCCGTTCGAAGACGGTGGCCAGGGCCGCGTCGTCGGTGACGTCGGCGTGGAGGCCGAGCGTCCGCACCCCGCGTCGCTCACCCAGCTCGGCCGCTGACGCCGCCACGCCGTCGCCGACGTCGAGCAGCGCCACGGCACAGCGCATCTCGGCGAGGGCGTCGGCCATCTCCAGGCCCAGCCCGCGGGCGCCGCCCGTCACCACGGCCACCTTGCCGTCGAGGTCCTCGAACACGGGCGCCAGCCTGTCACGTGGCCGGAGGGCTCCTACCGGGCGGGACGGTTGACCCGCGTCACGGACAGAGGATCCTGGGCGCATGCCTCTGGACCATGACAGCGCCGTCGGCCACTCGTTCGGCCTCGAGTTCGAGGGCGTCAACGTCGCCCTCATGGACGTCGTCGGCCTCGTGCTCTCGGTGTTCGGCCTGGGCCGACCCAGCGACCCACCTCAGCCGGCGACGGTCACCCTGGTCCGCGGGCTGACGTCCGACCGGCGTTTCGTCCAGTGGGTCCAGGAGGCCCACGGCCGCGGCCCGGGCCACACCGCTCGGCGGGCCACCATCGTCGTCTTCGCGCACGACGGCTCACCGGTCGCGCGCTACCACCTGGAGAACGCGTGGCCGTCGAAGCTCGAGATCGGCACGCTCAAGGCCGGCGACACCAGCGTGGTCGCCGAGCGGCTGACCCTCACCTTCGACCGGGTCCAGGTCGAGTGACCTGAGGGTCAGGGCGACGGCCGGGTCGACCGGGCCCAGCTCGTCCGGCCGAGGCGGTAGAGCACGTGCCGGAGAACCGGGCTGTCCGGGTCGAGATTCGGATGGTCGAAGTCCTCGGCCGGGTCGCGGGTCATCCCGAGCCGCTCCATGACGGCGCGGCTGCGCGCGTTGGCGATGGTCGTGAAGGACACCACCTCCTCCAGCCCCAGGGGACCGAACGCCACGGTGAGCGCGGCGCGGGCGCCCTCTGTCGCATACCCCTGGCCCCAGGCCGACCGCGCGAGCCGCCACCCGACCTCGGTGCACGGCGTGAACGGAGCGTGCCACTTCGGGTTGTTGAGCCCGACGAAACCGATGAACTCTCCGGTGGCCAGGACTTCGACGGCCCAGAGCCCGTACCCCTGGACCTCGAGGAGCGCGGCGTTCCGGTAGGCGAAGGCGTTGGACTCCTGCTCGTCGAGCCGCGCCGGGAAGTACCGCATCACCTCGGGGTCGGCGTTGAGCGCGGCGAAGGGTGCCCAGTCGTCGTCGCGCCACTGGCGCAGCCACAGCCGCTCGGTCCGGGGCTGGACCAGGTCGATCTGGGCTGGCTCCGCCGGCACCTCAGTGCGCGGCGTCGTGCCAGGACCGGCCGACCCCGACGCTGACGTCGAGCGGGACGTCCATGACGGCGGCGTGGCCCATCTCGTGGCGGACCAGCTTCTCGACGTCGTCGCGCTCTCCGGGTGCGATCTCGAGAACGAGCTCGTCGTGGACCTGGAGGAGCATCCGCGACTGCGCTCCCGCGCTGGTGAGCGCGCGGTCGACACCCAGCATGGCGACCTTCATGATGTCGGCGGCCGAACCCTGGATCGGCGCGTTGAGCGCCATCCGCTCGGCCATCTCGCGGCGCTGCCGGTTGTCGCTGAGCAGGTCGGGGAGGTAGCGACGGCGGCCCAGCATGGTCGCGGTGTAGCCGTTGCCCCGGGCCTCGGCGACGAGCTCGCGCAGGTAGTCGCGCACGCCGCCGAACCGGTCGAAGTACATGTCCATCAGGCCGGCCGCCTCGCTGGTCGAGATCGTCAGCTGCTTGGACAGGCCGAAGGCGCTGAGCCCGTAGGCCAAGCCGTAGGACATCGCCTTGATCTTGCTGCGCTGGGCCGCGGTGACCTCGTCGACCCCGACGTTGAACACCTTCGACCCGACGAAGCTGTGCAGGTCCTCCCCCGACCGGAACGCCTCGATGAGCGCCTCGTCGCCGGACAGGTGGGCCATGACGCGCATCTCGATCTGGCTGTAGTCCACCGACATCAGCGACTCGAAGCCCTCGCCGACGATGAACATCTCGCGGATCCGCCGGCCCTCCTCGGTGCGGATCGGGACGTTCTGCAGGTTCGGGTCCGTGGAGCTGAGCCGGCCGGTCGCGGCGATCGTCTGGATGTACGTCGTGTGGACCCGCTGGTCCTCGGCGACCGACTTGAGCAGACCCTCGACGGTGACCCGCAGCCGCGCGGCGTCGCGGAACGCGAGCACCGAGGCGAGGAACGGGTTGTCGACCTTTCGTCCGAGCTCGTTGAGGGCGTCGGCGTCGGTGGTGTAGCCGGTCTTGGTGCGCTTGGTCTTCGGCAGGTTGAGGCGGCCGAAGAGGACCTCCTGGAGCTGTTTCGGGCTGCCGAGGTTGATCGTGTCGTCGCCGATCGCGTCCCAGGCGTCCTGCTGCGCCTGCCGGACCTGCGTGTCGAAGTCGCTCTCCAGCGCCTCCAGCGCGGGCACGTCGACGGCGATGCCGGACCGCTCCATGGTGGCGAGCACTCCGACGAGGGGAAGCTCGACGTCGCGCAACAGGCCGGTGCCGCCGGTGCGGTCGAGCTCGACGTCGAGGGCGTCGGCCAGCTCGAGGACCGCGCTGGCCACGACCATCGCCTCGCCGGCCTCCGCGTCCTCCTCGCCGTCGAAGTCGAGCATGCCCTGGCCACCCGGAGCGGTGTCGTTCTTCAGCTCGCGGTGCAGCATCCGCAGCGACAGGTCGGCGAGGTCGAACACGCGCTGATCGGGCTTGACGAGGTAGGCGGCGAGCGCGGTGTCGCTGGTCAGGCCGGCCAGGTCCCAGCCGCGCGCGGCGAGAGCGTGCGACGGTCCCTTGGCGTCGTGCACAGCCTTGGGCCGCGTCGGGTCGGCCAGCCAGTCGCCGACGGCCTGCTCGCCCTGCTCGTCGAGCTGGGTGACGTCGACGTATGCGGCGTGCCCGTCGCCCGTGGCGACAGCCAGCGCCCGCACGTCGCCGGTGCCTCGGGCCCATTGGCCGACGACGTTGATGCTGGTGCGCTCCCCGGCGCGGACGTGCTGGTCGAGCCAGCCGGCGACCTCCGCCGAGGACAGCACGTCGCCGTCGACGTCGAAGCCGGACTCCGCCTCGGCGGTGACCGCGTCGAGCGTCTGGAACAGCCGCTCCCGCAGAACTCGGAACTCCAGGCTGTCGAATACCTCGTGCACCTGCTCGCGGTCCCAGGTCTGGCGTTCGAGCTCGTCGACGGTCACTCCCAGCGACACGTCGCGGACCAGCTGGTTGAGCCTGCGGTTGCGCAGCACGCCGTCGAGGTGCTCGCGGAGGGCGTCGCCGACCTTGCCGCCGATCTTGTCGATGTTGGCGACGATCCCCGGCAGGTCGCCGTAGGTGGTGATCCACTTGGCTGCCGTCTTGGGTCCGACGCCGGGCACCCCGGGGAGGTTGTCGGAGGACTCGCCGACCAGCGCCGCGAGGTCGCTGTAGCGCTCCGGGGGCACGAGGTAGCGCTCCTTGACGGCGGCCGGGTCCATCCGCCACACGTCGGAGACGCCCCGCACGGGGTAGACCATCGTCACGTCGTCGGCGACGAGCTGGAACACGTCGCGGTCGCCCGAGACGATGACGACCTCCATGCCCTCCGCGGTCGCCTGGGTCGTGAGGGTCGCGATGATGTCGTCGGCCTCGTAGCCCGGGGCCTCGATGTAGCGGATCTTCAACGCGTCGAGGACCTCGTGGACCAGCGGGATCTGGCCGGAGAACTCCGTGGGCGTGGCGCTGCGCCCGGCCTTGTACTCCGCATACTCCTCGAGCCGGAAGGTCTGCCGGGACAGGTCGAAGGCCACCCCGATGTGGGTCGGCTCCTCGTCGCGGAGCATGTTGATGAGCATCGACGTGAAGCCGTAGACGGCGTTGGTGTTCTGGCCCGTCTTGGTCGAGAAGTTCTCGGCCGGCAGGGCGTAGAACGCGCGGTATGCCAGCGAGTGGCCGTCGAGGAGAAGGAGCCGGTTCGCGGGTGCCACGACGTTCACCCTAGGCCCCGGCACCGACACCCCGGACGGGCCCGGGGGCGCTCGGTCAGACGTCGGCAGCGCGGGTGGCGGCGCCCTGGCGTACCGCCCGGAAGCGCGCGGACCGGCGCCTCTGGATGACCTCGTCCAGGCCCACCCGGCGCAGTACGGGCGCCTCGACGGAGGACGCGAGCTTGCGGTGCAGGGCGGCCGGTGTCGTCACCCGGCGGACCACGGTCGGCGAGAAGCCGAGCCGGGCGAAGAACCGGTTCGCGTCACGGACCTGGGACGGGACGTGGCTGACGATGGCCTCGGCGCCAACCCGGTCGGCGTGCGCCGCGGCGGCCGCGAGCAGCTGGCGCGCCACCCCGTGACGCCGCCAGGTTGCCGACACGAAGAGCTGGTCGATCGACGTGCACGGCGCGTCGGTCAGCGGGCCGGCGAGACTGTCCTTGAGGACGAGGTACCCCACGGGAGCGTCGTCGACGAACGCGAGGAACGCGCTCACCTCGGGTCGCTGGAGGGCCGTCGTCAACGCGGACAGTGACGCGACGCGTAACGCTGCCTCGGACCCGCCCCCGGACTCGACGCGGTTCTCCATCCACAGGTCCACCAGGTCTCCCTGGTGTGCCTCGTCGACCAGCCGGACGCTGACCTGAGGACGTGACACACAAGCCTCCTGATTGCAGCACAACGTGAATGATCATGTGCTAGGGCCGCTGTTTCCCCGCAGGCGACCGGAGTCGTGACCGACTGCTCGACTCTAGGGGCGAGCGCCTCCGCGTGGAAGGGGAAGATCGAAAATGTCCGCCGGAGGCCATGACTCAGTCGTGCCGGGCGTCCACCAACGCTCAGATGAGCGCGTCGTCCGCCCGCCGAGCTGGCGGCGGAGGCGGCACGGGGCCTGCCCCTCCCGCCCGTAGGGTTGCGCGGGTGCGCGCCGCATTCCCCGGCCTCGGGACGGTCATCAACGTGGTGGCCGTCATCATCGGGGCGCTCCTCGGTATGGCGATCGGCCACCGCCTGCCCGAGCGCACACGGTCGGTCGTCACCGACTGCCTCGGCCTGGTCACCCTCCTCGTCGCCGGGCTGTCGTGCGTCAGCGTCACCGACCCGTCGTTGGCGCGCGCTGTCGGCCCGGGCGCGCCGGTCCTGATCGTCCTCGGTTCGCTGATCGTGGGCAGCGTGATCGGCTCGCTGCTGCGGATCGAGGAGCGCCTGTCCGGGCTCGCGGGCGCGATCCAGACCCGCGTAGCCCGACGCATGAGGTCGTCGGACGGTGAGAGTCCCGACGAGGCGCACGCCGCGCGAGAACGCTTCATCGAGGGGTGGCTGACCGCGTCGCTGCTGTTCTGCGTCGGCCCGCTGACCATCCTCGGCAGCCTCTCCGACGGGCTCGGTCGCGGCATCGAGCAGCTGACCCTGAAGTCGGTGCTGGACGGCTTCGCGGCCCTGGCCTTCGCGTCGACGTTCGGGATCGGCGTCCTGCTCTCAGCGCTGTCCGTGGGGGTGATCCAGGGGGCGCTGACCGTCGTCGGGGTACAGCTCGGCTCGGTGCTCCCAGAAGCCCATATCGCGGCGCTCACGGCCACCGGCGGCCTGATGCTCGCCGGGATCGGCCTGCGCCTGCTAAGGATCCGCGAAGTCCCCGTAGGCAACATGCTGCCCGCGCTAGTAGTGGCCCCGTTGCTGACCCAGTTGGTGGCGGTCCTCCGCGGTTGATAGGCGCTCGGGACGGCAAAGGAGGAGCGGGGGTATGCCTCGCGCAGCATGGCGGGCTTGGCGGTGGGGGCACCTCCCGCTTGCGGGGGAAGCGCCGGAGCTTGCGGAGGCGCGGATGGTCTGCGGCGCGAGGCATACCCCCGATCCGACGGACGAAAGGCGAGGGCGACCCACCCGCTACGGGCGGCCCGACACCTACTTGCTGGCCGGCATCTGAGCGATGACCGCCTCGGCGACCTCACGCATACCGAGTCGCCGGTCCATCGCCGTCTTCTGGATCCAGCGGAACGCGTCAGCCTCGGACAGCTTGAGCCGCGTCATGAGGATGCCCTTGGCGCGGTCGACGGCCTTGCGCGTCTCGAGCCGCTCGCCGAGGTCGGCGATCTCGGACTCGAGTGCCTTGAGCTCGGCCCACCGAGAGGTCGCGATGTCGACGGCCGGCGCCAGGTCCGCCTGGGTGAACGGCTTGACGATGTAGGCCATCACGCCGGCGTCGCGCGCGCGCTCCACGAGCTCCTTCTGGCTGAACGCGGTGAGCATGATGACCGGCGCGATGCGTTCCTTGCCGATCTGCTCGGCCGCGCTGAGCCCGTCGAGGACCGGCATCTTGACGTCCATGATGACGACATCGGGCTTGTGCTCGTTGACCAGCGCCACGGCCTGCTCGCCGTCGCTCGCCTGGCCCACGACGTCGTAGCCCAGCTCCCCGAGCATCTCGGCGAGGTCGAGCCGGATCAGGGCCTCGTCCTCGGCCACGACGATGCGCAGCCCGCCACCGCCGGTGGCGCCGTCGGGTGAGCTGTCCGCCGGGACCGGCCCCGGCTCCGGAGCGGTCGGCACCGACTCCGGAGCAGCCGCCGTCGGCGTGGCCGCGGCCTTGGTGGTCGCGGCCTTCTTCGGCGCTGCCGGAGTGGGCTTATCGCTCATGACCGGAAGCCTATCGGTGTGCGACCATCCTTCTCATGCGCAGGGATGCCGGGGAGCCCGCGCGGGATGAGCCGGTCGACCCCACCCCGAAGACCGCCGAGCCCACGCCGCCGAACCCTCGCCAGTGGGGCCCGATCCGCGACGCCGAGGGCGCCGGACACGTCGAGCTCTTCCTCGTCGCGACCGTGGTCACGATCACGGTCACGCGGCTGTACCTCCAGCTGACGGGCTTCCCGCAGATCGGCGGCGCCAGCGGGCTGCACGTCGCCCACGTCCTCTTCGGCGGCGTGTTCATGCTCGCCGCGATGGTGATGTTCATGCTCCTGCTGGGGCGGTCGTCACGGTGGTTCGCGTCCCTCTTCGCGGGCATCGGGTTCGGGCTGTTCATCGACGAGGTCGGCAAGTTCCTCACGCAGGACAACAACTACTTCTTCAAGCCCGCCGCCGCGGTGATGTACCTGTTCATCGTCCTGGTCTACGTCGTCAGCGCGTTCCTCGTCCGCCGGCGCGCGCTCTCGGACCGTGAGCTCGTCGTCAACTCCCTGAAGATGATGCAGGAGATGGCCGCCGACAACCTCGACGCGTACGAGGCGACGGAGATGCGGCGGATGCTCGCGGCCGCCTCCCCCACCGAGCCGCTGCGCGACCCGCTGGTCCGCCTGCTCGAGGACGTGAACCGCGAACCGATCGCCGTCGGCCGGGTCAACCGCATGTACGTATGGACCCGGCGGCGCGCCATCGGTCTGGCCCGGCTTTCATTGCTCCAGCGCACGGGCGTCGTGCTGTTCCAGATCGTCATCCTGCTGTCCGTCGTCAAACCGACGCAGGAGCTGGTCGACAACCCCTCGACGTTCGCGGGTGTCTGGGCCGGGGCGGCCTGGCTGGTGTTCGCGATGGGCGTGGTCGCGACGGTCCTCTACTACCGGGGGCAGCGGGAGCGGTCGCTCCAGATCTTCGCGCTGGCCCTCACCCTGGAGCTGCTCGTGGTGCAGTTCTTCGAGCTCCTGGACGAGCCGTGGCTGGGGGTCGGCCGGGTGCTCGTCAACGTCGTGCTGCTCGGTGTCTGCCACTCGATGCTCTACCGCGAGCAGCACCTGCAGACCGGTCCGGTCAGCCCGTCACCGTAGCGGCCGTCGGGCGTATCCCTGCGAGTGCCGGGAGCGGGACTCGAACCCGCACAGCCTTGCGGCCAGAGCATTTTGAGTGCCCCGTGTCTGCCATTCCACCACCCCGGCGGGGCGCTCCGAGGAGCGCGCCAGCAGCATACCGAGGCTGACGGACCTCAGTAGACCGCGAAGTCCTCGTACGCCGGCGCCACCTTGTTCTTCGCGTCACCGATGTTGTGCACGCGCAACGCGTTGGTGGAGCCGGGGATTCCCGGGGGCGAGCCCGCGACGATGATGACGCGGTCGCCCTCCTGGCAGCGTCCGGAGTCGAGCAGCTCCTTGTCGACCTCGAGCGCCATCTGGTCGGTATGCCTGGCCATCGGCACGATGAACGTCTCGATCCCCCACACCAGCGCGAGCTGCGAACGGGTGGCGGCGATCGGCGTGAAGGCGAGCATCGGCAGCTGGGACCGCAGCCGCGACAGCCGTTTGGCGGAGTCGCCGGACTGGGTGAAGGTCACGAGGTACTTCACGCCGAGCAGCTCACCGACCTCGACCGCCGCCCACGTGACCGCGCCGCCGGTCGTATGCGGCCGGGTGCCGAGCGGGTGGATCCGCTCGAGCCCGTGGTCCTCGGTGGCCTCGATGATGCGGGCCATGGTTCGGACCGCCTGGATCGGCCAGGCGCCCACGCTCGTCTCGCCGGAGAGCATGATCGCGTCGGCGCCGTCGAGAACGGCGTTGGCGCAGTCGCTGGTCTCGGCGCGCGTGGGGCGCGAGTTCTCGATCATCGACTCGAGCACCTGGGTCGCGACGATCACCGGCTTGGCCATCTGGCGCGCGATCTCGACGGCCGTCTTCTGCACGAGCGGCACGTCCTCGAGCGGGAGCTCGACCCCGAGGTCGCCGCGCGCCACCATGACGCCGTCGAACGCGTCGATGATCTCGCGGAGGTTGTCGACCGCCTGCGGCTTCTCGATCTTCGCGATGACGGGCAGACGCTTGCCCTCCTCGTCCATGATCCGGTGCACGTCGACCAGGTCGGACGCGGACCGCACGAACGACAGCGCGATGAGATCGACGCCGAGCTTCAGCGCCCAGCGCAGGTCGTCGATGTCCTTCTCGGACATGGCCGGGACGCTCACCGCGACGCCGGGCAGGTTGATGCCCTTGTTGTTCGAGATGACGCCGCCCTCGATCGCCTCCGTGACGATGTCGGTCGCGGTCACCTCGACGGCGCGGAGGCTCACCTTCCCGTCGTCGATGAGCAGGAGGTCGCCGGGGTGCACGTCTCCGGGCATGCCCTTGTAGGTCGTGCTGACCCGCTGCTGGTCGCCGGGCACGTCGTCGGTGGTGATGGTGAACCGGTCGCCGGGGGCGAGGCTGATCGGCCCGTTCGCGAACCGTCCGGTACGGATCTTGGGACCCTGGAGGTCGACGAGGATGCCGACGGCCCGACCGGTCGTGTCGCTGGCCGCCCGGACCGAGCGGTAGACGCCCTCGTGCACGGCGTACTCACCGTGCGAGAGGTTCAGCCGGGCGATGTCCATGCCCGCCTCGACGAGCGCGAGGACCTGCTCCGGCGAGGACGTCGCGGGGCCCAGCGTGCAGACGATCTTGGCGCGGCGCATACGCGGAACCCTATGACCTACGCCTGAGTACGCCTTCTCGCACCGAGGCCCGTCCCACCACCTGAGCAGGGCTCGGCGAGGACCCCGCCGGACCGCTCAGACGAGCAGCGGACGGTCCGTCGGGTTGATCGGCCGGGGCAGCTGGCTGGACCCGGTGAGGTAGGCGTCGACGCCGTTCGCGGCGGCCCGGCCCTCGGCGATGGCCCAGACGATGAGGGACTGCCCGCGCCCCGCGTCGCCGGCCACGAAGACCCCAGGGACGGACGACATGAAGTGCTTGTCGCGCTTGACGTTCGAGCGCTCGTCGAGGTCGACACCGAGCTGCTCGAGCAGGCCCTTCTTCTCGGGTCCGAGGAAACCCATGGCCAGCAGGACCAGCTGCGCCGGGATCTCCCTCTCGCTCCCCTCGACCGGCTCGAACCGGCCGCCGCGCATCTCGACCTCGACCAGCTTCAGCGCCCGCACGCGGCCGTTGTCGTCGCCGAGGAACCGTTGGGTGTTGACGGCGTAGACGCGGTTGCCGCCCTCCTCGTGGGCACTGGAGATGCGGTAGGTCATCGGGTACGTCGGCCAGGGCTGCGACGAGGGCCGCTCCTCCGTGGGACGCGGCATGATCTCCAGCTGCGTGACCGACCGCGCGCGCTGCCGGTGTGCGGTGCCGAGGCAGTCGGCGCCGGTGTCGCCGCCGCCGATGATGACGACGTCGAGGTCGGTGGCGAGGATCTGGTCGGGGACGCTGCGGCCGAGCGCGGCGAGGTTGCCCTGGGGCAGGTACTCCATGGCCTGATGGACGCCGTCGAGCTCGCGCCCGGGAACCGGCAGGTCGCGGGCCACCGTCGCGCCGATGGCGAGGACGACGGCGTCGTAGCGGTCGACCAGCTGCTGCCCGGTGATCTCGTCGCCGACGTCGACGCCGCTCCGGAACCGGGTGCCCTCGGCCTCCATCTGCGCCAGCCGCCGGTCGAGGACGGCCTTCTCCATCTTGAACTCGGGGATCCCGTAGCGCAGCAGACCGCCCGGCTTCTCCCCGCGCTCGTAGACGGCGACGGTATGCCCGGCGCGGGTCAGCTGTTGCGCCGCGGCGAGACCGGCGGGCCCGGACCCGATGACGGCGACCGTCTTGCCGGACAGGCGCTCCGGCGGCTGCGGCGTGACGGCCCCCGCGTCGAAGGCCTGCTCGATCGTGGTGACCTCGACCTGCTTGATGGTCACCGCTGGCTGGTTGATGCCGAGGACGCAGGCGGTCTCGCACGGCGCCGGGCACAACCGGCCGGTGAACTCGGGGAAGTTGTTCGTCGCGTGGAGCCGCTCGATGGCCTCGGCCCAGTCGCCCCGCCACGCGAGGTCGTTCCACTCGGGAATGAGGTTCCCGAGGGGACAACCGTTGTGGCAGAACGGGATTCCGCAGTCCATGCATCGGCCGGCCTGGCGCTGGAGCTGCCCGAGCTCCTGCTCCTGGTAGACCTCGCGCCAGTCCTTGATGCGGACCGGGACGGGACGCCGCGTCGGGAGCTCCCGCTCGCGGACCTTGAGGAAGCCTTGCGGGTCAGCCACGGGACGCCTCCATGATCCGCTCCCAGACCTCGGCACCGTCGAGGTCGAGGCCTTCGGCCTCGGCCTTGGTGCGGACGTCGAGGACACGCTGGTAGTCGCGCGGCAGCACGACCGTGAACCGGCTCTTGCTCTCGGCCCAGGAGTCGAGCAGCCGTTCGGCGACGGGTGACTCGGTCCAGTCGCGGTGCGACTCGAGCAGGCCGCGCAGAAGCTTCTCGTCGTCGTCGCGCAGCGGGACCAGGTCGACGAGCTCGGGGTTGACCAGCTCCGGCCGCAGGTCGAGGACGTAGGCCAGACCGCCGGACATGCCGGCCGCGAAGTTGCGACCGGTCGGCCCGAGGACGACCACCGTCCCACCGGTCATGTACTCGCAGCCGTGGTCACCGACCCCCTCGACGACGGCGGCCGCCCCGGAGTTGCGCACGCAGAACCGCTCGCCCGCGTACCCGCGCAGGAAGATCTCGCCGGTGGTCGCGCCGTAGGCCACGACGTTGCCGGCGATGACGTTGTGCTCGGCGGTGAGCGGTGCGGACCGGTCCGGCCGGACCACGAGCCGCCCACCGGAGAGGCCCTTGCCGACATAGTCGTTCGCGTCGCCCTGCAGCACCAGCGTCACGCCGGCCGGGACGAACGCCCCGAAGGACTGGCCGCTGGACCCGGTGAGGGTGAGCTCGATGGTCCCGTCGGGCAGGCCGTGCGGGTGCAGCTTCGTCACCTCGTGCCCGAGCATCGTCCCGACGGTGCGGTTGACGTTGCGGATCGCCACCTCGGCGCGGACCCGCTCGCCCTCGTGGAGGGCGCCCTGGGAGAGGGCGATGAGCTGGTGGTCGAGCGCCTTCTCCAGCCCGTGGTCCTGACCCGTGCTCTGGTACGCGGTGCCGCCGGTGGGGTCCTCGACCTGCGTGAGGACCGGGGTGAGGTCCAGACCCGCGGCCTTCCAGTGCTCGACGGCCCGGTCGGTGTGCAGCGAGTCGACGTGGCCGATGGCCTCCGCGAGGGTGCGGAAACCGAGGGCGGCCAGGTGCTCGCGGACCTCCTCGGCGATGTACTCGAAGAACGTCTCGACGAACTCGGGCTGACCCGAGAACCGGGCCCGCAGCTCGGGGTTCTGCGTCGCGACGCCGACGGGGCAGGTGTCGAGGTGACAGACCCGCATCATGATGCAGCCGGAGACGACCAGCGGCGCCGTGGCGAAGCCGAACTCCTCCGCGCCGAGCAGCGCGGCGATGACGACGTCGCGGCCGGTCTTCAGCTGACCGTCGGTCTGCACGACGATCCGGTCGCGCAGGCCGTTGAGCCGCAGCGTCTGCTGGGTCTCGGCGAGCCCGAGCTCCCACGGCGCCCCAGCGTGCTTGAGCGAGGTGAGCGGCGAGGCGCCGGTGCCGCCGTCGTGGCCGGAGATGAGGACCACGTCGGCGTGCGCCTTGGAGACGCCGGCGGCGACCGTCCCCACGCCGATCTCGGAGACCAGCTTGACGTGGATCCGCGCCCGTGGGTTGGCGTTCTTGAGGTCGTGGATCAGCTGCGCCAGGTCCTCGATCGAGTAGATGTCGTGGTGCGGCGGCGGTGAGATCAGGCCCACCCCCGGGGTGGAGTGCCGGGTCTTGGCGATCCACGGGTAGACCTTGGGGCCGGGTAGCTGGCCGCCCTCCCCCGGCTTCGCGCCCTGCGCCATCTTGATCTGGATGTCGTCGGACTCGGTGAGGTAGAGGCTGGTCACGCCGAACCGGCCGGAGGCGACCTGCTTGATCGCCGACCGGCGAGCCGGGTCGAGCAGCCGCTCCTCGTCCTCCCCGCCCTCGCCGGTGTTGGATTTGGCGCCCAGCCGGTTCATCGCGATGGCCAGCGTCTGGTGCGCCTCGAGACTGATCGAGCCGTAGCTCATCGCCCCGGTGCTGAACCGTTTGACGATCTCGCTGACCGGCTCGACCTCCTCGACCGAGATCGCGGGGCGGCCGGTCTCGTCGCCGGGCGCGAACTCGAACAGCCCGCGCAGCGTCATCAGCCGCTCCGACTGCTCGTCGACCCGGGACGTGTACTGCTTGAAGATGTCGTACCGGCGGGCCCTCGTCGCGTGCTGGAGCCGGAACACCGTCTCCGGGTCGAACAGGTGCGGCTCGCCCTCGCGGCGCCACTGGTACTCCCCGCCGACCCACAGCTTGCGGTGGGCGGGGTGGATGCCCTCGCGCGGGTAGGCGACGGCGTGACGGGCGGCGACCTCCTCGGCGACCACCTCGAGGTCGACGCCGCCGAGCTGGGACGTCGTGCCCGTGAAGTAGCGGTCGACGAGCTGCTGCGACAGGCCGATCGCCTCGAACACCTGGGCGCCGTGGTACGACGCCACGGTGGAGATGCCCATCTTCGACATCACCTTGAGGACGCCTTTGCCCAGGGCCTTGATGAGGTTGGCGACCGCCTTCTCCGAGTCGACCCCGGTGATGGTGCCGGAGCGGATGAGGTCCTCGACGGACTCCATCGCGAGGTAGGGGTTGATCGCGGCGGCGCCGAAGCCGACGAGCAGCGCGACGTGGTGGACCTCGCGGACGTCGCCGGCCTCCACGAGCAGACCGACCCGGGTGCGGGTCTTCTCGCGGATCAGGTGGTGGTGCACCGCGGAGGTGAGCAGCAGCGACGGGATCGGGGCGAGGTCGCGACCGGAGTCACGGTCGGAGAGCACGACGAACCGGGCGCCCCGGCGGATCGCCTCGGACACCTCGACGAAGATCTCCTCGAGCCGCGCATGCATCGCCTCCGCGCCGCCGTTGACCTCGTAGAGACCGCGGACGACGTGCGTCGCATACCCCGGCAGGTTGCCGTCGGCGTTGATGTGGACGATCTTGGCCAGCTGGTCGTTGTCGATGACCGGGAACGGCAGGACCAGCTGGCGCGCGTGGGCCGGGGAGACCGACAGGGCGTTGCCCTCGGGGCCGATGGTCATGCCGAGCGAGGTGACGAGCTCCTCGCGGATGGCGTCGAGCGGCGGGTTCGTGACCTGCGCGAACAGCTGGGTGAAGTAGTCGAACAGCAGCCGCGGCCGGCTGGAGAGCACGGCGATGGGGCTGTCGGTGCCCATCGAGCCGAGCGCCTCGCCGCCGCTCTTGGCCATCGGGGTGAGAAGGATGCGCAGCTCCTCCTGGGTGTAGCCGAAGGTCTGCTGACGCCGCGCCACCGACGAGGCGGTGTGCATGACGTGCTCACGCTCGGGCAGGTCCGGCAGCTCGAGCAGGCCGGCGTGCAGCCATTCGTCGTAGGGGTGCTGCGACGCGAGCGAGGACTTGATCTCCTCGTCGCCGATGATCCGGCCGTGCTCGGTGTCGACGAGGAACATCCGACCGGGCTGGAGCCGGCCGCGCTTGACCACCTTGGCGGGGTCGAGGTCGAGGACACCCGACTCGGAGGCGAGCACGACGAGCCCGTCGTCGGTCACCGCATACCGGCCCGGCCGCAGGCCGTTGCGGTCGAGGACGGCGCCGATGAGCGTGCCGTCGGTGAAGGCGACGCAGGCGGGGCCGTCCCACGGCTCCATGAACGTCGAGTGGAACTCGTAGAACGCCCGCCGGGCGGGGTCCATGTCGGTGTGGTTCTCCCAGGCCTCCGGGATCATCATCAGCACCGCGTGGGGCAGCGAGCGGCCGCCGAGGTGGAGCAGCTCGAGCACCTCGTCGAAGGACGCCGAGTCGGGGGCGCCGGGGGTGCAGATCGGGAAGAGCCGGTCGAGGTCGCCGGGGATGATGTCGGACGTCAGCTGGCTCTCGCGCGCGCTCATCCAGTTGCGGTTGCCCTTGACGGTGTTGATCTCGCCGTTGTGGGCGATGAACCGGTACGGGTGCGAGCGCGGCCAGGACGGGAAGGTGTTCGTCGAGAACCGGGAGTGGACGAGAGCCAGCTCCGACTCGAAGGAGCGGTGCGAGAGGTCCGGGAAGAACGGCTCGAGCTGGGCGGTCGTCAGCATCCCCTTGTAGACCAGGGTGCGCGAGGACAGGGACGCGAAGTAGGCATCGGTCTCGAGCTCGGCCCGCTTGCGGAGACAGAACGCGAACCGGTCGAGGCCGATGTAGTTCTGCCGGCCGACGGCCGAGGAGACGAACAGCTGGGCGAAGTGCGGCATGCACTCGCGGGCGACCTCGCCGATGATGTCGGCCGAGATCGGCACGTCACGCCAGCCGAGGACGGTGAGCGACTCCTCGGCGGCGATCCGCTCGATCGCCTCCACCGTGGCAGCTCGCTCGGCCTCGTCGACGGGGAGGAAGGCCATGCCGACGGCGTATGCGCCGGCGCCGGGCAGCGGGAACTCGACGACCTCGCGGAGGAAGGCGTCCGGGACCTGGCTGAGGATGCCTGCGCCGTCGCCGACCAGGGGGTCCGCGCCGGTGGCACCGCGATGGTCGAGGTTGCGCAGGGCGGTCAGCGCGTGCTCGATGATGTCGTGGCCGGCGCTGCCGCGCATCGTGGCGACCATGGCCACCCCGCAGGCGTCGTGCTCGTTCTCCGAGCGGTAGAGGCCGACATCGTCCGGCTGGGCCGAGAAGAGGTGGCGGGGACGCTCCGGTGCGGTCCGGGAGGCGGTTGCGGTCATGTCACCGTCCTGACGTTGCTGTCGGTCTCACGACCAACCAGTGACTTCGGGCAGATGGCGCCGGCCGTCGGGTGGGTGACACGTGCGGTCGGCGTCAGGTGCGGCTGGGCGGCGTCGGCCAGTGCGGGGTCAGGATATCGGTCGCGTCAAGCGTCCTATATTCCGGGACATCTCATTCCGAATGTTGAGACTCTGCCTGGTTGACGGGCGTTTCGGGGCTGGTCTCGGGCTCCGGTTCGGGCTCCTGCGGCCGTCGGCCGTACCAGAAGAAGAGCCCCACGCCGAGAAGGAAGACGAGGATCGAGACCCAGGAGTTGACCCGCAGTCCGAAGATGTGGTTCGCGTCGTCGGTCCGCATGAACTCGATGACGCCGCGCCCGACCGGGTAGCCCGCGATGTAGAGCGCGAAGATCTGGCCGCGGCGGAAGTCGTACCGGCGGTCCAGCCAGACCAGCAGCCCGGCGAGCAGGACGCAGAAGATGGCCTCGTAGAGGAAGGTCGGGTGGAAGACCCCGAGCACCACGGGGTTGCCGTTGGCGTCGACCACCGCGTGGCCGGCCAACGGGTCCCACTCGTAGATCCTGAGACCCCAGGGCAGGTCGGTCGGCGCCCCGTGGATCTCGTTGTTGAAGTAGTTGCCGAACCGTCCGAGGGCCTGCGCCACGAGGATGCCGGGCGCCGCGGAGTCGACGAAGTCGAGGAACCTCACACCGGCGCGGCGGCAGCCGATGTACGCGCCGAGCGCGCCGAGGGCGATGGCCCCCCAGATGCCGAGGCCGCCCTCCCACACCTTGAACGCGTTCCACGGGTTGCCGCCCTCGCCGAAGTAGGCCTGCGGCGAGGTGATGAGGTGGTAGATCCGGCCGCCGACGATGCCGAACGGGACCGCCCACGCCGAGATGTCGAGGACCTGCCCCGGTGTGCCGCCGCGGGTGGCCAGTCGGCGCTGGGTGATCCAGATCGCGACGACGATGCCCGCGAGGATGCACATGGCGTAGGCGCGGATGGGCAGCGGCCCGAGGTTCCAGACCCCCGTCGTGGGGCTCGGGATCTCCAGGGGCAGGGCGGTGAGCATCATGACGTCGTGACCCTCTCGCGGCTACGCCGGACCCCGGCGGCGAGGTCGGCGACGAGGTCTCGAAGCCGGGCGATGCCCTCGTCGGGGGTGGTGGCCTCGACGAGCGTACGCACCAGGGCGGACCCCACGATGACCCCGTCGGCGAACCCGCCCACGGCGGCGGCCTGGTCGCCGTTGGACACCCCGATGCCGACGCATACCGGGAGGTCGGTGACCTCGCGGGTGCGGGCGACCAGCGACTCGGCGGCGGAGCCGACACTCTCGCGGGTGCCGGTCACTCCCATGAGCGAGGCGGCGTAGACGAACCCGCGGCTGGCCGCCGTCGCGTTGACGAGGCGCTCGCGGGTCGAGCTGGGGGCGACGAGGAAGACGCGGTCGAGGCCGTACGCGTCGGACGCGGCGATCCAGTCGGCCGCCTCGTCGGGAATGAGGTCTGGGGTGATCAGGCCGGCCGCGCCACTCGCCGCGAGGGCACGGGCGAAGGCGTCGACGCCGCGGCGCAGGACCGGGTTCCAGTAGGTCATGACCAGGGCCGGGGTGCCGAGGTCGGCGAGCGCCCGGCAGGCGAGGAAGACGTCGTCGACCCGGGTACCAGCGGTCAGGGCCCCCTCGGCGGCACGCTGGATGACGGGACCGTCCATGAGCGGGTCGCTGTAGGGCAGCCCCACCTCGACGATGTCGACACCGGCCTCGACCATGGCGGTCATCGCGGCGATCGACGTCGGGGACGTCGGGGTAGCCGACCGGTAGGTACCCGACGAGGGCGGCCCGGCCCTCGGCCCGGCAGGCCTCGAGGGTGTCCTGGACGTTCACGCCTGCACCCCCATCCCCTTGGCGTGCGGTTCCTCGGCCGGCGCCTCGCCGTCCAGCAGCCCGAACCACGTCGCGGCGGTGTGGACGTCCTTGTCGCCGCGGCCGGAGAGGTTGACCAGCAGGACCGCGTCGCGGCCGAGCTCCTGGCCGACCTCCATCGCGCCGGCCAGCGCGTGGCTGGACTCGATGGCGGGGATGATGCCCTCCGTCTGGCAGAGCAGCCGGAACGCCTCCATGGCCTGCTCGTCGGTGATCGACCGGTACTCCGCGCGCCCGCTCTCCAGCAGGTATGCGTGCTCGGGACCGACGCTCGGGTAGTCGAGGCCCGCGGACACGGAGTGCGACTCGACGGTCTGGCCGTCGTCGTCCTGCATGACGTAGGTGAACGCCCCGTGGAGGACGCCGGGGACGCCGGAGGCGAAGCGGGACGCGTGCCGCCCCGAGGCCAGACCCTCTCCCCCGGCCTCGAGCCCGACCAGCCGCACACCGCTGTCGTCGATGAAGCGGTGGAAGATGCCCATCGCGTTGGACCCGCCGCCGACGCAGGCCAGGACGACGTCCGGCAGCCGGCCGACGAGGTCGAGCACCTGGGCGCGGGCCTCGATGCCGATGATGCGGTGGAAGTCGCGGACCATCTCCGGGAACGGGTGCGGGCCGGTCACGGTGCCGAGGACGTAGTGGGTGTCGTCGACGGAGGCGACCCAGTCGCGCAGTGCCTCGTTGACGGCGTCCTTGAGCGTCTGGCTGCCGGTGGTCACGGGGACGACCTCGGCGCCGAGCAGCCGCATTCGGGCCACGTTGAGGGCCTGCCGCTCGGTGTCGACCTTGCCCATGTACACGGTGCAGTCGAGCCCGAGCAGGGCGGCCGCGGTCGCGGTGGCGACACCGTGCTGGCCAGCGCCGGTCTCGGCGATGACGCGCGACTTGCCCATCCGCCTGGTCAGCAGGGCCTGGCCGAGGACGTTGTTGATCTTGTGGGACCCCGTGTGGTTGAGGTCCTCGCGCTTGAGGATGACCCGCGCTCCCCCGGCGTGCTCGGCGAACCGGGGGACCTCGGTGATGATGCTCGGCCGCCCGGTATAGGTCCGGTGCAGCCGCTCCAGCTCGCCGACGAACTCGGGGTCGACCATGGCCTTGAGACGGACCTCGTCGAGCTGCTCCAGAGCGGGGATCAGCGCCTCGGGGACGAACCGGCCGCCGAACTTCCCGAACCGGCCGGTGGTCACGCGCGCACCGTGCGTGTCGAGCGAGTTCCGGGCGTGGCGCGGACCCCGACCGCCGCGAAGTCGCGGACCGCGCCGGCCGGGTCGCCGCCGGTGACCAGCGCCTCGCCGACGAGGACGCCGTGGGCGCCGGCCACCGCATACTCGCGAACGTCGTCGACGCCACGAACGCCGGACTCGGCGATGGTGACGATGTCGTCGGGGATGTGCCGTCGGAGCCGGGCGAAGACCGTTCGGTCGACCTCGAGGGTGCGCAGGTCGCGGGCGTTGACGCCGATGACGGAGGCGCCGCCGTCGACGGCGCGGCGGGTCTCCTCCTCGTCGTGGACCTCGACGAGCGCGGTCATCCCGAGCGACTCGGCGTGCTCCCGGAGGTCGACGAGGTCGCGCTGGTCCAGGGAGGCGACGATGAGCAGGACGACGTCGGCGCCCCAGGCGCGCGCCTCGGTGAGCTGGTACCGGGTGACGAGGAAGTCCTTGCGCAGCAAGGGGATGTCGACCCGGCTGCGGACCGCGGCGAGGTCGTCGAGGCTGCCCGAGAACCGGCGGGGCTCGGTGAGGACGCTGACGACGGTGGCACCGCCCGTGGCGTACTCCGCGGCGAGCGCGGCCGGGTCGGCGATGTCGGCCAGGGCACCCTTGCTGGGGCTGGACCGCTTGACCTCGGCGATCACCGCCATGCCGGGTTGCGACCGGAGGGCGGCCTCGGCGTCCAGCGCGGGCGGTGCGGCCGCGGCGCGGCGCTCCAGCTCGGCCTCGGAGACGGCGGCCATCCGTGGCGCGAGGTCCTCCCGGACGCCGGCGACGATGTCGTCCAGCACGCTGCGGGTCACGTCGGGCACGACCCAAGGCTACGTGTCGCGCGGGAGTTCGGCGGACGGCGTCCGAGTGGCCACCAGCCCACAGCGCTGCCCCTTCGGCTCGACGCTGAGTCAAGCGACTCGACTCCCCTTACACAGTGCGTCGAGTCTCTTGACTCAGCGTCGAGCCGAGTGGCCGGGGCGGACGGTGCTGGGTCAGCGGGGCGAGGAAGTCCGCGAACGGGAGTGCGGGGAGGTTGCGCCAGATCATGAAGGCCACCAGGGCCGCCCCGAGGACCAGCCACGCCCGGTTGTCCAGTCGGGGCCACGGGTGCGGCCGGCCCGCCCACGCGGCGCGGGTGCCGAGCACCCACCAGAGCGCGAGCACCGGGATGAGGACGAGGACGACCACGTTGAACGAGGCCGCCGCCGCGAGGTCGCCGTGGCTGAGCGCGGCGACACACCGAAGCCCGCCGCAGAAGGGGCACCACAGCCCGGTCGTGGCGTGCAGCGGGCAGGTCAGCAGACCGCCCGGCGCGACCGCATACCCGCCGGTGTGGTGCAGCCAGCCGACCGCGGCGCCGGCGACCACCCCGCCGCCCAGCCAGGCGGCGACACGAACGCGCCGCGCCCGGACCGCCGTGGCGGGTCCGGGCGCGGTGAGCGTCGAGCTGGTCTCCGTCGTCAGCTCTTCGACTGCGGCTGCGCCAGGACCACGGTGCTCATGATCTTGTCGGCGATGGTCTGGCGCTTGGTGTCCCACAGTGGGAACAGCCAGCCGACGTAGCAGATGATGCTGTCGACGATGTGGGCGATGTCGCGGACGAACGCCATGCCCATCCCGATCGTCTCGCCGGTCGACTCTTTGACCAGCTTGCAGCCGGCCACGCCGCGGCCGATGGTGTAGCCGGTGGTGCCGCCGCGGTACCAGCGGTTGTAGGTCCACACGGCGAGGAAGTAGAGCACGCCGAGCCAGTAGAAGAAGTTCGGCGGGGTCGAGGTCACGGTGGTGCCGACGATCTCGGTCTTGGGAGCACCGATGGCGTAGAGGATCCAGCCGGGGATCGCGAGGGCGATGAAGTCGATCACCCAGCCGAGGGCCCGCTGCGGCCACTGCGCGAGCGTGCCCACCGTGGAGGCCTGCTCGTACGGGCCGGTGTAGGCGGGCGCGGCGCCGTAGCCCTGCTCGCCGTATGCGGGCGGCGGTGGCGGCGGCGCGTAGCCACCGTCGGTGGGCGGAGGGGCGCCGTACCCGGCGGGCGGCGGCTGCTCGCCGTAGGCGGGCGGGGGCGGCGGGGGGGCCTGGCCGTATCCGGGCTGCGGTGCGGCGGCGGGCGGCGGCTGCTCGGTCGACCCGTACTGGGGAGGGGGAGGCGGCGGGGACCCGTAACCCTCGGCCGGCTGCTCGGGGTTGCTCGTCGGGTCGGGGCGGTCGTCGTCGCCGGGGGGCGGAGTGGATCCGGATGACATGGTCGAGCCTCTCTCTGAACGTGCAGTTCGCTAGGTGCTACGGCTGGTTCAGCGCCCCCTAGGACGCGACACGATGACGATAGTGCGAGCGAGGGCGCTTCGGGGGGACGCCTCGCATGAGCCGACGTGGGCGGTTACTGGGTCCCGCTGTCGGTCTGGGTACGACCCGGCAGCTCGGCGCCGCGCGTACCGCCACGGTGCGCGGCCTGGTACGTGCTGGCCTTGGCGCCGTATCCCGCCATCGCCAGGACCTTGCCGGCGATGGCGCCGACGACGACGATGATCGCCCCGACGACGAACCACAGCATCGAGGGGAACACGACGGCCAGCGACATGACGAGGGACCCGACCAGGATGATCGCGACGGCGGTCCAGGCCGCGATGCTGTGGCCCTCGCTGTCGTGCTCCTCGTCGCCGTGCTCGACTCCGGAGGTGGGCTGGGTCATGGTGGTCGTTCCTTCACGTCGGCACGGCAGACCTGGCGGGTGGACCTCGCGGTGGCGAGTCGCGCCATTGTGTCAGGTCAGGGGCCGGTCGGGGAGTGACCTGGCTGGTCGGAGCCCTGGTCGAGCGCGGACGACGGGGTATGCGGGTCCGCCGGCTCGACGGTCGGGTCACGACCCTCGCTGAGCTCGTCCCACGTGGTGCGGTGGGTGCCGCGCCCGCTCTCGGCCGGGGTCGGCTCCCGCTCCCCGGCCGACTCCGGCTCGCCGCTCTCGTCGACCGGCACCTCGAACCGGCTGGACAGCCCGGACCACCGGCCTGCGGCGACGGCGGCGAGCAGGCTGGCGAGGAAGAGCAGGACGCCGGCCACCAGGGCGGTCCACGCCCACGCGGACACCTCGGCCGTCGTGCGGACGACCCCGGTCCGGCCCAGTCCTGAGGCGGCGACGCGGCCGAGCGCCTGCTCCGGGTCGGTGAGCGGGGCGACGGTCAGGGCGACGGCGCCGGCGGCAGCGAGGACGAGGACGACGGACGACGCGCGGCGCACCACCGGGCCGCCGGTGAGCGTCGTCACGAGGGCGACGAGGCAGACGAGGGCCAACGCGACGACGCCCGGCGCCACCTGCGAACCGGTGGCCGACACGACCCCGCCGCCGAGGAGTGGCTCCGCCGACCGGCCGGTGAGCCAGGTCCGGGTAGTGGCGAGGAGCAGGACGAGGGCCGGCACCGCCACCGCGACGGAGACCGCCCGCTTGCCGGTGAGACTGGTCGTCACGACCCGCCCGCCGTCACGAGACCCAGGCCGCGGCGGCGCCCTCGACCACGGGCGCACGCATACCTCGTGCCGCTCGGACCGCCCGGATGACCGCCGCCGCCTTGTGCTGCGTCTCCTCGTACTCCAGCTGCGGAACCGAGTCCGCGACGATGCCGGCGCCGGCCTGGACGTGCGCGACGCCGTCCTTGATCACCGCCGTGCGGATCGCGATGGCCGTGTCGAGGTCGCCGGCGAAGTCGAGGTAGCCGACCACGCCGCCGTACACGCCGCGCCGCAGGCCCTCGTACTCGTCGATCAGCGCCATGGCCCGCGGCTTGGGCGCTCCGCTGAGTGTCCCCGCCGGGAAGGTCGCGACGAGGGCGTCGTAGGCGGACCGGCCGGGACGGAGGTCGCCGACCACCGTCGACTCGAGATGCATGATGTGGCTGTAGCGGCGGGTCGTCATGAACTCGACGGTGTCGACGGTCCCGGCGTGGCATACCCGCTGGAGGTCGTTGCGGGAGAGGTCGACGAGCATGAGGTGCTCGGCCCGCTCCTTGTCGTCGGCGAGCAGCTCCTCGGCCAGCCGTACGTCGTCCTCGGGGGTCTTGCCGCGCGGCCGCGACCCGGCGATCGGGTGGGTGATGACACGGCGGCCGGTGACCTTGACGAGGGCCTCCGGGCTCGAGCCGACGATGTCGTAGGCGCTGCCGTCGGGGTGCGGGATGCGGAAGAAGTACATGTACGGGCTGGGGTTGGTGGCCCGCAGCGCGCGGTAGACGTCGAGCGACGGCGCCGGGCAGGGCAGCGAGAAGCGCTGCGAGACGACGATCTGGAACGCCTCACCCGCCCGGATCGCCTCCTTGCTCCGCTCGACCATGTCGTGGAACTGCTCCTGGGTATGCGAGCTGCTGACATCACCGGGGGTCGGCTCGATGACCGCCACGGTGCTGTCGGCCGGCTCGGCGAGCTGGGCGGTCATCCGGTCGAGGCGGTCGACGGCGTCGGCCCAGGCCCACTCGACGCGCTCGTCGGTGGCGTCGTAGTTGACCGCGTTGGCGACGAGGAGGAGTGACCCGTCGGTGTGGTCGAGGACGGCGAGGTCGGTGGCGAAGAGCATCCCGATCTCCGGCAGGTCCAGCTCGTCGCGGCCGGTGTCGGGGACCCGTTCCCAACGGCGCACCGCGTCGTAGGTGATCGCGCCGACCATGCCGCCCGTGAGGGGCGGCAGGCCGTCGATGCGCGGCGTGGCCAGCGTCTGGACGGTGCGGTTCAGGGCCTCGGTGGGGTCGCCGCCGGTAGGCACGCCGACGGGTGGCGACCCGATCCAGTACGCCTCGCCGTTCTGCTCGGTCAGCGTGGCGCGGCTGCGCGCACCGACGATCGAGTACCGCGACCAGACTCCACCGTGCTCGGCCGACTCGAGGAGGAACGTGCCCGGCTCGTCGCGCGCCAGCTTGCGGTAGAGGCTCAGCGGGGTCTCCGCGTCGGCGAGCAGCCGACGCACCACCGGGATGACCCGGCGTTCGCGAGCCAGCTCCGTGAACAGGTCCAACCGCGGCCAGGTCTGGCCCCAGGTGAGGTCCGCAGTCAGGTCCTCATCAAGGTGGTCAGCCACCGGGACCGCCCGCCACGGCGTCCAGAGGGTGGGTGTCGAAGCAGGAGTGCGCGCCGGTGTGGCAGGCCGGGCCGACTTGGTCGACGCGCACGAGCAGCGCGTCACCGTCGCAGTCGAGTGCCACCGACCGCACGTACTGGACGTGGCCCGACGTGTCGCCCTTGCGCCACAGCTCCTTGCGGCTGCGCGACCAGAAGGTCACCCGCCCGGTGCTGAGCGTGCGGGCCAGCGCGTCGTCGTTCATCCAGCCCACCATGAGCACCTCGCCGGTGTCGTGCTGCTGGACCACCGCCGCCACGAGACCGGCCGCGTCCCGCTTGAGCAGGGCGGCGACCTCCGGGTCGAGCTGGGCCGACGTGGCGTTCTGCGTCACAGGGACAGTGTCGCGCAGGCGCTGCCCGAGCCGGCGGTCAGGTTCGGGGCGCTCAGGCCGTGGCCGAGGGCTCGGAGGCCAGCTGGTCGCGCAGCGCGCCCTCGTTCATGACCTCCCAGTCCTCGGCGATCCGGTCGTCGACGACGCGGTAGATCGTGGCGCCGTCGACCTCGACGGGTCGTCCGGTCGCCATCTCGCCGAACAGCGAGCCGGTATGCGTGGCGCGCGCCACCCAGCGCACGGCCACCCGGTCGTCCTCGGCCACCATGTCGCGGATCTCGACCCGGACGTCGGGGAACGCGGCCCGCAGTCCCATGGCGCCGGCCACGAAGAACTCCACGTCGTGCGACTCCGCGTCGCCGCTGTGGTGGACGTAGTCCTCGGCCACCAGCTCGCGCACGGCGTCCCAGTCGGCGGCGTTGTAGGCCTGCCAGTACGCCGCGACGATCGGCTTCCCGTCGGTGGTCACGCGGTGATTGTGCCGTCCCTCGCGCCCTCGCGCAGGCCGGAACCGGCAGATCGGGTCAGGCGCCCTGCTGGGCGACCCACGAGGCGTGCAGGTTCGAGTAGACACCGCCGGCGTCGACGAGGTCGGCGTGCGGCCCGCGCTCGACGATCCGGCCGCCGTCGACGACGATCACCTCGTCGGCGGCCTGCGCCGTGGAGAGGCGGTGCGCGATGGCGATCGACGTGCGTCCGCGGGTCAGGCTGTCGAGTGCCCGCTGGATCCGGACCTCGGTGCTCGGGTCGACGGCGGACGTCGCCTCGTCGAGGACCAGCAGGTCCGGGTCGGCGAGGTAGGCGCGGGCGAGCGCGACCAGCTGCCGTTCGCCGGCCGACAGCGACTCGCCGCGTTGTCCGACGTCGGTGGCGAGACCCTGCGGCAGCGTGGCCAGCCACGAGTCGAGGCCGAGCTCGGTGAGGGTGAGCCGGACGTCGTCCTCGGTCGCATGGGGCGCCCCGAACCGGATGTTGTCCAGCAGCGAGGCGTCGAAGAGGAACCCCTCCTGGGGCACCAGGACGACGCGGTTCCGCAGCGAGCCGAACCGGACTCGCCGCAGGTCGACCCCGTCGATGGTGACCTCGCCGCTGGACGGGTCCATCAACCGGGTCAGCAGCTTGGCCAGCGTCGACTTGCCGGAGCCGGTCTCCCCCACGATCGCCACCCGGGACCGAGGGGCGATCCGCAGCGACACCTCGTGGAGCACGCTCTCCCCGCCCGGGTAGGCGAACGACACGTCGTCGAACCCCACGGTGATCGGGCCGCGCGGCAGCTCGACGCCCTGGTCTCCGGGGTCGGCCACGTCGGCCCGCGTGTCGATGATCCCGATGACGCGTCGCCAGCCGGCGACCGCGTTCTGCATCTCGTTGAGGATCTCGGTCGCCTGCTGGACCGGCGTCGTGAAGAGGTTGACGAGGAAGAGGAAGGCGAGCAGCTCGCCGAGCGTCAGCGAGCCGTTCACCGCGAGCAGGGTGCCGACGACGATGACCACGGCGGTCGTGAGGCCGGACACCAGCTGGCCCGTCGTGAAGGCCATGACCGCCCGGGTCTGCGCCCGGACCGCGGAGCGGCGGTGGGCCTCGACGGCGATGTCGATCCGCTCGGCGGTGCGGTCCTCGACGCCGTACGCGCGGATGGTCGCCGCGCCGACGACCGCCTCGGAGATCGCCGCGAGCATGTCACCGACCCGCTCGCGGACCGCGGTGTATGCCCGGCCGACGATGCCCTGGAACTGGCGGATGATGAAGAACAGCGGGATGTAGCAGGCCCAGACGACGCCCGCGAGCGGCGGGCTGTAGATGACCATGAGCAGCGTCGCGAGCACCAGCTGCGCGATGTTGACCAGGAGCATCAGTCCGCCGAACTGGACGAACATCGAGATGGTGTCGACGTCCGAGGTGACGCGCGAGACCAGCGAGCCGCGCCGCTCGGTGTTCTGGGTGAGCACCGACAGGTCGTGGATGTGCCGGAACGCCTTGATCCGCAAGGACGAGAGCCCGTTCTCCGACGCCGTGAACAGGCGGACGTTGACGAAGTACGAGCACAGCGCGGTGACCGCGACCCCGACCATGGCGAGGAGCACGTAGCGCAGCACGATCCCCGCGTCGGGACCCCCCACGGCGAGGATGCCCTCGTCGGTGGTGCGCTGGACCACGAACGGGACGAGCAGCTTGCCCACCGTCGACAGGACCGCCAGCGCGATGGTGACCCCGATGCCGCGACGGATCTCCGGTGACAGCTCGACGCCGCGCTTGAGGGTCTGCCAGGTGGAGCGGCCCTGGCCCGACTCGATGCCGGTGTGGTCGACCGGCGGGGCGGAACGCATACTCATCGATCGGCTCCGACCGTCGCCCGCTCCTCGTCGGCGGCGACCGCGGCCCGCTCGGCCGCCTCCCGGGCGTACGCCGTGACGAGGCGCTGGTACCCATCACAGCGGCCGAGCAGCTGGTCGTGGGTGCCGTGGTCGACGACGCGTCCCTCCTCGAGGAAGACGATGTCGTCGGCGAGGGTGATGGTGGCCATCCGGTACGCGACGACGAGCACCGTCGTCCCGCTGCTGGCCTGCCGGAGCGCGGCGAGGATCTGCTGCTCGACAGCCGGGTCGACCGCCGAGGTCGCGTCGTCGAGGACGAGGAGCTGCGGCTCGCGAATCACCGCGCGAGCGAGGGCGACACGCTGGCGCTGGCCGCCGGAGAGGCTGGTGCCGCGCTCGCCGACCCGGGTGTCGAGGCCGGCGGGCAGGCGCCCGACGAACCCGTGGCCCTGGGCGACCCGCAGGGCGGCCCAGACCTCGTCGTCGGTGCGCTCGGTGCCGAGGGTGACGTTGCCGCGGACGGTGTCGTCGAACATGAAGGTCTGCTGCGACACCAGGGCGGCCGCCTCGGGAACACCGCCGCGGCGGACCTCACGCAGGTCGACGCCGTCGAGTCGGACCTCGCCGGAGTCGGGGTCGACGAGGCGCACGACGAGGTTGGTCAGCGTCGACTTGCCCGACCCGGTCGGGCCGACCACGGCCGTGGTGCCGCCGGCGGGGATGTCGAGGGTGACGCCGCTGAGGGCGGGGTTGCGCTCGGTACCGCCGTGCTCGACGTCGACCTCGTAGGCGTAGGACACGTTCTGCGCCTGCACGGTGCCCGCGCCCCGCTCGGGCACGGTGGCGGTGCCGTAGGTCATCGACCCGGTGGCGTTGAGGACCCCGTGGACGCGGTCCCAGCCGACGACTGAGCGGGGCATCTCGGCGAGGACCCAGCCGAGGGCCCGGACCGGGAAGGCGAGGATCGAGAAGAGGTAGGCGATCTGGACGACCTCGGCCGCGGTGATGTGTCCCGTGCCGATCCGCCAGGCCCCGACCGCGATGACCGCCAACGTGCCGATGGTCGGGATCGCCTCGATGGCCGGGTCGAAGACACCGCGGCTGCGTCCGACGCTGATGTTGGCGTCGCGCAGCTCGTGGGTGACCGCGGTGAACCGTTCCGCCTCCTGGTCCTCGCGGCCGAGGCTCTTGACGACAAGGGCTGCCTCGAAGCTCTCGTGAGCGACCTCGGAGACCTCGGCCCGCATCTGCTGGACGCGGGTCACCTTCGGCGACATGGCGCGCTGGAACAGCAGGTTCACCACGAGGAGCATCGGGAAGACGGTCAGCCCGATCGCGGCGAGGAACGGGTCGACGAGCACCATCTGGACGGCGGCGAAGACGAGCATGACGACCACGCCGAACGCCATCGGCAGCGGCTGGAAGACGTTCCACGTCGACTCGACGTCGGAGTTCGCATTCGAAAGCAGCTGGCCGGAGGGGTGCCGGTGGTGCCAGGCGAGCGGGAGGCGCAGGTACTGACGGGTGACGCGGCGGCGGTAGGTCGCGCCGAGGTTGTAGACGGCGACACCGGCGGCGACCCGGCGCACGACGATGCCGACGACATTGACGAGCACGACCGCCACGAGGATGAGCGCCGCCCGGACCAGGTCGGGGGTCGCGATGGACTGCGCCGCGATGGCCGGGGCGACGGTGTCGTGGACGATCCGCCCGATCACCCACGCCGTCCCGACGGTCATGATCCCGTAGACGGTGGCACCGGCGATGGCCAGGCCGACCCAGCCCTTCTCCTCGCGCACCCCACGACCGATGACGCGCCAGCCCGCACGCAGCGTGGCGGTGGACGCGACCGGACCGAGGGTCGACAACGCGGAGCTCCCTGTCGGGCAGAGGGGGTGGGCGGACGAACGTCCGCGCTCTCGACACTGAGCGGCCTGCCGGCATACCGAGGAGCAACACGGCTCGGTATGCGTCGGGCGCTGGGCGGACGACTTCCTAGCCTCTCATGCGCCCACGACAGGACCCGACCGGGTTTGCACCCTGCGCTCCTGTTCCCGCCGAGAGGCCAACTTCGGCCGCTCTGGACCCCTTCGGAGCGGCCGAAGTTGGCCTCTCGCCGGCCGGAGGAGGTGCAAGCCGCAGGGCGGACTAGCCGCTGGATGCGTCCAGAGGGGCGAGCGCGTCGTCGGGGGTGTGCCGGTAGCGGATCGCCACGCAGAACGAGGCGGCCACGACGCAGAGGGCGCCGGCGACGTACCAGGCCAGGTCGTAGGTCCCGAGCTGGTCGCGCACCACGCCCGCCCCGACCGCGGCGGCGGCCGCGCCGAGCTGGTGCGAGGCGAACACCCACCCGAACACGATCGGCCCGCGTTCACCGAAGGCGTTGCGGCACAGGGCCATCGTCGGGGGAACGGTCGCGACCCAGTCGAGGCCGTAGAAGAGGATGAACGCCAGCATGCTGGGGTGCACGGCGTCCCCGAAGAGCGACGGCAGCAGGAAGAGCGAGGAGCCGCGCAGCGTGTAGTACATCGCCAGCAGGAACCGTGGGTCGTACCGGTCGGTCAACCACCCCGAGAAGATCGTCCCGACGATGTCGAAGATCCCGACCACCGCCAGCAGCGAGGCGGCCGTGGTCTGCGGCAACCCGTGGTCGTGCGCGGCCGGGATGAAGTGGGTCCCGACCAGCCCGTTGGTGGATGCTCCACAGACGGCGAACGACCCCACCAGCAGCCAGAACACGCCCCGCCGGCTGGCCACCCGCAGCGAGTCGATGGCCATCCGCGCCGGGTTGTACGGCAGCGGCACCCGGACACTGACCAGCTCGTCCGCGGGCGCACCATATGCGGTCAGGCCGAGGACGCGGGGGTGGTCGTGGAACCGCCAGAGCACCAGCGGGACCACGAGCAGGGCGCCGGTCGCCGTCGCGATCGCCGCCGACCGCCAGCCGTGGTTCTCGGCCAGCCACGCGAGGAACGGCAGGAACAGCAGCTGCCCCGTCGCCCCGGCCGCGGTGAGCACGCCGCTGACCAGGCCGCGCCGCGCCACGAACCAGCGCGCGGTGACGACGGCCACCAGCGACATCGACATCGCCCCGGTGCCCAGCCCAACGAGCAGGCCCCAACAGAGGATGAGCTGCCACGACGCCGTCATCCAGATCGGCAGGATCGACCCGACGCTGACCAGGAGCAAGGCCGAGGCGACCACGCGCTTGATCCCGAACCGCTCCATCAGCGCCGCGGAGAACGGTGCCGTCAGACCGAACAGCACGAGGTTGATCGAGACCGCGAGCCCGATCAGCCCGATCGGCCAGCCGAACTCGTCGTGCAGCGGCGTGATCAGCACCCCGGGCGTGGACCGGAAGCCCGCGGCGCCGATCGCCGTGAAGAACGCGACGAGCGCGACCCACCACGCCGGGTGGATGCGGGGCGCCGGGTGAGGCCGCGCACCAGGGCGGCCCAGCTCCTCGAGCGCCGGGTCGGTCGTCGTCACGACGAGCAGCCTGCCCGATCGCCCGCAGCGAACAGAAGTGGCCGGACGGACAGGATATGCAAAGATCCGGCCATGACCGTGTCGCGCCTGGCCGCGAGCCGCCCTCCGCCCCATCGGGTCGTCGTGCTCGCGCTGCCGAGCGTCGTGGCCTTCGAGCTGGGGCTCCCCCACCGTTTCTTCGCGGCGAACTCCATCGACCCCGCCTGGACGGGAGCCGGCGCGTACACGCCGAGCCGCGCACCCGCGTACGAGGTGCTCACCGTCACGGTGGACGACGGGCCGGTCACGACCTCGGCGGGGTACCAGGTCACCCCGACCCACCCGCATACCGTCCTCGCGAGCGCGGACACCATCGTCGTCCCGGGCATCGTGGACCGGTATGCGGCCGGCGACGGAGCGCTTCCGGCCGACCTCGCCGCGCTGCTCGCGACGGCGCGGCCAGGCGTGCGCTGGGTGTCGATCTGCACCGGCGCCTTCGTCCTCGCCGGAGCGGGTCTCCTCGACGGGCTGGAGGCGACGACCCACTGGGCGCATGCAGAGCACTTCAGACGACTGTTCCCGCGGGTCCGGCTCAACGAGGACGTCCTCTACATCGACAACGGCGACGTCCTGACGTCGGCCGGCAACGCCGCGGGGATCGACCTGCTGCTGCACATCCTGCGTCGCGACCTCGGCTCGGACACGGCCAACCGGGTCGCGCGCGGCGCCGTCGTGGCGCCGTGGCGAGCGGGCGGGCAGGCACAGTTCATCGAGCGCCCGGTCCCGGAGGCCGGCGACGAGGGCACCGGTCCGGCGCGGGCCTGGGTGCTGGACCACCTCGACGAGCCCGTCACGCTGGCGTCGCTGGCGTCGCGGGTCGGGATGAGCGTGCGGACGTTCACCCGCCGGTTCCGCGAGGAGACCGGGGAGACGGCGGGGACCTGGCTGCTGCGGGTCCGCGTCGACCACGCCCGGCACCTGCTCGAGACCACGGACCTGCCGGTCGACCGGGTGGCCGAGCGGTCCGGGTTCGGGACGGCCGCCTCGCTCCGGCAGCACCTCACGACCGCCGTCGGTATGCCCCCTCTCGCCTACCGCCGCACCTATCGCGCCGAGGGAGCATGACCCGCATGACGGACGCCCTCGATCTCGCCCGCGGCGCCGTGCGGCGCGTCGACTTCGGCTACTTCGTCCGGCCGTCCTCGGAGACCGAGACCGGCTCGCCCCGGGTCGAACCGGTGCTGGGCTACGTCGTCCGGGCCGGCGACGCGGTGCTCCTCGTCGACACGGGGATGGGCTCACATCCGGAGGTCGACGCGCACTACCGGCCGCGGCGGCGCTCGCTCTCCGAGGCGTTGGCACCGTTGGGTCTTGGGCCGGGTGACGTCACGCACGTGACGAACTGTCACCTCCACTTCGACCACTGCGGCGGCAACCCGGAGCTCGCCGGACGGCCGGTGTTCGCGCAGCGCGCGGAGATCGACGCGGCCCGGACGACGCAGGACTACACGCTGCCGGAGCTCCTCGACGGCTCGGAGTTCGTGGAGCTCGACGGCGAGGCCGAGCTCGTACCAGGGGTTCTCGTCGTGCCGACGCCCGGGCATACGGAGGGACATCAGTCGTTCGTCGTCCGGCTCCCGGACGGGTCGATGGTCGTCGCGGGTCAGAGCCACGACACGACGACGGCATATGCGGCTGACGTGCTCGCGCTCCGCGCCCACCGCGACGGCCACCCGCCGCCGCTGCCGGAGCCGCGGGGTGCCTGGGTCGCGCGGATCCAGGAGCTGGACCCGCGGATGGTGGTGCTGGCCCACGACCACTCGGTATGGGTGCCGTGACGCCGCGAGGTACCGCCCGCACGGTGACGATGCTCTTCACCGACATCGAGGGCTCGACGGTGCTGCTGCGGAGGCTCGGGGCGCGGTGGGGTGAGGCGTTGACGGCCCAGCGCGCGATCGTGCGGGCGGCCGTTCGGGAGTCGCACGGCGAAGAGATGGGCACCGAGGGCGACAGCTTCTTCGTCGTCTTCACGTCCGCGCACGACGCGGTGCGGGCGGCGGTGATGGCGCAGCGCGCCTTGCAGGCCCACGAGTGGCCGGAGGGCGCGGCACTCCGGGTGCGGATGGGTCTGCACACCGGCGAGCCGGAGCGGCACGGCGAGGGGTACATCGGCGAGGACGTCCACCTCGCCGCGCGGATCGGCGCCACCTCGCACGGCGGACAGATCGTGCTGTCCGAGACGACCCGGCAACTGGTCCCGGACCTCGCCGGGGACCTGGCCGGCGTCGCGTTCCGCGACCTCGGTCGGCACCGGCTCAAGGACATCCACGGCGACACCCACCTGTATGACGTGCTCGTCCCCGGTCTCGAGTCGCGGTTCCCGCCGTTGCGGAGCCTCGGCCGGCGGTCGGCGCTGCCCGCCCCGCGGACCGCCCTGGTGGGGCGGGACGCGGAGGTCGGCGAGGTCGTGGGACTGCTGTCCGGAGGGGCCCGGCTGCTGACCCTCACCGGACCGGGCGGCTGCGGCAAGACCCGCATCGCCCTCGCCGCCGCGGCGGTGCTCGACGACGCATACCCTGACGGTGTCTACTTCGTCGCCCTCGACGGCGTGGACGACGCGGACGCGATGGCCGGGGTGGTGGCCGACGCGCTCGACGCCCCGGCGGCGCTGTCGACCCGTGAGCGGCTGGCGCAGCAGCTGGCCGACCGGCACCTGCTCCTGGTTCTGGACAACCTCGAGCAGATCGACGGCGCCGAACGGGTCGCGGCCGCCCTCCTCGACGCGGGACCGGACGTGGCCGTGCTCGCCACGTCGCGGCGTCCGCTGCTGCTGGCCGGCGAGCAGGAGCTGCCGGTGGGCACGCTCGCGCTCCCGTCGTCGGATGCGGACGCGGGGTCGTCGGCGGCGGTCGAGCTCTACGTCCGGGCCGCCCGACTCGTGCGTCCCGGCTTCGCCCTGACTCCGGAGAACTCCGCCGACGTCGTGTCCCTGGTCCGCCAGCTCGACGGCCTGCCCCTGGCCATCGAGCTGGCCGCGGCGAACGCCCGGCTGCTCGGCCCGGCCGCACTCGCGGCGCGGCTCGACCTGCGTCTCGGTTCCGGCGTCACCGCGAGCGACCGCCCCGACCGGCACCGCACCCTCGGGCGGACGATCGAGTGGAGCTACGACTTGCTTGGCCCGGAGGACCAGCGAGCGTTCCGGCGGCTCGGCGTCTTCCGCGGCCCGGCCAGCCTCGACGCCGTGGCGGCCGTCGTCGGCGAGCCGATGCTCCTCGACTCGGTCGGCAGCCTCGTGACCTCGAGCCTGGTCCAGGTGACCGGCGACGCCGAACCACGGCTGCGGATGTTGGAGACCATCAAGCGGTTCGCCGTCGAGCGGCTCGCCGACGCGGGTGAGATCGACGACACCGAGCGCCGTCACCTGGCCTGGTGCCAGAACGAGGTCACTCGCCTGGCGGACCAGCTGCGCGGTCCGCTGCACCCCGTGGCGCTGGACGGTTTGGCTGCGGTCGACGCCGACGTCCGCAGCGCGCTCGACTGGGCGCTCACGCCCACGACGGAGCCGGACCACGCCGACCGCATCCGGGCCGGCGTTGACCTGGTCGGCGAGATGACGCGGTACTGGTACCGGTTCGGGAGCTCGGTCGTCGCGCGGCGATGGCAGGAGCGGGCGCTGGCCGAGCTGGACGCGCTCGTCGACAACGGAGACCTGGGCGCGGACAGCGAGGCCACCGCAACGCTGCTCCACGGCCTGTCGATCTCGCTCCTACAGCACGCGGAGACCGAGGCCTCCATCGCCGTCATCGAGCGGGCCTTGGCGATGACCGAGCGCCTCCATCGTCAGGACCTGCAGGCCCGGGCCCTCGTCGACCTCGGCATCGCCCACGAGCATCTCTGCCGCCCGCAGGAGGCGATCGAGGTCTTCGCGCAGGCGGAGGTGCTGGGCCGGGCCTCCGGCAACGAACGGTTCGAGGCACTCGCCCAGGCGAACACCGCGCTGGCCTACTTCGACCTCGGGGAGTACGACGAGGCGATCCGCCGTGGCTGGGAGTCCCTCAAGAGCCGGACCGGCCTGGGCGACCGGTGGGCCGCCTGCGTCGACCGCATCAACCTCCTCGCCGCCCTCCTCCTCGGTGAGGGTCCCGACGTCGCTCTGCTGCGGTTCGTGGAGTGGACGCCGGAGATCCTGGCCCTGCGCGACTCGCAGCTCACCGTCAACCTCGTCGAGGTGGGTGCCGGGATCGCGGCGTCGGCCGGTGAGCCGGAGCGAGCGGCGCGGATGGCCGGGTGCGCGGACGCGCGCCGGGTGGCGCTGACGATGCGGCGTACGCCCGAGGACCACATGCAGCTCGGCCGGTTCCTCGAACCGGCGGTGACCGCGCTCGGCGCCGACGCTTTCGACACCGCTCGTCGCGGCGGAGCCGGGCTCTCGGTCGCCGAGGCACTGGAGCTGGTGACCTCGCTGTCGGCCGCGCCGGACGGGATGCGGGCGCAGGCAGCGGACCGCTGACTTCGCGGGGCGGCCGGGACTTGTGGTCGGTCGCCCGCGCGCCAGCTATGGGTGGGACGGTTGTGGCCAGTGGGGTGAACTGAACACCTGTGGATGAATGTCGTTCTGGGGCAACGTCATTCGCCGAATGGTGGTCTTGCGCTTCCTCTGTCGTACCGGTAGAATCGAACATATGTTCGATTCTGGTGTCTGGCGATGAGGGGGCGCGCGATGAGCCAACCCGTCCTCGAGCGCGGCGGCGCTCCGAGCGACGAGCCGGCCGACCGTGCCGCCGCACCGGCGCCCACCGCGTTGCCCGCGGGGGGCGCGATGCCCGAGGGGGTCCGGGCGGCGTTCGAGCGGCTGGCGTCCTGCGACGAATGGTCCGACGCCGCGTGGGCGGTGCGGTCGGCCGTCCTGGCGGACCGTCGCGTCGACGACCGGCCGGAAGCGTGGGTGGAGGAGGAGCTGCAGGTTCTTGAGGCGGTCGAGCAGGTCAAGGCATGGGCGGATGTCCAGGGTCTGGCGGCGCTGCGGAGGCTGCGGGAGGCTGTCGGCGAACGGGTTCGCTACCTGGACGAGGACATGGAGGCGGCCTGTGGGCGAGGGATGACGGCTCAGGTGTTGCGGGCGGAGTCCGACATCGCGACGGTCGACGAGGTGGTCCTCGCGCTCGGACTGCCGGCGGGCACGGTTTCCCGACGGCTGGACCTGGCCGTGGACCCGGACGGCCGCGGCCGGTTGCTACACCGGGCGCTCGCGGAGGGTCGCGTGTCGCTGGACCGGGCGGTACGCGTCCATCAGGACACCCGAGGTCTCGGGGTGGAAGAGGTCCACGCGATCTGTGAGCGGCTGCTGGCCCCGAACCGGGACGGCAGCATCCGCACCGACCGGTCGTTCCGGCGTGAGCTGCGTCGGCAGGTGACGCTGCACACCCCAGACCCGGTGGCAGCGCGTGACGACGCGGTCGCCGAGCGCACCGCATACGCCTCGCTCGACCCGGTGGGGACCGGGAGCCTCACCGTGACGGGGGAAACCGGCCGGGTGGTGGCGGCGATCGAACGCGTCGACGACGTGGCTCGCCGCCTCCGGAGCGGCGGCGACCAGCGCACCCTGACCCAGCTGCGGAGCGACGTCGCCCTCGACCTGTTGCTCTTCGGGTGGGCGGTGGGCGGCGTTCAGCGCAACGGCCCGGAGCAGGTCCCGGCGTATGCGGCGACGACGTTCGTCGGGCAGCCGCCGCCGGCCCGGGTGACCGTCGTCGTGTCGCTGGCCACGCTGCTCGGCGAGGAGGGTGGGGTCGGGGAGATCCCCGGCTACGGGTTCATCTCCGGAGAGCACGCACGCCAGCTGGCCACCGCTCGCGGATCGGCCTGGCGGCGGCTGGTCACCGACCCCGTCACCGGCGCCGCGCTGGATCTGACCACGCACCGGTACCGGCCCACTCCCGCGATGGCCGAAACCGTGGCGGCCCTGGACGCGGTCTGCCGAGCACCCGGCTGCACGACGTCGGCCCGCCGGTGCGACATCGACCACGACCGGCCCTGGCCCGCCGGACCCACGCGGATCGCCAACCTGTCGGCGAAGCACCGGCCACATCACAACCACAAGACCCGCGGCACGTGGACCGCGACGACCGACACCGACGGGATGATCCTCTGGCGGACGGTGTCGAGACGGACGTACGTCACCCGTCGCCACGACTACGACGACCCGCTCGGCAGACCGGTGGGCGCCGCAGAGATCGACCACGCCGCCGCCGCCGCGGCACCGGACGTCTTCGACGACCCCCCGCCCTACTGATGACAATCGAGACCTGGTGGCGGGTCACCCGCCTACCGACCTCTGACCCTTGTCCGCCAGCTCCATCCAGTAACGGCGCTTGCCGTTGCGGATGTCCTCGAGCACACCCCCGTTCCGCTCGATGACCGTGGCCGAGGCGACGTTGGTGTCGTCGCACGTGACCAGGACCCGGTCGATCCCGAGGCGGCGGCACTCGGCGAGGGCGAGCGCGGTGGCGGCCGTCGCATACCCCTTGCGCCGTTCCGACGGGCGCACCGCGTACCCGATGTGTCCGCCGATCTCGCGGAGGAAGTCGTTGAGCACGTGCCGGATCGACACGGACCCGACCAGGCGGCCGCCGACAGCGATCCAGCGGGACGTGCTGGCCACGAACCCGTCGGGGAGGTTCTCGCCGCGCTCGTTGTCGCGGAGCATGGTGACCCACGCGGCGAAGGCGTCGGCGTCGCGTAGCTCGTCGACGGTCTGCGAGCCCATGGCACCGCCGTCGATCCGATCGCGGCCGAACTCGTCGGCCATGGCCAGCCACTCGGCGTGCCGTGCAGCATCAGGACCGACCAGCTCGAGCATCCGGTCAGCCTAGGTGGGCTCCGATGTGGCCGTTGCCCGGGGTTTTGACAGGATGGTCGGATGACCTCCTACGCGCAGCAGGAGCGAGCCGCGATCAGCGACTCGTTCCTGCGCCTCGGCCCCGACGCCCCGACGATCGACGACCCGTGGCTGGCCCGCGACCTCGCGGCCCACCTCGTGATCCGGGACTCGCGGCCGGACCTCAGCACGGGGCAGTACGTGCCGGCGTTGCGCGGACGCCTCGACCAGGCCATGCGCGACCTGGCGGCCACCGACTACGTGGAGCTGGTGGAGCGCGTCCGCCAGGGCCCGCCGACATGGTCGCCGGCCCGCATCGCTCGCGTGGACGAGGTCGTGAACGGCGGCGAGTTCTTCATCCACCACGAGGACCTGCTGCGCGGCGTCGCCGCATTCGAGCGGCGCCGGCTGGACGTCGGGCACGAACGGTTCCTCTGGGACATGCTCAAGCGCGGCTCCCGGCTCTACTTCCGGCAGGTGCCCACGGGCGTGGTGCTCGTCGCGGAGGGCCACGGCCGGCACGCGGCGAAGAAGCCCACCGACAACGGCACGGTCGTGCTGCGCGGGCGGCCGGGCGAACTGGTCATGTATGCGTCGGGCCGCTCCCGTGTCGCCGAGGTCGAGGTCGACGGTCCCCCCGAGGCGGTCGCCGAGATCGAGGCAGCCCGGCTCGGCCTGTCCTGACCGGAGCGCCCGACTCGAGAGAGCCGCAGGGGTGACCCGTCCGCGGGTGGAATACCCGGTCGGGTAACCCGATCGGTTGTGCTGACAACCGGAACGGTTACCCGACCGGGTATCTCATTGGGTGTCTATCGGTGCACGTCGGAGAAACGCGCCGGGGTCGACTGACCATGACGCCGACGGACACCGCCCAGGGGCTGCGGTGAAAATCCCGGTTGGGTCACTCGATCGGTCACGCCGACAACCGAAACGGTGACCCGACCGGGTATCCCACCGGGTATCCCACCGATTCACCTCGGAAAACGCACCGCAGTCAGCGGACGGTCACGCCCGCCTCACGCATCGCGTCCTTGACCTGGCCGACGGTCAGGTCGCCGAAGTGGAAGACGCTGGCCGCCAGCACCGCGTCGGCGCCCGCCTCGACCGCCGGCGCGAAGTCGGCAGCCTTCCCGGCTCCCCCACTCGCGACGATCGGGACGTGAACGGCCTCTCGTACCAACCGGATCAGCTCGAGGTCGAACCCGTCCCGCGTGCCGTCCGCGTCCATGGAGTTGAGCAGGATCTCGCCGGCGCCGAGCGACGCGGCCCGCGCGCACCACTCCACCGCGTCGAGGTCGACCGGGGTTCGGCCGCCGTGCGTCGTCATGACGAAGTCCCGAGTCGGCCGACCGTCGTCACCGCGCCGACGGCGCACGTCGGCCGACAACACTAGGACCTGCGACCCGAACCGGTCCGCGATCTCCGCCACCAGCTCCGGCCGCGCGATCGCCGCCGTGTTGACCCCGACCTTGTCGGCGCCGGCCCGCAGCAGCCGGTCGACGTCGGCCACCGACCGGACCCCGCCGCCGACGGTCAGCGGGATGAACACCTGCTCCGCCGTGCGGGTCACGACGTCGTACGTCGTCTGCCGGTCGCCGCTGCTCGCCGTGACGTCGAGGAAGGTGAGCTCGTCGACGCCCTGGCCGTCGTAGACCATCGCCAGCTCGACCGGGTCGCCGGCGTCGCGCAGGTTCTCGAAGTTGACGCCCTTGACCACCCGGCCGGCGTCCACGTCGAGGCACGCGATGACGCGAGTGGCGACGCTCATGCGGCCACGGTACCCAGCCCCCCGCTACCCTCCCCGCGTGCCTCTCGCCACCCGGAACCCGGCCGCCGTCGTGGCGGAGGCGGTCCGGTTGGCCGGCGTGCGGGCCCCCCGCTGCGGCGACGTCCGGCTGGTCGCCGTCGACGGTCCGAGCGGCTCGGGAAAGTCCACGCTCGGTGCGGCGATCGGCGCGGCCCTGGGCGCCCGAGTCCTCCACATGGACGACATCTACCCCGGCTGGGACGGCCTGGCCGAGGCGGTCCCGCTGGTCACCACGCAGGTCCTGGAGCCGCTCACGGCCGGCGAGCCCGCCGCATACCGGCGGTGGGACTGGGTCCGGAACCGGTGGAGCAGCGGTCTCGTCCCGGTCCCCCCGGCCCCGGTTCTCGTCCTCGAAGGTGTGGGGTCGAGCGTGCTCCCGGCCGGGGACTACGCCGCGGTATGCGTGTGGGTGGAGGCCGACCGCGACGTGCGGTTCGCCCGGGGCATCGCCCGCGACGGCGAGGCGTACCGGCCGCACTGGGAGCGCTGGGCCCGGCAGGAGGACGCCCTCTTCGCGGCCGACCGAACTCGTGATCGCGCCGACGTCGTCCTCGACACGAGCGGGCTCTGAGCCGCCTTCTGAGTACCCTCGGACCGTGGAACCGCAGGACATGATGGCCGCGGTCACCGACTCGATGGCCGAGCGCACCGGCCGCACGGTCGAGGGCTGGGTGGAGGCGGTCCAGGCATCCGGGATCGACCCGCTGGACCAGCTGGCGGTCCGACGCTGGCTCAAGGACGTCCACGGCGTCCCACAGAACTCGCAATGGGCCATCGCCTTCGCCGCGGCCGAGGCCGCCGGCTGGACACGCCCGTCCACCGAGGGGTATGCGGACCAGCTCTACTCGGGGGCCAAGACCGCCTTGCGGCCCCTCCACGACGCCGTCGTCGACCTGGCCCTCGCCCAGGGTGCCGACGCCGAGGCCCAGGGCCGCGGCACCTACATCCCCGTGGTCCGCAAGAGCCAGTTCGCCGCCGTCGCGCCCGGTCCGCGCGGGACGCTGCGGGTCGGGCTGCGCTACCGCGGCGCCGTCCCCGACGACGACCGGGTGGAGCCGGCGAAGGGGTTCGCCCAAGCCACGCACTGGGTGCACCTGCCGGGCGACACCGACCCCGACACTGTCGCGTGGCTCGAACCGCTCCTCGCCGAGGCATACCGCCAGAACGGCTGACCACCCGAGCCGACCGGTCCCGGACGTGTGACACTGGCTGAGCCATGTCGAGCACGGTTCCCGAAAGCGCCGCGTCGTCGGCGCCGACGTCGCGGACGAGCACCCGCGCCTTCCCGTGGCTGCCGCCGTCCTGGGTCCTCATCGTGGCGCTCGTGGCGGTCGCGGCGAACTTGCGGCCGGCGATCGCCGGTGTGCCGCCGCTGGTCCCGCAGATCGAGGCGGAGCTGCACCTCAGCAACGCCTGGCTCGGCGTGCTGACCCTGCTCCCGGTGCTCTGCATGGGCGTGTTCGCGCCGGTGGCCCACTGGGCCAGCACGATCTGGGGTTCCGCACCGGTCGTGATGGTCGCGACGGTGCTGCTGACCATCGGGTCGGCGATGCGGCTCGGTGGTTCCAATGTCGTGGTCCTCTACACCGCGACGCTGGTCGTCGGGATCGGCATCGCGGTGGTCGGCACCTTGCTTCCACGGCTGGTGAAGACGCTGTTCCCACCCGAGCGCGTCGGTCTCATCACCGGCGTCTACATGCTCGCGATCATGCTCGGCGCCACCATCGGCGCGGGCCTGTCCGAGCCGCTGGCCACCGCCCTCGGCTCCTGGGAGGAGTCGCTCGCCGCCTGGTCGCTGCTCGGTGTGGTCGGCCTCGTGGTCTGGGCGCCCCTCGCCCTGGTGGTCTGGCGGCACCGGGCCGAGGCGACCGCCCAGTCCGTCGGCTCCGCCCTCCCCTGGCGCAGCCCGACCGCCTGGCTCATCGCCGCATACCTCGTCACGCAGTCCTTCGCCTTCTACTCGACCCTCGCCTGGATGGCGCCCTCCTACGTGAAGCTGGGCTGGGAGGCGGACGACGCGGGGTACCTACTGTCGGCGTTCACCGCGGTCCAGATCGTCGCCGGCCTGCTCATGCCGGTGGTCAGCGACCGGGTGCGCGACCTGCGCCTCCTGCTCATCCCGGCGACGATCGCCGCGGCGCTCGGCCTCGTCGGCATCGGCGTCGCCCCGACGGCGGCACCGTGGTTCTGGGCGGCGCTCATCGGGTTCGGGCAGGGCAGCGCGTTCGCCCTCGCCCTCGTCCTGCTCGTCCGGTTCGCCGCGACCCCGCACGCCAGCGGCGGCCTCAGCGCCATGGGCTTCCTCGTGGGGTACGGCATCGCCTCGGTCGGCCCGCTGGCCATGGGCGCCCTGCGCGACGCGACCGGCGGCTTCGAGGTGGTCTGGGTCGTCCTCGCCGCCTTGATGGTGCCCCAGCTGGTCATCTGCTGGGCGCTGCGACCCGGCCTGGCCAAGGTCGGCGCGGAAGCCGGGGCCGCGTGATCATCGACGACGCCCTCGCGGATCTCGGGCCCCGCCCGCCCGGACCGGTCGTGCAGGTGCTCGGCCGGGTGTTCCCCGGGATCCGCCAGGTCCAGGAGCAGACCGAGCCGTATGCGGCGGCGTGGGCCCGCTCGAACCAGGCGGCGCTCACCGCCTCCGGCCCGCTCTGGGTCGCCCTCGGCGACTCGATGAGCCAGGGCATCGGCGCGACGGCGTTCGACCGCGGCTGGGTCGGCCAGCTGTCGACCCGGCTCCGTGGGGCCGGGTGGACGCATCGCGTCCTCAACCTCTCCGTCACCGGGGCTCGTGTCGAGGACCTCCTCGACACGCAGCTGCCGGCGCTCGACGCCGCGGTGAGCTCGGCCGGTCCGGCGGCCCTGGTCACGGTCGTGATCGGGTCCAACGACGTCGTCTCCCCGCGGTACCGCCGCGGTCTCACGGACCGCTTCGCCGACCTGCTCGACCGGCTGCCCCAGGGCGCCGTCGTCATGAACCTGCCCAACCCCCACCGCGAGGCGCGGCGGGTCGACGCGCTCCTGCGCGAACGCGCGGCCACCGGCCGTGTCGTCGTCGCCGACATGCGCGGCGAGGGACCGCGCTCGTGGCGGGGACTCCTCGCGCCCGACTCGTTCCACCCCAACGACCGCGGGTATGCGGCGATGGCCGACGTCGTCGAGCATGCCCTGCACGGCGCGGGGCTGCCCGAGCGCGCCTCGTGACGGCCGGCACCCCGGTCCGCGAGCGCTACCAGGGCCGGATCGCCGGCGTGGGCACGACCTCCGACACCCGGCTCGTCGTCGGCAACTGGACGCATACCCCGCTGGGCGGGTTCGCGGACGTGATGGTCGAGCGTCCCGATGGGCACCGCGTCCTCCTCGCGCCGTCGGACGCGGTCCGCGACGTGATCGAGGCGACGTACGTCTTCGACGAGGTCCGCCTGGAGCCGGTGTCGGTCGTCGAGACCGATGGGTCCTGGCATGTCTCGAGCCCCTCGCTCTCGTTGCGGATCGGGTTCGGGCGGCGGTCCGGACTGGGCTGGCTGCTCCGCGCGGTGCCGGCGCGGCTCGCCACCAGCACGCGCTGGGCGACCCTCGTCGACCCGGTGGCGGCGCGGGTCATGGACGGCGTCCGCACCCGTGGCGTGGCCCGGGAGGGCCGGCGAGAGTGGTACGGCGCCACCGACCTCAGGCTGGTGACCTCGGCGTCCGGGACGTTCGACGGCGCCCCGCTGGGGTCGCTGGCGCCGGTGGACCCGCCCTGCCGGTTCGGGTTCTCGTCGACGCCGCGCACGCCCTCGGTGACATCCGTGGTGACGACGATCGAGATCGGCTGAACCGGGGCTAACGGGCCTCCCCGAGATCGCGGACCAGCCCGGCCAGCCGCTGCGCCTCCGCCATCGCCGACGCGCCGTCCGCACGCTGGATCGCCATGACCGCCAGCGTGTCCGTGTCGTCCAGCTCGAGTGTCACCCACGGCGCTCCCCCGCCGAACTCCACGTCGATGACCTGTGCCCAGGTCACCGTCCTCGTGACGACGAGGTTCCGGACCACCAGCCCGTCGAGGGTCGGGACCGCCCGGATCGTCGCGTACCGCCAGCAGACCAGAGCGATGAGCACGCCGAGGCCCATGACCAGCGCCCGGTCGGCGGGCTGCCAGGTGGTGAGGCCGGCGTTCGTCGGCAGCAGCACCGCGACGACGGCGAAGACGACCAGCGAGACCACGGCCATGACCGTCGCCACGAGCCGGCCGCGCCGGCTGCGGAACGGTCGCAGTGCCTCGTCGCTGACGACCACGTCGAACCCTGCCTGGTATGCGACCGGCCGGCTCAGAGCCGGCAGGCCGCGATGTCGGTGACGAGGATGGCGCGGGCGCCCAGGTCGTAGAGCTCGTCCATGACCCGGTTCGTCATGCCGCGCGGCACCATCGCCCGGACGGCACACCAGGTGCGGTCCTGGAGGTTCGAGACGGTCGGTGACTCCAGCCCCGGGGTGATCCGGCAGGCCTCGTCGACGAGGCTCGCCGGGACGTCGTAGTCGAGCATGACGTAGGTGCGCGCGGTGACAACCCCCAGCAGCCGTCGGCGCAGCACCTCGAAGGCGGCGTCGTTGGCCTCCTCGCCGGCGCCGACCCGGCGGATGAGGACGGCCTCGCTGTTGAGGATCGGGTCGCCGAAGATCGCCAAGCCCTGACTGCGCAGGGTCGCCCCCGTCTCCACCACGTCGGCGATGACGTCCGCGACGCCGAGGGTGATCGCCGTCTCGACCGCGCCGTCCAGCCGCACCACCGCCGCGCGCACCCCGTGCTCGGCGAGGTCCTTCTCGACGAGGCCCGGGTAGCTCGTCGCCACCCGCTTGCCCTCGACCTCGGCGACGCTGCCAGCGTCACCCGGACGCGCCGCATACCGGAAGGTCGACCGCCCGAACCCCAGGGTCATCACCTCGACGGCGCTGCTGGAGCTGTCGAGGAGCAGGTCGCGGCCGGTGACCCCGGCGTCGACGGTCCCGGAGCCGACGTAGATGGCGATGTCGCGCGGGCGCAGGTAGAAGAACTCGGCGTCGTTGTCGAGGTCGGCGACGACGAGCTCCTTGGTGTCGCGGCGGACGGCGTAACCCGCCTCGCGGAGCATCTCCACGGTGGAGTCGGACAGGGTTCCCTTGTTGGGGACGGCGATGCGCAGCATGGTGAGGTCTTCCTACAGGTGGGCGTAGACGTCGGCGAGGGCGATGCCACGGGCATGCATGAGCACCTGCAGGTGGTAGAGCAGCTGGCTGATCTCCTCGGCGGTGCGGTCCTGCGACTCGTACTCCGCCGCCATCCAGACCTCGGCCGCCTCCTCGACGATCTTCTTGCCGATGCCGTGCACGCCGGCGTCGAGGGCCGCGACGGTGCCGGATCCCTCCGGCCTCGTCGCGGCCTTCTCGCCGAGCTCGGCGTACAGCTGCTCGAAGGTCTTCACGACCCTCAAGCCTACGTGGATCGGCCGGTCGGTCCGACCGGTCGACTCTCGTTCGAGACGAGCCGCCCCGGCTCAGGTGGAGGCGGCGGCCTCCTCCGGTTGCCGGTCGGGCTTCTCGGTGCGGGTCGCGCGCACCCACGAGATGAACCCGTAGATGACGAAGACGGCGTAGAACGCGTACAGGACCGCGGTCGGGATGTACCCCGAGTGGACGAGCAGCGGCACGCCGACGATGTCCACGCCGATCCACGCCAGCCAGAACTCGTTCCAGCCGCGTGCCATGGCGTACGTCGCGATCATCGAGCCGACGAAGATCCAGGCGTCGCACCAGAAGTACCAGCGCGGAGCGGGCCAGCTGGCGCCGATCGTGGCGAAGACCTGCTGGAACACCAGGACGCCGACCAGCCAGAACGCCCCGAGGCCGATGCGCTCGCGCATCGTGGCCCAGCGCGGCGTGATCGCCGGCTGGTCCGCGCCGTGCTTGTTCAGCTTGCGGACCTCGTTCCAGCGCCACCAGCCGTAGATGCTGGTGAGGATGAAGAAGATCTGCCGGCCGGACTGTCCGAACAACGGGGCGCGTCCGTCGGCCTGGTCGAACGTCACCGTGATGTAGACGAAGAACAGCAGGACGTTCCCGATGATGCCGACCGGCCAGGCCCAGACCCGGCGGCGCAGGCCACCGATCGCGGAACCCAGGCCGAAGAGGACGCCGATCAGCTCGAGCCAGTGCAGCTCGTAGCCGGCGACGGGGATGCTGGCCTCGTACAGCCAACGCAGCAGGTCCATGGTGGGTGACTCCTTGTCGTCCCTCGTGCTCAAACCCTGTGGGGGCGAGCTCCGGGACGACGCACGGCGCGACGGCCGTCGAGACCGGCGACGCCTCCCAGCACACCTGGCTGGGCGGATCACCGATCTCGTACGTGCTGCCTACCATCCGGACTTTCACCGTCGGTCCCGGAGTTTCACCAGGTCCACCGGCCGCTGGCTGCGGTCGGGTCGCGGACTGTCACCGCCGGTTCGGAGTTGCACCGACCCCGGAGCACGTCTGGACGAAAGTATGGCACGGGGCCATACCCGTGACGCGCGTGATCTACGGCACGCGGAGCGCGCGGGCCGCGGTCACGAGCGGCTGGTCACCGACGACTGGCTGATCTTCAGCACGCCACCCTCGTTGACCAGGGTGAAGGTCGTCCGCTCGCGGATGACCGCGCCGGCCGTGGTGGTGTAGGTGATCAGCGCCGTCACCGTCGACGGCGACGGGCTCGCCACCTCGGTGGCCGTCACCTTCGAGAACCCGTCCCAGAACCGTTGGTATGCCTGGCGTCCGCCGGCGACGCGCGTCTGGTAGTCCGCGGTCATCAGGGTCCACGCCTCGTCGAGCCTCGTCGGGAACGAGAGAGTAGTAGCGGGTGATCGCGCCGGTCGGCTGTGCCGCGGCCGGCGCTCCGGTAGCCGTGGGCGACGCCGTGCGGAGGCTCCGTAGCGGGGCGGAGGCGAGCGGCGCGGTCGGTATTGGCGGCGCCGGCCGGCGCGGCCGGCGTCGTCGGAGGCGCCGTGGTCGGCGACGGAGCGGACGTCGGGGGAGCGGACGTCGACACGGCCTGGGTCGGAGTGGGCTGCGCCTCCGGGGTCGCGCTGGGAGCGGCGCCTCCGCCGGGGCGCAGCAGCACGAGACCGGCGACGACGAAGGCGGCAGCGACGAGGAGCGCGACGACGGCGATCACCCAGCGGTGACGCCGGCGGGACCGGGGTGCCGAGTGAGGCGGACCAGGATCGACCGGCCCCTCGGTCCTGACGTCCGCCAGCGGCGGATGGCCCGCGTCGTCGTCGGCCGGGACCACGCCGTCGCCGGCCAGCAGCGACCCTTCGGGGTCGGCGGCGAGCCGGTCCAGCTCCGCGGCGACCGCGGCCATCGTGGGCCGGGCGTCCGGGTTCGGGGACAGCATCCTCGTGAGCAGCGGGGTGAGCGCTCCGGCGTGCTGGGGCGGCTGAACCCGCCCGGACGCGACCCGGTGGAGCAGGCCGATCGGGTTGGGCTCCTGGCCGAACGGCGGGGTGCCCTCGAGCGCCGCATACAGGGTCGAGCCGAGGGAGAAGACGTCCGAGGCGAACCCGGACTCGCCGCCGCGGGCCACCTCCGGAGCGAGGTAGGCGGGGGTGCCGGTCAGCATGCCCGTCGAGGTGAGGGTGGTGTCGCCGTAGGCGTGGGCGATCCCGAAGTCGCTGATCCGGGCGGTGCCGTCGTCGGCGACGAGGATGTTGGCCGGCTTGACGTCGCGGTGGACGACCCCGGCGGCGTGGGCCGCCGCCAGGGCAGACGCGACCTGAGCGCCGAGCGTCGCCACCTCCTGCTCGTGCAGGGTTCCGAGCTCGTGGAGGATCTCGGAGAGCGGCTGTGACGGGACCAGCTCCATGACGAGGCAGGGCTGGCCGTCGTGCTCGACGACGTCGTACACGGTGACGGCGTGGCGGTGCTCCAGTCGCGCGGCGAGCCGGGCCTCCCGCATGGCGCGGCGAGCCACCAGCTCGGCGGACTCGACGGACTCGGCGGTCTGGGTCAGCGGCCCGGGCTCGGGGTTGAGGACCTTCAGGGCCACCGAGCGGTCGAGCCGCTCGTCCCGGCCCTCCCACACCGCACCCATCCCGCCCCGCCCGATCAGTCGGACCAACCGGTACCGGTCCGCCACCAGGCCGTTCGGCGCCTGCACGAGCACTCCCTGCCATTGTCCGTCCCCGAGACTTACCTACCCATGCCCCGTCACGGCCTGCCGCACACCCTTTGTGCCCGGATCGTGACGGATCCGCCTCAGGGGTGGGCGTGCGCCGCGACCAGCGCTCGCAGCTCGGCGATGGCGCCGGGCACGTCGTCCTTGCCGTAGACGGCGGACCCCGCGACGAACACGTCGGCGCCCGCCTCGGCGCACTGCTCGATGGTCGCGGCGCTCACCCCACCGTCGACCTGGATCCATACCTCGCCACCGAACCGCTTCACCGACTCGCGGACCGCCCGCACCTTCGGCATCTGGTCGGCCATGAACGACTGCCCGCCGAACCCGGGCTCGACGGTCATCACGAGGACCATGTCGAGGTCGGGCAACAGGTCCTCGTAGGGCTCCCACGGCGTTCTCGGCTTGATCGCCATCCCGGCCCGCGCGCCGAGCCCGCGCAGGGTCCGCGCGAGGCCCCGGGGGTCGGCGGCCGCCTCGACGTGGAACGTCACCGACTCGGCTCCCGCCTCGGCATAGCCCGGCGCCCATCGGTCCGGGTCGTCGATCATCAGGTGGCAGTCCAGCGGGACGGGGCTGACCTTCCGGAGCGACTCGACGACGGGCAGGCCGAGGGTCAGGTTCGGCACGAAGTGGTTGTCCATGACGTCGACGTGGGCCCAGTCCGCACTGCGGATCGCCGCCAGCTCGGCCTGCAGGTTCGCGAAGTCGGCGGACAGGATGCTCGGCGAGATCTGCACGATCCCACCCTAGGAGCAGTCCGGTACGCGCCACTGGGTACGGTCGTCCGGTGAAGGCCCGGTATGCGACGACGTGCGGCGCGTGCGCGCGTCCGGTCCGCGTCGGGGACGAGATCGTGTCGACCGGGGGCAAGAGCGGTCCGTGGGTTCACGAGGCGTGCGCGCAGCCGGTCCAGGTCGGGCTGTTCGGCGAGACCGCGCCGGCCGCTGCTCCGGCCGCTGCTCGGGCCGCTGCTCCGGCAGCTGCGCCGAAGGCCGCCAGCACGACGAAGCCGCGACGCGTCGACCCGCCGCTGCCGGACGGCGCGACGTCGGTCTACACCGACGGCGCCTGCTCGGGAAACCCCGGACCCGGCGGCTGGGCGTGGGCCGTGGCGGACGGCCGTCAGGGCTTCGGCGGTGACCCCGCGACGACGAACCAGCGGATGGAGATCCAGGCGGCGCTCGAGGCGGTGCGGTCGCTCGACGACAGCCCGCTCGTCGTCGTCAGCGACTCGACCTACGTCGTCAACTGCTTCCGCGACGGCTGGTGGCGCGGCTGGCAGTCGCGCGGCTGGCTGACCTCCCAGAAGAAGCCGGTCGTCAGCCGCGACCTCTGGGAGCCTCTCGTCGATCTGGTCAACGACCGCGGCGACGTGACGTTCCGGTGGGTCAAGGGCCACTCGGGCGACGCCATGAACGACCTCGTGGACCAGCTGGCCGTGGCCGAGTCGCTCCGGCAGCGCATCTCCTGACCCCGGGCTTCCCGCTTCCAGACGTCCGTTGTTGCCAGTTTCGCGCCGGCCGGACGCCCGAGACTGGCAACAACGGACGTCTGGAAGCGGGTCAGCGGCGGCGGAGGAGGGCGAGGAACATCCCGTCGGTGTCGTGCCGGTGGGGCCACAGCTGGACGAACGGTGCGTCACCGGTGCCCTCGACCGGACGCCCCTCCCGATCCGTCACGAACGGGCCGGCGTCGACGAGCTCGACGTCGGACCGCCGCTTGACGACGTCCGACACCACGAACCGGGTCTCCCCGAGGTGTGGGCTGCACGTCGCGTACGCCACGACGCCGCCGGGCCGGGTGGCGTCCAGCGCGCTGGTCAGCAGCTCGCGCTGGAGGGTCGCCAGCGTAGGCACGTCGGACGGCTGGCGTCGCCAGCGGGCCTCCGGGCGGCGCCGCAACGCGCCGAGGCCGGTGCAGGGTGCGTCCACCAGCACCCGGTCGTACGCGTCGGGCTCAGCCGCGCCGACCTCCCGGCCGTCGCCGGTGCGGACGGTGATCTGCCCCGGGCGGCCGCGCTCGACCGCCGCCGCCAGGGTCTGCCGGACCAGCTCGGTGCGGTTCGGGTTCACCTCGTTGGCGACGAGGTCGGCGTCGCGCTCCAGGGCCAGGGCCGCGAGCAGCCCTGCCTTGCCTCCGGGGCCGGCGCAGAGGTCGAGCCAGCGCTCCCGACCCGACCGCGGTTCGACCGGTACCGCGGCCAGGGCCAGGGCGACCAGCTGCGACCCCTCGTCCTGAACCGCGGCTCGTCCGTCGCGCACGGCCGGGATGCCGCCGGGGTCGCCATGGTCGAGCACGACAGCGGTGCCGGCCAGCGCGCCGCGCGTGGCGCCGTCACCGAGCAGCTCGCTGACGTCGGCCAGTCCCGGCCGGGCCGCCAGCGTCACCCGCGGCGGCGCATTGTCCGCGGCCAGGAGAGCGGCGAGCTGCGGGTCGGCGTCCTCGGCCGTCGCGGTGCCGTGGCCGAGCAGCGCCTGCCGCATCGCCCGCACCACCCACTCCGGATGGCTGGTCCGGACCGCGAGCGCGGCCAGCGGCTCGAGCTCCGGCGGCGCCACCTCGGCGAGCCACGTCTCGCGGTCGCGCTCGGCGACGCGGCGCAGCACCGCGTTGACGAACCCGGACGCCCCGATCCCGTTGACCTGCCGGGCCAGTGCGACGGTCTCGTCGACGGCGGCGTGGGTGGCCACGCGCATACCGAGCAGCTGGTGCACCCCGAGTCGCAGGGTGTCGAGGACCGGACCGTCGATCTCGCCCACCGGTCGGCGCGCCGCGACCTCGACCACCCGGTCGTAGAAGCCCCGCATCCGGGTCGCGCCGTAGACCAGCTCCGTCGCGAACGCCGCGTCGCGACCTTCGATCCGCTTGCCGCGCAACGCCTTGGGCAGCTCCAGGTTCGCGTAGGCGCCGTCGGCCACCGCTCGCATCACGGTGTAGGCGGCCAGGCGCACCGGGTCGGAACGGCGGCCCCGCTCGGCCGGACGCTGCGCCGAGCGGGCCCGCGGCGGGCGCCGGTCAGGCATCCCCGAACCGCTCACCCGGTTCGATGCGGAGGCCACGCGCCCAGTCCGCCGCCGGCATCGGCTTCTTCCCGTGCCCCTGGACCACGCCGAGCCGGACCGTGCCGGACGCGGTGGCAACGTGCACGTCGCGCTTGGTCACCGTCAACGTCCCCGGTTGCGCGACTGACTCGTCTGCCTCGTCGGCGACCGGGGTCACCGGGTCGATCTTCACCCGTTCGCCGCGGAAGGTCGTCCACGCCCCGGGGTTCGGTGTGCAGCCTCGAACCTGTCGGTCGACGACGAACCCCGGCCTGGTCCAGTCGATCCGCGCGTCCTCGACGGAGATCTTGGGCGCGAGCGAGACACCCTCAGCCGGCTGCGGCACCGGGACCAGCGAACCGGACTCGAGACCGTCCATCGTCGCGACGAGAAGGCCGGCACCGCTGACCGCGAGCCGGCCCAGCAGGTCGCCGGCGGTGTCGGTAGCGCGGATGGTCTCCGTCATCGTCCCGAGCACCGCACCGGTGTCGAGCCCCTCCTCGAGGAGGAAGGTCGTCGCTCCGGTGACGTCGTCGCCGGCCATGACCGCGCGCTGCACGGGGGCGGCGCCACGCCAGGCGGGCAGCAGCGAGAAGTGCAGGTTCACCCAGCCGCGCGTGGGATGTCGAGCGCGGCCCTCGGGACGATCGCACCGTAGGCGACGACCGGACAGGCGTCCGGCGCCAGCTCGCGCAGCTGGTCGTGGAAGTCCGGGTCCTTGGGCGACACAGGGGTGAGTACCGGGATACCGAGCGCTTCGGCGCGGACGCGAACCGGTGAGGGAACCAGCGAACGTCCCCGCCCCGCAGGCGCATCCGGCCGGGTGACCACCGCGACGACCTCGTGCGACGAGGCGGCGAGCGCCTCGAGACTGGGCACGGCCGCGTCCGGCGTGCCCGCGAAGACCAGCCGCACTACATTCCCCGGCCGAAGGTCGAGTGGGGGCTGAGCCGGACGGTGGGCACCGGTCCGCCGGCCCACTCGGCCTCGCGGACGGCCCGCATCGCGAGCTTGCGCTGCGCCGGGTCCATCCGGTCGACGAAGAGGATGCCGTCGAGGTGGTCGGTCTCGTGCTGCAGGACGCGCGCGAGGATCTCGGCGCCCTCGACCGTGACCGGCTCGCCGAACATGTCGAACCCGGTCGCCACCGCCGTGGCGGAGCGGCGAACCTCGTTGCGGAGCCCCGGGAAGGACAGGCAGCCCTCGGGGCCGTCCTGGCAGTCGTCCGACAGCCGGAGCACCGGGTTCACGAGGTGGCCGAGCTCGCCGTCGACGTGCCATGTGAAAACCCGCAGGCCGACCCCGATCTGCGGCGCGGCCAGCCCCGCTCCGGGCGCATCGACCATCGTGTCGGTGAGGTCGGCCACGAGCTGGCGCAGCTCGCGGTCGAAGTCGACGACCTCGACCGCCGGGGTGCGCAGGATCGGGTCGCCGAAGAGGCGGATCTCCTTGATCGACACGGCGAGTGCTGGTTCCTCACGGGTATGCGACGGCGTGGATGCGACGGGCGCCCAAGTCTAGGCGTGGTCGCGAACGAGGTCGTTCTCCAGGTTGCGGACCGAGCGGGAGGCCAGCGTCCCCAGTGCGAGCGCCGCATACAGGATCCCGCTGACCACGAGCACCGGCTCGGGGTCGAACCGGTCGGCGAGGACGCCGAACAGCAACGATCCCAACGGCATCGCGACGAACGAGCCCAGCGCGTCGTAGCTGGAGACCCGCGACAGCACCGCCTCGGGGATGTGCACCTGCATGGCCGTCGACCAGCCGACGCCGAACAGCTCGGTACCGCAGCCGGCGACGAACATCGCCAGAACCAGGGGCCAGGTCGACGGCGACAGTCCCAGCATCAGGACGGGGACCGCGATCGCCGCGATGGAGATCATGCCGACCCGCAGCGGGAACCGGACGCTGACCCGCAGCATCACCACCGTCGCGACCACGGTGCCGATGGCCTCGGCGCTGAGCGCGAGCCCCCAGCCGCTCGCACCGAGGGCGGGGACCCGGCTCGACACCAGTGGGCCGAGGACGCCCAGTGCACCGAAGTGGATCGCGTTGAGCAGACCGAAGACCACGACCACGACCCACAGCCAGGTCCGTGAGCTGAACTCGGTCCACCCGTCGCGCAGCTCGCCCCACATGGACGTGCGTTCCGGCGCGGTGGCCGGTTCGCGGGCCGGCAGCCGCACCTGCCAGAGGCAGAGGATCGCCACGAGGTACGTGAACGCGTCGAAGGCCAGCGCCCACCCCGGGCCGACGCTGATGACCAGCAGCCCGGCGATCGCGGGACCGATGACGGTGAGGCCGCTGCGCGAGAACGCGAGCAGGGAGTTGGCGGGCTGCAGCCGGGCTCGGTCCACGACGAGCGGGACGATGCCGGCCATCGCCGGGAAGGTGAACGCCGAGGCGGCGCCGTTGACCGCCTCGATGCCGGTGATCATCCAGAGGTCGGCGTGCCCGGTGATGACCAGCGCCGCGGCGGTGCCCTGGGTCAGCGCGGTCAGACCGTGGGCGAGCTGAAGGACCGTGGTCCGCGACATCCGGTCGGAGATGACGCCGCCCACGAGGAGGAAGAGCACCATCGCCGCGGTGCGGGCCGTGAGGACCTGGGCCAGCGCTCCGGCCGAGTCGGTCAGGTGCAGGACCGCGAACGCCAGCGCGACGGGCGCCATGGCGGTACCGGCGGTCGAGACCGTGCGGGCCGCGAAGTACCACGCGAACCGGCGCTCCCGCAGCACGCCGAGCGCGGTGCCCCACCTCATCGCCCGTCCTCCGGACGGTCCTCCAGACGGAACGCCAGCACCGAGAGGTTGGCACGGACGGTTCCCGCCGACCGCGGCGGCCGCGCTGACTCGTGCAGCAGCCGGGACGCGTCGGCCAGCCGCTCGAGCACCGCGTGCCACACCTCCGGCTCGACCCAGAGAGCCGCGTCGGTGAAGTGGCCCGGGACACCGCGCATGCGGTGCGCCACGCGGTTCGTCGCCATCTCCGCCATGGCCAGGATCTCGGCGTCGGCGTCCTCGTCGGCGTGCTCGGGGTCGCGCGGCTCCTGCCGGTCCCACAGGGCGCGGTACCGCTTGGCGATGCCCCCGTTGACCTTCTCCTCGCCCGCCGCCTCGAGCAGCCCCGCACGCTGGAGGACCCGCAGGTGGTACGACGCGTTCGCCTGGGTGGTCGCCAGCTCGCGGGCGACCTCGGCCGCGCTCAGCTCGGCGCCGGTGAGCAGGGAGAGCATCTCCAGCCGGAGCGGGTGCGCCCCGGCGCGAAGCCGCCGGACCTCCGACGGACCATCTTCCAAAGACATGTTTGGGAGTATGTCTGTGGGCCGGCCAACCTGTCAAACATCTCTTGGGGAGGTCAGGCGCGCGGTCCGGCGACCTCCTCCTCCGCAGGCGCCCCGAACCGGGCCAACCCCAGCGCTCCGGCCAGCGCGATCACGAAGCCGATCACCGCCCACACCTCGGTCCCGGCCATCGGCCGGTCACCGCAGACGACCAGGCCGAGGATCGCCGCCGCGACCGCCTCGGTGGCGACCGTCGCCGCGGTGACGGTGACGACCGACGCCCGCTGCATCGCGGTGGCCGAGACGAGCAGGCCGAGAAGCCCGGCGAACCCCATCGCCCACGCCGCGGGGTCGGTCAAGAGAGTCAGCGGTCCGAATCCGCGCAGGATCCGTGCTCCGAGGACGAGGATCGCGAGGCTCAGCCCGGCGATGACCCCGAGCGCGACGCCCGACCGCATCCCCGGCGGTTGCTTCGCGGCCGGAATGGCGACGAGACCGAGCGCCGCGACCGCCGCGAGCATGGCGAACCGGACGCCGTTGCCGACCTCGGCGGCCTCCTGGGGCCCTGAGGTCAGGGCGAGGGTGACGATCCCGACCCCGACCGCCAGCACCGCGGCGAGCTCCGACCACAACAACCGCTGCTTGAGCACGAGGACCGACAGCAGCGCCGTCACCCCGAGGCTCGACGACCGGACCGCTTGGACCAGGTAGAGCGGCAGGGTGCGCAGCGAGTACATCGCAAAGAGCAGCCCGACGACGAGGAGCGCCAGGGCGCCCAGGTACGCGGACCGGCGCAGCAGCCGGATCAGCAGCCCGGCGTCGAGACGGTCCACCGTCGGTAGCCGACGGGCGACGCCGGCCTGGAGGATCGTCGCGGCGCCGGAGCACACCGCCGAGAGCAGCAAGGCCCCAAAGGCAAGCATTCGCTCCTCCTGGTCGGTCGTCGGTCGGTCGTCGGTCGGTCGTCGGTCGGTCGTCGGTCGGTCGTCGGTGGCCCCATTGTCCAGGCCGCCCGCCAGCCATCGGTCGGGCTAGGTTGGCGTATGCCCGGACGGACGACGCGGCGAGCGGCCGCCGCATACGAGAAGGACCCCCGCGTCGACGCGTACATCGACGCACTCCCGCCGTGGCAGCAGGCGATCTGTCACGAGGTCCGCGACCTGGTTCACGAGGCGGATCCCGAGGTCGAGGAGACGGTCAAGCGGACCGTGCAGCCGTACTTCGTCCTCCAGGGCAACATCTGCGCCCTGCTCGCAGCCAAGGACCACGTCAACGTGTTCCTCTACGACGGAGCGATCGTCCCCGACCCCGAGGGCATCATCACGGCCGGCCACGGCAACCAGACCGCGCGCACGGTGGGGGTCAAGGAGGGCGAGACGCTCAACCGGGCGGCGCTGCTGGCGATGTTCCGGCAGATCGTCGCCAACAACCGCGCGGGTGGCTGGCGGAAGCTCAAGGCTCAGCCCTGACCCTCGGCGAGGTCCATGCGCACCGACACCGACTCCGGTTCCTTGCGGGCCGAACGCTCCGCCCGCATGGCGGCCAGGTGATGCGCGAGGTCGAGGTGTTCGCTCCGGGGAACGCGCAGGAGCACCTGAGCCAGCGGGGGGCCGCCGGTCGTGGGTGACGCCTGGCCCGGGGTCGGCGAGCGGAACGGCAGCGGGCCGAGGCGTTCGACCGTCGGGCCGAGTCCGGCGGCGTCGACCGCGGCGACGAGCGGACCCCGAGGGCCGACGACCTGGGCCATCGTCACAGCGGGCGGCAGCGCCAGCTCGAGGCGCTCGGCCAGCTCGCGCGAGGCGAGCCAGGCGGGGTCCCAGCGGACCAGGGCCTCGACGGCCGGGATGGTCGTATGCGTGGGGGTGCCCGCGAGGACGACGATGCCGCCGTCCGGCGCGGGCCTGGTCAGCGCGGCGGCGCCGAGCCAGCGGCGCAGCGCCTCGACCGCCGCGTCGAGCCCGGCCCGGTCGAGCAGGGCCCAGCCGTCGAGGAGGAGGGTGGCTGCATACCCGCCGTCGGCGACCGGTTCGGCGCCGGGGGTGGCGATGACGAGGGCGGGTTCCGCGCCGACGGAGGCGAGGACCTCGCCGGAGCCGGACGTGCGGACGGGGACGCCGGGGAACGCCCGGCCCAGCTCCTCGGCGGTCCGGCGGGCGCCGACCACGGTCGAGCGGAGGTCGCGCCCGTCGCACTCCGGGCAGACGAAGCCCTCCGGTCCGTAGGTCGCCCCGCACCACCGGCAGGTGGGCACCGAGCCGCCGGCGGGCATCCCCATCGGGCCGTGGCAGCGCGGGCAGCGAGCCGGTTCACGGCAGTGCTGGCACGCGAGGGACGGCAGGTAGCCGCGGCGGGGCACCTGGACGAGGACCGGCCCGGTCTCGAGCGCCGTCTTCGCGGTGCGCCACGCGAGCGGCGGAAGCCGGGCGAGCGCGGCCGGCCCGGCGCGGTCGAGGTCGTCGCCGGCGACGAGGACCCGCGGCGCGGCGGCGCGGATGGCGTCAGGCGCCGGCTGCACCGCGACGAGCGCGCCGTCCTCGACCTGCTGCTGGACCGGGACACTGCGACCGAAGCCCCCGGTCACCAGCGCGGCTCCGCTCTGGGCCGCGCGGAGGGTGAGCACGTCGCGGACGTGCGGGTACGGGGCCCGAGGCTCCTCGAGCAGGTCGTCGCCGTCGTCCCACCAGGCGACCAGACCGAGGTCGTGGAGCGGGGCGAATGCGGCGGCGCGGGTGCCCGCGACGCATCGGACGTGGCCGCGCAGCACCTTCAGCCACGCGGTGTAGCGCGCCTGAGGGCCCTGGTCGGCGGTGAGCCGGACGTGCTGCCCGGGGCCGAGGAGCCTGGTCAGCTCGCGGTCGACGCGGTCGAGGTCGCGGTGGTCGGGGACCACGACGAGGGCGCCGCGCCCGGCCGCGACGGCGGTGGCCGCGGCGACGGCCAGCGCGGTCGGCCAGTCCTGCTGCGGCGGTCGTCCGGGGAGGGCGAGCCACGCGGCAGCGGGGGCCTCCCCGGCCGCGACCCGGCGCAGCAGCGCCTCTCCGGCGGGGTATGCGGCCCAGGGGCCGGGTTCCGGAGCGGTGACCAGGGCCGGCGTGGGCGTACCCGCCTTGTCCAGAGCGCGCTCGGCGGCGGCGTGCCGCTTGGGCACGGCGAGCCGCAGCACGTCACCGAGGACGCCGGCGTTGCGGTCGGCGACGGCCCGGGCGAGGGCCAGGACCTCGGGAGTGAGAACCGGCTCGGGGCTGACCACCCGGCGGATGCCGGCCAGCCGACCGGGATGCTCGGCGTGGTCGCGCCGCTCGACGACGAACCCGTCCAGGTCGCGCCCGGCGAACCGCACCCGCACCCGGCATCCCGGCTGGGCGTCGTCCGCCAGCTCGGCCGGAACCGCATACTCGAAGACCCGGTCCAGGTGGGGCAGCCCGGTGTCGACGACGACGGCCGCGACCGGCAGCGCCGGCAGCGCTGGCGCGGAGGTCGAGTCGCCGGGGGTCACGCGCGCAGGTCTAGCAGACGTGGGCGACGCGACCCCGCTCGCGTCGGGTCAGCCGCGCACGGCCGCCTGGAGGGCCTCGACCTTGGTCGTCTGCTCCCAGGTGAAGGGGTTCTCGATCCCGTCGGCCATGGTGCGGCCGAAGTGGCCGTAGGCGGCGGTCGGCTTGTAGATCGGACGCAGCAGATCGAGCTGGTCGACGATCGCGGCCGGCCGCAGGTCGAACACCGTGGTGATCGCCTCCTGGATCTTGTCCACCGGCGCGGTCTCGGTGCCGAACGTCTCGACGTAGAGGCCGACCGGCTTGGCGGTGCCGATCGCGTAGGCGACCTGGATCTCACAGCGCTTGGCCAGACCGGCGGCCACGACGTTCTTGGCCACCCAGCGCATCGCGTAGGCGGCCGACCGGTCCACCTTGGAGGGGTCCTTGCCGGAGAACGCGCCGCCACCGTGACGGGCCATCCCGCCGTACGTGTCGACGATGATCTTGCGGCCGGTGAGCCCGGCGTCGCCCATCGGGCCACCGATCTCGAACCGGCCGGTCGGGTTGATGAGGGTCCGGTAGTCGGAGGTGTCGAACTCGGTCCCGGTGTCCTTCAGCTCCTCCAGGACCGGCGCGATGACGTGCTCCCGGATGTCGGGCTGGAGCAGCGCCTCGAGCGAGACGTCGGCGGCGTGCTGCGTCGAGAGGACCACGGTGTCGAGCTTCACGGCCTTGTCGCCGTCGTACGCGATGGTCACCTGGGTCTTGCCGTCGGGGCGCAGGTACGCCAGGTCGCCGCTCTTGCGGACCGCGGTGAGCCGCTCGGCGAGCCGGTGGGCGAGGTAGATCGGCAGCGGCATGTACTCCGCGGTGTCCTGGCACGCATACCCGAACATGAGGCCCTGGTCGCCGGCCCCCTGCTTGTCGAGCGGGTCGACGGTGCCGGTGCGGCTCTCGTAGGCGGTGTCGACGCCCTGCGCGATGTCCGGCGACTGCTGGCCGATCGACACCTCGACACCGCACGACGCGCCGTCGAAGCCCTTGGTGGACGAGTCGTAGCCGATGCCGAGGACCGTCTCGCGGACGATGGACGGGATCTCGACGTATGCCTCGGTCGTCACCTCGCCGGCCACGTGGACGAGGCCGGTGGTCACCATCGTCTCGACGGCGACGCGGGCGCCCGGGTCCTGCGACAGCATGGCGTCGAGGATGGCGTCGCTGACCTGGTCGCAGATCTTGTCCGGGTGGCCCTCGGTGACGGACTCGGACGTGAAGAGGCGTGCGGACACTCAGGTCTCCTGGGCGGCTAGCGGGTACGAAAGGGCTCGGCAGGTCCCCGAACCGCGGGCGAGTCTAACCGGGATCGAGCACGGCCTGTACGCCGTCCCATACCGCGGCGGCGATCTCGGCCTTGGGCGCCGGCCCCGCGACGCGGTCCGCGGGGGCACCCGGGAGTCCGTGGCGGAAGAGCAGGTGGACGGTGTTGCCGTCGGTGCCGAAGGCCTTGTCGAGGCCCACCTCGTTGGCGACGAGCAGGTCGCAGCCCTTGCGCGCCAGCTTGGCGCGGGCCAGGTCCATGACCGAACCGGTCGCGTCACCGGTCTCCGCGGCGAACCCGACGATGAGGGGGCGCTCCGCGGCTCCGCGGGACTCGACCAGTCCGGCGAGGATGTCGGGGTTGCGGACCAGCTCGATGGTCGGCGCCGACTCGTCGGGGCTGCCGTCCGCGGTGGCGGCGTGCGTCTTCTTGATCTTGGCGGCGGCGTAGTCCTTGGGGCGGAAGTCGGCCACCGCTGCGGCCATGACGACGACGTCGGCCTCCTTGGCCGCCCGGGTCACGGCGTCCTGCAGCTCCAGGGCGGTCCCGACCGCGACGACCTCGACGCCGTCCGGAGCGCGGAGCGAGACGTTCGCGGAGACCAGCGTCACGGCGGCGCCGCGGGCGGCGGCGACCTGCGCGAGCGCATACCCCTGCTTGCCCGAGGACCGGTTCCCGAGGTACCGCACCGGGTCGAGCGGCTCGCGCGTCCCGCCGGCGCTGACGACGATGCGCCGCCCCGCGAGCGGCTTTCCCGCTTCCAACCCGAGGTAGTGCCCGGTTTCGGACGCGTCGGCGGGCGAGAACTCGGCACTACCTCCGGTTGGAAGCGCGAGGAGGCGCTGGCAGACCGCGAAGATCTCCTCCGGCTCCGGCAGCCGGCCGGGGCCGGTGTCCTCGCCGGTGAGCCGTCCGGAGGCGGGCGGGACGATGTGCGCGCCGCGCGCGGTGAGCGTCGCGACGTTGGCCTGCGTCGCGGCGTGCTCCCACATCTCGGTATGCATCGCCGGCGCGAACACGACCGGGCAGTGAGCCGTGAGCAGGGTGGTGGTCAGCAGGTCGTCGGCCAGCCCCGCGGCGGCGCGCGCCAGCAGGTCGGCGGTGGCGGGCGCGACGACGACGAGGTCCGCGGTCTTGCCGATCTGTACGTGGGGCACCCGCGGCACGTCGGACCAGACCTCGGTCGAGACCGGCTTGCCCGACAGGGCCTCCCAGGTCGGCGCGCCGACGAACCGCAGCGCCGCCGCGGTGGGGACGACGGTGACGTCGTGACCCGACTCGGTGAACAGCCGCAGCAACAGCGCGGCCTTGTACGCGGCGATGCCGCCGCCGACGCCGAGGACGACCCGCAGCGGCTCACCGGTCACAGCGGGTCACTCCTCGGGAGCGGCCTCAGCGGTCACGAGCCCCTGGTTGATCTCGCGCAGCGCGATCGAGAGGGGCTTCTCGCTGATCTCGGTCTCCACGAGCGGGCCGACGTAGTCGAGCAGACCCTCCTGGAGCTGGCTGTAGTACGCGTTGATCTGGCGGGCGCGCTTGGCCGAGTAGATCACCAGCGCGTACTTGCTGTCGGCGGCCTGGAGCAGGTCGTCGATCGGCGGGTTGGTGATGCCGATCGGGTTGGCCACGGTTCCGGACATGCGGGTTTCTCCTCGTCAAGGGATATGCGTCGCGCACGGCTGCCGGTGGGCAGCGTCAGACAGCGCGCTGACGCGATCGCATCCATGATACGAGTTCTTCGCTCGCTCGCCGAACATCGTCGTTGACGATGACCACGTCGAACTCCGACGCGGCCGCCAGCTCGTCCCTCGCGGTCTGCAGCCGACGCTCCCGTTCCTCCTCGGTCTCGGTGCCCCGGCCTACCAGTCGGCGGACCAGCTCGTCCCAGGACGGGGGTGCGAGGAACGCGAACAGCGCGCCCGGCATCGACGCGCGCACCTGGCGAGCGCCCTGGAGGTCGATCTCCAGCATGGCGAGACGCCCCTCGGTGAGTGCCCGCTCGACCGGGCCGCGCGGCGTGCCGTACTTCGCCCGGCCGTGGACCACGGCGTACTCGAGGAACTCCCCAGCCGCGACCAGCCGGTCGAACTCGGCGTCGTCGACGAAGTGGTAGTGGACGCCGTCGACCTCACCCGGACGCGGCCCGCGGGTGGTCATCGAGACGGACAGCCACACCTGGGGGAAGTGGGTCCGCACGTAGCCGGCGACGGTCCCCTTGCCGACCGCGGTCGGCCCCGCGAGGACCACGAGTCGGGACGGCGGCGGCTCCGTCACTCCCGGTCGAAGCGGGCGATGAGCGCGGCGGCCTGGTTGGCGCCGAGCCCCCGCACCCGCCGGGACTCCGAGATCCCCACCTCGTCCATGATCTGGCGCGCGCGAACGCGACCGACGCCCGGCAACGACTCGAGCAGCGCCGAGACCTTCATCTTGCCGATGATGTCGTTGCCCCGGCCCTCCTGGATCACGTCGGCCAGCGACCCCTGCGAGTACTTGAGCCGGTTCTTCGCGGCGGCTCGCTCCCGACGGGCGACGGCCGCCTTGGCCAGAGCGGCGGCTCGTTGCTCCGGGGTCAGCGGCGGGAGGGCCACGGGTGCTCCTTCGGCTCTGGCGGACGGACGTCGCGCTGTCAGCGAACCTACCCATGGCCTGACTCCCCCCGCAACGACGGGTGGCGGCCGCGCGGCAGACTGCTCGCATGAGCCGCTCGACCGAGCTCGACCCAGTCGCCGTCGTGGTCAGCGACGACCCGTCGCGCGTCGATGTCGAGGTGGTGTGGCAGTTCCTCTCGACGGACGCGTACTGGGGCCGGTGGCGCGCCCGCGAAGACGTCGAGGCGCAGATCCGCGGGGCGTGGCGAGTCGTCGGTGCGTATGCGTCGGACGGCGTCATGGTCGGGTTCGCCCGAGCCTTCTCGGACGGCGTCTCGGGCGCCTACCTCGCCGACGTCTTCGTCCTACCGGCCTGGCGCGGCCGTGGAGTCGGGCGACTGCTGGTCGAGGAGATGGTGGAGAACGGGCCGGGCCGGGAGTTCCGGTGGATGCTCCACACGGCCGACGCCCACGACCTCTACGGCGCGTTCGGGTTCGCGGCGCCGAACGCCAGCTACCTGGAGCGACCCGCGTCGCCGGACCGGGCTCGGTTGATCTGGGCTCCGGAATGACGGAGCACCTCAGCACCCGCGTATGCGTGGCCGGCGGCGGTCCCGCGGGCGTGATGCTCGGAATTCTGTTGGCCCGGGCGGGGATTGACGTCGTGGTCCTCGAGAAGCACACCGACTTCTTCCGCGACTTCCGTGGCGACACCGTGCACCCGTCGACACTCGATCTCGTGGACCAGCTCGGGTTTCGGGCGGCGTTCGAGGCCGTACCCCACACCCGGCTGCACACGCTGGACGTCGTCGTCGGGACGATGCGGCTGCATCCGCTCGACTTCGGCCGGCTGCGGGGCCCGAACCGCGAGATCGCCCTGATGCCTCAGTGGGACCTCCTCGACCTCCTTGCGTCCGAGGGTCGCCGCTACCCCGGCTTCCGGCTGGTGATGGGCGCCGAGGTCACCGATGTCATCCGACGGGCCGGCCGGGTCAGCGGTGTCGTCGCGCGGACGACCGACGGAGAGCTGCGGGTAGACGCGACGTTCACGGTCGCCGCCGACGGCCGCCACTCGAGGGTCCGCGACCGCCTCCGGCTTCGGGCCGAGGAGACCGGCGTCCCCATCGACGTCCTGTGGCTGCGGCTGCCACGGCCGACGGTCCCGCTTCCCGACACCCTCGCCTACCTCGGCTCGCACACGATGGTCGTCACCATCCCGCGTCCGGACTACCTCCAGTGCGGCGTGCTGATCCCCAAGGGCGCCTTCGGCGCGGTCCGGGAGGCGGGGCTGCCGGCGTTCCGCGAGCGGGTCGTCCGCTCGGCGCCGCCGCTGGCCGAGGTCGTGGACGACCTCACCGACTGGGACGCCGTGAAGCTGCTGACCGTCCAGGTCGACCTGCTGCGGCGGTGGTCGGTACCCGGGGCGTTGTGCATCGGCGACGCAGCGCACGCGATGTCGCCGGCCTTCGGCGTCGGGATCAACTACGCGGTCCAGGACGCCGTGGCCACGGCGAACGCTCTGGTCCCCGTGCTGCGCACAACACCGGACGACGCGGACGCCCTCGACGACGCTGCGCGACGGGTCCAGCGCCGGCGCCGTCCGCCGACCGCGACGATGCAGCGGATCCAGGTGACTTTGCATCGCGCGATCGGCAGTGGCCGGGCGCTGGTCCACGACCCGCCGACGGCGTTCGAGCGCACCGTTCCGGCGGCGGTGCTCTCCGCGGTGCGACCGCTCACGGCTCGCCTGATCGGCTACGGGTTCCGCCCGGAGCGCATCAGCGACCAGGTGCTGCGCGGGCAGGGCTGAAAGCGGCCGGATTTCACACCGCTTCTCACCCTTCCTAAGTTCTCACCTCTCCATGCGGGCAACCGCGTCCTGAAGGCCGGACACCCACCTGAGTCCGGTCAGGAGCGCAGGGCGTCCTGGAGTCGGGACGCCGTTCCGGCCGCGGCGGCGCGCAGAGCGGCGACGTCGGGTCCGGCGCCGAGGACCTCGCGGCTGGAGCTCGCCAGCACCTGCGGCAGGGCGCCGGCGAAGGTGCGTCGGAGCGCCTCGACGGTCCCGCCCTGCGCCCCGAAGCCCGGCGCCAGGATCGGCGTGTTCGCCGCCACCAGGTCGATCCCGAGGTCGTGCACCGCGTCGCCGACGGTGGCGCCGATGACCAGCCCGACACTCCCCAGCTCACCCCGCGCCACCGCTCCCGCGTTGTCCGCCGCCGCCCCGTCGACCACGGACGCCGCCACCGAGCGGTCCCTCCGGACGGCGTGCTGCACCTCGAACCCCTCCGGGTTCGACGTCAGCGCCAGCACGAACACCCCGCGACCGGTCTCCTCCGCCAGGTCGAGCGTCGGCCGCAGCGAGCCGTAGCCGAGGAACGGGCTGACCGTCACTGCGTCGGCGCGCAGGTCGCTGTCCTTGCCGAGGTAGGCCTCCGCGTAGGCCTGCATCGTCGAGCCGATGTCGCCGCGCTTGACGTCGAGCAGGGTCAGGGTGCCCGCGTCGCGCAGGTCGCTGAGCACCCGTTCCAGGACGCGGATCCCGCCGGACCCGAACACCTCGAAGAACGCCGACTGCGGCTTGACGACGGCGACGGTCCCGGAGTACGCCTCGACGCAGGTCATCGCGAACCGCTCCAGCCCGGCGAGCGAGTACTCCAGCCCCCACTGCTCGACCAGCCCGCGGTGCGGGTCCAGGCCGGCACAGAACGGCCCGTATGCGTCCATCGCGGCCCGCAGCCGCGCGCCGAACGGTGTGGTCACCGGTAGACCTCCTGACGTCGGTGAGCGGCGCCGACGGCCTGCGTGAAGCTCTCGAAACCCTTCTGCTCCAACAGCTCCTCCAGCTCGTGCAGCACCCGCACCGGTGCTGTCGGGTCGTTGAAGGTCGCCGTGCCGACCTGGATCGCGCTGGCACCGGCGGCTACCAGCTCGAGCGCGTCACGACCGGTTCGCACTCCCCCGACCCCGATGATCGGCACCGTCCGGAACCGACCCTCGGCCATCGCCGCGCGGACCTGCCAGATGGCCCGCACCGCGACCGGGCGGATCCCCGGTCCGCTGAGCCCGCCGGTGACGCCGCCGAGCTGGGGCCGCAGCCGGTCGGTGTCGATGACCATCCCCAGCAGGGTGTTGATCAGGGTCAGCCCGTCGGCACCGGCCTTGACGCAGGCCGAGGCGATCGACGCGATGTCGGTGACGTCGGGGCTGAGCTTCGCGAACACCGGCACGTCGCGTGGCAGCTGCTCGCGGACCAGCGCGACGACCTTGGCCGAGGCCAGCGGGTCGATCGCGAAGACCAGGCCGCGGTTCGCGACGTTGGGACACGAGATGTTGACCTCGACACCGGCGACGCAGTCGAAGGCCGGACTCTGGCGCAGCACGGCGGCCACGTCCGCGAACTCGCCGCTCGACCCGCCCGCGATCGACACCAGGACGCGGGCGCCGACCGACTTCAACCAGGCCAGGTCGTTCTCGACGAACGCGTGGATCCCGGGGCCCTGCAACCCGATCGAGTTGAGCATCCCGCTCGGCGTCTCGGCCATCCGGGGGGTGCCGCGGCCGGAGCGCGGCGCCGCCATCACCGACTTCGTCACGAACGCGCCCAGGGTCGCCACATCGAAGAACCGGTGCAGCTCCTTGCCGTTGGCCGCACAGCCGGACGCGGTCATCAGCGGGTTGGGCAGCACGACGTCCGCGAGCGACACGCTCATGTCGACCATCAGTGCACCGTTTCCGTCGGCGCGCCCACGGCATCGGCCGGGACCCGGCCATACCCGTTCTCGAACGCGTCCCACCGGACTCGGTCGCCGCGGAACACCGGCCCCTCGACACAGGAGCGAACCATCCGGGTCGTCCCGTCCGTGCCGGTCACCGGCATGACGCAGGTCATGCAGACCCCGACGCCGCAGGCCATCGACTCCTCGACCGCGACCTGCGCCACCGCCCCCTCGGCGGCCGCCACCTCGGTGACCGAGCGCAGCATCCCCATCGGCCCGCAGCCGTAGACGACGGCCGCCCGGCTGAGCTGGATCACCCGGGGCAGCACGTCGCTCACCCAGCCGCGGGTCCCGGCCGAGCCGTCGTCGGTGGTCACCGTGAGCCCGTCGGCCGCACGACGCGCTTCGACGACGCCGAACAGCCGGTCCTCGCTCGCCGCGCCGAGCACCATCTCGACGTGGCAGCCCTTGGCGGCCAGCTGCTCGGCCAGCCAGAACAGCGGCGCGCTGCCATAACCGCCCCCGACCAACACGCACGGCACCTGCTCGGTCGGCAGCGGGAACGGCTTGCCCAGCGGACCCACGATGTCGGCCTCGTCGTGCAGCGCGAGCCGGGTGATCCACGTCGTGCCCGGCCCGTGGGCCGCGACGACGATGTCGACGGTGCCGCCGTAGGTGCCCGACGGGCTGACCTTATGGATCGAGAAGCAGCGCCGGAGCAGGTTCGCCGACGTGTCGCCGCCGACGGCCAGCGCGACGAACTGCCCCGGCCGCGCGAGCTCCGCGATGCCCGGAGCGACGAACGTCAGGTGCTGGTATGCGCCCACACGCCGCGTCGCGATGAGCTCGCCGGTGACCTGGACGACGCCACCCCGGGGGCCTGTCGGGGCGGAGCCGTTGACGGTCACGCGCTCCGTCATCGAGCCTCCCCCGCGTCCCGACGCCCGAACAGGTCGAGGTCGCGCGCGTGGTCCTGCAGCGACTTGACCCGGATCTCGCCCGTGCGGCGGGCCTCGATGCCCTGCACCGCCGCGGCGAGCTCCTGGACCGTGGTGATGATCGGCTTGTCGGCGCCGGTCGTCGCGGCGCGGATCTCGTAGCCGTCGGCGCGCGCGGACTTGCCGGTCGGCGTGTTGACCACCATGGCCACCTCGCCGTCGTTGATGAGGTCGACGATCGTCGGCTCACCGGGAGTGTGAGTTTCCCGCTCTCGGATCTTGCGGACCACCTTCGACTCGATCCCGTTGCGCCGCAACACTTCCGCGGTGCCGCTGGTCGCGATGATGGTGAAGCCGAGGTCGGCCAGCCGCTTGACCGGAAAGATCATGGCCCGCTTGTCGCGGTTGGCGATCGACACGAACACCGACCCGCTGTCCGGCAGCCCGCCGCTGCTCATCTGGCTCTTCGCGAACGCCGACCCGAAGTCGATGTCGATACCCATGACCTCGCCGGTCGAGCGCATCTCCGGGCCGAGCAGCGAGTCCACGACCTTGCCCTCGCGGGTACGGAACCGCTTGAACGGCAGGATCGCCTCCTTGACCGCCATCGGCGCGTGGTCGGGCAGCCGCCCGCCGTCACCCTGGGGCGGCAGCATCCCCTCCTCGCGCAGCTCCTTGATCGTCGCGCCGAGCATCACCCGGGCGGCCGCCTTGGAGATCTGGACCCCGGTGGCCTTGGCCACGAACGGGACCGTCCTCGACGCCCGCGGGTTCGCCTCGAGGACGTAGAGGATGTCCTGGGCCAACGCGTACTGCACGTTCATCAGTCCGCGGACCCCGATCCCCTCCGCCAGCTTGAGGGTCGACTCGCGGACCCGCTCCAGCTCGGTCCGGCCGAGGGTCACGGGCGGCAGGGTGCAGGAGCTGTCGCCGGAGTGGATGCCGGCCTCCTCGATGTGCTCCATGATCCCGCCGAGGTACATCTCCTCGCCGTCGTAGAGCGCGTCCACGTCGATCTCGATGGCGTCGTCGAGGAACCGGTCGACGAGGACGGGGTGCTCGGGGCTGGCGATGGTCGCGCGGGTGACGTAGGTGGCGAGGGTCTCGTCGTCGTAGACGATCTCCATGCCGCGGCCGCCGAGGACGTACGACGGGCGGACGAGCACGGGGTAGCCGATCTCCTTGGCGACCTCGACGGCCTCCTCCGCGCTGTACGCGGTGCCGTGCTTGGGGGCCGGCAGGTTCGCCTCGGCGAGGACGCGGCCGAACGCGCCGCGGTCCTCGGCGAGGTTGATCGCCTCCGGACTGGTGCCGACGATCGGCACGCCTTCGTCCTTGAGCGCCTGCGCGAGACCGAGCGGGGTCTGCCCGCCGAGCTGGACGATGACGCCGGCCAGCGGCCCCGCCTGGCGCTCGACGTGGACCACCTCGAGGACGTCCTCGAGGGTGAGCGGCTCGAAGTACAGCCGGCTGCTCGTGTCGTAGTCGGTGGACACGGTCTCGGGGTTGCAGTTGATCATCACCGTGTCGAAACCCTTGTCCCGCAACGCGAACGACGCGTGGACGCAGGAGTAGTCGAACTCGACACCCTGGCCGATCCGGTTCGGGCCGGAGCCGAGGATGATCACGGCGGGCTTCTCCCGTGGCGCGACCTCGTTCTCCTCGTCGTAGGTCGAGTAGTGGTACGGCGTCAGCGCCGCGAACTCGGCCGCGCACGTGTCGACGGTCTTGTAGACCGGACGAACCCCGAGGGCGTGACGGACCCCGCGGACCACCGCCTCCGGCATACCGGCCAGTGAGGCGATCTGGGCGTCGGAGAAGCCGTGCCGCTTGGCCAGCCGCAGCAGGGCCGGACTGAGCTGCTCGGCGGCCGCGACCCGGATCGCCACCTCGTTGACCAGCGCGATCTGGTCGAGGAACCACGGGTCGATCCCCGTGGCCTCGTGGACCTGCTCGACCGAGGCGCCACCGCGCAGGGCCTGCTGCACGGCGATGATCCGACCGTCGGTCGGGACGGCGGCCTCCGCGAGCAGCTCGGCCAGCCGGTCCGGCTCGGACGGGGTGGGACCGTCCCAGTGGAACGTGGACCCCGAACGCTCCATCGACCGCAGCGCCTTCTGCAGCGCCTCGGTGAAGTTGCGGCCGATCGACATCGCCTCGCCGACCGACTTCATCGTCGTCGTCAGTGTCGGGTCCGCCGCGGGGAACTTCTCGAACGCGAACCGCGGCACCTTGACGACGACGTAGTCGAGGGTCGGCTCGAACGACGCCGGCGTCTCGCGGGTGATGTCGTTGGGCACCTCGTCGAGGGTGTAGCCGATGGCCATCTTCGCGGCGATCTTGGCGATCGGGAACCCGGTCGCCTTGGAGGCCAGCGCGCTCGACCGCGAGACGCGCGGGTTCATCTCGATGACGATGACGCGGCCGTCCTCCGGGTTGACGGCGAACTGGATGTTGCAGCCACCGGTGTCGACGCCGACCTCGCGGATGATGGCGATGCCGATGTCGCGGAGCCGCTGGTACTCACGGTCGGTGAGGGTGAGGGCCGGCGCCACGGTGATCGAGTCGCCGGTGTGGACGCCCATCGGGTCGAGGTTCTCGATCGAGCAGACGACCACGACGTTGTCGGCGTGGTCGCGCATCACCTCGAGCTCGTACTCCTTCCAGCCGAGGATCGACTCCTCGAGGAGCACCTCGGTGATCGGGCTGTCCTTGAGCCCCTGCCCGGCCATCCGGCGCAGCTCGGTCTCGTCGTGCGCGAACCCGGACCCCAGGCCGCCCATGGTGAACGACGGCCGCACGACGAGCGGGTAGCCGAGCTCGCCGGCGGCGACCAGCACCTCGTCGACCGTGTGGGCGATGAACGACCGCGCCGACTCGGCGCCGCACCGCGCGACGACGCCCTTGAACTTCTCCCGGTCCTCGCCGAGCTGGATGGCCTCGACGTTCGCGCCGATGAGAGGGCAGTCGTACTTCTCGAGAACTCCGTTCTCGTGCAACGCGATCGCCGTGTTGAGGGCGGTCTGACCGCCCAGCGTCGCGAGCACCGCGTCGGGGCGCTCCTTGGCGATGATCGCCTCGACCACCTCGGGCGTGATCGGCTCGACGTAGGTGGCGTCGGCGAACTCCGGGTCGGTCATGATCGTCGCCGGGTTGCTGTTGACGAGGATCACCCGGATCCCCTCGTCGCGGAGCACGCGGCAGGCCTGGGTCCCGGAGTAGTCGAACTCGCAGGCCTGGCCGATGACGATCGGCCCCGACCCGATGACCAGCACACTGCTGATGTCGTCGCGCTTCGGCATCAGGCGTCGGCCCCCGTCTGCTGGTCGGTCATCAGGGCCACGAACCGGTCGAAGAGGTAGGCGGCGTCGTGCGGCCCGGCCGCCGCCTCCGGGTGGTACTGCACGGAGTACGCCGGGATGTCGAGGCACTCGATGCCCTCGACCACCTCGTCGTTCAGGCAGACGTGCGAGACGCGGGCCCGCCCGTACGGGGTGTCGCTGTCGCGGTCGATCGGCGCGTCGACCGCGAACCCGTGGTTGTGCGCCGTCACCTCGACCTTGCCGGTTGTGCGGTCCATCACCGGCTGGTTGATGCCTCGGTGGCCGTACTTCAGCTTGTACGTACCGAACCCGAGGGCCCGCCCGAGCAGCTGGTTGCCGAAGCAGATGCCGAAGAACGGGATCCCGGCGTCGAGCACCTGGCGCAGCAGCGCGACCTCGGACTCCGCCGTCGCCGGGTCGCCTGGGCCGTTGGAGAAGAACACGCCGTCGGGCTCGAGGGCGGCCACCTCGTCGAACGTCGCCCACTGCGGGAGCACGTGCACCTCGATGCCGTGCTCGGCCATCAGCTGTGGCGTCATCGACTTGATTCCGAGGTCGATCGCCGCCACGCGGAACCGCTTCTCTCCCAACGCTTCCACGACGTACGGCTCGGTGGTCGAGACCTCCCCGGCCAGCGCGGCGCCGGCCATCGAGGGAGCCGTGCGGACCCGGTCGGCCAGCACGGTCGGCGACGCACCCGCATACTCCTCACCGCTGAAGATCCCGACCCGCATGGCGCCCCGCTCCCGCAGGTGACGGGTGAGGGCGCGCGTGTCGATGCCACTGATCCCCACGACGCCCTGGTCGCGCAGCTCGTCCTCCAGCGGCGTGGTCGACCGCCAGTTCGACGGGCGGAGCGCGGGGTCGCGGACGACGTAGCCGGCCACCCAGATCCGCGACGACTCGGGGTCCTCGGCGTTGATCCCGGTGTTGCCGACGTGCGGCGCCGTCATGACCACCACCTGGCGGTGGTAGCTCGGGTCGGTCAACGTCTCCTGGTAGCCGGTCATCCCGGTCGAGAACACCGCCTCGCCGACGGTCTCGCCGACCGCGCCGTAGGCGTCGCCGCGGAAGGTGCGCCCGTCCTCGAGGACGAGGACGGCCGGCTCGCGGTCGAGCAGCAGCTGGGTCACGAGGGGCCTCCGACGAGCTCGGGGATGAGGGCGCGGCCGTCGCGCGCGCTGCACGCCCCGCGGATGAAGGTCGCGACGACGCGGCCGGTCAGGGTTCGCCCGTGCCACGGGTTGTTGCGCGAGAGCGAGTGGGAGACGTCGCCGTCGACGGTCCAGGTCGCCGTCGGGTCGACCAGCGTGAGGTTCGCGGGCGAGCCGGCGGTCAGCGGCTGGCCGTGGTCGTCCAGCCGGGCGATCCGGGCGGGGTTGACCGACATGACCCGCGCGACGCCGGCCCAGTCGAGGAGCCCGCTCCGGACCATGACCTCGCTCACCACGGCGAGCGACGTCTCGAGCCCGAGCATCCCCGGCGACGCGTCGACGAACGCGTGCTCCTTGTCGTGCCGTGCGTGCGGGGCGTGGTCGGTGGCGACCGCGTCGATGGTCCCGTCGGCGAGACCCTCGCGCAACGCGCGGACGTCCTCCTCGGGCCGCAGCGGCGGGTTGACCTTCCAGACCGGGTCGTACGACGAGAGCAGGTCGTGGGTGAGCAGGAGGTGGTGCGGCGTGACCTCGGCGGTGACGTCGACGCCCTGCGCCTTGGCCCAGCGGATCACCTCGACCGAGCCGGCCGTCGAGACGTGGGCGATGTGGACGCGGCTGCCGGTGTGCCGCGCCAGCATGACGTCGCGCGCCACGATCGACTCCTCGGCGATGCCGGGCCAGCCGGGCAGCCCGAGCCGGCCCGAGAGCTCGCTCTCGTGGGCACAGGCGTCGGGACCGGCGAGGCGCGGGTCCTGCGCGTGCTGGCTGATCACGCCGCCGAAGGCCTTGACGTACTCCAGCGCTCGGCGCATCAGCCGCGCGTCCGCGATGCAGTGCCCGTCGTCGGAGAACACCCGCACCCGGGCCCGCGACCGGGCCATGAGGCCCAGCTCGGCGAGCTCCTCGCCGGCCAACGCCTTGCTGACCGCGCCGACCGGCTGGACGTCGACCAGGTGGGTGGCCCGGCCGAGGTCGTAGACGTGGTTCGCGGCCTCGGCGGTGTCGGTGACCGGCGTGGTGTTGGCCATGGCCAGGATCGCGGTGAACCCACCGGCCGCCGCGGCCTCGGCTCCGGTGGCGACGGTCTCGGCGTCCTCGCGGCCCGGTTCGCGCAGGTGGACGTGCAGGTCGACCAGGCCGGGCAGCGCCACCAGGCCGTCCGCGTCGACCACCCCGGTGTCGGCGTCCGGCGTCAGCGAGCCGACCTCGACGATGCGGTCGCCGTCGAGCAGCAGGTCGGCGGAGTCGCTCCCGAGCAGCCGGACGCCCTTGACGAGGGTCTTCATGCGGTCGCTCCGGTCTCGCCGCTCAGCAGGTGGTAGAGCACGGCCATCCGCACCGCGACGCCGGCCGAGACCTGGTCCAGGACCACGGCGTTCGGCGAGTCGGCGACGTCGGCGGCGATCTCCAGCCCCCGGTTCATCGGACCCGGATGGAGCACGGCGACGTCGGGGTTCGCGGCGGTGAGCCGACGCATACGGTCGCGCGTGAGGCCGTAGGTGACGGTGTACTCGCGGGGCGTCGGGAAGTACCCGCCGCTCATCCGCTCGCGCTGGACGCGCAGCATCATCACGGCGTCGACGGGTCCGTGCGTGCCGCCGCCCTCGAGGACCTCGTCGAGGTCCCAGGAGGTGGCGAACCCGTCGGTCTTCGACCAGTCCGCGATGCCGCTCGGCATGAGGGTCGGCGGCGCGACGACGGTGACGTGCGCGCCGAGCCGGCCGAGGGTGATGACGTTGGAGCGGAAGACCCGGGAGTGGGTGAGGTCGCCGACGATGGCGACGTGCCGGCCGTCGAGGTCGCCGATCCGGTTGCGGAGGGCGTACGCGTCGAGCAGCGCCTGCGTCGGGTGCTCGTGCGTGCCGTCCCCGGCGTTGATGACGCTGGCGTCGACCCACTGCGCGACCTGGTGGCAGGCGCCGGACGCGTGGTGCCGGATGACCAGGGCGTCGACGGACATGGCGTCGATGGTCCGGACCGTGTCACGGAGGGACTCGCCCTTGCTCGTGGACGAGCCCTTGCCGGTGATGTTGATGGTGTCGGCGGACATCCATTTCCCGGCGATCTCGAACGAGCTGCGGGTGCGGGTGGAGTCCTCGAAGAACAGGTTGATGATGGTCCGACCGCGCAGGGTCGGGATCTTCTTGACGTCGCGCCTCTGCACATCGTGCATCGACTCGGCGGTCGCGAGGATGGTCTCGACGTCGTCGCGGGTCAGGTCCGCCGACGACAGCAGGTGGCGGTTCACCGGTCCCCTCCTGCACTGGTCTGGGAGATGGTGACGGAGTCCTCGCCGTCGAGCTCGGTCAGGTGGACGCGGACCCGTTCCGAGGACGAGGTGGGCAGGTTCTTGCCGACGTGGTCGGCCCGGATCGGGAGCTCCCGGTGGCCGCGGTCGACGAGGACCGCCAGCCGCACGGTGCGCGGCCGGCCGAGCTCGGCCAGCGCCTCCAGGGCGGCGCGGATGGTCCGGCCGTGGAAGAGGACGTCGTCGACGAGCACGACGACCTTGTCGTCGATCCCGCCGGGCGGGATGTCGGTGCGGGCCAGAGGGCGGACCGGCTGGTGGCGCAGGTCGTCGCGGTGCATCGTCACGTCCAGGCTGCCGACGGGCACGAGGGCGCCCTCGACCTCCGCCATGGCGGCGACCAGCCGCCGGGCGAGCGGGACCCCGCGGGACGGGATGCCGAGCAGGACGAGGTCGTCGGCGCCCTTGTTGCGCTCGAGGATCTCGTGGGCGATCCGGCGGAGGGCCCTCGCGACGTCGCCGGAGGTGAGCACCTCACGCGCGGTCGCGACGCTCACGTCACGGTCGGGTTCTTCGGTCCGAGCTGGCTGGACAGCGGCCACCACCTGACCTCCTTCCCCGCCTCACAGGACGGTGGTTAAAGGATGTCGTCGGGGCGTCACTCTACCCGGACGCGACCGGTCACCTGGACGCGGGCGCGCCGGGCGGATCGGCCTTCCGGCCGGTTTCGACCTGGCGTCAGGCGAAGGTGGCCTTGAGGTACGTGGTCAGGGCGTCGACGTCGGCCGCGTCGCCCCGGTACCCGAGGTAGCCGTCCGGGCGGAGCACGAAGACCTGCCCCTCCGCCGCGTGGTAGCCCGCGGCGAACTGCCCGTCCCCGTCGCGCAGCACCGGGACCGGCGTCCAGCCGGTGTCGACGCCGGGAGCGACGACGAGGTACGCCTCCATCTCGCCGTGGGCGGCGTCGGCCGCCGCCGCGGCGGCGGCCGTGAGGTCGGCGACCGAGGAGGCGCCGTCACCCGCATACCCGACAAGCGTGTGCCGGTCGCGGCCGAGCACGCTGAACAGCCGGATCGGGCCGGTGACCGCCGACCGGGTGAGCCCGGTGGCGTCGGGAGCGCGGGTGCCCGGGAAGGGCATCGCGTCCTCGGGGCCGGCGATGAGCGGGCTGTCGTCGTAGTCGATGAGGAGCTGGGCCTCGCGGCGGGCGACGAAGGTCGGGTCGTCCGAGTCGGCGCCGATCCCCTCGCGGGCGCTGCGGACGGTCCGGCCGACGACCTCCTCGCCGACCGGGCGGCGCTCGGCGTCATAGCTGTCGAGCAGGGTCGCGGACGCCTTGCCTGACACCGCCAGGGCCAGCTTCCAGGCCAGGTTGTGGGCGTCCTGGATCCCGGTGTTCATGCCCTGCGCACCGGTCGGCGGGTGGATGTGCGCGGCGTCGCCGGCCACGAACGCGCGGCCGACCGAGTATCGGTCGACGATGCGGTGGCTGATCCGGAACACCGACGACCACCGCAGGTTGCGCGCGGTCGCTGGCTCCGGTGCGAGCCGGTCGATGACCGCCTGGATGTCCTCGAGGGTGGGCGTGGCGCCGGACCCGAACCCGTGCTCGATCCCGTCGCCGCCGCCGGCCGCCGTGGACAGGTGGCTCGGGACGAGCATCGACATGCGGTAGCGGCCGTCGCCCTTGAGGGGGATCGCGACGAGCCCGTCGACGGTCCCGTCCTCCAGCTTGTGTGTCGAGCGCACGGCCAGCCCGGGCGGCAGCGACCAGTCGACCTCGACGTCGCCGAGCATGTACTGCTCGGTGAAGGCGCCGCCTTCGAAGCTGAGGCCGAGCGTCTTGCGGACCACGCTGTGCGCACCGTCCGCGCCGACGAGGTAGGCGGCGCGGACGGTCTCCTCGCCGTCCGGTCCCTCGAGGGTCGCCGTCACGCCGTCGTCGTCCTGCTCGAAGCCGACCAGCCGGACGTCGCGCTCGATCTGCGTCCCGAGCTCGGCGAGCCGCTCCCGCAGGATCCTCTCGGTCTCGTACTGCGGGATGCCGATGAACCCGAACGGGATGTCCGGCAGCGGCGGGAACTCCAGCCGGCCGACCTCCTGACCGTCCACGTAGGTGACCTGCCCGGCGAACTCGATGGCGGCGTCGAGGACCGGTCGCACGACGCCCATCCCTTCGAAGATCTCCAGGGTGCGCGGCTGGACGCCGACGGCCTTGGCGTACTGCGGCGGTTCGAGCAGCTGGTCGACGATGCGGCAGGCGACACCACGGCGCCGCAGCTCGATGGCGGCGGTCAGCCCCACGGGGCCGGCTCCGGCGATGAGAACGTCAGTGGCAGCCATGGCAGGTCACGCTCCTTGGGAGGGCACAAACGGGGGTGTCCCGACGATGATGGTGGAGTGAGGGCGGTGTCGGCAGGCGATTGGCCAGGCCGGGCCGCCAACCGCATACTCTCGGCCCCGTGCCGCACGAGGTGAGCGACCAGGTCATCGTCATCACGGGGGCCGCCGGCCGGATCGGCGGCTTCCTGCGCGCCCGCCTGGCGCGACCGGGCCGGGTGCTGCGGCTCCTCGACACCGTGTCGCCGACTGATATCACCGGCGCCGAGGAGGCCTTCGTCGGGTCGGCCACCGACGCGACCTCGTCCGCGGTGCGGTCGTCGGCGCCGACGCGGTGGTGCACCTGGCCGGCATACCGACCGAGGCGCCGTGGCACGACATCCTCGACGTCAACGTCACCGGCTCGCAGACCGTCCTGCACGCGGCGGCAGAGGCGGGCGTCCGCACCGTCGTCGTCGCATCGAGCAACCACGCGGCCGGCTTCTGGGAGAAGCCCGGCGACGCTGCGCTGTTGCCCGACGACGCCGCACCCCGGCCGGACTCGTTCTACGGCTGGAGCAAGGCGGCCGTCGAGAGTCTGGGCCGGCTCTATCACGAGCGGTACGGCCTGACCGTGGTGAACCTGCGGATCGGCTGGTGCTCGCGGCACCCGTACGACCGGCGCGGCGCCGAGATCTGGCTCTCCCCCGACGACGTCGGGCGGCTCGTCGAGGCGGCCCTTGCGCCGACGGTCACCGGCTTCCACACCGTCTGGGGGGTGTCGGCGAACACCACCTCGTGGTGGTCGCGCGCCGGTGGCGAGGCGATCGGCTACCGGCCGCAGGACGACTCGGAGGCGTATGCGTCCGAGCTCGCCGACTCCGACGACGTCCACCCGGCGGCGCTGGGCGGTGAGTTCATCAGCAACCCCCTTGGCCACCCCCTTTGAGTGACCCCATTTCCGACAGCAGTTCACGAGGTCTGCGCAGACCTTGTGATCCGCGCGCACACCGTGCACCGTCTGCGCGCCGACCACAGCCTCTGCGCAGACCCTGTGCGTGGTGCGCGCACGTTCCGAAGGTTGCGCGCAGGGTGCAACGTGCGCGCACCGTCACCAACCTGCGCGCGATGAGCCGGAACGCTCCCGTGAGCGCTGAGCACATCCACTTCTCGCGCAGTTCACGAGGTATGCGCAGACCCGGTTCCGGTCGGCTCGGCTCACATCCGAGTGGCTCGGCTACCGGAATACCGTGAGCCGAGCCACTCGGAGGTGAGCCGAGCGAGGCGGACCCGGGTCAGACGAGGGTGGGCTTGACCTCGGCCAGTCTCGCCAGGAGGCCGTTGACGAACGACGGGGAGTCGTCGGTCGACAGGGACCGGGCCAGCTCGACGGCCTCGGAGATCGCGACGCCGTCGGGGACGTGGTCGTTCCAGACGACCTCCCAGGCGCCGAGCCGCAGGATCGCGCGGTCGACACCGGGCATCCGCGCCAGCGTCCAGCCGTGCGAGTACGTCGTGAGGAGCTCGTCGATCTCGGCCCAGTGCGCGACGACGCCCTCGACCAGCTCGACCGAGTACGGGTTCAGCGCCGGCTGCTCCCCCGGGTCGGCGACGCGCTCGGCGAGCAGGGTCGTGACGTTGACGCCGCGCTGGTCGGCCTCGAAGAGCAGGTCCAGCGCGCGTTTACGGGCTTTCGAGCGAGCGGCCACCGGTCAGTTGACGCGACCCAGGTAGGAGCCGTCGCGCGTGTCGACCTTCACCCGGGTCCCGGTCTCGAGGAACAGCGGGACGGCGATCTGCGCGCCGGTCTCGAGGGTCGCCGGCTTGGTGCCGCCGGTCGAGCGGTCGCCCTGCAGGCCGGGTTCGGTATGCGTGATGACGAGGACCACGGACGCCGGGAGCTCGACGTAGAGCGGGACACCGTCGTGGGTGGCGACGATCGCATTCTGGTTCTCCAGCATGTAGTCCGCGGCCGAGCCGACGACGTCGGAGCCGACGTAGACCTGGTCGAACGTGTCGGTGTCCATGAAGACGAAGTCCGACCCGTCCTTGTACAGGTACTGCATCGTCCGCTTGTCGACGTTGGCCGTGTCGACCTTCGTGCCCGCGTTGAAGGTCTTGTCCACCACCTTGCCGGACAGCACCGCCTTGAGCTTCGTGCGCACGAACGCGGGGCCCTTGCCGGGCTTGACGTGCTGGAACTCGACGACGGACCACAGCTGTCCGTCGATGTTGAGCACCATGCCGTTCTTGAGGTCGTTCGTGGAAGCCATGAGAGGTCAGGTTTCGCTTTCCGGACGAGGTCGGTATGCCAGCCCGCGAGTCTACCGGGGCAGATGAGTCCCGAAGAACGCGTCGATCCGCCGCCACGCGTCGGCGGCCGACTCGGGCTCCGGTCCCATGCCACCGATCTTGACGAGGGGCTGCAAGTACCACGGAATGATGTCCGTCTCGGTCAAGAACGCATGCCCTGCCTTCGGATACTCCTTCACATCGTGCTCGACACCGAGCCGGGTCAGGTGGTACTCGAGCTTGGCCGCAGAGCCACGGAGCCTGGAGTCGCGGGCGCCGTAGCTCGCGACGATCGGGCAGGCATCGGAGAGCACCTCGGGGGTCGGAGGCAGGTCTCCGTAGTTGACCGAGCTGACTTGGAACCCGTGTCTCGGAGCGGCACACGCCAAAGCGAAACCACCGCCCATGCAGAAACCGATGATCCCCAGGTCGTCGGTGGTGTCGTCCCGGTCGAGCAGCCACCGTCGCGCAGCGGCGAGATCCTGGAAGGCCCTACCGTGACCGCTGCGCAACGCGCCGAAGGTGGCCTTGAGACATCGACGCGGCCCACCCTCGCTGAACAGATCTGGCACGACGACGACGTAGCCCATGTCGGCAAGCCGATGAGCGAACCGGCGCGCCTGCTGCTCCAGACCGAAGATCTCGTGGACCACCACGACACCGGGGAGCTTCTCGTCGCCCGGCGGCCGCACCGCATACCCCCGCAGGTTCGGCGACCCGCCGGTCCTCGCACTGAGGCCCGAGAGGTCGACCATGGTCCCGATGGGCGCGTCCGTCATGGCTCGACCCAACCACAGCGGACCGGATGGTCACACGCCGATGGTGAGCGCCGAGGTGTAGCCGGACGACACGTCACCCGACATCGACGCGATCTGGTGGATGCCCGCGTCGTTGCCGAAGACGTTGTCGCGCTGCAGCGAGACCTGGGAGAGGTTGCGGACGCTCGAGGAGTAGCCGTCCGTCGCGTACACGACGTCGCAGGTCTCCTTGGGCAGCGCGATCTGCGAGGTCTTCACGATCGGACCGGACGACGTGGCGTCCGCGACGCTGGAGTAGACCTCGAAGTGGATGTGCGGCCAGCGGCCCGAGTAGCAGGCCGGGAAGATCGACGTGAACGTCACCGTGCCGGTGGAGTCGGTCTCCTGGACGCCGCGCAGGTAGTTCTCCGAGGTGACGGCGCGCGAGTAGAGGGAGTACTGACCCTCACGGTCGCAGTGCCACAGGTAGACGGCGGCGCCGGTCTTGGCCGCGCCGGTCGAGGTGTCGCGGACGGTGAGCTTGATGGTCAGCGGGACGCCGGCCGCGGTCGTCGTCGAGGAGCCGAAGCTGGACCGGATGTCGGACCGCACGATCCCGGAGTCGTCGAGGACGTTGACCCCGTTGGAGCCGTCGGCGGGGTACGGCCCGCCGGTCTCGTCCGGCACCTCCCCGACTGCGTCGGGGGCCCAGGTTCCGGTGCCGGAGGCGTCCGAGGACGTGGTCGACGAGCCGCTGGCGCTGCTCGCGGTACCGCTCGACGTCGTCGACGACGAGGAGGAGCCGGTGGCCGTCGACCCGGTGCCGGTGCTGCAGGCGGCCAGCGCCGCGAGGGCCCCGACCCCGCCGAGGAGCCCGAGCGCGCGGCGCCGGTTCATCGTGCCCAGGTCGTAGAGCAGGCCGCGGTCGTGGTCATCGATTTCGTGGCCGTCGGCGTCGACCCAGTCGGACTCGCCTCGGGTGACGGCGTCGGTGAGGGCGGCGTGGCGGTCGGTGCGTCTCGTCGTCATGGACAGAGCCTCGGTGGGGCGACCATGGGCCTCCTAGGCAGTTCCTGTGCGGCTCTTGTGAGGCACTCAGCCTGACACGCAGGCGTAGGCGTCGCGCAGCATGGCGTCCGGCGGACCCTCCAGCCGGACCGGCACGGCGATGTCGTCGAGGACGACGAACCGCAGGCGCGACCCTCGCGACTTCTTGTCGCGCCGCATGGCGGTGACCAGCTCGCCCCAGCGGTCCGGCGCGTACGACACCGGCAGACCGAGGCTGGTGAGCACCGACCGGTGCCGGTCGACGAGCGCGGGAGCGAGGTGACCGGAGAGCCGGCCGAGCTCCGCCGCGAACGTCATCCCGACGCTCACCGCCTCGCCGTGGCGCCAGCGGTACCCCTCGACCTGCTCGACCGCGTGCCCGAAGGTATGCCCGTAGTTGAGGATCTCCCGCAGCGCGGTCTCGCGCAGGTCGGCGGTGACGACGTCGGCCTTGACCTGGATCGCCCGCTCGACGAGCTGGCGCAGGAACGGCCCGTCGACGTCGAGAGCATCCACCGGGTCGGCCTCGACCAGCTCGAGGATGCGGGGGTCGGCGATGAAGCCGCACTTGACGATCTCGGCCATGCCGGCGACCAGGTCGGGCCGGGGCAGCGTCGACAGGGCGTCGAGGTCGCAGAGCACGCCGGCCGGGGGGTGGAACGAGCCGACCAGGTTCTTGCCCTCGGGGGTGTTGATCCCGGTCTTCCCGCCGACGGCGGCGTCGACCATCGCGAGCAACGTCGTCGGTACCTGGACGACCCGGACCCCGCGCAGCCAGGTCGCCGCGACGAACCCGGCGAGGTCGGTCACCGTGCCGCCACCGACGCCGACGACCGCGTCGCTCCGGGTGAAGCCGGCCTGTCCCAGTGCGCCCCAGAGCTCGGCGGCGACGACGGCGCTCTTGGCCTCCTCCGCGTCGGGGACCACGGCGAGGTATGCGTCGAGCCCGGCGGCTCGCGCGGCGTCGGCCACCTCCTGCGCCCACACCGCCAGCGTCGGCGGGTGGACGACGAGGACCCGCTGCACCGAATCTCCGAGCAGCGGCACGACGGCGTCGACGACCCCGTGTCCGACGACGACCTCGTGCGCGTCGTCGCCGGATCCGACGGGGATGCTCGTGAGCGGGCCGGTCACGCGCCGGCTCCCGGCTCCGGGACCACGAGGAGGCCCGCGAGCTCCTGGGCGACCTGCTCGGGCATCCGCCCGGCGGTGTCCGCCCGGACGGTGGCGACCGCCTCGTAGACGGCACGGCGCACGTTCATCATGGCCACCCAGGACGCGCGCGGGTTGACCGCGAGGAGCGGGCGGGACTGGTCGAAGCCGATCCGCTTGGACGCGTCGGCGATGCCTACGTCGAGGAAGACCACGGTGTGGCCGTCGAGCAGCTCGGCGGCTCCGGGCTGCACCGGCGCCCCACCACCGAGGGCGACGACCCCGCGTTCCTCGGCGAGTGCCCGGGTGACCTCGACCCGCTCCAGCTCGCGGAACGCCGCCTCGCCGTCCTCGACGAACAGGTCCGCGATGCTCCGGCCGACGTTGCGGACGATCGCCTCGTCGGTGTCGTGGAAGGACACGCCGAGCAGGTCGGCCAGGGCGCGCCCGGTCACGGTCTTGCCCGAGCCGGGCGGCCCGACGATGACGGCGACCGGGCGGTCCGAGCTGCTCACCATGAGCGGAGGCGCTCGGGAATGGCGGCGAGATAGCCATCGTGGTTGCGGGCCGTCTCCGTGACGCTGTCGCCGCCGAACTTCTCCACACACGCCTGGGCCAGCACCAGCGCCACCATGGCCTCCGCCACGACGCCGGCGGCCGGCACCGCACAGACGTCGGAGCGCTGGTGGATCGCCTTGGCCGGCTCGTCGCCCGCGATGTCGACGGTGTCGAGCGAGCGCGGGACCGTTGAGATCGGCTTCATCGCGGCGCGCACCCGGAGTACCTCGCCGGTCGACATCCCGCCCTCGGTACCCCCGGACCGGCCGGTCCGTCGCCTGATCGCCCCCTCGGCGTCGCGCTCCATCTCATCGTGGGCCTGCGAGCCGCGACGGCGGGCCGTCGTGAACCCGTCGCCGACCTCGACGCCCTTGATCGCCTGGATCCCCATCAGTCCCGCGGCCAGCTGCGCGTCGAGGCGTCGGTCCCAGTGGACGTGCGACCCGAGGCCCGGCGGGACGCCGTAGGCGACCACCTCGACGACGCCGCCCAGGGTGTCGCCGTCCTTCTTGGCCGCCTCGATCTCGGCCACCATGGCGGCGGAGCCGGCGGCGTCGAGCGCGCGCACGGGGTCGGCGTCGAGCCGGTCCACGTCCTCGGGGAGCGGCAGCTCGGTCCCGTCCGCCACGCTCGCCGTCCCGATCGCCACGGTGTGCGACACCAGCCGGATGCCGTACGCCTGCTCGAGGAACGCCGACGCCACGGCACCCAGGGCCACCCGCGCGGCGGTCTCACGGGCCGAGGCCCGTTCGAGCACCGGGCGGGCATCCTCGAACCCGTACTTCTGCATTCCCACGAGGTCGGCGTGGCCAGGCCGGGGCCGGGTGAGCGGCCGGTTGCGGGCGATCTCCTTCTCGGCGTTGACGTCGTCGGCCGCGGCGTAGGCCGACTCGTCGACCGGGTCCGGGCTCATGACCGTCTCCCACTTCGGCCACTCGGTGTTGCCGATCCGGATCGCCAGCGGCGAGCCCAGGGTGAGCCCGTGGCGCAGGCCGCCGAGGAACTCGACCTCGTCCTGCTCGAAGCTCATCCGGGCCCCCCGCCCGTACCCGAGCCGCCGTCGCGCCAGCGCCACCCCGACGTCGCGGCTGGTCACCTGGACGCCGGCCGGCAGGCCCTCGATCACCGCGACGAGCGCCGGGCCGTGCGACTCACCGGCGGTCAACCAACGGAGCATGCGGCGATCTTGCCACGCACGGGACCCCCGTCCCCGAGGCCGTCCGTGCCGCTAGACGACCGTGAACCGCACCAGCAGCGCCGCCAGCGCTCCGACGACGATGAACGGCCCGAAGGCGATGTGGCTGCGCAGCGACAACCGCCGCGTCGCCAGGCCGATCAGGGCCACGACGCCGGACACGAGGTACGCCGCGACGAATCCGAGGATGGGCACCCCCCACCCGAGGTAGCCCAGCGGCAGTGCCACGAGTCCGCCCAGCGTCGCGTCGCCGAGCCCGAGGCCACCCGGGACGATGAACGCCAGCACGGCATACACGAGCCACCCGGCCGCTCCGCAGATGACGCCCCGCAGCAGGGCGGACCAGTCGCCGGTCGTCGCCGACGCGATGGCGAGCAGCACGAGCAGCCCGGGGATGACCGGCAGGGTCAGCCCCTCGGGCAGTCGATGGGTGTCGAGGTCGATCCAGAAGAGGGCCACGCCGGCCCACGCGAGGAGCAGGTACGCGGGCAGCGCGGCTCCCTGGGACAGGCCGCCGAGGCGCCAGGCCAGCACCCCCCAGAGCACCGGAACGGCGACCGCGAGCAGAGCGGCGGGCCCGGGCAGCGGCCGGTCGGTCTCGTCGTCGAGCCGGTATGCGCCGGTGCCGAGCTCCCGGGCCAGGAGCCACCCGACGCCGGCTCCGGCGACGGTGACGACCGCGACCAGCCACCAGGGCGCGGGCACGGCTGGAGCGAAGGTCATGGACGCACCATGCCGACGGCGGCGCGCATCGCGTCCAGCGGCGCCGGGTGACCGGTCATCATCCGGAACTGCTCGGCCGCCTGGTGCAGCAGCATCGCGACTCCCGGCGCGACCGCATACCCGCGCTCCGGCGCCACCTCGGAGAAGGCGCTGGCCGTCCCGTAGACCACGTCGAGGACCGCGCCGCGGCCCGGCGGGAGCGTGGCCGCCGCCTCCGACCGGTCGCCCGGAACCGTCGAGACGACGACGTCGACGCCGGCGGGCCAGTCCCCCATGTCGCGTCGCACGACGAGCAGTCCGGACGCCTCGGCCTGGGCGAGGGTGGCGCCGCGAACCTCACCGCGCACCATGAAGTCGACCCGGCTCGCCCCGAGGACGACGAACGCCGCGACGACGGAGCGCGCGGTGGCCCCCGACCCCACGACGACCGGCCGATCGGCGCGGTCGACACCGACCTCGGCCAGGGCCCCCAGCACGCCGACGACGTCGGTGTTGTCCGCGTCCCAGCCACCGTCAGGGCGCCGGATCAGGGTGTTGATCGAGCCGGTCTCTCGGGCGACGGCCGATACCGTCGTGGCCACCTCGAAGGCGACCTCCTTGAGCGGTCGGGTCAGCGACAGGCCGCGCCACTCCCGGCCCAGGGCCGACACGAAGGCCACCAGCTCCGCCTCGGACACGTCGGCCCGGGTGTACTCCCAGTCGTCCAGGCCGAGCGCGCGGTACCCCGCCGTGTGGAGGGTCGGCGACAGCGAGTGCGCGATGGGCGAGCCGAGGACCGCGGCCCGTTCAGCCATCGGCCTGCGAGGCGACTTGCTCGGTCAGCACTTGCCCGTGTTCGCCTGGCACCAGGCCTGGAACTCCTTGACGTACTCGTCGTGCTGCTCGTTCGTCGTGGCGAACTTGGTCTCCCCGGTCGTGGGGTTCACCGTCACGAAGAACAACCAGTCGCCCTCGGCCGGTCTCTGAGACGCCTCGATCGCGGATTCGCCGGGGTTCCCGATCGGCCCGACCGGTAGGCCGGGGTTGACGTACGTGTTGTAGGGGTTCTTGTCGGCCCGCTCGGCGTCGGTGGTCGTGATGGCCCGCTTCTGGACCCCGTAGTTGACCGTGGAGTCCAGCTGGAGCGGCATGCCCTTCGCCAGCCGGTTGAGCAGGACCCGGGCGACCTTTGCCCGGTCTTCGGTGTTGCGGCCCTCGGCCTCGATGAGGCTGGCGGTGATGACGGCCTTCTCCATGTCGTCGGGGGCCACGCCGAGCGAGCTCAGCGTCGCCACGGCCTTCTGCACCATCTGGCGCAGCTGCTCGGTCGGGGACGAGTCCTTCGCGAACTCGTAGGTGGCGGGGAAGAGGTAGCCCTCGACGTTGCCCTTGGCCGAGGCCGGCAGCCCCAGGGCCGTGGCGTCCTTCGCGGCGGTCTCGTAGTCGGCGACCGGCTTCCCGCTGGCCTTGGCGAGGATCGCGAAGACCTCGGACTTCCACCGGCCCTCCGGGATGGTCACCATCGGCACGCTGCGGTTCGCCGGGTTGGCGAGGTAGGCGACCGCGTCGGACGCCTTCATCTCCTTCTTGAGGGTGTACTCGCCGGGCTGGATGCCGGCACTGGCCGGGTTGTCGGCGGCGGCGTCGGTGAACGCCTTGGCGGTCTTGACCACGCCCGCCGTGAAGAGCGTCTGGGCGATGGCCCGGCCCGAGTCGCCGGCGTTGACCGTGACCTGGACCTCGGCGGTGCCGGGTCCTGGATAGTCGGTGTCGCCGCCGAACCCGGCGAACACCGGCCGGAGGACGGTGACCGCCGCGAACGCCGCGGCACCGATGAGGCCGATGGCGACGAGGAAGACCAACAGCCGCTTGGCCGCGCGTCCGGTCTTCCGGCGCTTGCGCAGATGGCGGTCGCTGCGTCGCGGCTCGTGCGACGCGGGGTGGTCGTCGTCGAACGGGTCGTACCCGAGCTCGTCATCGTGGCCGTCGTAGCCGTCGTACGCGGGGTCATGAGTGTGCTCGTAGCCGTGCTCGGATGCGTGCTCGTCGTACCCGTACTCGTGGTCGTAGCCCCCCGCCCTGGGGTCGTCGACGGAGTCGAAGACGGCATGGTCGCCGTTGCCGGACGCGCGGTCGCGTCGGTCGGTCATGCTCGGTCCTTCTGTCGGGGGCGGCGCCGCAGAGGGTCGACCCTACTGCCGGGCGCATGTCCCGAGACCCGCTCGCCGTCGAGCGCGGACTGGAGGATGAGCACCGCAGCCGTCTGGTCGACGACTCCGCGTTGTGAACGGCCTGCCACTCCGCTCTCGCGTAGTCTGCGGCGCGACTCGACAGTGGTCAAGCGCTCGTCGACGAGCCGGACCGGGATCGGGTCGAGCAGGCGGGCGACGTCCGCGGCGTAGGCGCGAGCCAGCTGCGCGGCCTCGCCCTCGGCCCCCGACAGGTGCCGCGGGAGCCCGACGACGACCTCGACGGCGTCCAGGTCACGGGCGACGGCGGCGATGCGAGCGAGGTCACTGCGAGCCGAGGAGGGGTCGCGCGGCACCGTCTCGACCGGAGACGCGAGCAGCCCCGACGGGTCGCTCGACGCCAGCCCGACGCGGACCGACCCGACATCGACACCCAGCCGGACTCCCGCGCGAACCACCACGTCATTCGACCACACGAGCGGTCTTCCGACACGTCGACTCACGGTCAGCCGGAGCGTCCCCGCAGGGCATCCTCGATGGAACCGAGTGCGGCGGACACCTTCGACGGGTCGGTCCCGCCGCCCTGGGCGAGGTCGTCCTTGCCGCCACCGCCACCGCCGAGGACCTGGGCCGCGACGCGCACCAACGGCCCGGCCGTCACCCCCGCCTCACGGGCCCCAGCGGTCGTCGCGACGACGACGACCGGCCGTCCCGAGGCCGCCGACGCCATCGCCACGACCGCCGGCCGGTCAGAGCCCAGACGGTTGCGGACATCGAGCACCAGGGTCCGGAGGTCGTCGGCGCCGAGGTCGCCGGCGTCGTGGGTCACCAGGGCGACCCCGCCGAAGTCACGGGCGCTGGACACCAGCCCGGCCGCGGCGCCGAGCGCCTTCTCCTGCCGCGCCGCAGCGATCTCGCGCTCCGCCTCCTTGAGCCGGCCGAGGATGCCGGCGACCCGCTCGGGCAGCTCCTCGGGCCGCGCCTGCAGCGCCTCGGTCAGCTGGCCGACGATCGCGTGCTCGCGAGCGAGGAAGGAGTAGGCGTCGGCGCCGACCAGCGCCTCGACGCGGCGCACGCCTGACCCGATCGAGGACTCGCCGAGCAGCTTGACGACGCCGAGCTGGCCGGAGCGCTGCGCGTGGGTGCCGCCGCACAGCTCGCGAGCCCACTCGCCGACCGAGATGACCCGGACGGCATCGCCGTACTTCTCGCCGAACAGCGCCATGGCGCCCGCGTCGCGGGCCTGCTGCTGGGTCATCACCTCCGCGGTGACCGGCAGGTCGTCGAGCAGCAGCGCGTTGACCTTGGCCTCGACGTCGCGGAGCACCGACTTGGGCACCGCGGACTGGGCGTTGAAGTCGAACCGGAACCGGCCCGGCGCGTTCTCCGAACCGGCCTGGGTCGCGGTGTCGCCCAGCGCCTCGCGGATCGCCTTGTGCACCATGTGCGTTCCCGTATGGGCGCGGGAGATCGACTTGCGGCGCTCGATGTCGACCTCGGACTGCGCCAGCGCCCCGGGCAGGACCTCCCCGAGCACCACGGTCGCCCGGTGTGTGATGACCCCGCCGATCGGGGACTGCACGTCGCGAACCTCGATGACGGCGCCGTTGTCGAGCTCGATCCGGCCGCCGTCGGCCAGCTGGCCGCCGCCCTCCGCGTAGAACGGCGTGCGGTCGAGAACCAGCTCGATGTCGTCGCCGGGCCCGGCGGCCTCGACCTTCTCGCCGTCGCGGACGATCCCCGCGACCCGGCCCTCGGAGACCACCTCGTCGTACCCGGTGAACTCGACCGCTCGGCCGAGCCCGTCGGCGATCCGCCGGTAGACGGTGGTGTCGCCGTGGGCCGACTTCTTGGCCTTCGCGTCGGCCCGCGCCCGGTCCTTCTGCTCCTGCATGAGCCGGCGGAAGCCCGGTTCGTCGACGGCGACCCCGTGCTCGGCCGCCATCTCGAGGGTGAGGTCGATGGGGAACCCGTAGGTGTCGTGCAGCGCGAACGCCTGCGACCCGGTCAGCTGCTGCGGCTGGTCGCCCGCCGACTTCACCCGCGCGACGGCCGTGTCGAGGATGGTCGTGCCGGAGGCGAGGGTGCGGCGGAAGGCCTCCTCCTCGCCGTACGCGACCTGGCTGATCCGGTCGAAGTCGGTGCGCAGCTCGGGGTAGGTGACGCTCATCCGTTCCATCGACACCGGCAGGAGGTGCGGCATGGCCGGCTCGTCCCAGCCCAGCAGCCGCATCGACCGCACGGCCCGGCGCAGCATCCGGCGCAGCACGTAGCCGCGGCCCTCGTTGCCCGGCGTGACGCCGTCGCCGATGAGCATGAGACAGGACCGGACGTGGTCGGCGACGACTCGCAACCGCACGTCGTCGGGGCTGCTCTGCGACGCGACGTGGCTGGGCACGGCGCCGTAGCGCTTACCGGTCATCTCGGCCGCCCGGTCGAGCACCGGCCGGACCTGGTCGATCTCGTAGAGGTTGTCGACGCCCTGCAGGACGCTGGCGATCCGCTCCAGGCCCATGCCCGTGTCGACGTTCTTCTTCGGCAGCGGTCCGACGATGTCGAAGTCGGCCTTGCTCCGCACCGCGCCGAGCTCGAACTCGGTGAAGACGAGGTTCCAGATCTCCAAGAAGCGGTCCTCGTCGACCGTCGGGCCGCCGTCGGGTCCGTACTCGGGGCCGCGGTCGACGAAGATCTCGCTGCAGGGTCCGCCCGGGCCGGGAATGCCCATGTGCCAGTAGTTGTCGAGCCGGTCGCGCCGGACGATCCGCTCCTTGGGGATGTCGGTCAGCTCGAGCCAGAGCCCCTCGGCCTCGTCGTCGTCCTCGTAGACGCTGGCCCACAGCTTCTCCGGGTCGAGGCCGTAGCGGCCGCCCTCGACCGGCCCGGTGAGCAGCTCCCACGCATACGCGATGGCGTCGTGCTTGAAGTAGTCGCCGAACGAGAAGTTGCCGTTCATCTGGAAGAACGTGCCGTGCCGGCTGGTCTTGCCCACCTCGTCGAGGTCGGGGGTGCGCACGCACTTCTGGACGGAGGCTGCGCGCGGCCACGGCGCGGTCTGCTGGCCGCTGAAGTAGGGCACGAAGGGAACCATCCCGGCCACGACGAACAGCAGGTTCGGGTCGTCGTACGGCAGCGGCGCGCTGGGCACGACGGCGTGCCCCTTCTCCTCGAAGAACGCCAGCCAACGACGAGCGATCTCGGCGGTTTCCATGGTCATCGACCCTAGTCGAACGGGGTATGCCGGCTCGCGCGGCTTTCCGTGTCCCTACTCGGCGAGCAGCGTCTCCAGGACCTCGTCGAGGTGCTCGATGACGCCGAGGTGCCCGCCGTCCTGGTGCAGGTGCAAGGTGGCGTCGGGCAGGTGGTCGGCCAGCCACGGACCGGCCCCCGGCGGCAGGCGCACGTCGGCGCCGCCGTACCAGAGGTGCACCGGCCGGCGCACGGCGTCGAGGTCGATGTCCCAGGGACCGACCCAGGCCACGTTGTCCCAGCCGGCGCCCGTCGTGCCGTGCGCCAACGACGCCTGCAGGGCGACCGCGACGGCGCGCGCCGCGCCGCCCGAGCGGTCGAGGACTCGCTGGTCGTGCGGGATGGAGCGCGCCCGGAGCCCTGCCTCGACCTGCGCCGCCGGACCGGCCAGCATGCCTCGGAACGGCTCGAACCCCCGCGCGAACCGGGCCGCCGCGGCGTCCCGGTCGGGGAGCAGGGCCACCGCTGCCTTGTCGTTCGCGTCGAGCAGGTCACCGGCGCCGGGCACCATCTGGAAGGGCACCGCTCCCGCGGCCACGCCGGCGCGGGTGACTCGGTCGCCGAGGACGGCCGCGGCGGCGAGCGAGAAGGGACCGCCGCCGGACTGGCCCAGGGTCGCGAACCGGCCGATACCCAGGTGGTCGGCGACGGCCGCCGTGGCGTTCGCGATCGAGACCAGCCCGAAGGGCTGCGATGTCGACTCTCCGTACCCGGGTCGGTCGAACGAGACGAGCCGAACCCCGAGGTCGGCGCACGTCGCGTCGGCGAAGGCCGGCTCGAGCCGGCACGAGGGCGTGCCGTGGAAGTACACGAGGGGACGCCCGCTCGGGTCACCCGCCTCCCGGATCGCCCAGGTCCGGCCGCCGAGCTCGACCCTGCTCTCCGTCACCCCGTTACGCCCTGGTTGGCCTCCTTGATGGCCGCCTCGATCCGGGAGTAGTCGGCGTTGGGATCCATGCCCATGATCCCGGCCCAGGCGGGCACGGTCTCCGTCTCGAAGTAGCGGTGGCCGTAGCCGCCCGGCACCGTGTTGGACATGGCCATGTCGCCGGTCACCTGCCAGAACGTCACGAACGGCATCCACGACATGTAGTCCATCGGGGTACCCGGCGTGCGGGTCTCGTCGAGCCACGCGGGCGTGTTGAGGATGAGGTCGGTCGACCACCACACGACCGGGTCGGAGTCGTGCTGCAGGTAGACCACTCGGGGCGAGTTCCACGGACCGTAGGAGTGGCCGAACTGGTCCTGGGTCAGCTCCCTCGCCTCGCTGGCGAAGCGGAAGTGCGCCCCGTTCCCGATGGCGGGGTTGACGACGGTGGAGCCGAAGGCGCGATCGGCGGTCAAGGCCTCCCAGTTGTCCGTGAACGACGGCGTCCCGGTCCAGAGGGCGCCGTCGAGCTGGGCCAGCATGTCGTCCGGTGAGTCGAACGCTCCGTTCCCGCCGTAGGCACCGAGGGACTCCCCGCCGGCGTACAGCTTCGGCCGCTGGTCCTGCGGCAGCGCAGCGACCTTGGCCGCGACCGCCTTGAACAGCAGCCGGCCGACCTTCGGTGGCTGGTCCCGCGCGGTCAGCAGGCCCAGCGCCGACGGCAGGGTGGAGTACTGCATCGTGATGATCGCGGAGTCGCCGTGCATGAGGTACTCGAACGACTCGGCGGCCCACTCGTTGACGAACCCGGTGCTCGTCGAGGTCACGACGAGGAGCGCCTTCCGCTCCCATGCCTTGGTCCGGTCCATCTCGGCCAGGACCAGGTTCTTGGTCTCCTCGAGGTTTCGGTCGTTGGAGACGCTGGCGAAGACCCGGATCGGCTCCTTCGCGTCCTCGTCGCGGGTGACCACACTGACCCGAGCCGCGTTGGGCCCGGAGGCGATGAACGACTTGCCGTCGGCGCCGACGCTGTCCCAGGGCACCAGCGACCCGGGCCCACCCGAACGCAGCGGCGACGCCGGCCTGAAGACGCCCGTGGGGGTCGACTTGTTCACCGCGTCCGCCTGTTCCTTGGCGGCGAGGAGCAGGCCGCGGATGACGACCTGGTCGAAGACGGCCACGACGGCGACGATCGTGACGACGATCGCGACGAACCGGGCGATCGCGACCCGGACGACACGTCGCTCCAGCCGCGCCGTCACCCAGTGGGTGAGCTTGACGAAGAGGTGGTAGATGCCGATGAAGAGCGCCCCGACCAGGATCGCGGCAAAGATGCTGGCCAACGGGTAGAGCGGCCCGGGCGGCTGCTCGCCGACGTAGGACGTGACGTAGCTGTGCCACGCGGCGTTGACGAACGGGTAGGCCAGCACCGCGAGCGCGAGCACGACGTACCAGATCCGGCGCAGCACGGCGCCGGCCCGAGGCTGGATACTCATCCGGAAGCCGGACCAGCGGGCGAAGAGCTGCCAGATCTCCTGGATGACGAGCCCGATGACGTAGAAGATCAGCGCCGAGATGCCGCCGATCAGACCCTGGAAGTACCAGGGTCGGGGCAGCAGCGACGGGGTGTCGGACGCCAGGTAGCCGAGGAACCCCAGGGCAACCGGGAACCGCGGCAGATTCATGACCCAGTGCTTCAACCGCCACCAGAGACGGCGCAGCCACCGGCGGCGGACGGCAGGCTTCTGGACCGCCTGCTCGGTGACGGTGTCCACCCCCATGGCGGTCATTGTCTCGCAAGGACCCCCCGCCGGAAGGGTGTTCCGCTCAGTGGTTCGCCAGTCGTTCCTTGATCCAGGCCAGCCGAGCGACCAGCCGCTCCTCGAAACCCCGCCCCGTGGGCCGGTAGTAGTCGGTCCGGCCCGCCAGGTCGTCGGGGAGGTACTGCTGCGCGGCCACGCCGTCCTCGGCGTCGTGCGCGTACGCATACCCCTCGCCGTGCCCGAGACGACTGGCGCCGGCGTACCCGCTGCCGCGCAGGTGCGGAGGCACCGGGCCGCCCTTCCCGGCCCGCACGTCGGCGATGGCCTCCCCGATGGCGAGGTAGGAGGCGTTGGACTTCGGCGCCAAAGCGTTGTGGACGACGGCCTGGGCCAGGATGATCCGCGCCTCGGGCATGCCGATCTGGGCCACCGCATGCATCGCCGCCACCGCCGTCTGCAGCGCGGTGGGATCGGCCATCCCGACGTCCTCGCTCGCGGCGATGACGATGCGCCGCGCGATGAACCGGGGATCCTCACCGGCCTCCAGCATCCGGGCGAGGTAGTGCAGCGCGGCGTCGACGTCGCTGCCGCGCATCGACTTGATGAGCGCACTGGCCACGTCGTAGTGCTGGTCGCCGGCCCGGTCGTAGCGGACGGCGGCCTGCGCGACGGCCTGTTCCGTATGCGTCAGGGCGATGTCCACGGGTGCGTCGTCGGTGTCGGCGGTGAGGGGCTCGGTGTCGAGGGCCACTCCGGCCGCGGCCTCGAGCGCGGTGAGCGCACGCCGGGCATCGCCGCCGGCGATCCGGACGAGGTGCTCGCGGGCGTCGTCGGCGAGGGTGAAGCCGCCGGCCAAGCCCCGCTCGTCGACGACCGCGGCGTCGACGACCTCGCGGATCTCCTCGTCGGTGAGCGGCTGGAGCGTGACGAGCACCGAGCGGGAGAGCAGGGGCGCGATGACGCTGAACGACGGGTTCTCGGTCGTGGCGGCGACGAGGACGACGAGCCGGTTCTCCACACCGGGCAGGAGCCCGTCCTGCTGGGCCTTGGTGAACCGGTGGATCTCGTCGAGGAACAGCACCGTCTGGCGGTCGTAGAGGTCGCGCTCGCGGCGGGCCTGGTCCATGACCTCGCGGACGTCCTTGACGCCGGCGGTGACGGCCGAGAGCTGGACGAAGCGGCGGTTCGAGGCGCTGGCAACGAGGTGGGCGAGCGTGGTCTTGCCGGTTCCCGGAGGCCCCCAGATGATCGCCGAGAGCGGCCCGGCCGTGCCGCCCGAACCCTCGACGAGGCGGCGCAGCGGGCTGCCGGTCCGGAGCACGTCGACCTGGCCGCGGACCTCGTCGAGGGACCGCGGCCGCATCCGGACCGCCAGCGGCGGCAGGGTGGCGTCCGCGGCCGTCGCACCGCCCGCCACGCGTTCGTCCCGCGCGGAGGCGAACAGGTCCGTCGCGTCGCTCATCGCCGTCCAGCCTAGTGAGGGGTGCTGACGCCACCCGCCACGTACGCTGAGACGTGGCCACCTCAGTCGACGCCCCTCCCGGGCAGCGGCCTGAGGAGGACCCGAACCCGCCCGGCGGCGACGGTGGGCCGTCCTCGCCCCAGGCATACCCGAGCACCCGGCTCGCGCGGCTGGGCGGCGTCGTCGCTCGGCACCCGTGGCGGTTCGTGCTCGTCTGGGTCGTCATCACCGCCGCGGCCTTCGCCGTCGCCGTGGGCGGGGTGACCGGTGAGTCGCTCTTCCAGCGACTCAGCTCGGGGGCGCCATCGGCACCGAGCGAGGCCGAGACCGGTCAGGACCTCGTCCAGGAGAACGAGACGAGCTCCGACAGCCTCACCCTGCAGGTGACCGGCGCGAACCTGGCCGACCCGGCGGCCGTGGCGGCGGCCACGACCGCGACCCAGAACCTGGCCACGGTTCCTGGCGTCACGTCGGTGAGGTCGCCGTTCCTGCTTCCCGGTGGTCTGCAGAACCCCCAGGCCGCGGCGTTCCTCAGTGGGGGCAGCCCGTCGGCCGGCGGCTTCGTGACCGTGGCGTCGTTCGCGAAGACCCTGAACAACGAGGATCGCAACGCCGCCCATGCGGCGGCGCAGCAGCAGTTCGACGCCATCGTCGCCGCGTTCCCCGGTGCGACCGGCTCGGTCAGCGGAGTGGGACCGCTGGTCGACGCCATCACCCACCAGATCGAGGCGGACCTGCGGGCCGGCGAGGGGATCGCCCTCCCCCTGTCGTTCATCGTCATGGTCTTCGTCTTCGGCGGGTTCGTGGCCGCCGGAATGCCGATCGCCGGGGCCATCGCCTCGATCGCCGGTGGGCTCGCGTCGTTGTTCGCGTTCTCCCACGTCATCGACCTCGACGCCAGCGTCGTCAACGTCGTCACCCTGCTCGGGCTCGGCCTGTCCATCGACTACGGGCTGCTCACCGTGAGCCGATACCGGGAGGAGCTGGGCCGGATCGGCGAGGCCGACACCGGGCGCCGGCGACACAGCTTCACTCGTGAGGACGTCGTCGCCGCCACCGCGCGGACGGTCGCCACCGCCGGCCGCACCGTTCTCTTCTCGGGCCTGACCGTCGCCATCGCCCTCAGCGGCCTCCTGCTCTTCGACGCGCCGATCATGCGGGCGATCGGCGCCGCGGGCGTGTCGATCGTCCTCGTCGCCATCGTCGTCGACCTGACCCTCATCCCCGCGCTCTGCACGCTCGGGGCGAAGCGGCTGGTCCCCCGCCGTCGCGAGACCGGCCCCGACCGTGGCGTGTTCTCCCGGCTGGCCAGGATGGTCCAGGCCCGGCCGATCATCGTCATCGTCGTCACCTTGGCCGCGCTCCTGGCGCTCGCGTGGCCGGCCCTGTCGATGCGGCTCACCTCGTCCGGGGCCGACATGCTGCCGGTCGAGTCTTCGCAGCGGGTCTTCTTCGACCACCTCGACCGTGACTACCCCGCGCTCCGGTCTGCCGATGTCACCGTCGTGGCCGAGGCGCCGCTGGAGACGACCCAGGAGTGGGTCACGTCGTCGGTGACGACGCTGCCCGGGGTCGAGCGCGCGACGGTCCGGTCGCTGACCCCGGACCTCAGCGTCGTGTCGGTGGGGGTCGCCGGTGAACCGGTCGGCCCGGAGACCGACGCGGTGATCGACGAGCTCCGCACGAACCGACCCCCGTTCACCACCTACGTCACAGGACAGGCGGCGGGCCAGCGCGACTTCCTCACGAGCATGGTGTCCAGGGCCCCGTATGCGGTCGGCCTCGTCGTGCTCGGCACGTTCGTCCTGCTGTTCCTCATGACCGGGTCGCTGGTGATCCCGCTCAAGGCGCTGATCCTCAACGTCGTGTCGCTGGGGGCAGCCCTCGGGATCCTGGTCCTCACGTTCCAGAACGGGAACCTCGAGAGCCTCATCGGCTTCAGCTCGGTCGGCGCGATCGAGTCGATGATCCCGTTCCTCGTGCTGGCCTTCGGGTTCGGGCTGTCGATGGACTACGAGCTGTTCCTGCTGGCCCGGATCGCCGAGCTGCACCGGCAGGGGGTTCCCAACGACCGGGCCGTCGCCCTGGGGCTGCAGCGTTCCGGGCGGATCATCACGTCCGCGGCGCTGCTGATCGTCATCGTCTTCGCCGGGTTCGCCGCCGGGCAGCTGCTGATCATCAAGGAGATCGGCATCGCGCTGGTCACAGCGGTGATCCTCGACGCCACCATCGTCCGGATGCTCCTCGTCCCGGCGACGATGACGCTGCTCGGGGACTGGAACTGGTGGGCCCCCGCGCCCCTGGCGCGCTGGCACGCGCGGCACGGCATCCAGGAGTAGGACCAGGACTAGTGGGGTGGCTGTTCAGAGCGGGATCGTGTCGGCGAAGACCGTCCGCCGGACGGTGACGGTCTGCGCGGCGATGTTCGGCTGGTCCGGGTCGTCCGCGTCGAGCAGCTCCTGCTCCTCGACGACGACCCGCCAGGCCGAGGTCGGGGTACCGGGCGTCCGGAGCTCCAGGGGCTCGGGCAGGCGCAGCTCGCCGCTCCACGTCACCCGCATCGTGAACTCGGTCTCGGTGCCGACGACCGGCAGCCGCCGGTAGGTGACCGTCTCCCACTGGAGGTCGCTGGCGCCGTCGGGGAGATGCTCCACCCGGGCCATGACGATGCGCGTCGTCGCGAGCAGGGCGTCGATGCGAGCCGCCTGCCCGGTGGGGGTGTCGGCGTCGAGGTCGTCACCGGCGACGCCGCCGACTACGCGCGGCGTCCGCAGCAGGGCGACGACCCCGGTGACCGTGACCCGCACGTGCGAGGCGTCGGGGCGGTTGACGGTCGTGGTCCGCGTCGGCAGCGGCTGCACCCACGAGGTCAGGCCGATGGCTGAAAGGCTGCACCCCTCGATGGAGCTCGGCTGGTAGCGCGCCAGCGCCAGCCGGACGAACGGCCACAGGTCGGGCCCGTCGTCCATCGCGATGTCCGCGAACCAGTGGTCGCGGAAGGGATGGAACTCCGGCTGGTAGCCGAGGACCACCGCGGGCGGCGTCTCCGGCACGTCGGCGAGCGCGACGCCACGGGCGGTGGCCACGGGCCGGGCGGCCCGGTCCACCGGCTGGTCGCTCACGCTGCCGAGCAGCAGCTGGGTCGGGTCGACGAGCGGGGGCACGGTCCCCGCTGCGATTGTCGGACCGGTGTATGCGGGGTCGCGGCCCCAGAGGCTCACCGCGCCGTCGGGGCCGCCCTGGGCGCCGGCGAGGACGACGCCGAGGAGCTCGCCGTCGCCCGACGAGAACCACGGTCGGCGCAGCCACACGCGTGCGCCCGAGCGGCGGATCCGGCGCAGGGCGAACGGCTGCTCGGGCTCGGTCCGCTGCTCCCAGCGGATCAGCGGGACGGCCTCGACGATGTCAGGGGCGGCCGGCCGTTCGGAGCTGGGCACCTCGACCACGACGGGGAGGCCGGACACGTCGGGCGAGTCCTCGGCCGGCAGGGCGTCCGGGGTGAAGAACTCCGCGTAGCGGGAGGCCCCGCTCGGCATGCAGGTGAGCGTGCGGCGGTGGGTGTCCGGGAACGTCGCGATGGCGCGGTGCATCCCGATGTCGCCGTCGACGAGGGTGGCGACCGCCGCCGACCCGCCGAACGGCAGGAAGTCCACGAGGAACAGCAGTCCCCAACGTTCGGTGCCGCCGACCGGCGAGTTCACGACGACGTCGCTGCGCTCGACCTGAACCGGTCCGGGAGCGGCGACGTCGTCGACCCACTCGGTCCAACGGGCCCGCACGACCAGCCGGTCGGTGCTCGCTCCGTGCACGTCCGCGATCCCGGCCAGCACGGCCACCGTGAGCCCGCGCGGACGCGGCCGGCAGGTCAGGGCCAGCAGCTCCGGCACGCGGGCCGGGCCGGGCGTGGCGTGCACGAGGCGTAGGTCGACGGACGGGGTGAGCCACCACGTCCATCCCGACGCGGCCGCCCGGGCGATGACCTCGGCGGCGACCAGCTGCTCCGGAGTGAAGCCCGCGGCCGACTCGTCGAGCCGGGCGGGGTGGGCCCGCCAGAGGCCGAAGTACTCCAGGTCGCGACGCCGCACGGAGGTGGACATCGCCACCCGGACCTGCTCGCCGGGAGGCATGGTCACGCGGATCGCCCGACCCTCGACGCGGGCTCCGAGAGTGTCGCCGGCCTCGACGACCAGCCGCAGCGGCTCCAGCCGGGGCCAGTCGCCCGGGAAGGGGACGACGACCGCCTGGAGCGCCCGCGGCTCCACCATCGTGTGCGGTGCGCCGGCGTCGTAGAACACCAGCGCCACCCCGGCGGCGTGCGGGTCGGGCAGGTAGGGCAGGACGAGGTCGTCGGTCTGGTGCACGACGTACTGGCCCTCGCCGAGCGGCGTGTCCCGGTGGGCGGTGATCGCCTCGAGCGTGACGGCGGCGGCCGGGTCGGCGTTCGTGCGCGAGGCGAGGACCATGTCCGGCTGCGTACGGGTGGCGTTCGCGTCGTCCAGGCTCGGGATGACCTGGTCCAACAGGGTCCCGCTCTCCGCCAGCGAGAGGGCGTAGGCGATGCGCTGCTGGTCGGCGTCAGTGGACCCGATCGCCAGGTCGAACCGACCGGCCGTCTCGGCGTCGAGCTGCGTGGTCTTGGCCGGGACGACGTGCCGGACGGACTCGCTCACCGCGTCCGGCGACTCGGCGGGCAGTCCGCTGCGGACGACCAGCCGCGAGAGCTGCTCCCCCGTCGTCAGCAGGTTGCGGGCGACCAGAGTCGGCGGGGGCACCGGCGCCCAGCGCAGGTACGGCCGGGGCGCGGTCACCGTGGTCGGGCCCGCCGGGGCGCCGTCCCGGCCGGGACCGGCCGCGGCGGCCAGGTCCTCCGGGCTTCCCTGGAGCTGGGGCCGGACCCGCCACCGCCCGGCGCCGCGCAGCACCGTGGCGTTGGCGGCGGCCACGCGGTCGAACGCTGCCGCGGCCGCGCTGGTCGCGTCGGTGCGACGCCGCACCCCCTCGGCGACGCGGGCCGCGACGAACCCGTCCACGGCGTCCTCGCCGGTCTGCAGCCACTCCGGTGGCGGCGCGGCCTCCGGCTCGGGGGCGGGCGGCGCCCCCTCCAGTCCGGGCGCCCACCCCGCCAGCCCGTCGTCCGGCGGTTCCGGCGGGAGCGCCGCGAGGACCTGGTCGCGCACCGCGGTGAGGAGCCCCGCAGCGTCGCGAGCCGCATACGTCCGGCCGAGCCGGTCGAGGTGCTCCCGCGCGGCGGCCACGGCCTCCGGGCTCGGCGGCTCGCCGGGTCCGGGGTCGGCCGGCTGGATCACGGTGTCCCCGGCGAGGTCCACCCCGAGCACGCGGAACGAGTACGACATGCCCCAGCGGAGGCGGGGCAGCGTCGCGGGCGCGACCCGGGTACGGATCTGGACCCCGGTCGCGGGCTCGTCGTCCGGCTCCTCGACCACCTGCTCGGAGCCGTCCGGGCCGTGGACGATGGTCCGGCCGGGGCGGGGCGCGGACAGGCTCCAACCGTCCCAGCCGGCGACGACCTCGTGGAGGTAGTAGGGGTTGGCGTCGGAGCCGGGCACGCGGTTCAGCCCGCTGAGCTGGAGGAACCCGGTGTCCGGGGTGTCGGCCAGGACGCTCCGCGGACCGTCGCCCGGGTCGGCGTCGACCGTCACCAGCCGTTCGTGGAGGCTGTGCCACCGCCGTGACCGGTCGTCCCAGACCTCGAGCCGCAGGCCCCGGACCAGGTCGTCATAGGACATCTCCGGCCCCAGCACCCCGGGCGCGTCGTCCGGGGCGGACATCGACTCGGCGTTGGCCGTGGCCGCCCGCGTGGCCGCGACGCGGTCGGTCCGGGCGAGCCCGAACCCGGACGTCCGCAGCGTGCCGGGCGCCGAGCTGGCCGGGTCGCCGTTGACCTCGGTGGCGGCCGCGCGCGGCAGCCCGCGTAGGAGCTGGTCCAGCTTCAGCCCGGAGGCGTCGGGGTCGAGGTCGAGCAGGACCCAGCCGTCGTTCCCGAGCGGCACCGCGCCGGCCGACCACGCGTCAGAGCTGCGCGCCTCGAAGCGGTCGCCGGCGACGGTGACCAGCGTGCGCGGTGGCGCGACCCGGGTGACGTCGGCGCCGTCGGCCGCCGTGAACCGGACCGCGACCCAGGTGGCGTTGACCAGCGCGGCCCGCTGCCCCGGATCGGTGAACCGGAGGTCGACCACGAGCCCGAGCCGCCTGAGCAGCGCCGGCGTCGACCCGAACGAGGCGACCCGGGCGTGGAAGTCCGGTGTCGGGGTGTCCGGCCGGGGCGTCGTGGCCCCAGGGGTCGGGCTCGGCTGGTACGCCGTCTGCTCCTCGGGACGGTCGTAGTAGCGCCGGGTCGCGTGCGCGTCGGCCATCATCCCGGTCACCGGGTCGCCGGTGTGGTCCCGGCCGAGCTCGCCGTCGAGCAGGCGCGTCACGCGGTCGTCGAGGCCCTCGTCGTCGAGCAGCGCCTCGATCGGTGAGCGCTGGGCGGAGACGCTCGACGCATACCCGCCGTCCAGCCGGCCTGGGCGGATGCCGGTACTCACCGCGGCCTCGGCGGTTCGGCGCCGCAGGATGGCCTCGGCTCGGCCCGCGCGCTCCTCGGCCATCCGGCGCAGCAGCGGCACGGTGTCGGAGACCTGGGACATCCGGTCCAGCACGCCGCTGACGGCGGGGTTGCCGAGGACTCCGGGCGGCCGGGTGGGCGCGGCGGCGACGGTGGCCAGGTGCAGGTCGACCGCCCGGTCGCTGAGCCGGTTCGCGGGGTAGCTGTTCCAGGTGGCGTCGGAGACCTTCGGCGCCGGAAAACCGGCGACCGGTGTCGTCGGCGGGAGCGTCGCGGCCCACGCGCCGGCGTCGGCCGGGGCGTCCGGGTCGGGGACGACGGTGAGCGGCAACGGCGCGGCGGTCCCGTCGGTGACCAGCTCCCACGTCCCGGCCTGGAGCGTACCGACCCAGTCGGCCGCCGCCGGGAAGTCGGACAGCTGACCGTCCGCCGCGCCCGGGTCGAGCTTGAGCGTGACGAAGGCGGTCAGGTGATGGGTCGCGTCGTCGGCCAGCGACGAGGGCAGCGCGGTCGCCATCACGCGGGTCGTGGGCATCGAGTTCCCTTCGGGTGCAGCCTCAGGCGGCGGGGATCGGCGCGAACGCCTCGCAGTAGCGGGACCAGTCCGCGTTGGTGCCGTCCGGCGCGGGCGGCAGGACGTCGCGGAACACCGGGTCGCCCTTGGAGCCGGCGAGCTTGCGTTCCACGGTGATCTCGACGCTGGCCGAGAAGAACAGCACCTCGACCTCCACGACCAGCGAGGCCCGGCCGACGAGCTTGCCGGTCTCGAAGTGGTAGGTCAGCGACAGCTCGAGGGTGATCGACGCGGAGATGAGCCCGAGGACGTCGACCTCGCCGCGGATCCGGAAGTATGCGGTCAGCAGCCCCTTGTCGGCCTCGAGCCGCAGGTACACCCCGACCGAGATGGACACCGAGCCCGAGGCCACGCCGAGGTCGACCGAGAGGCAGGCGCACGCCTCGAGGCCCATCTCCAGCAGTACCAGGCCTTTCGGGCTCGCGCGCAGGCCGACCCACCCGCCACCGCCGATGCACATGACGGTGAGCCGGAACGGCGAGTCCTTGGTGCAGAAGTAGAACCCGACGGTCACGGCGTCGCCGAGGAACGGGACCCGTGCGTCGGCGCCGAGGGCGATGTTCTCGAGGCTGAAGACGCCGACCGAGACGTTGGGCAGCGCGAGGTCGAACCCCGCGGTGACGCCCTCAGGGGACACGTCGACGAACGGCGGGTCGGCGAACCCGTCGAACGGGATCATCCGGCGCAGCGTGTCGATGAACGAGAGCGGCCCGAGGAACTCGATGCCGTCGAACACCACGTCGACCTCGGGCTTGCCGCCGGACGCCACCCGGAACCCGATCCGCGAGAACGCCAGCCCCATGAGCGAGGCGCCCGGCATCAGCTGGAGCCCGAACTCGGTCAGCTCGGCGACGACGTCGACCTTCGGCGGCGTCGTCGCACTGGCCCGCACCTCGATGGCCAGCCGCAGGCTCTTCTCCGGCTGCTTGATGACGATGACCTCGGCCCCGGGAGGGAACGAGCGCAGGACCGGCCGCCACTCGAACCGGGCCGTGACGGCGGTGCCGGGCGAGAGCAGGTTCTCGGCGAAGTCGGTGACCGCCTTGATGGTGTCGGCCGCCGCGGCGAGGGCGGCCAGCGCCTGGGCCGGCCGGTCGAGGCTCGCGCGGACGGCGGCCGGCAGCTGTGGGGAGCCCAGCGCGCCGAGCAGTCCGTCGATGTCGGTGGTGACCTGGACCAGCGCCGAGATCACCCGGTCGGCCGCCGCGGGCAGGGTGCCACCGGGCAGGTCGGCCACCGCGTCGACGAGCTCCTGCAGGTCGGTGACCAGCGGTCCGGTCACGGCGTCCATCTGGGCCTTGAGTGCCGTGAGGGCGTTGCGGGCACCGTCGTGAGCGGCCCGGGCGATCTCCTCGTCGAGGCGCGGCCCGACCGCCTGAGCCGCACTGCGGAGCCGGTCGGCCTCGCTCACGACCGCACTCACGGCGTCGAGCGCCTCGGTGACGAACTCCGGCGCCTTGCTCAGGTCGAGCCCGGCCGCGTCGAGCAGGTCGACCAGGCTGAACAGCCCGAACAGCTTGGGCAGGGCGCCGTCGAGGAAGGCCTTGGCGTTGAACTGGCCGTGCGCAAGGCCGGAGTCCGGCTTCGTGCCGTCCTCGCCGACGGCGCCGAGCGAGCGGGACACGCCACGGACCAGGAGGTTCGGCGTGAGGAACCCGCCGGAGCGGTCCGAGCCGCCGGAGAAGTCCACGGCGGGCGGCAGTCCGGCCAGGGCGAGCAGCAGCTGGCTCGGGTTGCCCGCCCCGAACCCGTCGGCGTCGTCGAGGAACGCCTTCGCGTAGACCAGGTCGACCCCCGGCGCCTGGGGCGACAGGTGACGCATGGCGGGGACGACCGCGTTGAACCGCGACAGCGAGGGCCGCGAGGTGAACCGCGCCGTGTCGACGTCGCCGCGGAAGACCAGGCGGTTGACCTCGAACGCCGTGTCGCCGGGCGTGGCCGGCGTGGCGAAGGCGATCTTCTGGCCGCCGCCGGGGATGTCGTCGAACGGCGCGTAGGCCGCCTCCACCCGTGCCTGGATGGTCGCCTTCCCAGCGGCGTCGTCGTAGGCCTGGTCCGGTACCCAGACGAGCGGCGCCGGGTGGGTGGAGGTCATGCCCGACCGGTCGGTGGCGACCACGGTGAACGCGAAGGCAGATCCTCCACGGGTGGGCACCCACGGGTCGTTCTTGTCGGGATGCGGGTCGAGGTCGGGGGTCACGACGGGTTCGATGATCACCTGCGTGAAGGGGCTGTCGTGACCCGTGTAGGTCAGCAGCCGCTGCTTGCGCAGGATGAAGCTGCGCTGGAACAGGGCGGCGACGGCGTCGCCGCGGTCCGTGACCTTCCGCTCGGTCAGCGTCACCCAGTCGGCGCGGTGCCCGAACGGGTAGAGGTGCCCGGGGAAGCTCACCCACACGTACTGGTCGCGGCCCATGTACGCCTGGTGCCGGTAGGACGCGAGGAGGTCGGTGCCGGGCGGCCGCGGGTTCGCCTCGCTGGTGACCTCCTCGGTCAGCCAGCCGCCCCGCCAGTCGAGGAAGGCGCCGAGGCTGGACAGCGACAGCGCGCGGACGTCCAGGGGCCGCGGCGGCTTCGGCAGCCGCACGTCGGAGGTCTGCCGGACGATGGCGCGCCGTTCGGTCGGCCGCAGCGACTGCGGCGTCAGCGGGGGCGGGTCGTCGAGGGCCGGGGCGTCGACGGGGTCGAGGTCGCGCGACCAGATGGCGCGGACGATGCGCTGCGTCTCGTCGGTGTCGTCCAGCCCGGCGAAGGCGCCGTCGCGGTCCTCGGTCCGGACGGTGAGGTGGGTCCGCCACAGCTCGGTCCGGCCCGGGTCGACCGGGGACCGGGTCGGGGCCGGGTCGTGGGTGAAGGCTCCGAACCGGCTGGGCGAGACCTGGATCCGGTAGGGCGCCTCGATCGAGGTCTCGGTGTCGGTCGGCGGCCGCGGCCCACGGCGCCACCGGATGATCGGCCCGAGGCGCCCCGGTCGCAGGACGATGCCGGTATGCCCGCCGGCCCGTCCGCGGCCCTGCCCGGCCTCGTCCCGGGCCAGGACCGAGACGACGGACACGGGCCGGTTGAGGGACCCCACCAGACGGCCGGCCTGGGCCCGCTGGAGCACCCGGGCGGCGGAGTCGCCGAGCGCGGAGCCGCGCAGACCGGCCGGACGGTCCACCCCGAAGACGAGGTCGCCGAGGTCCGCCGCCTGGCCGGCGGCGTCGGCCCGGTCGAGCAGGCGCTCCCAGCCGCGGACGAGGATTGCGTCGGTCCACGCCACGTCCAGGCGGCGGGACGGTTCGGCCGGGGTGGCGTGGCCGGCGACCCGCAACGGCAGCGTCGGCAGGAGGACGAGGATCCCCTCCAGCGTGAAGGGCACCCGCGCGCCGACGGTCAGCGCGAAGACGACGCGGCTCGGGGCGGCGGCGCGGTGGGCGGCCAGACCGTTCGGCGTCTGGCCCTCCAGCCAGGCGTGCTCGCCGAGGTGCTGCGGCGGCAGCTCGAGGACGATGGACGCCGGGTCCGCGTCGGCGACGAGCTCGGGACCGGCCGGGCCTGGCTCGACGTGGCAGCCGGGCGCCCGCAGCTGGGCGACGAGGAGGTCCTCGGACCGGAGGAGCCGGACATCGACCGGGTCAGCGGGGTCCGGTGGCGCGCCGGAATCTCCCTGCGCACGGTGACGAGACGACGGCACGGCAACCCTCCCCGACGGAACGGCCGAACGGTCGGAGGCTACCGCGCCGGCCGTCCGATCCGTCCGGCTTCCGCCGGAACTGGCCGGTCGTCTTCGTGGCCGGGGCCGGCATCGGGGAGTCGAGGCGACGAGGCGACGTGACCGCCTACGACGGGTCTCTACTCTGGGTTCCAGAGTGCTCGGTAGATCCCCGCGGGAAGGAGGCCACCTGAGCCAGCTGGACGGGGGCACCGGCGGCGGTCGGCGAGCGCTCACCGGTGCTCAGCTGCGACGAGCGTCGACACCAGCTTCCTGGCGCTGCTGCGCGGTGATGGGGGCCGGCGCCCCTGTGAGCGGGTCGTACCCGCCGCCGGACTTCGGGAACGCGATGACCTCCCGGATCGAGTCGGAGCCGGACAGCAGGGCGCAGATCCGGTCCCACCCGAACGCGATCCCGCCGTGCGGGGGCGCGCCGAACTGGAACGCGTCGAGCAGGAACCCGAACTTCTCCTGCGCGTCCGCCTCGCTGAGCCCCATGACCGCGAAGACGCGCTCTTGCACGTCGCGGCGGTGGATACGGATCGACCCGCCGCCGATCTCGTTGCCGTTGCAGACCATGTCGTAGGCGTAGGCGAGCGCCGCCCCGGGGTCCGTGTCGAACGTGTCGAGGAACTCCTTCTTCGGCGACGTGAACGCGTGGTGCACCGCGGTCCACGCGCCCGAACCCACCGCGACGTCACCGGCGGCGACCGCCTCGCTGGCCGGCTCGAACAGCGGCGCGTCGTTGACCCAGAGGAACCCCCACGACCCGGGTTCGATGAGCCCGCAGCGATGCCCGATCTCGAGCCGCGCGGCGCCGAGCAGGGCCCGGGACGCCTTGGCCACCCCTGCCCCGAAGAAGATGCAGTCGCCCGGCGAGGCCCCGACATGGGCGGCCAGCCCGGCGGCCTCGGTCTCGGTGAGGAACTTGGCCACGCCACCACCGAGCGAACCGTCCTCCTGGACCAGCACGTAGGCCAGCCCGGGCGCGCCGCGCTGCTTGGCCCACTCCTGCCAGCCGTCGAGCTGCTTGCGCGACTGGGACGCGCCGCCGGGCATGACGACCGCGCCGACGTAGGGCTGTTGGAAGACCCGGAAGCCGGTGTCCTTGAAGAACTCCGTGCACTCCACGAGCTCGTTGGCGAAGCGGGTGTCGGGCTTGTCGGTGCCGTACCGCGCCATCGCCTCCGCATAGGTCAGCCGCGGCATGGGCGTGGGCACGTCCACGCCGATGAGCTTCCACAGGGCGACGGCGACCTCCTCGCCGAGCGCGAGCACGTCCTCCTCCTCGACGAAGCTCATCTCGATGTCGAGCTGGGTGAACTCCGGCTGCCGGTCGGCCCGGAAGTCCTCGTCCCGGTAGCAGCGGGCGATCTGGTAGTACCGCTCCATCCCGGCGACCATGAGCAGCTGCTTGAACAGCTGCGGGCTCTGCGGCAACGCATACCAGGACCCCGGCGCGAGCCGGGCCGGCACGATGAAGTCGCGGGCCCCCTCGGGCGTCGAGCGCGTCATCGTCGGCGTCTCGATCTCGACGAAGTCGTGGGCGTCGAGGACGGCCCGCGCGGCGGCGTTGACCTTGCTGCGCAGCCGGATCGCCGCACCGGGCGCCGGACGGCGCAGGTCGAGGTACCGGTACTTCAGCCGGGACTCCTCCCCCACGTTGACGCGCTCGTCGATCTGGAACGGCAGCGGGGCGCTGGGGTTGAGGACGTCGATCGCCGACGCGACGACCTCGACCTCCCCGGTGGGCAGCTCGGAGTTCTCGTTGCCCGTCGGGGCGCCGGCGCACCTCGCCGGTCACCTGGACGCAGTACTCGTTGCGGATGTCGTGGGCGCCGCCCTGGGCGAGCACCTCGTCGCGGGCGACCACCTGCACCACGCCCGACGCGTCGCGCAGGTCGAGGAAGGCCACCCCGCCGTGGTCGCGACGCCGGGCCACCCATCCCGCGAGCGTGACGGTCTGGCCGGTCTGGTCGGCGCGCAGCGAGCCGGCCTCGTTGGTGCGGAGCACGAAAGGGTCCTTCGGATGGAGGGTGGCGAACAGCCCGGCCATCCTATGGATGCCAACGGTTGGCTTACGAATCGATGGCGACCGGGCCGTCCGACAGATCCTCGACGTAGGTTGACGCGATGAGAGCGGGCTGGCGGTGGGCCGTCTGCGCCGCCGTCGTGGCCTTCTTCGTGGTCCTGCCGTTCGCGGTCCGGTACGCGCCGGTGACGGTTCCCGAGGGGGCTCCGGCCGCGCTCCTCGTCCGGATGCAGGAGTCGTGGTCCAGGCCGTACGAGGGGTATGCGGAGAGCACCGGTTCGCTCGCCCTGCCGATGACCGACCAGCTCGACGACCTCAGCAGTCTCCTCAGCGGCCGCACCCAGGTGCGGGTCTGGTGGCAGTCCGCGACCGACTGGCGCGCCGACACGATCACTCCCGCCGGCGAGCGCAGCACCCGGATGACCGCCGCGGGCTCCCTGGTCTGGGACTACGAGGACAACCGGGTCGTGGTGGCCGCTCCCGAGGCCGACAACCCGGTCCGGCTGCCGCGTGACACCGACACCCTTCCGCCGGCGCTGGCGGCCCGGATGCTCAGTGAGGCGACCCCCGACCAGGTCAGCGCGCTCCCGGCCCGCCGGGTCGCCGGTCGGCCGGCGGAGGGCCTGCGGCTGCAGCCGAGCGACCCGCTCAGCAGCGTGGGTCGGGTCGACGTGTGGGCCGACTCGGCGTCGGGGATCCCGGTCCTCGTCGAGGTGTTCGGCCGGAGCGGAGACGTCGCGGCGATGTCCAGCACCTTCCTCGACTTCTCGGCCAGCGCCCCGGCGCGAGCCGAGCTGGCGTTCGCCGTGCCACCCGGGGCCCGCGTGCGCTCGGTGCCGCGCGACGACCTCATCCGCGACATCGCCCGCTCCGGCGGCCCGCGGCCGCCCGACACCCTGCTCGGCTTCGCCCGGTCCCGCCCCGGCGCGGCCATGGCGACGATCGGAGAGTACGGCCGTGGCGTCACCCAGCTGGCGGTCGGCACGCTCCCGGCACGGCTGGCGGACTCGCTGCGCGACCAGCTGCGGCTCGCGTCCGGAGCCCGGGAGCTACCCGAGGGCCTCACCGTCGCGGTCGGTCCGGTCGGGCTGCTGCTGACGACGTCCCGGGCCGGCGTCGCGTGGCTGGTCGCCGGCACGGTGACACCGGAGGGCCTGGCCCGCGCGGCCACCGAGCTCGATGCGGTCGCCTCGTGATCCGCACGGAGGGGCTGACCAAGCGGTTCGGGTCGGTGACGGCGGTCGACGATGTCGGGCTCGACGTGAGCGCCGGGGACATCTACGGGTTCCTCGGCGCGAACGGGTCCGGCAAGACGACGACCGTCCGATGCCTGCTCGGACTGGTCCTGCCGACCGCAGGCCACATCGAGCTGCTCGGCCGAAAGATGCCGAGGGCCGGCCGCGAGGTGCTGCCTCAGGTGGGCGCCCTCGTCGAGGGACCGGCCGCCTACGGGCACCTGTCCGGACTGGCGAACCTCGTCCTCGTCGACGCGAGCGGCCGACGGCCGAACGGGCCGCTCGGTGGCGGCCGGCGCGACCGGGCCGACCGCGCCCGACGCGCCCTGGACGTCGTCGGCCTGGGCGAGGTGGGCCGCCGGCCGGTGCGCGCATACTCGCTCGGTATGCGTCAGCGGCTCGGTCTGGCGTCCGCGCTCCTCCGCCAGCCCGAGCTCCTCGTCCTGGACGAGCCGACGAACGGTCTTGATCCGCAAGGCATTCGCGAGGTACGGACCCTCCTGTTCCAGCTGCACGAGGCGGGGACGACGATCTTCCTGTCCAGCCACCAGCTCGCGGAGGTCGACCAGCTGTGCACGCGGATCGGGCTGCTCGACCGCGGGCGGCTGGTCCTGCAGGAGTCGTTGTCCACGCTGCGAGCGCCAACGGGGCGGACCGTCGTGGTCACGCCCGATGCCGTGGCGGCCGAGGCGCTGCTCGGAGACACGGTGCAGGAGCGGGACGGCGAGCGGCTGGTCGTCGTCTCGTCGGACTCGGCTGACGTCAACGCGCGGCTCGTGGCGGCGGGCGTGCGCGTCCGGGAGGTCGGCCCCGAGCGGCAGACCCTCGAGCAGGTCATCGAGGGGCGGACCTCCGCCCGACGGCCCGGCGAGGTGGCGCGGTGATCCGGGTCGAGCTGGTCAAGCTGTTCGGGCGGCGCCGCACGTGGGTCGCGATCGGGCTGCTCAACCTGCTCCCGACGCTGGTCTGCGTGCTCCTCGCCTGGACCCGGATCGCGCCGCGTCCCGGCCAGGGGCCGGCGTTCCTGTCGGCGGTCATCGCCAACGGCTCCCTGTTCGCGATCGCCGCCCTGGCCATCGTGCTGCCACTGTTCCTGCCCATCGCCGTGGCCGTCGTGGCCGGCGACGCGGTGGCCGGGGAGGCACAGGCGGGCACGCTGCGGTACCTCCTCGTGCGCCCGGTCGGCCGGACCCGGCTCCTCGTGGCCAAGCTCGTGTCGGTCGTGGCCTTCGTCCTCGTCGGGGTCGTGAGCGTGACGGTGATCGGGTTCGTGGTGGGCCACTTCCTGCTCGGCGACGCGCCGCTGTCGCAGGCTATGGTCAGCGTCTCGGGGTCGCTCCTGACACCGGAGCAGGTCGCCTGGCGGACCATCGCGGCCGTCCTCCTCGTGACGTTCTCGATGCTCGGCGTCGCCGCCATGGCGCTGTTCCTCTCGACGACGACCGACTCGCCGCTGTCCGCCACCCTCGGCGCGCTGGCCTTCCTCATCGGGTCGTCCCTGCTGCTGACCGTCGACGCCGCGCGCCCCCTCCAGCCGTATCTCCCGACCCGGTACTGGCTCTCGTTCGTCGACCTCTACCGAGACCCGATCCTGTGGAGCAACGTCTCGAGGGGGATCACGTTGCAGGCGGTGTACGTCGGCGTCCTCCTGCTGGCCGCCTGGGCGAACTTCACGACGCGCGACGTCACGAGCTGAGCCGGGCGCAGTCGCCGGGTCCGAGCGAAGGGATGGGGCCGGTACCCAGGGCTTCGAGGACGATGTTCTGCGCGACGCGGTCCGTCGGCAGGCCGCCGTGGTTCACGGTGCTCCCCGGGCAAACGCTCTGCACCGACGGGCTGGGGACGTCGTCCTCGACCGACGAGCTGGGCGGCTGGACGACCTCGTCGCTGGTGGTCCAGAGCGACAACCCGAGGACGCCGGGCGGCAGGGCCGTGGCGTCGAGGCGCGACAGGACCGCGCTGTCGGGGGCGAGCTGCTGGCAGGCCGTCGGACACGTCCCCGAGACGAGGGTGCCGAGACGCGCCACGTCGGTCCCGTGGAGTGGGGAGCCGAGCATGACCAGCCGGCGCACCTGCCCGGCGCCGCCGCCCTCGGTGGTCCACAGCCGGGCGACCACTCCTCCGGCGGAGTACCCGACGACGTCGACCGACGTCGCCCGCGTCCGGGCCCTCACCTGGGCCGCGGTCGCCCCGAGCGCGTCGGCCTGGGTCGTGAGGTCGCCCTGGGCGCGGTCCGGGAGCTCCACGACGGTCGCGTCACGGCCGGCCTCCCGCAGCCGGGTGGCCAGACCCTGCAACGACGCCGCCGACCCGCCGTACCCCGGGACCAGGAGCACCGGTCCGGCACTGCTCTGGTCGACCGGCGTAAGGAGTCGCCCGCGGAGTGCGGTGAGCGCGATGACGCCCATGACGACAGCCAGCGCGACGAGCACGGCCGCGACGGCCAGCACGAACAGCCGCCGAGCCGGAGACAGTCGCGAGAGCACGCCTCATCATGCGCTGCTGGTCGGCGGGGACGGGCTTCCCAACCGGCCACAGCGCAAACCGGTACCGCTAGCATCACTCGCCAGCCGGTAGTCGCGGCATGATCACCACACGATCCGGGGCCGGGACCCGGGTCAGGTTCCCTCGGGGAGTTCAGGGGATCCAGGTATGGCGTCAGTTGTTCAACTGCTGCCCACCGGCCTGCGCGCCGGCTCGCCCGCTCGCCGCCGTCCCGGCGCTCACCGTCATCCAGAAGCCGTTCGTCGCCGCGACCGCCTCCTCGACGCTGAGCTGTTCGTCGCGTCTGACCTGCCCGCCCCACCGGACGACCATGACAAGTACTCGTACGCGCGGCGTCGCTTGTGGCTGCTCCTGCCCGTCTCGGTCGTGGGTTTTGTGTGCTTGTCCGCGTCCCAGCTCATGCTCATGATGTCGACGCCGTGGCTCTGGCTGTTCCTCCCCCTGTTCCTGTTCACAGTCGTCTACTACCTCGTCTCACAGGCCGTGAACATTTCCAGCACCGACTTCGACCTACGGGCTCATCGCCTGGCCGTCGCGTCGTGGCGCCCGGCGGTGTATCCCGATGTTGACGTCTTCCTGCCGGTATGCGGGGAGCCCTTGACCGTGCTGGCCAACACCTGGACGCACGTGTCTCGCTTGGCGGGCACCTATGGCGGAGTGGTGACGCCCGTTGTCCTGGACGATGCCGGAGATCCCGATGTTGCCGCCTTGGCCGCGGAACACGGCTTTCGGTACCACACTCGCCCGAACCGGGGTTGGTTCAAGAAGTCGGGAAACCTGCGTTACGGCTTCCGGCTCAGCTCCGCGCCGTACATCCTCGTCCTCGACGCCGACTTCGCGCCGCGCCGTGACCTGCTCGACGAGCTGCTTCCCTACCTGGACGGGGATGAGCGCGTAGGCATCGTCCAGTCGCCGCAGTTCTTCCGAGTGACCGACTACCAGAACTGGGTCGAGCGGGGCGCGGGCGCGGTGCAGGAGTTCTTCTACCGTGCCATCCAGGTGTCCCGGCAAGCCCGGGGTGGCGCGATCTGTGTGGGGACCTGCGCCGTCTACCGACGAGCGGCACTCGAGGAGAACGGCGGTACGACCCTCATCGAGCACTCCGAGGACGTGCACACCGGCTTCGACCTGCGTCAACGTGGCTGGATCCTGCGGTACGTGCCCCTGCTGCTGGCCACCGGCGTCTGCCCCGATTCCGTCGACGCCTTTCTCTCACAACAGTACCGATGGTGCTCCGGCTCCCTGACCCTGCTGAGAAGCACGAAGTTCTGGCGGACCAGGCTCGGCGTGGGGACCCGGCTGTGCTACGTGTCGGGGTTCTTCTACTACGTCCACACGGCGCTCTTCACCGTCGTAGGCCCGCTGGTCCCCATCCTGCTGCTGCTGGTCGTTCCGTGGAGCTTGCGGCTGGAGAACCTGACACTGCTTCTGCCCAGCGTCGTCTACGCCGCGGTGGTGTTCCCGCTCTGGCACCGCGCGCCGTTCCGGCTGGAGGCCTGGGCCGTCCGCATGATGTACGGCTGGGCGCACCTCTTCGCCATCTGGGACGGCCTCCGTGGCCGGCCGCTGGAATGGAGAGCGACCGGCTCCTCCGCGGCCAGGGACCCGAACCGGAACCGGCGCTTCTGGATCGGCGTCGTCGCCTGGGGCAGCACGACCGCATTGGTCTGGGTCGGTGCCGCACTGTGGCGGATGTCGACGATGGTTGCGTCCGACTACGCCCTGGTCCTTGCCTCCGGACTGTTCTACGCGCTGATCGTCGGGCGCATCCTGGTCCAGCCGGACACCGCCGCAATCCGATGAGACCGCTCGGCGGTGCGCGGCCGTGACGTTGGGGCACCCGCGCCACTCGACCGCCCTGCTGTCGGCCGCGCTGCTGTGCGTTCTCACCGGCCTCGTCGGATGCACCACAGAGCAGGTGCAGCAGACCTCGCAGCCTTCCCGGGGAACCACCGAGGGGGTCGATCCAGCGCCCTCGGCGGAGCAGTCCGCGGCACCGGTGCTGCCGTACGACGTCCGACCCTTGCTCACTCCGTCTCGTAAGTACTTCGGCGCCGCGGTGGACGGTGCTCCGACGGCGGTGGGCCCGGTCGAGGGGTTCACGACGAAGGTGGGCAAGCAACCGAACATGCTCCTGTACTTCACCGGATGGGGCGACTCCTTCAACCGTCAAGGGGTGCGGAACGCCTGGGCCATCGGGGCGTTGCCCGTCATGTCTTGGGAGCCGTTCGAACCGTCGTTGGCTGCGATCGCGGACGGTGCGAGCGACGCCTATGTGCGACAGTTCGCCTCGGACGTCCGGGCGCTGAACCTGCCGGTCGCGATCAGCTTCGCGCACGAGATGAACGGCTTCTGGTACCCCTGGGGCACCAGGAACACCTCACCAGCCGACTTCGTGCGGGCGTGGCGGCGGGTCCACGGCATCTTCCTGGATGCGGGCGCGACCAACGTCATCTGGGTCTGGAGCCCCAACGTCGTCAACTCGTTGCCTGATGTACCGCTTGAGCCCTTCTATCCCGGCGACTCCTACGTCGACTGGATCGGCGTTGTGGGTTACTACGAGACGGGCGGCGAGCGCACTTTCACGACGCTGTTCGGTCCGACTCGGACGGTCGTCCGCGCGTTCTCCCGAAAGCCCCTGCTCATTCTCGAGACCGGCGTGGAGAGCGGCCCGCGCAAGGCCAAGGACATCGCCGATCTCTTTGCCGGCGTTGCCGCCTCGTCGGACGTCGTCGGCTTCACCTGGTTCAACTACGTCCGAAGAGCCGACTGGCGGGTCGACAGCGATCCGAGCGCACTCGACCAGTTCCGCGCGAGTGCACAGAACGATCGCTTCGGCTTCGATGTGAGGAAGCCCTAGATGGCGGTCTCGACCACGCAGATGTCGCGAACGCGCCGCCCGTCGACGGCGTCGCTCGGGATTCGCCCACGCGCGCGGGGCCCCGTCTCGGTCAGTCATTCGGTGCTGGCCGGGATTCTGGTCGTGCAGACCGGGCTCACGCTGCGGCTGCAGAACACCGCCTTCGACGACGAGGCGCTCTACCTGTATGCGGGTCACCTGCAGCTCGACGCTATGGCCAACGGGGGTCCCCTTCGGACCGAGTTCACGGGCTACTTCTCTGGCTCGCCCCTCCTCTACCCACCACTGGCCGCCGCCGTGGACTCGGCGTTCGGTCTGTCCGGCGCACGAGCGCTCAGCCTGCTCTTCATGCTCGGTGCGACGATCCTCGTCTACGCGCTGTCCCGGTTGCTCTTCGACGACATGGCCGGGGTCCTTGCCGCCGCGCTGTTCAGCACGACCCAGTCGACCCTGTTCCTCGGGCACTTCGCCACCTACGACGCCGCCGCCATCTTCCTGCTGGCCCTCGCCGCCTGGTTGGTGGTCCATGGCAGTCGTTGCTCCAGAACCCGTGTCGGCGATGTCCTGGTCCTCGGGGCTGCCGCTGCCGTCGCGCTCGGGGTGGCGGTCAAGTACGCCACGCTCATGTTCTTACCCACCCTGGCGGGCTTGAGCTTGTTGACCGCTTACGACCGCGGCGGTTGGAGTGCTGCGCTGCGCCGGGCCATACTCCTCTGCGGTTTCACGGCTGCCCTGCTCGCTGGGGCACTGGCGCTCGGCGGGGCGTCGTACCTGCGTGGCCTCAGCGTCACGACGACCGCTCGCGAGCACGGCGACGCGAACTCGATCGACCTGCTCGTGAGCTGCCTTCAGTGGGGTGGCGGTATCGCCGCCCTGGGCCTCCTGGGCACTGCATGGCTCGTCTCGCGAGAAGGTGACAGCCGTCCACGATGGTGGCGGCTCGCCCTCGGCGGACTGCTGTGTGGCACGGCGTTCCTGGCTCCCGCCTACCAGATGTACCTGCACATGGGCGTATCCCTGCACAAGCACATCGGCTTCGGGTTGTTGTTCGCGGCCCCGATGGCCGGGGTCGGGATCAGCGCACTGGTGGGACGGCACTTTCGGTTACCTCAGCTGGCCATCGCCTGTTGGGTCACGTTGTTGACCTTCGGCATCACGCAGTCCCAGCACCTCTACCGGGGGTGGGCCGACAGCTCACAGCTGGTCGCGGCCATCCGTCCGCAGCTCCAGCCCGACGCTCAGTACCTCGTCGAAGCGGACTCGGTGCCGCAGTACTACCTCCGAGCCGAGACGACGCCCGAGCAGTGGACCTCGACCTACTCCATCGACTACACCGACCGAAACGGCAACCGACTGACCGGGCAACGTGGATACCAAGCCGCCATTCGTGACGGCCACTTCGACGTCGTCGTGCTCAGCTTCACCGTCACTGAAGAGCTCGATCGTGTCCTCGTGGGGCAGCTGCGCACCGACGGCAAGTACCGAATGCTCGGGAAGCTGCCCTTCGCCACCAGCTACGGCAACGGGAACTACGAGATCTGGGTCCGGGACCCGTCCACGTAGCCCGCAGCCGCGCGCACCCGACCGCAGCGGGCGAGAGGCCAACTTCGGTCGCTATGAGTCGGCCCAGAGCGACCGAAGTTGGCCTCTCGGCGGGTGGGCCTGAGAGGCGGTGGGCTTAGGCGCCACGCGCGCGGCGGCGGGCCTCGACCAGGCAGCGGGCCAGCATCACGCGCGCCCGCAGGATGGTCGGGAGCGACCGCCAGTGCAGCGGCGTCTGGTTCGCGTCGTGCAGCCGCCGCTCGACGGAGGGTTCCTCGAGGTGCCGCATCTCGTGCGACACGTTGCCCACGAGCCCGATCCACAGGTCGTGCGACTCCGTCAGCCACGCGGGGAACGGCAGGACCAGAGGCAGGAGGTCGCGGCGCAGCCCCATCGCGCAGCCGAAGTACCACCGCACCCCGACCAGTACCGCGGCGACGTTCGCCGCATACCGGTGCGAGTCCCCGGCCCGGAGCGGCCATCGCGGCCGCCCGGGAGGGTCCCCGAGCACCGCAACGCTGGTCGCGACGACGCCGTCGTTCTGCAGCGCCGCCACCATCGCCTCGAGGCGGCCCGGTAACCAGACGTCGTCCTGGTCGGCGAGCACAAGGTATGCGCCGCGCGCCAGTCCCAGCGCCCGCTCGAAGGCCCGGACGGACCCGAGGTTGACGTCGTTGCGGTGCACCGAGATCCGCGCGTCCTCGACGGCCTCCACCACCGCGACCGTCGCGTCGGTGCTCGCGTCGTCGACCACGACGAGCTCGTCGGCGGGACCCAGCTGGTCGAGGATGGACCGGACCTGCTCGCCGACGTACTCGGCGCCGTCATGCGCCGCGAGGCACACGCTGACCCGCACCTCCGACGCAGGCTCAGCCGCCGACATGCCAGGGCCACGCTGCGTCGGCCGGCCGCAGCGTCGACCATTCGCGCTGCCGCGCACCCCAGGTCGCCATGAGCCCGATGACCGCGCCGGGGTTGTGGATCCGCCCGGTCAGGACCGCGGCGTACGCGTCGTCGAGCGGCACCCACAGCCCGGTGATGCCGGCCTCCTCGCCGGTCCGCTCGAACGTCGCGTCCGTGACCGTGGAGATGTCGCGGGCGAGGAACACCCGAAGTGTCTCGGAGGTGCTGCCCGGCGAGGCGAAGAAGTCGATGACGACGTCCCACCGCTCGGCCTTGAGCTCGACCTCCTCCGCGAGCTCCCGCGCCGCGGTGAGGGCCGGCGCCTCGCCGTGCACGTCGAGCAGGCCGGCCGGCAGCTCCCACTCCCGCGTGCGGACCGGATGCCGGTACTGGCGGATCAGGACGACGTGGTCGACGCCGTCGATCTCCCGCAGCGCGACGATGACGACGGCGCCGGGATGGTCGAGGTACTCGCGGGTGACCTCACCGTGCTCGCCGAGGTCGACGACGTCGCGGCGCAGGTCGAAGATCCGGCCCCCGACGAGGATCTCCGAGGACCGGACGTTCGGTTCGACCACCTCGGACGAGACGTCGGCGTAGGACCCGACCGGGAGGTCCACCGATCAGGCCGAGTGGGCGGGGACGGGTTCCGCGGGGACGTAACCGTCGGCGAAGCCGTCGCGCGGAACCTCGACGAGACGCTCACCCCGTTGCCGGTCCAGCGCCGCCTCGACGAGCCCCGCGAACAACGGGTGCGCCCGGTGTGGACGCGAGAGGAACTCCGGATGCGCTTGGGTGGCAACGAAATACGGGTGCACGTCGGCGGGCAGCTCGATGAACTCGACCAGCTCATGGTCTGGAGACAGCCCGCTGAAGACCATCCCGGACTCCTCGAGCTGCTCACGGTACGAGTTGTTGACCTCGTAGCGGTGGCGGTGCCGCTCCTCGACCTCGGTCACGCCGTAGGCCTTGGCGATGATGCTGCCCTCGTCCAGCCGCGCGGGGTACAGGCCCAGGCGCATCGTCCCGCCCAGGTCGCCGGCGCCCTCGACGAACGCCTTCTGCTCCTCCATCGTCGCGATGACCGGGGCCGGGGTCTGCGGGTCGAACTCCGACGACGAGGCGCCGTCGATGCCGGCGACGTTCCTCGCATACTCGATCACCATGCACTGCAGCCCGAGGCAGATGCCCAGCGTGGGCACCTGACGCTCCCGCGCCCACCGGATCGCGCCGACCTTGCCCTCGATCCCGCGCACCCCGAACCCACCCGGGATGAGCACGGCGTCGACCCCGCCGAGGGCCTTCTGCGCGCCGGCGTCGGTCTGGCACTCGTCGCTGGCCACCCACCGGATGCGCACCTTCGCGTTGTGCTGGAACCCGCCGGCCCGCAGGGCCTCGGTGACGGAGAGGTATGCGTCGGGCAGGTCGATGTACTTGCCCACCAAGGCGATCTCGACGACGTGTTCGGGGTCGTGGACGCGCAGCAGCATCCGGTCCCAGTCCTGCCAGTCCACGTCGTGGAACGGCAGTCCCAACCGGCGGATGACGTACGCGTCGAGCCCCTCGCGGTGGAGCACCTTGGGGATGTCGTAGATGCTCGGGGCGTCGACGGCGGCAGCACAGGCCGCGGTCTCGACGTCGCACATCAGCGAGATCTTGCGCTTGATCCCGTCGGGGATCTCCCGGTCGGCGCGCAGCACCAACCCGTCGGGCTGGATGCCGACCTGACGCAACGCGGCCACCGAGTGCTGGGTCGGCTTGGTCTTCAGCTCGCCGCTCGGGGCCAGGTAGGGCACCAGGGAAACGTGCAGGAAGAAGACGTTGTCGCGGCCGACGTCGTGCCGGACCTGGCGCGCGGCCTCGAGGAACGGCAGCGACTCGATGTCGCCGACCGTGCCGCCGATCTCGGTGATGATGACGTCCGGGGCGTCCTGGTCGCCCGTGGCCGTCGCCCGCATCCGCGCCTTGATCTCGTTGGTGATGTGCGGGATGACCTGGACGGTGTCGCCGAGGTACTCGCCGCGGCGCTCTCTGGCGATCACCCGGTTGTAGATCTGGCCGGTGGTGACGTTGGCGCTGCCCTGCAGGCGGACGTCGAGGAACCGCTCGTAATGACCGATGTCGAGGTCGGTCTCGGCCCCGTCGTCGGTGACGAACACCTCGCCGTGCTGGAACGGGTTCATCGTCCCGGGGTCGACATTGAGGTACGGGTCGAGCTTCTGCATGGTGACCCGCACGCCGCGCGCCCGGAGCAGATGCCCCAGGCTGCTGGCGGTGAGCCCCTTGCCGAGCGAGGAGGCGACGCCTCCGGTCACGAAGATGTGCTTGGTCTGCGCCGCCACGGGATTGCAGTCTATGTCACTCGCGCGTGCGATCCGGCCACTCTTCGGTGGGACGGCGTGGCTAGCCCTCCCGGACCGCCTCGTCGGGCCGGGCCAGCGCCCACAGCCGGAGGCCCACATCGCGGTCGAACACCGCGGTCACCGCTACGGTGACGAGCCCCCCGAGCAGTCCCAGGAGCACCGCCACCCCGAGGTTGGCCCAGGCATCGTCCACGCTCCACCAGTGGCTCACCAGCACGCCGGCGGCCGCCCCCAGCGCCGCCGCGAGCAGCGCCACGACGACGGTCCGGCCCAGCCCGCCCAGGGCGCCCGGTCCCCAGGCGCGCGAGGTCGCGGCGAGAAGGTCCAACGTGGCCAGGGTCAGACCAGCCGTGGCCGCGAGGCCGAGGGCCACGAGGGTCCAGGTCGGGCTGGCCCCCGGCATGATCGCCACGAGAGCCAGCCCGCCGGTGATGAGGTATGCGGCGGCGACCGCCCCGCCCGCGACGACGGCCCGCCCTCGTACGTAGAGCGCGGCGCAGAGTACCGCGGCGAGGCCGACGAGCACCAGGGTCGCGCTCGCCGCCCAGAGCCCGGGCGCGACCGCGGCGAGCGCGGCCCCTCCCTGGGTGGTCTCTCGGGCCACGTCGAGCCCCGCGAAGAACCCCCCGAGGGGCAGGGCGGCCGACGCCACCGCGGACGCGGCCACCGCGCCGACGGTGACCGCCGCGCGGACCTGCCACGCCAGGGTGCTCACGGTCGGCGGCCGTCGGTGCCGGGCCGAGCGGGTCAGGACTGGTTCGACCGGCTCGGCTGCCACGGCGACCGGAACCGGTGTCGCCGCGATCCCGGCCAGTCGCCGCAGCGACCCCGCCACGACCGGGAGCAGCAGGACCGCATACGCGAGGAGGACGGCGCCGACCACATAGGTGTGGGCCGGCAGGACGCCGACTCCGGACCGGGACGTCACGGCCACCGCCGCCACCGCGGCGAACAGCTGGCCGAGGAGGGACAGCACGCAGGCGGTCACCACGCCGCGCGTCTCGGCGCCCAGCCCCCGGGGAAGCCGGACCGCGGGCCGGGGCAGCGCCCCGATCCGCCAGAGCACCACCACCGGGACCACCGCGAGCACGAGGGCGGCCAGCGTGGTCCCACCCGCGAGGACGGCGAGGTGACCGTCCGGAACACCGGTGGCGTCACCGTCCGCGGCCAGCCGGTGGAAGGCCACGAAGGTCCCGACCAGGACCAGTGAACCGAGCGCCGGACCAGCGGCCGCGGCGGCGGGACGTCCGTGCGCCCGGAGGCTCCCGGCCAGGACGACCCCGGCGCCCAGGAGCACCGGCTGCGGCGCGAACCATCGCACCATGGACGCGCCGACCTCGACGGCGCCGGTGCATCCGCTCGCGCCGACGAGGGCGGCCGCCAGGGGCCCCGCGGCGAACCATGCGACGAGCGAGCACGCTCCCAGGATGACGACGGTCCAGGTGAGAACAACCGAGCCGAGCCGGGCGGCGTCCCGAGGCCGTCCGTGCCCGCGCGCCCCGACCAGCAGCGGGACGCCGACCGCGGCAAGGGACACGCCGGCGGCGACGTCCACGAGAACCGTCGGGACCGCGTTGACCGCCTGGTACACCGTGCCGAGGCAGGTCGCCCCGACCGACCACGAGAACGCCGGCCAGCGCGCGAACCCGGCGACGGCGAGCAGCACCGCCCAGGCCACGAGCCCGACACCGACCGCGGCCGCGGGGCGCGCCGCGACCTTGGGTGGTCGCACTCGGCTCAACGACATCGCCGACCATGGTGCCATGCGGACCTCTGCGGTCCGCCCTCGTTCCTCAGCGGCGTCGAGCCGGTGCCGCGCGGAGGGCCGCCGCCTGGTCGAGCAGCTCGCGGGCGTGCTCGAGGCCGGCCGCGGAGGTGGCGTCGCCTCCCATCATCCGCGAGAGCTCCTGGAGCCGTTCGTCGCCCTCCAGCACCTGCACGTTGCTCGACGTGACGACCCCGTCGTCGCTCTTGCGGACGACGAGGTGCCGGTCGGCGAACGCCGCGACCTGGGCCAGGTGGGTGACGACCACGACCTGGGCGTGGCGAGCCAAGGACGCCAGCCGAGCACCCACGTCGACCGCGGCCCGGCCGCCGACGCCGGCGTCCACCTCGTCGAACACGAAGGTCGGCACCGTCGCCGTCCGCCCGACCACCTCGATGGCCAGCATGACCCGCGACAGCTCACCGCCGGACGCGGCCTTGGCCACCGACCGCGCCGCGTTGCCCGGTCCTGACGCGAGCAGGATCTCGACATCGTCCACCCCGGACCGGCCCCAGCGGACGGTCCGCTCCCCCACCTCGAGGCCCTCGGGGTCGTCCCGGGACGACACCGCCACCGAGACCTGCGCGCCGCCCATCGCCAGGTGCGCCAGCTCTTGCGTGACCCGCTGCCCGAACTCCTCAGCCGCGGCCTGACGCGTCGTCGTCAGGTGGGCGGCGCGTCCGCCCAGCTCCCGCCTCAGCCGGGCGGTCTCCGCGTCGAGCTCGTGCACGCGGTCGTCGGCCCCGAGCAGCTCGGTCAGGGTGGCCGCCGCCTCCTTGCCCCACGCGAGGACGTCGTCGACCGAGTCGCCGTACCGCCGGGTCAGGCCCGCGAGGTCCGCACGACGCTGTTGCACCTCCGCCAACCGGGCCGGGTCCACCTCGATGTCGGCCAGGTAGGTCGCCAGGTCCGCAGCCAGGTCGGCGGCGAGGTAGGCCAGCTCGGCGACGCGTCCTTCCAGCTCGCGCAGCGCCGCGTCGTGGTCGGTCACCGGGGCGAGTGCCGCCCGCGCGCCGGAGAGGGCGTCCACGACCGGTGCGGCCGCCTCCACCGCATACCCCTCGTCACCGACGAGGTAGCCGTGGGCTTGCGCGGCGGCCAGCCTCAGGCCGTCGGCGTGGGCCAGCCGCTCGTCCTCCGCGCGTAGAGCGACGTCCTCGCCCGGTTGCGGGTCCATGGCCTCGATGCGCTCGAGGCCGGCCTGGAGGACGTCGATCTCGCGGGCCCGCTCGTGCGCCAGCTGCCGCAGCCGGTCTCGCTCGGCGCTCGCGGTGGAGAGGGCGGCGAACGTCTCCTGGTATGCCCCCAGGGCGGCGGACACCGGCTCGCCGCCGAACGTGTCGAGCACCTCGCGGTGCTGGTCGCCGTGCCTCAGCCGCCACTGGTCGGCCTGCCCGTGCACCGCGACGAGGCTCTCGCCGATCTCGGTGAGGACGCCCACGGGTGTGCTGCGACCCCCGACGTGCGCGCGGGAGCGACCGTCGGCCCCCACCGTGCGGGCGAGCAGGAGGCCGTCGCCCACGTCGGCCCCCGCATCCTCCGCGCGGATGAGCGCCGGGTGTCCCGCCGGGACGCTGACGACCCCCTCGACCACGGCCGCCTTGCGCCCTGAGCGGACCAGTCCGGCGTCGGCCCGCATCCCGAGCAGCAGGCCCAGGCCCGAGACGACCATGGTCTTGCCCGCCCCGGTCTCACCGGTGACGACGTTGAGGCCCGGACTCAGGTGCAGGACGGCGTCGTCGATGACGCCGACGCCCTGGATCCGGACCTCCTCGAACACGCCCTCACCTTAAGGTCACCCCACGAAGTTCTCCGCTCCGCTCCGATACTTCGCGGGGACCCCGATCACCCCACGAAGTTCTCCGCTCCGCTCCGATACTTCGCGGGGACCCCGACCGGCCGCGGCGCGGACCGGTCAGCGCGAGCGGCCGTTGCCGCGCCACCCGGCGACACTGAGGTCGAACTTCGCCACCAGCCGGTCCGTGAACAGAGAGGCGCTGAGCCGCGCCAGCCGGACGGGGACGTCGCTGCGGGTCACCTCGATCCGGGCGCCGGGCCGCAGTTCCACCTGGCGGCGTCCGTCGCACCACATGATCCCGTGCCCCTCGGCCTCCGGGATCACCTCGATGGCCAACCGGGACGTCGGGCTCACCACGATGGGTCGCGAGAAGAGCGCGTGAGCGGCGTTGGGAACCATGAGGATCGCCTCCACGTCCGGCCAGATCACCGGGCCACCGAGCGAGAACGCATATGCGGTGGAGCCGGTCGGCGTGGAGACGACGACGCCGTCGCAGCCGAATGCCGAGAGGGGCCGCCCGTCGACCTCGACCGCCACCTCGAGCATGCGCTCGCGGGCGGCCTTCTCGACGCTCACCTCGTTGAGGGCCCAGCACGGGTAGGGCTTCTCCCCCTCCTGCCGGACCGTCACCGCGAGCGTCATGCGCTCCTCGACCTGGTAGGCGCGGTTGACGATGTGGTCGACCGTCGCGGGCACCTCCTCCCGCTCGGCCTCGGCGAGGAAGCCGACGTGGCCGAGGTTGACGCCGAGCAGCGGCACCCCCGTTCCGCGAGAGTGCTCTGCGCCGCGCAGGATCGTGCCGTCGCCTCCGAGGACGACGACCAGCTCCGCACCGTCGGTCGGGTCGTGGGGGTCGGCCTCGACCACCGGCCCGATGTCGATGCCGCGGAACATCCCCGCCTCGTCGGGCGCGAGGGCGACCTCGACGTCGGCGGCGCGCAGCCGCTTCACGACGCCCCGCGCGATGTCGACAGCCCCGGGCCGGGTCGGGTGCGCCACCAGGAGGATCCTGCGCGTCACGGTGCTCCCCTCTCAGGGCTCTTCTCGCCGGCTCGGACCACACTGGCGACGACCCGCTCGTCGAACGGCTCGCCCGGACCTGTCGTGACCCAGAGTAGGTACTCCCGGTTCCCCGTCGACCCCCGGATGGGGCTCGGAGCGAGATCGCGTGGGTGGAGGCCGGCCGCGCGGACCGCCTCGAGGACCTCGGTCAGCACCCGTCGGTGCTCGTGGGACGACGTGACGACCCCGGTTCGGGCCAGCCGGTCGCGGCCCACCTCGAACTGCGGCTTGACCAGCAGCACCGCGTCGGCGGTCGGCGTCATCACGGTCGCGATGACGTCGAGCACCAACCGCAGAGAGATGAAGCTGAGGTCCGCCACGACGAGGTCGAACGGTTCGCCGAGGTCCCCTGGCCGCACGTCGCGGATATTGGTGCCGGATCGCTCGTCCACCCGGGGGTCCCCGGCAATGTCCGGCGCGAGCTGGTCGCGGCCGACGTCGAGCGCCGTGATGTGCGCGGCGCCGGCGTCGAGCAGCACCTGGGTGAAGCCCCCCGTACTCGCTCCGACATCCAGGCACCGGCGGCCGGCCACGGACAGTCCTCGTGGCCCGAAGACCCGGACGGCCTCCAGCAGCTTGTATGCGGCCCGCCCCACCCACCGATCGGGTTGGCACGTCAGGGAGATCGCGGTCGTCGGGTGCACCGACAGACTGGCCTTCGCGGCGACCGACCCGTCGACGAGGACGCCGCCCGCGTCGACGAGCTCGCGGGCCTGGGCCCGGCTGCGGGCCATCCCGCGCCGGACCAGCTCCGCGTCGAGCCGGGCCGGAACCGCGTCGGTCGGCTCAGTCACCGCCGAGGTCGGCCAGCCGGTCCTGCAGCGCGCGATGGGCCGCCTCACCCGCCTCGGCCTGGTCGTCGAGTGAGCCGGCCTCCGCACCGTCGTACAGCCGTTGCAGCGCCGTGTCGACCGCGGCATCCCCGGTCAGTGGCGGCGCCTCGAGATCGGACGACGCGGCGGCTTCCGTGTCGGTGTCGGTCTCGCCCTCCCCGACCGTCACGAACCGCCGCCCGCGCCCGAGGTGGCGGCCGTCTTGGTACCGGCTCTCTTGGTAGCGGTCTTCTTGGTGGTGGCCTTCTTGGTGGTGGCCTTCTTGGTGGTTGCCTTCTTGGTGGTGGCCCTCTTCGCGGTGGTGGCCTTCTTAGGCGGTGGCCTTCTTCGCGGTGGTGGCCTTCTTCGCGGTGGCCTTCGTCGTGGACTTCTTAGCGGCGGCCTTGGTGGGCGTCGCCTTGGTAGCCGCCACGGTGGTTGACACCGCGCCGGGTGCCGAAGACGTGGTGGCCTTCTTCGCCGGAGCGGCGGTGGTCTTCTTCGCGCCGGCCGTCTTCCGCGCGGCCGACTTCTTCGCGGCGGTCGTGGTCGCCGGGGCCGCCTTGGTGGCCGCCTGGTCGGCGATCTGCTTGCGCGGTGGACGACGCCGCGGCGGGGCGGCAACCGGCTCGTCGACGGGCTCGGTGAACACCGCATCGACGACGACGCCATCGCCCGAGTCCGCCCGCGTCGCCCCGAACTCCTCGTCGGCCGCCCCCGCGAACGGGTCGGCGGGTCGCGACTGGCCGTAGCCGCCCAGCCCCAGCCTCGAGGCGACCTCGCCCACCGCCGGGTTGGCCAGGACCTGGGCGCGCAGCTCCTCGACGTCCGCCGAGAGCTTGGCGACCGCCGCCCGGGCGCGATCCAGCTCGTCGGCCGGGAGACCACTGCTGGCCACGGCCCGCTCGACCTCGCTGCGGATCAACGCGATCAGGCTGCGCCGGTTCGCGGCCGCGGCCGCCAGCAGCTCCTCCGCGAGGTCCTGCACCTGACCCTGGACGTTCCGTCCCGGCCCACCGCCCCCCGAGAGCCCCGCCGACAGCGACAAGAGCGCCGAGGCGGCCTCCGTGGCCTTGGCCCGCGACATCTCCGCCAGTCCGGACGCGAGCTGTAGATACCCGCGAAGTCCTTCCATCGCCATGACCGCTGCCTTCCTTGGCCTTCGCGCCGCCGGAAGGGGCGCTCTGACGCTCCACGCTACTGCCCTGAACCCTCCGGTGGCGGCTGACGGCCGGTCACCCCAGGTGTGCCGCCAGCGAGGTCGCCACCCGGACGAGGGTCTCGAGGGGCACAGCGCCGACGTCTCGCCCGTGGATCAGCGCCGCCGTGGCCGCGGCGATGAGCGCGTCGACGTGGTCGTCACCGCCGAGCCCCTCCACCGTCGCCGTCTCGCCGCCCCAGTCGACGGCGAGGCGTACGGAACCGCATACCCAGTGGTCGTGGTCGTGGGTCGGGACCATCGGCGGCCGGTCCAGCGCGCGCAGGTCGCGGGCGGCGTATGTCGGCGACGGCCGGCCGGGTGCCCGCGCGAAGGACTCCAGGTCGTCGACGCCGGTGAGCACCCACAGGGAGTCGAGTCCGGCGTTCATGGCGCCGAGGATGTCGGTGTCGAGCCGGTCGCCGATCGCGAGCACCATCGGCTTGGGCACCCCGAGGCGGGCCACCGACAGGTCGTAGAGCGGCGGCTCCGGCTTCCCGGTGGCCGCACTGGGTTGGACTCCGGTCGCTGTCGCGACGGCGCCGAGGAGGGCTCCGTTGCCTGGAGCGACGCCGCGATGCGTCGGCAGCGTCGCGTCGCGGTTGGTCGCGACCCAGGTGGCACCACCCTCGATCGCGTAGCTCGCCTCGGCCAGGTCCGTGGCGGTGACGTTCGGGCCGTACCCCTGCAACACGGCGACCACCCCCGACTCGGCACTCGAGACCGGAGTCAGCCCGGCCTCGCCCAGCGCGGCAGCCACTCCCGGTCCACCGACGGCCAGGACCGGAGACCCGGCGGGGACGAGTGAGGCGACATAGGCCGCACCGGCCTGAGAGCTGGTCACGACGTTGGCCGGGCCGACCGGCAGCCCCAGGCCGATCAGCTGGTCCGCCACGTCCTGTGGGGTCAGCGATGCGTTGTTGGTGGCGTACACGACGGGGACCTGCAGCGCGGTGAGCTGCTCCACTGCGTGCGGCACGGCCTGGGCACCCCGGCGGACCACGCCGTCCAGGTCGCAGACGACGCCGGTGTAGCGCTCGACGAGCGTCTCAGTCACGCTCGCCGCGCTCGTCGGCGTCGTCGTCACCGAGGAGGTCCAGCTGCTCCACGCCGTCAAGCTCGTCGACCCGCTCGGCCGCGTCCGTCTCGAGCGACTCGTCGGCGTCGACCGCATAGCCGAACCACTCCCGTGCACCGGCCCGGTCGCCGAGGGCCAGGAGGGCCTCGGCGTACGCGTAGAACAGGCGGGCGCTCCACGCCTGGCGGCGGCGCGGGTCGAGCTCCGCCAGCTGGAGCCCGGCGGCCGCGGCGTCGAGCTGTCCCTGGTCGCGCCGGATGCCGGAGACGACGATGGCCAGCTCGACCTTCTCGTCGCGAGCCAGGGTCCGCGCCTCGGGCGTGGCGGCCAGCTCGAGGGCACGGTCGGGCCGGCCCAGCGCTCGCTCGGCGTCCACCATCAACGGCAGCAGGTGTGACGAGCCGGAGAGCCGGCGCACGGTCCGGAACTCGGCCAGCGCCTTGGCCCAGTCGCCCTGGCGGTAGGCGACGAGCCCGAGCGCCTCCCGAGCTGCGGGAACCCGGCCGGCCCGGCGCACGGCGGTCTCCGCGTGCGCCTGGGCGCCCTCGAGGTCGGTGTCGAGCAGCAGGGCGACCATGACGAGGTGCTGGGCGACCCCCTCGGCGTTCTCCTTGCTCAGGGTGCGCAGCTGGGTCCACACGGAGCGGTCGAGCTCCTTGCCGGTCACGCCGTCGGCGATGGCCGGCTCGGGCCGGCGGGGGCTCTTCGGCGTGAGCCGTTGGCCGCCGCGCTCTCGGTCGGGCTCCCGATCGGTCGGCCGGGAGGCGTCGCTGCGCCGCGGCCCACCCGCGCCGTCGCGAGGACGACCGCCACCGCGTCGCGCATCCCCGGCCGGGCGAGATCCCCGGCGGTCCGGCCGGCCGGCGGACCGGTCCTGTGGGCTCATGTCGCAAACCCTAGTCGGCCCGTATGCGAGAGCGGACACCACGCGGGGACCGACAAAGGGGGCATGACAACAAGGGCATGACAAAGCGCCCCGCCCGAATTCGTGAATTCAGGCGGGGCGCTTCAACAAAGTATGTCCGGCTGCGTCCTACTCTCCCACACCGTCACCAGTGCAGTACCATCGGCGCTGAAGGGCTTAGCTTCCGGGTTCGGAATGGAGCCGGGCGTTTCCCCTTCGCTATGACAGCCGAAACTCTATGGAGATATGAGGTCGTTCTAACCCGACCGTATCTCGGGAACAACACAGTGGACGCGAACATCGGAAAGATTATGATGTAGTCAAGTTATCGGCTTATTAGTACCGGTCAGCTTCATGCATTACTGCACTTCCACATCCGGCCTATCAACCCAGTCGTCTGGCTGGGAGCCTCTCGGGGTGAACCCCATGGAAACCTCATCTTGAAACGTGCTTCCCGCTTAGATGCTTTCAGCGGTTATCACTTCCGAACGTAGCTAATCAGCGGTGCCCTTGGCAGGACAACTGACACACCAGAGGTTCGTCCATCCCGGTCCTCTCGTACTAGGGACAGCCTTTCTCAAGTTTCCTACGCGCACAGCGGATAGGGACCGAACTGTCTCACGACGTTCTAAACCCAGCTCGCGTACCGCTTTAATGGGCGAACAGCCCAACCCTTGGGACCTACTCCAGCCCCAGGATGCGACGAGCCGACATCGAGGTGCCAAACCATGCCGTCGATATGGACTCTTGGGCAAGATCAGCCTGTTATCCCCGGGGTACCTTTTATCCGTTGAGCGACGGCGCTTCCACAAGCCACCGCCGGATCACTAGTCCCGACTTTCGTCCCTGCTCGACATGTCTGTCTCACAGTCAAGCTCCCTTGTGCACTTACACTCGAAACCTGATTGCCAACCAGGCTGAGGGAACCTTTGGGCGCCTCCGTTACTTTTTAGGAGGCAACCGCCCCAGTTAAACTACCCACCAGGCACTGTCCCTGATCCGGATCACGGACCGAGGTTAGATATCCAGAACGACCAGAGTGGTATTTCAACGTTGACTCCACACACACTGGCGTGCATGCTTCACAGTCTCCCACCTATCCTACACAAGCCGTACCGAACACCAATACCAAGCTGTAGTAAAGGTCCCGGGGTCTTTCCGTCCTGCTGCGCGTAACGAGCATCTTTACTCGTAGTGCAATTTCGCCGAGTTCG
>CAWBEH010000016.1:0-251407 GCA_963787725.1 uncultured Actinomycetota bacterium | reverse complement strand
GCTGTTCGGCATCGAGGTCGAGCAGCTCGACATCGACGCGATGTTCGACCGCGTCCGCACGGTGGACGACGTCGTCGCGAAGTCCGAGTATGCGTCGGCCGTCGCCGCCCGGCCCTCCCCGGACCGTCGACCCCGAGCAGGCGCTGACCTCAGCGCGACTCACCACGGCGATGCGAGACTGGAGCGACGAGGGCGCGCTCGGCGGCATGGCCATCCGCTGCTGGCCCGAGTTCCCCGCCCAGCTCGGCGTCTGCCCCTGCACGGCGCTCTCCCGGCTGGCGGACGAGAGCACCCCGACCACGTGCGAGCGAGACGTCTACGGCGCCCTGACCATGCTGCTCATCGAGGCTCTGGGCTCCGGCACGACCTACCTCGTCGACACCGTTGACCTGGACGCCGACGCCAACATCGTCCGGCTCTGGCACTGCGGCGCGGCGGCCACGTCCCTGGCGGCGGACCCGTCGGAGGCGACGCAGTTCACCCACTGCAACCGCAAGATCGGGGTCGCCGGCAACTTCCCGCTGAGCACCGGCCCGGTGGTCATGGCTCGGCTCACCGAGGACCTGGCTCGCCGGGACGCTCCGGCTGCTGCTCGCGTCCGGCGAGTCGGTGGCCGAGCCCAACCGGTTCAAGGGCAACACCGCCGCGGTCCGCCTCGACGGCGACGCCGAGACCTTCGTCACCGGCCTCGTCACCGGAGGCTTCCCGCACCACACCGTCCTCGCGTGGACCGACGTGCGCCCGCAGCTGCGGGCCGCGGCGGACCACCTGGGGATCGCCGTCATCGACTGGTAGCAGCAGAGCAGGACCGAGGAGACAACGATGTCCGAGAAGTTCACCATCGACCGCCGGCGCTTCCTCACGGGGATAGGCGCCTGGGAACGGCCGGCGCCCTGACCGCCTGTGTGGGGCCGACGATCACGTCCCGCGGTAGCGCCACCGCCGCCGGCGGCGCCGGGGCCAGTGCGGCGCTGCTCGGCTGCCGTCGACGCCAAACCCGCCACCGGGACGGTCTCCTTCGCCCACTGGCGGGCCGAGGACAAGGCCGTCTTCGACACCCTCATCGCGACGTTCGTCAAGGCGAACCCGCAGGCCAAGATCACCCAGGACATCTCGCCGTCGAACGACTACCAGAGCACCGCCCTCCAGAAGATCAAGGGCGGCAACATCGGCAACGCCTTCACGGCCTTCCGCGGGGCGCAGTTCGTCAACATGGTGAAGGCCGGCCTGTACGCCGGTCTCGGCGCCCAGCCGTTCGTGGATGGCTACTTCGCCGAGCTCATCAAGGCCGGGCAGGATCCCAGCCGGGCCCAGATGGGCCTGCCCTACCAGCTGGTCTTCAACATGCCCATCTACAACGAGGACGCCTTCGGCAAGGCCGGCGTCACGTCGTTGCCTGAGGACTGGGAGGGGTTCCTCGCGCTCTGCGAGAAGCTCAAGGGCGCAGGCTTCGTCCCGATCGCCTGGCCCGGCGGGGAGCCGGCGAACTCGGGCCAGCTCATCAACGCGATGGTCATGAACAACATGCCCACCGACACCGCGTTCGCCGACATCGAGGCCGGCACGCGGAAGGTCACCGACGACTGGTTCCTGCTGACCCTCAAGCAGTACCAGCAGCTGGCGCCGTTCTTCGAGCCCAACTCCACCGGCACCGCCTCGGAGCCGCTGCAGCAGATGTTCGCCAGCGGGCAGGCGGCCATGCTTGCCACCGGCTCGTTCCACATCAGCGCGGTCCGCAAGCTCGGCGCAAAGTTCCCCATCAACCTCATCGCGCCGATCACGGTGACCAAGGACAAGGCGAAGTACGAGGGGATCTACAACGCCACCTTCATCCTCGGCGTCAACACCGCCGGCACGGAGCAGGACACCGCCGTCAAGTGGCTCCAGTTCCTCTCCGACCCGGTCAACGCCGCGGTCTATGCGAACGGGACGTCGCAGCACCTCACCGTCAAGAACGTCGACTACACCAACGCCGACCTCAAGCACACCGCGCCCTGGCTGCTGAAGAAGACCCTCCTCGCCCCGCGGTTCCAGTTCAACAACCTCGACATCCGCAACGCCGTCGAGGCCGCGTGCGTCGCCGTCGTCGGCGGCACCGCTCCCGAGCAGGCGGCCCAGCAGGCGCAGACGGTCATCGACCAGAAGCGGAAGTGACCATGGCCACCACGCTCACCTCGCCGAGCCAGGCGAAGCCTCCCCAGGGCACCGCCGACACGACTCCGAAGCCCAAGGGCCGGAACCCGATGGCGGCGCATCCCGCGCTGTGGCTGTTCCCGATCCCCGCTCTCGTGCTCTACATCGCCTTCTTCGTCATCCCGACGATCCAGGGGGTCGTCTACTCGGTCACCGACTGGGACGGCTTCAGCCCGACCGCACAGTTCGTCGGCCTGGACAACTTCACGACCATTCTCACGTCGGACGACCTGTTCCGGAACGCGCTCAGCAACAACCTCAAGTTCATGCTGGTCGTCGTCATCTTCCAGACGATCTTCTCGCTGGCGCTCGGCGTCTATCTGACCAAGAACACCAAGTCCTCGGTCGCCCTGCGGTCGCTGTACTTCTTCCCGACCATCCTCTCGAGTGTCTCCGTCGCCTTCATCTGGAAGTTCGTCTACGACCCGAACTTCGGCCTCATCAACACCGTCCTGGGTGCCGTCGGGCTGGACCGCTTCCAGAGCGCCTTCCTCGGCAACGACAACCAGGCCATCTACTGGGTCGCCATCACCCAGGTATGGTTCCACGTCGGCCAGATGATGATCATCTACGTCGCCGGGCTCCAGCAGATCCCCCAAGAGCTCTACGAGTCCGCCGAGATCGACGGAGCCGGCCGCTGGCAGCAGTTCCGCTACGTCACCCTGCCCATGGTCGCCCCCGCCACGGCCATCGTCATGGCCTACACGACGGTCCAGTCCTTCAAGGCCTTCGACCTCATCCTCGGCCTCGGCGGAAACCCGCCCAAGGGGTCCCTCGACATCCTGTCGACCCGCATCTACGCCGGCTTCGCGAACTCCCAGTTCGGCTACGCCGCCGCCGAGTCCCTCATCTTCATGGCCCTCATCGCCGCCATCACCTGGCTGCAGCGGCGAGCGGTCAAGGCCAGCAACCCGGACGCGTGAGGAGCACGCCATGACCTACCAGCTCACCCGACGCGCGGTCCTCGGGATCTACGCCGTCCTCGTCATCGTCCCGCTGGTCGTCGTCATCTTCGGCAGCTTCAAGACCAGCCAGGACCTCTTCGCGTCGCCGTTCGCCCCACCGACGGACTGGCAGTTCGACAACTACACCAAGATCGTCGGCGAGTCCGGCCTCGGAGTCGCGTTCCGCAACAGCGTCATCGTCACCGGCTGCTCGGTTCCGCTCACGCTCTTCATCGCCAGCCTGGCGTCCTACGGGATCGCGCGCATCCCCGGCTGGAAGAGCGGCCTGCTCTTCGGCTTCATCATCCTCGGCATGGCGGTCCCCGCCCAGGCCAACATGATCCCGCAGTACGTGCAGTTCGAGACCTTCGGCCTCACCGACTCCCTCGTCGGACTGATCCTCATCAACATCGTCGTGACGCTCCCGATCGCCGTGTTCATCATGACCGGGTTCCTCAAGACGCTCCCCAAGGAGCTGTTCGAGGCGGCCGCCGTCGACGGGTCCGGCCCCTGGCGCACCTACCGCTCCATCGTCATCCCGGTCTCCGTGCCCTCGCTCTCCGCGACCGCGATCTTCCTCTTCGTCATCCACTGGAACGACCTGCTCTACCCACTGCTGTTCATCCAGGACGCGGCGAAACGCACCATCCCCGTGGCCCTGCTGTCGTTCCAGGGCGAGTTCCTCACCGACTACCCGCTGCTGTTCACCGGCGTCGTCGTGGCCTCCGCGCCCATCGTCCTCGCCTACGTGTTCCTCCAGCGCTACTTCGTCGCCGGCATCACCGCCGGCGCCGTGAAGGGCTGATCGGTGACCGACACCGCTGTCCTGCTCCGCCGCGTGCGAGGCGTCCGTCCCGACAAGGCCGGCGTCACCCTCGACGTCGACGCGCTCCCCGGCGTCCAGCTCGGCATGATGCCCGGCTGGCTCACCGGCGAGCCGCTGGAGGCCCAGGGAGTCGAGACCCAGATGCCGAACCTCCCCGACATCAGCCTCCCTCCCACCGACGTGACCCCGTACACGTTGCGGGTCACCGCTCCCCAGCCCCGCTGCCTGCGGCTCGTCCTCGCCCCCGCGGGGCACGCCGCCCTCGACGACGACGGCACCGGCCTCGGCATCGTCGTGAACGCGACGCCGGATCCGGCCGTCCTCGACGTCGAGGAGCACGATGACAGCGTCGTCCTCCTAGGCGGGGGGCTCCGGCTGACGGTAGGCCGGGCGCCGTTCACCCTGATGTTGACGGACGCCGAGACCGGCGCCACCGTGCTGCGCACCGCCGACCGGCTTCGCCAGGTGGCCGGGCTGTTGACCGCGCCGTCCGTCGTGGTCGACCAGAGCGCGACGACGCTCAGCCTGGAGCTCGGCCCGGACGAGGACATCCTGGGCTTCGGTGAGCAGTTCAGCCGCCTGGTCAAGAACGGCCAGCAGCTGCGGCTGCGCAGCGAGGACGCGTGTGGAACAGGTACGGGCATGGCCTACAAGCCGGTTCCCGTGTGGCACTCGTCGCGGGGCTACACCGGCTTCGTCAACACCGGCGCGGTCGTCACCGCCGACGTGGGGCACTCCCGCCCATCCGTCCTGTCGATCGGCGTCGACGACCCGGTCATCGACCTCTACGTCGTCGCCGGCGCCGACCCCGCGGACCGGCTCACCGCATACACCGCTCTGACCGGCAGGCCGGACGTCCCGCAGCCGTGGGCCTTCGGCTACTGGATGGGGCGCTGCCGCTATCACACCAGCGAGGAGATGCTCGAGGTCGGACGGACGATGCGGAAGCACGACGTGCCGCTCGACGTGCTGCACCTCGACCCCGACTGGCTCGTCGTCGACCGGCTCAATACCGACTTCATCTGGAACGTCTCGCGGTTCGGCGACCGCAAGCAGTTCGTCTCCGATCTCGCGGACCTCGGGATCCGGCTGTCGGTGTGGGAGCTCCCCTACCTCGACCCGGCCTCGCCGATCTTCGAGCACGCCGAGCGCGAGGGGTACCTCGTCAAACGGACCGACGGCAGCCTGGCGTCGATCGTGAAGACGCCGACCCCCGACGGGCGAATGCGGGCGCTCATCGACTTCACCAACCCGAACGCGCGGCGATGGTGGCAGGAGATGCACCGGGAGTTCCTCGACGACGGCGTCGCGGTGTTCAAGACCGACTTCGGCGAAGCCCTGCCCGACGACGTCGCGCTCTTCGACGGCACACCGGCCCACCAGGCGCACAACCTGTACCCGTTGCGCTACAACGGTGCCGTCTCGGACGCGATCCGCGAGTTCACCGACCGGACACCGCTGGTCTGGGGCCGCAGTGGATGGGCCGGTTCGCAGCGCTACCCCGGCCAGTGGGGTGGCGACGCCGAGTCGACCGTCGCCGGCATGCAGGCGACGGTCCGTGGCGGGCTGTCCTACGCGATGAGCGCCCCTGGGTTCTGGAGCCACGACATCGGCGGGTTCTTCGGTCCCGAGCTGACTCCGGCGCTCTACGTCCGGTGGACGCAGCTCGGTGCACTGTCGCCGCTGATGCGCGCGCACGGGCTGCGACCCCGCGAGCCTTGGGCGTTCGGTGACGACGCGCTGCGCATCTGCCGTGACTGGGTGCGGCTCCGCTACTCGCTCCTGCCCTACCTTTGGCAGGTGGCGAACGAGTCCGCCGCGAACGGGTGGCCGGTGATGCGCCCGCTCGGTTTCCACTACCCCGAGGACCGCGTCGCCCGGAGCGTCGACGACAGCTTCCTGCTCGGCCGGGACCTGCTCGTCGTGCCGGTGTTCGACGACGCCGACCACCCCGTCAGCCGGACGTTCTATGTGCCGGAGGGCCGGTGGTACGAAATCGAGGACGGAACCACGTACACGGGTCCGGGCTTCCACACCGTCGATGTCCCGCTCGACCGGATGCCGCTGCTCGTCCGCGAGGGTGCCGTCATCCCGCGCGTCGACGTCGACGCGACCGTCCGCTCGGTCGCGGACCTCCTCGATCGGCCCTGGCACCAACACGTCTACGGCGATGTCGACGGGACTGGACGGACGTGGGTCGGCTTCGACGGCTCGCCGCTGGCCGCAGACGGCGAGGTCGTTCGCCATGGCGGTTGACGCAGACCGCTGGGCGGACCTCCCCGAGAAACTCGCAGCATTGGCGTCCGTGGCCCGCGGCCGGGGCCTCGACACCCTCGTTCTCCGCGACCCGGCGAACCTCACCTGGCTGCTCGGCGGCCGGGTGAACGTCCCCCAGACGCTCGACACTGCGTGCCTCGACGTCGTCGTGGACTGCGCGAGTCAGCCTCGAATCACCATCGTCACCAACGCGATCGAGGCACCCCGGCTGCGCGACACCGAGCTCGCCGGGCTCGACGCCGAGTGGGAGGTGGTCGCCTGGTGGGACAGCCGGGACCCGAGACTTCCCCACGGCGCCATGGTCGGCGGCGACCGGCCGCTCGCGGACGCCGTCCCGGTCGCGGGAGACCTAATGCTCTGCCGGCGGCACCTCACCGCGCGCCAACGGCGGCTCCTGCGCGAGGTATGCGTCGACGCGGCCGCCGCAGCCACCGCCACGGCGGGCGGGCTCACCCCTGCGACGACGGAGTACCAGGCCGCCGGCCTCCTCGCCCATGAGCTGCTCGACCGGGAGCTCGACCCGATCGTCCTGCTCGTCGGCGGGGCGCCACGCCTCGACGCCCATCGCCACCCGCTTCCGACCGGCGAGCCCCTCGGCGCCCGCGGCATGCTCGTCGCCTGCGCCCGCCGGCACGGTCTCGTCGCAAGCGTCACCCGGATCGTCTCGTTCGGGCCGCTCGGGTCGGACGAGCGCGACGCCTACGAGCGGCTGCTGCACGTCGAGCAGGCCTTCCTCGACGCCTCGCTGGTGGGCGCCCGGCTGGGCGACGTCGTGGCTGCCGGCACCGCCGCATACGGAGCACACGGGTTCAGCCCCGACGAGTGGCACCGCCACCACCAGGGCGGCTTCAGCGGCTTCCAGCCCCGCGAGTTCCCCGCCTCACCGGCCAGCGACGAACTCGTGACGGAGGGCGCGGTGCTCGCATGGAACCCCAGTGGCGCCGGCTGGAAGGTCGAGGACACGACCCTCGTGGAGGCCGCCGGTCCCGAGACCCTGGTCCACGACGATACGTGGCCGACCGCGAAGGTCGGCGACCGGCTGCGGCCGGACGTCCTCGTCCGCTGACCCCCCAGATCCGTTGAAATCCAACCCGACTCGCCAAGGAGCACCCTCGTGACCACGATCGCCAGCCACCTCGTCGACGGCACCTGGGAGGACGGCGACAGCACCGTCGATGTGACCAACCCCGCCGACGGCAGCGTCGTCGGTCGGCTGGCGTGGGGCGATGCCAAGACCGCCCAGCGCGCGGCCGACGCCGCGGCCGGGGCCTTCGCCGACTGGGCCGACCTGCCACCGCGGCGACGGGCCGACGTCCTCCTCGAGGCAAGCCGGCTCATCGCCGAGCGGGCCGACTCCATCGGTGACACCCTGGCCCGCGAGGCCGGGAAGCGTCGCCCCGAGGCGGTCGGAGAGCTGGCCTTCAGCGCGGAGTACTTCCGCTGGTTCGCGGAGCAGGCCCGCCGGCCGCAGGGCGAGGTCATGGCCCACGAGGCGGCCGACCGACGGCACCTGTCCGTCCGGCGTCCGGTCGGCGTCGTGGCCTCGCTGACCCCGTGGAACTTCCCCTGCTCCATCCAGGCCCGCAAGCTGGCTCCCGCTCTCGCCGCGGGGTGCACCGTCGTTGCCCGCGTGTCCGAGAAGGCGCCGCTGGCGGCGACCGAGATGGTCCGCGCCCTGGTCGACGCGGGTGTCCCGGCCGGTGTCGTCAACCTCGTGCACGGGCCGGCCCGCGAGGTCACGCAGACGCTGCTCGACCACGAAGCGGTCCGTGCGGTCACCTTCACCGGCTCCACCCCGGTCGGCCGCGAGATCATGGCCAGTGCCGCGCGTCGGGTCGTCCGGCCGCTGCTCGAGCTCGGCGGCGACGCGGCGTTCATCGTCTTCGACGACGCCGACATCGAGGCGGCCGTCGAGGGCGCGATGCTCGCGAAGTTCCGCAACACCGGGCAGTCCTGCATCGCGGCGAACCGTTTCGTCGTCCACGAGGACGTCTACGACGAGTTCGTCGGGGCGCTGGTGGCCCGGGTCGACGCCATGACGGTCGGCGACGGGCTCGCCGACCCACTCCCCGACCTCGGCCCGGTCATCGACGCCTCCCGGGTCGACGCGGTGAACGCGCTGGTCTCCGAGGCACTCTCGCTGGGTGCGACCCGACTGACTCACGAGCGGGACCTGCCCAGCGGCGGCACCTTCCTGGCGCCGACCCTGCTGGCGGACGTCCCCGATTCCGCCGCCATCGCGACCCAAGAGGTGTTCGGACCCGCCGCTGCGGTGTTCCGGTTCCGCGACACCGCCGAGGCGCTCGCTCGCGCCAACGCCACCGAGATGGGCCTGGCCGGCTACCTCTGGTCGCGCGACATTTCACGCTGTTGGCGGACCGCGGAACATCTCGAGGCGGGCATCGTCGGCGTGAACAACGCGCTCCCTTCGGTCGCCTTCGCGCCGATGGGCGGGGTCAAGCAGTCCGGGCTGGGCCGGGAGGGCGCGGCCCTCGGGCTCGAGGAGTTCGAGGACGTGCGCTACCTGGCCCTCGGCCTCTGACCGGACCCCACGCATACCGGATCGTCCGCCATGACCACCGAGCTGCTGTTCCTGCCCTTGGGGGTGGTGGCCGGCGCGCTGACCCAGCGCGTGACCGGCATCGGCTTCGCGCTGGTCTGCGCGCCCCTGTTGGTCCTCATCGCCGGGCCGTTCGAGGGCGTCGTCCTGTCCAACCTCCTCGGGCTCACGGTGAGCGTCGTCGTCTTCGTGACGCACTGGCGGGACACCGAGTGGAAGAAGGGCCTTCTGCTCGCAGTCCCGGCGTTGGTCGCCATCCCGTTCGGCGCCTACGTCGCGAAGAACGTCCCGCCCGCGCCACTGATGGTCATCATCGGGCTGCTCGTCATCCTCGCCCTCGGCGCGGTCGTGCTCAGCGAGCGGGCCCGGGTGCTGCGTGGCCGCGGTGGAGCCGTCGTCGCCGGCGCGTCCAGCGGCTTCATGAACGTCACCGCCGGCGTCGGTGGTCCGGCGATCGTCCTGTATGCGGTGAGCACCGCCTGGGAGCACCGCAAGTTCGTCGCGACGTTCCAGTTCTACTCGATCTTCACAAACCTCGGCTCCCTGGCAGCCAAGGGCGGACTACCCCACGTCACTCCGGCTGCGCTAGCCGTGTCGTTCGGCGCGCTGGCCGTCGGTCTGGTCGGGGGCGAGATCCTGTCGCGGCACGTCGACCACCAGCTCGCCCGCCGGCTCGCCATCGGACTCGCTCTGGGCGGCGCGGTCTTCACCGTCATCAAGGGCATCCTGACCTGGTAACCGCTACGACGCGGCCGCCTGACGGGAGCCGATCCGCTCCCGGAGGTCGGTCTCGACCAGGTCGGCGTTGATCTGCGCGCCGGCCATCAGACCGGATGCCGCCGACGCCATGAGCTGGGCCATCGGCTCCACCACGGACCCCGCCGCCCACACCCCCGGGACCGCAGTCCGGCCGAGCGGGTCGGCGTCCAGCCGGGTCGCCACGACGCGGCCCATCATCTCGATCTCGACCGTCTCCAGGCCGAGCTCCTCCAGGAACGCGGCCCGCGCACCGGCCCGCGGCGAGACGACCACCGCGTCGACCGGGAAGACCTTTCCAGACTCGAGTCGGATGCCGGTGAGCCGGTCATCCTCCACGACCAGACCCGCCACTCGTCCGTCGACGACGGGGACGCCGAGCGCGTCCAACCGCTCGGCCGTCTCCGGGTCGAGGTCGTCGCCGTCGTGCCGGTACACGGCCACCCGGTCGGTCAGCTGGCGCCAGAGCCCGGCCGCGTGCCCGGCCAGCGGACCCACGGCGAGGATGCCGACGGTCTGGTCGCGGACCTCGTAGCCGTGGCAGTAGGGGCAGTGCAGGACGTCACGGCCCCAGCGTTCGGCGACGCCCGGAATGTCGGGCAGCCGGTCCTGGAGGCCGGTGGTGACCAGGACCCGCCGAGCTGGGGCGACGCGACCGTCCACGGTCGTCACCTCGAAGGACTCACCTACCCGACGCACGTTGGCGACCTCCGCCGCCGCCACCGTCCCGCCGAACGTCTCGACCTCGCGGCGGCCGATGGCGACCAGCTCGAGTGGCGACGTGTTGTCGCGGCTCAGGAAGTTGTGCAGGTGACCGGCCGGTGCGTTGCGCGGGTGGCCCGAGTCGAGGACCAGCACGGTGCGCCGCGACCTGGCCAGGGCCGTGGCCGCGCTCAGACCCGCCGGGCCTCCACCGACGATGACGACGTCATAGCTCGAGTTCATGTCCGGAGTGTGCGCACCCGAGAAGGCCAGCAGCAAGTTACGTTGCCGGTCTGGCAAACTGGACCGGTGGACGCACCCGACCTCACCTCGACGCTGGACGGAGTCGGCGAGCGCCTCCGGGCGGTCCGACACCAGCGCGGCGGCACGCTGGCCCAGCTCTCGGCCACAACGGGGATCTCGGTCAGCACTTTGTCGCGCCTGGAGTCCGGCCAGCGGCGGCCGACCCTGGAGCTGCTGCTCCCGATCGCCAGCGCGTGGCGTGTGCAGCTGGACGAGCTGGTCGGAGCCCCGCCGACCGGCGACCCTCGCATTCATCCCCGGCCCGTCAACCGGCACGGGCGAACGTTCGTCCCGCTGTCGCAGCAGCCCGGCGGCCTGCAGGCGTACAAGGTCCTCATCCCACCGCCCACCTCGACCCGCCTGCCGCCCCTGCAGACTCACGAGGGCTACGAGTGGCTCTACGTGCTGTCGGGTCGGCTGCGCCTGCGCGTCGGCACGCAGGACCTGGTCCTCACCCGCGGGGAGGCCGCGGAGTTCGACACCCGCACTCCCCACGCGATCGAGGCGGCCGGCGGCAAGAGCGTGGAGATCCTCGCCCTCTTCGGACCGCAGGGTGAGCGGATGCACGTTCGCGGACCAGCGAAAGCGGGATGACACCAGCGCCCTCGGTAGTTGCCCACCGTATGAGCACCGACACCACGACCGCCGCCGCCGTCGTCCCCGCCTCGCACGCCGACCTTCTCGAGCGACCGTTGTTCGCGCATCTCGCGACGGTCCGGCCGAACGGCGCGCCGATGAGCAGCGTGATGTGGTTCGGGTGGGACGGCGAGCGGCTGCGCATGACGCACACGACAACCCGGCAGAAGTTCGCGAACCTCGCCGAGGACCCGCGCCTGGCCCTGTCGATCGCCGACCCCGACGACGGGTACCGCTCCCTCGAGGTCCGCGGCGTGGTCGAGAGCGTCGAGGACGACGACGCGGAGGCCTCGTTCTACAAGGGGCTGCAGCACCGCTACGGCCGGGACTACGAGGTGACCGACAAGGACGTGCGAGTCGTCATGACGATCCGGCCGACGAAGTTCATCGCGACCGAGGACGGCGGCATCACCGCCACCTCGAAGGCCTGACGGGTCACGACCACACCCCCAGGTTCTTGAGCACGGGGGCGTAGGCGACCTTCAGCTGGACGTCCTTGGGGACGTCGAACGCCACGGACCCGACCAGCGTCTCGCCCGGCTTGACGGAGGTCTCGTCGAGCGCCGCCGGGGCCTCGTCCGGCCGGCCCGGGACGGACAGGTGGAACTCGATGTCGCCGTCCGGCAGCACGACCTCGAAGTCGTTGCTCTGCACCGGGATCGCCACGGATCCGGTGACCTTGAACGTGATCGAGACGTAGACGAAACGCCCGTGGAGCGGCCTTGGCGTACGGGTTGGTCGAGACGAAGTCGACCGGCCGCTCGATGGTCAGCTCCGCGGCCGGCTCACCCTTGTTCGTGATGGACACGGTCTCGCCGAAGGCGAACCCCTCGCCGGGCGGCGTGGAGGTCGACGCAGGGGACGTGGCCGTCGCTGTGGTCGTGGTGGTCGACGGGGTGGTCGTCGCCGCCGAGGACGTCGCCGCCGTCGTGGCCGCGCCGGTGGCACCTGTGTCGGCACTCCCGCTGGTGCAGCCGGTCAACGCGGCTACCGCGAGCCCGGCCACCGCCACCGAGCCCAGAGACTCCTGAGCGCGCGAGTCGTCGTCATGGTCACCCCTCCCTGCTCCGTCGAGGAACCTGCGGCGCTAGGACGGACCCAGGTCACAACCGGTTCCCGGCGTCTCCCGCTCCCGCTCGGACGCGGTCAGCGCTGGGTCGCGTCGGAGACCTCGCCCACCAGCTCCTCGAGCACGTCCTCCAGGAAGACCACGCCGCTCACGGTCCCGGCCGCGTCGACGACCCGCGCCAGGTGCGCGCCGGTGCGCTGCATCGTCCCGAGCACGTCGTCGACGTCGTCGTTGGGGCTCACGGTGGCGAGCCGTCGAACGCGTTTCAGGGGCACCGGCTGGGTCTGGCGCTCGTCGTCGGCGTAGAGGATGTCCTTCAGGTGGAGGTAGCCGGTCACCTCCCCGTCGTCCGTGCGCACCGGGAACCGCGAGAACCCGTGCCGGGCCACGAGCTTCTCGATGTCGGCCGGCGTCGCGCCGATCGTCACGGTGACCAGCTGGTCCACCGGGACCGCGACCTGCGACGCGACCTTGTCGCTGAAGTCGAGCGCCGAGCGGACCAGGCCTTCGCGCTCCTCCTCGAGCAGCCCCTCTGCGTGGCTCTCGGCCACGATGTGCGCGACCTCGTCGGCCGTGAACGCGCTGGTGATCTCGTTCTTGGGTTCGACGCGGAACACCACGCGGACCAAGCCCTTGGCGATCCACTCCATGATCCGGACCAGGGCTCGCAGCGCCCGCGAGACGAAGAGGAGCGGCGGGACGAGGAGCAGCGCGGCCCGGTCAGGTCCGGCGATGGCCAGGTTCTTGGGGATCATCTCGCCGATGACGACATGGAAGTAGACGACGATGTTGAGCGCGACGAGCAGCGAGACCGGCCCCAGCCAGGCGTCGCTGATCCACTGGTCGAGGTGCCAGGCGTGGAAGACGTCCTCGAGCATCTCGTGCAGCGCCGCCTCGGCCAGCGCACCGAGCCCCACCGAGCAGACCGTGATTCCGAGCTGTGCCGTGGCGAGCATCGACCCGAGGTGCTCCAACGCGTCGAGCGCCATCCGCGCCCGGGTGCTGCCGGCGGCGGCCATCGGTTCGAGGGTCGAGCGCCGCGCGGCCATCGCGGCGAACTCGGCCCCGACGAAGAACGCGTTCCCGAGCAGGAGGAACAGCGAGATCCACAGGGCCAGGGCGTGGCTCACGCGCGAGCCTCCCCGCCCGGAGCGTCGCCGGCATCGTTCTCGTCCGGCGACGGCTCGGGTACCGGGATGAACCGGAGCCGGTCGACCCGGCGACCGTCCATCCGCGCCACCCGCACCACCCATCCCGGTAGGTCCAGCTCGTCACCGACGACAGGAATGCGTCCGAGTACCGCCATGGCGAACCCGCCGACCGTCTCGTACGTCGGCCCGTCGGGCACGACGGCGCCGAGCTGGTCGCGCACCTGGTCCGGTCGCCAGAGGCCCGGGAGCAGCCACGAGCCGTCGGCCATCTGGTTCCAGTCGGACTGCGACCGGTCGTGCTCGTCGCTGACCTCGCCGACGATCTCCTCGACGACGTCCTCGAGGGTGACGACGCCCGAGGTCCCTCCGTACTCGTCGACGACGACCACCATCTGCAGCCCCGCGGCCCGCAGCTGCAGGAGCAGGGGGTCGAGCCGGATGGTCTCGGGAACCATCACCGGCGGGACCATCAGGGCGCTCACCGGGACGTCCGGCCGCCGGTCGTGCGGGACCGCAATGGCCTTCTTGACGTGGACCAGTCCGTCGATGTCGTCCCAGTCGTCGCCGATCACGGGGAACCGCGAGTGCCCGGTATGCCGGGCCAGCCGGATCACGTCGTCGGCCCTCGCGGTCCGCTCGATGCCGGAGCAGCGGACCCGCGGAGTCATCACGTCGGCGGCGGTCCGGTCGCCGAAGTCCAGTGAGCGGGTCAGCAGCCGGGCCGTACCGGCCTCGAGGGTGCCCTGTTCGGCCGAGCGCCGGACCAGGCTGGCCAGCTCCTGCGGGGTGCGCGCCCCGGACAGCTCCTCCACCGGCGTGACGCCCATCGCCCGGAGCGCGGCGTTCGCCGAGCCGTTGAGGACCGCGACGAGCGGCCTCGCGAGCATCGCGAACGCGCGGACCGGCCCGGCGACCACCTTGGCCGCGGCGAGCGGCGCGCTGATCCCGAGGAACTGCGACATCAGCTCGCCGAACACCATCGAGAAGAGCGTCACGAAGACCAGCGCGAGGGTGGTGGCCACCGAGGTCGCGGCGCCGTCCGAGAGGCCGAGCGAGACCAGCGGGCCGTGGAGGAGGCTGCCGATGGACGGCTCGGCGAGGTACCCGACGATGAGGGTCGTGAGGGTGATCCCGACCTGCGCGGCGGACAGCTGGGTGGACAGCTGGCGCAGGGACCGCAGGACCGTGGCCGCGCGCTCGTCCCCGTTGTCGATCGCCTGCTGCACGGTGGGCCGGTCCAGCGCGACGAGCGAGAACTCCGCCGTGACGAACAGCGCGGTGCCCGCGGTGAGGGCCACCGCCGCGAGCACGAGTAACCACTCGGTCATAGTCGGTCCATCCTAGGGAGGACGGCCCACCCACCCGGCGCCGCCGCATACGCCGCCTCCGCCTGGGGTATGACCCTGAGCGCACCCTGAACCGGCCCGGAATCCGACCCCCGTGGGATCCGACCCCCAGCCGACGCTGGTTTGATCGACCCATGACATCTCTTGGGGCATCCTCATGACACCGGCGCCGGCGTCGGGCGCGCGCATCGAGGTACACGGCCTCACCAAGCGCTTCGGCGACTTCACCGCCGTCCAGGACCTCGACTTCGCGGTAGAGCCCGGCCGCATCACCGGCTTCCTCGGCCCCAACGGGGCCGGCAAGACCACCACGCTGCGGATGCTGCTCGGCCTGATCCGGCCGACCGCCGGCACCGCCACGATCGGCGGCGTGGCCTACCACGACATCCCGACCCCCCTGCTCGAGGTCGGGTCCGCCCTCGAGTCGACCAACTTCCACCCCGGCCGCAGTGGCCGCGACCACCTGCGAGTGATGGCGGCCACCTCGGGGATCCCGGATCGCCGGGTCGACGAGATGCTCGAGCTGGTCGGCATCCCGGCGGCGGCCCGCAAGCGGGCCGGCGGGTACTCGATGGGTATGCGTCAGCGTCTCGGCCTCGCAGCCGCGCTGCTCGGCGACCCCAAGGCGGTCATCCTCGACGAGCCGTCGAACGGCCTGGACCCCGAAGGCATCCGCTGGCTGCGGGGCTTCTTGAGGTACCTGTCCGGCGAGGGCAAGACGGTCCTCATCTCGAGCCACCTGCTCGCGGAGGTCTCGCAGACCGTCGACGACGTCGTCATCATCGCCAACGGCCGCAGCGTGGCGCAGGGCCCGATCAGCGACCTGCAGGGCGAGCCGACGGTGCTGGTCCGGACCCCGGACCGGAGCGAGCTGTCCAGCGCGCTGCTGGCCGCCGGCGTCGTGTCGGAGGAGGACGGCGACACCGGGCTGCGCGTCCGCACCCAGGACATGGCGAGGATCGGCGACGTGGCACTGCGGGCCGGCGTGGCCGTCCACGAGCTGCGAACCCTTTCCACCGACCTCGAGGGGCTCTACTTCGAGCTGACGACGTCGCCCGAGAACCGCAACCGCAACCTCGACGGCTCGGTTTCCGCACAGGATGCCGAACCCGGCGCGCCTCAGTGGAGCCACTCGGCCTCAGCCGCGGCTGAGGCCGAGAAGGAAGTCGCGTCATGATCCGGTCGATCAGGTCGGAGCTGCTCAAGTTCTTCACCACCCGGATGTGGTGGGGCATGGCCATCGCCATCGTGCTCGCCGGCGCGGGGTTCGCCCTGCTGTTCGGGTTCATCTTCACCAGCGACGCGGCGACCGGCCAGAACGGCGGTCCGCCGGCCATCACCAACGACCTCGACCTGGCCCGCCAGGTGTTCACCGGCGGCATCGGTGTGGGCTACCTGCTCACCCTGGCCATCGGCGTCATGACCATCGGCTCGGAGTACCGCCACAAGACGGTCACCTCGACGTTCCTCGCCAACCCCAAGCGGGTGCAGGTCATGGGCGCGAAGGTCGTCGCACTGCTGGTCATCGGGGCGATGTATGCGGTGCTGTCGCTGATCGGGTCGGTCGTCACGGGCTGGATCCTCCTGACCGCGAAGGGCCACGCGCCGTTCGCCGACCCGGAGATCTGGCGGACCCTCGCGCTGGCGCTGCTCGTGCTCGGCCTGTGGGCGCTCATCGGCCTCGGGGTCGGGATCCTCATCCCGAACCAGGTGGCCGCGCTGCTCATCGCGATCGGCGTCGCATGGATCGTCGAGCCGATCCTCGGCGCGGTCCTCGGCATCACCGACTGGGGCAAGGACATCACGCCGTACCTGCCCAGCCAGGCGACGTCGGCCATGCTCAGTACGTCGGCCGGGGGGTTCAACGGGGAGACCGTGCAGATCCTCAGCTGGTGGGCCGGTGCCCTCGTGCTCACCGCCTACGCCGCCGTGATGGCGGGCATCGGGTCGTGGCTGACGGTGCGCCGCGACATCAGCTGACGCGCATCCCCGCGACCGGACTCAGATGTCTGCTCGGTTTCCGGGCTGATCGCCCGAAACCGGGTGAACATCTGAGTTCGGTCGTGGCGTGCCGGCGCCCGGGAGGCCGCCCCGCGGCTCGGGCGCGGCGGGGCTAGACTGGAACCTCGCGTTACGCGGGAATGCCGGTGATGGGCTGCGGTATCTGAGCCCTCCCAGCGGTTCCGCGTGACCGTCATCGATGACGTGACGAAAGAGGCGTTTCCCCCGTGGCTGACCCCCGGACCACCCGGCCCGACGACCCGCTCACTGCCTTCGGCCCGAACGAGTGGCTGGTCGACGAGCTGTACCAGCAGTACCTCGAGGACAAGAACTCGGTCGACAAGGCCTGGTGGGAGTTCTTCGCGGACTACACCCCCGACGGCAACAGCGCGAACGGCAGCAACGGCGCCGTGCCGGCCCCCGCTCCCGCCAAGCCCGCGGCTGCGAAGCCCGCCGAGACCAAGGCCGCTCCCGCCGCGAAGCCGGCCGAGTCCGCCGCCAAGGCCACACCCGCGCCCGCGAAGCCCACTGAGGCCAAGGCGAAGCCGGCGGCGACGCCTACCGAGGCTCCGGCCCCCGAAGCCAAGGCGCCCCAGCAACCCCCTGCGCCCAAGGTCGACCAGCCGCCGGCGACCCAGAAGAAGCCTCGCGACGTCGCCGTCGCCCCCAAGGACGGCGACGCGGAGATCACCGTGAAGGTCGCGCCGCTGCGGGGCCCCGCGGCCCGCGTCGTCACCAACATGGAGTCGTCGCTGGCCGTCCCGACCGCGACCAGCGTCCGGGCCGTGCCCGCGAAGCTGCTCATCGACAACCGGGTCGTCGTCAACAACCACCTGGCCCGCTCCCGCGGCGGCAAGGTCAGCTTCACCCACATGATCGGGTTCGCCCTGGTCAAGGCGCTCCGGGCGATGCCGGAGATGAACAACGGCTTCTCCGAACGCGACGGCAAGCCGGTCCTCGTGACCCCGGCGCACGTCAACCTCGGCCTGGCCATCGACATGTCCAAGCCCGACGGCAGCCGGGCCCTGCTGGTCCCGAGCATCAAGGCGACCGAGTCGATGGACTTCGTCCACTTCTGGACCGCCTACGAGGACGTCGTCCGCAAGGCCCGCGCCAACAAGCTGACCGTCGAGGACTTCCAGGGCACCACCATCACGCTGACCAACCCGGGCACCATCGGCACGAACCACTCCGTGCCGCGGCTCATGGAGGGCCAGGGAGCGATCATCGGCGTCGGCGCCCTCGAGTACCCCGCCGAGTGGCAGGGCGCGAGCGCCGAGACGATCAACCGCAACGCCGTCAGCAAGATCCTCACGCTGACCAGCACCTACGACCACCGGATCATCCAGGGCGCGCAGAGCGGCGACTTCCTGCGGATCGTCCACCAGCTGCTGCTCGGCGAGCAGGGGTTCTACGACGAGATCTTCGAGTCGCTGCGGATCCCCTACGAGCCGATCCGCTGGGTCCAGGACATCTCGGCGACCCACGACGACGACATCAACAAGGTCGCCCGGGTCCAGGAGCTGATCCACGCATACCGGGTGCGCGGCCACCTCATGGCCGACACCGACCCGCTGGAGTACCGACAGCGCAAGCACGCCGACCTCGACGTCACCACCCACGGGCTGAGCCTCTGGGACCTCGACCGCTCGTTCGCGACCGGCGGGTTCGGCGGCGAGCCGTTCCTCAAGCTGCGCCGCATCCTCGGCATCCTGCGCGACTCGTACTGCCGCACCGTCGGCATCGAGTACATGCACATCCAGGACCCCGACCAGCGCGCCTGGATCCAGGCCAAGGTCGAGGTCCCGTATGCCCGTCCGTCCCGTGACGAGCAGATGCGGGTCCTGCGCAAGCTCAACGCCGCCGAGGCGTTCGAGACGTTCCTGCAGACCAAGTTCGTCGGGCAGAAGCGGTTCTCGCTGGAGGGCGGCGAGTCGGTCATCGCGCTGCTCGACCGGATCATGTGCCGCGCCGCGGACGACCGGATGGACGAGATCTGCATCGGGATGCCGCACCGCGGCCGCCTCAACGTGCTGGCCAACATCGCCGGCAAGTCCTACGGCCAGATCTTCCGCGAGTTCGAGGGCCAGCAGGACCCGAAGTCGGTCCAGGGGTCCGGCGACGTCAAGTATCACCTCGGCACCGAGGGCGAGTTCACCTCCGAGGAGGGCTCGACCACCAAGGTCTACCTCGCGGCGAACCCGTCCCACCTCGAAGCCGTCGACCCGGTGCTCGAGGGCATCGTCAGGGCGAAGCAGGACCGGCTCGACCTCGCCGGCGAGGCATACACCGTCCTGCCGCTGCTCCTGCACGGCGACGCGGCGTTCGCCGGCCAGGGCGTGGTCGCCGAGACGCTGCACCTGTCCCAGCTGCGCGGCTACCGCACCGGCGGCACCGTCCACGTCGTCATCAACAACCAGGTCGGCTTCACGACCTCGCCGTCCGCGTCGCGCTCGTCGGTCTACTCCACCGACGTCGCGCGGATGATCCAGGCGCCGATCTTCCACGTCAACGGCGACGACCCGGAGGCCTGCGTCCGGGTGGCCGAGCTGGCCTACGAGTTCCGGCAGGCGTTCAACAAGGACGTCGTCATCGACATGGTCTGCTACCGGCGCCGTGGGCACAACGAGGGCGACGACCCGTCGATGACGCAGCCGCTCATGTACAACCTCATCGAGGCCAAGCGCTCGGTCCGCAAGCTCTACACCGAGGCGCTCATCGGTCGTGGCGACATCTCGCAGGAGGACGCCGAGGCGGCGCTGCGCGACTACCAGCAGCAGCTGGAGCGCGTGTTCGTCGAGACCAAGGAGGCCATCAAGGCTCGGCCGACCGCCGCGAGCTCGTCGACCGACAACCGCAGCCGAGGGCTGGAGAAGCCGGCCTCGCAGGCGGCCGACTACGCCGCGGCGCCGCGGTGGAAGAACAACACCGCCATCACGCCCGAGGTCATGAAGCAGATCGGCGACGCCTTCACCAGCATCCCCGACGGCTTCACCGTGCACCCGAAGCTGCGGCAGCTGCTGGAGCGGCGTTCCGCGATGACCAGCGAGGGCGGGATCGACTGGGCGATGGGCGAGCTGATCGCGTTCGGGTCGCTGCTCATCGAGGGCACCCCGATCCGGCTGGCCGGCCAGGACAGCCGGCGCGGCACGTTCGTGCAGCGGCACGCCGTCCTCATCGACAAGAGCACCGCCGCGGAGTGGACCCCGCTGCTCTACCTCGGCGAGAACCAGGGCCGGTTCTGGGTCGTCGACTCGCTGCTCAGCGAGTTCGCGGCCATGGGGTTCGAGTACGGATACTCCGTGGAGCGGCCGGACGCCCTCGTGCTCTGGGAGGCCCAGTTCGGCGACTTCGCCAACGGCGCGCAGACGATCATGGACGAGTTCATCTCCTCGTCGGAGCAGAAGTGGGGCCAGCGCTCGTCGGTGACCCTCCTCCTGCCGCACGGCTACGAGGGCCAGGGCCCGGACCACTCGTCGGCCCGCATCGAGCGGTACCTCCAGCTGTGCGCCGAGGACAACATGACCGTGGCGTACCCGTCGACGCCCGCGTCGTACTTCCACCTGCTGCGCCGTCAGGCGTATGCCCGGCCGCGCCGTCCGCTCATCGTGTTCACCCCGAAGTCGATGCTGCGGCTCAAGGCGGCCGCGAGCAGCGTCGAGGACTTCACCCAGGGCGGGTTCCGCCCGGTGCTGCCCGACCCGGCGCGGCTCGACCCGGCCGGCGTGACGCGGGTGATCCTCGCTTCGGGCAAGGTCGTCTACGACCTCGAGGCCGAGCGGACCAAGCGGGAGGACACGACGACCGCGATCCTGCGGGTCGAGCGGCTCGCCCCGGTTCCGGGTGCCGAGATCGCCGAGGCGCTCGCCGTCTACCCCGGGGCCGAGGTGCTGTGGGTCCAGGACGAGCCGCGCAACCAGGGCGCGTGGCCGTACATGGCCCTCAACCTCCCCGAGGCGATGGAGGAGCACGGCGAGACCCGGCCGCTGCGGCTGGTGTCGCGGATGGCGTCCGCCTCCCCCGCCACCGGCTCGCACAAGAAGCACGAGGTCGAGCAGGAGAACCTCGTCGCCGCCGCGTTCGACCGCTGATCCCGCTGCGCGCTGACGACGGGTGGGGCTGTGTACTTCACTGACCGCGGGATCGAGGAGCTCGTCGCGCGCCGCGGCGAGGAGGAGGTCTCGTTCGACTGGCTGGCCGAGCAGCTGCGCACGTTCGTCGACCTCAACCCCGAGTTCGAGACCCCCGTCGAGCGGCTGGCCACCTGGCTGGCCCGCCTCGACGACGACGACGAATGACGCGGTCGGGGGCCTGACGGCGAGGACTGCCGGCCGGCTCCGGTCCCGCATGCCACGATGACCCCGTGAGCGAGCAGTCGTCCGACCCGGCCGAGCCCGAGTTCATCCCGAGCGCCGAGTTCAGCGTGGCCGAGGGGCGCCGCGACGTCGGCGTCTGCTTCGTCGGCTCGTCGATGACCGCCGGATATGGGGACCCCAAGGGCCTGGGCTGGGTCGGCCGGGTCGTCAGCCGCACCCAGCATCCCGACCTGGACCTCACCGCATACAACCTCGGCGTCCGCGGCGACACGTCGGCCGGCGTCATGTCGCGCTGGCGCAGCGAGACCGCCCCGCGCTGGGTGAACCGGGCCGAGCGCCGGCTGGTCGTGTCGGTGGGCGCGAACGACATCGCCACGGGGGTGAGCCTGGCCCGGTCGCGGCTCAACCTCGCGAACATCCTCGACGAGGCCACGACCAGCGGGATCGCGGTCTTCTGCGTGGGCCTGACGCCGAGCCTGGAGAGCGAGTGGAACCCGCGCATCGAGGCGCTGGCCGAGGCCCAGGCCGACGTCTGCGCCCGGCGCGGCGTGGCGTATGTCGACTGCTTCCGACCGCTGGTCGGCCACGAGCAGTGGCTCTCCGACGTCAACGCCTCGCCCGACCGGGTCCACCCCGGGCAGGCGGGGTACGGCCTCATCGCCTGGCTGGTGCTCCACAACGGCTGGAACGACTGGATGCAGATCGCCTCCTAGGGCTTGCGCGGTCCGCATACGCGATATAACGTGTCTTTCAGAACGCGATATAACGTGTATGCCGGACCGGCCGGCGGAGCGTGCGGAGGGAGAGGCGCATGACACAGGAATGGCGCATCGAGGGGCCACGGGTCCTCGACATCGGCGACGAGAACGAGCGGGTCGGCAAGCTCGAGGTCGGGATCGTCGGTGGACGCGTGGACGTCGTCACGCATGACGACTCCCCCACGGCCCGGGTCGAGATCACCCAGGTCGAGGGACTGCCGGTGAAGGTCACCTGGGACGGCGTGACCCTCCGCGTGCTCCACGGCAAGGAGTGGGACAACAACAACATCATGGAGATGCTCAAGCGCACCTTCGAGCACTTCGGGCGCAACCGGGTGACGGTGAGCATCTCGGTTCCGAGCGACGCCGCGGTCACCGTGGCGACGGTCAGCGGCGAGGCGGTCGTCTCCGGGCTGCACAACATCGTGAAGGTCAACAGCGTCTCCGGGTCGCTGATCGTCAGCGACGTCGAGGGTGAGGTCGACATGCACACGGTGAGCGGCACCGTCGACGGCGACAGCCTCACCGGCTCGGCCAGCGTCAACTCGGTCTCGGGGTCGGTCACGCTGCAGCGCAGCACGCTTCCCGAGGTCAAGATCAACACGGTCAGCGGCGACATCGCCGTCGACCTGCTGTCCGGGTCGTCGCGGATCCGGTCCAACTCGGTCTCCGGGGACGTCACCGTCCGGGCACCGCTCAGCGGGTTCGACGTCGAGGCCAACACGGCGAGCGGACAGATCGTCGTCGACGGCCGCCAGCTCTCCAAGGGCTTCGGCGGCGGTTCGCACGGCCACGAGCGGACGGGGCGGCTGCGCGAGGGTGACGGCGCGCTCGAGGTCAAGGCCAACGCCGTCTCGGGCAGCATCGTCGTGCTGCGCTCGAGCACCGGCGGCGCGAACGGCTTCGGCACCCCGCAGGACCGGCCGGCCCCCGCCCCCACCGGCGACCCGACCACCCAGATCCGCACCGAGGGGACCAGCCCGATGCCGGCGCCGGATCCCCAGGACGCCCCGCCCGGCGACCATCCCGCCGACCCGCCAGGTGCGTCGGCCGACGGGGGCCCGGCTCCGGAGGGGGACTCGCGATGAGCCCCGTCTTCGCCCACGGGCAGCTGCGTCTCTACCTGCTCGCGCTGCTCGACGAAGGCCCGCGTCACGGCTACGAGGTCATCCAGGACCTCGAGAACCGGTTCAACGGCCTCTACTCGCCCAGCGCCGGCACGGTCTACCCCCGGCTGGCCAAGCTCGAGGAGGAGGGTCTCGTGGAGCGCACGGACGACGGCCGCAAGGCGACGTACTCGATCACCGAGGCGGGCCGGGCCGAGGTTCGGGCCCGTCAGGCCGACCTGCAGGACCTGCGCGACGACCTCGACCAGTCGGTACGCCAGCTCGCCGAGGGTGTCCGCGCCCGGGTGCAGCACCAGGCGGCCGACCTGCGGACCGAGCTGAAGAACGCGGCGCGTGAGGCGCGGGCGACGGCCAAGCCGGTCGGCGGCCACGAGCCGTGGACCCGCGGCGAGGCCGCCGCCTACGCCGACCTCGAGCACGCGGTCAACACGTTCCGCAGCGACGTCCGGCGGGCCTGGCGCCGAGGTGGGCTCACCTCCGACCAGACCCGTGAGGTCGTCGACATCCTCACCGAGGCGGCCGCGCGCATCCGGGCGGTCGTCGGGAGCCGTTGAGCACGCTCGTCAACCGCGGGGCCGGTTCGCCAGGAGCGAGCCGGCCCTGCGGCATCGGCAGTGCCGGGTATGCGGTGAGTCGGCTCAGGCGTCGTCGGGGCGACGCGTAGCGACCGCGCCCGCGGCCGTGACCACGCCGAGGACGACGATGACGAGCACCGCGGTCGCGATGAGCGTCTCCTCGGCGCCGTAGAGCGCGACGACGACCGGGATGAGCAGCCCGTTCCAGACGAACGTGGGAACGGCCGCTCGGGTCGACCCCACGAACCACGCGCGCGCGAGCAGGGCCAGGAGGGCGGCGAAGACGAGGATGAGCAGGCCGGACATCACGACCGCGACCGTGCTGCTGCCCTCGCCGCGGGCCAGCTCGACGCCGTAGAAGACGGCCAGCGCCACGAGCACCAGGACGTGCACCACGCATACGGCACCCGCGGCGGCCGTCCACGGTCCTCGGGACGGCGGCCGGGACGGGAACCCGTCGGAGCCGGGATCCGGTGTGGTCTGCGTCACGCTGGGAGCCTAGCGAGCGCTCCTCCTGAACCGGTTCGCGGTATGGGCCATCATCTCGACGTCGAAATGGTTGCCCTCACGGACCGTAGCCGTCAGACTGTACGGCGGCCCTGGAACATCGGAGCTTCCGCGGGCGTTGCCCGGGGTGCCGAAGCCGTGTGGTCGCGACATGACCCGAAACGGCACCGACGAGGAAGCAGAGCCGCTACCCCGCCAGCCGCGCCAGCGAGCGTGCAACCGCCCAGAACACCAGGGCGAGAACGACCGTGAAGTGCGACGCGGAGCCCAGGACCGCCTCCCCCGAACCCCACACCCTGACGAGACATACGAACTGATGACGACGAGCACCACCCGCCCCCACCGGGTCACCCGACCCTCCGCCCCCACCACCGGCTCCGCCCCCCGGAGCCACCCCCGCACCGCGACTGGCCCCGTGCCGGTCCGGACAGCGCCCACCGCCTCATCAAGGAGCACGATCAGCATGGACTGGCGCGACCGCGCTGCCTGCCTCGACGAGGACCCGGAGCTGTTCTTCCCCATCGGGAACACCGGCCCGGCCATCCTGCAGATCGAGGAGGCCAAGGCCGTGTGCCGTCGGTGCGAGGTCATCGAGACCTGCCTGAAGTGGGCCCTCGAGTCCGGCCAGGACGCCGGCGTCTGGGGTGGCCTGTCCGAGGACGAGCGCCGCGCGCTCAAGCGCCGCAACGCGCGCGCCCGCCGCGCCGGCTGATCGGCCCTCGCCGACCCACCTCTCCCTGCTCCATCTGACCGCCGTGGCGATTCTCGCCGCGGCGGTCAGCCTTTGAGCGGCCGCAGCGCCGCGGTGAAGGTGACCTGGGTGCCGTGCGGTTCCGCCGGGGTCCACCGGATCGTCCCGCGCAGGTCCTGTACCAGGGACTGGACGATCTGGGTGCCGAGCCCGGAACCGGGTCGCCGCTCCGTACCGATGCCCACGCCGTCGTCGGTGATCTTCACGGTCAGCACGTCGGGAGCGCCGGGCACGCCGGACACCCGCTTGACGTCGACGGTCACGGTCCCGCCGTGGTCGTCGGGGAAGCCGTGCTCGATGGCGTTCTGGACCAGCTCGCTGAGGATCATCGCCAGCGAGGTGGCGTCCTCGGCGCGCAGCCGACCGAACGAGTCGCCGGTGCGTTCCCGCTCGATGCGCTTGTCGTAGGCGGCCACCTCGGCGACCGCGCGGAACCCCTGGTCGGCGACCTCGTCGAAGTCGACGGTCTCGTCGAAGCCCTTGCTGAGGGTGTCGTGGACGAGGGCGATCGTGCCGACCCGCCGCTCCGCCTCGTTGAGCGCCGCACGCGCCTGGACGTCGTCGGTGCGCCGGGCCTGTAGGCGAAGCAGGGCAGCGACCGACTGCAGGTTGTTCTTCACCCGGTGGTGGATCTCGCGGATCGTCGCGTCCTTCGTGAGCAGCTCCTGCTCGCGCCGGCGCAGCTCGCTGACGTCCCGCAGCAGCAGGAGCGCCCCGAACCGCTGCCCGGCTTCGGTGAGCGGGATCGCCCGCATCGTGATGATCGCGCCGCTCGACCCGACCTCCGTGCGCCACGGCTGGCGGCCGGTCAGGACCAGCGGCAGCCCCTCGTCGACCGGCGATGAGTCGCGCAGGACCGACGTGACGATCTCCGACATCGACCCGCCCATGACCTCGCCCGGCCACCCGAGCCGGTGGATGGCCGAGACCGCGTTGGGACTCGCATACGTGATGACCCCGTCGTAGTCGAGCCGCACGACCCCGTCGCCCGCGCGCGGGGCGCCCCGCCGCAGGCCGGTCGGCGCCGACGAGTTCGGGAACTCCCCGGCGGCGACCATCCGGGAGAGGGCGTCGGCGGTGGCGAGGTAGGTGAGCTCCAGCCGGCTCGGGGTCCGCATCATCGACAGGTTCGTATGCCGGGTGATCACGGCGATCGCGCGGGCCTGGCGCACGACAGGGATGGACTCCTCCCGGACCGGGAGGTCGTCGCGCCACTCGGTGTCCCGCTCACGGACGATGCGGCGCTCGGCGAAGGCCTGCTCGAGGATCTCGGCGCGGGCCCGGGTCGCCTTGATGCCGACCTGGTCCTCGAAGAAGACCATCTGCCCGGTGGTCGGCCGGATGTGAGCGACCGCTTCCCACTGAACCGGGGACAGCCGCACCCAGAGGACGAGGTCGGCGAAGGACAGGTCCGACAACAGCTGCCAGTCACCGACGAGAAGGTGCAACCACTCGACGTCGGCGCCGTGGAGTCCGGAGCGCTCGTGGAGCAGCTCGGCGAGCGTCGGCACCCGTCGACCCTACCGACGGGACGCCGACGAGCTCAGGCCGGCTGGCCGGACCGGATCACCGACCGCAGCGTCCGCAGCGCGACCGAGAGCGCCGCCAGGCCGGCGTTGTCGAGACGTTCGACGCCGCGCAACGCGGTCTTGGCCCGTTTCAACGCGTCCCGGTTGGCGTCCGCCCAGTACTCGTAGCGCTTCGCCGGGGCGTCGCCGCCGTCGCTGGCCACGAGCACCGACCGGGCCAGCGACTCGATCACCGCGTAGAGGTCGTCGCGCATCGCGCCGCGGGCCAGTGCGTCCCACCGGTCGTCACGCGGCAGCTTGCTCACCCGGGTGAGCATGTCGTCGATGCCGAACTTCTCCGACGCGTAGTAGTACACGCCGGCGACCTCCTCGACCGGCAGCTGCAGCTCCTCGGCGAGGTCGACGACGTCGAGCAGCGAGAAGAGGTCGAGGAGGGACGCCGCGCGAGCGGCGGTCGACGACGGCACGCCGAGCTTCTCCAGCTCCTTGGTCCGCCGCTCCACCCGCCGCCGTTCCGAACCCTGCAGCACGTCGTGGATGCGCGGAGCGAACTGGCTGACCGGACCCTGGAACCGCGCCACCTCGGCGACGACGTCGATGTTGGTCGGCCGCGCCGACAGGAACCACCTTGAGGCCCGGTCCAGCAGCCGCCGGAACTCGAGGTAGAGCACCGTCTGCGTCGACGTCGACACCACGTTGTCGAGCGCCTCGACCTCCGCCACGAAGGACGACATCCCGAACACCTCGCGGCACACGACGAACGCGCGGGCGATCTGCTCCGGCTCGGCGCCGGTCTCCTCACCGGCCCGGAACGCGAACGTGATCCCGCCCCGGTTGACCATGGAGTTGACGACGGCGTTGATGATGATCTCGCGGCGCAGCGGGTGCGCGGCGAGCTGCGTCGCATACTCCTCCCGCATCCGCTCCGGGAAGTACTCGGCCAGGGTCTGCTGGAACCACGGGTCGTCGGCGAGCGCCGTCGGCATGAGGTCCTGCTTGAGCGCGAGCTTGGCGTAGGAGACGAGGACCGAGAACTCGGGCGACTTGAGGCCCAGCTTGTCGGCGCGGCGCTTCGCGATCTCGGCGTCGGACGGCAGGTACTCCAGGGACCGGTTGAGGTCGCCCCGCTCCTCGAGCCAGTGGATGAGCCGCTGGTGCACGGGAAGCATCGAGAACTGCTGCGCCCGAGCGTTGCCGAGCAGCACGTTCTGCTCGTAGTTGTCGCGCAGCACCTCGGCCGCGACGTCGTCGGTCATCGACTGCAGCACATGGTTGCGCTGTTTGAGCGTGAGATCGCCGTCGCGCACGAGCGCGGTCAGGGGGATCTTGATGTTGACCTCGTGGTCGGACGTGTCGACGCCGGCGGAGTTGTCGATCGCATCGGTGTTGACCCGGACCTCGTGGAGCGCCGCCTCGACCCGGCCCAGCTGCGAGCAGCCGAGGTTGCCGCCCTCACCGATCACCTTGACCCGCAACGCGTTCCCGTCCACCCGGATCGCGTCGTTGGCGCGGTCGCCGATGTCGGCGTTGGTCTCGGTGGAGGCCTTGACGTAGGTGCCGATCCCGCCGTTCCACAGCAGGTCGGCCGGCGCGAGCAGGATCGCGTGGATCAGCTCGGCCGGGGTGAGGTTCGCGGCGTCCTTGGGCAGGCCGAGGGCGGCCGCCATCTCGGTCGAGATGGGAACCGACTTCGCGGCCCGGTCGAACACGCCGCCGCCGGCCGAGATCAGCGACCGGTCGTACTCCGCCCACGACGAGCGGGGCAGCTCGAAGAGGCGGCGACGCTCGGCGTAGGAGCTCGCCGCGTCGGGGCTCGGGTCGACGAACACGTGGCGATGGTCGAACGCGGCGAGGAGGCGGATGTGCTCCGACAGCAGCATCCCGTTGCCGAACACGTCGCCGGACATGTCGCCGACGCCGACGACGGTGAAGTCCTGGGTCTGGGTGTCGACGCCCATCTCGCGGAAGTGCCGCTTGACCGACTCCCACGCCCCGCGGGCGGTGATGCCCATCGCCTTGTGGTCGTACCCCGCCGAACCGCCGGACGCGAAGGCGTCGTCCAGCCAGTACCCGTACTCCTGCGCCTTGGCGTTGGCGATGTCGGAGAACGTCGCCGTCCCCTTGTCGGCCGCGACGACGAGGTAGGTGTCGTCGCCGTCATGGCGCACGACGTCCGGCGGCGGGATCGCCTCGCCCTGGACCCGGTTGTCGGTCAGGTCGAGCAGCCCGGAGATGAACAGCTCGTATGCGGCGACGCCCTCGGCGAGCCAGGCGTCCCGGTCCGCGGTGGGGTCGGGCAGCTGCTTGGCGTAGAACCCGCCCTTGCTCCCGGTCGGGACGATGACGGCGTTCTTGACCATCTGCGCCTTCACCAGACCGAGGACCTCGGTGCGGAAGTCCTCGCGCCGGTCGGACCAGCGCAGCCCGCCGCGCGCGACCTTGCCGAAGCGGAGATGGACCCCCTCGACCCGCGGCCCGTAGACCCAGATCTCGAACTTCGGCCGCGGCGCGGGCAGGTCGGGCACCTTGGTCGGGTCCAGCTTGAGGCTGACGTAGGGCTTCGGTCCGCCGGCGTCGGACTGGTAGAAGTTCGTCCGCAGCGCCGCCTGGACCACCCCGAGCAGTGCCCGGATGATCCGGTCCTGGTCGAGGCTGGTGACCTCGTCGAGGGCCGCGAGGACCGCCTCGGCGATCGTCGCCTCCGCCTCGGCCCGCTCCGGGTTCGCCGCACCCGCATACCGCTGCGGGTCGAACCGGGTCTCGAACAGCTCGACGAGCATCCGCGAGACGGCCGGGTTCGCGACGAGGGCGGACTCGACGTAGTCCTGGGAGAACGTCGACCGGGTCTGGCGCAGGTACTTCGCGACCATGCGCAGGATGACGACCTGGCGCCAGGTCAGCCCGGCGCCCAGGACCAGCGCGTTGAAGCCGTCGGACTCGGCGGCGCCGGTCCACACCGCGCGAACCGCGTTCTGCAGCAACAGCCGACGCGCGTCACGGTCGCCGCTGCTCCCCCAGTCCTCGGGGTGCCGGGTGCGCAGCCCGAAGTCGTAGACGTAGACGCGGACGCCGTCGCTGCGGGTGATCTCGTAGGGCCGCTCGTCGGTGATCTCCACGCCGAGGTGCGTGAACATCGGCAGCACCCGGGTCAGCGTCAGCGGTCCGCGGCGGTAGAGCTTGAACCGGCGCTCGTCCGGCGGGCAGCCGGGTTCCTGGTGGAGGCCGACCTCGACCGCGTCGTCGGAGTCGAGCATCTCGATGCGGCGGATGTCGGTGACGGCGACCCGCGGGTGGACGTCCTCCTTGTACGCCTCGGGGAACGCCTTGCCGTACAAGCCGGTCAGCCGGCCGCCGGCCTCGTCGCCCACGTCGGCGCGCAGGGCTTCGACGAGGTCCTCGTCCCATGTGCGGGTGGCCTCGACGACCTCGCGCTCCAGCGCGGACTCGTCCACCTCGGGGATCGGCGCACCCTTGGGCACGCGGACCACGAAGTGCAGGCGGGCCAGCGCCGACTCCGACACGCGGGTCGTGTAGTCGACGCTCTCCGCGTTGAACGTCCGCCGGAGGATGTCCTCCATCTTGAGCCGGACCGTGGTGTTGTACCGGTCGCGCGGCAGGTAGATGAGCGCCGAGACGAACCGCTCGTAGATGTCGTAGCGCAGGAACAGCCGCGTCTTGCGGCGCTCCTGCAGGTGCAGCACAGACGTGGCGATCTCGAGGAGCTCGTCGGGATCGGTCTGGAGCAGCTCGTCGCGCGGGTAGTTCTCCATGACCTGCACGAGGTCCTTGCCCGAGTGGCTGTCCGGGGTGAACCCCGCGCGCTCGAGGAGGTGCGCGACGCGCTCGGCGAGGATCGGGATGTGGAGGATCGACTCCGCATACGCGCTCGAGGCGAAGATCCCGAGGAACCTTCGCTCCCCCGTCACGCGGCCCTGCTCGTCGAAGATCTTGACGCCGATGTAGTCGAGGTACGTCGACCGGTGGACTGTCGCCCGGGAGTTGGCCTTGGTGATGATGAGCAGCTCCGGCTCGCGCGCCTTCTTCCGCGCCGAGGGGTTCAGGCGGGCGACCGGCTCGGTGGCCGCCCGGTCGTAGCGCAGGATCCCGAGTCCCGTCCCGCTGACCGGCGACAGCATGTCCTCGCCCTGGTCGTCGGCGACGAGGGTGTACTCGCGGTAGCCGAGGAAGGTGAAGTGGTCGTTCGCCAGCCATTCGAGGAACCGCGCGGTCGAGCCGACCTCCTCGTCGTCGATGCCCTTCGGCGGGGCGTCGTGGAGGGAGACCGCGATGCTGCTGGCGCGCTCGCGCATCTTGCTCCAGTCCTCGACCGCGTCGCGGACGTTGCCGAGCACCGCACGTAGCCGAGCCGAGATCTCCTCGCGCTCCTCGTCGGAGGCCACGCGGTCGACCTCGAGGTGCATCCACGACTCGGTGACGACGCCGAACTCGTCCGTGGCCGGGGTCTCGTCGTCGTAGATGTGCTCCAGGGTCCCGATGGCGTCACGCCGGACCACGAGCTGCGGGTGGACGACCAGGTGGACGGTACGGCCTAGGGTGCCGAGCGCGGCCGTGACCGAGTCGACGAGGAACGGCATGTCGTCGGTGACGACCTGGACGATGGTGTGCCCGCTGGCCCATCCCAGCGACTCCATGCTCGGGTTCGTCACGGCGACGTTCACCGTACCGACCGCCCGCTGCCGCGCCAGGTCGCGCTCGGCCAGCGCCGCGCCGAGGAGGTCCTCGGGCTCCCGGGCCAGCAGGTCCTCGGTGGCGGTGTGCCGGTAGAAGACGTGCAACAGCCGGCTGACCTCGGGCCGAGACTCCTCGGGGGCGTACTCGGCAGCGGCGCGCAGCTGTTGGGTCCGGGACTGGTCGAGCGACGCCGGCATGGGTTGGTTCGTGTTCCTTCGCTGATGGGTCGCGGCACGCTTCCTCGGGTGCCGTCTCGAGGGTATCGCCCCTGTTCACATGCTGGACAACGGGCCGGGGTGTCCTTCGAGGCGCCGGCCGAGCCCGGGTCGAGCGCGGTGGAGAACGCCGAGGGGTATGCGCCGCAGCACCTACGGTGGGACGGTGACGATGCCGAGGGGGCCGCGTCCGTGACGGCGTCCGGTCCGCGCCGAGACGGGCTGGTCCGTGCCCTGGGCGACGTGCGCGAGCTCGCCCGCGCCCAGGCCGACGACATCCTCCGGCACGTTCCCGACACCGGTGACCGCGTGACCGGTCGCTCGGTCGACGACTTCGTCGACCAGGCCGCCGACGCCCTCCGGGCGCTCGACGAGGCGGTCGCCGAGACCCTGCGCCGGCTGGAGGCGGAGCGGCCGTGATCGACGGGGTGACCGGCGACCCGGGTTCGTGCTCGCAGCTCGGCGGTGCGCTGCGGTCGCACGCCGCGCGGCTGCTCGCCCTGCGGACCGAGCTGGTGGAGCGGGCGGAGCGGTTGCGCCGCGAGCCCGGGGCTGCGGCGGTGGTGGCCGACCTCGACGCGGACCTGCGGTTGCTCGACGCCGTCGTCGAACGCCTCGATGCGGGTGGGTCCGCGCTGCAGCGGTTCGCGCAGGAGCTGGCCGCCGTCGCGGAGTCGGTTCGGCGACTGGAGGGTGCCGTGCGGGCGGCCAACCTCGAGATCGAGGGGCTGCGCGTGGTCGAGCCCTGGGGCGTCCTGACCACCGAGCTCGCCCAGCAACGGCACCGCGCCCAGCCGGACCTACAGCGCCAGGCCGACCGGCTGGCCAGCCAGCTGGGTCGGGCGCGGACCGTGACGACGAGGGCCATGGCCGAGGGCACCGAGTCGCTCGCCGCGGCCGCCGTTGCGGCGCGGACCCGTTCGCTACGGTGAGCGCATGAGGATCAAGACGTCGCTCGACTACGCCGCGACGCCCGAAGACGTGTTCGCGATGCTCGCCGATCCCGCGTTCCAGGCGGCCAAGGTCGAGGCGACGCATCCGTTGTCGCATACCCAGTCGGTGACCCCCAAGGGTGAGCAGACCGAGATCGTGACGAGCCGGGTCATCCCCACAGATGGGTTCCCCGACTTCGCGAAGTCGATGATCGGGCCGAAGCTGCGGGTCACCGAGACGATCATCTGGAGCCGCGCCTCGGCCGACGGGTCACGGACCGGAACCATCAACATCACGATCGGCGACGCCCCGGTGGGAATGAACGGGACCATGCGGATGGGACCCGGCGGGTCGGGCACCCGGATCGACGTCGACGGCGACCTCAAGGCCAAGATCCCGTTGGTCGGCGGCAAGGTCGAGAAGGCGGCCGAGGGCCCGATCCTCGGCGCCATCGAGAAGGAGCAGGAGGTCGGCACGGCCTGGCTGGCCGGCTGACCCGCTTTTCTCCCGGGTGGAGGTATATCCGAGCGCCCTAGCGCTCGCTGGGCTCTCCACCCGAGTGTGGCGACGCCTCAGCCCATGTAGGGGTAGACGTGCGACGTCGCCGGGACGAAGGTCTCCTTGATCGAGCGGGCGCTGGTCCAGCGCAGCAGGTTCTGGGCGGCGCCGGCCTTGTCGTTGGTCCCGGAGGCGCGACCACCGCCGAACGGCTGCTGTCCCACCACGGCTCCGGTGGGCTTGTCGTTGATGTAGAAGTTGCCGGCGGCGAACCGCAGCCGTTCGGCGGCGTCGGCGATCGCGACCCGGTCCTGGGCGATGATCGACCCGGTCAGGCCGTACGGCGCGAACGACTCCATCTGGTCCAACGCCGCGTCGTACCGGGCGTCGGGGAAGACGTGGACCGAGAGGATCGGCCCGAAGTACTCCGTGCGGAACGACTCGTCCGTCGCGTCCCCCGACTCGAGCACGGTCGGCCGCACGAACCAGCCGACCTCGTCGTCGTAGGTCCCGCCCGCGATGACCTTGACCTTGGCCGCCGCCCTGGCGCGGTCGATGGCCGCGGCGTTCTTCGCGAACGAGCGATCGTCGATGACCGCGCCCATGAAGTTCGAGAAGTCGGTGACGTCACCCTGCTGGAGGCCGTTGGTGATGTCGACGAGGTCGTCGCGGATCACCTTCCACAGCGAGGCCGGGACGTATGCCCGTGAGGCCGCCGAGCACTTCTGCCCCTGGTACTCGAACGCCCCACGGATCAACGCGGTTCGCAGTACGTCGGGGTCGGCGGAGGGGTGGGCCACGACGAAGTCCTTGCCGCCCGTCTCGCCCACCAGGCGCGGGTAGCTGCGGTAGCCGGTGAGGTTGTTGCCGACCTCACGCCACAGGTGCTGGAACGTCGGCGTCGACCCGGTGAAGTGGATGCCCGCCAGGTCCGGGTCGGCCAGGGCGACCTTGGAGACGTTGAGGCCGTCACCGGTGACCAGGTTGATGACCCCGGGCGGCAGTCCGGCCGCCTCGAGCAGCTCCATCGTCACCTGCGCAGCGAGGTTCTGGGTCGGGGACGGCTTCCAGACGACGGTGTTGCCCATGAGGGCTGGAGCGGTCGGCAGGTTGCCGGCGATAGCGGTGAAGTTGAACGGCGTGATCGCGTAGACGAACCCCTCGAGCGGCCGGTGGTCGGTGCGGTTCCAGATGCCCTTGGAGTTCAGCGGGGGCTGCTCGGCGAGGATCTGCCGCGCGAAGTGGACGTTGATCCGCCAGAAGTCGATCAGCTCGCACGCGGAGTCGATCTCGGCCTGGTAGCAGGTCTTGCTCTGGCCGAGCATCGTCGCGGCGTTGAGCCGGGCCCGCCATGGTCCGGACAGCAGCTCGGCCGCCTTGAGCAGGACCGCCGCCCGGTCGTCGAACGACAGGGCGCGCCAACCGGGCCCGGCCGCCTTGGCTGCGTCCACCGCCGCTCGGGCGTCGGCGACCGTCGCGTTCTTCAGCGTGCCGAGGATCTTGCGGCGGGCGTGCGGCTGGCGGACGTCGAACCGCTTGCCACCGCCCATCACCCGGCGACCGGCGATCGTATGCGGCAGGTCGCGTCGGTCGGCTCCGAGGGTCGCCAGGGCGACCTCGAGATCGGCCCGTTCCCGGCTTCCCGGGGCGTAGTCCAGAACCGGTTCGTTCGCCGGGGCGGGGACCTGGGTCACAGCGTCCATCTCGGGCAGCGCCTCCTCGGGGTCGGGGCGGATCGGCGGCCCTATGGTTTCACGTATGCCGTCCCCCCACCGCAGCGACGACCTGCTGGTCCACCGGTTCGGGCGTACCGACATGGAGGCTCCCACGCTCCTGCTCCTGCACGGCCTGACCGACTCCGGACGGTGCTGGCCGGATGCCGTGGCCCGGTGGTCCGCGGACTACCGCCTGCTCGCCTGGGATGCTCGCGGCCACGGCGAGTCCGAGCGGTTCAGCGCGGAAGAGCTCGCGGAAGGAGTGGGCGAGACGCATCTGGCGGATGCGGTGGACCTCCTCGAGTCCCTTTCGGCGGACGGCATCGAAAGACCGGTGCTCGTCGGTCTCTCGATGGGCGGTGGCACGGCGGCCGCGGTGGCCGGGACCCGGCCGGACCTCGTGCGGGCGGTGGTCCTCGAAGACCCGGTCCTGGGCGGCGGCCGGTTCAGCGACGAGCTGGCCGCGGAGCTGGCGGAGCGCCGGGTCCAGGAGAAGCAGGCGGCCCTGGACGACCCGGAGGCCACGTTGGACGAGGGCCGGCGCCAGCACCCGTCGTGGCCGGAGTCCGAGTACGGGCCGTGGCGGGACGCCAAGCTCCAGACCGACATCGAGGTGCTGCGCGACTGGACGACGACGGTCCTGACGCCGTGGCCCGACGTGGTGGCCGCGATCGCGGTTCCGGCCCTCGTCGTCCTCGGCTCGGAGGGCATCTGGTCGGCAAAGGGTCGGGACCGGCTGCGGGGCGTCGGGAACCCGAACCTCGAGATCGACGTCGTGGACGGCGCGGAGCACTGCGTCCGGCGCGACCGACCCGACGCGTTCCACGCCCTCGTCGACCCGTGGATCGCCAAGCAGCTCGCATGACCGACGCCGGCCACACCGTCGTCGCGGGACTCGTGGTGCACGAGCTCGGTGGTGCCGAGCAGGCGACGACGCTCGTCCTGTTCCACGCCAACGGCGACTCGGGCGCATGCTGGCCGGACGCCGCGCGGCGCTGGTCGCCCGAGTACCACGTGCTGGCGGTCGACATGCGCGGTCACGGCGCGTCGCCGAGGTTCCTTCCGGACCAGCTCGTCGAGCCGGGCGACGTCTTCGTCGCCGACACGATCGCGCTGCTGACTGCGTTGCGGCACAACGGAGCTCGGCTCGGAGCCGTGGGCCACAGCCTGGGCGCCGCGGCCCTCACCGGCGCGTGCGCCCTCGAGCCGGACCTCGTCGACGCGGTCGTTCTCGTGGACCCGCCCTGGGACACCCCGGTGGTCTCGGGCAGCCGTCCGTGGCTGGGCGAGGAACGACGGGCGGAGGTCCTCGCATACCAGCGTGACCCGGCGGTAGCACTCGAGTCCCTGCGAGCGCGAGAGCCCGACTGGCCGGACGAGGAACGGCGCGGCTGGGTGGCCGCCAAAACCGACCTCGACCTCGACTACGTCGCGACCGGCGGCGGCCGGCCGAGCACACCGTGGACCGAGTTCGTACCCCGGCTGCGGGCTCCGACGCTCCTCGTGACCGGTGACCGCGACGTCATCGTCGGCCCCGACTCTCGTGCGGTGGTCGAGGCGATCGGAAACCCGGCGGTCGAGGTTGCCGTCGTTCCCGGTGCCGGCCACTACGTCCGGCACCAGCAGACGGAGGCCTTCCACGCGCTCGTGGACCCCTGGCTGGCGGCCCGGCTGCGGGGCGAACGACCCCTGCTGATTGACGCGGACGCCGTTTAGCGGTTCAGTTTCTCCCAGTTTGCGGCGATTTCTCGGAGGAGCAAACCATGCGCAGTGCTGCCCGACGTCGGTCCCATGCCAGTTATCTCGCGCTCGCAGCGATTCTCGCGACGTTGGTGCTCACCGTCGGTCTGACCGGCGCGGCGCCCGCGCAGGCGGCGACCGGCACACCCGTCGTCGGCGTGGCCTCGGGTCGATGCCTCGACGTCACCGGCAACGTCAAGACGACCCGTACGCGGGTGATCATCTGGGACTGCAACGGCCAGGCCAACCAGGCGTGGACGCTGACCGCAGCCGGCGAGCTGCGCGTCTACGACGGCGCCCGCTGCCTCGACGTGCGCGGCAGCAACCTCAGCCCGGGTGGGATCGTCCAGACCTACACCTGCACGGGCGGGGCCAACCAGAAGTGGCGCGTCAACGCGGACCAGACCATCGTCGGCGTCCAGTCCGGACTCTGCCTCGACGTCACCGGTGGGAGCCCGGCCCGCGGCGCCTACGTCCAGACCTGGACGTGTCACGGCGGCGGCAACCAGAAGTGGCGCACCTCGTTCGGCGGCAGCGACACGACCCCACCCTCCGTGCCCGGTAGCCCGCGGGTCAGCAACCTCACCTGCAGCTCGGCGTCGTTCGCGTGGAACGCCTCGACCGACAACGTCGGCGTCATCGCCTACGACGTCTACCACGACGGCCAGCAGATGACCTCGGTCAGCGGCACGACGCTCTCGACCACCCTCACCGTGGTGCCCGGCGCGACCTGGGGTCTCTACGTCAACGCCCGAGACGCCGCCGGCAACGTCTCCCAGGCCAGCACGACGGTGACGATCACCCCGCCGCCCTGCCAGACCGACACCCAGCCGCCGTCCGCGCCGACCGGACCCACCGCGACCGCTTCGGGAACCACCGTGACGCTGAGCTGGACCGCGGCCACCGACAACGTCGGCGTGCGGGCGTACGACGTCTACCGAGGCGGGTCGAAGGTCGGGTCGGTCACGGGGACCGACGCGGTGCCGCCGACGACATCCTTCGTCGACAGCGGGCTCACCGCCAGCACGACCTACACGTATGCCGTGGCCGCTCGCGACGCGGCCGGCAACGTCTCACCGCAGAGCGCGCCGGTGATGGTGACGACCGGGTCCGGCTGCGGGCAGTCGGTATGCGGCGTCACCCAGGTCGCCACGGACACGGACATCCCCTGGGGCCTGCTCACCCTGCCGGACGGGTCGGTGCTCTACAGCCGCCGCGACGCCCGCGACATCATCCGGCTCGACCCGGCGACCGGGGCCAAGACGACCGTCGGGACCGTCCCCAACGTCGCCGGCACCGACGGTGAGGGCGGCCTGATGGGCCTGGCGATCAGTGCGAACTTCGTCGCCGACCGCTGGCTCTACATCATGCACACGTCGCCCACGGACAACCGGATCGTGCGGATCAAGCTCAACGGGCTGACCCTCGACACCGCGTCGGAGCAGGTGCTGGTGTCCGGCATCCTGCGGAACAAGTACCACAACGGTGGCCGGCTCCGGTTCGGCCCGGACGGCAAGCTGTACGCGTCGACCGGCGACGCCCAGAACGGCGACAACGCCCAGAACCTCAACAACCTCAGCGGCAAGATCCTGCGGATCAACCCGGACGGGACGGTCCCGTCCGACAACCCGTTCGGCAGCTACGTCTGGAGCTACGGCCACCGCAACCCGCAGGGCCTCGCCTTCGACTCGCAGGGCCGGCTCTGGGAGCAGGAGTTCGGCAACTCGGTCATGGACGAGACCAACCTCATCACCAAGGGCGGCAACTACGGCTGGCCGGCGTGCGAGGGGACGTCCGGCACGTGCGGCACCGCCGGGTACATCGCGCCGAAGTACACCTACCCGACGTCCGAGGGCTCCTGTTCCGGGATCGCCATCGTCCGCGACATCCTCTACGTGGCCTGTCAGCGGGGCACGCGTCTCTACCGCGAGGTGATCAGCGGCACCAGCCTGACCAACGTCACGGCCTACTTCAACGGCACCTACGGGCGGCTGCGGACCGTCGAGCCGGCTCCGGACGGTGGCCTCTGGCTCACCACCACGAACACCGGCGACAAGGACAGCGTCGCCAACAACAGCAACGAGAAGATCCTCCGGGTGGCCCTCGGCTGACCCGGGGGACCGTCCGCTCACTCGAGAAGGTCGAGGACCGCCTCGAGCTCGGTCGCGTCGTACCAGGAGTAGCCCGGCGCCCCGTTAGGACCGGGCCCAGGGTCGGCGACGTGGAACGACGCGACCTGTCGGCGAGGCACCGCCGTCGCGACGCGTACCGCGCTGACCGCCGCGGCCGGTGCGAGCAGATCGGTCACGACGTCGGCGTCGACGTCGGCGGCGGCGACCACCAATGCAAGACCGGCCCCGGTCGTCGACGTGGAGGCGTCGGTGAAGGCGAGGAACTCGAGCTCCTCGTCGTCCGCGGTCGGGTGCTCACGGCGCAGGTCGTTGGTCACCGCATACGCCGTGAGGGGCGCGGGGTCGAGCTGCCCGCCGGTTCCGAGCCGTCGCAGCGCGGTGACGGTGAGCGGCACGTAGACCCGGGTCTGTACGGTCACGCCGACCCCTCCTGGGCGCTCAGCTCGGCCACGGCGGCGGCCTCGTCCTCCGCGGCCATCGCCGCGCGCAGCTCGGTGTCGTCGGTCAGCGGGTGGAAGTCCGAGGGCAGCGGCGCCGGTCCCGGGTCGGCCAGGGCCACCAGCGACGTCCGCAGTGACGTCTCCATGACCCGCGGCCGCCGGCCGACGTCCATGAGGTTGCCGCCGATCGCCTCGAGGTCCTCGCGGCCCGGACCGATGATCGTCACGTCGGTGCCCTCCGCGTGCACGACGGCCAGCTCGCGCAGTGCCTTGGCCGTGACCCGAGACCGCCACTGCCGCTCGAGCCGGGTGACCAGCTCCCGCGGGGCGTCGAGGTCGAAGGACGCCTGCGGGGCGAGGACGTGGACCTCGTCGAGGCCGAGGCCGGTCATGAGGTCGATGTTGGTGGACGACCACGTCCCGCCGTCGATGTACCGGCGCTCGTTGATCGTCACCGGCTGGTACCAGCCAGGGATGGCGCACGACGCCATGACCGCCTCGGGTGCCCCGGCCACCGGTGCTCCAGGACGCCCGAACGGCACTCGCACGCCGAGGTCGTAGTCGAGCGCCACCACGGTGAGCCCCTCGCGCTCCACCCAGGTGTCGCCCACGACGTGGCGCACCAGGGCGCCGACGCTGTCGAGCCGGCCTCGGCCCTCGGGCAACAGCGCGGCCAGGACGGCCATCGGCGGCAGCTGGCGCAGCTCACGAATTCCCTTGCGCAGCAACACACTCGACCCGAAGCCGGCCCGAGGCGCCGGCGGCCGGTCGCCGCCCGTGCTCTCCTCGTAGTCCCACTCGAAGCCGGCCAGCCGGCCGTAGGAGAGCGTCCCCTCCATCTGGTGCGTCCGCAGCTCGGCGACGCTGACTCCGGAGGCCAGCAGCGAGCAGAGCACCGACCCGGCGGACGTGCCGACCATCTGGTCGAACGAGCGCACGTCGACGCCGAGGTGGTCCTCCAGTGCGGTGAGGGCGCCGACCATCCACGCGGCGCCCAGCACGCCCCCTCCGCCGAGGACCAGCCCTCTCCTGGTCATGACGGCGTCATCGTGCGGTCACGCGCCCTCCCGGCCTTCGGTCAGCTCGGCGAGCGCGTCGACGATGCACTGACCGAGCACCTCGAGGTCCGGCATGGCGTTGCGGTCGGCGTTGAGGCCGAAGTAGACCCCGCCGTCGTACGAGGTGAGCCCGATGGCGAGCGCCTGGCCCTTGGCCAGCGGGATGACCGGGTACGTGGAGAGCATCGGCGCGTCGCCCGCGTACAGCGTCGCCTGGGGGCCGGGGACGTTGGTGATGATGACGTTGAAGAGCCGGCGCGACATCGCACTCCCGAGCCGGGCCCCCAGCGAGTGCAGGGTCGGCGGGGCGAACCCGGCCAGCCCGACCAGCCGCTGGGCGCTCATCGCCTGGCCGCCCTCCATCTGCTGGCGCATGGAGAAGGCGATCTGGTGCAGCCGCATCGAGGCGCCGGGTTCACCCACCGGCAGGTCCACGAAGCAGGCTGTCAGGCTGTGCGCCGACGCGCCGGTCCCCGACTCGGACTCGACGCTGACCGGCACCATCGAGCGCACGACGGAGCTGGGGTGGACCGGTTCGCCGCGCGTCAGCAACCACGCCCGGAAGGCCCCGGCGACCGTCGCGAGGACGACGTCGTTGATGGTGACGTCGTCGGCGTAGGCGCCGCGCGCCAGGCTGGAGCGGACCTTGCGGTAGTCGTCGAGGTCGGTGCCGACCATGACGAACCGGCGGGCCGCCCCGATCTCCACGTTGAGCGGGGAGGTGGGCGCCGGCCGGGCCGCGCCGCGGACCACGGTCGAGACCAGCGACCCGAGCCCGTGGACCACGCGGCCGGCGATCTCTCGGGCCCCGTCGACGTTGTCGCGCACCGAGTCGATGACCTGGCCGGGCATGAAGACCGCGTCGGTCAGCGCGCCCGCGACCAGCTGGAGATCGCTGGGCTCGTGCCGTGGGCGCCACGTGTCGACGACGTCGTCGTCGGCGCCCGGCTGGTCACGGACCACGAGCTGCGCGATGTCCAGCGCAACCGCGCCGTCGACCAGCGCGTGGTGGGTCTTGGTGACGACCGCGAAGCGGTCGTGCTCGAGGCCCTCGACGAGGTAGACCTCCCAGAGGGGGTGGCTGCGGTCGAGCGGCCGCTGCTGGATCCGGGCGACGAACTCCTCGAGCTGTTCGTCGGTCCCCGGTCGCGGCAGGGCCGCCTGCCGCACGTGGTACGTGATGTCGAAGGACTCGTCGTCGACCCAGAGGGGGTTGGCGAGCCGGCCCGGGACCTCGCGGATCTTCTGGCGGTAGCGCGGCAGGTGGGCGATCCGCGCCGAGATGAGGCCGACCAGCTCGTCGTAGTCGAACGGGACGTCGGAACTTCCGGCCCGCTCCGGTTCGTCGAACACCATGACGTTGCCGACGTGCATGACCGTGGTCGGCTCCTCGAGGTACAGCAACGAGGCGTCGAGGGAGCTGAGCCGGTCGGACACCCGCACATCGTTGCAGACCGCGCCTTCCTTACGATGGCGACGTCAGTCACGAGTGGCCGAACGACGAACGGAGCAGACGGTATGCGTCGCCTCTTCACGGCTGCCGTCGTCGCGGCGGCCGCCGTGGCGCTCGCCGCCTGCTCGGGTGGGACGCCGACCCCCGCGACCCCGTCGACCTCGTCCAGCTCGGCCACGACCTCGGCGTCGTCCTCCACCAGCAGCACGTCCGCGTCAGCGACCACCTCGACGACGTCACCGACCTCGTCCGGTCGGACCATCGACATCACCGTGAGCGGGCGCACCGTCACGCCGGCGCCGGCCCAGGTCGACCTGCCGGTCGGCCAGACCCTCACTCTCGTCGTCACCAGCGACCACGACGACGAGCTCCACGCGCACGGCTTCGACGTCGAACTGCCCATCAAGGCCGGCGTGCCCGCGTCGATCACGCTCACCGGCAAGGACGCCGGAGTCTTCGAGGTGGAGACGCACGAACCCGCCCTGACACTGCTCACCGTCGCCGTCCGCTGAGGTGAGCGCCCCCGGGGCCGGGCTCGTGGCGTACCTTCCGACCGCTCCCTGGGTCGCGGTTCCCGCGCACGGCGTGGGGAACCGGTCCGACCTCCCCCTACCGTTCGAGGCGCTGGTCATCGGCGCGGCGCTCGCCCTGTTCGCGTCGTTCGTCGGTCTGGCCTTCCTCTGGCGGGAGCCGCGGCTGCGGCCCGACCAAGGCTGGCCGGTGCCCCACGGGGTGCAGGCGGTGGTCGACGCTCGGTGGTTCCGGGGCATCCTTGCGGGGCTGTCGCTGCTGCTCACCGGCTGGGTGCTGATGGCGCTGGTCTTCGGCCGGGACGACGCGAACAACCCGGTCCCTTATGTCGTGTACGTGTGGCTCTGGGTCGGGATGCCGTTCCTGTCCTTGGTGTTCGGCGCGGTGTGGGCGCTGCTCAACCCGGTCCGCTGGCTGCACCGCGGCATCACCGCACTCGCGCGCATACCCCGCAACTTCACCCTGACGGATGTCGACCTCGGGTTCTGGCCGGCCGCGGCGGGCCTGCTGGCGTTCACCTGGCTCGAGCTCGTCGCGCCCGACCGGACCACCCTGCTGGTGCTGCGGATCGCGGTCGGGCTGTTCGTCCTCGTCAGCGTCGTCGGGTCGCTCACGTTCGGCGAGCGCTGGTTCCGCGAGGGCGACCCGTTCGAGGTGCTGTCGCGCCTCTACGGGCGAATGTCCCCCCTCGGACGGCGACCCGACGGGCGGCTGGTGCTGCGCACCCCGGTCCACGGCCCCAGCCTCCTCCCGGCGCGCCGGGGACTCCTCGCCACGGCGGCGGTGATGCTCGGAGGTACGGCGTACGACAGCCTGACGGCGGACATCCGGTACGCGGGCTGGGCCCAGTCGACGGCCGCACCCGACCTGGTCCGCAGCGGCACGTTGCTCGGCGTGGTGCTCCTGGTGGCCGGCGCCCTGCACCTTGCCGCGGCGGTCTCGGCCTGGCTGTCGCGGATCCCGGTCCGCGGCGTGGCCGCCGACCTCGCACCCTCACTGCTGCCGATCGCCGCGGGGTACCTCGTCGCCCACTACTACTCGTTGCTGGCCTTCCAGGGACCGCGGACCCTGGCCCTGCTCAGCGACCCCTTGGGGCTCGGTGCGGACTGGCTCGGGACCGGAGGGGTCACGCCGTGGGCGTGGCCGATCCACCCGACCCTGGTGGCCGTCGTCCAGGCCGGCTCCATCGTCCTCGGCCACGTGCTCGGCGTCGTCGTCGCCCACGAGCGAGCGGTCCGGATCCTGCCGCACCGCGCGGCGGTCGTCGGGCAGATCCCTCTGATGGTGCTGATGATCGGCTACACCGTCGGCGGGCTGTCGCTGTTGTTCAGCGGCTGACCCGCAACCCTCGGCGGCGACGCCGGCCCCGCCCGACCGGAGCGCCGGCTACCTTCTCGGCGACCGCGCGGACCGCCGAGCGCACCGGCGAGCCGGGAGCGCACTCGGCCAGAGCACGCCCCTCGAGGAGCGCCGTGTCCAGCGCCGTCGGGTCGTCGGGCACGAACAGGACGTCGGTCACCCCCGCGAACCGCGCCAGCGCCTCGGACACCCGCTGCTCGGGGTTGGCGCCGACCGCTCCGGACCGGACCCGGTTGACGCAGACCGTCGGCGCGGGCGCCTGAACGGTCCCCAGCTCCTGCAGCCCGCGAACCAGGCGCTGCAGCCCGACCGGGTCACACCCACCCACGACGACCACCTCGTCGGCCAGGGCGAGGGTCGTGAGCGTCGCGCCGTTGCGGCGGGGCGCCATGGTGTCGTAGCTGAGCTCCTCGTCGTCCTCGAGGCTGAAGCCGCAGTCGACGACGACCACCTGGCCCAGCGACCGGCTCACGGTGAGGACGCGTTCCAGCGCGGCGGGCCGGATCTCCGGCCACCGCTCCGCCTTGGGTATGCCCGTGAGCACCCGGAGGCCGGCGGTCGCCAACGGCGCCAGCCGGGCCAGGGTCGGCAGGTCGAGCGTGCCCTGGTCCGCGGCCCGGGTGGCCGCCGCGAGGCCGGGCGCCTCGTCGAGGAACGACAACGCCTGGGCAACCGACCCGCCGTAGGTGTCTGCATCGACGAGGACCGTGGGGATGCCGAGCGCGGCGAGCTCGGTGGCCAGGGTCACGGCGATGGTGGTCCGACCCGGCGCGCCGGTGGGACCCCAGACCGCGACCACCCGACCCGACCCGGCCTCGACGCCGTCGGACGGACCGTCCGGTTCGGCCGTGGAGTCGGCCACGGCGTCGCGGCCGTTCCACCAGGAGGCGGCGTCGCGCATACCGGCCTCGTCAGCGGCAGGCGCGGGCTCCCACCCGCCGTCGAGCTCGCGGTCGAGGGCCTCGAGGGTTGCGTCGGCGGTCACCGGCTGCTCGGTGAGCGCCGCCTCGAACTCGGCGAGCTCCGCGTTGCCGGGCACCACCCGGGCGATGCCGAGCTGGTGCAGCCGGCGCTCCGACTCCTCGTCACCGTGGGCCGCGATCCCCACCACGTGCACCCCCGCCGACCGGAGCTGCGCGACGGCCGTGAGGTCGAGGCCGCGCAGGTCGCCCGAGACGAGGGCGACCGTGCCGAGACCGGCCGCCGCCGTGGCGACGAGGTCGGGCAGGTCCGCGCAGCGGCGGACGATGCTCACCTCACGCGAGGCCTCCAGGAGGGTCGCGACCCGGCTGTCCCAGCGGTTGCCGAGCGCCGTGAGGACATGCGTCATGAGGTGCCCTGGCCCGGAACCGGCACCAGGGTCAATCGCGACTGCTTGTCGACCGCGGCGATGATCTCGGCGACCTTGTCGCGCGGAACTCGCAGCTGGACCGCCATCGTCGCCGAGGCCGCCCCGAACCGGCCGGAGTCCTGGGTGACCGGGGAGACACTCACGCGCTCGAGGGCGAGGGTGGCGTCGAGGTAGCGCTCCTGGGTCGACTGGGTGTCGCGGGGGCTGACCCAGACGTCGACGACGGCTCCGGCCGGCAGCCCGCGGGCCGAGCTGGCGTCGACCTCGACGGTGACCGGCTGGACGGTCACGGTCGACCGGGACCCCACCGCCGAGGCCGGAACCAGCTCGCCCTCGGGGATGTCGCGCAGCGCATAGCTGTCGTCGGGAACGACGGCCCGCGCCGAGAGGTAGCGAGCGGCCTCGTCGCCCAGCTGGACGTCGACCCGCCGCAGGTTGTCGGCCGTAAGGCGGTCGCCCGGACGGATGACCGTGGATGCGGCATACATGGGGACCGTGTCATCGGCGCTGGCGATGATCCGGGCGCCCACGGCGGTACCGAGCAGGACGAGGACGACGCCGACGAGGAGCCGGGCGTCCCGCCACGATGGGCGCTGCAGTCGCTTTGCGCTCGGTTCGGGCAGCTGGGTCACGACGTCTCCTTGTCGCCCTGGCTTACATGCGTCGTTACGATCTGGGGCGGTGCGCGTCCAATCATGGCCGACGGCCTACAGCGGCGTCACATCCGTGTCCTGGCTGTGGAGAACCGACGAGTTGGGACAATCGTTGTGGAAGAGTAGACGGGCGAGGGGACTCATCGCCTACAGTAAAGAGCCGGTAAAGAAAGTCGACATGTGTCCGATCGACACCGTCGGAACTGCCCCGGTTCCAGCACTGCTCATCCGAAGCGAGGACAAACCCCAGCATGCCCACGCAACGCTTCCTTCAGCTCACCGAGGTCTCCGAGATCCTCAACATCTCGGCGGCTCAGGCCTACGCCCTGGTCCGGTCCGGAGAGCTTCCGGCCATCAAGGTCGGCGGCCGCGGCCAATGGCGGGTGGAAACCACCGAGCTGGAGAACTACATCCAGCGCATGTACTCCGAGACCCGCCAGTTCGTCGCCGCTCACCCGTTCGGGACGGGTACCGACGACGTCGTCGTCTGACGCTCCCACGCCCCCACAACGTCGCCGCTGACGCGCCGGGACCCCGCTGACGCGAGGCCCCGAGCCCCTCGCGTCAGCGGCGGCGAACCATCGCGATCCCGGCGAAGGGGACGGCCCGGACCGCGATGACGTTCTCCGTGCGGCGGGGCAGGTCCGCGGAGTGCTCGGCCACCTCGACGTAGTCCTGTCCGACGCTGTCGATGGTTCCCGTCAGGGCGATGCCCTCGACGTCGACGAGATCGACGACGGCACGGTCGCGGCTCACCGCCCGCAGCGCCGACCCCAACCCGAACCCCTTGGCGACCGCACCGGTCTGCTCGGCCCCACCCAGCCCGGTCACCGCGCGGATCGCCGCGGTGGCGACGAGGACCGGTCGGTCCACCCGCCGCTCGTCACCCGGCCCGGGGACGACCGTCAGCGGATGCTCGGCGCGGTGGTCCAGCAGGACCCAGTCGGGCCCACTCCCCGTGATCAGGCCTCGCAGGAGGCCGACGCCGGCCACCCGCAGCTCGACCACCGTCCGGTCCGTCGCCGCCGCGAACCGTTCGTGTAGGCCGACCAGCGCCCGTTCGCGCCGGGTCCGGTCGGCGACCTCCGCCGCGAGCTCCCGGGCCTCGTCGGTGCGCAGCTGCGCCTCCAGGTCGTCGAAGAGTCGCTCCCATCGCACGTCGTGGAGTGTAGTCAGGGGCGTTGACATGGAGTCAAAGACAGGTGAATATATGCAAACAGATGTAAACGACATTAACGCACGCGAAGGAGCCCCATGAGCGCTGGCTCGGCGCCCCTCGTCCGACGATCAGCATCCGCCGCCGTCGTCGCCGCGGTGCTCACCGCCGGCGGCGTGTGGCTGTTCTGGCTGGCCGGAGGCAGCTCCCTCGATGCGGTCCGAGCCAGCGGCCCGGACGCGCCCGCCGACCTCCTGGTCCTCGGCGCCGCCGGCGTCGGCGCCGCCCTCCTGCTCTGGCTCGGCGTCGGCGTCACCCTCGCCGCACTGGCCGCCATCCCGGGGGCGGTCGGCCGGATCAGCGCCGCCGCCGCGGAGCGCGTCACGCCCGCCGCGGTCCGACGGGTTACGGCGGTCGTGCTCGGAGCAACCCTGGCGACCGCGGCAACGCCCGTGGCGCACGCGGGCGGGTCGCTCTCCTGGCGGGGCCCTTCGGCGACGATCGGCCAGACCAGCCAGACCAGCCAGACCAGCCAGGCGGTCACGCCGCCAGCACCCGACCCCGCCTTCGGCGTCACCGCGCGCCCGCCGGTGGCCGATGCCGCACCCGACCCGGGCCGACCGGCGCGCGCCTCGGCCCCGGATCCCGGGTTCGGCACCGGGTTGACGAGTGCCCCGGCTCCGAGCCCGCCGGCATTGGGACCGCTCGGCCCGGCACCGCATACCGCGTCGACGGGTAACAGGCCCGGGACGGTCACCGTGGTCCGCGGCGACAGCCTCTGGACCATCGCCCATCGCCACCTCGGGGCGCAGGCGACCGTTCAGCAGATCGCCCGCGAGTGGCCCCGCTGGTATGCCGCGAATCGGACCGTCATCGGCCCGAATCCGAACCTCGTCCGGGCGGGTCAGGTGCTGACCGTCCCGACCTCCGGACCGTCATGACCGCGCTCCAACCGCTCCGGGTGCTCCCGCTGCCGCGTACCGAGCCGCCGGTCATCTCGTACGACGAGGTGCGGGCCACGATGACCACCACCGAGTCGCCGTACGTCCAGGACGCGCTGGCGATCGACTACACCCCGGACGACGACCGGTACTTCGACCGGCAGCGCTCGCGCGCCAGCGACCTGCCGGACCCGGAGCGGTTCGCCCCGCAGCTGGCCCAGGCTCTGGTCGAGGTGATGGCCGGCGCTCGACCCGCGCCGCAGGTGATCCGCTGGACCAGCCCCGAGGTGTATGCCGTGCTGGCCCGCCGGTCGCTGGTCGCCGCCCGCCGCGGGTTGCAGCACACGCGCCGGCCGGTCGTGCGCCGGACGCGGGTGTGCGACGTCGCCGACGGCGTCGTCGAGGTCAGCGTCGTCGTCGTGCACCCGGACCGGCTGCGGGCCATGGCGTTACGGATGGCCGGCGTCGACCACCGTTGGGTGGTCACCGACCTCGTCATCGGCTGACCCGCCCGGCGCCGGCCGTTCGGCTTGACGCCGGGTCAGGCCACTTGACGCACCGTGCACCCTGAGTCGAGTCGCTGGACGCGGCGTCAAGCCCAGCGGAGTCGGGGCTCGAAGCTCACTTGCCCCGGCGGCGGGCCTTCTTGGAGGACCGCTTCGGCGGCCGGTTGCCGGAGCGCGTCTGCGGGGCGCCGTTCGAACCGGCGCCGCTGGCGCCGTCCTCCGACACGTTGCGCTCCTCGACCGACCCGTCGTCGCTCGGCGCGGTGTACCGCAGCTGCCGTGCCGCCGGTCCGCCGAGTCCCTTGGCCGAGAACGCGGGAGGCACCCGGGCGCCGGTCGGCACCGGTTCGCGACCCGCTGCACCCGCCCCGTTCGAGCCGTTGCTCGCCCCGACCGGCTGGCGGTCCTGGACGCCCGCGGGGGGCGGAGCGTCCTGCGGCGTCTCGGCCGTGAGGCCGCCGAGCATCTCGCTCACCGACACCGGCTCGAGCGCCTGCCCGGCGATGGCATCCGTCGGCGCCTGGACCTGGACCTCGACGTTGAAGATGTACCCGACGGACTCCTCCTTGATCCCGTCCATCATCGCCTCGAAGAGCAGGAAGCCCTCGCGCTGGTACTCGACGAGCGGGTCGCGCTGGGCCATGGCCCGCAGGCCGATGCCCTCCTGGAGGTAGTCCATCTCGTAGAGGTGCTCGCGCCACTTCCGGTCGAGCACCGACATGACGACGCGCCGCTCGATCTCGCGCATCACCTCGGCGCCGAGAGCCTCCTCGCGCGCGTCGTACGCGTGGTGCGCGTCAGAGGTGAGGGCCTCCTTGAGCTGCTCCGGAGTGATCGAGTTGCGGCCGCCCGCCTCGTCGGCCAGCTCGTCGATGGTGATCGACACGGGGTAGAGCGTGCGCATCGCGGTCCAGAGCTGCTCGAGGTCCCAGTCCCCCGCATACCCTTCCGCCGTGGCGGAGTCGACGTACCCCTCGATGACGTCGTTGACGAAGAGCCGGATCTGCTCCTCCATGTCCTCGCCCTCGAGGACTCGGCGACGCTCGTCGTAGATGACCTGGCGCTGCCGGTTGAGCACGTCGTCGTACTTGAGGACGTTCTTGCGGATCTCGTAGTTCTGGCCCTCGACCTGGCTCTGCGCGCTCTGGATCGACCGCGAGACCATCTTCGACTCGATGGGGACCTCGTCCTCCATGCCCGCCGTGGTCATGAACCGGTCCACCATCGCGGCGTTGAACAGCCGCATCAAGTGGTCCTCGAGCGAGAGGTAGAACCGGGACTCGCCGGGGTCACCCTGACGGCCGGAACGTCCACGCAGCTGGTTGTCGATGCGCCGCGACTCGTGCCTCTCGGTACCGAGGACGTAGAGGCCGCCGAGCTCGACGACCTCGTCGTGCTCGGTCGCGACCTGCTCCTCCGCGGTCGCCAGCGCCTCGTCCCAGGCCTCCTCGTACGCCTCGGGGGTCTCCTCGGGGTCGAGCCCCTTGGCCTTGAGCGCCGCGACGGCCCGGAACTCCGGGTTGCCGCCGAGCATGATGTCGGTGCCGCGGCCGGCCATGTTCGTCGCGACGGTGACGGCGCCCTTGCGTCCCGCGTCGGCCACGATCGAGGCCTCCCGCGCGTGCTGCTTGGCGTTGAGGACCTCGTGCCGGACGCCGTTGCGGCGCAGCTGCTGGGAGAGGTACTCGCTCTTCTCGACCGAGATGGTGCCGACCAGAACCGGCTGGCCGGCGTTGTGCCGCTCGACGATGTCGGCGACGACCGCGTTGTACTTCGCTTCCTCGGTCCGGTAGACGAGGTCGGCCTGGTCGGCGCGGATCATCGGCATGTTGGTCGGGATCGTGTGGACGCCGAGCTTGTAGATGGCGTTGAGCTCCGCCGCCTCGGTCTGCGCGGTGCCGGTCATGCCCGACAACGTGTCGTACATGCGGAAGTAGTTCTGGAGCGTGATCGTCGCGAGGGTCTGGTTCTCGTTCTGGATCTCGACGCCCTCTTTGGCCTCGATGGCCTGGTGCATGCCCTCGTTGTAGCGACGGCCGGGGAGCATACGACCCGTGTGCTCGTCGACGATGAGGATCTCGCCGTTCATCGCGACGTAGTCCTTGTCGCGCTTGAACAGCTCCTTGGCCTTGAGCGCGTTGTTGAGGTAGCCGATGAGCGGGGTGTTGACCGACTCGTAGAGGTTCTCGATCCCGAGCAGGTCCTCGACCTTCTCGATCCCGGCCTCGAGGACGCCGACGGTCCGCTTCTTCTCGTCGACCTCGTAGTCGCCCTCGCCGGACTCCAGCTCGCCGCGATGGAGCCGCTGGACGATCTTGGCGAACTCGACGTACCACTTCGTCGCCTGGTCGGCCGGGCCGCTGATGATCAGCGGGGTGCGGGCCTCGTCGATGAGGATCGAGTCGACCTCGTCGACGATGGCGAAGTTGTGGCCGCGCTGGACCAGCTCCTCCGGGCTCCAGGCCATGTTGTCGCGCAGGTAGTCGAAGCCGAACTCGTTGTTCGTGCCGTAGGTGATGTCCTTCGCGTACTCGACCCGCCGCTGCGCCGGGGTCATCGTCGCGAGGATGCAGCCGGTCTCGAGTCCGAGGGCGCGGTGGATGCGGCCCATCAGCTCGGACTGGTACTCCGCCAGGTAGTCGTTGACCGTGACGATGTGCACGCCCTTGCCGGTGAGGGCGTTGAGGTACGACGGCAGGGTCGCGACGAGGGTCTTGCCCTCACCGGTCTTCATCTCGGCGACGTTGCCCTGGTGCAGGGCCGCCCCGCCCATCATCTGCACGTCGAAGTGGCGCTTGCCGAGAGTCCGCTTGGACGCCTCGCGGACCGCCGCGAACGCCTCCGGAAGCAGGTCGTCGAGGCTCTCGCCGTCGGCCAGCCGCTGCCGGAAGACGTCGGTCTCGTTGCGCAGCTCCTCGTCGGTGAGCTTCTCGAAGTCGTCCTCGAGAGCGTTGACCTGGACGGCGATGCCCTCCAGCCGCTTGAGGACCCGGCCCTCGCCGGCACGCATCAGCTTCTCGAAGACCTTGGGCACGCTGAACTCCTGCTGACGGACGAACTGAGACGTGGTCGCGGGACGCGCGACATCCCCGCGCGAGCACGCGGAACACCGACCTAGGCTAGTCGGTCCCCTGGCACCCGGCCCAACGCACCAGGTCGGAGACCGGTTCCGCGCGGGGGGTGTTCACGGCGCCCGGACCGCGGCGTCGAGCGCCCATCGTCGGGCCTTCCGGTGAGGTCGATGACGGGCAACCGTCGTCGGGACCGACGTGGTCGCGATCGACCCGCGCGTGGCCCGCGCCTGGCCCGCGCCTGAACCAACCCGCTTGCCGCCCGAGGATCGCGGTTGGTTGGGTGGCCGGTATGCCGCCCGCCTCACCCGCCGCACCCACCCTCTCCGACGGCACGGTCACCCTCCGTGCGCTCTCAGAAGACGACATCCCTGCCATCGTCGAGCAGTCCACCGACGCCGAGACGGTGCGCTGGACCACGCTGTGGGAGGGCTACACCCACGACGACGGCCGTGAGTTCGTCGAACGCACCGAGCGGGAGTGGACCTCCGGCGAGCGCCACACCTGGGCGGTCGAGAACGACGGCCACTTCGCCGGGCTCGTGGGCTACCGGCCGCGCGGCAAGCAGGCCGTCGAGGTCTCGTTCGCCGCCCACCCCGGTCACCGCGGTGGTGGCGTCATCACGCGTGCGCTGCGGCTGGCGCTCACGCATGCGTTCGACTCGGGCGCCGAGGTCGCCTTCTGGCACGCGCTCGCGGGCAACTACGGCTCCCGCAAGGTGGCCTGGCGACTCGGGTTCCGCATCTCCGGCCCGGTGACCAACGTGGTCGACGGGACCGTTCGGGACTTCTGGGCCGGCCGGCTCCTCGCCGGCGAGCCGATGGAGCCGTCCACGCGCTGGCTGACCGCCCCCACCCTGGAGGGCGACGGGTTCCGGCTCCGTCCGTTCCGCGACGACGACGCCTCGTCGATGCCGGCCGAGCCCGACGCCGAGGCGGCCGCGTACTCGGCGGGCCTCCCGACGCCGGAGACCTTTCCGGCGTGGCTGCTCACCCAGAGGGACCGCAGCGCCGCGGGGAGTGCGCTGTCGATCGCCGTCGCGGACGCCGCGACCGACGCCCTGCTCGGCGGGGTCGACGTCACCCGGCTCGACGTGCCGCTGTTCGGCGGGACCGGCATCCTCGGCTACTGGCTCCTGCCGAACGCTCGACGCCGGGGCATCGTCGGTCGAGCGCTCGAGCTCGTGATCCCGTATGCGTGGCGCCCGGTCGAGGACGGCGGTCTCGGTCTGCACCAGCTCACCGCGGGCTGCGCCGCCGGGAACCGCGCCTCGGCTCGAGTCTTGCGCCGCGCGGGTTTCCGTCTCGCCGGGACGGAGCGCCAGGCCATCCAGGTGAACGGCGGGCCGGACGACGCCCTGGTGTTCGACCTGCTGGCCGCCGACGACCGCGAGGCGCAGCGCGTCGAGCCCGGCGCACTCCCCGTCATCGAGACGAACCGTTTCCGGCTGCGCCCCTGGACCGCGGACGACGTCCCTGAGCCGGACGAGGCACCCGACGCCGCGAGCCTGCGGTTCATGCCGCCGGGGGCCCACCCCGACGCGGCGAGCTTCCCGAGCTGGCTGCGCCGCCGCGAGCTCGGGCAGGACGCCGACGAGCACCTCAACTGGGCCATCGCCGACCGCGAGACCGACCACGCCCTCGGCAACCTCACGGTGTTCAGGTTGGACCCCGTCGCGGACCGGTTCCAGGCCGAGATCGGCTACTGGCTGCACCCGACGGCCCGCGGGAAGGGCGTGCTGCCCGAGATCATGCCGGTGATCATCGACCACGCCTTCGCGCCCGTGTCGGAGGGTGGGATGGGCCTCGCGCGGCTCTACGCGGCGACCGACCTGGACAATGCTGCGTCGCAGGCGCTCCTGTTGCGGGCCGGGTTCCGCCGTTGGGGCCAGGACCGCCACGCCTTCCGGAACGCGGATGGCGACGTCACCGACGGCGCCTTCTTCGAGCTGCTGGCGACCGACGAGCGCGTGGACCGGCGCCCGCAGCGGGTCGACGACGTGACCCTCGAGGGCGACCGCGTCCGGCTCCGTCCGTGGCGCGACGACGACGCGGAGCGCGTGGTGGAGGGATGCACCGACGAGCGCGCCCGGCAGTGGCTCCGCGCGCTTCCCGACCCCTACACGCTCGACCAGGCCGCCGCATACATCCGCCGGTGTCGAGGTGAAGCGGCTGTCGGGACTGGTCTGTTCCTCGCGATGGCGAGCCCGGACGACGACGCGTGCGTGGGATCGATCGCGCTGATGGGTCTCGGGGGGCCCGACCCGACCACCGGCGAGGTGGGGTACTGGGCGCATCCCGCGGCCCGCGGCACCGGGGTCACGACCGAGGCGGTCGGACTCCTGGTCCGGCACGCGTTCAGACCCGTCGCCGAGGGCGGTCTCGGGCTGCGGCGCCTGGCGCTCAAGGCGGCAGCCGGCAACGGCGCCTCTCAGCACGTCGCCGAGGCGAACGGGTTCCGCCGGACCGGAGTGGAACGTCAGGCCGAGCGGCTCGGCGACGGCTCCTACGACGACCTCGTCGACTACGACCTGCTCCTCACCGACGGCGATGCTGAGGACGATCCGGACGACACGCACTGACGACCGCCGCTCGAGGAAACGCGGCGCGCGGAGACCGATGTGGGTGCGCGGCGACGCCATCCCGTCGATCCTGTGCACATGACATCGGTAGCCGGGTCGCCCGGCCGGTCCGCGTCGGCCGCCCCGGGAACGAGCCTGCGTGACGCGCTTCTCGCGATCGGGGTGTTGCTGACGCTGCTCGTGCTCGTCGAGGTCGCCGTGCCTGGCACCTCGCGCGCGAGCGTCGCCGAGATCGTGGACGGCGTGGCGGTAGCCGCCTTCACGATCACCGGGCTCCTCGCGTGGCATCGCCGGCCGCACAACGCGACGGGTCGGTTGATGGTCGCCACGGCGGTGGCCCTGTGGGCCGCGGGCATGCAGGACGACGAGATCGAGGTCCTGCGCCACGTCGGAGTGCTCCTGGACGCGCTTCCCCTGGCACTGCTGATGCACCTCCTCCTGGCCTTCCCGTCGGGTCGGCTGGTCGGGCGGGCGGCGCGCGTCACCGTGGCGGTCGCATACACGGTGTCACTCGTGCCGCCCGTCGCCCAGGACCTGGTGGGTCCGGGCGACATCGCGACGGCGATCGAGTGGACTCAGACCGTCGTGGGGCTGACGACCATGGTGGTCACCTTCGTGCTGGCCAGCCGCCGCCTCGCGACCACGCCGGCTGTTGTCCGGCGACAGCTGCTTCCGTTCCTCGGGTACGGCTGCTTCGCGGTCGCCGTCATCCTCATCTGCATCGCGATCACGCACACCAACCCGAGCGTCGCGGTCCTCGATGCCGTGTTGATCGTCCAGCTCGCGATGCTCTGCGGCATCCCGATCGCCTTCGTGGTCGCGCTGACCGTCGGTGCCTTCGGTCGCGCCGGCGAGGTGGAGGAGGTGGCTCTCGGGATCGCCGAAGCGTCCGCCGAGCCTCGCCTGCTCGACGGCCTCATGGTCCGCGCGTTGGGCGACCCCAGCGCCCGGGTGCTGTGGTCGACGGGACCGGACGGAGCCGGCTTCGTCGACAGCGACGGGACGCCGTACGAGATCCTGGCCGACGTCGGGTGGTGGCCCGTCGGCACCGGTCCGCAGCCGGTCGGCGGCCTCCGCTACGACCGGACGCTCATCGCCGACACCGGCGTCGTCTCGACCGTCGCCGCACCGCTGCAGCTCGCGATCGACAACCGGAGGCTCGTCGTCGACCTCCGGGCCGCCGTCCAGCAGCTCGACGAGCAGGCCGCGGAGATCCGGACCTCGCGGCGCCGCCTCGTCGTCGCCGCGGACGCGGAACGCCGACGGATCGCCCGCGACCTCCACGACGGCGCGCAGCAACGCATCGTCCTCGCCGGGCTCGAGGTGCAGCGGATCGCTCGCCGCGCGGAGGATGCTGACTTCGTGAGGACGGTGGGGACGCGGCTGACGGAGCAGATGCGGACTCTGCTCGACGACCTGCGCGCGCTGGTGCAGGGGATCATGCCGACGACGCTGCAGGAGCGCGGTCTCCACGCGGGGGTCATCGCCCTGGCCGACCAGATGCCGATGCCGGTGCGCGTGGACGTCGTCGGGCACCTCGACCGGATGGATGCCGAGGTCGAGTCGACCGGTTACTTCGTCGTTGCCGAGGCGCTGACCAATGCGGTGAAACACGCTGACGCGCAAGAGGTCACGGTCACCCTCGCGGCCACGGACGGACGACTGGAGGTCACCGTGACGGACGACGGCAGGGGTGTGGCGGACGCCGCCCCGGGCTTCGGACTGCGCAGCCTGCAGGACCGCGTCGCAGCCCTGGACGGCACCGTCACTCTGCAGCCGGGCCTGGCCGGGGGGACGACGTTGCGGGCGGAGTTCGTATGCGCCTGATCATCGCCGAGGACGACGTCCTCCTTCGGGAGGGGATCGCCCGCATCCTCGGGGACGAGGGGTTCGAGGTGGTCGCCCAGGCGGGCGACCGCGACGACCTCCTCGAGAAGGTCCGGGAGCATCATCCCGACGTCGTCGTGACCGACATCCGGATGCCGCCCACGTTCACGCGGGACGGCATCGCGGCCGCGCTCCAGATCCGGCGGGAGCTCCCTGACATCGCGGTCATCGTCCTGTCGCAGCACATCGACACTCCCGGCGCTCTCGAGCTCCTGTCACTCGGAGCCGAGCGCGTCGGGTACCTCCTGAAGAGCCGGGTCATGGACCTCGACGAGTTCCTGGACTCGGTCCAGCGGGTCGTGGCCGGCGGGTCGAGCATCGACCCCGAGGTGATCTCCACCCTGGTCCGTCGGGGGGTACGGGACCATCAGGACCACGGCATCGGCCTGCTCACTCCTCGCCGGCTCGCGGTTCTCCAGCTGATGGCCCAGGGGTTCAGCAACGGGCGGATCGCTCGCGAGCTGGGCGTGACCGAGAAGGCCGTCGACCGCAGCATCGGGCTGATCTTCCAGACCCTCGAGCTCCCACCCTCCGCGGACGAGCACCGCCGGGTCCTCGCCGTGGTGCGCTACCTCAACCGCTGACCCTCGACGTGGGGCTGACCCCACGGCATCGTCGACCGACCGGAGCAACGCGGTCATCCGCCCTGTCGTCAGGTCGGCCGACAACGCGCGAGGTGCCTCGCCCGAATACTTCTTGGTAACGGATGTTGTTCCATACCAAGGAGATTCATATGTCTGACCGTCGACTCAACCCGACCGCTCGAGTCGCGCTCGTGGCCGCCACGGCGCTTGCGTTCACCGCGATCGGTGGCGCGGTTGCCACGGCCGACTCCGCCTCCACCTCGGAGCCCACTGTCACCACCTACGAGGTCTTCCGGGAGACCGTCAAGCCCTGGGACTCCATCAAGATCCCGTCTCTGATGTGCCCGACCGGCTACCTGCACAACCAGGACTACTCCCCTGGCCGGATGGTGCCGCGCGGCGTCGAGGTCGTCGAGCCCGGTGGCGTCGGAGTCACGATCACCCACGGGGACGGCCCGGTGTGGGTCGAGAACGGCCGGCTGATCCAGCCGATCTCGGGCACGGACGCCGACCACAGCTACTCCGGCGCGACCAACTGGGACCCGTTCACCAGCCGCGAGGTCGTCGTCAAGCTCCACTGCACGTGGGACACCGACCACGCCGTCGTCAAGGACCTCGGCGAGTCCCCCTTCTAACCCCTTCGCACCAGAACCGTTGACAACAAAGGAGATTGCATCATGAAGCGCATGAACAGCACCAACAGCCCCAAGGGCCGCGGATCCCGACGCCGGCTGGCCATCGCCGGCCTCGTCGCCACGGCCGCCAGCGCGGGGATCATCGCCGCCAGTGCGGGCGCGGCCTCGGCTACCGATGCCGCACCGCAGCCGGCACCCACCGACAAGACCGTGGAGGTGTTCCGGGCGACCATCAAACCCCTGGACTCCATCACCATCCCGTCGACCTCGTGCGGCACCAACTACCTGTTGGAGAACACGGACGTATCGCCCGGGCGCATCGTGCCGCGCGGTGTCGAGATCACCGGTGACTCAGCGTGGATCGGCACCACCATCACCCACTCGGCCTACCAGTCGCACAACCCGAAGGGCACGGAGGTGTGGCTGCACAACGGCACCGATGCTTCCAAGGGCGCGTCGACCGCGACCAACTGGGATCCCTTCACCAGCCATGAGCTCGTGGTGAACCTGCACTGCACCCTCGACTGGGGCAAGGCCAACATCACCCTCCCCTACTCCGACCCGCTGCCCTTCCCCTGATCCGGCGCTCAAACGCGCCACCCACACACCCAAGGACACTCACCATGAACCGCACCACACGCCGGAAGTCCGGCCCCCGCCTCGGCCTCACCGCCAAGATCGCCCTCGCCACTGCCACTGCCGCGGGCGTCGTCACCGGAGTCGGCGTCGGCGCCGCGACGGCCTCGAGCACGAGCACGGACTCCTACTCGTTCGAGGCGTTTCGGGAGACGATCAAGCCCTGGGACTCCATCTCGATCCCGGCCCTCTCCTGCCCGAGCGGGTACTTCACGAACGTCGACCTCTCCCCCGGTCGCATCGTTCCCAAGGGTGTCGAGGTCCTGGAGCCCAACGCCATCGGCGTCACCATCGCCGCGGTGAAGAACACGCCCGTCACGGACTGGTGGAACAAGCAGCACTACCCGGTCACGAGCACCGACCCCGACAGCGGGTTCTCGACCGCCACCAACTGGGACCCGTTCAGCAGCAAGGAGCTGATCATCCGGCTGCACTGCACCACTGACCTGACCAAGGCGTACATGGACCCGTCGCCCTACAGCTGAGTGCGCGCCGGCTCCGGAACCACGAACAGGAGAGGAGATTCACGATGAGGACCACACTGCGACGACGTCTGGCGCTGGCGGTAGTCATCGCGTCAGCCACCGTCGGCATCGTCGGGGCCAGTGCCACGTCGGCGGCAGCGTCAGGCTCTACGGACTACACGGTTGACGCGTTTCGGGAGACCATCAAGGGTTGGGGCTCCGTGAGCATCCCCTCCGCCTCGTGCGGCGACGGGTGGTTGACACGGGAGGACCTCGCGCCCGGACGAATCGTGCCGCTGGGGGTGGAGATCATCGAGCCTGGGCTGGTCGGCGTCTCGATCCCCTGGAACCAGACGCGCTACTGGGAGGAGGGTCCCACGCTGATGTCCGGTGTGCACGGCATCGACGGCTTCAGCGCGAGCGCCACCAACTGGGATCCCCTACAGCCCCGGGAGCTCGTCGTCCGGCTGCACTGCACCACCGACCGGACCAAGGCCAACCTCGGACCGATGTTCGGCTGACCGCGAAGGACGTCCCCCGCCGACCACCGGGGGACGTCCTGCTGCGCGTCGGCCTACTTGCCGCCCTCCTTGAGGGTCACCTCGGGCGCCTTGTACGACGCTCCGGTCACGTCCACACCGCTGGCCTTGAGGGCGTCGACCGCCTTCTGCACGTACGTGTTCGAGTAGGCATCGGCGTCGGGTGCGGCCGTGACCACCTTCTGGCTGGTGGCGACGGACACCGTCTGGTCCCAGAGGGCCTTGTCGACGACGCCGATCCCGGCGGGCGACGGCCAGACCAGCTCGTTGACCCGGGCCAGCTGCCACGCCTGGTGCGACGCCCCGAGCGTGGGGCCGTTCTTCAGGACGATGTCGACGCAGGGCTGGAAGTTGTCACGGCAGTACACCCAGCCGGCGATGGCGCCCTTGAGCAGCTTGACCGCCGTGTCCTGGTACGCCGTGTCGTTCTTCAGCTTGTCGGTGTTGGCCCAGATGGCGTCCTGGAGCATCGCGACGCCGTCCTTGTTCCAGTCGATGACGTTGAGGTCGCTGGGCTGGTAGAGCGCACCGGTCGCGGGGTTCTTCTGCTCGAGCACCTGGGCGTACTCGTTGTAGATCATGGCCTGGGCGGCGTCGATCTGCTTGCTCAGCAGGGCAGCCATGTCGAACTGCTGCTGGACCAGGGTGACCCCGGACTTCGGGTCGATCCCGGCCTTCTGCAGGCCGGCGAACAGCTCGAACTCGTTGCCGAAGCCCCAGTTGCCGACCTTCTTGCCGGCGAGGCTCGCCGCGGTGGTGAGGCCCGAGTCCTTCCACGAGACCTGCAACGTGCCGGAGCGCTGGTAGATCTGGCCGATGTCGGTGATCTTCGCCCCCTGCTCGCGCGAGGCGAGCGCCTTGGGAACCCAGGCGATCGCGAAGTCGACGGCGCCGGTCGCCAGCTGGGTCTGCGGCACGATGTCGACGCCGCCCTCGACGATGGTGACGTCCAGGCACTCCTTGGCCCAGAGGCCGGTGTCCTTGGCCGCGTAGTAGCCGGCGAACTGGCTCTGCGCCACCCACTGCAGCTGCAGCTTGACCTTGGTCGTCGTCGAGCAGGCGGCATTGGTCGCAGCGGTGCCGCCACCACCTGCTCCGCCGCCGTCGCTCGTGCCGCCGGTGCCGCACGCGGCGAGAAGGAGCGCGGCGGCCGTGGCGATCACGCCGATCCGCACTCGGGATGTCCGGGTGGTTGGTCTCATGCCGTCCTCCAAGGGGTGGGTGTGGGCTCGTCGGTATGCGGGGTCAGCGGTCGGTCGTGGGAGGGGTCGTGCCGCGAAGGACGAGGCGCTCGATCAGCAGCACGAGCGCATACAGCGCCATCCCGAGCAGGGCGGCGGCGATGACGGCCGCCCACGCCCGGTCGTAGCGGGAGAGCCCGGCGCTCTGAGTGATGATCCCGCCGAGGGTCCCCTGCTCGCCGCCGAAGTACTCCGCGACGATCGCGGCGATGACGCTCAGCGAGGCGGCCACCTTGAGCGAGGTGAAGAAGTAGGGAAGGGCGTTCGGCACTCGGACCTCACGAAGCACCCGCCAGCCACCCGCCGCATACGTGCGCATCAGCTCGAGGTGCACCGGTTGGACCTGGAGCAGGCCTTTGGAGGTCGAGACGAAGACCGGGAAGAGGACGACGACGGCCACCACGGCCTGCTTCGCCGTCGGCTCGACCTGGCCGAACCACTTGAAGAACACCGGGGCCAGCGCCACGATCGGCGTCGCCGCGAGCGCCGCGGCAAGAGGCGTCAGTGCGGAGGCGAGGGGCCGGAACCGGGTGCACAGCAACGCCATCACGACGGCGATGATGACGCCGGCCACGAGGCCGGTGACCGCGACGTACCCGGTCTTGCGCAGCCCGTCGAGGATCTGCGGGAACGACTCGACGAAGGCGACGGCCACGGCCGAGGGCTTGGGGACGAGGAACTTCTGGATCTGGAAGACGGTGACGATCAGCTCCCAGAGCACCAGCCCGACGACCGCCACGATGATGGCCGGCCAGACCGACCCGACGAGAGACCGCATACCCCGGCCCCACGGCGCCGCCGCGTCGACGGCGTTCGGTGACGTCGTGGGTTCCGTGACGGTGGGGGCGGTCACTCGACGCCCACCTCCCTCGCGGACTCGGCGACCGCCGGAGCGCCCGAACCGCGAAGGGCGCCGCGCACCGACCTGACCGCGGCGAAGAACCGGTCGTCCGCCCGCGTCGCCTCGCCGCGCTCGCCCAGCGCGACGTCGACGACCTCGGCGACCCGGCCCGGTCGCGGCGACATGACGATGACCCGGTTGGAGAGGAACACCGCCTCCGGGATCGAGTGCGTGACGAAGACGACCGTGGCGCCGGTCTCGGCCTGGATGCGGACCAGCTCCGACTGCATGTGCTCCCGGGTCATCTCGTCCAGGGCGCCGAACGGCTCGTCCATCAACAGGATCCGGGGCTTCATGGCGAGGGCGCGGGCGATGGCGACGCGCTGCTGCATGCCGCCGGACAGCTCCCAGGGCCGGTGACCGGCGAAGTCCTCCAGGTGGACCAGCTCGAGCAGCTCGCGCGACCGCTCGCGCCGGCGGCCCGAGTCCCAGCCGAGCAGCTCCAGGGGGAGCTCGACGTTCGCCGCCACCGTGCGCCAGTCGAAGAGCCCGGCCTGCTGGAACGCCATCCCGTAGTCGTGGTCGAGCCGGGCCTGCCGCGCCGGCTTGCCGTTGACCTCGACCGCGCCGGCGGTCGGTGTCTCGAGGTCGCCGACCAGCCGAAGCAGAGTGGACTTCCCGCAGCCGGACGGGCCGATCAGGGAGACCAGCTCACCGGGTGCGACGTCGAGGTCGATGCCGGTCAGGGCGGTCACCTCGCCCTTGCGGCCGGGGTTGAACACCTTGTCGACGCCGCTGACGGAGATGGCGGGACCGGGTTGGTCAGGCGTCGTCACGTGGTCTCCCGGGGACGGCCGCGCATCAGCACGCGGTCGAGGACGTCGATGAGCCCGACGAAGACGATGCCGAGAACTCCGGCGGCGATGACCGCGCAGTAGAGGCGAGCCGGGTCGGTGAGGTACTGCTGTGAGTAGTCGATGATCAGCCGGCCCAGTCCGCCCCGGAGCCCGGCGGAGATCTCCCCGACGACCGCGCCGACGACCGACGCGGTGGCGGCCAGCTTCAGCGCGGGGATCAGATACGGCACCGAGGCCGGGAACCGGACCTTCACCAGCGTGGCCCGGTCCGTCGCCGCGTACGAGCGCATCAGCTCCAGCGGCATCTGCCCCGGGGACATCAGCCCACGCAGGGCGTTCACGGTCACGGGGAAGAAGGTGAGGTAGGTCGCGATGACCGCCACCGACATCCAGGACTGCCAGAACCCGAACGGCAGCTGGTTGCCCCACGCCACGACCACCGGCGCGAGCGCGATGAGCGGGACGGTCTGCGAGACGATGATCCACGGCAACAGGCCACGCTCGAGCCAGTGCGACCGCAGCATCAGCACCGCCAGCGCCAACCCGATGAGGATGCCGGCGAGGAACCCGACGAACGCCTCACGGAACGTGAACAGTGATGCGTCGACGAGGTACTGCCAGAGCGGGACCGGGTCTCCAGTGCGCTGTGGCTCGCCGAACCGCCGCAGGATGTCCATGAACGGGGGCAGCGTCGTGTCGTCGGTCGGCACCGGGAGGGCCCTCGACGTCCCCGGCCAGACACCTCCGGTGGCCGTGCCCATGGCCTTGTAGCCGGTCCAGACCAGTCCGACGACAACCACTGCCCCGACGACGAGACCGACCCGTCCCAGCGCTCGTCGGGCGAGCGCACCGCCGAGGTGTGGCGGCGCATACGCGGTCGCGGTCACCCGGTGGCCGCCGTCACGTCTTCGCCCTCACCCGTTCCGCTACCGCCGGGACGACGTGCTGCCCGTAGGCCCGCAGCGTCTCGTCCTGAGCGTCGTGCTGCAGGTAGATGGCGAACTGGCTGACACCGAGCGCGCGCAACGCGTCGAGCTTGGCGAGGTGCTCCTCGAGGGTGCCGATGACGCAGAACCGGTCGACGATCTCGTCGGGGACGAACGAGGTATGCGTGTTGCCCGCCCGGCCGTGCTCGTTGTAGTCGTAGCCCTCGCGGCCCTTGATGTAGTCGGTGAGCGCCGTGGGTACGTTCGCGCCGTCGGCGCCGTAGCGGGCGACGATGTCGGCCACGTGGTTGCCGACCATCCCGCCGAACCAGCGGCACTGGTCGTAGGCGTGCGCCCGGCTCGCGTCGCTCCCGTCGGTGATGTACGCGGGGGCGGCCACGCAGATGGCGACGTCGTCGGGGTCGCGGCCGGCGTCGGCGGCGGCCTTCTTGACCGCGGCGATGCTCCACTCGGCGATCGACAGGTCGGCCAGCTGGAGGATGAACCCGTCGGCGACCTCGCCGGTGAGCTGGAGGACGCGCGGTCCGTACGCGGCGACCCAGACGTCGAGGGTCGAGCGGTGGCTCCACGGGAACCGCAGATGGCTGCCCTTGTACTCGACCTCCTCACCGTTGGCGAGACCGCGGATCACCGCGATGGAGTCGCGCAGCTCGGCGACCGTGCTCGGCCGACCGTTGGTCACGCGCACGGCGGAGTCGCCCCGGCCGATCCCGCAGATGGTGCGGTTGCCGTACATCTCGTTCAGCGTCGCGTAGGTCGAGGCGGTGACGGTCCAGTCGCGAGTGGCCGGGTTGGTCACCATCGGCCCGACGACGATCTTGCGGGTGGCCGCGAGGATGGCGCTGTAGATGACGTAGGGCTCCTCCCACAGCAGGTGGGAGTCGAACGTCCAGGCGTGCGAGAAGCCGTAGTTCTCGGCCTGACGGCAGAGCTCGACGACGCGCGACGCGGGCGGGTTGCACTGCAGGACGACGCCGAGGTCCATGGTCGTGTTCTCGCCCGCGCCTAGAGGAGGTACTGCGAGAGGCCGCGCTTGAGGTACTGCCCGTGGCCCTTCGCGCCCCGGAACTCCCCCTCGCTGACGACGACCGAACCCCGCGAGAGAACGACGTCGACGTGCCCGTCGATCTCGAAGCCCTCCCACGCGGAATGGTCCATGTTCATGTGGTGCGTCTTGTCCAGCCCGATGCTCGTGTGGCCCTCCGGGTCGTAGACGACGATGTCGGCGTCGGCGCCCGGCTCGATGACCCCCTTGCGCCCGTAGAGGCCGAACATCCGCGCCGGCGTGGTGGAGCACAGCTCGACCCACCGCTCGAGGGTGATCTCGCCGGTGACGACGCCCTGGTAGAGCAGGTCGAGCCGGTGCTCGACCGAGCCGATCCCGTTGGGGATCTTCGAGAAGTCGCCGATACCGAGCTCCTTCTGCTCCTTCATGCAGAACGGGCAGTGGTCGGTGCTGACGACGCTGAGGTCCCCGGTGCGCAGGTAGCGCCAGAGCTCGTCCTGGTGCCCCTCCTCCCGGGACCGCAGCGGGGTGCTGCAGACGTACTTCGCGCCCTCGAACCCAGGTGCGCCGAGATGCTCCTCGAGCGAGAGGTAGAGGTACTGCGGGCAGGTCTCGCCGAAGACGTTCAGGCCCTCGCCGCGGGCGGCCGCGAGGGTGGCGACCGCCTGCTTGGCGCTCATGTGGACGACGTAGAGCGGCGCGCCGGTGATCCGCGCCAGCATGATCGCCCGGTGGGTGGCCTCCTCCTCCGTCTCCCACGGGCGCGTCAGCCCGTGGTTGATCGGGTCGGTCTCGCCACGGGCCAGCGCCTGGGCGACGAGGACGTCGATGGCCATGCCGTTCTCGGCGTGCATCATGATCAGCGAGCCGTTCTCACGGGCCTGCTGCATCGCCCGGAGGATCTGGCCGTCGTCGGAGTAGAAGACGCCGGGGTAGGCCATGAACAGCTTGAAGCTGGTGATCCCGTCCGCCACGAGCTCGTCCATCGCCTTGAGCGCGTCGTCGTCCACGCCGCCGAGGATCTGGTGGAACCCGTAGTCGATCGCGCAGTTGCCTGCGGCCTTGTCGTGCCAGGCGGCGAGTCCGTCCTGGACCCGCTCGCCGGTGCGCTGCACCGCGAAGTCGATGATCGTCGTGGTCCCGCCCCAGGCCGCCGCGGTCGTCCCGCTCTCGAAGGTGTCCGAGGCGTTGGTGCCGCCGAACGGCAGCTCCATGTGGGTGTGGCAGTCGACGCCGCCCGGGATGACGTACTTGCCGGTCGCGTCGACGACGGTGTCGGCGGTGCTCGCGAGGTCGCTGCCCAGCGCCGTGCTGCCGGGCGCGACGACGGCGGCGATGGTCTCGCCGTCGACGAGGACGTCGGCCCTGACCCGGCCGGTCGGCGAGACGACGGTGCCGCCGGCGATCAGTGTGGTCATGGCCGCACCAGGTCGTCGTACGCCTCGGGCCGACGGTCGCGGTAGAACGCCCACCGCTCTCGAACGGTCTGGATCAGGTCGAGGTCGAGGTCGCGGACGATGAGCTCCGGCTTGTGCGGGTCGCCCTTGTCGCCGACGTAGTTGCCCTCGGGGTCGACGAAGTAGGACTGGCCGTAGAAGTCGTCGTCGCCGAGGTCCTCGATGCCGACCCGGTTGATCGCGCCGACGTAGTACTCGTTGGCCACGGCGGCCGCCGGCTGCTCGATCGACCAGAGGTACTCACTCAGGCCGCGGCTGGTGGCGCTGGGGTTGAAGACGATCTGGGCGCCGTTGAGACCGAGGGCGCGCCAGCCCTCAGGGAAGTGGCGGTCATAGCAGATGTAGACGCCGACCTTGCCGACCGCCGTGTCGAAGACGGGGTAGCCGCCGTTGCCGGGCCGGAAGTAGAACTTCTCCCAGAAGCCACGGACATGCGGAATGTGCTGCTTGCGGTACTTGCCGAGGTAGCTGCCGTCGGCGTCGATGACCGCCGCCGTGTTGTAGAGGAACGGCTCCTCGCGCTCGTAGACCGGCAGGACGATGACCAGCTTGAGCTCCTTGGCCAGGGCCTGGAAGCGTTCGGTCGAGGGACCGGGCACCGCCTCGGCGTACTCGTAGAACTTGGAGTCCTGCACCTGGCAGAAGTACGGGCCGTAGAACAGCTCCTGGAAGCAGATGACCTGAGCTCCCTGCGCGGCGGCCTCGCGGGCATACTCCTCGTGCTTGTCGATCATGGAGTCCTTGTCGCCGGTCCAAGTGGTCTGCACCAGCGCGGCGCGCACGACGGTCATTGACAGCTCCTCCAGTCGGGAAACCGCCAGCCTAGAGCGGCGCGGTGCCGGGGGAAACGGCTTGGCGAACAAAGTCGTTACGGTCTGATGTCCTGACCTGGAGATTGCGTATGCGTGGGGTCAGCTGTTCGGTCGCGCACCCGTGGCTCCGCGGATGCCGTCCCGCACCCCGCGCCACGCCTCGCGGGCCCGGGACCCCCGTTCGGGGTCGAGGGCGAGCACCAGGCCGAGGTGGCCAGCGACGCCGACAACCTGCCCGACCGCCCAGCCCGGGTGCTTGCGCGCGTGCCGGCCGACCAGACGAATCCGGTTGCGGGTCAGGTAGTAGTAGCGGAACGGGGCCGACCTGGTCAGGGTCACGGTGCGGCCGGCGACGTGGACCTCGTGGGTGTCGCCGAGGCGGTGACCGAGCGTGACGCCGTCGGCGACGACCAGGCCGAGGCCGGCGTCGAGGCAGCGCAGCGCGTAGTCGTCGTCGACCCCGTCGATGAAGAGGCGTTCGTCGAAGTCGCCCACTCGCCGGAACGTGGCCACGGGGATGAGCAGGCCGGACTGGACCGGCGGGCGACCGGACTTCTGGGCCGGGAGGCCGGAGACGCGCTCGGGGGCGACCAGCCCGACTCGCACGCCGTCCCGTTCGGCGCGCTCCCAGCCGTCGACCAGCGCGCCGACGAACCCGGAAGGGACCTGCGAGTCCTGGTCGACGGTCAGGACCGCGAGGGTGCCGTCGTCGGTGAGGGCAGCGTGGATGCCCGTGTTGAGGGCGGCGGCGATGCCCCGGTTCGTGTCGTGGCGAAGGACGCGGGCCCCTCGCTCGGCGGCTGCGTCGATGGTCTCCCCACCGCTGGGGCTGCCGTCGTCGACGACGACCACTGAAGTCACCTGAGGGACGAGCGCGGCGACCAGCTCGAGGAGGTTCGGGCCTGGCTCGTATGCGGGGATGACCGCGACGACCCGCACCCGGTCCTCCACGGCTGGGCTCTCCGTCACGCGGGCACCGCCTCGACGACGCCGTCGTCGAGGCCGAGCCAGTCCGCCATCGAGGCGAGGTTGCGCAGCAGTGCCGGACGCGCCTCGGCCGGGGCGTCCCGTTGCCAGGTGACCTGGTTCAGGCGCAGCACGCCGGCCGCGCGGTCGGCCTTGAGGTCGACGCGACCCACGAGGTTGTCGCCATAGAGGAAGGGCAGCACGTAGTAACCGTGGACCCGTTGGTGCTGCGGCGTGTAGATCTCGATGCGGTAGCGCAGGTCGTAGAGCGCCTCCGTGCGCTCGCGCTGCCAGACCAGCGAGTCGAACGGGCTGAGCAGAGCCTCGGCGTGGACCCGGCGCGGGATCCGGGCCTCGGCGTGCAGCCAGGCCGGCTTGTCCCAGCCGATGATGGTGACCGGTTCGAGCTCTCCGGTCTCGACGAGGTGCGCGATGGCCGGGCGTGCCTGGACCGACTTGAGCCGGAAGTAGTCCCGCAGGCAGAGCTCGGTGCCGACGCCGTGGGCTCGCGCGGCGAGGCGGACCAGCTCGACGATCGCCTCCTCCTCCACGGGGCGACGGCTGGGGTCGACCCATAGGTCGCGAATGGCGGGCGGTGCGACTGAGGCCAGCGACGCATACCGGCGTTCGAACTGGCTGGTCCGGCCGGCCGAGCTGATCTGGCCGGCACGGAACAGCAGCTCCAGGGAGGTCTTGACCGCCGACCAGTTCCAGCCCCAGTGGTCACGGTTGCGGGGGGCGTCGTGCGCCAGCGCCGCTTCGGCCTCCCGCGACGTCAGCGGACCGCGGCGCTCGACCTCGTCGAGGACCGCGTCGACCAGACCGGGAAACTCACGGCGTACCGTCTTGGCCCCGCCCCACGCCTCCTCCTCGGCCCGGCGCATCCGGAAGTCGAGCAGCGGCCAGGTCGTCGGCGGGATGAGGCTGGCCATGTGCGCCCAGGACTCCACGAGCCGACGCGGGGCGCGGCTGGCGGCGCGGTCCACGAGGTCGCGGTCATAGGGTCCGAGCCGAGCGAAGAACGGCAGGTAGTGGCTGCGCGACACGACGTTGACGCTGTCGATCTGGACGACCTGGACCCGGTCGATGACGCGCTGGACGTGTCGCATCGAGGCGGTCCACGGCTCCGGTCTCGGGTCGGCGAAGCCCTGCGCGGCCAGGGCGACGCGGCGCGCCTGTGCGTTCGTCAGAGAGCGCCTCGGCATGCCGCCGAGCCTAGAAGGAAGGTCTGACGGTCAGCTCTGGCGCGGGTCGATGATGTTCTGCCGGACCGCATACATCGCGGCCTCCATGCGCGTGTGCAGCTGGAGCTTCTCGAGGATGTTGCGGACGTGGTTCTTGACGGTGTTCTCGGAGATGAACAGCTGCTGGCCGATGTCGCGGTTCCCCATGCCACGAGCGACGAGGCGGAGCACCTCGACCTCACGGGCGGTGAGCTTGGGGGCGTGCGGGTTCGGCGCCTCCTCCTCGCGGCGGCTGATCTGGGCGAACTCGGCCAGGAGCTTGGAGGCCATCGACGGCGAGATGAGCGAATGGCCGGTGTGGACGGCCCGGATCCCGGCAGCGATCTCCTCGCCGGGGATGTCCTTGAGCAGGTAGCCGTTGGCGCCCGCCCGGATCGCCTCGAAGAGGTCGGTCTCCTCGTCGCTGATCGTCAGCATGACGATCCGGCTGGAGGGCACCGCCTCCTTGATGGCCAGGCAGGCCTCGATGCCGGTCTGCTTGGGCATCCGCACGTCCATGAGGACGACGTCGGGCAGCAGCTCCTCAGCACGACGGAGCGCCTCGATGCCGTCACCGGCCTCGCCGACGACGGTGATGTCGCCCTCGGCCTGCAGCACCATCTCGAGGCCGCGGCGGAAGAGCACGTGGTCGTCGGCGACCAGCACGCGGATCGGCTCCTGGACGTCCTGTGCCTCGATGCTCGTGGCGGTGCCCGTCCGCCCCTCGACACCGGTCGAACCGCCCACGTCATCCCAGCTGCCCATATCGGGCATCATTCCACGCTGCAGCGGCTGCGCCGCCACGCCGACGGCCCGCTACGGCGGCACGCCGCACTGATCGGTTTGCTTCGCACCGGGTTTCCGCGCCCGGTCAGCCCGCGGTCGCCCCGACCGACGGCTCGGACTGGCCGTCAGCGGCATCGACTTTGAGGTGGATGACTCCGTAGGACCAGCCGCGGCGCCGGTAGACCACGCTCGGCTGCCCCGTGTCGGAGTCGTGGAAGAGGAAGAAGTCGTGGCCGATCATCTCCATCTGGTTCAGCGCGTCCTCAAGCGTCATCGGAGCGCTGGCGTGGACCTTCTCGCGGACCTCGATCGGGGAGTCGCCGAGGGCACCGAACGCGCCGTTCGGCGCCGGGGTCGCGGCCGACGTGGCGCCGGTCTCGGCCTCCAGGAGCCCGCCCTCTGGACCCCCCTCGGCCAGGCGGCCGGTCGCCTGGGCCACCGACTCCGGCACCCGTCGCCCGGTCCGAGAGACCCGGCGGCGGTCGGACGCGCGGCGGAGGCGCTCGAAGAGCTTGTCCAGGGCGATGTCCAGCGCGGCGTAGGGATCGTCGGTACAGGCTTCGGCCCGGATGACCGGCCCCTTCGCGTGGCACGTGATCTCGACGGCGTCGCAGTTGCGGACGGCCTTCTCGTGGGTCACGACCACGTCGATCCGTGAGACTCGCGGCAGGAGCTGGGGCACCTTGGAGAGCTTCTCCTCGAGGTGCTGGCGGAACCGGTCCGTGATCTGGGTGTGTCGCCCGGTCACGACGATGTCCACGTCGTTGTCCACGTCGTTCTCCTCGCTGTTGGGGATGGTTCGCCTCGGGCCTGGCAGGCCCTCGATACCGATGGCCCACCTCCCATCCGCGACAACGCCGGACTCCTGGTCACGACCGTAACCCTTAGAGCCGCCCGGCGGAACCGGGCACCATGCCTCAGGAGTGCCGCCCCGAGGCTCGGCGCTGGGTTGCGGCGAGGGTGGCCGCGCCCACCACCAGCCCACCCTTGGCTCGCACGACTCGAGCCGCCTCCGCCAGCGTGGCCCCCGTGGTGACGACGTCGTCGACCAGGACCACGGCCCGGCCCCGGATGTCCGCTGCTCCGCCGCTGCGGAGCCCGTATGCGCCGGACAGGTTCAGCGCGCGCTCGCGCCGGTCCAGGGCGGACTGGTCCTCCAGCCTCCGGAGCGGCCGCAGCACCCTCCGCACCGTGGGGCAGCCCGGAACCTGCGGCGGCCGCAGCGGTCACGAGATCGGCCACGGGGTCGTCTCCCCGGCGCCGGACCGCCGCGCGGGACGACGGCATCGGCACGACCACGCACTGGGCGTCCCGAGATCGCGACCGGCCATGGACTCCGCGAGTAGCGGGGCGAGAACGGGCCGGAGGTCTCGCCGCCCGTCGTCCTTGTACGCGGACACCAGTTGTCGCAGCACCCCCGCATACGGGCCTCGGCTGCTGACCGGTGGCAGGTGGATGGGTACCGGGTCAGGCATCGAGCGCCGTGGCCGGTCGAACAGACCGGCCCGCAGATCCCTCTCGCACGGTGGACAGAGCGGTCCGCCGGGCTCGTCACAGGCCGCGCAGGTGCTCGGGAGGCCGAGGTCGAGCAGCGCGTCGGCCATGGCCTTACCGCCCTCGACGAGCGTTCGCGCGATGGTGCCGGTCAGTGTTGTGGTCGTCGCCATGGAGCCACCTTCGTGGCTCCCGACGGCGTCGCGCCGAGTGCGGCTCGAGCCTGTGGGGAACGGGACGAGCCGGTCGCAGGATGTGGACATGGCCCGTTCGGACCATTTTCAGGGCATACTCCGGCAATCCGCCACGCCCTCGGCACCGATGCCGAAGCATATGCGGGGGTCCGGACGCGGATCTCACATGAGGAAGGGACGACGGTCAATGGGCTCTGGCCGGGTGCTCTCCACGGGCACGCGCCTGCGGGTCGCGGTCGTCGTCATCGTCCTGCTCGTCAACGCCGTTCACGGCAGCTCGCTGAGCGTCCTTCCGTGGGCTCTGCTCGTGCTCGGGGCCGACATCGGGACCGGCGCCGCCCTGGCCATCGCGCCGATGCGCCCCCAGGACCGCCGCGCGCTGGGCATGACCCTGACGCTGGCCGGTGCCGCCATCGCGGGCCTCGCGCTGACCGCCGGCGCCGGCGGGCTCCTCCTCATCATCGTTCCGCTCTTCCGCGCCGGTGAGGAATGGGGTCGGCGGGCTGTGGCCGCCTGCATTCCCGTGTTCCTCGCCCCTGCCGTGGTCGCGTGGATTGTGGCGGCGCCGACGACGATGGACCTGGAACCGGCGTCTCTCGTCCTTTGGGGGGCACTCACCGTCTGCCTGGGCGCCCTGGCCGCCTGGTCGGCCCACCTCGCCCCACACCAGACCAAGGACGACGCCTTGGCGGCCGAGGCCAGCTGGCTGCTGACGCGCCTCGAAGGTTTAGCCACCGAGATGCGGGCCGGGTTCGATCCCGCGACGTCCGCCGAGCACGTCCTCGATGCGCTGCCCAGCGCGGGTTCACGGTCGCGGTCGGGTGTGCTGATCGGCTCGCCGACCGACCGTGCCGTTCCGCTGGCCCTGCGAGGGCTCTCTCCGCGTTCCCTGGCCCGATCCCCGCGACGACCACGGAGTCATCGGCGACGCGTGGCACCACGGCCGTGCCGGCCTGGTCATCCTCGACGACGGCCGCGTGCAGCTCGCGATCCCGCTGCGCGACGCCCGCGAACGGCAGTACGGCATCGTCATCAGCGACGGAATGGGTGGCGCAGTTCCGCCGACCGAGCTGCTCACGGCCACGTCTGCCGTGGCCCGCCAGCACCAGGGGCTCGTCGCCGTGGCTCTCGCCTTCGGCGGGCTGCGGGAGCGGGCGGGGATCGAGGAGCGCGAACGTCTCGCTCGCCAGATCCACGACGGCATGGCGCAGGAGCTGGTCGCCCTGGGCTTCCGCGTCGACCGGCTCAAGCGGCTGCCGGACGACGAGCTGCGCCCCGAGATCGCCCAGGTCCGAACCGAGGTCAGCCGCATCCTCGCCGATGTCCGCTCCCACATCGGCGACCTGCGCCTCACCGTCCGGCCCGACGGTGGGCTGGGTGCGGCAATCACCTCACAGCTGCAGGTGTTCGGCGCAGCGACCGGGGCCGGCGTGACCCTCAGGCTCTCCGAGTCGTCGTTCCGGCTGCCCGCGCACGTCGAGACCGGCCTCTACCGGATCTTCCTCGACTTCCTCGCCGACGCCCGCCGGGCGGCTCAGACCGAGGATCTGGAGGTCGAGGTCTCCCTGCGGACTCAGGCCCCGGACGCCCGGATGGTACTGCGGCAATCCGGGACCACCCGCCTCACCGAATCAGAGCTGTCCCCTCACCTTCCGACGTCGCTCGGGGCCGTGGTCGCGGTCACGGATTCGTCGTCAGGCACTGAAATCTCCGTGTACCTCACCGCCGTGCCCGAGGCGTCGGCGGTTCTCGATGAAAGGCTCCCCCAACCGTCATGATCGGCCTCAAGGACGCTGCGATGACCTCTTCTGCCGGCTCCCCCGCCCGCCACGCCGCGGTCACGGTTCTCCTGATCGACGACCACCCGCTGGTGCGCGATGGCGTCGCCCACCTCCTCACCGACGGCGGTCTCAACGTCGTCGGTCAGGCGTCCAGCCTCGCCGAGGGTGTCCGGCTGGCCGACGCCGTCCGCGCCGACGTCATGGTCGTCGACGTGTCGCTGGGCGACGGGTCGGGCCTGGACCTGGTCACGGCGGTCCGCGCCAAGCGTCCGACGATGGGCATCGTCGTCCTGACGATGCACAACGACGACGAGACGCTGTTGGCGGCGCTCGACGCCGGTGCGTCGTCACTGGTCCTCAAGACGTCCTCATCGGAGGAGGTGCTCGCCATGGTCCGTCGAGCGGCTGCAGCACCTGACTCGTTCACCGCGGTGGGCCTCGCGGACGCGCTGCGCAGGCGTTCGACGCAGGTCAAGCCCAACCTGACCGCCCGCGAGATGGAGGTCCTCGAGCGGCTGGCTGTCGGAGACTCGGTCGCGGGGATGGCCAAGCGGCTCTACATGAGCGAGTCGACCGTCAAGACCCACATCGCCAAGCTCTACTCCAAGCTTGGGGCCCACAACCGCGCCAGCGCCGTCATGGCCGCGATCAAGCTGGGCTTCGTCAAGTCCCAGCCCTGAATCGGTTGGGATAGGTCTTCCACCAGACAACGGAAGAGGGCCGGTACGCGGGTGGGGCTCCCGCATACCGGCCCTCTCGTTGTGGTGACCGGGGGCCGGATCCCGATCAGAAGCCGGCGAACATCCCCATGATGCGGATGATGCCGGGGCCGATGACGACGACCATCAGGGCCGGGAAGATGCAGAACAGCATCGGGAAGAGGATCTTCACCGGCACCTTCTGGGCCTTCTCCTCCGCCCGCTGACGGCGAACCAGGCGCATCTCCTTGGCCTGCTCGCGCAGCACGTTGGCGATGGGCAGGCCGAGGCGGTCGGCCTGCACGATCGCGCTGACGAAGGTCTTGACCTCCGGCGGCGTGGTGCGCTCGCCCATGCCCTGGAACGCCTGACCGCGGGTGTTGCCGATCTGGATCTCGGAGAGCACCCGGGCGAACTCACCGGCGATCGGGCCCTCGACCGACCGAGCCACCTGGAGTAGCGCGCCGTCGAAGCTCTGGCCGGCCTCCATGCACACCGTGAGCATGTCGAGGGCGTCAGCAAGGCCGGTGCGCAGCTGGTCCTGACGCTTGAGCCCGGCGTTGTAGACGAGCAAGTCTGGAAGGAAGAGCCCGAAGGCGCCGGCTGCCACAGCGATGATGATCCCGGTCAGCGAGAAGCCGCCGAGCAGCAGGCCGATGACCGCGAAGAGGATCATCAGGATGCCCTTGGCCCCCAGGACGCGCTCGGCCGGCCAGTCGGGTGGGTTCCCCGCGACATCGAGCATCCGGGTCAGGCGGTCGGAAGTCCCCCGTGGCGAGAAGGCCAGTCCGAGCCGACGCGACCGGTCCAGTGCCGGGGTGATCAGGCGATCACGGGCCGGCAGCTCGCTCTTGCCCACCTCGCTGTGGGTGATCTGGCGCTCGATGATCGCCAGGCTCCGTGCGACACCCTGCGGTTCGCTCGCGCCGATCACGAGGCTGCCGACGATCACGACGATGGCGACGAAGATCAGGACCGCGCCAGCGATGAGCACCGTTTGTGCGGTCATCAGACCTCCACCTCGACGACCTTGCGCATCCAGATCACGCCGATGACCATGAGGATCAGCGCGATGACCACCATGGCGAGGCCGATGAGGCTCTGCCAGAGCATCGAGACGTACTCGTAGTTGACATAGAGCATCCACAGGAAGATGACGATCGGCAGCGCGATGAGGATCACCGCGGAGAGCCGGCCCTCGGCGGACAGCGCGCGCACGTGACGGAACAGCGCTTCGCGCTCCCGCAGCGTCGTCGCGGTGGTTCGCAGCGTCTCGCCGAGGTTGCCACCGACCTTGCGCTGGATCTGGATGGCCATAGCCGCCCAGCGCATGTTCTTGCTGTCCATCCGGTCGGCCATCCGCTCGAGGGCCTCCTCGATGTCGGACCCGATGCGCGTCTCCGCCATGGCCCGCGAGAACTCCTTGGCCGCCGGCTGCGCCACGTCGTGCGCGACCGCGTCGAGGGCCTGCGGTAGGGAGAATCCGGTCGACAGGCTGCTGGCGACGAGGGTGAGCACGTCGGGCAGCTGTCGCTCGAACTTGCGGGCCCGGCGCCCGGCGAGGTACTTCAGCACCATTGGCGGCATGATGAGCCCGACGACGATACCCAGAAGTGCCCCGAGGAAGGTCATCAGGCCGTCCCCGTGGATGAGCAGGATGCCCAGCAACAGCCCGACGACGATCGAGATGACGCGAAGCACCGCCCACTCGCCCGCCCGCCAGGGCAGGTCGGCGCGCTGCAGGAGCTGTACCGTCCTCGGGGTGGACTCACGCCCCTCGACGACCCGGTCGCCGAGCTGGATGAGCTGATCGGCGATGCCGCTGACGTTCGTCGTGCGGACGCTCTCGACGGCCCGCCGGCTGGTCTGCGTGACGTACTGCTCGATGGACTCGACCCGCTCACGACGCTTCGACTTGAACGCCGGCGACAACAGGGCGGTGACGAGCAGGAGCAACGCGACGAACAACAGCAGCGCCGCGATCGCCACCGGCAGCGGTAGGCCGAGCAGGGTTTGCGCGGACAGCCGGCCCATCAGTGACGTATCCGCCGGAGCGGCAGCCGCCTCGGCCGGCGGGACGTTGGCGGAGGAGCCGTTGCCCGGCGCAGGAGCCGCTGTCGACGGAGCCGGTTGGCGTCGACGTCGGCTCCGCACCGAAGTCAACGGTGGAAGTCGCGCTGAAGGGCTTCCCGTTCGCGGTACCTCGCAGAGTGACGTCCAGCCGCCCATAGAGACCCTGCGTCGGCGCAGTCCAGGACACCTGGCTGTCAAGCGCCTTGGCCGCTGAGGAGAAGGCGTCCGCCACACCCTTGGCGTTCTCGACGGGAGTGACCGAGCCCTGCCCCGCGGCGGCGAGGTACCCGAGCGCGAGGTTGTCGGTGTAGCTGGTCTTGAAGGCGATCACTTGGACCTGGACCCCGCTCGCCTTGAGCTTCTGCTCGGCGGGCTGCGCCTTCAGGGTGCTGATGGTGTCCTTGCCGTCGCTGAGCAGGACGATGCTGCGGTCGCCGGCAGCGCCGAGCGTGTCGATGGCCAGGCCGAGTCCGTCGTAGAGAGCGGTATCCCCCGACGACTTGAGGCCGTCGACGGCCGCCTGGATGGCGGCGTGGTCCTGCGTCGGGGCAACATCCAAGGTGGGCGTGTCGGCGAACGAGACGACGCCGACCTTGATGTCCTTGGGGACGATCTGGAGGAACTGCTGGACCGATGACCGGACGGTCGCCATGCCGGTCTCCCTCATCGACCCGCTTCGGTCGATGAGCAGGATGGCCGAGCGCTCGACGGAGGTGGCCGACTGCGCCTTCGCGGGGAAGTCCCGGCCGTCCGCCGTCAGCACGAGCGAGCCCGTGTCGACGACCGCCGGCGTGTTCCCGAACGGCTGGACGGTGAGGACGCCATTGATGGAGCCGTCGGCATTCCGGGTCACCGAGCTGAGCGAGGCATCACCGTCGGCGGCGTTCGCGACCCCGCCGCCGAGCAGCGCGAGGGCCATGGCGAGGAGCCCGGCCAGGCCCAGGCGCATACGCTTGTTCGTCATCCAAGCCCTCTGACGAACATGCTCGAGGGCAGGTCGATGCCCTGATCGTGCAGGGCCTCCGTGAACTTGGGCCGCAAGCCGGTGCTGATCAGGCCGCCGCGGAAGCGGCCGTTCTCGTCCCTACCCGCGGCGTAGTCGAAGGTGAAGAGGTCCTGAAGGGTGATGACGTCACCCTCCATCCCCTCGACCTCGCTGATGGCGACGATCCGGCGGCTGCCGTCACGCATTCGAGCCTGTTGGACCACCAGGTCGATCGCACTGCTCACCTGGTCCCGAATGGCGCGGATCGGCAGCTCCACGCCGGCCATCAGCACCATGGTCTCGAGCCGTGAAAGGCTGTCTCGCGGACTGTTCGCGTGCACGGTGGTGATCGAGCCGTCGTGACCGGTGTTCATCGCTTGGAGCATGTCGAGCGCCGCCCCGTCGCGCACCTCACCGACGACGATCCGGTCCGGACGCATACGGAGGGCGTTCTTGACCAGGTCGCGGATCGCGACCTGGCCGCGACCTTCGATGTTGGACGGGCGCGCCTCGAGGCGCAGGACGTGCTTCTGGTTGAGCTGGAGCTCGGCGGCGTCCTCGATGGTGATGATTCGCTCGTCGGACGGGATGTAGCTCGAGAGCACGTTGAGTGTCGTCGTCTTCCCGGAGCCGGTACCGCCGGAGATGATGATGTTGCGGCGGCCGCGGACGCAGGCGTCCAGAAGCTCGCGGACCTGCGGCGAGAAGGTGCCGAAGGCCAGGAGGTCTCGGTCGGTGAACGGATCCGGGGAGAACTTACGGATCGTCAGCATCGAACCGTCGAGGGCGATCGGCGGGATCACCGCGTTGACTCGAGACCCGTCGGGCAGGCGGGCGTCCACCAGGGGGCTGGCCTCGTCGATGCGGCGGCCGACGCGGCCCACGATCTTGTCGATCGTGCGCCGGAGGTGGGCGTCCGAGACGAAGGTGGCCTGGACCGGGAAGATCTTGCCGGCGCGCTCGACGAAGATGCTGGACGGCCCGTTGACCATGATCTCCGTGATCTCCGGGTCACGGAGCAGTGGCTCGATCGGCCCGTGGCCGAGGATCTCGTCCGAGACCTCCTGAGAGATCCGCGTGCGGTCGGCCATCGACAGGGGCGTCTGCTCCGCGTCGATGATCGACTGCAACGTCTGCCGCACCCGGCTCTCGAGGTCCGCGGCCGGCAGGTTCGGGTCGTAGAGCTTCGGCCCGAGCTGGTCGATCATCGCCTGGTGGACCCGGGCCTTGACATCGGCGAACGGGTCGACGATGGCGGGCAGCACTCGGAGCTGGCCGTTGTTCTGCACCGGGGCCATCGGCTGCTGGGCCCGACGGACGCTGTCGAGTCGGTCGGAAAGGCTCATCGACGGTTCCCCCTACTGAGCGCACGGAAGCTGGCGCGGGTCTCCCGCCGCGCCGCCTGGTCCTGTGACGGACGGATGTACTGGTCCACGAGCTGGCGGAGGGCCACGCTCACGGGGTGCTTGGGCTCGTCGAGAAGGATCGCGACCCCGCGGTTGACCGAGGCCGGGACGTCGACGCTGCTCGGCACCATGACGGCGATGTCCTGCTTGATCGACGTGACGACGTCGTCCGGCCGGAGCCCGACCTTGGCATCGGACCGGTTGAGCACGACCACCCGCGACTCCGGGGGGCTCCCCAGCAGGTCGAGCGTGTCGAGGGTGAGCCGCAGGTTCTTCAGCGCCGGAATGTCCAAGGTCGCCAGCAGGACGATCTGATCACTCACATCGAACGCCGCGAGAACGTGCTCGGTGAAGGCCGGCGGGGTGTCGACGATGACGAAGTCGTATGCCCTCTTCGCCACGCGGAGTACTTCCCCGACCGTGGGGCCGAGGATGCGGTCGGCCTCGCCGGGCTCCGCGGGAGCACACACCGCGTCCAGGCCGCTGGCGGGGTGCCGCGTCACGACCGACGCCAGGCCCTGGTCGTCCAGATGGCCGGACATCGCGACGACGTCAGTCATGGTTCGCTCGGGCAGCAGCTGGAGACTGATCGCCACGTCGCCGAAGGCGAGGTCCAGGTCGACGAGCAGAGTGCGGCTGCCGCTGGCGGCGAGATAGGCGCCGAGGTTGGTCGAGAAGGTGGTCTTGCCGACGCCGCCTTTGGCGGAGAACACGGTGACGATGCGGCCCTCATGCGCTCCGGACTGGCCGGTACCGCCGACCAGCTTGAGGGACAGGTCGCGGCTGTGACGGCAGGCCTCGGCGATCGCCGTGAGGTCGTCCGAGGGCACGACCTCGCGGACACCCGCCCGGAGGGCCTGGGCCAACATCGTCACGTCGAGACGACGGCGCAGCAGGATGATGCCGACCTCGGGACGGTCGACCCTGGTGATCTCCGAGAGGTCGCAGGCGTGCTCGATGTCGACGTCGGGGCCGATGAGGACCAGACGCTCCGAGTGGTCCGCGGTGAGGACCCGGGAAGCCATCGAGGCGCTCTCCACCTGGTGGATGGACTCGCCCACGGCCATGGAGTATCGCTCCATGGTGTGCGGGTCGTTGTGCCAGAAAATCGCCATGTCAGTCCTTCGTCGTCCAGTGCCTCAGCGGTTGAAGACGTTGGCTTCAGTGACAACGAGGGCGGTGTCGATCTTGACGTCCGAGCCGCGCAGACCGGCGTACAGGGACCCGCTCTGCAACGCGTGGACGAGTCGGGGGGCCTGTTCCGGCGTGAGGGCGAGGGTCACGAGCGTGCCGCCCTGCTGAGCCGCCGTGGCCTGGCCCGGTGGGCTGGGCCGGGGTGAGGGCCGTGCTGCCGATGGCGATCACGAGAACGTCCTCGAAGAGCACATGCGTCCCGGCCTGGACCGGCGCCGCCCCTCCGGTTGCGGTGGCACCCGCCACGGTGTCGTACAGGACGATGTGCGAACCAGGCGCCACGAAGGTCCCGACCCGGGCCGGGTCGCTCAGCGTGAGCGACACCGCGATCTGCCCGTTCGGGACGCGGATGGCTTGGCTGCCCTGCGGCGTCGTCCCGAACCGGGCGCTCTGGATGTACTCGCCCGGGGCGATCTCACTGAGGGCCAGCAGGTTCTTGTTCTCCTCCGTGACCGCAGTGAGGCCGCCGGCCGGCACGGACTTCGCCGGCAAGCGTGGTCTCGACGATGAGCCCCCCGGCGATGGAGTCATTGAGGGTCGTTCCGGCCGGCACGGCCTGAGCCGATACGAACACGGTGCGAGGCTGCGCCGAGGCAACGGCCCGCTGGTCCGCCCCGTTGGCGTAGAGCACCACAGCGACCACGCCGACAATGGCGAGGAGGACTGCGGCGGTGATGGCGATGATGCGACGACCCACAATGAACTCTTCTCGAAGGTGTTTAGGACCTCAGCCCGCAGGGCTGATGGTGTAGGTGCCGAAGTAGCCGCTTCCGGACGGGGGGCCCTGCGGATACGTGGATTGGAGTTGCCCGGACACGAACCAGCCGGAGATGCATCGGTCACCGCCGTTGCAGGGGAAGTTGTTGCTGACGAGGCTCTTGTGCTTGTTCGGCAGACCGCTGGTCACGTTGACGTTGTAGCCACTGAGGTAGAACGCGGCGTAGCCAGCGCGGTGGAACCAGGCGTTGTTGCCGTTGCCCATCGTGCAGTCCTCGCCGGGCACGGGTGGATTCCCGGCATACAGGTACGAGGCGGTGCAGTCGAACACCGGGACGTAGATGACGGTGCCGACCAGTGAGTCGAGGTTGCACCCGACGTTGTTGCCGGTCGAGGTGTGCATCCAGCTGAAGTCGTACTCCCTTGTGAGACAGGGGTCCGCCGTCGTCTCCAGGATGCCGAAGCCACCCGGAAGGGCGTGGCCCTGCCACGTCGGGCAGGCCGTCGGCTGGGTGGCGCCAGCCGGCGGGTTCTGCACGAGCAGGATGACCTCGTCGCCGGCGACCTGCGCCGGCGGCGCGGCCGCCTGCGTTCGGCCACGGGGGCTGTCCCGGCCCGCCGTAGCCGTAGACCGAACCACCGGGCGTTCCGTAGACCGGCGCCGGGTAATAGGCACCGCCCCCGCCGCCGATGGTGCCGCCGGTCGCGTGCATCCAGTCACAGCCCGACACCGTGATGGGGATGTTGCCCTGTCCGACCCCACCCGGCGAACCCCAGGCGACACGAGCGCATGAAGAGACGGCCGCGCCGGAGAACCCTGTAACGGCACGACCAAATGCGGTCGGGAGGATGCTGTTGCCCGAGCTGTCGGTCTGGGTGAGGTTATGCACCTCGACGTACGGGATGGCCGTGTTCGCCGTGAGGAACGAGGGCAGCGCAGGGCAGTCGAGCAGGGACCCGCTTGGGGCCGCACAGTTCGGCAGCGTTGTCGCCCGACCGCAGAGCCCGTTGTCGTACGTGACATTGAACGCCGTATTGAACGCGGCGTAATCGTCCTTCGCGTTCGCGTTGTTGAGCAGCGAGATCCGGTTGTTGCCGAGAGCAACCGCGTTCGCGCCGGCGTACGAGCAGGTTCCGCCGCTGGCACAGACCTGCGCGAGGGCGAGTGCCGCAGAATCCGCGCCGTTCTGAAGCTGCCGACGCTCTGAGTAAAGCTGGCCAACATCGACAGTCAGGGCCGCGCAGCCCAACAGAACACCACCAGCAAAGAGAATCGTGACAATGAGGGCAGCTGCACCTCGATCTCTGCGCCGCCGATTCACCCTCCGCATCGCATAACCGCCCTCTGCTCCAGGATCGTGCCGCCGGACAAGAAGAAGATGCCCTTGAAGTTGTAAACCACATTGACCGTTGCGGCGGCCGTCGCAGGGGCGTTGGTGGGACACATGACGGGAGCCGGCGACACTGAGGCCGGGGTGCCGCCAAAGCCCGGGTTGGGCGCTGCCTGCGCTACACGCGCGTTGACATCCGCCGTTGAGTACGCACCGCCTCCGGCAAGCGCAGCGAGGCGAACACCCTCTCGAGCGGCCTGCGATGATCTGGATCTGGGCGTTGAGCGCGCGCCCGAAGTCGATGATGCCGAAGACCAGCAACGCCAGAAGGGGGAGCACGATGGCCATCTCCACAGCGCTGGCGCCGGCGTCCCGCCGGCGCCAGCACCTCTGGCGAGCTCGCATCTGCGTCCGTCCGTCAGAAGAGCGGACGGTTGTACAGGTCGAAGACTTGCTGACCCACCGTGGCGACGAGGACGATGATGACCGCGATGATGAGTGCGACCATGAGCGCGTACTCGACGGCCGTGGCCCCCCGCTCGCGATCGCCCCGAGTCCAACGTCGCATGGGAGTACCTGACCTTCTGAGTTGGGGGAAGGGGAGTCATCGACAGTTCGGCGCGGACGCCGTGTTAGATCGCGTCGGAGACTGACTGGAACGCGGTGCTGACCTGCCGACCGAGAACCAGAACGATAGCGACTATCACGGCGGCGATCAGTGCGACGAGCAGGCCGTACTCGACGGCCGTGGCACCTCGGTCGCGGGTGTGCAGACGAGTGGTGATGCGTGGCAAGAAGCCGGGTCATGTCCGGTGGGTCCCTTCAAGATGTGCTGGGCGCTGCCGGGGCAGGCAGCGCAAGGCCCCCCGAACGCCGATCAAATCCTCTGTGACGCACCGATAACGGCGCCATAGCCCGTCAGGACCATCGACGCCGCCGTCGATGCCACCCGCTGGGACGAGCTCCCCCGGGCACTCGTCCCAGCGGGACGCATCAGATCGCCTGCGAGACCGACTGGAACGCGGTCGAGACCTGACGGCCGAGGACGAGGACGATCGCGACGATGACAGCGGCGATGAGGGCGACCAGGAGGCCGTACTCGACGGCGGTCGCGCCCTTGTCGCGAGTCGCGATGCGAGTCTGGAGCTTGGTGAGTGCCTTGAGCATTTCTGTCCCTTTCAGGGGCTTGATGATTGGAACTGGCACAGGCACTACCGCCTGCTCAGGACACTCTGCCGAGCAGAGGCCCCCCGGCACATCGCCCGAGACGTCAACCTCTGTCTGACATTCGGTCACCCGAGGGTCGTCCGTTCGGCCTAGCCAATTGTGGCTAGTTGGCCCCGTTTACGTGCCGCCGACGATGATCTCCGACACGCCTTCCTGCTGCGCCCAGGCGTTGCCGGCCCGCAGGTAGGCCGCCTGGGGGGTCATCACGATGAGCCCTCGGACCCCGCCTCGCGAGGTCAGGCTGGTGGCGTCCGGCAGCTCCTTGATCAGGGACTGGTCGAGCTCCAGCTGACCCACTCGGCGCAGCCCGACACCCTGGCCGAGGTCCACCTTGAACGGCCTCAGCTGGGCCCCGCTGCTCTCCCGGGCCAGCACCGCCATGCTCATCTGGTCGAGCCAGATGACGTCGACGAACCTCGTCAGCGGCTCACCCTGACGGTAGGGCTCGGCCAATGAGGTGGGGAGCCCGTTGCCGTTGTGGACGACGCCCGCCACGTCGAGGCGGTAGTCGGTGTCGTTGGGCAGCCGGGACAGGACCGCGATGCGTGTTGCGTCAGGTGAGACGGAGAGGTTGATGACCTGCCGTCCGTCGAGCCACTGAGCCTGGACCGGCGTCGGGGCCGAGTCGAGTCTCGAGGAGTCCAATGTCCAGATTCGCGTGATGCCGCCGGGGTCGAGCCCGGCGACCCACAGGCGCCCGTCCGACGCGTACATCGGGTTTGTCAGAGCCGTCCCGAATGGCGGCACCGTCGTCCCCGCTCCTCCTCGCCAACGGGCCAGCTCACCGCGGCTCGCCGAGACTCCGGCGATGTCGGCGCCGTCGCTGGAGGTGGCGAGGTTGACGTAGGTGTCGGGGATCTTCGGCACGTCGGGGACGGACTTGGTGCCCTTCGCCGCGGGAGGAGGACCGGTCTCGTCGAGGATCTGCGGGTTGATCCGCTCGAGCGTGTCCTTGGACCGGACCAGTCCGACCGTGGCCGGCTCGGTCGGCGTCAGGCTGAACCCGAGATCGGACAGCGACGACACGGCGGTCGGCAGCGACGAGACCTGGATCTTGCCGATCCCCTGCACCTCGATGGACACCGCAGTGACACCGGGCGCCTGGGTCAGCGTCGCGAGGAACTGGGCCCACATGGGTCGCCGGCGCGCGGGGTCGAGGGTCTGCGCGCTGTTGGTGAGCGTGATCGTCGCCACCCCTGAGGGGTCGACCTGCACGGCGTCGATGGCGAGCCTGGTGCCCTGAGGTACCGCCGTGTCGACGACGCCGCTCAGGTAGGCCGGAACCGCGGCCAGCTGCGTGCGAGCGAGCGCGGTCGGCAGCCGCGGACTGACCGGGAACCACCGGACGTCCGGGACGAGCTCCTTCTTCGCCGTCAGCACGTAGTTGATCTGGTATGCGGCGAACACCCGGTCGAAGTCGTCGGTGTTGACCCACAGGCCGAACCCGTCGTCGGGTAGCTTGATCCGCCATTCGCCGTCGACCTTGGTCATCCCGAAGACGGTCGAGGCCTTGGTGTCGCGCGGCAGCTCGCGGTAGCGGCCGGTCTCGTCGATCGTCGCGACAGCGGTGATAGTGAGACGCACCTGGTCGGACGGCAGCTGCTCGATCGTCAGCGGCGTTCGGGAGTCGTACACAGTCGTCGTGAGCGAGATCGGTCGCCACAGGTCGACGGATCCGGGCGCGAGGTACGAGCGACCGACGACCTGCTGGTCGTCACCGGTCTCCTGGAAGGCCGCCCCGGACCGGATGAAGTCTCGCGCGATGTCGTCCGGGGAAGCTCCGACGGCGGGTGGGTTCATGACGATCCGGGCACGGGGCGCGACGTTGTCGCCGACGCGCCGGCCGTCCTGGACGTCGCTGGACCGAGGGATGCCGCAGCCGGCCAGGGCGGCTCCGCACAGCAGCGCCACGAGTCCCATGCGGACCCGGTATGCGGCCCGTCCGCCGATCATGGCGTCCCTCGCACGCCGGCGGGAGCCGGTCGGTCGTCGGCCGGGGACGCGTCGTGGGCCGCCGTAGAAGGGTCCGCCGCAGCCCGTATGCGGCGGAGGATGGCGGTCTCCTGCTCCGCGCCGGACGTGCCCGCGGGCATTCCGGAGTGGGCCGATCGGCTGGTCAGGACGTCACCGATGAGGGGGTTCAGCGGAAGGGGCGACGACTCGAGCGTCGTGCCCGCCTCGCGGGGCAGGGTGAGCCGGAAGCAGGATCCCTCGCCCGGGGCGCCCCACGCCTGGAGCCAGCCGCTGTGGAGCCGGGCGTCCTCCAGGGAGATGGCCAGACCCAGGCCGGTGCCGCCCGTCGTGCGCGCCCGGGCGGGGTCGGCGCGCCAGAACCGGTTGAAGACCATCGAGGCCTCACCGGGCCGGAGCCCGATGCCGTGGTCACGTACGGTCACGGCGACGGCATGCTCGTCCTTGGCCACGCGAACGACGATGGGACGGCTCTCCCCGTGCTCGATCCCGTTGACCAGCAGGTTGCGAAGGATGCGCTCGACTCGTCGGCTGTCGATCTCCGCCTCACAGGCCTCCTCGGGCTCCTCGACGTTGACCTGGACCCCCTTGCGCTCCGCGAGCGTGGTCGTCGACTCCATGACTCGGGCCACGGTGGCGCGGATGTCGGTGGGTTCGACGTCGAGAACGGCGGCGCCGGCGTCGAACCGGCTGATCTCGAGCAGGTCGGACAGGAGGGCCTCGAACCGGTCCAGCTCGTTGTGCAGCAGCTCCGCGGACCGGGCGACCGCAGGGTCGAAATCCGACCGCGAGTCGTGGATGAGGTCGCCCGCCATCCGGATCGTGGTGAGCGGGGTCCGGAGCTCGTGGGAGACGTCGGAGACGAACCGCTGCTGGAACCGCGAGAGGTTCTCCATCTGGGCGATCTGCTGCTGGATGCTCGCCGCCATCTCGTTGAAGGACGTCGCCAGCGTTGCGAGGTCGTCCTCCCCCTTGGCGGTCATCCGTTCGCCGAACGCGCCGGCGGCGAACCGCTGGGCGACGTCGGCGGCCCGCCGCACCGGGTCGACGACGAGCCGCGTGACGACGTAGGCGATCCCGCCCAGCAGGAGCATGAGGGTGACGCCACCGAGCAGGAGGAAGCGCCCGACGAGGGCGAGCGTGTCGCGTTCTCGGGTCATGGGGTAGACGAAGTAGAGGCCGTAGTCACCCGCTCGCGGAACCGCGACCTGCTGGCCGATGACCCACGCCGGGACGGGGTCGGCCTCGCCCGTCAGTGTGACGGGCACGATCTGCATCTGCTGGACCGTAGGGTTGTCCGCGACCTTGCGGCGCAACTCCTCGGGGACGGCATCCGCGTCGACTTCTCCGGACCGGATCGGCGGGAGGACGTCGCCCTGCGTCGTGTTGTTCGTGCCGCGGATGAGCACGACATAACGGCTGCGTTCGGTGCCGGCCGCGTCCTGCACGAGGTTTCGAGCCGACTCGAGCAGCGTGTCGGTCGTCAGAACCTTGTCCGTGCTGTCGAACTGCTGCTGGGTGCGGCTCGCCAGGAGGACGACCTCGGCCGAGGCCGTGACGCGCCGGTCCTCGGCGAGGCCGTTCGCGACGCGCTGGTAGAGGTATGACCCGACGCCGGCCAGCACGATGGTGCCGAGGACCATCGTCACCGCGACTACCCGGAACTGCAGAGATCGCCGCCAGCGGTGACGCAGCCATCCGGCACCGCGGCCGACGCCGCGCCGAGCGTGGTTGAGGCTCCGGCGAACCGCCGCGTCGGCCGTGGCCATCGGCCCGACGGGCGCCTCCGGCGAGCGTTCCGCCGGCGCGCTGGCACTCATGGCGGGCTCATCCGCGGGTCAGGACGGGCCGGCCTTGTAGCCGACCCCCCGGACCGTCACGACGATCTCGGGGTGCTCCGGGTCCTTCTCCACCTTGCTGCGCAGCCGCTGGACGTGGACGTTGACGAGGCGAGTGTCGCCGGCGTGGCGGTACCCCCACACCTGCTCGAGCAGGACCTCGCGGGTGAAGACCTGCCAGGGCTTGCGGGCGAGGGCGACGAGAAGGTCGAACTCCAGGGGTGTGAGCGACAGTGCGCTCCCATCGCGCTTGACCGAGTGACCGGCGACGTCGATCTGAAGGTCGCCGATCTCGAGCTTCTCCGGCTCTGGCTCGTCGCCGCGCCGCAGCCGGGCGCGGACCCGGGCGATCAGCTCCTGCGGCTTGAAGGGCTTGACGACGTAGTCGTCCGCCCCCGACTCGAGCCCGACGACGATGTCGACCGTGTCGGTCCGCGCGGTGAGCATGACGATCGGGACACCCGACTCGGCCCGGATACGCCGGCATACCTCCATGCCGTCGAGGCCCGGAAGCATGACGTCGAGGAGAAGCAGGTCCGGCCGGTAGTCGCGGAACGCCTGCACGGCGGCGGAGCCGTCAGCGACGTGAGAGACGTCGAGACCCTCCTGGCGCAGGACGATGCTGAGCATCTCCGCGAGCGCCAGGTCGTCGTCGACGACGAGTACGCGTCCCTTCACGCTCGTTGTCCCTTCCCCTTCGTGACCCAATCGTCACATTGGATCATCGCACACGCGTATACACGTTCCAGCCCGCGACGGACCGTTCGGGGGTGAACCGTGCGTCCTTCGACACCGGGCCGTCCGCCGGACCCCCCGTGCGGACGACGACCACCTCTGCAGCGTTCAGCAGGGCCTGCGAGTTCCCGGTCGACGCGCCGGAGACGAAGTCGAGGTAGGCAGCCTGGTCGGTTCGGTCGAAGGCGTCGATGGGGTTGCTCACCCAGATTCGAACCCCTTCGGCCGCCAGCGACTCCACGACCGGTTCGTCGGCGAGGACCGCGCGTCCCTGAGCTGCGTCCTTGACGGCCGCGATGAGCTCTGGGTTGCCGGAGGGGTTCAGGGCGTCGAGGCGGGTCCACAGCAGGCCGGCGGAACCCAGGAGTACGACGAGCGCGGCGACGAGGGGGACCGTCCACCTCATCCCTCCAGCCGCGCTTGCCGGCTCGGCGGGCCGGCGAGTCAGCCGCACCGCGGCCGGCGCCGCACAGAACATCAGCAGCCAGACACCATGGCGGGCCGAGGAGGCGGTGCCGGCGAGGAGACCGAGGATGGCGACGATCTCCCACACGGGTGGTCGCGACCAGAGGCCCAGGACGACGAGGACGACGCCCGCGATGATGAGCAGCAGGTCGAAGAGGTTGTTCGGGTTCGGTCGCGCCCACAGCTCAGTACCCCTCCGAGCGGCTTCATTGCTCAGTACGCCGGCGTAGTAATGGACGGTTCCGAGCAGCGTGGGGTTCACCGCGACGGCGAGCAGGGCGGCCAGCCCAACAGCGACGGTCTCGGCAGGGCGGCGACGTAGCCGGGAGAAGACCAGATACGCGCCGGTGACGGCGACGCCGAGCAGCACCGCGCCGTGCAGGTTTCCCCACACGGCGATGACGAGGACGACCCACCAGATCCGGCGCGAGGGACGGTCGTGGTCGGCGCGAAGCAGCAGGAGGACGAGCGGAAAGAGAGCGAGTGAGAAGAGCTGCATCTTCACCGAGGCGAGCGCCGGCAGGGCGCCAAGGGCGACGAGGGCCAAGCAGATGGCCGTGGCACCGTCGCCGGCACCGGCTCGTCGGGCGCCGACGGCGAGTAGAACCAGCCCGACGACGTCCAGGACGAGCTGCGCCACGACGATACCCACCGGACCAGCGACCGCCAGTGCCGCGAGAGTCAGCTCACCGAGGACCGGCACGTTCGGCCATCCGGCGCTCGACGCCGCGGCGAACGGGATCCCGTCCGGGATAGAACCGGCTTGGACGATCTCGCGGCCGAGGGCAACCGCCCAGTAGGTGTCCGCCCCGATCGACACGAACCGGGCGCAGACGAGGACCGCGGCGACCACGGCGACGGCGCACCAGCGACCAAGGGCTCCCTGCGGCACCGCCTCCGCTCTCGCCTCCGGGGCCATGGCCGGGATGCTAACGAGGCACCGCCACCGGAGGTCCAGTGCGACGAAGGGCGAGCAGCAGGAGGAGCACGAGACCGACGACGATGTAGGTACCGCTGACGGCCACTTGCCACGCCGACAGGTTCAGCTCAGCGTCACCACCCGCCGGGAGCAGCCACATGGGGGCCAGATAGAAGACGCCTGCGACCAGCCACGCCACGAGGAAGCGGCGCGCGGCAACCGCGTACATGATCGCCGGCACAACCCACACCCAGTGATGACTCCAGGAGATCGGGGAGGCGAGCAGTCCCGCCAGCGCCAGCGCCAGCATTGCCCCGACGTCGTCAGCCAGCCGGAGGCGGCGTGCCGCCACCCACACGCACAGCGCGAGGGCGACCAGGGCCAGCGGCGCCCACCACACCAACGGCGGGTTCTCCACGCCGGTGGCGCGGACGACCAGGGCCCGCAAGGACTGGTTCGCGGACATCAGTGCGTCCCCACCGAACCGCGCCGTTTTGTCGAGGTCCTCCAACCAGTAACGGGCAGACGACGCGGGAGCCACCACCCAGCCCAGAGCGATGGTGGCCACGAATGTCACCAGCGACCGCGTGGCCGCCGCCCAGTCCCGCTTCAGGAGGAAGAAAACGATGAACACCGCCGGAGTCAGCTTCACGCCGGTGGCCAGCCCGACGAGAATCCCTCGGTATCTGGTCGGCACCACGAACAGGTCGAGGACGACGAGAGCAGCCAGGACCAGGTTGACCTGGCCGAGGACGAGGTGACGGATCAGCGGCTCGAGAGCAAGGCCCCCTACCGCAATAACGGCTGTGGTCACCCGGTCGAGGCGCAGACGCCGGGCTATCACGACGAGGAGAACTCCGTAAGCCAAGAGTGAAAGCAGCGTCCAGACGGTTTCGGCAGCACCCAAGCCGACAAGCGCCAGCGGGACCATCACCACCGCGCCGAAGGGGGGGTAGTTGAATGGCAGCACGCCTGGGATCTCGTCGTAGATCTGGCGGCGGGTCAGAACCGACCGCCCGCCTTCGATGAAGTCGACAAGGTCGACGAACGACCACTCCAGTGTGTGCATCCACCGCAGCGTCAGGGCCGCCACAATGACGCCCGATAGTGACGAAGAAGGCGACGCTGAGGGGCGGGCTCGCCGATGACGTCGTGGGTGACGTCTCGGATGAGGACACGGGCTGCTCCTGGTGAACGTGCGTGCTCACGCATCATGACCCAGCGGAGGCGACTGCACGGTTAAGGGGGCGAGGCCGCATGAGGAACGCGAGCGCATACATGACCGCGACGATCAGAAGCAGGTTGCGATACCCCGTCAGCAACGAGAGGTACTCGAGGCAGCCCCCCAGGATGGCGCCGAGCAGGTTGACAGCGAACGCCGCTTGCGAGTCGCCCTCCTGTGAGAAGCGCTTTGCGAACGCGACGTTCGCCAAGAATATCGGAGTGAACGCCAGCACGACGGCGATGACCAGCCGCGGTCCGAACGGCAGCGACAGTAGCCACTCCGGTTGGATGAAATAGGCAGCGGCAAGGGACAGTGCGATCCCAGCAAACACCAGAGGTGCTGGCGGCGTCTTGAATCTTCGAGTCACTTCGACGGCGAGCAGCACGACGACTAGGACTCCGGCGAACACAAGGGCGTTGACGAACCAGGTGGTCCCGAAGAGCAAGGCAAATGTCGCGACGCTCTTTGTCTCGAGCAAGAGGAACGCGGCGCCCATGAAGAAGAGATCGAGGTAGGGGCGCATCCGGCGGATCGGGCCGCCCACCTTGCGAATGGCAATGAGCGACACGAGCAGGATGCTGCCGAGGACCCACAGGTAGATCGAGGGAATGCTCTCGCCACGGAAGTACAGGAATGGATGGTCGTCCGTCGCGGGAGCGACCACATCGGCGGGCAGCACGGCGGGGGCCCCGCATGACTGGTCGGCCTCGGTCACGGCCGCGGCGACCACTGCTTGGCCGCCGCCGACGAGGTCGACGCACGGAGCGTGACCGAAAGGCCTTCTGCACGGTGCCTGGCCAGCCTTCTGGATCAGCCAGTCCTCGCGGTAGTAGTTGTACATCGCGAACATCCCGTTCGGCGTCAGGTGGTTCTGTGCCGCCGTCAGCGCCTCCTCGGTGAACAAGTAGCTTTCGCAGGCGAATTTGGGAGGCGCCACTTGACTAAGTGCCAACGAGTCCGGAAGGGCGAAAAGGATGAGGTCGTAGCGAGTCGAGTGTTCGAGGAGAGGAAGGCCCGCCCGTCGTCCACATATCGGGTGACCCGAGGATCCTGGTAGGGATGGTTGGGGTTGCGCTCGGCGCCGATCTCGAGGATTCGCGGATCGATGTCGACGGCGTCGACATGCTTCGCGCCCTTGGCGAGAGCAATCGCGACGTCCGAGCCAGAGCCGGCCCCCACGACGAGGACGTTCTCCAGGGACTGGCCCTTGAGATGGGCGTACGGCAGTCCGTACTGCGGTTCGAGGGTCAGTCGCTGCGTCGAGGCTCCCAGATCTGCTGGTGGGGGATGCCGTTCACCGAGATCTGCACGACGCTGGTGCCGCCCTGCGTCAGGTCCTCGCTCTTGACCTTGTAGTACGGCGACCAACTGATGCCGGGTCGGAGGCACTCGATGAGGAGAACGGCGACCAACGCCCCGCCGGTCGCGAGCTGCCACGAAACGGTTTCGGCGAACCCAGCAAGATGATGAAACAGCAGGGCGACAACGACACCCCACATGACCGAGGGCGCGCGAAGGAACGACAAGCAGCGAGAACACCGCGATGCCGCACAGCGAGCCTACGAGGTCGTAGCGGTAGGCCTCAAGCGGCTTGAGGTGGGCGAAGCAGCGGCCAACGATCTTCCCGCTGGCCCGGCCATGATGGTGGCGACCAGGGCGAAGACGAGCGGGAGCACAAACCAGCGCCGGCGGCCCGGTCTCGGCCAGGCTGGTGAAGTAGATGACGTTGTCGTCGGCCTGGTCGATCGTCACCGGGAACGTGGCCACGAATGCGGTCAGGAACGCAAGGAGGATCGGGCTCAGCCGGACGACGCTCCTTCTCGCCCCGGGCGAGGAGAAACCCGATCCCGATGCCGAGGAACGACCCCAGCAGCACGAAGTTGGAGAAGTAGCTCAGGTGGGCGATGTTCGAGCCCAGCCACCGGATGAGCGCGAGCTCCACAAAAAGCATGAGGAAGCTGCCCAGCACCAGCCGCCGCACGACGTCGCGGCGCGACGGCGTCGCATCACGGGACGAGGACCTCGACCTCGGGTCGGATGGTCCTGATCGGTGGCACTCCGCGACGATAGGTGTCCGGTCAGGGCCGATTCGGACCATCCGGCGAGAACCAGACCGAACGACCGATGGAGGACCAGCAGGTATGCCGCCCGCTCGGGGAGCGGGCGGCGTACCGCGGCACTTTGCACCGCTCAGTAGCGGTAGAGCTCCGGCTTGTACGGGCCCGGCGACGTCCACGCCCAGGTACTCGGCCTGGTCCTTGGTCAGCTCGGTGAGCCGCACGCCGAGAGCGTCGAGGTGGAGGCGCGCGACCTTCTCGTCGAGGTGCTTGGGCAGCGTATAGACCGAGGTCTCGTACTCGCCGGGCTTCGTGAAGAGCTCGATCTGGGCGATGGTCTGGTTCGAGAACGAGTTGCTCATGACGAAGCTCGGGTGGCCGGTGGCGTTGCCGAGGTTCATCAGGCGGCCCTCGGACAGCACGATGATCGAGTGGCCGTCCGCGAAGGTCCACTCGTGGACCTGCGGCTTGATCTCGGTCTTCTTCACGCCCGGGACCTTGGCGAGGCCGGCCATGTCGATCTCGTTGTCGAAGTGACCGATGTTGGCCACGATCGCCTTGTTCTTCATGCGCTGCATCTGCTCGGCGGTGATGACGTCGAAGCAGCCGGTGCAGGTGATGAAGATGTCCGCCGTCTCCACGACGTCGTCGAGGCGAGCGACCTGGAAGCCCTCCATCGCGGCCTGGAGCGCGCAGATGGGGTCGACCTCGGTGACGATGACGCGGGCGCCCTGGCCGGCGAGCGACTGGGCGCAGCCCTTGCCGACGTCGCCGAAGCCCATGACCACGGCGACCTTGCCGCCGATGAGGACGTCGGTGGCGCGGTTGAGCCCGTCGATGAGCGAGTGGCGACAGCCGTACTTGTTGTCGAACTTGCTCTTGGTGACCGAGTCGTTGACGTTGATCGCCGGGAAGAGCAGGTCACCGGTCTCGGCGAGCTGGTAGAGACGGTGGACGCCGGTCGTGGTCTCCTCGGTGACGCCGCGGATGCCCTTGGAGACGGTCGTCCACTTCTGCGGGTCGGTCTTGAGGGTCTCGCGGACGAGCTCCTTGAAGACCCCGAACTCCTCGGAGTCCTCGTCGGTGGTGGACGGGACCTGGCCCGCGGCCTCCCACTCGGTGCCCTTGTGAACGAGCATCGTGGCGTCGCCGCCGTCGTCGAGGATCATGTTCGGACCCTCGCCGCCGGGCCACGTGAGGATCTGGTCGGTGCACCACCAGTACTCCGGCAGGGTCTCGCCCTTCCAGGCGAAGACCGGGACGCCCTGGGGGTCGTCCGGCGTGCCACGGGGGCCGACGACCACCGCGGCGGCGGCCTCGTCCTGGGTGGAGTAGATGTTGCAGGAGGCCCAGCGGACCTCGGCACCGAGCGCGGTCAGCGTCTCGATGAGGACCGCGGTCTGGACGGTCATGTGGAGCGACCCGGCGATGCGGGCGCCCTTGAGCGGCTGCGCGGCGCCGTACTCCTCGCGCAGGGCCATCAGGCCGGGCATCTCGTGCTCGGCAAGTCGGAGTTGGTGGCGGCCGGCCTCGGCGAGGCCCAGGTCGGCAACCTTGTAGTCAAAGGACATGATGGATCGATTCCTTATCCAAGAAGGGTGTGCGGACCCGGCGTAGCCCATCTGGGCGCAATCATCGTGCGGGCATCACCCACGCCGGCGGACATCAACTGTACCGCGACCCCCTCGTCGCGATCGCCAGCGTCAGGGGATCAGACCTCTGAACAGGGACGACGAAGAAGACCACCCAGGCAGACTGCAGGCCGACCCCCAGAGCGCAACAGGCGGCCAGCGGAACCTGTCCCCAGCGTGACCGGCCCAGCCCCGCCAGCAGCAGCGCCGCGGGGAAGAGCAATAGCAGGTATCGGACGAGAAACCCGAGATGAACGTGGCCGCTCCGAGGTAGATCGGGTATGCGACGAGCCAGGCACGCCAGCCGAACGGCGCGTCAGACGGAAGAGCACGTGTCGCGACCCAGACGAGTACCGCGACGACGAGCGCGATGGCGAGAACACCCCCGAGGCCGGACTCCAGTGCCCAGACCAGCCAGGAGCGCGGTTTATCGGGGTTCTCGTACGCCTTCTCGGTGTCCCAGTATGTCATCGGGTTCCCGGTCGCCACCCAAGCGACGACGGGCCAGATCAGCACGGTCATCCCCGCCCAGATCGCCGTGCCGAGAGCAACCGCACGGGTCCGTCCCGTTGATCGCCGCCAGAAGTACGCGCCGTCCAGGGCAAGCACGAGGGCCAGCGGAGCCATCACCGGACGAGTCACTGCGAGAACGGACAGGGTCACGGCGAGCCATCCATAGCGTCGAGCGGCCAGTAGTGCGAGAGCGGCGACGACGCCAAGGAGCCCCATCGTGTCCGAGTACGCCAGCGTCCAGACGGGCATCGCCATGCTCGTCGCGACCAGCGCGACCACCGCCGTCGCCACGCCTCTCGAGGCGAAACGTCTCGTGGCGAGGTAGAGGACCATCAGGGCGAGCAGGGCGGCGAGACCATTGAGCGCGGGGACGAGGACCGTCATCGGTAGCCCGGTCAGGGCACCAGCGGCTCGCAAGAGATAAGGGAAGACCGGGAAGAAGGCCCATCTCGGGTCCGTGATCACCCCACTGCGCGTCGCGGGCTGGTTCGCGCCGGGTATCCGTCGGCGGCGATGGCGAGGAAGTTGCGGCCATCCCACGTATCGAGGAGAGCGGCGTACCCGCTAGGCGCGGAGCGGAGGACGAGCGCAAGGCCCCACCCGAGCGCGACAGCCGACATGAGCATCGGGATCGCCAAGCTCGGACCAGGGTGTCCGCGGCGCCCGCGATCTCGGGACGGACTCCGAGGTCTCAAGGCGGGCGGAAGCACTGTCAGCGCGCATCGTCGTCAACGTTCCTGCCCCTCGCGGTTGTCTCGCCCGATATCCTGCGCCTCCGCGGCGGGCGATACGACCGTTGCCGGGGAATCGAACGGCTCGGTGCGACTGATCGGGGCTGTTCGGCTGAGGCTCTAGCCCTGGTAGCCCTCGACCGTCCTGGCGTCCCGCACCTGGGCGGTGTCGGGGTCCTGCCCGAACTCCTGCTTGGCCTGCCGCTGACGCAGCAGATCCCAGCACTGGTCCAGCTCGACCTCGAGGTCGCGCAGACGGGCATGCTCCTCGGCCGCGGAGATCTCGTGGGATGACAGCTTGTCGCGCAGGGTGTGCTCCTCGTGGACGAGGTCGGAGATGCGCTTCCGGATGCTGCCGTCACTCATGCGCGTCAGGCTACGCCGCCATGGCGAGCCGGCCGGGGCCCACCCTGTGTCTGAACGGCCGATGTGGCGCTCGCAACGAGAGGCTCACACTGGACGCTCGATGACCCAGCTCGCCTCACATCCGGACCGCGCCGGGGGGACCCGCGCCCTGCCAGCACGTTTCACCGCATACGTCGATAGCGCCCGTTCCTCTGGACGCCTCGACGTGCTGTCGCGCGCATTCTGGCTCGCCCTCATCCCGGGCGGGCTGCTGTTCCTCGCGATGCAGGTGTACGTCTACTGGCAGACCGACAACATCGGACTGGACTCGCACGCGTACTGGCTCGCCGCCCAGGACCCGGGGACCTGGTACACCCGGCCACCCGCGTACCGCGACGCGTTCCTGTACTCCCCGGCGTTCGGGCAAGTCCTCCGGCCGCTCGGAGTGCTGCCGTGGCCGGCGTTCCAGGCGGTGTGGTTCCTCGGGTGCGCCGCCATCCTGGTTTGGCTACTGGCGCCACTGGGCTGGAAGCGCGGCCTCATCCTCGCGCCGTTCTTCGTGTCTGAGCTGCTGCTCGGCAACGTCTATCTGCTGTTCGCCGCCTCGCTGGTCCTCAGCCTCGGCCGGTTCCCCGGCGCGGTCGCGCTGCCAATCCTCACCAAGGTCGCGCCCGGTGTGGTCGGTGTCTGGTTCGTCGCCCGCGGAGAGTGGCGAAAGGTCCTCTGGGTAGCCGGGACCACCGCGGCCATCGTGTTCGTCTCCGTCCTTACGGTCCCGGATGCGTGGGTGAGCTGGATCCAGTTCCTCGGGACCTCCGCGGGCGACCGGGGCTTCGGCTCCACGGTTCGCTTGGTGCTGGCCCTAGGCATCGTGGTCTGGGCCGCGCGGCGCAATCAGGCGTGGCTGCTCGCGCCAGCCCTGATCCTCGCCTGCCCGGTCCTCGGCGGTTATGGTCCGTTTGCCGTGCTGGCCGCCATCCCCCGGCTGCTCCAGTGGCAGCGCGCGCACCGCGCCGCGACGGCGGAGACGGTCGATATGTCCCCACCGGTTTGAGCTAGGCGTCCGCCGTCCCGCGGTCCCACGAAGGCCGCTCGGTCAAGCCGCGGTCGAGGTCCGGCTCGATGTACATCAGCAAGGTCAACGAGGGAACCGCCTGTCGCGCGGCCAGCTCAGCCCGGTTGATCGCGTCGGCGATCTCGTCGGCCGTGTCCGTGTTCGTGACGGCCACCTTGGCGGCGACGAGGAGCTCCTCCGGCCCGACGTGGAGCGTGCGCATGTGGATGATGCGGTCGACTCCGTCCGAACCAGCGACGGCAGCCTCGATGGCCTGGACGTTCTCGACGCTGCCCGCCTCGCCCAGGAGCAGCGACTTCATCTCGACCGACAGAGTGATCGCCACCACTACCAGGAGAAGGCCGATGAGCGCAGTTCCGACGGCGTCCCAGATCCCGTTGTGGGTCAGCAGCGTGACGCCCACGCCGAACAGCGCGAATATCAGTCCGATCAGCGCGGCGAAGTCTTCCAGCAGGACGACCGGGAGCTCGGGAGCCTTGGCCCTGCGGATGAACTCGCCCCACGGCCTCTGGCCCCGCACGTGGTTGGACTCGATGATCGCGGTTCGGAAGGAGAAGCTCTCCAGCCCGATCGACACGACCAGAACAGCGATCGGGACCCACCACCAGGTGCCCTCGATCGGCTCCGGATGCTGGAACTTGTGAAACGCCTCATAGAGGGCGAACAAGCCGCCGACGGAGAACAGCACGATCGAGACCACGAACGCCCAGAAATAGCGTTCCCGGCCGTAGCCGAAGGGGTGCAGCGGCGTGGCCTGCTTCCGCGCGCGACGGCCACCGAGCAGAAGCAGCGCCTGGTTGCCCGAGTCGGCCACCGAGTGCACCGACTCCGCCAGCATCGAGCTAGACCCGGTCAGCAGGTACGCCACGAACTTGGTGATGGCGATGCCGAGGTTTGCGACCAACGCCGCGACGATCGCCCTGGTTCCGCCCTCAGTCGACACGCGAGCAGCGTAGTCGCTGAGGTGTCCGGAGCGCCCGATGCGCCCCCTCCCCCGTTCGGTCACCAGTGGACGATTCGGACGTCGGTACCCCTCCACGTCCGGCACACTCCTCTGGTGTCCGAGCAGCAGCGCGACCGGGAGCTGGTCATGCCAGTCGACGACTCGCATACGGAGCAGCCCGCGCCCGACCGCACCCCGCGTGTCGTGCTGCTGGTCCCCTTGGTCGTCCTCGGCGCCCTGCCGCTCATCCTGCTGAAGTTCGGCACGGCTCCGATCGCGGACCCCGACACGCTGTGGCACGTCGTCGCGGGCCGTGAGCTGTGGGCGACATGGCAGTTCGCCGGGCCCGACCAGCTCGCGGAGTTCACCCGGGAGTCATTCGTCTACCACCAGTGGCTGCCCGAACTCATGATGGCGGGCGCCAACGCGGTGGCGGGGCTCGCCGGCGTGGCCTGGCTGTTCACCGCCATGCTGCTGGGCTTCATCGTGGCCCTGTATGCGCTGTGCCGCGGGCAGGGAGGCATCCTCGCCGCGCTGCTGGCCACGGTCGCCGGCTGGATCGGGGCGGGCGGCAGCCTCAGCCCGCGGCCCCAGGTGTTCGGCTTCATCCTCCTGGCGGTGTCGCTGGCCGCGTGGTTGCGCACCGAGCGCGACGGCCGAATCCGGTGGTGGCTCATCCCCCTGACCTGGCTGTGGGCCAGCGTCCACGGGACCTGGCTGTACGCGGTCGGTCTCACCGCGCTTTTCGGTCTGGGCATGCTCCTCGACCGGAAGGTCGGCCGCCGCTTCGCGCTCCGGATCGGGGGCCTCTTAGCGGCGCTCCTGGCCGTCGCGATGCTCACCCCCGTCGGACCTCAGCTGCTCCTGGCTCCCCTGGCGATCTCCCGGATCAGCCCGTTCATCAACGAGTGGAAGCCCACGTCGATCACCGATCCCCACGCCGCGGCCACGCTCCTGATGGGGCTCGCTCGTCGTGGTCGCGTGGATGCGCGGCCGGGAGCGCGTGAGCTGGACCCGGATGTTTCTCTGGGCCGCAGGCATGGCATCCGCCTTGCTGTATGCGCGAACCATCGCCATCGGGGCGATCCTCCTCGCGCCGCTGTTCGCCGAGGTCCTACAGCGGTGGCTGCCGGAGCGCGTCGTCCCGCGCAAGTGGGAGGTTCGTACTCTCGGCGCGGCGACCCTGGCGAGTCTCGTGCTCGCAGCGGTCCTCGTCCCGGCGACCGCGCGGACCCCGGCAGACGTCCCCGCCTCCTTCGACCGGACTTTGGCGGCCATGCCCCAGGGCACCGTGGTCTGGAACGTCGATGCGCTCGGAGGGTGGCTGCTCTACTCGCATCCGAACGTCGAACCGACGATGGACACCCGGGCCGAGGTCTACGGGCCCGACTACCTGCGCAGCTACGTCCGCGCCATCAGCGGGTTTCCCGGATGGCAGGAGACGATCGCCACGTCGGGAGCGAGATACGCCGTCGTCTCCGCCGAGGGCGCGCTCGCCGATGGCCTTCAGCGACAGCTGGGGTGGACAGTGGTGGCGACCGAGGCGCCCTATGTGCTGCTGAAGGCGCCGTGAGTACGACCGACGTCCGCACGGAGATGTCGAATGAAGCCGTGAATCGCCGCGAGTCCCAGCCCGCGATCTCTGCCGGTGCTGATGGGCCGGTGGTGGGGACCGGTGGCGACCGCGGTGCTGTCGACGCTGGCCATGGCACAGGCGCTCCGCATCTGGGACTGGCGACCCGGCGTTCCCCTCGAGTTCGACGGCGACGCCGCCTTCGTTTTGATGCAGGTCAAGGACATCCTCGACAACGGCTGGTACTGGTCGAACCCCGACGTCGGTGCGCCGTTCGGCCAGACGGCGGGTTGGTTCGCCGACGCGAGCTGGATCCACTACGCCGTGATCAAGGCCCTCGGGGTGTTCTCGTCGTCACCAGCCACGGTCAGCGCGCTGTACTTCTTCCTCTGTTTCCCCCTGGCGGCCTTGACGGCGTACTGGCTGGCCAGGCAGGTCGGCATCTCTCGGGTCGCCGCGGTCGTCGTCGGCGTGCTGTTCTCGGTGCTTCCCGGACACCAGACTGAAGTTCGCCCACCTCTGGCTGTCGGGCTACTGGGTCGTCCCGCTCGCGCTTTGGCTTGTCCTCGTGGTCAGCGGGTACGTCCGCGCCGACGTCAAAGGTTCCGTCGCGTGGACCCGCGCCCGGCTCGGCGCGGTGGTTCTGGTCGTGGCGCTAGGCGGGGTCTACTACGTGGCCTTCACCCTGGTGCTGATGCTCGCGGTCCTCGTGTTGTCGATCGTCGCGGGCAAGGGCGCTGCAGTTCTCAGGCGCGCGGTGGCGTTGGGCGGCGGTGTGGCTGCGGTGTGCCTCGTACCGATCGCAGCGGCCGTCCTGCAGACGCGCGGTGACACGGTCGTCGGGGCGACGCCTGGGGCCAGGGGCTTCTGGCAGTCCGAGACGTTCGCGGGCAAGATCGTCGACCTGGTTCTGCCGTGGATCCACCACCGGGTGCCCGGAGCGGAGGCGCTGACGTCGAACTACGCCTCCGCCACCATCGCGACGGTGGAGCAGCCCGCCCTCGGGATCGTGGCCCTCTGCGGAATATGCGGTCTGCTTGCGCTTGGGCTGGCATCTCTTCTCGGTCGGCCCCGGACCGCGAGCACGCCGCTGCTCGGATTGTTGACGTTGCTGACTCTGACCAGCGTTGCCTTCTACACGCGCGGTGGCCTCGGGGCCCTCACGGCCGTGGTCGTCACGCCGTCGATTCGGACGTGGTCCCGACTCGTGGTCTTCATCGCGCTCCTCGGGCTCCTGGCGGTCGGACTTGCCGCTGACCTGGCTGGCGACACGTCGCGGGGCCGCCGCGGCCGGAGTGGTCGCCGGCTCGCTCATCGTCGTCGGGGTCCTCGACCAGACGAACCCCGCCATGGCGCCCGACTACCGAGCCCTGAGGGCTGCGAGCACCCAGACGGCGGCATACGCCTCCTCGCTGGAGACGACCGTCGGTTCCGGCTGCTCCGTCTTCCAGCTCCCGGTAGTTCCCTTCCCTGAGCAGGCGCCGACCCTGGGCATGACCGACTACGACCAGCTTCGGCCGTACGTCGTCTCCTCCGGGCTGCGGTGGAGCTACGGCGCGATGCGCGGCACCAGCGGCTGCGGACTGGCAGCTGGCCCTCCCTCCGCTGGGCGCCGACGGCCGCTCGTCGACGATCTCGCCGCTGCAGGCTTCTGCGCAGTCGAGGTGGACACCCGAGGGCTCAGCCAGCCGGCAGTGGCCGCGGCGACCTTGAGGGCCGCTCTCGGCGCGCCGATCGCGAGCACCTCGGACGGCGCACTGGTCACCTTCGACCTTCGCGCGCACCGAACGGCGCTGATCAGCTCGCTCGGCCCGTCCGCGGTCGAGCAACGCGGACGACCTCGTCCTGCACCGCCTGCCCGAGCCGTCGTGACCGCGATCGTGAAGGCGGCACGGGAGACCTCACGTCGGCCCAGCCGGCTGGTGTCGTTCGTGGTACCGCTCGCCATCGTCGCGCTGGTCCCGCTGTTTCTCCTGTTGGGACGAAGCCACCAGATCGGCGACCCGGACACGTTCTGGCACATCAGGGCCGGGGACTTCCTCCTCCAGACCTGGCAGTTCTCCGGGCCGGACCCCTGGTCGCCGTTCGCCGTCGAACACCTGGGTCCTGCACGAGTGGCTGCCCGAGCTGGTGCTGTCGCTCGCCAACCGGGTCGACGGCCTGACGGGGGTCGCGTGGGTCTGGTACCTAGGAACCGTCCTCGTGGCCTTGGCCTTCTACGCCTCGTGCCGGAGCCAAGGCCGGATCGTCCTGTCCGCCATCGCCACCGTGCTCGCTCTGCTCGGGGCCGCGGCCAGCCTCACCCCGAGGCCGCAGCTGGTGAGTATCGCGCTCTCCGCCGTCGTGACGGCCGCCTGGCTCTCGTCGGCCCGTGATGGTCGCGCCCGTTGGTGGCTGATCCCGCTGACGTGGGTATGGGCGTGTTCCCACGGGATGTGGTTCGTGAGCCCCCTTGTCGGAGGGGCCGTCGTCCTCGGACTCTTGCATCGACCGCGATCGCGACCGCCGGAAGCCGTTGCGCCGGCTCGCGATCCTCGCGGCCTCCTGTGGGCTCGTCGCTGCGGTCACGCCCGCCGGACCGGGCCTGCTGCTCGCTCCGCTCTCCGTCTCCGGGTACACCCGGTTCGTCAGCGAGTGGGATCCGCCACGCCTGTCATCCCCGCCGGTAGCGGCGACCTTGCTCCTCCTACTGGTCGTGGCGGCGATCTGGGTGCGGTCTCGACGGCGCGTCCCCTGGGCGTTCGTGTTCGTCTGGGTCCTGGCGCTCGGTTGGGCCCTCGCCTATGCCCGGACTGTCGCCATTGCTGCCGCCATGGCCGCGCCTCTCGTCGTCGCCGTGCTGTCGAGCGTGCTCCCGCCCGAACCCACCGAGAGCCGCGCGCAAGCTGTCCGACGGCGCCGCGTCGAATGGGCGACGCTGGCCGGCTCAGTCGTGGTCTGTGCGGGCGCTGGCGGCTGTCGTTCTGCCCGCCACCACCGAAACGCCAGACCGGATGCCGGTGGGCCTTGACGCTGCCCTCGACCGGCTTCCCGCGGGCACAGTGGTCATGGACGAGTACGGGCTCGGCGGCTACCTCCGTTACCGCCACCCGGACCTCGTCCCAGTCATCGACGAGCGGACCGAGGTGTTCACCGTCGACTACGTCGAGGCGTACCTCGACGCGCGCGGCGCCAAGCCCGGGTGGACCGCGCTTCCTCCAGCGGACCGGCGCCACGGCGGCTCTCGTACCTACGGAGTCGGCCATCGCCGACGCCCTGCCGCGCGTGCTCGGTTGGCGGAGCCTGGGCACGAGCGGCGACTACGTACTCCTCGTCGAGCCGGCGCTCGTCCTCTCGCTGACGGCGCGTCGAGCCTCGGTACGGCGGAGAGCAGTGTCAGTGTGTTCGGGCCGAAAGTCGGGCTGACCAGGATCGTCGCGACCGGAAGCAGCCAGCCGCGACGGGTGACCGCCGCGAACACCGTCACGGCCAGGCCGACGGCACGAGCATCACGGTCAGCCAGGGCAGTGCCGGGCCGGCCGGCGGAGCCATCCGAGCCGGACGCCAGGAAGCTGCACCCAGTCCTGCCAGGCCGTCGGCGCCGCGAGGTACGACATGCCGACGAGCACGCCGTCCACGACGACACCACCCGCGAGGGCCCGCCAGCGCCGGCTCGCGGCGAGCCAGGCGACCCCGACCAGCCCAGGCGTCACCTTGGTCAGCCCGAGGAAGACCCACGGGCTCCGCGAGTGGCCCCGAGCACGAGTGCTGAGGCCATCAGGGCGTAGATGTTGCCCGTCAGGATCTCGGGCACGGTTGCGACGAGCGCCGGAGCGAACCAGCGGGGCGGAAGCGGACGCAACAGCCAGACGAAGAGACCTGCCTGCAGAGGGACCAGAGCACCCCGAAAGCCGGCCAGGGCAAGCGGCCGAGCGGCCAGATGGCCTGAGCGAACAGCGGCGAGTAGAGATAGGCGTCCCGGGACAGCGCCGGCGCGTCGTAGAGAGTGTCCATGTCCTGGACGGCAGACCAGTAGGCGTGCGAGTCGTACCCGAGTCCGACCTGCGTCGCATACCAGGTCCCGAAGACCGCGAACGGTGCCGCGACGAGCCAGGCGGCGTACCAACCGAGCCGCGAGCGCAGCGCCTCGGTCGATGACCCCTCCACGGCCCGACCCTACGAGGCGGGCGGTCGGTGCGGTGGCACCTCGGGTGCGTTAGCGTCCGCGCAATGCCTAGCGCTGCGGGAAACCTTCAGTGGCAACCACTCCGCGAGCATCTGGACCTCGTTGCGCCAGAGGTGGCTGAGCGAGCCAATCTCGTCCCGGGAGCGCGAGGTCGCGGCGATCGACCCGGCGCTGGCCGACACGGCGGCGTTCTGCGAGGCGTACGACGTGGCTCCCGAGAACTCGGCCAACTGTGTCGTCGTCGTCGGTCGGCGCGGCGGAGAGACCCGCTACGCGGCGGTGATGGTCCTCGCGACGATGCGGGCCGACGTCAACGGGGTGATCCGCAGGGAGCTCGACGTGCGGAAGTGTTCGTTCGCCCCCATGGACGAGGCGGTCGCTCTCACCGGAATGGAGTACGGCGGGATCACGCCCATCGGCCTGCCCGCCGACTGGCCGATCCTGGTCGACGATGCGGTCGTCGCGGCTGGTGACGTCGTCGTCGGGAGCGGCCTGCGAGCATCGAAAATCCTGCTGCCGGCAACGGAGCTGCTCGGCCTGCCGAACGCCCGTCAGGTCCGGTTGGCCAGCTGAGCCCTACTCCCCCGTGAAGTCGCGGAGGTCGGCGACGTGCGGGGAGAGTCCGGGGTCCATGCCGAGGCCGAGCGCGAGGTAGACCGCGGCGAAGTCGGTCAGGGCGACGTGCCCCGCCAGGCGCTCCAAGGGGTGCCCCGGCTCCGTTGAGTGTTCGCTCACCCGGACCCCTGCGTCCCGCGCCGTGCGGGCCACGGCGTCCGCCAGGGCACGCGTGGACTCGTTCACGACCTCGGCGCCGTCGTCACGCAACAGCAGCAGCCGCAGCTTCGGCGAGGGAGCCCCGTCGAGGAACGGGTCGGCGAAGATGTCGTTCTCCCGTGGCATACCGGCGGACGCCCCAGCATCGGTGTAGGGACCGTCGAAGCAGGACACCACCTGCGATGCCGCGTCCGGCAGCTCGCCCCAGGTCGCGGGGATGCGAGCGGTGCGGGCGAGCATGGCGGCCGCCCGGCAGGCGGCGACACCGGTCAGCGGTCCGTCCCCGAGCACGACCGGGAATGGCCTCGGCCAGCTCGCACGCGAGTGACTTGGCCGGGTTGACGAACGCCTCGGAGCTCGGCCGGAACGCGTTGGCCTGCTCGTCGAGCCGGTCCGCGACCCCGGCCATCACCGCCGGACCGGCGTCGACCATGCCGAGCGCGTGCGCCCCGAGCAGGACCGGCGTGAGCATCGCCCAGAGCGCGGTCCGGGAGGACATCGACCCGACGGGCACGCTGATGTGAATCCCTCGCGCTCGCGCGGCGACCTCCGCCAGGGGTGAGTCGGCCGCGCCGATCGTCAGGAGTGCCGCGCCACGGCGGGCCGCCTCCGCGGCCAGAGCGACCGGGCCTTCGGCGTGCCCCGACTGCGACACCGCCACCACGAGATCCATCGAGCCGACCCAGCCCGGCAGCGGCAGATTGCGCCGGATCTGGACCGGCACCGGCGAGTGCGGCTCGGCCAGGAGCTCGAGGACGTCGGCGATCACCGCGGACCCGCCGAGGGCCGCCACCAGGACCGAGCGTGGCCGATCACCCCCCGTCAGCCGCTCGAACCGCGCTTCCGCCGCCAGGTCCACCGCGTGCCGGACCTGTGCGCCCGCGGTCGCCAGCGCGCGGAGGGTCCCGCGCGAGTCCAGCGCAGCGAGCGCCTGCTGGTCGTCCAGCGCGCTCTCGTCGATGTAGGGCATGGCTGCCGCTCGCCTCAGCGGACGGTCAGTCGCGGGTGGACCGGGCCTCGTCGGCGAGCAGGACGGGTACCCCGTCGTCGATCCGGTATGCGCGTCCGCACGACTCGTTCGTGCACTGCAGCTCAGGATGCTCCGGACCGACGCCGTCGGCGAGCTCGCCGTGGCATACCGGGCACCGCAGGATCTCGCGCAGCCACGGTTCGATCTTCGGCGTCGTCTCCGTCATCAGTCCTGACCCTTCGTCGTCGCCCGGATGCGCTCGAGTACCGCGTCGCGCACGCGTTCCATCGTTCCACGGTCAGCGGCCTCGACGTTGAGTCGGAGCAGGGGCTCGGTGTTGGACGCGCGCACGTTGAACCACCACATCGGCTCGCCCTGGTAGGTGATCGTGATGCCGTCCAGCTCGTCGACCTCGACCGGTCCGTTGGCCGAGGCCCACTCCCGGACCCGAGCGGTCGCCGCCGGCACGTCGTCGACGCGGGAGTTGATCTCACCGGAGGCGACGTAGCGCTCGTAGTCGGCGCCGAGCTCGCTGAGCGGACCGGTCGCCTCACCGAGCGCGGCGAGCACGTGGAGCGCGGCCAGCATCCCGGTGTCGGCGAACCAGAAGTCCCGGAAGTAGTAGTGCGCCGAGTGCTCGCCGCCGAAGACGGCGTCCGCGTTGGCCATCTCGGCCTTGATGAACGAGTGCCCGACCCGGGTGCGAACCGGCTGCGCACCCGCCTCGGCGATCATCTCGGGGACGACGTGCGACGTGATGACGTTGTGGACGATCCGGATGTCGCCCACGGGGGTGCCCTTCGCCGCCTCCTTGGCGATCTCCCGCGTCGCGACCAGTGCCGTGACCGCGCTGGGGCTGACCGGCTCGCCCTTCTCGTCGATGACGAAGCACCGGTCGGCGTCGCCGTCGAACGCCAGCCCGATGTCGGCGCCGTGCTCGACGACCGCCTTCTGCAGGTCGCGCAGGTTCTCGGGCTCGAGGGGGTTCGCCTCGTGGTTCGGGAACGTGCCGTCCAGCTCGAAGTACAGCGGGACCACATCGAGCGGGAGCGGGTCCAGTCCGGCGCCGGTGCCGAGGACGGCGGGCACCGTGAAGCCGCCCATGCCGTTGCCCGCGTCGACGACCACCTTCAGGGGCCGGTTCTGGCTCAGGTCGACGAGCGAGCGCAGGAACCGGGCGTAGTCCGCGAGGGTGTCGCTCTCCACGACGCTCCCAGCGGCCCGCTCAGTGGCCGACCCGCTTGCCGTACCGTCGAGCGTCGACTGCGCCAGGTCGCGGATCTCGGCCAGACCGCTGTCCTGTCCGACCGGCCGCGCGCCCGACCGGCAGAGCTTGATCCCGTTGTACTGCGCCGGGTTGTGGCTCGCCGTGAACATCGCACCCGGCAGGTCCAACGCGCCGCTCGCGTAGTAGAGGCCGTCGGTCGAGCACAGACCGATGAGCGTGACGTCGACTCCGTGCGACGCGACGCCCTCGGCGAAGGCGCGGCTCAAGGACGGCGAGCTGGGTCGCATGTCGTGCCCGACCACCACGCCGGACGCCCCTCCGGGCTTCACGACGACCTGGGCGAAGGCCGAGCCGATGGCCCGGGCGACGTCCTCGTCGAGCTGCTCGGGGACGACCCCACGCACGTCGTAGGCCTTGATGAAGTCGGCCAGCCGACGGGTGCCCGGGGGCGCCGCGGAGGCGGAGGAGGTCGGGGAGGTCACGACGCAGGAGGGTATCGGAGGTCGGGCGTACGCCCGCGTAGCCGGTCCCGCCGTAGACGGCCTTACGAGTCGCGCAACACCCGCAGGTGTCCGCGTCGTCCGACCTCGACGGCCCCGGTCGCCGCTTCTCGAAGCAACTGGTCGGGGCTCTCGGGCGCCGCGGTGGGCCGTGGCCGACCCGCCTCGCGAACGGCGTTGGCCAGCGCGAGGAGGTCGTCGGTGGTCGGGGGCGGCGGCGCATACTCTCCGCTCAGCCTGACGACCTCCCACCCGCGCGGTGCCGTGAGTCCCTCGGCGTGCCGGGAGCAGAGGTCGTAGGTGTGCGGCTCGGCGTACGTCGCGAGCGGGCCGAGGACGGCCGTGGACTCGCGGTAGACATAGGTGAGCGTGGCGACGGCCGGACCGGAACACCCGGTCTTCGAGCACTGGCGCGACATCCCCACAACCGGACTCTATGGCGGCGCGGGGCGCCGAGGCCGACGGCGCGCCGTCCTGCGGTGGGCCGCCGCGCCCGCTGACTAGCATGAACACGTGGTGTGGAGCGAGGTCGAGGGCACCCGGTCCGGCAAGCGCCGGAGCCGTCGCCGCGACCGCCGCGGACGCGGTCCGCGCGGCCCCCTGGCGTGGCCGGCCGTGCCCGCGATGGCGACCCGCGCCGAACGGTTCGACGACCTGGTCATCGAGGCCGCGACCCGCCTCGAGGAGACGTGGGGCAACCCCTTCCCTCCGGTCGAGTTCGGCGTCGAGGACGTGCCGCCGTCGGACCCGGCGCCGTGGGAGCACAGTGAGGTGCCGCTGGGCCGCCTGTTCGGCGCCGAGGGCCGCGAGCCGGCCCGGATCGTGATCTACAGACGTCCCGTCGAGACTCGCACCCAAGGCCAGCGAGAGCTCGCGCTGCTGATCTCCGACGTGGTCACCGAGCAGGTCGCCGCGATGCTCGGCGTCTCCCCGGAACAGCTCGACCCGGGCTACGCCGACGGGGACCCCGACGACTGAGCCGTACGCCGGGAGGGGGTATGCGGATCAGCCCGGGACTTGGCGGACGGGTACCTGGGTCGCCGACACGACGGCCGGCGGGAGCGGAACAAGGGCGAACAGCGGTTCGGCGTTGGCCGGAGCCAGGCTGAGCGAGAGCCCCGCGCGAACGGTGCCCGCGGACGGGCGTACCCAGACCTGTCGGGCGCCGGAGACGTCCAGGGTCGCCGCGGTATCGGGGCCCAGCGAGAAGGGCCGGACGTCGACGGTGCCGGACTCGGAGACCACGTAGATCGTCGCGGTCGCGGTGTCGCCGGTCGCGACGAGCATCACCGACGCGGTCGCGCCGGCGGGCAGTGGCGCGCCGGCCACCGACTCGATCGGATCGGTCGAGGTGGTCCACCCGAAGTCGGACTGGCCGGCGCCCTTGGGACGGCGTTCGGCCATCACGCCGGCGACGACGGGATGGTCGGCCCGGACCTGGATGGCGTAGGCGCCGGCCGCGACCGAGGCGAGGTCGAGCTCGCGGACGGTGCCGCCGGGAACCCGCAGCACCCCGTCGTCGGGCAGCGCGACGGGTCCGTCCGTGGTCAGGGCGCGAGCCTGGACCACGGTCTCCTCGGTGCCGGGGACGGCGACGCGGAGCCGGGCCGGCCCGTCGAGGTATGCGGCGGGGACCACCTGCTCGTTCGAGGGCTCGGCCGCCGGGGCCGCGTCGTCGGCGCCGCGACCGGTGGCGCCGTCGATCCAGCTGTCCTCGACGACGCCGGTGATGACGCCGCCGGAGGCGACCACGTGGACGACCGGCGTGGACTCGGGGCCGACCAGCCCGTCGACGAGCAGGCTCGTGCGGCCGCGCGGTGGGATGGCGACGTTCTGGCCGTTGGCCGACGGCAGGGTTCCGGAGGACCCCAGCACCGTGACGTCGGCCGACACGGTGTTGGCCCCAGGGTTGGTCAGGACGACCCGCTCCCGGCGAGTGCTGCCGCCACCGCCGGCGACCAGCCACAGCTCGGCGCGGGGTGCCTGACACGCGGTCGCGATGGCCGCGCGGTCGTCACCCTCGGTCGCGACGGTGGTCTGCAGGCCGGCGAGGCCCGCAGCGAGCGCGCCACCACCGACGACCTGGCCGACGGAGGCTCCGGTCAGCGGACCCTGGACCAGCTTCCCGCGCTCCTCGGTGGATCCCACCGCGGTCTGCGCCGGCTCGGCCGTCACGGTGAGGTTGCCGCTGGTGCCGGAGACGTCGATGCCCTCCATGACCTGAGCCGGTGGGCTGGCGGCGAACACCGTCGTGGTCCCGCCGATCGGGGGAACGCCCTGGAGCCCTTCGCTCTCGGGGCCGGGGCAGATCAGGACGTTGGTGGCGACCGGGGCGACTGTCGCCGTCGCGGCGGCCGCACCGGAGGTCGCCGGGCTGAGGCTGGTCGTCCACGGGACCTGCATCGCCGCATACGTCAGACCGAGGCCGGCGAGCACGGCGGCTCCGGCGCGGACGAGTCCCCACACGGCCGGGGTCATACGAGCCTCCGGGAGCGCCGGGTGCCGAAGGGAACGGCGAGGAACACGACGGCCGCCAGCAGGCCCAGCTGGGCCAGGAACCAGCGCTGGTGCGACGGCGGCAGGTCGGCCTCGAGCCGTCCGGCGGTCGAGGGCAGGAGGTAGGTCGGCGTACCCGCGTCGGAGACCGGGGCGAGGGCCTGGCCGTCGAACGTGACGAGGGCGTGCTGCGCCCACTCGGGCGCCTCGGCGAAGACCGCTCGCCGGCCGGACTCACCCACGGAGAGGTCCTGGGACACCGCGCCGTGCGGACCGTCGACCGGGACGACCTGCAGCGGGCGGTTCTCGGCGTCGTCCAGGCGGACCCGCGACGGGGCTACCGGGACGTCGGCGGCGACCGCGGACGGCCGGGCGACCACGCGCCACAGCGTCTGGTCCGCCGTGGACCCGAGCCGGGTCAGCCCCTGTGCGGCGTCGAGCCTGCGCGTGAGCGGGTCCTCCGCGGCCGCCTCGACCGAGACGAACCCGACGCCGAGGTCGGCGAGCGCGTCACCGGCTCCGCCCGGGACGAGGCCCCCGGCGGCGATCGTGCCGAGCAGCGGCCCCAGCCCGGGGTCGGTGACGTCGGCCGGCCGCTCGACGTCGCGCATCAGGTCACCCGGCTCGTTTCCGATGACCGCGAAGTCGAGGCGGTCGGCGGCCGGAGTCAGGACGACGAGCCGGTTGGCGTCCGGGCCGTTCGCCTGCTCGACGGCGACGGCGGGGAGGCTGTCGGAGCCCAGCTGGAGCGCGCCCGCACCGGCCCAGGCGGTGATGACGGCGCCGACCGCCAGCCCGCCGGCCAGCACCGCGGCAACCGCTCCGGCGGCGAACCGGCGCCACCCGAACCGGCGCTCACCCAGGAGATGGGCCAAGCCGTGCCAGCCGACCAGGAGGATCCCGAGGACCGCGACGACGTAGAGCTCGAGGCCGACGCCGGCCCACAGCGTGGCGAGCGTGGGCTGGCCGTCGTCGCCGATGGCCTGACCGACCTCGACGCGCTGGGAGACGAAGGCCAGGCCCAGGCCGACCAGGGCGGTCACCGCGAGCGCCGTCAGCGTGAGGTTGCGCGCCCGCCCGCCGCTGCGCCGAGCCAGGGCGACGACCGCGACGATGAGGACCGGCAGGAAGAGCAGGCCGACCAGGGGCTCGCCGCCGTCGGGCTGGGCCAGGGCGAGCTGCCACGCCGGGGGTGTGTCCGGACCGACGTCGAGCAGTCCCTGACCGGTGAGCAGCAGCCGTGGCTCGTTCACGAACTGCAGCACCCAGGGCCCGAGCAGGGCGACGGGCACGACGGCGAGCACCGCGGCGCGTAGCCGGCGGACCACCCCCGGCGCGAAAACCACCGCGACGATGGCGGCGACGACACAGACGACGAGGAGCACGGGAACGAACACCCCGAGGAGCCCGGTGACCAGCGCGCCCGCGAAGGTGGCCGTCCAGGTGCCGTCGCGCTTCAGTGCCGCGCCGAACCCGACCACGACGAGGGGCAGCAGGATGTGCGCGACGACCACGGACACGCGCCCCTGGGTCAGCGCTGCGGTGAGAACGCCGCTGGTACCCCAGGCCAGCGCGACCAGCCCGCGGGCCCATCGCGCCCGGGTGGCGACACGTGCGGCCAGGTATGCGGTCCAGGCCGAGAGCGGCATCGCGGCCAGGATCAGCCAGGACATCGTGACGCTCGCCGGGCTGCGGCCATCCGAGACGTACGGCAGCCACTCGACCAGCCAGGTCAGCGCGGAGAGCACGCCGATGAACGGGGACACGTCGAGGGCGTTCCCGAAGCCCGCCCCGTGCCACGAGTCCCGGAACAGGTGCCAGAGACCGTCGGAGCCCGTCGCCACCGCGTAGAGCTCGCCGCCCGCGAACCCCGGTCCGCGCGCGTCGAGGACTCCTTCGCTCAGCGCGTTCCGGAACGTCACGGCCGAGAGCGCGGCACAGACGAGGACGGCCAGGAAGCCCGGGTGGGTGGCGATCCGCTGCGGCAGCGACGGCGGCAGCCCGGTGAGGGCCTCCGCCTCCTCGGCGACCGGCCCGGGCTCGGCCGAGGCGGCGTCGCCGGCGTGGAGCTGGCCGGTCCGGGTGCGCTCGGGGACGACGGCGTCCTGGACCCGGTCCCAGGTGGCGCCGAGCGCCGCGCCGGAGCCGACGAAGAGGCCGGTGAGGTGCCGGCGCCGCACCGTCTTCGTCTGCCGAAAGCGCCACCGTGCCGCGGCGCTCGAGAACGGGTGCCCCAGCGCGCCGATGTCGGAGATCTCCGCCCAGGCGTGCTGCGGCCGCTTGACCAGCAGCAACCCGATCGCCGAGAGGACGCTGCCGAGCAGCAGCCAGACGACGAGCAGCGGGACGGCCAGCGGCGAGCACCGGGTCAGGGCCACCCGGCGGGCGGCGCGCCGCTCGGCGAGCCTGGTCGCCAGCGGTCCCGCCTGGCGCTCGGCCGCCGAACGCGTACGGCGCACGACGGCGCCGGGAACGACGACGACGCGCTGCCCCGCCAGCTGCGCTCGCCAGCCGAGGTCGAGGTCGGCGCCCGCGGCGGCGAAGGTCGGCTCGAAGCCGTCGAGCTCCTCGTACACCTCGCGCCGCACGAGCATGCCCGCCGTGCCGACGGCGAGGACGTCGGTACGCGTGTCGTACTGGCCCTGGTCGGCCTCCCCGAACGTCGGCGCGTCCACGCGCCGCCCGGCCCGGGTCACCTGGCGGCCCAGCTCGACGAGCAGACGCGGGTTCTCCCAGCGGACCACCTTCGGTCCGGCCATCCCGACGCTGCGCGACCGGCGCACCGCCTCGACCAGGCGCAGGAGCGCGGTCGGCATCGGGGCCACGGTGTCGTCGAGGACCCAGACCCACTCGGGTCCGGTGGGAGCAGCGGGGTTCGTCGGGCGGACGGTCGCGGCGACGGGTTCGGTAGGCGACGGAGCCGGTTCCGGTTCCGGCTCACCCGGGTCGGCGGTCTCGTCGACTATTGCCGGCGGGTCGGCCTCTTCCTCGGCCTCTTCCTCGGCCTCTTCCTCGGCCTCAGCTTCGACCTCAGCCTCGACCTCGGTCTCCGCTTCGGCGTCCTTGTCGGCCTCCGCTTCGACCTTGGCCTCTTCTTCGGACTCCTCGTCGGACTCGGCCGCCGCGGCGGCCGGCGCTTCGGCCGGTTCCGGGGCCGGCGGCTCCGCGGGGACCGACTCCCCCGGCGCGTTCCGGCGGTCGACCTCGGCGAGCGCGGCGTCCACCGCACGGCCGATGTCGGCCGGCGCGGGCATCCCGATGACGACCACCTCGGGAACCGTCGCCGCCAGCCCGTCGTGCCCCTCGACCAGCTCGGTGACCCGGGTGAGCACGGGCACCGGGGCCGTGGGTTCGGCCGGAGCGTCCACCGCGACGACCACCAGCCGCTCGGGCGGCCGGGTCTGCGCGGCGACCGCGTCGAGGACCTCGCCGAACCGGCCGACCCGGGTGGTCACGGCGGCGCGCATACTGCCGGCCTGCGACTCGTCGCCGCTGCCCGGGCGGCCGAGCGCGTCCTCGCGGACGAGCAGCACGGCCGTCACCCGCGGAGCCGCGGTCCCCCGAACTGGGGGCGCGGCCGCGTCAGGGTTCACCGGTTGCACAGCGTGGGGCGGCGCGAGCGTCGTCGTCACGAGGCAGGGTACGTCGGCGTCACGCGCTAGACAGCGCGTTTCTTCAGCTTGCGACGCTCCCGCTCGGACAGGCCACCCCAGATGCCGAACCGCTCGTCATGAGCGAGGGCATACTCCAGGCACTCGGCTCGGACCTCACAGCCGATGCAGACCTTCTTCGCCTCCCGGGTCGAGCCTCCCTTCTCAGGGAAGAACGCCTCGGGATCTGTCTGGGCGCAGAGCGAGCGCTCCTGCCAGGACAGCTCGGTCTCGTCGTCGTGATCCGGGTTCAGCATGACCAGCTGCACCTCGTGCATGGCACCCTCCTCGACCCTTGCCCGTACACGATGTCGCTTCATGTCCACCCCTTGGGCGGGAGCCGCGGGCCCCTGGTGAAAGCAGTGCGCGGGTCGACCGTGAGAAGGACAGTGATGAAATTACACGCGTGTCATTGCCCATAAGTCAAGGCGGATTCTGATATTCACGCGAATTTCGGCCGGATGGCCTGGATTTCGGGGCCAGATCGCCTCGGCGACGGGTCTCGGTTCGCCCCGCCGGGCCATTCCGTCCGTCGTCGCCGGGAGCCTCCCAGCGCCTGAGCGCGCCGTGACAGACTCACGGCCATGCACATCACCGCCCTCGCCGGCGGGGTCGGGGGCGCCCGCTTCCTGCGTGGCCTGCTCGCCCACATCGACCGCACCCCGGAGCTCGGGGGCTCCCACGTCACGGTCATCGGCAACACCGGAGACGACATCACCCTCTTCGGGCTGCGCGTCTGTCCCGACCTCGACACCGTCCTCTACACGCTGGGCGGCGGCGTCAACGAGGCCCAGGGCTGGGGGCGCGCGGACGAGACGCACCACGTCCAGGGCGAGCTCGCCGCCTACGGAGTGAGTCCTCAGTGGTTCGGGCTCGGGGACCGCGACGTGGGGACGCACGTGGCCCGGTCGCTGTGGCTCGGTCAGGGGCTCACCCTCTCGCAGGTCACCGCCCGGCTCGCCGACCGGTGGGGGCTGCCGGCCCGTGGCCTCACCCTGCTGCCGATGACCGACACCCCGGTCGAGACCCACGTCGTCCTGGACGACGGAGACGGCGGCGAGCGCGCCGTGCACTTCCAGGAGTGGTGGGTCCGGCTGCAGGCGGCGGTACCCGCGCGCCGGTTCGTCGTGGCCGGCATGGACCAGGCCGCCCCGGCGCCGGGCGTCCTCGACGCGATCCGGACCGCGGACCTCGTCGTGCTCCCGCCGAGCAACCCCGTCGTCTCGATCGGGATCATCCTCGGCGTCCCCGGGGTTCGGGACGCGCTGCGCGGCTCGCGCGCCCCGGTCGTCGGAGTCTCGCCGTTGATCTCGGGGCGCCCGGTCCGCGGGCACGCCGACGTGTGCCTCGAGGCGATCGGGGTCGCGTCGACGACGCAGGGCGTGGCGGGGCTCTACGAGGACTTCCTCGACGGCTGGCTGGTGTCGGAGGAGGACGCGGCGTTCCTGTCGACCGGCCGGCTCACGGTCGAGGCGCGGCCGCTGCTGATGTCGAGCGTCGAGGCGGCGGCCGACATCGCGGGCGCCGCCGTGGACCTGGGAATGAGACTGGCCGGCGTCCGTGCCTGACGGCCTCTGGGTCGTCCCGGTCACCGGGATGCCCGAGGTCCGGGCCGGTGACGACCTCGCGGCCCTGGTGGCGGCGGGCGTTCGCGCACTGGGCCTCACGGTCGACGAGGGCGACGTGGTCGTGGTGTCGAGCAAGGTCGCCTCCAAGGCGCTCGGCCTCGTCGCCTCGGACCGGGAGTCGGCGGTCGTCGCGGCGACGGTCCGGGTGGTCGCGGAGCGGGCCATGCCCGACGGCCGGGTCACCCGGGTGGTCGAGTCGGCGTCGGGTCCGGTGATGGCCGCGGCGGGCGTGGACGCGTCCAACACCGGCGGGTCCGACAGCGTGCTCGTGCTGCCGACGGATCCGGACGAGGTATGCGCGTCGCTGCTCGCCGCCCTGCAGCGCGGCTTCGGGGTGACGCGGCTCGGGGTCGTGCTGAGCGACACCAGCGGGCGGCCCTGGCGTGAGGGTCAGGTGGACTTCGCCCTGGGCGCGGCCGGGCTGTCGGTCCTCGATGACCTACGGGGCGCCGTCGACGCCGACGGGCGGCCGCTCGCGGTGACGGCCCGGGCGATCGCCGACGAGGTGGCGGCCGCGGCGGACCTCGTCAAAGGGAAGGTGGATGCCGTACCGGTCGCGCTGGTCCGGGGTCTCGGCGGCTTCGTGACGGGCACGGTGGGCGCCGGGGGGCGGTCACTGGTCCGGACCGGGCCGGGCGACTGGTTCGCGACCGGCACCGCCGAGACGGTGCGGGCTTCGCTGGGAGTGGCTCCGGGTTCCGAGCGGTCGCGAAGGGTCGGCGTCGCGGCGCTCGGCGCGGAGCAGAGGGCGGTTCGGGTGGGACGGGCGGTCGCGGTGGCCCTGTCGGACGAGACGCTCGACGAGAGCGTCGGGGTCGACGCCGGACCGGACTCGGTCGTCGTCACGGGCGGCGATCCGGTCGACCGCGGGATCGTGGCGGCCCGGCTCGGCGTGGCGCTCTGGGGCGAGGGGTTCGGCTCCGCGGTGGAGCCGGTCGCGCGTCGTAGCGCGGACGCGGTGACGGTTCGGGTCTGGGAGCGCTGACCTGCGCCCATTTCTCAGACATGTCTGAGGAGTGGGCCGTTCGGGCCGTTTCGGGTGCCACTACTCAGACATGTCCGGGCCGTAGCCGCCGGTTCGGCTGGTCAGCGGGGCAGATGCGTCCGCGGCGCCATCCGCGGTCCACGCCGCGGGCGTCGGACGCCGGTCATCTCCAGGAGCCGCTGCACGCGGTACCGGTGACCGGCATACGGCTCCAGCAGCTCGGCCAGGACGTCGTCGCCGTGCGCCTCACCCAGCAGCGCCCAGGTGATGTCCTTGGCGACGTGGTAGTCGCCGAAGCTGACCGCGTCGGCGTCGCCGAGTGCCCGTTGGGCGACCTCGGCCGAGGTCCATACGCCGATCCCCGGCAGCGCCTGCATCCGGGCGCGCCCGGCGGCCGGCGTCAGGTCGACGGTCTGTTCCAGGCGTCCGGCCGCCCGAACCGCGCCCACCAGGGTCCGGGACCGCGCCGGGTCGACCGAGGCCTTGAGGAACTGCCACGACGGGATCGCCGCCCACTGCGCGGGTGACGGTTGCACCCGCAGCCCCACCGACGCATACGGGCCGGGCGCCGGCTCCCCGAACCGGCGGACCAGCTGCCGGAACCCCGCGAACGCCTCCTTGCCGGTCACCTTCTGCTCGATGACCACCGGTGCGAGCGACTCGAGGACCAGCCGGGACCGCGGGACCCGCCACCCGGTGAACCGCCGCGCCGCCTCGGCCACGAGGTCGTGGTGCGCCACGAACCCGGACGCGTCGTCGTGCTCGCCCAGCAGGTCCGGTATGCCGTCCAGAGCCCAGTCGGCCCCGGGCCCCCACGCCCGGGCCACGACCTCGGCATCGGCCGGGCGGGTCTGCAGCTCCAGGGTCGCGAGGCCGGCCGGGGTGCGCAGGCCACGGACCACGGCTCCCCCGCGGCCGCGCAGGAACGTCGGGTCGCCACCGCCGTGTCGCAGTGGCGCGAGGATCGCCGACACGGCGACTGGACGGTCGGAGCGCCAGACCCGACCGAGCTGCGGCCAGTCGGCGACGACCGGGCCGGTGGCGGGGGCGGCCGCCGGTTCCGTGGTCACCGCGTCAGTGTCACCCACACCGCCGACGTTCGGACGACCGGCCAGCGCGGCGGCCGGCGGAACGTACACTTTGCTCGGCTCGTTGTCGGCTCGTTGCGGGTGCGTCGAGCCCCGCCGACAGTTCGAGAGCCCCTCACTCCCCGTCCGTACTCCCTGGCGCCCGCGTTCGTCGCCCGCCAGCGCACCGCCCGAAGGACACCGTGGCCAGGAAACCCCCGACCAGCCAGCCCTCGAAGAGCACGTCCGGCAAGACCTCGGCCCGCCCTGCCGCCGGGTCTGCTCGCCCGACGTCCGGCCGCCCGACCTCGAGCCGCCCTCAGCGGACCGACCCGAGCGCGCGCAAGGCGCGGGTCGCCGAGGTCAAGAAGGCGCAGCAGAGCCGCGAGCGGCGCACGGTGCTGATGATCGTGGCTGCGTGCTCGGTGCTCGTCCTCCTGCTCGGAGCGGTGATCACCTACGCCATCCTCGACGCCCAGAAGAACCAGCCCGACAACCTCATCGTCGGCCTCGGCACCCCGGCGGCCTCCGCCTCGTGCGACGCGATCACCACGGACGCGGCGAGCGGCAACTCCGTCCACGTCGGCCCGGGGACGAACCGCACCGACGTCTCGAAGGTCCAGTACTCCACCATTCCCCCGACGAGCGGCTCGCACTTCGTGCAGCCGGTCCTCGACGGCCGCCAGTTCTACTCGAGCGCCGACACGCCCGCGGTCGAGACGCTGGTCCACAACCTCGAGCATGGCTACACCGTCCTCTGGTACCTCCCCAGCGAGGAGGCTTCACGCTCGGGACAGCTCCAGGAGCTCGCAACCCTCGGCAACAAGCTCGCGCCGTCGCAGGCCAAGTTCATCGTGGCTCCGTGGAACGAGGCCTACGGCGCCTTCCCGAGCGGCAAGAAGTACGCGCTGAGCCACTGGTCCGCGACCACCGACGCGTCGGGCAAGGTGACCACCCAAGCCGGGCACCGCCAGCTCTGCGGCGACCTGTCGGGCGAGGCCGTCAAGAGCTTCGTGACGCAGTTCCCGAGGACCGACTCCCCGGAGCCGGCGGGCGCCTGAGCCTAGGGCTCCTCGCGGACCGGCTCCTCGCTTACCGGTTCTTCCGTCGCGTGCTCGCGCTCCTCGCGCGAGGCGACGAGGTGGTGGCGGCGCGCATACGCCCAGCCGCCGGCGGCGGCCAGGACGTCGACGAGGGTCACGACGAACCGGGACACGATGGCCACGGCGGTCCCCGCCGACGCCGGCATCGCGGAGGCGAGGATGAGGGTGAGCAGCCCTTCGCGGGCACCCAGCCCGGCCGGCAGGATGATGGTGACCATCGACAGGGCCCCGGACAGCGCGAACCCGGTCAGCGAGGCCACCAGCAACGTCGCGCTCGGCTCGGCCCCCACCGCGTTGGCCAGGACCAGGATGTGGACGCCGAAGCACAGCCAGGCCACGCAGAAGATCAGGACCGCGCCGAGGACCGCCCGGCCGGAGAGGTTCTTCTCCAGCGGCGGCTGACGCAGGACCCGCAACCCCCATCCAACGATCCGGTCGAGGACGGGTGGCCAGCACAGCAGGGCGAGCAGCGGGATGCCGAGCAGCACCCACACCAGGCCGCTGCTGTCCGGTCGTTGCAGCAGCAGGGGGATCGACGGCGCGCCCACCAGCAGACCGGTCAGGACCGACAGGCCGATGGTGACCAGGCTGGCGACGCCGGTGCGGCGTCGCGGGACGTGGAGGTGGGACGCCATGTCGGCCTGCACCAGGACCGTCCACACCGAGCCGGGCAGGTACTTGCCGAGCTGCCCCACGAACCACACCCCGGCCGCGGGGGCGACGTGGAGCGGCGACCCGAGGTCGGCGAGGACCACCCGCCAGCCGAGCATGGTCAGCCAGGTCCCGACCGCCGCAGGAACGAACGAGAGCAGCAGCGCACCGAGGCTGACCCGCTGCAGGTCCTGGCTGATCTCCGTCCAGTTGCGCGCGACACCCCAGACCAGGGCTACGGCAACGGCCAGCGCGACGACGATGCGGACGACCGTGACCGTCCGAGAGCGGTTCACCCGCTGATCATCCTCGACCCACCGCCGGTCATCGACGGCGCAGGGTCAGCCGCACCAGCCCGTATGCGGCGCCGGGGATCCGCCCGGGAGTCACCGCAGCGGCGGCGCCGGCCGCACGCATATGACGTCCGACCTCGCCGTCGAGGTCGCCGACCAGCACGTACCCCTGCTCGTGGGCCCGCGCCACCACGGCCCGCACGTCGGCCGGACCGAACGCGTCGTCGACGCCCGGCCGCCCGAGCGGCAGGGTGACGACGAACAGGCCGCCGGGCCGCAGCGCCCACGCCGCCTGGCTGAGGGCCTCGTCGATGTCCGACGTGTCACAGCCGCCCGGGTGAACCCGGGCCACGACGTCGAGCGAGCCCATGTCGACGTCCAGCAGGTCGTACCCGCCGCCGACCACCGTCAGTCCGAGGTCTACGGGCGCGAACCCGCAGGCCCGGGCCCACCTCCCGAGCGGCGACCCACTGCCGGACTCGTCGACGACCAGCGCCCCCCTCGGGGACTCGCCGCCCTCGTGGGTCCAGTCGGCCATCCGGACGACAGCCGCCAGCGCACCGAGCGCGGCCCAGGCGGCGATCCCGTCGCGGGCTCGAGGCAGACCGAGGCGCTTCGCCTCCGCGCGTGCCTCGTCGGCCTGCCAGCCGTCCTCGAGGACGTCGGTCGGGCGGACCCAGTCGGGGAAGTCGACGCGGCTGAGCTCGAGACGCGGGGCGCGGGAGGCGGCCAACCGTCGTGCGGTGGCCACGGTGCGCGCCGCGAGCCGCGCGGCGCGAGTGGTCGGGGCGTTGGTCTCGCTCTCCGGAACCTCGGACGCCGCCACGTCGGCGCCGGCCAGCGCCTCGATCGCGCCGACGTAGGTGGCCCAGGGCGCGCTGAGGTCGGCCGAGGTCAGCTCGGCCGGGAGGGGCCCGAAGGCGACCCGACGGTCGCCGGCGCCCGTCGCCGGGTCCGCCCCGGAGAGAACCGGTATGCGACGGATGCGGCTCGCGTCGTCGCGAGTGGTGACGGCGGAGGCGACCGCCGCCGCGGGCTCGGGCTGCTCCGCCGCATACACGCGAGCGGCCCCGAGCCGGGTCGCGAGCGGCTCCTCCTCGCGGTGGTGCAGGAGCACGCCGTGGACGCGGCCGAGGAAGGTCGCGAGGAGGTTGCGGCCGGCCGGTCCCGGGCGGGGGGTGAGCAGGCGGTCACAGAGCACAACGCCGCGCGGCCCGCCGTCGACGACGCCCGGCTCCGACCGACGGACGCCGGCGCCCTGGAGCAGCGCTAGATGCAGCGGGATCATCGCCGCCCCGGTGTGGACGATGACGACGGCGTCGTACCCGCGCAGCCGCCTCCCGGTGCGCAGCCACGTGTCGGGCCGGTTCCACGCGAGCGAGCGGACCGTGCGGGGGAACGGCTCGCCGGTCGCGCTGGGAGTGGTCTCCGACGACCAGGAGACGAGGGTGACGTCGTGTCCGGCGCGGGTCAGCTGGTGGGCCAGCGCCACGGTGTGCGGAGCCATCCGCCCGGCGGACGCGTGGGTCGGTCCGACCAGCGCGACCCGGAGGAAGGCCGACTGCGCCCCTCGCGAACCTGGTGCTCCCGACGTCCCTGCGACACGGCCCAGCATGTCTCGGAGCGTAGCCCGGCCCCCGCGCTCGCTCGCGACGCCACTCGGCGCGCCGCCCGCTAGGGTCGCCGCGTGCCCACCCCAGCCGAGGTCCTGGCCTCGATGCTCGCCTCCGACCCGGGCCGCCCGCGGCTGACCTGCTACGACGACAGCCCCGGTCCCACGCACGGCGAGCGCATCGAGCTCTCCGCCCGGGTGCTCGAGAACTGGGTCGCCAAGGCCGGGAACATGCTCCAGGACGACCTGGACGGCGCCCCCGCGACCACCGTCGGGCTGGACCTCCCCGCGCACTGGCGGGCGTTCTACTGGGCGCTGGCCGCCTGGTCGGTCGGTGCCACCGTCGTCGTCGGGAACGGCGCCGACACCTGCGACACCGTGGTGACGACCGACCACCAGACCGCCGCCCAGGTCGCGGAGCACGCCGGCCTCCCCGTGCTCGTCTCGCTTCCCATGCTGTCGTCCGCCAGCCTCGACGCACCCCGTGACGTCGTCGACGAGGCGCGCGAGCTGCCCAACTACGGCGACGCCTTCGCCGCCAATGAGGACCCGAACCCCGACGACCCGGCGCTCGTCGACGGGGACGACGCGCGGTCCTTCCGGGACGTCGTCGTGGCTCAGCCCGACTGGGGGCACAGCCCGCGCGTCCGGGTGGCGGACGACCTGCACCGGGCGCTCCTCGCGGCGCTGTCCGCCTGGGCCGCCGACGGCTCGGTGGTGCTCGTCCGTCAGCCCGACGGGGACCAGTCGAGGAGGCTGGCCCCCGAGAACATCACCGTCGACGTCAGCTGAGCTCGACCCGCAGCTCCGGCTCGGTCTTCGAGCGGACCTCGTCCTCGCTGACCCCCGGCGCCAGCTCCCGCAGCACCAGCCCGTCCTCGGTCACGTCGATGACGGCCAGGTCGGTGATGATCCGCTGCACGACGCCGCGCCCCGTGAACGGCAGGGAGCACTCCTTGACGATCTTGTAGGACCCGTCCTTGGCCACGTGCTCCATGAGCACGATGACGTGCTTCGCGCCGTGGACGAGATCCATAGCCCCGCCCATCCCCTTGACCATCTTCCCGGGGATCATCCAGTTGGCGATGTCGCCGCCCTCCGAGACCTGCATCGCGCCGAGGATCGCCGCGTCGACCTTGCCGCCGCGGATCATCCCGAACGACGTCGCCGAGTCGAAGTAGGACGCCCCGCGCCGCACCGTCACGGTCTCCTTGCCGGCGTTGATGAGGTCCGGGTCCTCGCTGCCGTCGACCGGGTAGGCGCCGACGCCGAGGATGCCGTTCTCCGACTGCAGCACGATCTCGACGTCGTCGGGCACGTAGTTCGGGACCAGCGTGGGCAGGCCGATGCCGAGGTTCACGTACGCGCCGTCGCTCAGCTCCTGGGCCGCGCGGGCGGCCATCTCCTCACGGGTCAGCGGCATCTCAGGCCTCCCTCACGGTCCGTCGTTCGATCCGCTTCTCCGCGGCCTGGTCGGCGTCGAGCGGCAGGACCCGCTGGACGTAGATCCCGGGCAGGTGCACCTGGTCGGGGTCGAGCTCGCCGGGTTCGACGAGCTCCTCGACCTCCGCCACGGTGACCCGGCCCGCCATCGCGGCGAGCGGGTTGAAGTTGCGCGCGGACTTGTTGAAGACGAGGTTCCCGTGCCGGTCGCCCTTCCATGCCCGCACCAGCCCGAAGTCGGCGACGATCGCCGGCTCGAGGACGAACTCCTTCGTCTCCCCCATCCACTCGATCTCGCGCACCTCCTTGGGCGGCGACGCGACCGCGACCGAGCCGTCCGCCGCATACCGCCAGGGCAGCCCGCCCTCCGCGATCTGGGTGCCGACCCCGGTCGCGGTGAAGAACGCCGGTATGCCCGAGCCGCCGGCCCGCAGCCGCTCGGCCAGGGTGCCCTGCGGGGTCAGCTCGACCTCGAGCTCGCCGGAGAGGTACTGCCGCGCGAACTCCTTGTTCTCGCCTACGTAGGACGCGACCATGCGCCGGATCCGTTTGTCGCGCAACAGGATCCCGAGACCCCAGTCGTCGACGCCGCAGTTGTTCGAGATCGCCTCGAGGTCGCTGATGCCCGCGTCGTGGATCGCACGGATGAGCACGCTGGGAATGCCGCAGAGCCCGAACCCACCGACCGACAGCGTCATCCCGTCGACGATGCCCTCGATCGCGGCGGTCGGGCTGGAGACCACCTTGTCCATGGCCCGGACTCTAGCCGCCGAGCCTTGTCGACCCGGCAGGGCCCGGCCCCACGCATACCCGGTATGCCTGTGGTCCGGGCACATCCGACGATTCGGTCTCGAACCGCGCTGCGTGAGACCATGGACCGCTATGCCCCCCGGAGACGACGCCCGCGCCGTCGGCGACCGCCCCGGCGGATATGTCGTCGACACGAGGAGCCCGTTCCGCCGCCGTTCCTCACGTCGCGGCCCTCTTCCGCCGCTGAAGCCCACCGGCCGGCCGTCCGGGAGCCAGCCGCCGCGCCGCCCCGATCCCGCGGCGGTCGCGACGGCGCCGAGGCGCCCGCGCCGCACCGGACGCACGGTCCTCATCACCGTCCTCGTCGTCGTCATCCTCTGGGTGCTGTTCCTCGTCTGGGTGCCGTTCAACGCGTGGAACAGCGTGACGAGAGTCGACAACAACCCGTCCGGGGAGCGCCCCGTCGACAACGGCGGGTCGAACTACCTGCTGGTCGGTTCCGACAGCCGCGAGGGACTGACTCCGGAGCAGCAGCAGGCGCTCAACGGCGGCGGGTCCGCGGAGGGCAAGCGGACCGACTCGATCATCCTCGTGCACGTCCCCGCGGGCGGGGGCAAGGCGGCGATGATCTCGATCCCGCGCGACTCGTACGTCCCGATCCCCGGCCACGGCAGCAACAAGATCAATGCCGCCTACGCGATCGGCGGCGCCAAGCTGCTCACCCAGACCATCGAGCAGGTCACCGGCGTGCACGTCGACGGCTACCTCGAGATCGGGTTCGCGGGGTTCGCGGGCGTCGTCGACAGCCTGGGCGGCGTCGACGTGTGCGTGCCGTTCGACATGAAGGACCAGGATGCGGCCATCGACCTCAAGAAGGGCTGCCAGACCCTCGACGGGCCGACGGCACTGGGGTACGTCCGCGCCCGCAAGTCGGACCCCCGCGGCGACATCGGCCGCGCGGAGCGGCAGCGCCAGTTCCTCGGGGCGCTGCTGAAGAAGGCCGCCACCCCCTCCACGGTGCTGATCCCGTGGCGCTACAAGGCCTTCGCCGACTCCGCGGCGACGGGCCTCGAGGTCGGTGAGACGACGTCGTTCAGCGACGCCGTGAAGATGCTCCAGGCGCTGCGGGGCGTCGACGGCGGCGACACCCTCTCGCTGGTCGTGCCGATCGAGTCGGCCGCCCTCCAGACTCCCAACGCCGGCGTCGCCGTCAAGTGGAACACCGCGCAGGCCAAGGCGCTCTTCAACGCCATCCAGCAGGACCAGCCCCTCACGACACCGCCCGCGGGGACCGTGCCGGGCTGACCCCGGAGGTCTCACCCGCGGTGGGTGACGCGGGTGGCCCCGACCGCGCGGGAGCGTGGTTCCATGAGTCCGACCTCGGAATCCAGGGAAATAGTCGCCGGCTGGGGAACCACGTTCGCGGGCGCGATGATGATGATCGTCGGCCTCGTCGAGTTCTTCCAGGGGCTGGTCGCGGTGATCAACGGCAACCAGTTCTTCGTCACGACACCGAACTACGTGTTCCAGATCAACGTCACGACGTGGGGCTGGATCCATCTCGTCCTCGGTGCCGTCATCGCCGTCGCGGGCTTGTTCATCTTCACCGGAAACATCGTCGCCCGCAGCCTCGGGATGGTCCTCGCCGGCCTGCAGGCCTTGGCCAACTTCATGTGGCTGCCGTACTCCCCGCTGTGGAGCATCATCATCATCGCCATCGACGTCTTCATCATCTGGTCGCTGGCGACGCTCCGGATGGACCACCCGCTCTAGCTCGCGCAGCTATGGGCGGGGGCGCTTGCGGGACCAAGGTCCCTGGAGATCCCTGAGGGGAGACACCACGATGCACGGCGTGACCCGCACCCGGAGCAGGCCTTGGTGTTCACGCACGATGCTCCTGGAGCGCCGGTATGCGTAAGAACGACGGACCCGGGGTCGACGGGCCCGCCACCGAGAGGTTGTTGCGGGCGGGGCGCTTCTTCACCCGGTGGGACGAGTCCGACGACGGCCGCGCCGTCTTCCGCGAGGGTGGCCGCGCCGGAGACGTGTTCTACCGCGACCGCTGGAGCCACGACAAGGTGGTCCGCTCGACCCACGGGGTGAACTGCACGGGTTCCTGCTCGTGGAAGGTCTACGTCAAGGACGGCATCATCACGTGGGAGACGCAGCAGACCGACTACCCCTCCGTCGGCCCCGACCGTCCCGAGTACGAACCACGCGGCTGCCCCCGCGGCGCGGCGTTCTCCTGGTACACCTACTCCCCCACCCGAGTCCGCTACCCGTACGTGCGGGGTGTGCTCCTCGAGATGTACCGCGAGGCGCGACAGCGGCTCGGTGACCCGGTCCTCGCCTGGGCGGAGATCACCGCAGACCGCGAGAAGCGGCGCCGCTACCAGCGAGCCCGCGGCAAAGGTGGGCTGGTCCGGGCCAGCTGGGCCGAAGCCATCGAGATCGCCGCCGCAGCCCATGTGCACACCATCAAGGCGTACGGACCCGACCGCTGTGCGGGCTTCTCGCCCATCCCCGCCATGTCGATGGTGTCGCACTGCGTCGGCACCCGGTTCATCCAGCTCATCGGTGGCGTGATGACCTCGTTCTACGACTGGTACGCGGACCTGCCCGTGGCCAGCCCCCAGGTCTTCGGAGACCAGACCGACGTTCCCGAGTCCGGCGACTGGTGGGATGCCACGTACCTGATGATGTGGGGCTCCAACGTCCCGGTCACGCGTACCCCCGACGCCCACTGGATGGCCGAGGTCCGCTACCGCGGGACCAAGGTCGTCACGGTCAGCCCGGACTATGCCGACAACACCAAGTTCGCGGACGAGTGGATGCCGGCGCAGGCCGGTACGGACGCCGCACTGGCCATGGCCATGGGTCACGTCGTCCTCACCGAGCACTTCGTCCAGCGCCGGACACCCTTCTTCCACGACTACGTCCGGACCTACACCGACCTGCCCTTCCTCATCCGTCTGGATCCACGCGAGGGGGACGAGGCCTTCGTCCCTGGCAAGTTTCTGACCGCGGCCGATCTCTCCGACGGTGCGCCGGACGAGGACGCCTGGAAGACCGTCGTGCTCGACGAGTCGAGCGGTGCTCCGGTCGTCCCCAACGGCTCGATGGGGTTCCGGTACGCCGAGTCGGGCGAGGGCCGCTGGAACCTCGACCTCGACGGGGTGACACCGGCGCTCTCCCTCGCCGGCGCCGACGCTGAGCCGGTCGAGGTGCTGCTGCCGGCCTTCACGGAACCGGACGGGAGCGGCTCGGTCCTGCGCCGCGGGGTGCCTACCCGACGCGTCGGCGGGCATCTGGTCACGACGGTCCTCGACCTCATGCTCGCGCAGTACGGCGTTCGTCGGGACGGTATGCCTGGGGTGTGGCCGGACGGGTACGACGACGTCGCGGTGCCCTACACCCCGGCGTGGCAGGCGGAGATCACCGGCGTCTCGGCCGAGCAGTGCATCCGCATCGCCCGGGAGTTCGCCGCGAACGCCGAGGAGTCCCAGGGGCGTTCGATGATCATCATGGGCGCCGGCATCTGCCAGTGGTTCCACGGCGACACGACGTACCGCTCCATCCTCGCCCTCCTCATCCTCACGGGGTGCATGGGCCGCAACGGCGGCGGTTGGGCGCACTATGTCGGCCAGGAGAAGTGCCGACCGATCACCGGCTGGATATCCCTCGCCAACGCGCTCGACTGGACGCGACCGCCGCGGACGATGACCGGTACCTCGTACTGGTACATGCATACGGACCAGTGGCGCAACGACGGGTACTCGACCGACTCGCTGGCATCCCCGTTGGCTCAAGGCCACCTGGCCGGGAAGCACACGGCGGACGCGATCGCCCAGTCGGCGCGGCTCGGCTGGATGCCCTTCTACCCGCAGTTCTCGGCGAACCCCCTGCAGGTCGCCGATGCCGCGCAGGCGGCCGTTCACGAGGGGTCGGCCGCCAGCCCCGCCGCATACGTCGCGAGCGCCCTGCGGGACGGCAGCCTCAGCGCGGCCATCGAGGACGTCGACGCTCCGGAGAACTGGCCGCGCACGCTGGTGCTCTGGCGGTCGAACCTCATGGGCAGCTCGGCGAAGGGCAACGAGTACTTCCTCAAGCACCTGCTCGGCACCCACTCGAACGTCATGGGCAGCGAGAACCCCGCGGCGCCGAGGCCGTCCGAGGTGGTGTGGAGGGAGGAAGCCCCGGAGGGCAAGCTCGACCTGCTCCTCTCGGCCGACTTCCGGATGACCTCGACCACGCTGCTGTCGGACATCGTCCTGCCCGCGGCGACGTGGTACGAGAAGCACGACCTGTCCTCGACGGACATGCACCCGTTCGTCCACGCCTTCACCCCCGCCATCGACCCGCCGTGGGAGGCCAAGAGCGACTTCGACCTCTTCCATCTCCTCGCACAGCGGTTCTCGGCCATGGCGCGGACCCATCTCGGGGTTCGCCGCGACCTGGTGAGCGTGCCGCTGATGCATGACACCGCCGGCGAGACGGCGCAGCCCGGCGGTCGCGTCGTCGACTGGCGCGAGTCAGGGGCGGCCGGCGTCCCAGGTCGGACGATGCCGGTCTTCCAGGTCGTCGAGCGGGACTACACGACCATCGCGGACAAGCTGGCGACGGTCGGCCCGCTGGCCGACTCGCTCGGCTTCACCGTCAAGAACGTGACGTACCGGCTGGACGAGGAGGTCGCGTACCTGTCGGCGAAGAACGGCGTGATGCTCGGCGGGGCCGGGGACGGCCGACCGGCGATCGACACGGACGAGAAGATGGCCGAGGCGATCCTCCGGTTCTCCGGGACGACCAACGGGCGCCTCGCGGTGCAGGGTTTCCGAACGCTCGAGCGTCGGGTCGGCAGGCAGCTCGTCGACCTTGCCGAGGGATCCGAGGAGAAGCGGGTCACCTTCGCCGACACCCAGGTGGCCCCGGTCCCGGTCATCACGTCGCCGGAGTGGTCCGGGTCGGAGACCGGCGGACGGCGGTATGCCCCGTTCACCGTCAACATCGAGCGGCTCAAGCCGTTCCACACCCTCACCGGCCGGATGCACTTCTACCTCGACCACGACTGGATGCTCGACCTCGGGGAGGCGCTGCCGATCTTCCGGCCGCCGCTCGACATGCACCGGCTGTTCGGTGAGCCGACCATCGGACCGGACGGGGCGAAACAGGTCACGGTCCGCTATCTCACCCCCCACTCGAAGTGGTCGATCCACTCCGAGTACCAGGACAACCTCCTCATGCTCTCGCTCTCCCGCGGCGGCCCGACCGTGTGGATGAGCCCGCAGGACGCCGGAGCCATCGACGTGCACGACAACGACTGGGTCGAGTGCGTCAACGCCAACGGGGTCCTGGTCTGCCGCGCCGTGGTCAGCCACCGGATGCCCGAAGGGGTCGTCTACGTCCACCACGCTCAGGAACGCACCATCGACGTCCCCAAGTCCGAGGCGACCGGTCGCCGCGGCGGCATCCACAACTCCGTGACGAGGCTGCTGGTCAAGCCCAGCCACCTCATCGGTGGGTACGCGCAGCTGTCCTACACGTTCAACTACCTCGGCCCCACCGGGAACCAGCGCGACATGGTCGCGACGGTGCGCAAACGGTCCCAGGAGGTGACGTACTGATGCGCGTCATGGCCCAGATGGCGATGGTGATGAACCTCGACAAGTGCATCGGGTGCCACACCTGCTCGGTCACGTGCAAGCAGGCGTGGACCAACCGGGCGGGCACCGAGTACGTCTGGTTCAACAACGTCGAAACCCGTCCTGGACAAGGCTATCCGCGTCGCTACGAGGACCAGGAGACGTGGAAGGGTGGCTGGGAGCTGGGCCGCCGAGGCAACCTCAAGCTCAAGTCCGGGGGCCGGGTGAACCGGCTGCTGGGCATCTTCGCCAGCCCTGTGCAGCCGGAGCTGAAGGACTACTACGAGCCCTGGACGTACGACTACCAGACGCTGGTGGAGGCGCCGCTCGGCGACGACTTCCCCGTGGCCCGCCCGAAGTCCCTCATCACCGGCCAGGACACCAAGGTCACCTGGTCGGCCAACTGGGACGACAACCTCGGCGGCGCGAGCGAGATGGGCCACCTCGACCCGCTCGTCGAGCGCGTCCGTCGCGAGTCCGAGGACAAGGTCCGCTTCGAGCTCGAACAGACCTTCATGTTCTACCTGCCGCGGATCTGCGAGCACTGCCTCAACCCGTCGTGCATGGCGTCCTGTCCCTCGGGCGCGATCTACAAGCGCGCCGAGGACGGCATCGTCCTGGTCGACCAGGACCGGTGCCGTGGCTGGCGGCAGTGCATCACCGGCTGCCCGTACAAGAAGATCTACTTCAACCACAAGACCGGCAAGGCCGAGAAGTGCACGTTCTGCTACCCACGGATCGAGGTGGGCCTGCCGACGGTCTGCTCGGAGACCTGCGTCGGGCGGCTGCGCTACCTCGGCCTGTTCCTGTACGACGTGGACCGCGTCACGCAGGCGGCGGCCACCCCGGACCCCGGTGACCTGTACGAGGCGCAGCTGGACCTGATCCTCGACCCCGACGACCCTGCCGTCGCCGCGCAGGCCCGCTCCGACGGCATCCCGGCGGACTGGCTCGACGCGGCCCGGCGGTCCCCCGTCTACGCGCTGGCCAAGCGCTACCGCGTCGCCCTGCCCCTGCACCCGGAGTACCGCACCATGCCGATGGTCTGGTACGTCCCACCGCTGTCCCCCATCGTCGACGTGCTCGCCGGCCAGGGACACGACGCCGAGGACCGGACGAACCTGTTCGGCGCGATCGACGCCCTCCGCATCCCCGTCGAGTACCTCGCCGAGCTCTTCACCGCCGGACGCACGGACATCGTGACCGGTGTCCTGCAGAAGCTCGCCGCGATGCGGTCCTACATGCGGGACGTGACCCTGGGCCGCGACGGCGACCCGGCCATCCCGGCGGCCGTCGGGATGACGGAGGAGTCGCTGTACGAGATGTACCGCCTGATGGCGATCGCCAAGTACGCCGACCGCTACGTCATCCCCACCGCCCACGTCGAACGCGCCCACGAGCTCGAGGAGATCGGGTGCTCGCTCGACTACGACGAGGGTCCCGGCATGTACGAGTCCGGCCCGTTCGGGGAGGCCAGCGGGCGGCCGGCCCCCGTCGCCGTGGAGACCTTCAACGCGCTGAAGCAGCGGCAGACCGCCGACATCGCGACCTCGACGACGTCGTCCGGTGAGCTACGGGGCCGGGTCAACCTGCTCAACTGGGACGGCAACGGCGCACCGGACGGACTCTTCCCGGCGAAGCCGGACGGAGGTGCATCGTCATGAGGACACTCCGCCGGGCGCAGCCGGACCCGAGAGTCATCTACCAGGTCGCGTGCTGGTGCCTCGACTACCCGTCGGCCGAGCTGCTCGAGCGACTGCCCCTGTTCACGAGCGCGCTGGCCGAGCAACCGGATACACCGGAGGTCGCGCGGCTCGCCGGCCTGGTCGGTCACCTCGACAACACCCCGCTCGATGGCCTGCAGCGGGCCTACGTCGACGTGTTCGACCTCAGCCGGAAGCACGCCCTCTACCTCTCCTACTGGACCGACGGGGACACACGCCGCCGCGGCGAGGTGCTGGGACGGTTCAAGGCGGCCTACCGCGCGAGCGGCTTCCTCGTGGACACCCACGGCGAGCTGCCGGACTATCTGCCGATGGTGCTCGAGTTCGCGGCCCGCGCCGATCTTGCCGCCGGACGGGAGCTGCTCCAGGCATACCGGCCCAGCCTGGAGCTGCTGCGCATCGCCCTGGACGAGAAGCAGAGCCCGTATGCGGGTGCGCTCGTGGCCGTGTGCGCGACGCTTCCGGGCGAGTCCCCGGCGACCCGCGCCGCCGTCCAGGCGATGGTCGACGCCGGTCGCCCACCGGTCGAGTCGGTCGGGCTGGACGCCTACGACCCGCGCCTCCTCCCGCTGCAACCGGTGGGAGAGCGGTGATGGACGTCCTCCTGTGGGGCGTCCTCCCCTACGTCGTCCTCGTCCTCCTGGTCGGCGGGACGGTGTGGCGGTACCGCTACGACAAGTTCGGCTGGACCACGCGCTCGTCGCAGCTCTACGAGTCACGGCTGCTGCGGATCGGGTCACCGCTGTTCCACTTCGGCATCCTGCTGGTGCTGGTCGGGCACATCGGCGGCCTGGTCATCCCTGAGTCGTGGACCGAGGCGGTGGGCATCAGCGAGGGGCTGTACCACTTCAACGCGCTGCTCTTCGGCGGCATCGCCGGGGTCTGCACCCTCGTCGGGATCCTCATCCTCGTGTACCGGCGGCGCCGGACCGGTCCGGTCTTCATGGCCACCACCCGAAACGACAAGCTGATGTACGTCCTGCTCGTCGGGGCCATCGTGCTCGGCCTGTGGACGACGCTGGTCAGCGTCGGAGCCGGCTCGGAGGCGCACAACTACCGCGAGACCGTCTCGCCGTGGTTCCGCTCCGTGTTCCTGCTGCGACCCGACGTCGAGGCCATGGCCGAGGCGCCGCTCCAGTTCCACCTCCATGCGCTGGTCGGGATGGCGCTGTTCGCCCTCTGGCCGTTCTCCCGGCTGGTCCACGCCTTCACCGCGCCGCTGCACTACCTGTTCCGGCCGTACATCGTCTACCGCAGCCGGGACCGGGCAGACACCGGCTCCCGCCCGTCCCGCAGTGGCTGGAGTCCGGTCGGGACCCGCGACCGCGACCGCAGCCGTCGCTGATCCTCCGGCCAGAGCGAGGAGAGCACCGTGACCCACACCAGCGGGCCAACCGCGCCCGTCGTCGACCTGCGGGGGCAGACGAAGAACCTCGTCGTCGCCACGGCCGCGTTCGCCATCAGCTTCTGGGCGTGGAACATGATCGCCCCGCTCGCGGTGACCTACACGCAGGAGATGGGGCTCGACGGCAACCAGAAGGCCCTCCTCGTCGCGACCCCCGTGCTCGTCGGGGCGCTCGGCCGGATCCTGGCGGGCGCCCTGACGGACCGCTTCGGCGGCCGGCTGATGATGCCCACGCTGATCCTCGCGTCCGTCCCGTTCGTCCTCCTCGTCGCCGTCGCCGGCAACGCCCGGTCGTACGGTCTGATGCTCCTCTTCGGCTTCTTCCTCGGGATCGCGGGGACGACGTTCGCGGTCGGCGTGCCGTTCGTCAACTCCTGGTACCGGGCGGAGCGGCGTGGGTTCGCCACGGGCGTGTTCGGCGCCGGGATGGGCGGCACGGCGCTCTCCGCGTTCTTCACGCCGCGGTTCGTCACGTGGTTCGGCTACACCCTGACGCACGTGATCATCGCGGTCGCCCTGGTCGCCATGGCCGCGATCTGCTGGTTCACGATGACCAACTCGCCGGTGTGGAAGCCCAACTCGGACCCGGTCGCCCCGAAGCTCGTGGCGGCGATGAAGCTGCCGGTGACCTGGCAGATGTCGTTCCTGTATGCCGTCACGTTCGGGGGGTTCGTTGCCTTCACGACCTACCTGCCGACGTACCTCAAGGACATCTACGCCTTCGACCTCACGGCCGCGGGCACCCGGACCTCCGGCTTCGCCATCGCCGCCGTGGTCGCCCGTCCCGTCGGCGGCATCCTCGCCGACCGGATCGGGCCGCGGAACGTCGTCGGCATCTCGCTGGCCGCCACGGCGGTCCTCGCGGCGGTCGTGGCGTTCCAGCCGCCGCTCGAGCTGCCGGCCGGCACGACCTTCGTCCTGCTGTCGTTCGCCCTCGGGCTCGGCATGGGCGGGGTGTTCGCCTGGGTGGCCGAGAAGTCGCCGCCGGAGCGGGTCGGCAGCGTGACGGGGATCGTCGGCGCCGCCGGCGGTCTGGGCGGCTTCTTCCCACCGCTGGTCATGGGCGCGACGTTCGGGAAGGTCTTCCCCGGCTACGGTTTCGGCCTCTCGCTCCTCGTCCTCGTCGCAGCCGGAGCGCTGGTCTTCACCTATCTCGGCATCCGGCCCGCGCGCCAGGCGAGCTCGCGTTGAGCGCTACTGCAGCAGCTGGCGGGCCATGACCAGGCGCTGGATCTGGTTGGTGCCCTCGTAGATCTGGGTGATCTTCGCGTCACGCATCATCCGCTCCAGCGGGAAGTCCTTGACGTACCCGGCGCCACCCAGGAGCTGCACCGCGTCGGTCGTGATCTGCATCGCCACATCGGACGCGTAGCACTTGGCCGCCGCCCCGAAGAACGCGAGGTCCTTGTCGCCGCGCTCGGACTTGGCCGCGGCCACATAGACCATCTGGCGGGCCGCCTCGAGGGTCATCGCCATGTCGGCGAGCATGAACTGGATCCCCTGGAACTCGGCGATCGCCTTGCCGAACTGGCGCCGCTCCTTGACATAGTCCACCGCCGCGTCCAGAGCGCCCTGGGCGATCCCGACCGCTTGCGCGCCGATCGTGACCCGGGTGTGGTCCAGGGTCCGCAGCGCGATCTTCAGCCCGTCGCCGAGCTCGCCCACGAGCCGGTCGCCGGGGATCCGGCAGTCCTCGAAGTGGAGCTCGCGCGTCGGCGAGCCCTTGATGCCGAGCTTGCGCTCCTTCTCGCCGAACGAGAACCCGGGGTCCGACTTCTCGACGACGAACGCCGAGACGTTGGCCCCACGGCGACCGTCGGGGTCGGTCACGGCGAGGACCGTGTAGTACTCCGAGACCCCTGCGTTGGTGATCCACGACTTCTGACCGTTGATGACCCAGTCGTCGCCGTCCGGCCGCGCCCGCGTCTTCATCGCCGCGGTATCGGACCCGGCCTCCCGCTCGGACAGCCCGTAGGAGAACCCCGCCTCACCCCGCGCCAGCGGCGGCAGGTAGCGAGCCTTGACCTCGTCGGACCCCGCGAGGATGACCGGCATCGAGCCCAGCTTGTTCACCGCGGGGATCAACGACGACGACGCGCAGACCCGCGCCACCTCCTCGATGACGATGCAGGTCGCGAGCGCGTCCGCGCCCACCCCGTCGTACTCCTCAGGCACGTGCGGCGCGAAGAAGTCGCTCGCCACCAGGGCATCGTGTGCCTCCTGGGGGTACCGCGACTGCTCGTCGACCTCCGCCGCGTATGGCGCGATCTTGTCGGCCGCGATCGCGCGGACCGCCTCGCGGACCGCCTCGTGCTCCTCGGACGGCTGGTACAGGTCGAACGACGTCGTGCTCACCGGGCCAGGTTACCGCCGGGTACACCGGCCGCCGAGGCCGCGGTCAGGCCACCGCCCTGGCCGGCAGGCCAGGGTCGACGCCGGTCAGCCGGACGGCCATCTCCCAGAGTGCGCGCGCGGTGTCGAGGTCGCGGGAGGCGGCCGAGGACCCCACGATGCGGGGCGGTCCCGTCTGCTCCATCCATCCGGAGGGTCCGACGTAGCTGCCGCCGGGCAGGTCCGGTGCGGTGGCGGCGTACAGCGTCGGCTGGGCGCCTCCGGCCGCGTCCTGCACCAGCCCGATCCTCTGCATCCAGCCCTGCGTGGTGAGCGCCACGGAGCCGAGGTTGGCCTGGAGGTTCGTCGCCGCATACCCGGGGTGTGCCCCCATCGACCGCACCGAGGAGCCGGCCAGGAGGAGCCGGCGCTGGAGCTCGTACGCGAACATCAGGTCGGCGAGCTTGCTCTGCCCGTAGGCGGTCCAGCGCTGGTAGCGACGGCGCTCGAAGCTCGGGTCGGCCAGGTCGATCCGGCCCATCCGGTGGACACCGGAGGACAGCGTGACGACGCGGTCGGTCACTTGCGGCAGCAGCAGCCCGGTCAGGGCGAAGGGCCCGAGGAAGTTGGTACCCCAGTGGCTCTCGAACCCGTCCACCGTGCGGGCGAACGGCACCGCCATGACCCCGGCGTTGTTGACGAGGACGTCGATCCGTCCCTCCCACTCGGAGGCGAACGCCCGGACCGAGGCCAGCGAACCGAGGTCCAGCTCGCGCACCTCGGCGCCGTCACCGATCTCGACCCGAGCCGCCTCGGCCTTCTCGAGGTTGCGGCAGGCCATGACTACTCGAGCGCCCTTGCGGGCCAACGCTTTCGACGCCTCGAGCCCGATGCCCGAGTTCGCGCCGGTCACGACGAACACGCGGCCGGTCTGGTCGGGCATGTCGGCGAGGCGCCAGACCATCAGCGGGCCGACCTGAGCGCCGGGATCACCTGGGACTCGAACAGCTCCATCCCGGAGGTGTCGTACGCCGCCTCGCGGAAGTTGGTGATGCAGTACGTCATCCCGGCGTCCTGGAGTCCCGAGAGCGTCTCGACGATCTGCTCGGGCGTGCCGACCGCCGGACCGGTGCGGAAGTTCCGCGCCTGCGCGCGGATCGACGCGTCGGACAGCCCCGCCTTCCGGTAGGCGTCCTCGATCCACGCGAGCTTGTCCTGGACGTCCTTCTCGGTCTCCCCGATCACGACGTTGTAGTTGGCGGAGCGCACGATCGAGCCGAAGTCGCGCCCCACCTCCTTGCAGTGCTCCTGGAGGATGGCGCTCTTGGCGGCGAACCCCTCGGGTGACCCGTCGAAGTTGGTGTAGTCGGCGTACTCGGCCGCGATGCGCAGCGTCACCTTCTCGCCGCCGCCGGCGACCCACATCGGGATGCCGTTGGCGGCCGAGCCGGGCAGCGTCGTGCCCTGGAGCGGGCGGGGCTGACCGATCGCGCCGTCGACGGTGTAGTACTTCCCGGCGTGGGTCGCGATGCCCTTGGTCCACATCTGGCGGAAGATCTCGACGCCGTCGCGCAGCCGGCCCAGCCGCTCCCCCGCCGACGGGAAGCCGTAGCCGTACGCCCGCCACTCGTGCTCGTACCAGCCCCCGCCGATGCCCATCTCGACGCGGCCGCCGGAGATGACGTCGATGGTCGCCGCGACCTTCGCAAGGTAGGCGGGGTTGCGGTAGGCCATGCAGGTGCACATCTGACCGAGCCGGACGCGGGACGTGGTGGCCCCGAACGCGGCCATCAGCGACCAGGCCTCGTGCGTCGCCTCCTCGGACGGCTCCGGGGTCGTGTGGAAGTGGTCGTAGACCCAGATCGACTCCCAGTCGGGGTTGTCGTCCGCGCGCCTCGCCAGGCGCAGCATGGTCTCCCACTGCTGTTCGGGGGCGATGCCGACGAGGTCGAACCGCCAGCCCTGGGGGACAAAGGTGCCGAATCGCATGTCTTGCATCATGTCATCGCCGCCCGCGCCGCTCTCGTCGGGCGGTTCCCAGGGGACGGTGCTTGGATTCGGCTCGTGACGAAGTACGACAACGACCCGGTCGTCATCCGCGACCTGCTGCACACCCGCGCCACCTGGGCGGTGGTGGGGCTGTCGACGAACCGCAGGCGAACCGCCTACTCGATCGCCCAGTTCCTCAAGGTCGAGCTCGGTATGCGGGTCGTCCCCGTCCACCCGCGGGCCGAGACGGTCTTCGGGGCCACCGGGTACGCGACGCTCGCGGACGTGCCCGACGGCACCGACGTCCACGTCGTCGACTGCTTCGTCAACTCGTCGAAGGTCGGTGCGGTCGTCGACCAGGCCATCGCGGAGAAGGAGCGGCTCGGCATCGCCGCGGTGTGGCTTCAGCTCGGCGTCGTCGACGAGGCGGCCGCCGCGCGGGCGCGCACGGCCGGGCTGGCGGTCGTCATGGACACCTGCCCGCGGACGGAGTACCCGCGGCTGCAGCCGGGCGACGGCGCCGGAGCCGTCGCGGGCTAGCTCTCGGCGTTGCGGTCCCGCAGCGCGCGGCCCTTCTCGAGTGCGGCCTCGCGCAGCTCGACCTGGAAGTCGACCATGGCCGCCCGGATCCGCTCGGCCTCCTCGCCCTCGCCCGCCCCGAGGATCCGGGCCGCGAGCAGCCCGGCGTTGCGTGCGCCGCCGATCGAGACCGTCGCGACGGGGACGCCGGCCGGCATCTGGACGATCGACAGCAGCGAGTCCATCCCGTCGAGGTAGGCCAGCGGCACGGGGACCCCGATGACCGGCAGCGGGGTCACCGCGGCGAGCATCCCCGGAAGGTGTGCGGCGCCACCGGCGCCCGCCACGATGACGCGCAGCCCCCGGTCCGCTGCCGACCGCCCGTACTCGACCATGTCCTCGGGCATCCGGTGAGCCGAGACGACGTCCGCCTCGTAGGGAATCTCCAGGTCCTGCAACACGACTGCGGCCTGCTCCATCACCGGCCAGTCGCTGTCGCTGCCCATGACGATGCCGACCAGGGGGCTCTCACTCATCGATCGCTCCTGCGAGGTAGTCCGCGGCGTGGGTGGCGCGCGCCCGGGCGTCGTCCAGGGACCGCGCGGAGACGTTGACGTGCCCGATCTTGCGACCGGGACGGACCGCCTTGCCGTAGAGGTGGACCTTGGCCCCCGGGTCGCGAGCCATGACGTGGCGGTAGGCGCTGTAGAGCTCGTCGTGCTCGCCGCCCAGGACGTTCGCCATGACCGTCCACGGCGCCCGCGTGCGCGGGTCGCCCAGAGGCAGGTCCAGCACGGCGCGCAGGTGCTGCTCGAACTGCCCCGTGACGGCGCCGTCCATCGACCAGTGGCCGCTGTTGTGCGGACGCATGGCCAGCTCGTTGACGAGGTATGTGGGTCCGTCGCCCCCGCCCGGCTCGGCCGCCGGCACCTCGAACATCTCCACGGCCAGCACCCCGGTGACCCCGAGCTCGCCGGCGATCCGCAGCCCGGTCGCCGTGGCCGCGGCTGCGAGTGCCAGGTCGATCCCAGGCGCCGGCGCGAGCACCTCGGTGCAGATCCCGTCGGTCTGCACCGTCTCGACGACCGGCCACGCGGCCGCCTGGCCCGAGGGGCTCCGGGCCACGAGGACCGCGAGCTCGCGGTCGAACGGGACCAGCTCCTCGAGGAGCACGCCACCCACCAGGGGACCGGGCGACCCGGCCTCGGCGAGCCAGTCCGCGAGGTCCGCGGCCCGGTCCACGACGCGGACCCCCTTCCCGTCGTAGCCCCCTCGGGGCGTCTTGGCGACGAGCGGCCAGCCCACGGCGTCGGCGAACTCCTCGACCTGCGCCTCCGTGAGCGCCGCCGCCCACCGGGGACAGGGGACGCCCATGTCGGTCAGCCGCTCCCGCATGGCCAGCTTGTCCTGGGCGAACGTCAGTGCGCCGGGAGTGGGATGCAGCACGGCGCCGTCGGCCGCCAGCGCCTCGAGGACGTCCGGCGGTACGTGCTCGTGGTCGAAGGTCACCACGTCGCAGCGGCGCGCGAACGCGCGTACCGTCTCGAGGTCCGTATGCGAGCCGACCGGCGACGACGGGACGACGAGGGCGGCGGACGCGTCCTCGGCCTCGGCCAGCACGCTGAGCTGCAGGCCGAGCTCGACCGCCGGGCCCTGCATCATCCGGGCCAGCTGGCCGCCGCCGACCACGCCGACCACGGGAAACCCGCCGGGCGTGCGCCGTCGGCGCCGCCCCCAACGGCTCGGCGGACCCCGACGGGTCGGCCATGGCGCTCACGGCAGGCGAGCCTAGCCGGGGGCGGGCCGCCGCCGTCCCGCAGGCCGGCGGCTGGACGGTGCTCACGGATTCGGTATGTACCATTCACGCCGTGACGAACTCCTCCAGGCCCGGCCTCATGGACCGGCTACGCGGAATCGTCAGCATCTTCTGGCGCGAGGTGGCCAAGTTCGGCGTCATCGGCGCGGTGGCCTTCATCATCGACTTCGGCGGGTTCAACCTGCTGTTCTACGGCCCGCTCGAGGGTCGGCTGGCCACGTCGAAGATCATCTCCGGGATCGCCGCGACCCTGTTCGCCTGGATCGGCAACCGGATGTGGACCTTCCGGCACCGCCGCAGCCGGCCCGCGCACCACGAGGCGATGTTGTTCTTCCTGGTCAACGGGGTCGGTCTCATCCTGTCGACCCTGTACCTCAACGCCACCCACGACCTGCTGCACATGGACTCGCGGCTGGCGGTCAACATCAACACCATCATCGGGATCGGCCTGGCCACGATCTTCCGGTTCTGGGCGTACCGCCAGTTCGTCTTCTCCGGTGAGCACCTGGGCGACCCTGAGCCGGAGGAGGCCGCGGTCGCCGCTCCCTCGGCCGGGGGTGCCGAGCCGGGGCCTCGCCGCTGAGCCCCGCGGGTCGCGGCCTCAGTGGCTGTCGGCCTCCGACAGGAACAGCGCGAACCGGGCCGGCTGGGCCGACACGAGGTCGAGCCGTCCCCCGTTCGACTCCGCGAGGTCCCGCGCCAACGCCAGGCCCAGCCCGGTGCTCTGACCGCGACCGCTGCTGACCGACCGCTCGAAGATGTGCGGCGCGATCGCCGCGGGGACGCCGTCGCCCTGGTCGCTGACCTCGACGACGACCGACGGTCCACTGCGCCGGGCCTGCATCTCGACGGTCCCCCGGCCGTGCACGAGCGAGTTCTCCAGGAGCGTGCTGAGGACCTGGCTCAGCGCGACCGGCGTCGACTTGACCACCAGGCCGCGCTCCCCGTGGACGCGCACGCTGCGCCGGGCCTGCTCGAAGGCCGGCTGCCACTCCCGCTGCAGCGCCGCGATGACCGAGTCGAGGCTCACCTCGGGGCGAGGGGCGTCGTTGCTGCGACGGCTGCGCATCAGGAGGTCGTCGACGACGCGGGTCAGTCGCTCGACCTGCTCCATGGCGATCCCGGCCTCCTCGTGCACGACGTCGACGTCGTCCGACACCGAGATCTCCTCGAGCCGCATCAGCAGAGCCGTCAACGGCGTCCGCAGCTGGTGCGAGGCGTCGGAGGCGAACTCGCGTTCGGCGGCCAGCGACTTGGTCACCTGCTGCGCACTGCGGGTGAGCACGACCGAGACCCGGTCGACCTCGGGGATGTCCGAGCGGATCGGGTCGAGCCGGGTGGTGCCCTGGCCCAGCTTCTCGGCGGCCTCGGCCAGCTCCGTGAGCGGTTCGGTCAGCCGGCGGGAGAGCCGCTGGACCAGGGCCAGCGCGATGGCGACGATGAGCAGTGCGACGACGAGGACCCCGCCGAGCAGCTGCAGGCTCCGGTCGATCGCCGTCTGCGACAGCCACGTCTCCACGAACGCCGGGCGTTGGGTGACCACCCAGACGCCGAGGACGCAGAGCGGGAGCAGCACCACCAGCATGGCGGCGATGACCGCATACGCCGTCGTGCGCACGAGCTGGCGGCGCATCCGGGGTCAGTCCTCGGAACGCTCGAACCGGAAGCCGACCCCACGCACCGTCGAGATGTACCGCGGCTGTGTTGCGTCGTCGCCCAGCTTCCGGCGGAGCACGCTGATGTGCATGTCGAGGGTCTTGGTCGACCCGAACCAGGCGGTCTCCCAGATCTCCCGCATCAGCTGCTCGCGCGAGACGACCTTGCCCTGTTCGCGCACCAGCACGCGGAGCAGGTCGAACTCCTTGGCGGTCAGCTGCATCTCCTGGTCCTTGAACCACGCCCGGCGGCCCTCGGGGTCGATCCGCAGCTGGTCGCTCGACGGCGACGTCTCCGTGGGGTTGCGGCGCAACAGGGCGCGGACCCGGGCCAGCAGCTCGGCGAGCCGGAACGGCTTGGTCACGTAGTCGTCGGCGCCGGCGTCGAGGCCCACGACCGTGTCGACCTCGTCGGCCCGGGCCGTGAGGATGAGGACCGGCACGGTCTTGCCCATCGCCCGGATGCGCCGGCACACCTCGAGGCCGTCGATGAACGGCAGCCCGAGGTCCAGGACGACGAGGTCGGGGTTCTCGCGCGCGCCCTCCAGCGCGGTACGCCCGTCCGCCCGGACGTCGACGTCGTACCCCTCCCGCCGCAGCGCTCGCGCGAGCGGCTCGGAGATGGCGGGGTCGTCCTCCGCCAGCAGCACTCGGGTCACGGCCTCGATGCTAGGGGATGCGATGGCTCAGCGACCCGGCCACACCGGGCGCCTCCGCTCGGCGAACGCCGCGACCCCCTCGGCGCGGTCGCCGCTGAAGGCGGTCGCGCGCCAGCAGGCGTCCTCGACCTCCAGCCCGGTGGCGAGGTCGACGTCGAAGCCGAGCCGCATGGCCCGCTTGGACTGGCGCAGTCCGACCGGCGAGTTCGCCGCGATCGACCGGGCCAGCTCGAGGGCCCGGTCGCGAGCGGTCCCGGCCGGGACGACCTCGTCGACGCACCCGAGAGCCAACGCCTCGGGGGCCGGCAGGCGCCGGGCCGTGAAGACGAGCGAGGCCGCGCGCGACCACCCGACCCGGCGGGTCAGCAGCTGGGTCCCGCCACCACCCGGGATGACCCCGACGGAGACCTCCGGCAGCCCGACCGTCGCGGTGTCGCCGGCCACGATCACGTCACAGGACAGGGCCAGCTCGTACCCGCCGCCCAGTGCGTACCCCTCCACCGCGGCGATCGCCGGCACCGGCAGGTCGAGCACGCCCCGGTATGCGGCGCGGGCCACGGGCCGTTGCCGCACGAGGTCGGCGTCGGTGAAGCCGTTGCGCTCCTTGAGGTCGGCGCCCACGCAGAACGCGCGGTCCTGCGACGAACGCAGCACCACGCAGCGCACCTGGGGGTCCGCGGCCACCCGGGTGGTGACGTCCGAGATCGCCTCGGCCATGGCCGTCGACACGGCGTTCAGGGCCTGCGGCCGGTCGAGGACGATCTCGACGACATGACCCTCGCCGTCGGCGTCGATGCGGACCAGCGAAGCACTGTCGGTCACGGTCAGTCCTCTCGGTCGGGGGCCGCGGCGGCCGGCCGGCGGGCCGTCTCGGCGCGGGCCAGGAGGAAGGGTTCCACCTTGCCCACCCCTCGCAGGGTCCGGGGACGCAGCGGAGTGAGCGAGAACCCGGACACGTCGTGAAGCGACTCCGCCACGATGTCGTCGACGAGGACGCTGCCCGGGTGGGCGATGGCGGTCAGCCGGGAGGCGCGGTTGACGGTGTTGCCGAAGACGTCGCCGAGCTTGGGCATCACCCGGCCGGCGGCCAGACCGACGCGCACGTCGGGGAGCAGCTCGTCGGTGGCGATGGCCTCGACGAGGTCGATGGCCGTCGCCGCGGCGGGGGCGGCGTGGCGGTTGGAGAAGAGGATCTCGTCGCCGACCGTCTTGACGATCCGGCCGCCGTGGGCCGTGACGACGTCGGCGCTGAGCATCTCGAACCGCTTGACGACCTCGGACAGCTCGCGCTCGGTCGACTTGCGGACCAGGGTGCTGAACGCGACGAGGTCGGCGAACCCGATGTGCCGGTAGATGCCCTCCTCGGTCGTCTCCGGCTCGGCGTCGGTGAGGAGACGGGAGACCGCGTCCGCGAGGTGCCGGCGCCACGCATACACGAGGAGCGGTTCGAGCTCGTCGGCCATGCCGACGAGGTACTCGGCGGTCGCCTGGGCCGTCGCCGTGGCGGAGTGGTCCGCGGAGAGGTCGCCGGTGGCCTCACGCTCGGCCTCCAGAGACTCGGCGACGAGCTGCACCTGCCACGAGGCCAGCCGGTCGGCGGTCCGCGCGAAGGCCCGGGTCAGCTGCAGGGCGGTGGCCTCGTCCAGTTCGCCGCGCCGGACGAGGCCGGCGACGATCCCCAGGGCGTCGACGTCCGCCTGGGTGAACAACAGCTCGTCGTTGTTGACCAGCGGGAACCCCAGCGCCTGCCAGAACCGCCGCGCGCTGTTGAGGCTCACGTGCGCGGCTCGGCTGACGTCGCGGCGGCTGAGGTCGAGCGGGCGGGCCAGTAGCGCGGCCGTGACGTCCTCGAGGTCCTGCCCGGTCACGGCGGGTTCGGTCCGGCCCGCGTCGGCCGGCGGCGTCTCGCCCATGCGTTCATCATGCCAACGAGGGCAACCCGCATCACCTCACCGACCGGACGTGGGTGACGTCGCCGGCCGCCCAGGCGTGCCGCCCGTCCGTCCCGAGGATGACCAACCGACCGTCGTCGTCGACCGACTCCGCGGTGCCGAGGACGTCCGGACCCGCCGGACGGCTCAGCATCACGGTCCGACCGACCGTGCCGCACCGCTCCCGGTAGGTGTCGCGCAGCCGCCCCACCTCGCCGCCGGTCAGCGCCGCATACCAGCTCGACAGGCGGGTGAGGTATGCCGCGACGAGCTGGTTCCGGTCGACGGACATCGCCCCCGCGAGCGCCAGGGACGTGGCCGTGTCGACCGGGAGGGCGGCGCGGTCCTGGTCGATGTTGATGCCCGCGCCCACCACGACGACGCTCTCGCCGGGACCGCTCATCACCTCGCAGAGGACGCCGCAGACCTTGCGGTCGTTGTCGTCCGGGAGCAGGACGTCGTTGGGCCACTTGAGGTTCGCGGCCAGCCCCGTCGTGACCCCGACTGCCTCGGCGACCGCGAGGCCGGCGAGCAGCGGCAGCCACGCCGATCCCTCGGAAGGGACGGGGAGGGTCGCCGAGACGGCCACCGAGGTCCCCGGCGGCGCCTCCCAGGTGCGCGCGAGCCGCCCGCGGCCCTCGCTCTGGTGGTCGGCGACGACCACCCGCCACGCTTCGCCCAGCCAGGCGGCCCGCGCGTTGGTCGAGCCGATGGTGGCGTGGTGCTCGATGTCCCGCCAGGGAGAGTCCGGCGTGAGCAACGCCGCACGAAGGACCTCGCCGTCGAGTGATCCAGCCACGATCGGCAAGGCTAGACGGGGTCCCCGCGAAGTATCGGAGCGAAGCGGAGAACTTCGTGGGGTGACTAGGCTCCGCAGCATGTCCAGCGACGTCGAGCCCGACCTCTCCACGACCGCGGGCAAGCTGGCCGACCTCAAGCGCCGGGTGGCCGAGGTCGCCCACGCCGGGTCCGAGCGCGCGGTCGAGAAGCAGCACGCCCGCGGCAAGCGGACGGCCCGGGAGCGTCTGGAGATGCTGCTCGACAAGGGCACGTTCATCGAGATGGACAAGTACGCGCGGCACCGCAGCACCGCGTTCGGCCAGGAGCAGAACCGGCCGTACGGCGACGGCGTGGTCACCGGCTACGGGCAGGTCGACGGGCGCCAGGTCGCCGTCTTCGCACAGGACTTCACCGTGTTCGGCGGCTCGCTGGGGCAGGTGTTCGGCGAGAAGATCGTCAAGGTCATGGACTTCGCCATGAAGATCGGCTGCCCGGTCGTCGGGCTGAACGACTCGGGCGGCGCGCGCATCCAGGAGGGCGTCGTCAGCCTCGGCCTCTACGGCGAGATCTTCCGGCGCAACGTCCACGCGAGCGGCGTCGTCCCGCAGATCTCGCTGATCATGGGGCCGTGCGCTGGTGGGGCGGTCTACTCCCCCGCCATCACCGACTTCACCGTGATGGTCGACCAGACGTCGCACATGTTCATCACCGGGCCGGACGTCATCAAGACGGTCACCGGCGAGGACGTCGCCTTCGAGGACCTCGGCGGCGCCCGCACCCACAACACCAAGTCGGGTGTGGCCCACTACATGGGCACCGACGAGCAGGACGCCATCGACTACGTGAAGGCCCTGCTGTCGTACCTCCCCTCGAACAACCTCGAGGAGCCGCCCTCCTATGAGGGCGGCGGGTCGCTCGACGTCACCGACGAGGACCGCTGGCTCGACACGTGCATCCCCGACAGCCCGAACCAGCCGTACGACATGCACGAGATCATCCGGCACGTCGTGGACGACGAGGAGTTCCTCGAGGTCCAGCCGATCTTCGCGCCCAACATCATCACCGGGTTCGCCCGCGTCGACGGCATGCCGATCGGCGTCGTGGCGAACCAGCCCATGCAGTTCGCCGGCTGCCTCGACATCGACGCGTCGGAGAAGGCGGCGCGGTTCGTCCGCACCTGCGACGCCTTCAACCTGCCGGTCCTGACCTTCGTCGACGTACCGGGGTTCCTGCCGGGGACCGACCAGGAGTGGGACGGGATCATCCGCCGCGGGGCCAAGCTGATCTACGCGTACGCGGAGGCGACCGTGCCGCTCGTCACGGTCATCACCCGGAAGGCGTACGGCGGGGCGTACGACGTGATGGGGTCGAAGCACCTCGGCGCCGACATCAACCTCGCGTGGCCGACCGCACAGATCGCGGTGATGGGCGCGCAGGGCGCGGTGAACATCTTGTACCGCAAGGAGATCGCCGCGGCGCAGAGCGAGGGGCGCGACGTCGACGAGGTGCGGGCGGCGTTCGTGCGGGAGTACGAGGAGCAGCTGGCGAACCCCTACATCGCGGCCGAGCGCGGCTACATCGACACCGTGATCTCTCCGTCCAACACCCGGATGAACGTGACCCGGGCGCTACGCGCACTGAAGACCAAGCGCGAGACGCTGCCGCCCAAGAAGCACGGAAACATTCCGTTATGAGTCCCGAGCAAGCTCGGTCCTCAGACCGGCTCCACGTTATGAGTCCCGAGCAAGCTCGGTCCTCAGACCGGCTCCACGTTATGAGTCCCGAGACCGACCAGCCAGTGCTGCGGGTCGTGCGCGGGAACCCCACCCCTGAGGAGGTCGCTGCCCTCGTCGCGGTCTTGGCGGCCCTCGGCGGGTCGAGCGTTACCGAGGAGACCCGTCCGGCGCGCGGCTGGTCGTCGCCGGCCGCGCGACTCCGGTCACCCGCATACGGAACGAGAGCCGGCGGCTGGCGCGCCTCGGCCCTGCCGCGCTGAGTGTGACGGAAAGCGCCTGACCGAATTGTCGGAAATGCTACTTTCGTCGAGGAGGTGCGGACATGCCGATGATGCGCTTCGGAATGACGGAGGACGCGATCGTCCGAACCCACTCGGACAACGCCGTCAAACTCCTGTGGACGGGCGTGGGGGTTCCGACCATCGCCGCCGTCCCCGGCCTGGTCCAGGAGGGACGGGCCCTCATCATCCCCATAGCCACGACCCTGCTGTTGATGGGGACGACGGCCGAGCTGGATGGGGAGCTGCGGGCCGTGAGTGCCGGGGGAGTCGATGCGTTCAGGGTCAAGGCCCAGGGTGGCGACAACCCGGTGATCAGCAGCGTGGCGGCCCGCAAGTGGACGGCGGAAGGTGGCGGGGTCGGCGTCCCGCACCAGGTCACGGTCATCGGGCTTTCCGGAGGGGCGATGAGCTTCGGCGGGCCCTGGCAGGGAATCCTGGGTCAGTATCTGGCCTCGCCGCGGGTCACGATCAACGACCTCCTCGCCGAGCTGCCGGTGATCAAGGCCAACTTCTGACCGACCGCGAGACCCACGGATACCGCAGCCGGCGAGGCTAGGTTGGCGCCCATGCCGCGCGTCGCCGTCCTGCACCCGGGCGAGATGGGGTCCGCGGTCGGCGCCACGCTGGTCGAGAGCGCAACCGAGGTCGTGTGGCTTCCGGAAGGTCGCAGCGCGGCCACCCGCCGCCGGGCCGAAGCCGCCGGGCTGGTCGAGGCCGAGGACCTCCGCGACTGTGACGTGGTGCTGTCGGTATGCCCGCCGGGCGCCGCCGTCGCGGTCGCTCGGCTCGTGAGCGGGTTCCACGGCGTCTACGTCGACGCCAACGCGGTCAGCCCGGGAACGGCCGAGGTCGTCGCCGCCACCGTCGAGGCGGGCGGCGGCAGCTACGTCGACGGCGGGATCATCGGGCCGCCGCCGCGCGAACCGGGCACCACGCGGCTCTACCTCTCCGGCGACCGTGCCGGCGAGGTGGCACGGCTGTTCCTCGACGCGCGGCTCGAGCCGGTCGTCGTGGAGGGCGGCCGGTTCGCGGCGTCGGCGACAAAGATGGCCTACGCCGCCTGGACCAAGGTGAGTGCGGCGCTGCTGCTCTCGGCCCACGAGATGGCCGAGCGGCTCGACGTGGACGACGTCCTGCGGGCCGAGTGGGCGATCTCGCAGCCCGAGCTGGCCGAGCGCCTCGCATCGGCCCGGCGCTCGGCGACGGCCAAGGGCTGGCGTTGGGAGGCCGAGATGCGCGAGATCGCCGCGACCTTCGGGGACGCCGGGCTGCCGAGTGGCTTCGGAGAGTCTGCGGCGGACGTCTTCGGCCGCTTCCCCCGTCCGGGCTGACGCGCCCCCTCTCGCTAGGTTGGCCCTCATGCCTGGAGTCAACGCCGAGTTCCTGGCCCTGCCACTCACCACGCTCGCCGACGCCGCGCTCTCTCGGGCTCGCGAGCTCGGGGCCGAGTACGCCGCCCTCCGGGTGGTCTCGACGCGGGGCCAGTTCCTCGCGCTGCAGGACCTCGACCTCGAGACCTCGATCACCTCCGACGACGTCGGCCTCGCCGTGCGCGTCGTCCACGACGGCTGTTGGGGGTTCGCCGCCGGGATCGTCCTCGCGCCAGAGGAGGCCGCGCGGCTCGCGGAACGCGCCGTCGAGGTGGCCGGCGCGAGCCGACCGGTGTCCACCGAGCGCGTCGTGCTCGCGGACGAACCCGCATACCCGAACCGCCAGTGGTCCTCCCCCTACGAGACCGACCCGTTCGACGTCCCGGACTCCGACAAGGTCGCCACCCTGGTCGACCTGACCGAACGGCTGCGGGCCGGGGACGGCGTCGCGCATACCCGGACCAGCCTTCAGGCCGTGCGCGAGAACGTCTTCTACGCCGACCTCGCCGGCACCGCGACGACCCAGACCCGCGTCCGCATCGAGCCCGAGCTGACCGCGACGGCGGTCGACCGCTCGACCGGCTCGTTCGAGACGATGCGGACGCTCGCGCCCCCCGCGGCTGCCGGGTGGGAGTACGTCACCAGCGCCGAGGCCGACCTCGCCCGGGAGGTCGCGGAGATCCCTGAGCTGCTCGCCGCCAAGATCAAGGCGCCGTCGGTCCGCGCCGGCGACTACGACCTCGTCATCGACGGGTCCAACCTCTTCCTGACGATCCACGAGTCGATCGGGCACGCCACCGAGCTCGACCGGGTCCTCGGCTACGAGGCGGCCTACGCGGGAACCTCCTTCGCGACCTTCGACAAGCTCGGCACGTTCGAGTACGGCTCCCCCGTCATGAACGTCACTGGCGACCGCGACACCGACTGGGGCCTGGCCAGCGTCGGCTGGGACGACGAGGGCGTCGCCGGACAGCACTGGGACATCGTCAAGGACGGGATCCTCGTCGGGTACCAGACCGACCGCGCGATGGCCGCCCTCAAGGACCTCGGCCGGAGCAACGGCGCGGCGTATGCGGACAGCGCACGACACGTGCCGCTCCAGCGGATGGTCAACGTGAGTCTCCAGCCTGACCCGGAGGGCGGGACGCTGGACGACCTCGTCGGGCAGGTCGAGAACGGCATCTACATCGTCGGCGACAAGTCGTGGTCGATCGACATGCAGCGCTACAACTTCCAGTTCACCGGACAGCGGTTCTTCGCGATCGAGAACGGGCGCCTGTCGAGCCAGCTGCGCGACGTGGCCTACCAGGCGACGACGACCGACTTCTGGCGGTCGATGGAGGCCGTCGGCGGCCCCTCGACGTTCTACCGGGGCGGCGCCCTCAACTGCGGCAAGGCCCAGCCCGGCCAGGTCTCGCCGGCCAGCCACGGCACGCCGGCCGCCCTCTTCCGCGGGGTCCGGATCCTCAACACGGTGCAGGAGGGAGGACGCTGATGGCCCGCCTCGACTCACCCCAGAACGTCGTGGAGGCCGCCCTCGCGGCCGCCACCAGCGACGGCACCGTGGTCATCGTCACCGACCGCTCCGAGGCGAACCTGCGCTGGGCCAACAGCTCACTGACCACCAACGGCGAGATGTCGTCGCGGTCGGTCACGGTCATCGCGACCAACGGGGCCGCCGGCGGCACGAGCGCCGGCGTGGTCGGGCGGACGGTGACCGACGCGGCCGCCGTGCGCGAGCTCGTCGCCGAGGCGGAGGCGGCCGCTCGCGCTGCCGAGCCGGCCCCGGACGCCGCACCGCTCGTGACGCCGGACCAGGCCGGTGTGGGCAGCGACTTCGCCCTCGAACCGGAGACGACGAGCGTCGGCGCCTTCACGCGCGTCGCTGCGGACCTCGGCGAGGCCTTCGCCGCGGGCGGAGCGGCCCGCCAGCACTTCGGGTTCGCCGAGCAGATGGTCGACTCGGTCTACCTCGGGACGTCGACCGGGCTGCGTCTGCGGCACGTGCAGCCCACCGGCCGCCTCGAGATGAACGCGAAGAACGCCGACTGGTCGGCCTCGAGCTACCTCGCCTTCTCGCTGCGCGACCCGGCCGAGGCGGACGTCGTCGCGGCGGACGCGGAGCTGACCCGCCGGCTTGGCTGGGCGGAGCGCCGGCTCGACCTGCCGGCGGGACGGTACGAGACCATCCTGCCGCCGACCGCGCTCGCCGACCTGCTCGTCGACGCGTACTGGGAGTCCGGCGCCCGGGCCGCGGACGAGGGTCGGTCCGCCTACTCCGGCAAGCTCGGCGAGCGCCTGTCGCGGCTCCCCCTCGAGCTGTTCAGCGACCCGACCCGGCCCGGCATCGAGTGCGCGCCGTTCGTCGTCGCGGCGGCGTCGACCGCGGACACGTCCGTCTTCGACAACGGGCTGCCGCTGCCCCGCCAGGACGTGATCGCCAAGGGCGAGCTGGTGTCACTCACCGGTTCGCGCGCGTATGCGTCGTCGCACGAGACCCCGATCCGGCTCGAGTCGGACAACCTCGTGCTCGAGGCCCCTGGGGCCAGCGGCAGCCTGGACGACATGGTCGCGACGACGTCGCGCGGGCTGCTGCTGTCGACGATGTGGTACATCCGCGTCGTCGACCCGCAGACCCTCCTGCTCACCGGTCTCACCCGGGACGGCGTCTACCTCGTCGAGGACGGCGAGGTCGTGGGGGCGGTGAACAACTTCCGGTGGAACGAGTCGCCGCTGGACGTGCTCGACCGGATCACCGAGGCGGGCGCGACGGAGCGCTGCTACCCGCGCGAGTGGGGCGACTACTTCACCCGGACGGCGATGCCGCCGGTCCGGGTGGCCGACTTCAACATGAGCAGCGTCAGCCTGGCGCAGTAGCCGCGTCGAGCCGACGCTCGTCGCCTCGGCGCCGCCTCAGGGGACCGCCGTGAGGAACTGGGTGGCGGCCAGCTCGCGGTACAGGTCATCGGTCCCGACGAGCTCGGCGTGGGTACCGACGGCGCGCACCCGACCGGCGTCCATCACGACGATCCGGTCCGCCGCCGTCACGGTGGACAGCCGGTGCGCGACGACGAGAACCGTTGTGGTACGGGCGATCTCGGTGATGGTGGCCCGAAGGGCCGACTCGTTGACGGCGTCGAGCTGGGAGGTCGCCTCGTCGAGAAGCAGCAGGCGTGGCCGCCGCAGCAGGGCCCGCCCGATGGCCACGCGCTGGCGCTCTCCCCCGGAGAGCTTCATGCCGCGGTGGCCGACCGTCGTCTCGAGCCCCTTCGGCAGGCCCGCCACGAGGCCGTCCAGCCGGGTGGTGTGGAGGGTCGTCTGGATCTCGTCCTCGGTGGCGTCCGGCGCGCCGAAGACGAGGTTCTCGCGGAGCGTCCCGGACAGCACGGGCGCGTCCTGTTCGACGTAGCCGATGGACGCGCGGAGCTCCGCGACCGGCCACTCCCGGACGTCGACCCCGTCGACGAGCACCCGGCCCTCGTCGGCCTCGTAGAACCGCTCGACCAGGGAGAGCACCGAGGTCTTGCCGGCTCCCGACGGGCCGACGAACGCCGTCATCCCGCCCGGCGGGACGACGAAGCCGACACCGTCGTGCACGAGCGGGAGGTCCGGCGCATAGCGGAACGAGACGTCCTCGAACGTGACCGACACCGGTGGGCTGCCGCGCGGCGGCAGGTGGGCGGGCGGCCCGGCGGCCTCGACCGGCAGCGCCTCGGCCTCGAGGATGCGGGCGACCGCGGCGGACCCCACGTGGTACTGCGTGACCGCGCCGGCGAGCTGGTTGACCGGGCCGATCAGGAAGAACACGTACAGGAGGAACGCCACGAGGGTGCCCACGGTGATGCTCCCCCCGGCGACCCGGGCGCCGCCGACGGCGAGGACGGCGATGAACGCGACCTGGATCGACAGCCCGGCGGTGTTGCCGGCGATGGCGTTCCACATCGCCGCCCGCACGCTGGCGCGCCACGCGTCGGTGGCGGCGGCGTCGAGCCGCTGCCCCTCGCGCTCTTCCGCACCGGAGGCCTTGACGGTCCGGAAGGCGCCGAACATCCGCTCCAGGGCGGCGCCGATGAGACCGACCGACTCCTGTGCCTTCCGGGAGGCCCGGTTGATGCGCGGGACCACCAGGGCGATGACGACGACCGCGAGGCCCAGGGCGAGGACGGTCACCGCCAGCATGACCACGTCGAGGAGCCCCATCAGCACCACGGTGGCCCCGAGGGTGAGCACCCCGGTCACCCCGCCGACCAGCGTGGCGATGATGACCTCGCGCAGCAGCGTGGTGTCGGAGGTGACCCGCGACATGAGGTCGCCGGGCTCGTGCCGCTCGACCGCCGACAGCCGCAGCCGCAGCAGCCGCGACAGCAGCCCCTGACGCGCGGCCAGGACGACCGACTCCGCGGTCCGGCGAAGGACGTAGCCGCCGAACGCGCCGATGGCCGCGTTGGCCAGCACCAGCAGAGTCATCAGGCCCACGAGCCCGGCCACCGAGTCGTCCACCGCCCCGAGGGTGCTGATCAGCTCGCGAACGACGAGCGGCAGGGCGAGACCGGTGGCGGCCGTGGCCAGGCTGAGGACCCCGCCGAGCAGCAGCATCCGCCAGTGCGGACGGGCATACCCCAGGAGGACCCGCCAGGTCGACCGCGTCGGAAGGCGGGCAGCAGCCTCCCCCTGCGGATCCATCCGGTCAGCCTACGTTTCTCCGCGAACGCCGATCCGGCCGGCGGCGGTTCGGCCGGGCCGGGTCAGCTGATGTCCCGCCGCACGACGGGAGAGCGCAGAGCTCCGAGCTTCGACGGCGTCGCGACCAGGTGGACAGAGGCGACGTGGTCGCCCTCGACCTGGATCGCCAGGGCACTGACCGGCTCGCCGTTCACCCGGACCACGAGCCCGGGCGTGCCGTTGAAGGACTCCATGCCGGCCACCGCCCCGCGAGGCATGCGGCGGAGCATGCCGATGAGGAGCCGCGCCGCGTGGTCCCGGCCGACGACCGGCTTCGACGGGGCCCTCCCCACGCCACTCCCGTCGCTGATGACCACCACGTGTTCCGTCAGCACGTCCAGGAGCGGGCCGAGCTGGGCCGAGGCGCACGCGGCGACGAAGCGTCGGGTCGCGTCCCGGTGCCGGAGGCGGTCGGCCGGAGGTCGCGGTCGTTCACCGAGGCGCCGCTGGGCGCGGTGAACCAGCTGACGGGTCGCGCTCTCGCTGCGGTCCAGCGCGGCGGCGACATCCGCATAGCCGTAACCGAAGACGACCCGCAGGACGAAGGCCGCCCGCTCGAGCGGCGTCAGGCGCTCCATCACGGCGAGTCCCGCCACCGAGAGCGAGTCGGCCCGCTCGGCGTTGGTGGGCGGATGCGCAGCCGACGGCTCGTCGGGCACGAGCTCGGGGAGCCAGCGTCCGGCATACACCTCTCGCCGGACGCGCTCGCGGCGCAGCCTGTCCAGCGACAGCCGCGTCACGATCGTCGTCAGCAACGCCCCGCTGTCGACCACCCCGGCGAGGTTCACGGCGGACCAGCGCACCTCCGCCTCCCGGAGCACTTCGTCGGCGTCGGTCAGGGTGCCGAGGATGCGGTAGGCGATGCCGAGCAGTCGGGGTCGCTGCTCGTCCAGCTGCGCGAGCCGCCGCGGTTCCACGGTGGTGTCGGTGAGCGACATGCGGTTCCTTCCCGGGACTGGGCCGTCCGTCACAGAGAAGACACCGCAGCGAGCCCTCCTGTGACATTCACATGGCGTCGCGGAGCAGCCGTGCGTAACGAGGGTCGGCCAGCGCGAGCTCGTCCAGCTCGCCGGCCGCGAACCAGCGCAGCTCGTCGTGCTCCTCGGGCGCGGCGTTGCGCGGCTGACCGTCGCATCGAGACACGAGGAAGACCGACAGGCGCAGGTCGTCCTCCCGGACCTGTGCCAGCCGGGGTGCCTCGACGACGTCGACGCCGAGCTCCTCACGGCACTCCCGCCGCAGGGCCTCGGCAGGAGACTCCCCGGGCTCGACGTGACCGCCGGGCAGGTCCCAGACGTCCGGGTACCACGTGAGGTCGGTGCGCCGGTGGCACAGCAGCACCCGGCCGGCCTCGACGAGAACGGCGGCCACCACGTCGTGCGCCGGAGTGCTCTCACCCACGCGATCCCCGTCTCGATCCCTGTCTGGCTACCCGTCGCAGCAGGCCGGGCACGGCGGCTCGATGCACCGGTGTGGCCTTGGCCCACATCGCGCGAGCGAGGGCGGTGCGCTGTTCGACGAAGGTGATCATCGTCAGCTCGCTCCCGGCCCGGCGGACGAGCACCTCCGCCGGCATCCCGATCCACGAGTCGGCGTGCAGCAGCACGTGGTCCGGCTGCTCGTCACGGATGCGCCAGCCCACGATGCGGTCGGCAGAGGGAAGCAGCCCCAGCCGCAGCCCGAGCGCCCGCCAGACCAGCTGGAACTCGAGGCGTTCCCGACGGCCGATCCCTTCGAACATCGCCCGCGCCCAAGCCTGCGGGCGGCCCGGGTCGTCCGGGTCGACCGCGGCGACGAAGGCGTCCAGGTAGTCCACCCGGCCCAACGTCGTGAGGTCGCGAACGGACTGCGGCGGGTCGACCTCGTGCGGCGTGGCGACGTGAACACTCATCCCGAACTCCATCTATACGGTGACGTATATTTGACGCTAGCCCGGATCTCCCCTCCCCACAAGCCGCGCGGTCACACGGCGCCGCCACCCGACGGGCGTCACCCGACCGACGGCGACTCGAGGATGCGGCTCGCCCGGCGCAGGACGTCGGTCCGCGACCGGCCCCCGTGGCCCGCGGCCAGGAAGTGGTGGCCGATGGCGAGGGAGAACGCCATGAGGGAGCGCGCCTCGACCTCCTCGGGCTGGTCGCCGAGGATCGTCGTGAACAGCTCGCGCAGGTAGGACATCCGCTGCTCGTCCACGCGCTGGAGGCGGTCCGCCACGTCGGGGTCGCGCCTCGCCCACTCGCGGACGGCGAGGTCGATCGGCAACAGCCGGTCGGTGGAGAAGGTGAGGGCGCCGGCCTGACGCAGCTTGCGGCGTGCGTCACCGCCCTGCGCCTCGACCCGCTCCCGCACGTCCGACGTGCTCTCGCGCTCCCAGGTGTCGAGCATCGCGTCGAGCAAGGCGGCCCGGTCGGCGAACTGCCCGTAGAACCCGCCCTTCGACACCCCCAGAGAGGCCGCGAGTGCCTCCACCCGCACCGCGTCCGGTCCGCCCGATGCGAGGGCCGCCAGCCCCTGCTCGATCCACTGCTCGCGGGTCGTCCGCATGATCGCGACCATGCTCGCAAGGTAGGCCATTCGGCGCCTCAGACCGGGAGGGTCCCGCCCTCAACCCCTGACCTCGGTGGCCGCGAATTCGGGATGCCGCTCGTCGGAGCCGAGGTATACGTTCGCGGGCGTGACTTCCACGCCCACCGCCACGAGCACCCTCGCCCGCCCCCGCACCGACGCCGACCGCGTCGCCGACGAGTACTTCGACGCCGCGGTCGCGCTGAGCCCGATCATGGCGACGAACGCCGGAATCCCGGGCCACGAGGAGGACCTCGACGACTTCTCTCCGGCCGGCCGGGCCGCGTTCTCCGCACTGCGGCAGCGCACCCTGGCCGCGCTGGGCGGGGTCGAGCCGGTGGACGACGTCGACCGCGTCACGATCTCCGCGCTGCGCAACCGGCTGGAGCTGGACGAGGAGATCCACGCCGCCGGCCTGGACGAGATGTCGCTCAACGTCATCGCGTCCCCCCTGCAGGACCTGCGCGACGTCTTCGACCTGATGCCGCAGGACACCGAGGCCAACTGGGCCACCTTCGCCACCCGGATGACCAAGCTGCCGGCCGCGCTCGGCCAGTACCGCGAGGCCCTGCTGGCCGCTCGCGACCAGGGCCGCGTGGCGCCCCGCCGCCAGGTCACCGAGGGCATCTCGCAGTGCGCCGACCTCACGGCGGACGACGGGTACTTCGCCACGCTGGTGGCTGACGCGAAGGTCGACGGCCAGCCGCTCAGCGGCGACACCAAGGACTCCCTGGCGGCCGCGGCAGCTCAGGCCGCGGACGCATACCGGAGCATGGGCGAGTTCCTCCGCGCCGAGCTGCTCGACGCCGCCCCGGAGGAGGACGCCTGCGGGATCGAGCGATACCGGCTGATGTCGCGCTACTTCGTCGGGGCGACGGTCGATCTCGAGGAGACGTACCGCTGGGGCATCGAGGAGTGCGCCCGCCTGGACGAGCAGATGCGCGAGGTCGCGCAGCGGATCCGACCCGGCGCCACCGTCAAGGAGGCCATCGCCGCGCTCGAGGCCGACCCCGCCTACCAGCTGCAGGGCAAGCCCGCCCTCAAGGAGTGGATGCAGACCAAGGCCGACGACGCGATCGCCCAGCTGGCCGACGTCCACTTCGACATTCCTGAGCCGATGCGCACCGTCGAGTGCATGATCGCGCCGACCGAGCAGGGCGGCATCTACTACACCCCGCCCACTGACGACTTCAGCCGGCCGGGGCGGATGTGGTGGTCGGTTCCCAAGGGCATCACCACGTTCGGCACCTGGAAGGAGCTCACCACCGTCTACCACGAGGGCGTCCCGGGGCATCACCTCCAGTGCGCGCAGGCGGTGTACCGGTCCGAGCTGCTCAACAAGTGGCGCCGGCTCGACCTGTGGATCTCGGGTCACGGCGAGGGCTGGGCCCTGTATGCGGAGCGGCTGATGGCCGAGCTCGGTTACATGGAGGACCCCGGCCATCGGATGGGGTGGCTGGACGGGCAGTCGCTGCGGGCCGCGCGCGTGGTCATCGACATCGGCGTGCACTGCGGGTTCGACGCGCCGGACGAGGTCGGCGGCGGCGCCTGGACCTACGACAAGGCCTGGCAGTTCCTGACCAACCACGCCAACCAGGGGGAGGCGTGGCTGCGGTTCGAGCTGAACCGCTACCTCGGCTGGCCGGGCCAGGCGCCCTCGTACAAGATCGGCGAGCGCCTGTGGCTCTCGCTGCGCGAGGAGGCGCGCGCACGCGAGGGCGCCGCGTTCGATCTCAAGATCTTCCACCGCAAGGCGCTGGACCTCGGCGGGGTGCCCCTCGACACCCTCCGCTCCGCGGTCCTCGACGAGCTGTAGCCGGCGGGCCGCACCGCTCCCGCCGAAGCCCCCCGATCTCTTCGTTCACGGCTGAGTTTGCCTGTGGATAAACGGTTTTCGAGACTGCTGCCTGTCGGTGGTCTCGTCTAGATTGGGTCGATGGACGAGGTTGTGGGTATGCGGGAGCGTCGGGCGGCGCTCGCATCTGCCCGAGCCGCGTTGACCGGGATCGGGTCGGTGTTGTGGCAGGAGTCCGGGGTCGAGCTGGGGCCGGTGCTGCAGGAGATCGACGACCTGGGCCGGCTCGTGGAGGCCGCACGGGTGGCGATGGTGGAGGAGGCGATGACCCGTGGGGAGATGCGCTCCCACACCGCACCGCACTCGGAGAGCGAAGAGACCATCGAGGAGGTGGCGGCGGGGCTGGTCGGGGTGGCGTGGGTGCGGGAATGGGCGCCGACCATGAAGGCCGGCGGCGCGGCCGCGATGGTCCGGCTCACCGAACGGCTCCGGTCTCACGAGCGCAGCCAGCTGCGGGAGGCGGTGCTGACCGGCCGGGTCGGGGTCCGCAACGCAGCCGTGTGTCTGCAGGAGATGGACCGCCTGACCCCGCGGCTGTGCGCGGAAGCGGTGCCGGCCGTCTGGGGTGCCCTGATCCAGCTGGGGTCCCAGTTCGGGCCGCGGGAGATCCGTGCGGTCCGACCCCGCCTGTTGGCCGAGTACGGCGCGGACGGGGAGCTTCAATACGAGCAGGACGGGGCCGCCCGCAACGCTGCGCTGTCCCAGCCGCACGACGCCGGGGACGGGACGTTCGAGTACCGGCTGCGCCTGGACGCCGAGGGCAAGACCGTCCTCGAAGCAGCGCTGGGACCGCTGGCCGCACCTCGACCCGCTGACGGCGTTCCGGACGCACGCGGATCGGACCGCCGCCGCTCCGACGCCCTGATCGAGATCGTCCGCCGGGCGATCGCATGCCCCGAAGGAGTTCCGACGACGGCGAAGGCGCAGCTGTTTCTCAGGGTCGACCTCGACGACCTGATCCGGAAGACCCGCTGTGCGACGACGATCGGGTCGGCCGACGCCGGCACTGTGCTGGCGCCGGAGACGCTTCGGCGGATGGCCTGCGACGCCGGGGTCCTCCCTGTCGTCATGGGCGGACCGTCGCACCTCCTCGACCTGGGTCGGGCCAGCCGCCTCTTCACCCCCGCCCAGGTCAGAGCGCTCTGGCTACGCGACGGCAGCTGCACGATCCCCGGCTGTGGGACTCCCGCCCAATGGGCCGATGCCCACCACATCCGACACTGGGCCGACGGGGGCGCGTCCGACCTCGGCAACGCGACCCTCCTCTGCGGATACCACCACCGTTGGGTTCACGATTACCGCCTGGCCGCCACCGTCAACCACGAAGGACGAGTCAACTGGGACCTGACCCCTGGCTCCTATGACCAATGCCGCCGAGACCGACATTGAGGCTGCCCCACACCCGGTCGCCCGAAGATGACCGGGCACTGAACGCTGGGGTGGCATCGGACCTGACGCTCGCATACCCCTGCTTCTAGAGTCACTGGCCGTGCCCACCCCACCCGGCTACCGACTCGTCGACGGAGCTCCGGTCGTTGCGGACTACCGGAACCTTCGCCGGTTGTCCGGACTCTCCCCCGTCACGGAAGACCAGGCCATCGGCGCCGTCCGTGGTGGCTGGACGGCGTGCCACGTCGTGCACGACGGGAGCGGCCTCGTCGTCGGGATGGGCCGGGTCATCGGCGACGGCGGCTGGTACTTCCACATCGTCGACATCGCCGTCCTGCCCGAGCACCAGCGCCGAGGCCTCGGTGACGCCGTCCTCGACGAGCTGCTCGACCGCATCCGCCGGGACGCGCCGCCCGGGGCGTGGGTCACCCTTCTCGCCGACCCGCCCGGTCGACGACTGTATGCCCGCCACGGGTTCGCCGACACGGCCCCGGACTCGATCGGGATGGCCCTCCGAACGGCGCCCCGCGCGAGCACGCCCTAAGGTCGAACGGCCACTCGAAGGAGCGTGACGATGACCACCGAGCAGCAGGCGAACCCCACGGCAGACCAGAGCCCGGACCCGACCCTCGCGGCGGCGTCACGCCGGGCGGCGAAGCGGTTGATCTGGTTCCTCGGGCTGCTCTACTTCATCAACTACCTCGACCGGACCAACATCTCGTTCGCCGGCCCGAACGGGATGAACCAGGACCTGGGCCTCACCCAGACGATGTTCGGGCTGGCCTCGGGCGTGTTCTTCATCGGGTACCTGCTGCTCGAGGTGCCGAGCAACATGGCGCTGCACCGGTTCGGCGCCCGCCGGTGGATCGCCCGGATCATGGTCAGCTGGGGCATCGTCGCCACGGCGATGACGTGGGTGCCGAACGAGCAGTGGCTCTACACCCTGAGGTTCCTGCTCGGCGTCGCCGAGGCCGGCTTCTTCCCGGGGATCATCCTGTTCCTCACGTACTGGTTCCCGCAGAAGGACCGGACCCGGATCGTGGCGCTGTTCATGCTCGCGATCCCGCTCTCGTCGGCCATCGGCGCCCCGGTGTCGTCCTGGATCATCAGCGCCGGCCACGGCCTGTTCGGCCTCGAGGGCTGGCGGACGATGTTCCTCTTCGAGGGCATCCCGGCCGTGATCTTCGGCGTGATCTGCTGGTTCTACCTCACCGACCGCCCGCGCGACGCGCACTGGATGCCCGACGACGAGCGCGATGCCCTCGTCACGGCGATGGACGCCGACGAGGAGGCCAAGGCGGCCCGCTACGAGGTGTCGGTCAAGGACTCGCTGACCCGGCCGCGCGTCTGGGCGCTGGCGTTCGTCTACTTCGGGGGTGTGTATGGCCTGTATGCGTTGGGCTTCTTCCTGCCGACGATCATCAAGGGCTTCGAGACGCAGTACAACGTGTCCTACGGGATCGTCGAGCGCGGGTTCATCAACGCGATCCCCTATGTCCTCGGGGCGGTGGCGATGTACCTCTGGTCGCGGCACGGCGACCGGACCCGCGAGCGCGTCTGGCACGTCGCCCTGCCGCTCATCGTCGGCGGCGTGGCCATCCCCGTGACCCTCTACCTCGGCAGCCCGCTCGCGGCGATGGTCGCCGTGAGCATCTGCGCAATTGGGATCATGGCTTTCCTGCCGTGCTTCTGGGCGCTGCCGACGACGTTCCTGTCCGGGGTGGCGGCAGCCAGCGGAATCGCCCTGATCAACTCGGTGGGCAACCTGTCGGGGTTCGCCGCGCCGTACATCACCGGGTGGCTGGCTGACTTCACCGGTCAGCAGCGGGCGGGGCTCTGGGTCGTCGGCGGGACCATGGTGGCGGCCGCCATCGTCACGCTCGTTCTTCGCGCGGCCCCTGAGCCGAACGCGCCGCAGTCCGGCTGACAGAATCGGCGGGTGCCGATCGCGCTGACCCTCCTGGCCATCGTGGCCGTCGTCGTCGGCGTGTCGGCGCTCGCCCGCCACTACAGCGTCTCGGCTCCCCTGGTCCTGACCGCCGTCGGGATCCTCATCTCGTTCGTGCCGATGGCCCCGGAGGTCCAGGTCGGTCCGGAGCTGATCCTCCTCGGCATCCTCCCTCCCCTTCTGTATGCAGCGGCGATCCGCACCTCGCTCGTCGACCTCGGCGCGAACAAGAACGTCATCGGGCTGCTGTCGGTCGGGCTGGTCATCTTCACCGCGGCCGGGGTGGGGCTGGTGACCTGGTGGCTGATGGGCATCCCGTTGTCGGCGGCGATCGCCCTCGGAGCGGTGGTGGCTCCGCCGGACGCCGTGGCCGCGACGGCGGTCGCCCGCCGCATCGGTCTCCCTCGCCGCATCGTGACGATCCTCGAGGGCGAGTCGCTGTTCAACGACGCGACGGCGATCACCATCCTCCGCACGGCGATCGTCGCGATCGGCGGCTCGGTGACCGCGCTGGACGTGGGCATCGAGTTCCTGCGCGAGGCGGTCGGCGGCGTTGTGGTGGGGCTGGCGGTGGCCTGGATCCTCGCCAAGGTTCGCCGTCGCGTCACCGACACGACGACCGACACGGCACTCTCGTTCATGGCGCCGTGGCTCGCCTACCTGCCCGCCGAGTTCTTCCACGCCTCCGGGGTGCTCGCCGTGGTCATCGCCGGTGTGTTGCTGGGTCACAAGGCGCCTCTGATCCAGACCGCTCCCTCCCGGCTGGCGGAGCGGATCAACTGGACGACGATCCAGTACCTGTTGGAGAACGCGGTCTTCCTCGTGATCGGCCTCCAGACGCACGTCATCGTCGAGGGCGTCGTCAACTCCTCGCTCGGGCTGCCGCGCGCGATCCTCGTCGCGGTGGCGGTGTTCCTCACCGTGGTCCTGCTGCGTCCGATCTGGATCTTCGCGTTCGGCGTGATCCTCCAGCTGACGCCGGGGTTGAGCCGGCCGGACGCCTACTGGCGCAACGGGGCCGTCCTGTCCTGGGCCGGTATGCGTGGCGTGGTCACCCTCGCGGCCGTGCTCCTGCTCCCGGCGGAGACCCCGTACCGCGAAGTGCTCATCTTCGTCGCCCTGGCGGTGGTGGTCGGCACGTTGTTGATCCAGGGTCTGACCCTGCCTGCGCTGGCCAGGGCGCTGGACGTCCACGGCCCCGACCCGCGCGAGGACGCCCTGCAGACGGCCTCGGTCCTCGAGCACGCCGTGACCAAGGGCAACGAGGAGCTGGACCGCCTCGCCGACGACAACACGCCACCGCAGGTCGTCGACCAGCTCCGGGCGGTCGGCCAGCGGCGGACCCACCTGGCGTGGGAGCGGCTGGGCGAGACCCGCGACGACCAACCGAGCCCCAACGAGGCATACCGACGCCTGCGCCGGAAGATGCTCAAGGCGGAGCGCGAGGAGGTGCTCCGGATCCGCGACACCGGCGCGGTCGACCACGACGTCCTCGACGAGGTCATGCAGACCCTCGACCTCGAGGAGTCGATGCTCACCATCGCCGACGACCGGAGCGCGCGCTACGACAACCGCGTGATCCTCACGCCCGAGTCCCAACGCGGCGACTGTGACCACCTTCAGGACGCTCCGCAGAAGACCCGGCCGCAGACTCCCGAGGGGTGCGACGACTGCCTGCGGGAGGGGCTGGTCTGGGTCAACCTGCGGATGTGCCTGGACTGCGGCAAGGTCGGCTGCTGCGACTCCTCGATCGGCAACCACGCGACCAAGCACTTCCAGAAGACCGACCACCCGGTGATGCGCAGCTTCGAACCAGGCGAGGCCTGGCGCTGGTGCTACGTCGACGAGCTCCTCGGCTGACCGGCTCCTTCATCCGCCCAGTCCTCCGCTCGGCTTGACGCAGCGTCGAGCGACTAGACGCACCGTGCACCCTGCGTCGAGTCGGTTGACGCTGCGTCAAGCCGGGCCGGGGTGGCGAGTTGTCCACAGGCCGGCCTCGCTCTGCCGGAGCTACGGTCGCCCGTCCGCCACGGTTGGAGCATGGACGACTGGGTCGCGGCCGCCGACGATCACCACGTCATCAGCGTGGCGGAGCTCCACGGTGCCGGACTCTGCCCGGCGCAGATCGCCACCCTGGTCGCTCGCGGTGAGCTCACGAACCTGTCGCGCGGTTGGTATGCGGCGACCACTCCGGACAGCCCCGAGCATCGGCATGTCCTCACGACGTGGGCGATGTTGCGGGCCCACGAGGACCGGACCATCGCCGCTCACCACAGTGCCCTCCTGTTGCTGAAACTGCCCACCTACCGGCCGGACCTCGGCCGCGTACGCCTGGTCCGCCGCACACCAGGGTCGCCACGCACCAGGACCGGGCTCAGCGTCGGTCGAGCGGTTCCGGTGGAGGCGCAAGACGTCTCGACCGTGGTGCCCGCACTGGCCGTGGTCCAGCACGGGCTGAGCAGCGGACCGCTCTCGGCACTGGTCGCCGCCGATGCTGCCCTGCACCAGGGACAGGTGACCCGCGTGGACCTCGACCAGGCGCTCGGCTGGGCCCACCAGCACCCGCGGTCCGCGCTGATCCGAGGCTTCCTCGACCTTGCGGACGGACGTCGCGAGTCCCCTGGTGAGACGCGGCTGGCGCACCTCCTCCACCTCATGAGAGTTCCAGCCACCCCTCAGTTCCGCATCAGTGAGCCGGGGTTCGAGGCCGTCGTGGACTTCCTCCTCGACGAGGAGAAGGTCGTCCTCGAGTTCGACGGCAAGGTCAAGTACGCCCGCACAGTGGACACGCCCGACCCGTTCGGCAAACACCGGACGCCGCAGGAGGTCCTCTGGCTCGAGAAGCGCCGTGAGGACCGGCTCCGCGAGCTTGGGTACGAGGTGGTGCGCGTTACGTGGTCCGAGCTGGACGATCCCAGGGCGCTGGCGCGGCGGATCGCCGAAGCCGTCCGTCGAGCTCGGACTCGCCGGCTCGCCCGTCACTCGGCCTGACCCGCTCTGGCTGACTCATCAGACGGCGTCGCCGTCCGGCTTGACGCAACATCAACCGACTTGACGCCCGGTGCACCCTGCGTCGAGTCGGTCGACGCTGCGTCGAGCCGAGTGGGGCGTGGCGGGGAGGTGGCGGGGAGGTGGCGGGGAGGTGGCGGGGTGGGGAGGACGGCTCGAACGCCTCGCCTAGGCTCGCCGCCATGTCGACGCCACGGGTGAGCCTCGTCCTGGCGAGTGCCTCGCCGGCGAGGCGGGCCACCCTGCGCGCCGTCGGTATCGAGCCGACCGTCATCGTGAGCGAGGTGGACGAGGACGCCGCCGTCGACGCCGCCCGAGACCGTTACGGCGCCCTCGACCCGGCCGACGTGGCCCTTCTCCTCGCCCGGGCCAAGTGCGAGGCCGTGGCGGCCGAGCTCTCCGTCAGCGCGTTGGTCCTCGGCTGCGACTCCGTGCTCGAGCTCGACGGCGAGGTACACGGCAAGCCCCGCGACGCGGCGGAGGCGACCGACCGCTGGCGCCGCATGCGCGGACGGTCCGGCGCGCTGCTTACCGGCCACTGGCTCCGCGACGAGCGAACCGTCGACGACGGTGGGACTCAGGCCACACTCGGCGCCACGGCGTCGACCACCGTCCGCTTCGCCGAGCTCAGTGACGCCGAGATCGACGCGTACGTCGCCACCGGCGAACCCTTGCGGGTGGCCGGGGCGTTCACGGTCGACGGCCTCGGCGGCGCCTTCGTGGAGGGCATCGACGGGGACCACCACAACGTGGTCGGTCTGTCCCTCCCGCTACTGCGCGAGCTGCTGGCCGCCGTGGGGGTCGGCTGGTTCGACCTCGCGCAGACACCGATGCGCTAAGTCGCAGTTCTGGATGCGCTGCCCGCACGGGTACTGGTCGAGGAAGTGCCCGCATGGGCGCACCTATACATGTCAGGGGCAATCTCCCGCTCCTGCTTGGCCACATCAGCGCATTAAGGCATCGGGACAGCGGGACGACCTGCTAGCCCGGTCAGCCGACCCGAAGGGGTCTGTCCGGCAATCCAGCGCTCCAGCCGTGGGCGCGTGGTCGGCCGGCGCGGAAGAAGCCACACGAGGCACGCGCGAGGCTGCCCGTACCAGTGGCGCCGAGCGCTGGCTCGTCGACGATCTGCGTGGACCTCGTCCCACGACCGTAAGCCGACGGTAGGCCCCGCCCCGAAGGGCGGGACCTACCAATCCTCGATCAGCCTGCGGAGACAAGCAGCTCGCTCAGCGGCTGCTCATGTCAGCCCCCGAAGTAGGCTGTGGCGTCCCAGGCCCGGACCTTGACCTGGATGGTGACAGGGGTGTCTAGCTTGCCCTCGAAGGCATACTCGCCGGTCACTGATTTGCCCGGCTGAGCAGCGCCCTTGATGGGCGTGCTGTCGAGCATGGCCCAGTCGGCGGTCTTGCCGTTCGCGCCGTGGTTGGCCTCGGTGAAGATCGTGAAGGAGTCGACCTCCATCGCCTTGCCGGAGCCGTTGTGCAGGGTGATGTCCACCACCGTGACCGGCTTGTCCAGGATGCCGGCCTCGGTCTTCGGCGCGGAGACGCTGATCCAGTTGCCGTCCCCGGCGTCGAACTGGCCGCCGAAGGGGACCGGGGCATCACTCTTGGGAGCGGGCGCCGGTGCCGGGGCGGGTGCAGCCGGGGCGGGTGCAGCCGGAGCAGGAGCAGGCGGAGCAGGAGCAGCCGGAGCAGGCGCCGCGACGGTCGTGGTCGTGGGGACCCCGTTGTTCGCCGCGCCGATTCCGATGCCGGTCAGCAGCACGGCACCGCCGATCACGCTGAGCAGGATGACCTTGCCGCGCTTCTTCTTGGGCTTGGGCTCGGCATCCCGCGGCGGCTGGGGGTTGGTGAAGGTGATGGTGTTGCTCATGGGTTTCGCTTTCCTGTCTGACGGTGAGGTCCCGCCGGTTGGCGGGCAACGAGCACCGACAAATCAACGGGGACGTGCGTCACGCACTGCACCCGGCGAAACTCCTGTGCCCTGCGCGGCAGACTCTATCATGACTCTATCAAGGCTCCATATAGTCAATTCAGACCCTCTCTGAGTGTGCTCTGCTACTGTGCGGTCACATGGCACGCCCCTATGGAGACCCTGTCGAGATCATCACCGGACCGGTGCCCGCGCAGTCCCCGTTCATCCCCTTGGACGCGAAGATCGTGGTCGGCGCGGTCGCGCCGGCGTCGCCCGACCCGATCCCGATCGTGCTGCTACCGGGGTACGAGTACCGGATGCTCGAATGGCGGCACCCCGAGACACACGAGATCCACTGGCGCCTGGAGCGGAGAAAGTCCACCCGGCCCGGCGAGGCCGACGACTAACTTCGCCGCGGTCGGACGATCGTGACGCCATCGGCTCAGCACTTGGGGAGCCGGTCGGCAAGATCAGATCTCCGTCGACGGCCTCCGCGGCGCCTTCATTGAGGGCATCGACGGGACCACCACAACGTCGGCCCGTCCCGACCCCTGTTGCGGGAGCTGCTCGCCGCGGTCGAGGTGGGGTAGTTCGACCTCGCGCATGCGCCCCTTGCGCTAGTCGCAGTTCGGGACGCCCTGCCAGCACGGGTACTGGTCGACGACCAGGCCACCGATCCCGGCCAGGACCACGAGCAGCAGGCCGACCGCGAGCGCCAGGTGGTACGGCCGCGCCGTCCAGCCGCGGCCGGCCCGGTGGGCCCGCAGCGCCTCCGCGGCGCTCACCGCGATCGCGGCGAGGAAGGCGGCGATCGACCCGAGCACCAGGACCAGCCCCAAGGCGGTAGGACCGCCGTCGGGATGGCTGGTCGCCGCTCGCAGCAGTCCGGCGAAGGGCTGCCACTCCAGCCAGGCGACCAGCACCAGGACGAGCAACGGCAACGCGAGGAGTGCAGGTCCTCGCGGCCACGGGTCGGCCGGACGCGTCGTCATGGGTAGCTAAGGGAAGTAGATCGGCCCGTCGAGGTGACTGACGATGAGGTAGTTCTGGATCCACCACACCTGCTGCCCGAGCCCGAGCAGGGCGACCCCGACCAGACCCCAGACCTCCCAGCGCCGCCACCACTTCAGCCGCAGGAACCACGCGATGAACAGGGCGAACGGGAAGGCGAGCAGCGCGTAGCGAAGTCGCGACGGCCCGGTGTTGGTGACGAGCAGCTGATATGCGGGGTATGCCCCCGCCCATCCCCATAACTCCGGTCCCCAGCGCCAGGACCGCTTGCTGAGCATGAACCACCCGAAGAAGGCGACGATCGCGATCCCCGCGGCGATCCCCCACCAGCCGTAGGCGAAGTCGAGGTAGTTCCACCAGGACGACAGCTTGATGTCGGTCCCGATCTTCCAGGCCTGCATCGTGTCGGCGTAGCCGGCGGGGTTCCTGGTGACGGCCCCGATGATGGCCGGCCACAGGAAGGTGAGCGCGGCGGCTTCGACCACGAGCGCACCGAGGAGGATCTTGTCGCGCAGCAGGAAGCCGTCCCGCTCGGTGCGCCACCGCACGAAGGCGTGCGCCATCAGCACCGGCACCATGGCGATGACGACGTTGCGGGTCAGCGCGAGCAGCACCAAGCGCGACGGCCGTCCACCAGTAGCGCCGGGCCCGGATCAGCAGCAAGTTGACGATGACCAGCAGGAGCGCGAGCGACTCGGTGTAGGTCGCCTGCAGGATCGGGGCACTGATGAACGTGCACACGCCGACGACGGAGACGATCGCCTCCCAGCGCCCCACCGCGCGGTCCACGAGGCGGTAGAGCAGCAGCATCGCGGCCGCCCCGATGAGCATGGCGACGATCCCACCGACGACGTAGAAGCTCCCGCCGGTGACCTTCGTCAGGGCGCCGACGATCATCGGGTAGAGCGGGAAGAACGCCCACGCGTTCATGTCGACCTGGCCGAGGTCGTCCAGCGGCAGCGGGTTGGGGTACCCGACGTCGGCGATCTGCTGGTACCACTGGCCGTCCCAGTTGCCCATGACGACCCAGTAACCCGGCGCCTCGTCCGTCGGGTACATGATCCGCAGAATCCCGTTCGGCGCGGGCAGGGCGATCTGCGCGCGCTGGCAGATCATCACCACGACGACGGTGAAGACCCGGGTGGCGAAGAAGACGGCGAGCGGGAACCAGATCTCGAACCGGCGCCACCACGGGGTCGACAGCGCTTGGTCCTGGGTGTCGGCTCGGTTCTCCCGCCCGCGCTCCGGCTCCGGGGTCTGTTCGCGCTCGCGCGTCAGCAGACTGGTCAGGGCGCACCTCGGGAGTCGCAGAAGTTCCGGTCGACCACGGCAGGGGTATGCCGGGAATGTCGCCCCCCAGCGTAGGTCAGCAGCAGCGATGCGGCCCGACGGCGTTCATCGCAGGGTCATCACGATCCGGCCGGTCGCCGACGGACGGATCAGCGCCCCTCCTCCGCGAGCAGCCGCCGGCACAGGCGGGTCAGCGTCGCCCGCAGCTCGTCGTCGCCAAGACCGTCCAGTCGTCGCAGCACCGGGCCGAGGTCCTGGGCCAGCCAGTACCCCGCCGCCTGGTCCGGCGTCGGGTGGTCGCCGTGGACCAGTCGCAGGCCTCGGTGGGACAGCGCGTCCAGCCGCCGCGTGATGGGGAGGTCGCGTCGGATCGCCGGGTCCCCGAGGTTGAGCGGGCCCAGGCTCCGCCGGGCCGCCACGACCTGGTCGACGAAGCCCGCGGTCAGGAGATCGACCCGCTCGGACCGTGCCGGAATCCGTTCGGCGTCGTCGAGCAGGGCCTCGAGCGCGTCGGCCATCGGCCGCAGGAGCGTCTCGAGGATCTCGGCCTTGGTCCGGAAGTAGTAGTAGACGTTGGCCTTGGTCACCCCCATCTCGTCGGCGATGGCCTGGAGCGACGTCGCGTCATACCCCTGCCGCACGAAGAGGGTCTGCGCCGCCGCCAACACTGCTCGCCGGGTCGCCTCGGCCTGGTCGGCCCGGGAAGGGGTCATGACGTCGTATGCTATTCATTAGCCGATCGGCTAACAAATGCGGGAGTGACCATGAACGACACCGTGCTCGTGACCGGAGGGACCGGTTTCGTCGGCGCGTGGTGCGTCGTCGACCTGCTGAACCGGGGGCACGGCGTGCGGACGACCGTCCGTGACCTCGCCGCGGAGCAGCGGGTCCGTTCGGTCATCGGCTCGGCCGTCGCCCCGGAGACGGTGCGGGACCAGCTCGAGGTCGTGGCGGCCGACCTCTCCGCGGACGACGGTTGGGCGGCGGCGGTCTCGGGTGCGGATGCGGTCCTGCACGTCGCGTCGCCGATGGTCGCGACGCGTGAGGAGGAGGCGGTGATCCGGCCGGCGGTCGACGGGGTGGTCCGAGTGCTGCGTGCGGCCCGGAACGCTGGAGTGAGGCGGGTGGTCTACACCTCGAGCTGCGGAGCGGTCTACTACGGACATCCGCCGCAGCCGGACCCGTTCGACGAGACCAGCTGGACCAACGTGTCATCCGGCGAGATGAGCGCCTACGTGCGGTCCAAGGCGCTGGCCGAGCGCGCGGCGTGGGACTTCGTGACGTCCGAGGGCGGCGAGCTCGAGCTCGCGACGGTGAACCCGACAGGCATCTTCGGACCGGGTCTCGACCCCGGCCACCTCTCCTCGCTCGGCCTCGTGAAGCGGCTGCTCGACGGTCGGCCCCCGGCCTGCCCGGACCTGTGGTTCGGGGTCGTCGACGTCCGCGACGTCGCGGACCTGCACGTGCGAGCCATGGCCGACCCGGCGGCCGCCGGCGAGCGGTTCATCGCGAGCGGCGGACCTCCCGTGTCGATGCTCGACATCGCCCGACTCCTGAAGGACCGTCTCGGCGACGACGCCCGCCGGGTGCCAACCCGACGGCTACCCGACTGGGTCGTTCGCCTCGCCGGCCGGTTCGACAACGAGATCCACGACCTCGGGCCGCTGCTCGGTCAGCGCCGAAGTGCGACGAGCGAGAAGGCCCAGCGGCTGCTGGGGTGGTCGGCCCGCTCGTGGGAGGAGACGGTGACCGCGTCGGCCGAGAGCCTGCTCAGACCGGCGGGATCGACCGCCGCCGCTCGCTGAACGCGCGGTCGCGGCGAGCGGCGTAGCGCAGCCGGTGGACCAGCTCGGCGCGCAGCTCGTCGGCCTCGACGACGCCGTCGAGGACGAGGTCGGCGGCCAGCCGCTCGAGGTCGACGTCCTCCTCGTACTCACGCCGCTTCTCGGCCACGAAGGCGTCTCGGGCCGCCTCGCCCTGGGTCCGCTCGACCTCGGCGATCTGGTTGGCGTAGACCGCGTTGACCGCCGCCTCCGGACCCATCACGGCGATCCGCGCGGTCGGGAGGGCGAGGGTCGCGTCCGGGGCGAACCCGGGCCCGCCCATCGCATACAGACCGGCGCCGTAGGCCTTGCGGACGACGACGCAGAACTGCGGCACGGTGGCCGACGCCACCGCGGAGACCATCTTGGCGCCGTGCCGGATGATCCCGCCGCGCTCGACCTCGGTGCCGATCATGAAGCCCGGGACGTCCGCGAGGTAGACCAGCGGAATCGAGAAGGCGTCGCACAGCCAGATGAACCGGGACGCCTTGTCGGCGCTGTCGGAGAACAGCACACCGCCCTTGACGGCGGAGTTGTTCGCGACGAACCCGACCGTCTCGCCGCTCATCCGCCCGAACCCGACGACGAGCTCGGCGGCGAACAGCGGCTTGATCTCGAAGAACGAGCCGTCGTCGACCAGCCCGTCGATGACCTCGTGGACGTCGAACGGCACCGACTCACGCTCGGGCACGACCTCGCGCGTCAGCGGCGTGGCCGGCTCCTCGGGGTCGTAGACCGGCGGCGTCTCACGCCAGTTGCCCGGGACGTAGGAGAAGTAGAGCTTCGCCAGCTCGATGGCCTCGACGTCGTCCTGGGCCAGCAGGTCGCCGCAGCCGGAGACGGTGCAGTGCATGCGCGCGCCGCCCATCTCCTCCAGCGAAACACGCTCTCCGACAACCATTTCCGCCATCCGCGGGCTGCCGAGGTACATCGACGCGTTGCCCTCGACCATGATGACGATGTCGGTGAACGACGGGATGTAGGCACCGCCGGCGGCGCTCGGCCCGAAGAGGCAGCAGATCTGCGGCACCCGGCCGGACAGCGCGACCTGGTTGTGGAAGATGTGCCCCGCGCCGCGCCGGCCGGGGAACATCTCGACCTGGTCGGTGATCCGCGCGCCGGCGGAGTCGACGAACCAGAAGACCGGGAGCTCCTCGCGTAGCGCCGACTCGGTGGCACGGACGATCTTCTCGACGGTGCGCGCGCCCCACGACCCGGCCTTGACGGTGGGGTCGTTGGCGACGACGATCGCCGGCCGACCGTCGACGGTTCCGCGACCGGTCACGACGCCGTCCGCCGGCAGCCCTGCCGCGGTGGCGTTGGCATACCGGCCGTCCTCGACGAACGAGCCCTCGTCGAAGAGCAGCCCGATGCGGTCGCGGACGTAGATCTTGTTCTGGCTGTCGAGCTTGGCCCGCGCCTTGTCGGTGATCTTGCCGGAGGTCTCGTATGCCTCGTGCAGCCTCGTGCGGACGTCGGCGACCCGCGGGTCGGGCTCGTAGACCGGCGGTGGGGTCATGCGGGCAGGCCCAACCCTCGGGCGATGACCATCCGCTGCACCTCGGAGGTGCCCTCGCCGATCTCGAGGATCTTGGCGTCCCGGTAGAACCGGGCCACGGGGTACTCCTCCATGAACCCGTTGCCGCCGAAGACCTGGGTCGCGGTGCGGGTCGCGGTCACGGCCGCCTCGGTCGAGAACAGCTTGGCCACCGCGGCGGCCTGCTTGACCTCCTTGACCGTGCGCCGGCCCGCGTTGAGCTCGTCCTTGAGCCACGCCGCCTTGTAGGTGAGCGTCCGGGCGGCCTCGACCGCGACGGCGAGGTCGGCGAGCGGGAAGGCGATGCCCTGGTTCGCCCCGATCGGGCGGCCGAACGCCTCGCGGCCCTTGGCGTAGTCGGTGGCCAGCTCGAGGCAGGCCTGGGCGCAGCCGACGGCGAGCGCGCTGATCGCGATACGGCCGTCGTCGAGGGTCTTGAGGAACTGGCGCAGGCCCTGGCCCTCCTCGCCGAGCAGGTTCTCGGCGGGGACGCGGACGTCGTCGAAGGTGAGGCCGTGGGTGTCGGAGGCGTGCCAGCCGAGCTTGTGGTAGCCCGGGTCGACGGTGAAGCCCGGGGTGCCGGCGGGCACGAGGATGGCGCTGATCTGCGGCGAGCCGTCGGCGTTGGTGCCGGTGCGGGCGGTGACGGTGACGACCGAGGTGAGGTCGCTGCCGGAGTTGGTGATGAACGCCTTGGCGCCGTTGACGACCCACTGGTCACCGTCGCGAGTCGCGCGAGTGCGGGTGGCGCCGGCGTCGGAGCCGCCACCGGGCTCGGTCAGGCCGAACGCCGCCAGGGCGCGGCCGGCGACGAGGTCGGGGAGGAAGCGCTCCTTCTGCTCGTCGCTGCCGAAGCTGAGGATCGGGTTGATGCCGAGGCCGACGCCCGCGCTCAGGGTGATGCCGATGGACTGGTCGACGCGACCGAGCTCCTCGATCGCGACGACGAGGGACATGAAGTCGGCGTCGGCGCCGCCGTACTCCTCCGGCACGACCAGGCCGAAGAGTCCGAGGTCACCCATCTTGGGCACGAGGTGGGCCGGGAAGTGGCTGTCGCGGTCCCACTGCGCGATGTGCGGCGCGACCTCGGCTTCGGCGAACTCTCGCACCACCGCGCGGAAGTCCTCGTGCTCCTTGCTCAGCTCGAACATCGTCCTGGGTCCTCGTCTCATCCTGATGTCGCCAGCCGGTGTGTGCTTGACGTTTACGTAAAGGTAAAGCAGAATCGGGCTCGTGGCAAGTCGGGAGAGCGAGCTGGAGAGCTGGACCATCGCCCAGATCGCCGACGAGTTCGGCGTCACCCACCGCACCGTTCGGCACTACGAGGACCTGGGACTGCTCTCCCCCGAGCGGCGCGGACTGAACCGCGTCTACCACCGCCGCGACCGCACCCGGCTGAACCTCATCCTGCGCGGCAAGCGCCTCGGGTTCCCGCTCGAGGAGATCCGCACGATCATCGACCTCTACGACGCTCCGCGCGGTCGTGCCTCTCAGCTCGAGTACGTCCTCGGACAGATCGACGAACGGCGCACCGACCTCGAGCAGCGCCGGCGCGACCTGGACGACGCCCTCAAGGAGCTCGACGCCTTCGAGGACTCCTGCCGGTCCGACCTGACCCGGCTGCGGTGAGGCACCCGCGAGCTACTTCACCCAGAGCTGGCCGAGGATCGGCCCGAAGCCCGGCCTGACCACGACGTTGCGGAGGCTCGGCGACACGACCGCCCGGCCGGGGAGCGTGTGGGTCGCGACCATGGCCGCGTCGTCGACCAGCAGGCGGTCGACCTCGGTCCAGGTCGCGAGCGAGCGGCTCGGGTCGGTACGCGCCAGCGCGCGCGCTTCGGTGGCCATCGCGTCGATGCGCGGGTCGCAACCACGGGTGAAGGTGGAGCCGGCGCAGCTGGACACGAAGTCGTAGAACGTGCCCGGTCTGAGGTAGTCGGCCAGCCACCCAAGCGGGATGGCCACCTGCGTGGTGTCGAAGTAGTCGTCTTCGCTGGTGATCGGCCGGTCCGGGAACGGGCGCACCTCGACCTCGTACCCGAGATCGGCTAGCACCGATGCCGAGAGGCGGGCGATCTCCTCCAGCGCCCCCATGGCTCTGCCGTAGTGCACCACGACCTTCGCCCCGGCGGTACCCGACTCGGCCACCAGCCGGCGTGCCGTGGCCAGGTCGGGCCCCTCGTACCGGCCGTCCGCGGAGCCGAGCTGGTGCGGACAGTTCCAGCGGAAAGCAGGAAAGGTCTCGGGCAACAGCTGGCACGTCACCTGACCGCCGCCGATCTCGGCGACCCGACGCCGGTCGATGGCGTAGCTGAACGCCTGACGGACTCGCTTGTCGTCGAACGGTGGCTGCGTGCGGTTCAGGAAGATGAACTGCGTGTCGAGCAGGTCGTAGGTCCGGAGGTATGCCGGCTGGCTGGTGATGGCCGTCGGGATCTGGCCCAGGGGCCACGCGCCGTCAGCCCGGCCGGCGAGGACGTCGGCCATGGCCCCCTCGATGGAGGGGGCCAGCCGGTACGCGATCACATCGGGATAGCCATCCGGCTGCGCGCCGAACGACCACTGCTTGAAGTAGGGGTTGCGGGTGAGGGTGACGCTGCCGCGGTCCACGTCCGCCACCTGGTAGGGCCCGGTGCCCGGCAGGCTCTCGGAGGTCAGGTTGCCTACCGGGGTCCCTTCCGGGGTCGGGTAGACCAGCATGGCGAGCTTGGACAGCAGGTCCGGGTCCGGGCGGCTGAGACGGATGGTGAGAAGTCCGGTGCCGTCGTCAGCCTCCATTCCCCGACTCAGGTCGCACCCGCTCTTGGACGCGCAGGTCTCGGAGCCGAGGATCGCAGCGAACGAGATGGTGTTGTCGTTGCCCGGCTGCAGCACGCGCTCCATGCCTCGAACGAAGTCGGAGGCGCGGACGATGCTGCCGGTCGAGTAGCGGATGTTCGGTCGGATCGCGAAGGTGTACGTCCGCCCCCCGTCGGTAGGCTCGGGTTGGTGGGTAGCGAGGTCCGGCACGAGGGCGAACGCCGCGCCTCCTCCCCGGAGCCGGTTGGCCATCAGCCCGTCATAGACCAGTCGCGCGAGATTGCCGTACTCCGGCGTACCGCCCTCGGCCGGGTCGAACACCTCCATGGTCGAGCCCGGCGCGCCGGTCCACACCAGCGTTCCACCGCGATGGTCGGCGTTCGCGTACGCCCCGGAGCCGGTCCACACCTGCCCGTCGACGACTGTCATGGCTCGCGGTGCGCTGTCCACCGGGAACTCCTGGACGGTGTTGGTCGCGATGTCGACCCGGGAGATCGAGCCGCCGTAGTAGTTGCTGACCCAGACCTCGCCGTCCAGGACCGCAAGGGCTGAGGGTCCGTCGGCCACCTCGATCCGCTTGGCCTTCAGGGAGCTCTTGGGCACTCGGTTCAACGACTGGCCGAACTCGTTGGCCACCCACACGTCGGTGGCGGTGACGGCCAAGGCGGCCGGTCCCGAGTCCACCGGGATGTCTGCCGCGATCCGCTTCCCGGTCCGCGCGTCGAGCTGGGTCAGCGTGTCAGCCCGGCCGTTGGCCACCCACAACGTCGACTCGTACAGGGCGAGCGCGGCCGGGCCGTCGCCGACGGGGATCGGCGGGTCGGCCTTTTCCGTTGCCGGACTCACGCGCTGGACGGTGTTGTCGCCGCTGTTGGCGACCCAGACGCCGTCCGGGCCGGCCACCACGGCCACCGGCTCGATGCCGACCGGGATCTTGGCCACGACGACCCCCGTCGGGATGTTGATCCGGGCCAGGACCTTCTCGTCGTAGCCGGCCACCCAGAGGTCGTCGCCGCTCGTCGCCAGGGCCTGGGGCGTCCCGCCGACACCACGGATGGTGTCGACGACGGCGCGCGAGTGCGGGTCGATCTTCACCACGGCGTCAGCGCTCTCCAGCGTTGCCCAGACCGCGTCGGCGGCCCAGACCAACCCTGACGGCGCGCCGTCCAGCAGTGCCGCGTCGCCCCGGAGTCCTCGCGCATCGACCGGTCCGGCGCTGTTGGGCGGCAGCGGCGTGACGTCGCCCGCCGAGCGAGGAAGGTGGTGACCACCAGGGCGGCAGCGGCCACGAGCACGATGGCGGTCACGGCCGCCCAGCCTCGACGGCTGAGCCCACCACGCCACCGCGACCGGGAAGGCCTGTCACCCGACACCGCGACCGGTTCGGGTGGCGGGCTCGTTTCGACAGCCGCGTCCGGAGGGGCCGGGAGGACGAGGTCCAGGCTCGGGTCCTGCTGGAGCACGCGCTGGTGCAGGGTCTCCACCTCGGCCGACGGCTGGATCCCCAGCTCGTCGTCGAGGGTCTGCCGCAGCTTCCGGTATGCGGCGAGCGCGTCCGCCTGCCGCCCGGCCCGGTAGAGCGCGAGCATCCGCATCGCGGCCAGGTGCTCGCGCAGCGGGTACCGCGCGACGAGGTCGTCGAGGGCACCGAGCACGTCGTGGTGACCGAGCGCCATCTCTGCCTCGACCCAGAGCTCGGTGGCGGCCGCTCTCGACTCCTCCAGCCGGGCGGCGACCGGCGCGACGGCACCGTTCATCGACGGGAGGTCGCCCAGCACCTCGCCCCGCCACAGCCCGAGCGCCTCCTTGAGGAGACCCGCGGCGGCAGCCGGGTCGTCGGCGAGTGACGCGCGGCCGGCGGCCACCAGCTCCTCGAAACGCAGCGAGTCGATGACGACCCTGGCTGCCTCCAGGCGGTAGCCACCAGGGACGGTGGCGATGACGCCCGACGCCGTACCCCTGACCCGAGCGGGCTCGAGAACCTCGCGGAGGTGGAACACGTACGTCTGGAGGGTCGTCTGGACACCGCCGGCGGACGCGCGCCCCAGACGGCGTCGACGATCCGGTCCGAGGAGACGGCGTGGCCGGGTTCGAGCAACAGACAGGCGAGAACCGAGCGCTGACGCTGACCGCCGAGCGACAGCTGCTGCCCCCCACGCCACGCCTCGAGCGGGCCGAGCATCCGCAGATCCAGGGCGGGTGGGAGCCCGTCGTGACCAGCGTCCCCATGTCCGTCCACGCTGCACCGTCCGTATCGGCTCCGTCCGGAGAATACCGCCGCCGATGCCATTCAGAACGGCGTTATCGCAGGCCAACGCCCTATCGGCCACGCGTCCAAGGGCCCTTGGAACGTGGCGTCCAAGCCGGCTACAAGGCGTTTCCGAGGGCCCCGCCCTGGGCTGTACCCACATCGCTCGACGACCGACGCCGGGCAACGCCAACAGGAGCAGCCATGTTCGCCATCACCCGTCACCCCCGCCGGTTCTTCGCCGCCGTTCTCACCCTTGTTGCCTGGGTCGCCGCCTCCGTCGTCGTCTCGGCGACGTCGGCGGCGGCCAAGGTCGGGCCGAACGACACCGCTGGCTTCGTCACCCCGTCCCAGACCGTCACCGTCGCCACCGTGGACTGGAGCCAGCTCGCCATCACCGCCGCGGCCGCGTGCGCCATCGGCGTCGCCGCCACGCTCGCGATCCTGCTGGTCGTCCGGCACGGCCGGCACACGTCAGCCGCCCACGCCTGACGGGCAAGGAGGCCACCATGTTGTCAGGGGTCCCGCGGCGCCACGTTCTCAAGGGTGGCGCCGCCGCAGCAGTGACCAGGTTGCAAACGCGGAAGTCCGGCTCTTCGCCGAGCGACCCTCGTCACGTCGGCACTCACCGCACTCACCCTCGGTCTCGTCGCAACACCGGCGTCCGCCGACCCACGAGTCGAGCACTCCAGCGCCACTGTTGCGTTGAAATGGCAACAGATCGCCCAGCGCACCGTGTACGCGCCTCCGTCGACTCCAATCCCGTCGAGCGCGCTCTACTTCGGCTTCACCTCACTGGCCATGGACGCCGCCGTCAGCTGGGCTCGCGCACCGGGCGTCTCCGCCTCGGCGGCGGCTGCCGTGGCGGCCCATGACGTCCTCGTCGCGTACTTCCCGGCGTCGACCGCCCTACTCGACGACGACCTGGCGGCCACGCTGTCGACCATCTCCGGCGGTCGGGCCAAGCGCACCGGGATCGCGGTCGGCCGGGCCGCCGCGGCCGCCCTGGTGGCCAGTCGCCACGGGGACGGCCGCAACGCCGCAATCGTCTACTCCCGCAATCCGGCCCCAGGCATCTGGCAGCCTCCACCGACGGGGATGGCCGTCCCATGGCTGGGTTTTGTCAAACCGCTGGTGCTCCGCACCCGGATCACCGTCGACGGCCCCGATCCGATCGGCAGCGCTGCGTATGCGGCCGATTTCGACGAGGTGAAGCGGCTGGGTTCGGCAACGTCGACCGAGCGTACGGCCGCGCAGACCGCGACGGCCAAGTTCTTCAACGCCAACTCGGTGCTGCAGCTACGCCAGGCGTTGCTGGATCACCTGGAGCGCAACCCGTTGTCGCTGGCACGGACCACGCGGCTGTTCGCCGCGCTCGACGCCGCCACCGCCGACGCACTCATCCAAGGTTGGCGGCTCAAGTACGACGATCGGCTTCTGGCGGCCGTTCCAGGCCATCCCGGCCGCCGATTCCGACGGGAACGATGCGACGACGGCCGATCCCACCTGGACGCCCCTCGTGCCAACTCCGCCGTACCCGGACTACGTGAGCGGCCATGCGCTTGTCGTCTCCGCCTTCACGGCGACCGTGGGCCCGGTACTCGGCGATGACGTCGCGCTGCGGATCCCCTCGCTGGTGACCGGCGTCGAACCCCGGACCTACCCGAGCCTGTCGGCCATCGAGGCCGATGCCTTGCCAGCCCGGATCTGGCTCGGGATTCACTTCCGGGACGCCATGGAGGACGGCTACCGCCTGGGTCACCTCACCGGGAAGGCCGTCAGGTGGCAGCTGCTCCGCTGAGCACACTTCCGGCCATCGCCATCGAGCGCCGGACGGCCGCTCACCTGCTGCGGCCGGTGCGCGGGTGACGCGCTGACCCGATAGGCCGCTCCGCCGGCATCACAGGATCCGGGCGCTCGGGCTTTGTGCACCCCGAGCGCCCGGTTACGGCTACCACAAGGGACCAACCATGCTCACCAACCCGGACGACCAGCCCCCTTCCCCGGCCGCCGACCCGTCGGACCTGGCCGAACTGGTGTCGAAGGCCGCCGAGGGCGACGCCGAGTCGTGGGCCGAGATCACCGACCGCTTCACCACCCTGGTGTGGGCGATCGCGCGGTCCCACCAGCTCAGCGCGGACGACTCCGCCGACGTGGTTCAGATGACCTGGCTCCGCCTCATCGAGAGTCTTCCGACGGTTCGAGCACCCGGAAGCACTGCCGGGCTGGCTCGGCGCCATCGCTCGACGCGAGGCGCTCGAGCTGCTCGGGCGCCGTTCCTCCGCCGATCCCTCCGTCAGCCCAGGGCGACCGGCAACAGGCCTCGCGGCGTCGCATCCGCGATCTCGGCCAGGGCCAAGCCCACGGTCGGGTAGGTGAACAGGAACCCCGACTCCGTGAGGCGCCGCGGCTCGACCCATAGAGCCGTTCTTGAACACGTTCAAGTCAGACGGTGAACGCCTTGTCCGGCCAGTAGGCCCACTCCTCGAAGTGCTCCACCCGGCCATCGCCGGCGAACCGGAGCACCCAGAGGTCGCGGTACTCCTGGGTGACCGGCTCCCCGTAGCGCACCAGCACGCGTACCACTGCGTCGGCGCCCTCGACCGCGACCGGCTCTGCCGACATGGTGAAGACGGACCCGTCCTCGTCGTCGTCGACCCAGAAGCCCTCGATGGCGGCGTGACCGACGAGCGGTGACGCATACGGGCTGCGCAGGTATTTCGCCTCATCGGTGAACAGCCGCCCGACCGCCGAGCGGTCCTCGGCGCGCCAGCCGTCCTCGTAGGCCCGGACCCAGCGCATCACCTCCTCGCGGGTCACGACGGCCCGCCACCGCCGAGGTCCGCGGGGTCGCGCACGTACGTCTTCCGCGCCCGGAGCGCACGGTTCGCGAACCAGGTGATGGCCCAGAGGACGACCCCCAGCGCCAGCAGATAGCCGGCCAGGACGTACTGCGACCCGGCGCGACCCGAGAACGGCGTCACGAGGAACGCGCAGGCGAGCGCCCCGATCACGGGAAGCACCGTCGGGGTGCGGAAGTGGTGTGCGCTGATCTCGGGTTCCTCGTCGTTGAGCGGGTTCCCGTCGAGATCCGTCCGGATGCGGTCGTGGTCGACGTCGCGCCTCCGGAGGACCAGCACGCAGATGTTGACGATCGTGAAGACACCGAGCAGCAGCAGCGCGGTCGTGCCGCCCAGCACCGACACCGCGTCGCTGCTGGCCTGGCTGACGTAGACGATGACCGCGAGGGACAGCGCCGTCGTGAAGATGATCGCCGCGTAGGGCGTGCGGCGGGTGCGATGCACCTTGCCGAGGAACGGCGGAAGAACCGCCTGCCGGGCCATGCCGTAGAGCAGCCGGCTGGCCATCAGCATGTTGATGAGCGCGGAGTTCGCGACGGCGAAGAGCGAGATGAACGGCAGGATCTGCTCGACCGGTATGCCCGGGGCCGCCGTCTCGACGACCGTCACCAACGGGGTGTCACTGTCGGCGAGCACGCCGACCGGGACCAGGGCGACCGAGCAGATGGCGATGAGCACGTAGATGAGGCCGGTGACCGAGATGCCCGTGATCATCATCTTGGGGAAGATCCGCACCGGGTCCTTGGTCTCCTCGGCCATGTTGACCGAGTCCTCGAACCCGACCATGGCGAAGAACGCCAGCGACGTCGCCGCGGTCACCGCGAAGAACGCGCCCTTGTCGCTGGGCGAGTCGAAGACCACGACGCGCGAGAAGTCTCCCTGACCGCCGAAGATCGCCCAGAACCCGACGAGGATGACGAGGAGCAGGCCGGAGAGCTCGACCATGGTCAGCACGATGTTGGCCTTGACGCTCTCGCCGACGCCTCGGAAGTTGACCAGGGCGATGAGGAGCATGAAGGCCAGCGCGATACAGACGATCAGCAGGGTGTTCTTGTCGTCGAGCTTGAACCCCTTGGCGAGGTTAGAGGCGAACGCCCGGGACGCCGTCGACGCCGACGTGATCCCGGAGCACATCACCGTGAACGCGATGATGAAGGTCAGGAAGTGGATCCCGAACGCCTTGTGCGCATACAGGGCCGCCCCCGCCGCCTGCGGGTACTTGGTCACGAGCTCGAGGTAGGAGAACGCGGTGATCATCGCCACGATGAAGGCGACGATGAAGGGCGCCCACGCGGCGCCGCCGACCTCCGCCGCGACGTCCCCGGTGAGGGCGTAGACCCCGGTTCCGAGGATGTCTCCGACGATGAAGAGCAGGAGGAGCTTCGGGCCCATCACCCGCCTGAGCTCGGTGCGTCCCTCGCCTTCCTTGGGCGTGGCGGTCGTCGTCTCGGACATGGCCGGCTCCCTTTGCTCGGAAGTCTCGATCGTGCCCGAACGCGGGCGGTCAGGCAACGCGTGACACGATGGGAACGTGAGCGAGAGCAAGGACTTCGGCCAGTACGCGCACCCGGAACGGCTGGTCTCGACCGACTGGCTCGCCGACCAGATCGAGCAGGGTCGCGTCGGCCGGCCCGACGGCGTCGTCGTCGTCGAGTCCGACGAGGACGTGCTGCTCTACGACTCCGGCCACATCCCCGGCGCCGTCAAGGTCGACTGGCACCTGGACCTCAACGACCCGGTCACTCGCGACTACGTCGACGGCGAGGCCTTTGCGAAGGTCATGAGCCGCAACGGGATCGGTCGTGACACGACCATCGTCATCTATGGCGACAAGAGCAACTGGTGGGCGGCCTACGCGCTGTGGGTCTTCACCCTGTTCCGCCACGAGGACGTCCGCCTCCTCGACGGCGGCCGCGCCAAGTGGGTCGCTGAGGGCCGCGAGCTGACCCGTGACGTCCCGACGCCGACCCCGACCGAGTACCCCATCGTCGACCGCGACGACCACCGGATCCGCGCGTTCAAGGACGACGTCATGGCCCACCTCGGCCAGCCGCTCGTCGACGTGCGGTCGCCCGGCGAGTTCTCCGGTGAGCTGCTGCACATGCCGGACTACCCGCAGGAGGGCGCGCTCCGTGGCGGCCACATCCCCGGCGCGAAGTCGGTGCCGTGGGCGCGAGCCGCTAACGAGGACGGCACCTTCAAGTCCCGCCGGGAGCTCGAGGCCATCTACGTCGGGGAGCAGGGCCTCGACGCCGACGACGACGTCGTCGCCTACTGCCGCATCGGCGAGCGGTCGTCGCATACCTGGTTCGTCCTTACGCATCTGCTCGGCTTCGAGACGGTGCGCAACTACGACGGCTCGTGGACGGAGTGGGGGAACTCGGTTCGGGCCCCTATCGAGCGATGACCGAGACGCAGACCCCCCTGCCGCCGACGCTCGAGGAGATCGCCGAGGACTTCTCGTCGGCCTCGTCCCAGGAGAAGCTCCAGCTGCTCCTGGAGTTCAGCGACGACCTGCCGCAGCTGCCGGAGCGGTATGCAGGACACGACGAGCTGCTCGAACGGGTCGACGAGTGCCAGGCCCCGCTGTTCCTCGTGGTCGAGGTGGCCGACGACGCGGACCGGTCCGTGCACCTGTTCTTCCACGCGCCGGCCGAGTCACCGACGACCCGCGGGTTCGCGGGGATCCTCCACGAGGGCCTCGAGGGGCTGCCCGCGGCCGACGTGCTCGCGGTCCCGGACGACGCGCCCTACCGTTTCGGGCTGGGCGAGGCCGTCTCCCCGCTGCGGTTGCGCGGGATGGTCGCCATGCTCAGCCGGATCAAGCGCCAGGTACGGCTGCGGACGGCGGCCTGACCGTCCGGGACTCGGAGGACGCGACCCGGAGCATGAAGCGGTCGAGGTCGTAGCCCTGGCTGACCGGGTTCCACCGGACTCGCGGCGGCCCGTCCGCGACGATGTCGCGTCGGAACAGCGCGGCGAGGAAGATCTCGGCCTCCATGATCGCGATCGGCCCGCCGGGACACTTGTGGTGGCCGTCGCCGAACCCCATCACCGCCGCGGGGACGCCGCGGGGCAGCTCGCGCCCGGGACACAGCTCCAGCGGGGCCGCTCCCACGACGGCCGCATCGGCGTTGGCCGCGCGGACGTCGATGTCGACGAGCTCCCCGGCGGCGATGTCGACGGGACCGGCACGACCCTCGAGCCGGACCGGTCGCACGGCGCGGCGCAGCAGCCGGCCGACCACCGGTTCCAGCCGCAGCGTCTCCTGAAGCAGGGTTGACCGCGCCTCCTGGTCGGCCGCGCGGAACCGCGCCAGCAGCTCGGGATCCTCGAGAAGGTGCCAGGCGCCCACGCTGATCAGCTCGCGAGTGGTGACCATTCCGGCGGCACCGTAGGTGATCGCCTCGGTGAGGATCTCCAGGTCGCTGAAACCCTGGTCGAGCGTCGCGCTGATGAGGTCGTCCTGCGGGTGCTTCCGGTGCGCCCGGATCGCAGGCTTGACGTCCTGCCAGTAGAAGCGGAACGTCGCCGAGTGGGTCCGCAGCAGCCGCGGCAGGGCGCGGACCGAGAACGTGGTCGACAGCGGGTCGCCGTCGAAGAACGTGTTGAGCCGCTTCGTCATCCCGGGCAGCGAGGAGCTGGTGAGCCCGACGACCCGCCCGACGACCTCCACCGCCATCCGCATGGCCAGATCGGCGAGGTCGGTCCCGCGGTCCGGCCGGACCTGAGCGGTGAGCCGCTCCGCGAGCTCGTCCATCATCGGCCGGTACGCCTCGATCGCCTTCGGGGTGAAGAACGGCGCGGACGCGCGTCGCTGGATCCGGTGGTCGGGCCCGTCGAGGTAGAGGATCGGCGGTCGCATCGTCGACTGGGTGCGGACGGTGTCGGCGCCGAAACCGGCCTGGTGGTACCCGTCCTCGTCGCGGAGGACCTGGCGAGCCAGCTCGAAGGAGCGGACGACGACCTTGGCGCCGTCCTCCGTGAGGACGCGCTCGACATCCGGCCCGGCGGTCGCCTCCCCCGGCGGCGTCAGCTTCCGGACCGGGCAGCCTCCCGAGTGGTCGTTCACCCCTGGCAGGTTACCGGCGGCCCCGGTCACTCTCCGATCTCGGACCTCACCGCATACAGCTCGGGGAAGAAGGTGAGGTCGAGAGCCCGGCGCAGGAAGTCGACCCCGCTCGACCCGCCGGTCCCTCGCTTGTGACCGATGGTCCGCTCGACGACCTTGAGGTGGCGGAACCGCCACAGCTGCATGTTGTCCTCGAGGTCGACCAGTTCCTCGCAGGTCTCGTAGACGCCCCAGTGCTCGGCCGGCGCCGCGTACACCTCGCCGAAGACGTGGACCAGCTCGGGGTCGAGGGTATGCGGCAGCGTCCAGTCCCGGTCGAGCAGCGCCGGCGGCACGGCATACCCGCGGCGGGCGAGGTACCGGAGGAACTCGTCGTAGAAGCTCGGCTCGCGGAGCAGGGTGTCGAGGAGGTCGTGCGCCGCGGGATCGTGGTCGAAGACCCGCACCATCTCGACGTTCTTGTTGCCGAGGAGGAACTCGACGGCGCGGTACTGCCACGACTGGAACCCCGAGCTGGTCGCGAGGAACGGGCGGATCTCCGCATACTCACTCGGGGTCAGCGTCGCGAGGACGCCCCACTGCTCGATCAGCACCTCCTGGATCCGCTTGACCCGCGCCAGCCGCTTCAGGGCGGGCGCGAGGTCGTCGGTCGTGAGGAGCGCGCGTGCGGAGCGCAGCTCGTGCAGCATCAGCTTGAGCCACAGCTCCGAGGTCTGGTGCTGGATGATGAACAGCAGCTCGTCGTGCTGGGGCGGCTCGCTGCGCGGATGCTGCGCGGAGAGCAGCTGGTCCAGCGCGAGGTAGTCGCCGTAGGACATGCTCCGGCTGAAGTCGCGCTGGACCTCCGCCTCGATCGGCCTGACGTTCTCGGTCACCACAGCCGTGACCGTATCCCCCGCGGCCGGCCAGTCGGGCCCCCGCGAGGTTTCGGAGCGAAGCGGAAAACCTCGTGGGGTGACTTAGGAGCCCGGGTTGAAGCGGTCCGGGTGCGGGCCGGTGCGCTCGCTACGGTCGAGGGCCGTGATCCGGTCGACCTCGTCGTCGGTGAGCTCGAACCCGAACAGGTCGAAGTTCTCGTCGATCCGGCTCGGCGTCACCGACTTGGGAATGACGACGTTGCCCAGCTGGAGATGCCAGCGCAGGATCGCCTGGGCCGGGGTCACGTCGTGGGCCCGTGCGATCTCGGTGACGGTCAGGTCGTTCAGCAGGCCGAGGCCGCCGGACGCCAGGGGGCTCCAGGCCTCCGTGACGATGCCGTTCTCCGCGTGGAAGTCGCGCAGCTCCTGCTGAACGAGGTACGGATGCAGCTCGATCTGGTTGATCGCGGGGTACTCGCCGGTCTGCTCGTACAGCTTCTGCAGGTGCGGAACCTGGAAGTTGCAGACCCCGATGGTCGTGATCCGGCCGTCGTCACGCAGCGCCTGCATCGCCTTCCAGGCCTCCGCGTAGCGGTCCTTGCTCGGCAGGGGCCAGTGGATGAGGTAGAGGTCGAGGGTCTCGCGCCGCAGCTTGTCCATCGACACGTCGAACGCCTTCATCGCCGCGTCGAAGCCGTGCGCGTCGTTGTTGAGCTTGGTCGTGACCCACACGTTGTCGCCCAGGCCGCTGTCCTGGATCGCGTGGCCGACGCCGCGCTCGTTGCCGTACATCGCCGCGGTGTCGATGTGCCGGTAGCCGACCTCGAGGGCCTTCGCCACCGAGGGCACGACCTCGTCCTCCGACACCTGCCAGACGCCGAAGCCCAGCTGCGGGATCGGTACCGTGCCGGTCGGGGTGTTCAGGTTGACAGTGGGAACTGTGGTCATGCCTTCACCGTATGCCGCGGGTCGCCTCCCTCGCGCACCGGCGGTTCCGCTCGCAGACCCTCCACCAGAGCGGCGACGAGGCGCTCGAGAGTGGCGTGCACCGACCTCGTCGGCACGATCTCGGGGTGCGCCGCATACACCTCGAGCACGACGTCGGAGGGCCGCGACGCCGACCACAGCCCCGCTCCGATCAGGGAGGTCGCGGTGAGCAGAAGGGTGGCCTGGTCGACGTCGAGGCCGACCGGCCGGGCGGCCACCGCCTTCGCCAGCTCGTCGACGACGACGGTCGAGCTGACCTTGAGCCGCTCGGCCGCGGGATAGGAGACGTTGTGCTCGAGGTGGGTGGTGAGCTGGCTGAGCAGCTCGCAGAACAGCTTGTGGTCCATCAGGGTGCTCGCCAGGACCCGAGGCAGCGTCTCCTCGGTCACCCCGGCGAGGCGAGGCAGCAGCGCGTCGCGGAGGCGGAGGCCCTCCTCGCTGCAGAGCTCGACGAAGATCTCCTCGCGGGTGCCGAAGTAGCGAACCACGTTGGACTTGGCCAGGCCGACCGCATCGGCGAGGTCGCCGAGCGTGATGGCGCGGACTCCTCGCCGCAGAGCCAGGTCGCGGGCCGCCTCGAGGATCGCCTCGCGCCGCTGCTGCTTGTGCTCGGGCCGGCGCGCCCGCACGAACTCGCTGGCCACCGACCCACCTCCACTTGCTAGCGCAACGACGTTGCGTTAGCGTACCGCCTATCGAAACAGAACGCCGTTGCGTTAACCGGGAGTGCCGATGACCGATACCACCGCCCCGCCGCCGGCGCGCCCCGTCCGGCTCGTCGTGAACGGCGTGCCGACGACTCTGGAGCTCGAGCCGAGGGTCAGTCTCCTGGACGCCTTGCGCGAGGACCTCCACCTCACCGGCACGAAGAAGGGCTGCAACCAGGGCGCGTGTGGTGCGTGCACGGTCCTCGTCGGTGATGTGTCGCATCGCCGCCGCATCGTGTCGTGCCTCGCGCTCGCGGTCCAGTACGACGGTCGAGAAGTGACCACGATCGAAGGGGTTGGACCGCATCCACTCCAGGACGCGTTCGTCCGCTTCGACGGCCTCCAGTGCGGGTACTGCACGCCGGGTCAGATCTGCTCGGCCATCGGGATGCTCGCCGAGCACGGCGGCGGCGCGCCGAGCGCGGTGACCGAGGACGTGGCTACGTCAACCGCCCTGAGCCGCACCGAGATCCGCGAGCGGATGAGCGGCAACATCTGCCGGTGTGGCGCCTACAACGGCATCGTCGACGCGATCGAGTCCGTCGAGTCGGGAGTCCCGGCGTGAAGCCCTTCGAGTACGAGAAGGCGACGGACGTCACCCACGCGCTGACCCTGCTGGCCGAGCGCCCCAACGCCCGGTTCCTCGGTGGCGGGACCAACCTCGTCGACCTGGTCCGGCGCGGGGTCGAGACGCCCGACAGCCTCGTCGACGTGACCGGGCTCCCGCTGAGCGAGGTCGAGGAGACGCCGGGCGGCGGTCTCCGGGTCGGTGCGGTCGTGACGAACGCCGACCTGGCCCACCACCCGCTGGTCCGGACGCGGTACCCCCTGCTCTCGCAGGCCGTCCTCGCCGGGGCGTCCGGCCAGCTCCGCACGATGGCCACCGTCGGCGGCAACCTGCTGCAGCGCACCCGCTGCGCGTACTTCACCGACCTCACCGCCGCCTGCAACAAGCGGGAGCCCGGCTCCGGCTGTGCCGCGCGCGACGGGTTCTCCCGGTATGCGGCGGTGCTGGGGACCAGCGACCACTGCGTCGCGGTGCACCCCAGCGACATGGCCGTCGCCCTCGCGGCCCTCGACGCCCGGGTCGAGCTCACCTCGTCGGCCGCCGTTCGCGAGGTCGCCGTCACCGACCTCTACCGGTTGCCGGGCGAGACGCCGAACCTCGAGACCGTCCTCGCGGCCGGCGAGCTGGTCACCGCCGTCGTCCTCCCCCCGCCTCCGGCCGGCGCCTCGCGGTACCGCAAGGTGCGTGACCGGGCCTCGTATGCGTTCGCGCTGGTCTCGGTCGCCGCGGTTCTTGGCGTGGAGGACGGCAGGATCACGAGCGCCCGCCTGACTCTCGGGGGTGTCGCCCCGAAGCCGTGGCGGGCCGACGCCGCGGAGTCACTGCTCTTCGGAGCGGAGCCCACAGACGAGGTCTTCTCTGCCGCGATCGAGGCCGAGCTGGCCGACGCTAAACCGTTGCCGGGCAACGAGTTCAAGCTCAACCTCACCAGGCGGACCGTGGTCGCCGTGCTGCGCCGTCTCCGCGACGAGGGGGTGGCAGCATGACCACCGTCTCCGCGTCCCCGACGACCGCACCCCCGCGCGTACCCGACCGGACCGAGGCACCCGCCGACACCGGGCCCTGGGTCGGTCGACCGCTCGACCGCGCCGACGGCACGGCGAAGGTGACCGGGGCGGCGACGTTCTCGGCGGAGTACCAGCTCCCGGACCTCGCCCACGCGGTCCTCGTCCACGCCTCGGTCGCCCGGGGCCGGATCCGCCGGATCGACACGGCGCGGGCGGAGGCGCATCCGGGCGTCGTCGCCGTGCTCACGCACCTCAACGCCCCGAAGCTCGTTCCCGCCTCGAGCCGGACCAACCTCATGGACCTCAGCACCATGGTCGTCGGCAGCCGGGTGCCCTACCTCAACACGGACGAGGTCTTCTACGACGGTCAGCCGGTCGCGGTCGTCGTCGCCGAGCGCATCGAGGCGGCTCAGTACGCCGCGTCCCTCGTCGAGATCGACTACGTCGAGCTGCCGGCCCACGTCGACTTCGCGGCCGAGCAGGGCCGGGCGAAGGAGGTCCGCCAGTCGCTGGGGATGCCGACCATGAGCGGTCGCAAGGGCGACGCGCAGGCGGCCCTGGCCAGTGCTCCGCACCGCGTGGACCTGCGGTTCACCACGCCGACCCAGAACCACAACGCGATGGAGCCGCACGCCACGACCGCGGTCTGGGACGGCGACTCCCTCACCGTCTGGGACGCCGCGCAGAACATCGACTGGTTCCGCAAGCACCTCGCGCGGCGGTTCGACGTGCCGGCCGAGAAGGTCCGGGTGCTGGCGCCCTTCGTCGGCGGCGGGTTCGGCGGCAAGGGCTTCGTGTGGTCGGGAACGCTGCTGACGGTCATGGCCGCCCGCTCCACAGGGCGTCCCGTGCGAATGGCGCTCACCCGCGAAGGGGTTCACCGGACCGTGGGCGGCCGGTCGCCTACCGCCCAGCGGGTCGCTCTCGGCGCCACCGCGGACGGTCGTCTGACGGCCCTCCTCCACGAGGCGGTCGTGCGGACCTCGCCGATGGGCGGCAGCGCGGACCAGGTGGTCGGCGCGTCCGGTGAGCTCTACGACGCACCGGCCATCGCGCTCCGAACGTCGGTCGTCGAGCTCGACCTCGTCCCCAACACGGCCATGCGGGCCCCCGGCGAGTCGGTGGGCTCGTTCGCCATGGAGTCCGCGATGGACCAGCTCGCACACGACCTCGGGATCGACCCCGTCGACCTGCGGCTCCGCAACGAGCCGGCCGTCTCCCCGATGCACGGCCGGGCGTACTCGCACCGCCGGATCCGCGAGGTCATGAACCTTGGGGCTCGCGAGTTCGGTTGGCGCGAAAGGCAACCGACGCATACCGGCTCGACGCTGGTCGGGTACGGAATGGCCCTGGCATACCACCCCGCCTGGATCTTCATCGCCAACCTCACCCTGCGGCTCGACGCGGACGGCACGGCTCTCCTGCGGTGCGGGTTCCACGAGATGGGCATGGGCACCGCCACGGTGCAGGCGCAGGTCGTCGCGGACGAGCTCGGCATCCCCTACGACGCCGTGCGCGTCGAGTACGGCGACACCGACCTGCCGATCGCGCCCGGAGCGGGCGGTTCGGCGCAGTCGGCCGGTGTCGCAGGGAGCATCGCGGACGCGGCGACCCAGATCCGCCGCCGAGTGCGCCGCTGGGGCGGCCGGGACGGTGAGCCCCTCGCCGCCGCCCTGGCACGCACCGGGCACGACCACGTCGAGGTCTCGATCGGCGCGGACTCGGGTGTGCGGGCCATGGCCGGACAGGTGCGGTTCCTCGCCCGGACGCTGCGAGACCAGCGACGCTGGGTTCGGGCGGCGTCCGGCGCCCACTTCTGCGAGGTGCATGTCGACCGTGACACCGGCGAGGTCCGAGTGGCGCGCTGGGTCGGCGCCTTCGACGTGGGCCGCGTGCTCAACGCCAAGACGCTGGCCAGCCAGCTCAAGGGCGGCATCGTCATGGGCCTGGGACTGGCGCTGACCGAGGAGACGCTCATCGACCCGCGGACCGGCCGGATCATGAGCGCGTCGCTGGCCGACTACCACGTCCCCGTCAACGCCGACGTCCCCGAGATCGCGATCCACGTCCTCGACGACGCCGACCCGTCGACGCCGAAGGGCGTGGTGGGTGCGGGCGAGGTCGGGATCACCGGAGTGGGCGCCGCCGTGGCGAACGCGGTGTTCGACGCCACGGGGACCCGCGTGACCGACCTCCCGATCACGCTCGACAAGGTCGTCCGCGACGTCCCGCTGGTGTGACGCGGCTCGCCCGAAACGCGCGGCACGCACCCGTTAGGCTCCGGCCATGCCGATCTCGAAGGTGCTGATCGCCAACCGCGGCGAGATCGCCGTCCGCATCGCCCGGGCCTGCCGGGACGCCGGGATCGGCTCGGTCGCCGTCTACGCCGAGCCCGACCGGGACGCGCTTCACGTCAAGGTGGCGGACGAGGCGTACGCCCTCGGTGGCTCGACCCCCGGCGACAGCTACCTCGTCGTCGACAAGCTCCTCGAGGTCGCGGCGAAGTCCGGTGCCGACGCGGTTCACCCCGGCTACGGGTTCCTCGCCGAGAACGCCGGTTTCGCCCAGGCGGTCATCGACGCCGGGCTGACCTGGGTCGGGCCGGGCCCGGACGCGATCGACGCGCTGGGCGACAAGGTCAAGGCGCGCCACATCGCTCTCAAGTCGGGCGCCCCCCTGGTACCGGGCACGGCCGACCCGGTCGACGGACCGGACGAGGTGGTGGCGTTCGCGAAGGAGCACGGGCTCCCCGTGGCCATCAAGGCGGCCTACGGCGGTGGTGGCCGCGGCCTCAAGGTCGCCCGGACCATCGAGGAGATCCCCGACCTGTTCGAGTCGGCCGTGCGCGAGGCGGTCACCGCCTTCGGGCGCGGCGAGTGCTTCGTCGAGCGGTTCCTCGACAAGCCACGGCACGTGGAGACCCAGTGCCTGGCCGACCAGCACGGCACCGTGGTCGTGGTGTCGACGCGTGACTGCTCGCTGCAGCGCCGCAACCAGAAGCTCGTCGAGGAGGCGCCCGCGCCGTTCCTCACCGAGGAGCAGCACGCGGAGCTCCTGCGCGCATCGAAGGCGATCCTGTCCGAGGCCGGCTATGTCGGCGCCGGGACCTGCGAGTTCCTCGTCGGGCAGGACGGCGTCATCTCCTTCCTCGAGGTCAACACCCGCCTCCAGGTCGAGCACCCGGTCAGCGAGGAGGTCACCGGCGTCGACCTCGTCCGCGAGCAGTTCCGCATCGCCGACGGGGAGCCGCTCGGCTACGACGACCCGGAGCCATACGCGCACTCGATCGAGTTCCGGATCAACGGCGAGGACGCCGGACGCAACTTCCTGCCCGCACCGGGCGTCGTGGCGCGGTTCCTCCCCCCGTCCGGTCCGGGCGTCCGCGTCGACTCCGGCGTGGTCGAGGGCGACGTCATCGGCGGCGCGTTCGACTCGATGCTGGCCAAGCTGATCGTGACGGGGCGGACCCGCCAGGAGGCGATCGAACGGTCGCGGCGGGCCCTCGACGAGTTCGTCGTCGACGGGATGCCCACCGTGCTCCCGTTCCACCGGGCCGTCGTCCACGACGAAGCGTTCGCGCCGTCGACCGACGCTCCCTTCACCGTGCACACGCGATGGATCGAGACGGAGTTCGACAACACCATCGAGGCGTATGCGGGTGGTGCCGCCGACGGCGCCGAACCGGAAGTGCGGCGGCAGGTCGTCGTCGAGGTCGGCGGGAAGCGCATCGAGGTGGTGCTCCCGGCCGAGCTCGCACTGGTGGGTGGCGGCGGCGCCGGCGGACCGGCTCGCAAGAAGGCACCCCGACGCTCCGGCGGCGGGTCCGGCGGTGCGGCGGTCTCGGGCGACGCGCTGACCGCCCCCATGCAGGGGACGATCGTCAAGATCGCCGTCGAGGACGGCGAGACCGTCGAGCAGGGGCAGACGGTCGTCGTTCTCGAGGCGATGAAGATGGAGCAGCCGATCACGGCCCACAAGGCCGGGGTCGTGTCGGGCCTGACCGCGGAGATCGGCGCGACGGTGACCAGCGGGACCGTGCTGGCCGAGATCAAGGATGCCGACGCCTGACGCGCGACCGCGTCGCCGCCACGCGCGTCCCGGTGCGGCCACCCGAGCGGTCCGATGGGGTCTCGCCGTCCTCTGCCTGCTCTGGATGGTGCCGGTCGTCGGGCTCTTCGTCACCTCGTTCCGGACGCGAGACGCGCAGCAGAGCTCGGGCTGGTGGACGGCCCTGGCGAACCCCCTGGACTTCACCCAGTGGACGCTGAGCAACTACACCACCGTCCTGACCACTACCGACGCCAGCGTCAACATGTCTCAGGCCTTCGTCAACAGCTTCGTCGTGACCGTCCCGGCGACGGTGGTCCCGATCCTCATCGCCGCGTTCGCCGCCTACGCCTTCACGTTCATGACCTTCCCCGGTCGCGACATTCTCTTCGTCGTGATCGTCGGTCTCCTCGTCATCCCGATCCAGGTGGCGCTGGTCCCGCTGCTGCGGCTCTACGGCTCCATGGGCATCAACCAGACGTACCTCGCGATCTGGCTCGTCCACATCGGGTTCGGGATGCCGCTCGCGATCTACATCCTGCGCGGGTACATGTCGCACCTGCCGCGCGCGATCATCGAGTCGGCGAAGGTCGACGGGGCAAGCCACTACACGACGTTCTGGCGCCTGGTCGTGCCGATGTCGCTGCCGGCGTTCGTGTCGTTCGCGATCTTCCAGTTCCTCTGGGTGTGGAACGACCTGCTCCTCACCCTGCTGTTCCTCGGCCGCGGGGAGAACACGACCTCGACGGTGGCGCTGCAGGGCCTCCAGGGGCGGCTCGGCGAGGGTGCCGAGCTGATCGCCTCGGCCGGGTTCGTCGCGATCGCCGTGCCGCTGGTCGTCTTCCTGGCCCTGCAGCGCTACTTCATCCGCGGGTTGACCGCGGGAGCCGTGACCGGCTGAGCGGCCGGTCGGTCGGGCCCTTCAGGCTCGCGGTCCCGGCTGCGCGCTCGACGTGTCCGGCGCGGCCTCGGGCACCGACTCGGGCGGCGACGTCGGCACCGGGTCGGGACTGGGAACCGGCGGCGTCGTGGTCGGCTCGGTGGGCGTCGGGACCGTGGGGGGCTCGGGCGTGGTGCCGGGCGTCGGCGTCGGGTCGCCGGGGACGGCCGGCGGGTCTCCGGGAGCCGGAGCCGGCTCGGGTGTCGGGACGCTCGCCGCGTCGTCCGGGATGCCGAACTGCTCGCGCACGAGGGCGTCGCCCTTCGCGATGTGCTCGGAGTACTGACCACCGGTGCGCCCGTCGAGGAACTCCCCGACCTTGTCCAGACCCTGGTCGGCCTGCTCCGGGTGACCCTTGACGAAGTCCTTGACCTTGTCGAAGAAGCTCTCGTTGCTCATCGCGTCTGTCCCTCCTGGTTCGTCCGCGGCGGGCCGGCGTCGTTGCTACCGCCCCCGTCGACCCTAGCGCTGGACGACGCCGACGGCCTCCCGCACGACCTCTACCATCGGGGTATGCCCCTCGTACCCGTCGCGGATCAGATGCCGTGGCAAGGGTTCTCGTTCACGAACCTGCTCATCCTCATCGTCGTGCTCGCGATCCTCTGGCCGGTGATGCGGTGGGTGCGCCGCAAGGTGTCGGAGAACCGCCGGCAGCGCTGGGCGCGTGAGGCCGAGGCGGAGGTCCGCTACACCGAGGAGAACGACCCCGACCTGCGCCGGAACCCGCCCGAGGACTGAGCCCGCTCAGTGCAGCCGGCGGGCGGCCTCGGCGATCGACCCCGACATCGACGGGTACACCGTGAACGAGCTCGACAGCTGGTCGACGCTGAGGTGGTTCTGCACCGCGACGGTCAGCGGGTAGATCAGCTCCGAGGCCCGCGGCGCCACGACCACGCCACCGAGCACCATCCCGCTCGCCGGTTGGGCGAACACCTTGACGAACCCGTCGGTGAAACGGTCCATCTTCGCGCGCGCGTTCGTGGCCAATGGCAGCGTGACCGCCTGCGCGGCCACCCGAGCGGTGTCGATGTCGTTCTGGGTGATCCCCACTGTCGCGATCTCCGGTGAGGTGAAGACGTTGGCGCTGACGACGTCCAGCCGCAGCGGCGCGACCGCGTCACCCAGTGCGTGCCACATGGCGATCCGTCCCTGCATGGCGGCGACCGAGGCGAGTGGCAGGACGCCCGTGCAGTCGCCCGCCGCATACACGCCGCGGACCGAGGTCCGGGAGACGCCGTCCACCTCGATGTGACCGGACTCAGTGAGGGCGATCCCGTTCTCCGCCAGGCCGATTCCCGCGGTCTGCGGCACCGAGCCCACGGCGAGGAGCGCGTGCGAGCCGAGCACGGTGCGCCCGTCGGTGAGCATTACGCATACCCCGTCGGCCGTGCGCTCGACGCTCGCCATCCGCGACCGTCCGAGGACCTGCATGCCGTCGCGGCGGAACACCTCCTCGATGACCGTCGCGGCGTCGGCGTCCTCGCCGGGCAGGACCCGGTCGCGCGACGAGACCAGGGTGACCTGGGCCCCGAGACCGACGTACGCGTGGGCGAGCTCGGCGCCGGTCACGCCGGAACCGACGACGACCAGGTGCTCGGGCATCTCGGTCAGCGAGTAGATCTGCTGCCACGTGAGGATCCGCTCGCCGTCCGGCTGCGCGGTCGGCATGGTGCGCGGCGTCGACCCGGTCGCCACGAGGACCACCTCGGCCTCGAGGTCCTCCGCGGTCCCGTCGAGACTGGTCGCCCGGACCGCCCCGGCGCCGAGCAGGGTCCCGGTGCCGCGGACGATCCGCACGCCGTCGCCCGTGAGCCGCGCGGCGATGTCGTGGCTCTGCGCCTCGGCGAGGTCGAGGATGCGGGCGTTCGCGGCGGTGAGGTCCACGGTGGCGTCGGCCAGACCCACGCCGAGGTCGTCGCCGGAGGCACGGTTCGTCACGAAGCCGGCCGTCGAGATCAGGGTCTTGCTCGGGACGCAGTCGGTGAGCACGCAGGCGCCGCCGAGGCCGTCCCGGTCGACCACGGTGACCGAGGCGCCGAGCCGCGCGGCGACGAGCGCGGCCTCGTACCCGCCCGGGCCGCCACCGAGGACGACGACCGACGTCGGGTGCCCCATCACCCCTCCATCCAACCATCGGAACGAGACGCCCCCCGGCCACCAGTCGGGGTCCCCGCGAAGTATCGGAGCGGAGCGAAGAACTTCGTGGGGTGACTTAGGGTGCGTGCGTGAGCGTGGATCTCAACGACCCGGGCACCGACCCCTTCGACGTCGCCAAGGCCGCCGCCACCGTCATCGCCGAGCGCACCGGGGCGCCGACCCACGACGTGGCCCTCGTCCTCGGCTCCGGCTGGGGCCAGACGGCCGACCTCATCGGGCCGACCGTCGCGACCGTCGAGAACGCCGACGTGCCCGGCTTCCATGCCGCGGCGGTGGCCGGCCACCGCGGGAGTATGCGGTCGGTCGCCATCGGTGACACCGGTCGCCGCGCGCTGGTGTACGGGACGCGGACGCACTTCTACGAAGGGCGCGGCGTGCGCTCGGTGGTGCACGCGGTCCGCACGGCCAGCGAGGCCGGCTGTTCGACCATCGTGCTGACCAACGGCTGCGGCGGGCTCAATCCCGCCTGGGGGCCGGGAACGCCGGTGCTCATCAGCGACCACATCAACCTCACCGGGGCCTCGCCGCTCGAGGGACCGACGTTCGTCGACCTGACCGATCTCTACTCCGCCCGGTTGCGGGCGCTCGTACGGGAGGTCGACCCGACACTCGACGAGGGGATCTACGTGCAGTTCCGCGGTCCCCACTACGAGACGCCGGCCGAGGTCCAGATGGCCAAGCGCATCGGCGGTGACCTCGTCGGGATGTCGACCGCGCTCGACGCGATCGCGGCCCGGCACGTGGGCATGGAGGTCCTCGGCATCTCCCTGGTCACCAACCTGGCCGCCGGCATCTCCGACCAGCCGCTCTCCCACCAGGAGGTCATCGAGGCCGGCCAGGCCGCCGCCGAGCGGTGCGGCCGGCTGCTGGCGGACGTCGTGCAGCGGGTGGTGTCGTGACGGACGAGGACTCGCTCGGCTCGCGGGTCCAGGCCTGGGTGGACGACGACCCCGACCCGGTCACCGCACAGGAGCTGGCCAGCCTCCTCGCCGCCGCGGATGAGGGCGATCTCGAGGCGTCCATCGACCTCGCGGACCGGTTCGCCGGGATGCTCGAGTTCGGCACGGCCGGGCTCCGTGGCGCCCTCGGCGGCGGACCGAACCGGATGAACCGCGCCGTCGTCCTGCGCGCCGCCGCCGGCCTCGTCGCCTACCTGCAGACCGAGTGCGGGATCCCCGAGCCGATGGTCGTCGTGGGTTTCGACGCCCGGTACAACTCCGACGTCTTCGCCCGCGACACCGCGTCGGTCGTGGTGGGGGCCGGCGGGCGCGCCGCGATCCTGCCGCGACCGCTGCCGACGCCGGTCCTGGCGTTCGCGATCCGGCACCTGGGCGCCGACGCGGGCGTCATGGTCGACGGCCAGCCACAACCCGCCACAGGACAACGGCTACAAGGTCTACCTCGGTGACGGCAGCCAGATCGTGCCGCCGACCGACGCCCAGATCGCGTCCCACATCGCCGCCGTGGCGTCGGTCCGCGACCTCGCCCTCGTCGACGACGGCTGGGAGAACCTCGGCGACGAGGTGCAGGACGCCTACGTCGAGCGGGTGGCCGCGCTGGTCCCGGCGGATGCGCCGCGTGACCTGTCGGTGGTGCACACCTCCCTGCACGGCGTAGGCGACGACACGGTGCGCCGCGTGTTCGCCGCCGCGGGCTTCTCCGAACCCACCACCGTTGCCACGCAAGCGGTACCGGACCCGGATTTCCCCACGGTGAGCTTCCCGAACCCCGAGGAGGCCGGCGCGATCGACGCCGCCCTAGCCGTTGCCCGCGAGGTCCGCCCCGACGTCGTGATCGCGAACGACCCCGACGCCGACCGGTGCGCGGCGGCAGTCCTCGACGCCGACGGCTGGCGGATGCTGCGCGGGGACGAGCTGGGTGCCCTGCTCGGGGCCCACGTGATCGCGCGGGGGGTCGAGCGCGACGCCGTGTTCGCGTGCTCCATCGTGTCGTCGCGGCTCCTCGCCGCGATGGCCGCTGCGAACGGCATCCGGCACGAGGAGACCCTCACCGGCTTCAAGTGGATCAGCCGGGTCCCCGGGCTCGCGTTCGGGTACGAGGAGGCGCTGGGGTACTGCGTGGCGCCGCAGATCGCCCGCGACAAGGACGGCGTGAGCGCGGCTCTGCTCCTCGCCGAGCTGGTCGCGTCACTCCGGGCGCGTGGCCAGACCGTCCTCGACGTCCTCGACGCCATCGCCGTGAACCACGGCGTCTACGCGACCGACGCGTTCTCGGTCCGCGTCGCGGACCTCGCCCAGATCTCCCCCGTCATGGAGCGGCTGCGGTCGACCCCGCCCAGCGAGCTCGGAAGGGTTTCGGTGTCGCGGGCGGACGACCTGGCCCGGGGCGACGGTGGGCTGCCACCGACCGACGGCGTGCGCTGGTTCCTCGCCGACGACTCGCGGGTGATCGTGCGGCCCTCCGGTACCGAGCCGAAGATCAAGGTCTACCTCGAGGCGGTCGAACCGGTGGCCGGTCCGGACCAGCTGGCGGCGGCTCGTCAGGCGGCCGCCGAGCGGCTGGCGGAGATGCGCACGGCGATGGAGTCGCTGACCCGGATCTGACCGACCGGTCCGGCGCCCCGCTGCTAGCGTCCCGCCATGGCGGACACTCCCCGGGCCGGGCTCGTCCCGGTCTTCGCCGACGAGTTCGACCGATCGGTCCTCGACACGGACGTCTGGCTACCGCACTACCTGCCCGCCTGGAGCTCTCGAACGGCGAGCGCGGCCGCATACGAGGTCCGCGACTCGGCCCTGCACCTGCGCATCCCGGTGGACCACCCGGTCTGGTGCGAGGGCGACCACGAGCCGCCGATCCGCGTCTCCGGGATCCAGTCCGGGTCGTGGTCCGGACCGGTCGGCAGCACCCAGGGACAGCAGCCGTTCCGGGACGGCCAGACCGTACGCGAGGAGCAGCCGACGCAGTGGGGCTGGACGCCGCAGGAGGGCTGGATCGGGATGCGCGCCCGGGCCGTCCTGTCACCGCGGTCGATGGTCTCGCTGTGGATGGTCGGGTTGGAGGAGGCCCCTGAGCGCAGCGCGGAGATCTGTGTGATGGAGGCGTTCGGCGACGCGGTCGTCCCGGGCGAATCCTCCGCGGTCGGCATGGGCCTGCACCCGTTCCGCGACCCGGAGGTCCGCGAGGACTTCGAGGCGGTGCCGCTGCCGCTCGACCTCGCCGACTTCCACACCTACTCGTGCGAGTGGACGACCGACCACGTCGACCACCTCGTCGACGGCCGTGTGGTCCGCAGCACCGAAGGCCCGCCGCGGTACCCGCTCCAGCTGATGCTCGCCGTCTTCGACTTCCCGGACCGCTCCGTCGGCGGGGACGACGAGCTGGTCCCGGAGCTCGTGGTCGACTGGGTCCGCGGATTCGCTGACGCCTCAGGTCAGGCGGCGAGGATCAGCTCGTAGTGCCGCTCTAAGGGGCTCTCCTCGGGACCTGCTGGGTGGAGGTATATCCGAGCGCTAGCGCTCTCGTGACTCTCCAATCACGACCGGTGGCCCGTGATCAGGAGAGGATGCCGACGAGGATGACCAGGAGCGGGAGGGCGAAGCAGGCGAGGTCGAGCCAGTTCCAGGTCCGGGTGATCTCGTGCCCGGTGACGGCGGCCGAGTCGCCCTCGGCGAGCAGCTGCGCATACTCGGCCATCGCCGTCTCGATGAGCTGGCTGGCGCTGGCCACCGTGGCGCCCTCCGAGGGTTTCGGGGCCTTGTCCGCGGTGTCGTCCAACCCCAGCTTCCCGTAGCCGGGGATGCCCTGACGCTTCGGCCGCTCGATGTGCGAGGCGATCGCCCACGCGGGGTACGCCTTCCCTCCGGCCCAGACCTCGAGGTTCCAGCGGGGCGAGACGTCCTGGACGTGCGACCACGGGATCGTGGTGCGGCGGAACGGGTTCTCCAGGTCCACCCCGACGACGGTCAGCACCACGGACGGGCGGATGAACAGCACCCAGCCGACGGCGACCAGCAGCAACATCCCGCCGATGAGCACCAACGAGGGCTCGCCGGAGAAGACCGACAGCACCGCCATCAAGCCGCCCAGGCACATCGCCACGATGCCCATCGCCACCGACCCGCGCTGGCGCAGCGTGCGCAGCGCCTCGGGGGCGGACGTCGAACGGCTCATCGGATCTCCAGCGTGTTGCGGCGGGGACGGTCATTCTCGCACGCAGGACCGGGTGATCCTCGAGCCAACTAGACTCCGTAGGTGACCACCCTCGCCAGTGTCGGAGAGCGGGCCACCGAGAGAGCACGCGACATCCTCGGCGTCGGCCGGGTGACGAACCGGGCCCTCACGACGTGGCTCCACGGCCTCCCCGGAGTCGACCAGGTGGGCTGCGAAGCCCGCGCCGCCGGGCTCGGAACGCGGTCCATCAAGACCACCGCCAAGGCGTGGGGCATCGACACGGCGATCTCGATGATCGACCTCACCACGCTGGAGGGAGCCGACACTCCCGGCAAGGTGCGGTCCCTGTGCGCCAAGGCGAGGGTGCCCGACCCCTCCGACCCGACCACCCCGCGGCCGGCCGCGGTCTGCGTCTACGGCGACATGGTCGGGATCGCCCGAGAAGCGTTGGGTGACAGTGGGATCCACGTCGCCGCCGTCGCCACGGCCTTCCCGTCGGGACGTGCGAGTATGCCGGTCAAGCTCGCCGACACGGCCGACGCCGTCGCCGCCGGGGCCGACGAGATCGACATGGTCATCGACCGCGGTGCGTTCCTCGCGGGCGACTACCTCACCGTCTTCGAGGAGATCGTCGCCGTCAAGGACGCCTGCCGTCGGGACGGCGGCCACGACGCCCACCTCAAGGTCATCATGGAGACCGGCGAGCTGGTCACCTACGACAACGTCCGGCGCGCGTCGTACCTGTCGATGCTGGCCGGTGGTGACTTCATCAAGACGTCGACCGGCAAGGTACAGCCCGCGGCGACCCTGCCCGTCACGCTGATCATGCTCGAGGCGGTCCGCGACTGGCAGGAGTCCACGGGGGTGCAGGTCGGGGTCAAGCCCGCCGGAGGGATCAAGACGAGCAAGGACGCGCTCAAGTACCTCGTCATGGTCAGCGAGATCGCCGGCGACGACTGGATGGACCCGGACTGGTTCCGCTTCGGCGCGTCCAGCCTGCTCAACGACCTGCTCCTGCAGCGGCAGAAGCTGCGCACCGGCGCCTACTCCGGCCCCGACTACGTCACCCTCGACTAGGACGACCTGAGGTCCTGAAGATGCCCCACTTCGAGTACGCCCCCGCCCCCGAGTCGCGCTCCGTCGTCGACATCCACTCGTCCTACGGCCTGTTCATCGGCGGCGAGTTCGTCGACTCGACCGGAGACACGAGCTTCAAGACGATCAGTCCCGCCACCGAGGAGGTGCTCGCCGACGTCACGGAGGCGACCGCCGACGATGTCGACCGCGCCGTCAAGGCGGCGCGACAGGCATACCGGGGTGTCTGGGGCCGGATGTCCGGCGCCGACCGCGGCAAGTACCTGTTCCGCATCGCCCGGATCATGCAGGAGCGGGCCCGCGAGTTCGCCGTCCTCGAGACGCTCGACAACGGCAAGCCGATCAAGGAGTCGCGCGACGTCGACATCCCGCTCGCGGCGGCGCACTTCTTCTACCACGCGGGGTGGGCCGACAAGCTCGAGTATGCGGGCCTGGCGCCCGCCGGCGGCCGGCCGCCGCGCCCGATCGGCGTCGTCGGCCAGGTCATCCCCTGGAACTTCCCGCTGCTCATGCTGTCGTGGAAGATCGCGCCCGCGTTGGCCTGCGGCAACACCGTCGTCCTCAAGCCGGCGGAGACCACGCCGCTGACCGCGCTGCTCTTCGCCGAGGTGTGCCAGCAGGCCGACCTGCCGCCGGGTGTCGTCAACATCGTCACCGGCGCCGGCGATACCGGACGCGCCCTCGTCGAGCACCCGGGCGTCGACAAGATCGCCTTCACCGGCTCGACCGAGGTCGGCAAGGCGATCGCCCGCACCATTGCCGGAACTCGCGTCCGCGCCACGCTCGAGCTGGGCGGCAAGGCCGCCAACATCGTCTTCGACGACGCGCCGGTCGACCAGGCGGTCGAGGGCATCGTCAACGGCATCTTCTTCAACCAGGGCCACGTCTGCTGCGCCGGGTCGCGGCTGCTGGTGCAGGAGTCCGTGCACGACGAGGTGATCCGCAAGCTCAAGCGGCGGCTCACCACCATCCGCGTCGGCGACCCGCTCGACAAGAACACCGATCTGGGCGCCATCAACTCGGCCGCCCAGCTGGACCGCATCCGCGAGCTGTCCGGGATCGCCGAGGCCGAGGGCGCCGAGCGGTGGAGCCCGCCCTGCGAGCTTCCCAGCCGCGGGTTCTGGTTCCCCCCAACGGTGTTCACCGGTGTCGCCCAGACCCACCGGATCGCGCAGGAGGAGGTGTTCGGCCCGGTGCTCTCGGTGCTGACGTTCCGGACCCCGCAGGAGGCCGTGGCCAAGGCCAACAACACGCCCTACGGCCTGTCCGCCGGCGTGTGGACCGACAAGGGGTCGCGCATCCTCTGGATGGCCGACCAGCTGCGCGCGGGCGTGGTGTGGGCCAACACGTTCAACAAGTTCGACCCCACGTCGCCGTTCGGCGGCTACAAGGAGTCCGGCTACGGCCGGGAGGGCGGTCGACACGGCCTCGAGGGTTACGTGGCGACGGGAGACGTCCAGTGAGCCCCACGGCCACCCGCAAGGCCGCGGCGCCCGCGCCGCGGCTCGACGTCCGCAAGACCTACAAGCTCTACATCGGCGGCGCCTTCCCGCGTAGCGAGTCGGGCCGGTCCTACGTCGTCAGCGACACCAAGGGGCGGTTCCTCGCCAACGCCTCGCAGGCGTCACGCAAGGACGCCCGCGACGCGGTCACGGCGGCGCGGGCAGCGTTCCCGGGCTGGGCCGGCGCCACCGCCTACAACCGGGGGCAGGTCCTCTACCGCGTCGCCGAGGTGATGGAGGGCCGGTTCGACCAGTTCGTCGACGAGGTGTCGGCGGCCGAGGGCCTCACCGCCGCTCGGGCGCGGACCACGGTCGCCGCCGCGATCGACCGCTGGGTCTGGTACGCCGGCTGGACCGACAAGCTGGCCCAGGTCCTCGGCGGGCTGAACCCCGTCGCCGGACCGTACTTCGACATCTCGGCCCCCGAGCCGACCGGCGTCGTCGCCGCCCTGGCGCCGCAGTCGTCGTCGCTCCTCGGCCTGGTCAGCGTCGTCGCGCCGATCGTCGTCTCCGGGAACACGTGCGTGGTCGTCACGAGCGCTGCCCGGCCACTACCGGCGGTGACCCTCTCCGAGGCGCTCGCGACCAGCGATGTGCCGGGCGGGGTGGTCAACATCCTCACCGGTCGGGCCGCCGAGATCGCTCCGTGGCTCGCGTCGCACCGTGACGTCAACGCCATCGACCTCACCGGCGCTGCCGATGCCGACGGGGTCGTCTGGGGCGACCTCGAGGCGGCCGCGGCCGACACCGTGAAGCGGGTGCTGCGTCCCGGCGGCAGCGGGGCGACCGCGGTCGAGCCGGACTGGACCGTGACGCCGGACCTGCGACGCGTCCGCGCGTTCCTCGAGACCAAGACCGTCTGGCACCCCAAGGGCCGGTGAGCGACGCAGGTATGCGGGCGGCCGGCCCTTCGCCGGCCCGACGGCGGGTCGTCGTGCTCGCGGGGCCCTCGGGCGCCGGGAAGTCGCGGCTGTCCGCCCGGCTGCACGCCGCATACGGGTGGCCGGTGGTGCGGCTCGACGACTTCTACCGGGACGGCGACGACCCCGAGCTGCCGACCCGCGAGCTGGGCGGGACGACCATCGCCGACTGGGACGACCCAGCCTCATGGAACGCGGACGCCGCCGTGCGGGCGCTGGAGCGGCTCGTCGTCACGGGCTCGGTGGAGGTGCCGGTCTACGACATCGCACGGTCCGCGGCGTCCGGGACCGCCCGGATCGACGCCCCGCCCGCCGCGATGGTGGTGGCCGAAGGGATCTTCGCGGCCGAGATCATCGGCGCCCTGGCCGACAGCGGAATCCTCCATTCCGCCTGGTGCGTCACGCATCCGCGCTGGGTGACGTTCGTGCGTCGGTTGGTCCGCGATCTGGCAGAACGCCGGAAGCCGCCACTGGTGCTGGTCCGCAGGGGCCTGGCGCTGACCCGGTCGGAACCTGAGCTCGTCGCGCGGATGGAGCGCCTCGGGGCCACCTGCGCGTCACCGAGCGAGGTGGAACGCCGACTGAACGGAGAGCTCCAAACGTTGCCCCGCGCCTGACGGCGTTTGGGAGACTGGGGCGATGGGCGACTGGTTCCGGGAGAACATTCTCGACACCGGCCGGCTGCCGCTGTTCTGCTTCTTCGCGGCCTTCGTCCTGACTTTCGCGTTCATCCGGTTCTCGGTACGGATGATCCGCGCCGAGGTCAGCTGGTGGCCCGGCAACATCACACCCGGCGGGCTGCACATCCACCACGTCGTGTTCGGGACGGTCGCCATGGTCGCCGGCGGTGTCGCGGGGCTGGCCGTCCCCGTCGAGCCGGTCGTGTGGCGGGCGATCTGCGCGTCGTTCTTCGGGATCGGCACAGCCCTCGTCCTCGACGAGTTCGCGCTGATCCTCCACCTCGACGACGTCTACTGGGCCGAGGAGGGCCGGCTCTCGGTCGACGCCGTCGCCATCGCCACCGGCATCAGCGGTCTCCTCCTGCTCGGCGGTGTGCCCCTCCTGAACGACCTCACCCCGTTCGAGGGTGAGAGCGCACTGGCCTTCGGCCTGACGATCGCCGCGGTGATCGCCATCGACCTCGCCCTCGCGGCGATCACGCTGCTCAAGGGCAAGCTCTGGACCGGTCTGCTCGGGCTGTTCATCCCGCTGCTCCTCATCGTCGGCGCCATCCGACTGGCCCGACCCGCGTCGGTGTGGGCCCGCAAGCGGTACCAGGCCCGCGACGGGCGGCCGGGTCGGCCCGCGAAGCTGGCCAGGGCGCAGCGACGCGAGCAGCGGTACCGCGAACCCGTGCATCGGCTCAAGGTCACCCTCCAGGACGCCGTCGCCGGGGCGCCGTCCCGGCCGGTCGAGACCGCGCCCAGCCCGGACCCCGAGGCCGCGTCCAGCCCGGTCCCCGAGGCCGCGTCCGGGCCGGTCCCCGAGGTCGCTGAGAACCAACACCGTCCGGGCTGACGACGCGCTTGGTACCTTCTCGGGACGGACATCGCCGCGCCGGCGGTGGGCAGAGGTGGGGGTTGGCAGGAGTGCTCGACATCGACCCACGGCAGGGGGAGCCGTGAGCGGGTTCGGGCCGCCCCCGGGCGCGCCGGCCGAGGAGACCCGCCGGCGACCGCCCGCATACCTTCCTCCCGGTGGCCTGGCGACCGTCTCGACAGCACCCGTGGACCCGGCGGTGACCGTCGGCATGCCCCCGGGCTCCGGCGGGCTGACCGCGCCGGGGAGCGCCGAGGCCGCCGCGGCCGGAGCTCCGGCCAGCCGCAGTGGTGGTGGCGTCGTGCGCGGCCCGGACCGCGTCCTGCTGGTCACGAGCCACAAGCCCGGCATCATCTCGCTGCGGCCGATGTCGCTCGGCGACGTGGTCGACGGCGCGGTCAAGCACATCCGCCGCAACGCCGGCACCGTCTTCTCCGCCACGCTGGTCGTGCTGGCCCTCTCGGCGGTCCCGGCGATCCTCGTGGCGGCCCTCGGCGCTCAGGGATCGTGGTACGCCGACCTCGGTGCCGACGCGGTGGTCGACCAGAGCTCGTTCTTCGGCCTGTTGCTGATGTTCGGGATCGGGTTCGCGTCGCTGGTCCTCGCCGGCGCGCTGTCCTACTCCGTCGGCGAGGCCGCTCTCGGTCGGCGGATCAGCCTCGCGGAGCTGTGGACCGCGGTCCGCCGACGCCTCCTGCCGCTGGTGGGTCTCGCGGCGCTGGTCACCTTCGGGCTCGCGCTGCCGCTGGTCCTGCTCATCCTGCTCGTGGCCCTCGCGACCCAGGCGAACTCGCTGCTGGCCGCCGTGCTCATCTCGCTGGTGGGCGGGGTCGCCGTCGGAGCCTGGTCCGCCGTCCTGCTGGCCCGCACCTGCCTCGCCGGCGCCGCCGTGGTCCTCGAGCGCCGTGGGGTGTTCGACGCGCTGAGCCGCAGCTGGGCGCTGACCCGCGGTGTCTTCTGGCGCACGCTGATGCGGCTGGTCGTCGTCGGGCTCCTCTGCGGCGTCGTCTTCTGGGTGGTGCAGCTGCCGCTGCTCCTGGTGTCGTCCTTCGTCGGTGCGATCCTCTCGCTCAGCCCCAGCCTCGACGCGATGGTGGCGTCCCTCGGCCTGGCCGTGGCCACCCTGCTGTCGATGACCGTCGTGGTCCCGTTCGCCGCGGGGGCGCTCGCCCTCCTCTACGTCGACCAGCGGATGCGGCTCGAGGGGTTCGACCTGGTTCTGCAGCGGGCCGCTCGCGCCACGGGCAACGGCTCGTGAGCCGCCTCCACGCCCTCCGGTCCGCGGCGCTGCCCATGGACCTCGACCCGTCGACGGACCAGGCGCGGCAGTGGCTCAGCGACGAGCTGGCCCGCAGCGAGTACCAGGACACCCGCTCGCTGTTCCAGCAGCTGATGGACTGGCTGAGCGACCGGCTGGCCGACCTTCAGAGCACCCAGGGCACCGGCGGCGCGAGCTTCCCGCCGATCGTCATCACGCTCGTCGTCGTCCTGCTCGTCGCGGGGGTCATCTACCTGCTCACCCGCATCCGCGTGGAGAGCCGGACGGTGTCAGAACGCCGGACGTTGCTCGGCGACAGCGTCCTCACCGCCGAGCAGCTGCGCCGGGAGGCCGAACGCGCGCTCGCCGAGGCGCGGTTCGGCGACGCCGTCCTCGCCTGGACCCGGGCCATCGCCCGCGATGCGGAGAGTCGGACCCTGCTGCCGCACGCTCCGTCGATGACCGCGCACGAGGTCGGCACCGCGCTGTCGGTCGCCTTCCCCGCGCAGGTCGCCGACATCGGCCGCACCATGGACCTCTTCGACGCGGTCGCCTACGGCGACGCCACGGCCGACCGCGAGGACGCGCTCCTCGCCCGGTCGACCGACATGACCCTCCACGACGCGCGGCCGGTCCTCCCACCCCGCCCGGGTCGCGACCGTGGCGACCGCGACCGTCCGCTGCCCCCGACGTCGGGTGGCGGCTCCGGCGGCGAGCCGGACTCCGTCTGGCTGACGGGGGTACGCCCGTGACCACCGAGCTCTGGCAGCGGTCCGCCGAGGCGACCGCTCCGCCCGGGGCCGCCGATCCCGCGGAGCCGGGCGCCCCGACGCCGGCTCCCCCGGCTCGCCGCTGGCGGCGCCGGTGGGTGCTGGTCGTCGTCCTGGTGGCCGCCGTGCTCGCCGTCGCGTTCCTCTTCGTGTCGAGAGGACCCGGGCCCGCGAGCTCGGCTCCCCTCGACCCGCGCAACCCCACCGCGAACGGCGCCCAGGCCCTCGCTCGGGTCCTGGAGGCGCAGGGCGTCCAGGTGGTCGTCGCCCGGGGCCAGACCGAGCTGGAGCGCGCGGGCGCCGATGCCGACACCACCGTCTTCGTGGCCCGGACGGCCGCCCTCGCGGAGTCGACGACGGAGACCCTCGCCGAGGTCGCGAGCACCGCCGAACGGCTCGTGCTCGTCGCCCCCGACCGCAGCGTGCTGCGCTATCTCGCCCCCGACGTCGGCGTCACCGACGCACGGCGGGCCGCCCAGGACCTCGTCGCGGCCGAGTGCGGTACTACCGACGTCCGCGCCGGCGAGACGCTGTCGCGCAGCCAGGTCGAGTACCGGTCCAGCCTCGCCGACGCCGCCTGCTTCACCCACGACGGGAACTCCGTCTACCTCGCTCTCGCGCGCCGCGGACCCAGCCCGCCCACGGTCCTCTTCGGCAGCACGACCGCTTTCACCAACGACCAGATCACCGAGGGCAGCAACGCCGCGATCGCCCTGCGCATGCTCGGCCATTCGGGCCGGGTGGTCTGGTACGTCCCCTCCCGAGAGGACGTGCCGGCCGGCGACGATGCGGGGCTCACCTCACTGCTCCCTCCGTGGCTCGGCCCGGTCCTGGCGCTCGGCGGCGCGGCTTTCGTCGGGCTCGTGCTGTGGCGCGGACGCCGGTTCGGCCGGCTCGTGTCCGAGCCCCTCCCCGTCGTCGTCCGCGCCGTGGAGACCACAGAGAGCCGCGGACGGCTCTACCGGCGGGCCCGCGACGCCTCGCGGGCCGGCGCCACCCTTCAGCTCGCCACCCGGACCCGGCTCGCCGACTACCTCGGCCTGCCCCGGCCCACCGCCACGATCTCGTCCCGCGGGGCCGACCAGGCACTGGTCGCCGCCGTCTCCGCCGCGAGCGGACGACGGGTCGACGAGGTGGGCGCCCTCCTCCTCGGTCCGCCTCCCACGCGGGACGACCATCTCCTCGGGCTCGCCGCCGAGCTCGCCGCCCTCGAGAAGGAAGTACGCCGCTCATGAGCGACACCCCCGACCAGAGCTACCCGTCGCCGCCGGCGCCGGAGCGACCGGCATACCCGCACGACAGCGAGCCGCAGCCGGACCACTGGCGCATCCCACCGCAGACCTCGGCGGGGCCGCCGCCGCCACCCCAGGGCAACCACGTGCAGCCCGGACCGGCGCCCGCTCCCGCCTCACCGCCCGCTCCGGCTCCGGCTCGGGCGCCGAGCCCCGCGGCCCAGCAGTCCTCGGACCGCGCTCGCGAGGCGTTGCTGGCCGTCCGCCGCGAGGTGGGCAAGGCCGTGGTCGGGCAGGAGGCCGCGGTCTCCGGGGTCATCATCTGCCTCCTCGTCCGGGGCCACGTGCTCCTCGAGGGCGTCCCCGGGGTCGCCAAGACGCTGCTGGTGCGCGCGCTGGCCAAGGCGCTGGCCATCGACACCAAGCGCGTCCAGTTCACGCCCGACCTCATGCCGGGTGACATCACCGGGTCGCTGGTCTACGACAACACGACCTCCGACTTCGTCTTCCGCGAGGGCCCGGTCTTCACGAACCTGCTGCTCGCCGACGAGATCAACCGGACCCCGCCGAAGACCCAGGCCTCCCTGCTCGAGGCCATGGAGGAGCGCCAGGTCTCGGTCGACGGCGTGCCCCGACCCCTGCCGCAGCCGTTCCTCGTCGCCGCGACCCAGAACCCCGTGGAGTACGAGGGCACCTACCCCTTGCCCGAGGCGCAGCTGGACCGGTTCCTGCTCAAGGTCGTGCTGCCGCTGCCGCCGCGGGACGACGAGCTCGAGGTGGTCCGCCGGCACGCGAGCGGGTTCGACCCTCGCGACCTCGACGCCGCCGGCATCCGGGCCGTGGCCGGTCCCGAGGACCTCGCCGCAGGCGTGGAAGCCGTCCGGGCGATCACGGTCGCGCCCGAGGTGGTGGGCTACATCGTCGACATCGCCCGCGCCACCCGCTCGGCACCGTCCCTGTCGCTCGGCGTCAGCCCGCGTGGAGCCACCGCGCTGCTGGCGACGTCGCGGGCGTGGGCCTGGATGAACGGCCGCACGTTCGTCACGCCCGACGACGTCAAGGCCCTGGCCCACGCCACGCTCTCGCATCGCCTGTCGCTGCGGCCGGAGGCCGAGCTCGAGGGGGTCTCGGTCGGGTCGGTGCTGGCCAGCGCGGTCGGCTCGGTCCCGGTCCCCCGCTGACGGTGCGTATGCGTCGTGCTCGCCTCCCGGTCCGGCTCACCCCACCGGGGGTGTCGCCGTGGCGGTGAGCGGGCGGTTCCCGCTTCTACTCCTGCTCGGGGTCGTGGCGGTCGTCATCCAGCCCACCCGGGAGATGGTGCTGCTGTGGGTCGGGATCTGCGTCGTCGTGACCCTCGTCGACATCCTCGTCGCCGTGAGCCCGCGCCGGCTGGACATCCAGCGCGAACCCGTCGGCCAGGTCCGGCTCGGCGTGGCGGGGTCGACGTCGCTGCTCGTGACCAACACGTCCGGCCGCCGGGTTCGCGGCTGGCTGCGCGACGCGTGGCAGCCGTCGGCGGGCGCCACCGCTGAGCGCCACCGGCTACGGCTGCCGGGTGGTGAGCGCCGCCGGTTCACGACCGAGCTGCTGCCGACCCGCCGCGGCGACCGGCTCGCCGACCGCGTGACGGTGCGCAGCTTCGGACCGCTCGGGATAGGGGCACGGCAGCGGTCCCTGGCGATCGAGGGCGCCATTCGCGCGCTGCCGCCGTTCGCGAGCCGCAAGCACCTGCCGTCGCGGCTGGCCACGCTGCGCCAGCTGGACGGACGCTCGGCCGTCCGGGTCCGCGGCCAGGGCACCGAGTTCGACTCGCTGCGCGACTACGTCGAGGGTGACGACGTCCGCTCGATCGACTGGCGCGCCACGGCTCGTCGACAGCACGTGGTGGTGCGCACCTGGCAGCCGGAACGCGACCGCCGGGTCGTCCTCGTCCTCGACACGTCGCGGACCTCGGCGGGGCGCGTCGAGGACATGCCGCGGCTCGACAGCGAGATGGACGCGGCGCTGCTCCTGGCGGCGCTCGCGTCGCGCGCAGGCGACCGGGTCGACTTGATCGCGGGGGACCGGTGGGTCCGCGCGCGGGTGACCGGTTCCGGCCGGACGACCCTGCTGGGCGACCTCGTCAGCGCGATGGCGCCGCTCGAGCCGGCTCTGCTCGAGGCGTCCTGGCCGACGCTCGCGAGCGCCATCGCCGACACGGCGCCGCGCCGCGCCCTGGTCGTCCTCCTCACCGCTCTCGAGCCGGCCGCCATCGAGGAGTCGCTGCTGCCGACGCTGGCCGCGCTGACGACCCACCACCGGGTCGTTCTCGCGTCGGTGAGCGACCCGGCCCTCACGGAGATGGCCGCCCGTCGCGACACCACGCGACACGCCTACGACGCGGCCGCCGCCGAGCGGACCCTGGCGCTCCGGCAGCGCACCGCGGCGCTGCTGGGACGCCTGGGCGTCACCGTCATCGACGCCAACCCCGAGGACCTGCCGCCCCGGCTGGCCGACCACTACCTGCTGCTGAAGAGCCAGGGCCTCCTCTAGGCGGGGCTCGCCACTCGTTCGTGGTGGATGCAGCCGGAACTCCGGTAGCCGGGCAGGCCCGGCCAACGGCTCCAGGTGCGGTCCAGAGCACGAACCGGCGTGGGGGGCGCGCTCGGTCAGCCCACGACCGGGGCCATGTCGCCGGCGTCGGCCGCCGAGACGTCGCCGGTACTGCCCCGCCGGGCGGCCCACCGGCCCACGGTGAACACGTAGGCCATGAACGCGCCCCAGGCGACGAACCCGATGGCGATCCGCGCCCACGTCGGCAGCGGAGACGGTGTCACGAAGGCCTCGATGATCCCGCTGACGAGCAGGACGGCCACCAGCCCCAGGGCGACCGACATGGCGGCCCGGCCCGCGTGGGCGACCGCGTCGAGCCGCCGACGCGGCCCGGGTTCGATCCACGCCCAGAAGATCCTCAACCCCACGCCGGCGGCGACGAAGACGGCGGTCAGCTCGAGCATCCCGTGCGGCAGGATCAGCCCGAAGAACAGGCCGGCGCGGTCATGGGCCCACATCAGGCCACCGATCAGCGCCACGTTGAGAATGTTGTTGAGCAGCAACAGGATCACCGGCAGACCCAGCACACCGAGCGCGATGCAGAGGGCGGCCACCCAGGCGTTGTTGGTCCACACCTTGAGGGCGAAGCTGCCGGCCGCATACTCGCTGTAGTAGCTCTCGAAGTCGCTGTTGACCATCTGGTCGACCTCGGACGGCGACAGCAGCGCGGACTCGACGCTGGGGTTCGCGACGAACCACGCCCCGATCACCCACGCGACGACGACGTTGGCCGCCATCGTCCAGAGCCACCAGGCGCGCATCCGGTAGAGCGCCGCCGGGAACGTGTCGGTGAAGAAGTACGTGACGTCGTCCAGGCTGATCGTGCGGGTACCAGCCGACCGCAACCGGGCCGACGCCAGCATCGACGACAGGTGTGCCACGAGGGTCGGTTCCGGGGACCGCGTGCGGATCTCCGAGAGGTGGGTGGCCACCCGCTGGTAGAGGTCGAGCAGCTCGTCCGCCTCGGCGCCGGTCAGCTTGCCCCGCTTCGACGCCAGCTCGTGCAACCGCGCCCACTCGTGCTGGTGGGCCAGCACGTAGGCGTCGAGATCCACGCGGTCACTGTATGCGGTGGGTCGCCGGTCCGGGCCGGGTCCGGAAACCGCCGGGTGGGTCCACCGAGCGACCTACGATGACCCGGTGAGCAGCGCGACCGTCGGAGTGGGTGACGACGACTTCGTCACGGGTGAGGCCGTCGCGCTCGACCTGCCCCCGGCGTCGATCGGCTCGCGGATGCTGTCGGGGTTCCTCGACTACCTGATCGTCTGGGTGGTCACCTTCACCCTCGTCTCGGCCGGCGCGGCCCTCTCCCAGCAGCTCGACGACGCGCTCATCGCCGCCACCGTCCTGGTCTGCTTCCTCGTCGCCTGGCTGGTGTACCCCATCACCATCGAGACCCTCACCCGCGGTCGGAGCCTCGGCAAGATGGCGGCCGGGCTGCGCACCGTGCGGGACGACGCCGGACCGATCACGTTCCGGCACGCGTTCGCCCGCGGCCTGCTGGGAGTCGTCGAGGTCTACATGCTGTGGGGCATCCCCGCCGTGATCGCCTCGATCCTCAGCAAGAAGGGCAAGCGGCTCGGTGACATGCTCGCGGGCACCTACGTGGTCCGCGACCGGGTCACCGCGCAGCTGCCGCCCCCGGTGCCGATGCCGCCGCAGCTGGCCGGCTGGGCGTTCAACGCCGACATCACCCAGCTGCCCGACGACCTGGCGATGGCGGTGCGCACCTTCCTCCCCGCCGCCCAGACCATGACGCCGCAGGCGCGCGAGGAGATGGGCCGCAAGCTGCTCGCGGAGATGAGCCTCTACGTCTCGCCGCCGCCCCCGCCCGGCAACCACCCCGAGTACGTCCTCGCCGCGATCCTCGCCGACCGTCGCCGGCGCGACACCGTCCGGCTCGCGCGCGACACGGCACTGCGCCAGCGCCTCACCGCACCCGACCGGATCGGCTGACCCGCCGGTCAGCCGCCCACGAGGACCTGCACGAGGACCCCGGGATGGTCGGGGTCGGAGCCGACCGGCAGGGTGTGCCCCCACCGGATCAGCAGGTTCGCGATGAAGGTCGGGCTGCCGTCGCCGGCCGCCGCGGCGTCGAAGCAGACGTCGGTCCAGCAAACCGCGCTGATCGGCGTCCCGAACGGTGGCTTCCACCGTGTCGAACACGAGGTCGAACCGGTCGATCGAGCTGATCGTCGCGGAGTGGATGAGGTGCCCGCGCCCCTTGGCGCGCGCATCCAGCGCCTGGAACAGCGGAGCGGGTCCGGCCTCGTGGTGGGGCGACGGTCCCGGGCGGCCACGCGCCTGCGCGCTGCGGTATGCCGTAGGGCGATCGTGAATGCTGACCACGTCGACCTCGCTCCAGCGCCGTCAAATCCAGGCAAATGGACGCATCGGAGCCGAATGACGGCTTTAGAGGATAGCCGGAAAGAACTTACGCAGGCAGACCGTATGCGGCGTAACCCGGCTTGATCACCTCGTCGATGAGGGCGAGCCGCCGGTCGAACGGCAGGAACGCCGACTTCATCGCGTTGATGGACGCCCAGCGCAGGTCGGCGAGCGTCCAGTCCGCCTCCGCCGCCAGCAGTCCGGCCTCACGCGACAGGGACGTGCCGCTCATCAGGCGGTTGTCGGTGTTGAGCGTGACCCGGAACTTCATCCGGGCGAGCAGCGAGATCGGATGGAGTCCGATGGACTTCGCGGCGCCGGTCTGCAGGTTGCTGCTGGGGCACATCTCCAGCGGGATCCGGGCGTCGCGGACGTACGCCGCCAGCAGCCCCAGGTACACCGAGCCCAGGTCGACGTCGGCCAACGTCGTGAGACCCCGGGCGGCGGCGTCCTCGAGCCACTCCGGGAACGGCACCCCCTCGACGGTGATGTCGTCGACGATCCGCACGCCGTGGCCGAGACGGTCGGCGCCGCACCACTGGATCGCCTCCCAGATGCTCTTCAGCCCGAACGCCTCTCCCGCGTGGATGGTGAAGTGGGCGTTCTCCCGGCGGAGGAACTCGAACGCGTCGAGGTGACGGGTCGGCGGGTACCCCGCCTCCGCACCGGCGATGTCGAACCCCGCCACCCCGTCGTTGCGGTAGCGAACGGCGAGCTCGGCGATCTCCCGGCTCTTCGCGGCGTGCCGCATGGCCGTCAGTAGCGCCGTCACCCGGATGCGGTAACCCGACTCGCGGGCCAGCCGCTCCCCCTCGCGGAACCCGTCGTTCACCGCCTCGACCACCTGCTCGAGGGTGAGCCCGCGCTGGAGGTGCTGCTCCGGCGCATACCGGACCTCGGCGTAGACGACGCCGTCGGCAGCGAGGTCCTGCGCCGCCTCGGAGGCGACCCGGAACAGGCCCTCCTCGGTCTGCATGACGGCGAGGGTCTGGTCGAAGGTCTCGAGGTAGCGCTCCAACGACCCTGAGTCGGCGTTGTCGCGGAACCACTGTCCGAGCCCCGCGGCGTCCGACGCGGGCAGGCTCGCCTCGACCTGCGGGTCGCCGACCGCGAGCTCGATGATCGTCTGCGGCCGCAGACCGCCGTCGAGGTGGTCGTGGAGGAGGACCTTCGGGACGGCCCGCAGGACGTCGAGGCTCAGCTCACTCGTCGTCACGGTGGGCCGCCTCCGGGCTGAAGGCGGGCAGGCATACCGCGACGTACTCGGCACCGTCGGCCCCGGTCGAGTAGCGCACCCGCTCCCCTGCGAGGGTGACCACCGCCTGCCCCTCGCCGACCTCGAGCCGGCCGTCGTCGTGGTCGACGAGGACCGTGCCGCGCAGCACCACGGTGATCTCGCCGAACTCCGGCGTCTGGAACGGCTCCGTCCAGTTCGCCGGGGCGTTCATGTGCGCGACCGACACGGGATGCGACGGGCCCGGCAACGACGTGGACGGGGTGTTCACGGCCCCGACGTACTCGTCGATGACCTTCCCGCCCGGGACCGGGATCCGCGTCGGGGCGGCGATCAGCTGAGGCATCCGCCCAGCGTAGGGGTCAGCCGATCCGGTCGATGACGAGTGGGAGAAGGTCGGGCCGTGAGCCCTCCGGAGCGATGAAGTACGCACCGTCGAGAGCGTCGAGGGCCCGCTCGAACAGCTGCGCGTCGTCGGTGTGCAGCGTCAGCAGCGGGTCGCCGCCGCGGACGTAGGCGCCGGGCTTGGCGTGCATGACGACGCCCGCCCCCTCCTGGACGGAGTCCTCCTTGCGGGCGCGGCCCGCCCCCAGCCGCCAGGCCGCCACGCCGACCTTGTACGCGTCGAGCTGGGTCAGGACGCCGTCCGCCGGAGCCCGCACCTCATGGGTCTCCTTGGCCCACGGCAGGTCCGCGTCCGGATCCCCGCCCTGGGCGCTGATCATCCGCCGCCAGACGTCCATGGCCCGGCCGTCGGTCAGTGCGTCCGCGGGGTCGACGTCCTCCCGACCGGCGGCGGCCAGCATCTCGCGCGCCAGCGCCACCGTGAGCTCGACGACGTCCTCCGGACCGCCGCCCTCGAGGACCTCGAGCGACTCGCGGACCTCCAACGCGTTGCCCGCGGTGAGGCCGAGCGGCGTCTGCATGTTCGTCAGGAGGGCCACGGTCGTGACTCCGGCATCGGTGCCCAGGGCGACCATCGTCTCCGCGAGCTCACGGGCCCGGTCGACGTCCTTCATGAACGCACCGGACCCGACCTTCACGTCGAGGACGAGCGCCCCGGTGCCTTCGGCGATCTTCTTGCTCATGATCGAGCTGGCGATGAGCGGGATCGCCTCGACCGTCCCCGTGACGTCGCGCAACGCGTACAGCTTCTTGTCGGCCGGCGCGAGCCCCGTGCCGGCTGCGCAGATGACGGCTCCGACGTCCTCGAGCTGGGCCATCATCGCGTCGTTGTCCATCGTCGCCCGCCAGCCGGGGATCGACTCGAGCTTGTCGAGTGTGCCGCCGGTGTGGCCGAGCCCGCGGCCGGACAGCTGTGGCACGGCGACCCCACAGGCGGCGACGAGTGGCGCCAGCGGGAGGGTGATCTTGTCACCGACACCCCCGGTGGAGTGCTTGTCCGCCGTGGGGCGAGAGAGGCCGGAGAAGTCCATCCGCTCGCCCGAGGCGATCATCGCGGCGGTCCACCGCTCGATCTCGCGGCGGGTCATGCCGTTGAGGAGGATGGCCATCGCCAGCGACGACATCTGCTCCTCAGCGACGACGCCGCGCGTGTACGCGTCGACCACCCAGTCGATCTGCTCGTCGGACAGCTCGCCCTTGTCGCGCTTGGCGATGATGACGTCGACGGCGTGGAAGGGTTCGCTCATACCGCCATCATGATGGACCGGTCACGACCGGATGAGCCGCTTCACCGAGAGCGCAAGCCGGTCGTGGGTCAGGGCCGTCGGCGCCGTTCCCGTCGGCCGCGGGCCACCTCGGTCGCGAGGGCGTCCAGGGGCTGGTCCCACTGGTGGGTCAGGGTGTCGAGCCAGGCCTGCGCACCCTGGAGCGCCGGCGCCTCGAGCGCGTAGAGGCGCCGGGCTCCCTGGGGTCGAGCCGTCGCGAACCCGTTGTCGCGCAACACTTTCAGGTGCTGGGAGACCGCAGGCTGCGAGATGCCGTGCTCCGCCGTCACGACGGCCGCGAGCTGGCCAGCCGTCCGCTCCCCGTCGGACAGGAGCTCCAGGAGGCGGCGACGGACCGGGTCGCCCAGGACGTCGAACGCGTGCACCCGGACGCCTAGCGGTCCGCGGCCGACGTCTCGACCTCGGCGTCCGCCGGCGCCGTGTAGAACGCCAGGGTCTGCTCCGCTCCGGCGCGGGCCAGCTCCGCATCGGCACCGCCCTGGATGTTCGTCTCGGCCCAGGCGTCGTTGCTCGCACCGACGAACGCGAGCCCCTCGGGCGACGCCATCCAGGCGGTGAGGTTCTCGTGGCTCAGGCTCTCCTCGCCGGGCAGGTGCCGAGCGAGACCGAGCAGGGCGAGGTCCCAGCCGATCCCGACGGCGCCCGGACCGTAGAGGGTCCAGAACTCCTCCGGCACGACCGCCGTGTGGACCAGCTCCAGGAGCGTGTGGTCGGTGCCGTGTGGCGTCAGGGAGACGACGACCCACGACGTCTCGCCGCCCATGCCCCACGTGATGGCGAACCGCCGTGGGGGGTCGCACTCCTCCACCTCACCGCCGGCGTTGCCCTCGAGCTGGTAGGTGCCGCCGACCCGAAGGTCGCCGGTGACGGGCAGGAACCAGCGGGGGATGCGCGTGGCCGAGGTCAGCGCGTCCCACAGGTCCTCGGGGTCGGTCGGGTAGCTCCGGCTCGCGACGATCTGCCGGGCCGGCTGGCCGTCGCGCTCCGCGACCCGCACCTCGCGTCGAGTGGCCCCCACGACCTCGGCGACATCCATGGTGATCCTCCGTAAATCAGTCTGGACTTATATAAGTGACAACTTAGAACATCACGCGTCGACTGCGCAAGGCCACTGGCGCCATGCGTAAGGCCCCAAGCCGCGGATCTGAGGCCCGCTGCCGATTCCTCGTCCTGGCCGGGGTTCCTACCGTCGCAGCGACAACATCACCGGGTCGCACCCCGACCCCCATCAGGAGGAAACCCCTCATGCATACCGTTCTTCGCACCGTCGTCCTGTCCACCATCGCCGGGTTGGCCGTCCTCTTCGGGGCCACGTCCTCGGCCGACGCGGCGACCGCCTCGACGGTCAAGGAGCCGACCCGCTACTACTCGCTGACGTCGTTCGCGGACGGCCGGGCCGTGGCCTCGCACCCGTTCTACCCGAGCCTCTCGGCCGCCGTCGCCGAGGCGTACGACAGCTCGACCCGGATGCACTGGGGTCTCGTGCCCCGCGCCGGCGCCTCGGACGCCCTGCTCGTGAACCGGCTGACCGGCGCGTGCCTGACGGCGAGCGGCGGGTACGCGGTCCAGGCCACGTGCGGAAGCGCCGCCACCCAGGGCTGGACGTTCGTGCTCCCGTCCGGACCGGACCACATCGAGACGCCGTTCGGCCTCCGCAACACGGCCACCCAGACCGTGCTCACCGTGGGTCCGAACAACTGGGCCGGCACGCCGATGCTGCTCATGACCGACTACGCCGCCGACAGCCAGCGGTTCTGGGTCGACTGGCGCTACACCGGCTGAGGGCCCGCCGCGGCTCCGCCTCCCGCCGAGAGGCCAGCTTCGGCCGCTCTGAGACCCTCCAGAGCGGCCGAAGTTGGCCTTTCGGCGGAGGTGGGGTGACCTGAGGCGGCCGCCTCGGAGCGCTGCCGCCGGTCAGTCCAGATGCGGCAAGGCCCAGCCCTGCCAGACGGCCACCAGGCGGATGACGAGGCAGACGAGGAACCCGATGGTCATGGCGGCGGCCCGCCCCGCCTTGAAGTACCGGACCGCCAACACCGCGGTCCCGGCACCGGCGAGAGCCGCCAAGGCGTAGATCTCGCCCCTCAGCACGACCGGGACGATGTTGAGCAACATGTCGCGGACGACGCCGCCACCACAGGCGGAGACCGCGCCGAGCAGCGCCGCCGTGAGGCTGCGGATGTTGTAGTCGAGGGCCTTCATCGCCCCGGCCACCGCGAACAGGGAGAGCCCCACCGCGTCGGTCACCTGCAGCAGGACCACCGGGATGTCGTCGACGCCGCGGTCCAGGAACCACACGAGAGCCGATCCCGCGAACGCCACCACCGGGTAGGTCGGCGACCGCAGGGACGCCGGCGGGGTGCAGCCGATGAGGACGTCCCTGACGATCCCCCCGACGAGGGCGGTGCTGAACCCGAGGACGAACACCCCGAGGATGTCGACGTCGTAGTAGGTCGCCGCGATGGAGCCCTCCATGGCGAAGACGAAGGTCGCGGTCAGGTCGACGACGGTGAGCAGCGACCGAGGGAGTCTCGGGACAACCGCGGTCATCGGGCTCCTGACAACCTGTCGTTCGAGGTCGACGGCTCGACCGTTCCGGAGGGCAGCAGGCTAGCGCGACGCGGCCCCCGCGCATGCCACACTGTGCGCCGTGATGCGGCTGCCCGACCACTGGGTGTGGGACTCCTGGGTGGCCGACGACGGCACCGACTACCACCTGTTCTTCCTCATGGCGCCGCGGGCGCTGGAGGACCCGAGCGCGCGTCATGTCGCCGCCCGGGTCGGGCACGCCGTGTCCCGGGACCTGGTCGACTGGGACTACCGCGGCGAGTGCTTCGGCCCGTCCGAGGCCGGGTTCGACGACCTGGCGATCTGGACCGGATCGGTGGTGCGACAAGGGGATTCGTGGCGGATGTTCTACACCGCGCTGTCCACGGCGGGACACCACATCTTCGACCAGCGGGTCGGGTCCGCCGTGTCGGACGACCTCCACCACTGGCGCCGGTCCAGCACCGAGCCGGCCCTGCGCGTGGACGGCCGCTGGTACAAGACGCTGGCCAACACCCCGACGGCGACGCCGACGACCGGGCCCGACCTCGAGGGGTCGAGCGAGACGTGGCGCGACCCGGTGGTCCTGCCCGACCCCGACGGTGACGGGTGGCACCTGTTCGTCACGGCGCGTAGCGTCGCGGCCGGCCACAACGACGACGGCGTCATCGCCCATGCCGCGAGCCAGGACCTCACGACGTGGACCCTGGGCCCGCCCCTGTGCGACCCCGGCGCCGGTTTCGGCCAGCTCGAGGTCCTGCAGAACGTCGTCGTCGCCGGACGTCCCGTCCTGGCCTTCACCTGCCACCCTCAGGAGCAGACGGCCGAGCGCATCGCCGAGTGGGGCGAGTACTGCACCTGGTCCGTCCCCTCCCCCGGGGTGCTCGGGCCGTGGGACATGAGCAAGGCGCGGCCGTTCCGGCCGGAGCCGGACCTGTTCGCGGCGCCGATCGTGCGGCTGCGTGACGGCGGCTCCGCGATCATCGGGTTCCGCAACCTGGAGCCCGAGGGCGGTGACGGGTTCGAGATCATCGACCCGATCCCCGTCACCCTCGACGCCGAGGGCTATCTGGTGGCGCTAGCCGCTACGCCGGATGCCTCGCCGCGGCCGCGTCGAGGTCCGCCGACCCGAACGCCTGGGGCAGCACCTCCGCCAGGGTGAGCTCGCCTTCGGGAGTGAGCAGCACGCATACCGGGCCGCCGTTCTCCCACAGGAGCTGGCGGCAGCGTCCGCACGGCATGAGGAGCCCGCCGTCGCCGCCGACACAGACGGCCGCGACGAGCCGCCCGCCCCCGGTGCGGTGCAGGTCGGAGACCATCCCGCACTCGGCGCAGAGCCCGACTCCGTAGGCGGCGTTCTCGACGTTGCACCCGGACACGACCCGGCCGTCGTCGACCAACCCGGCCGCGCCGACCGGAAACTGCGAGTAGGGGGCGTACGCGTGCTGCATCGCCTCCACGGCCGCGGCCTGCAGCGCAGGCCAGTCCGTCACGTCGACTCACCCTTCCGGTAGATCTGCCCGTCGGCCGCGGGTGGTCGGAGCCGTTGCGACGCGAAGGCCAGGACGAGCAGTGTCGCGACGTACGGCGTCATGCCGGTGAACTCGTTGGAGACCCGCGTGACGCCGAAGAACCAGACGAACGACAGGATGCCGAGGATGACCGTGACGACCCCGACGACGGGCTTGCCCTGACGCCGGCGGACGAGGATCCAGACGCCCCAGGCCACGAGGAAGAGCGCGATGGGCAGCAGGTAGGCACGAATGACGTCGCCGCCGCCGCGCAGCTGGATGGCGTCGGTGTAGCCGAACAGCGCGGCGCCACCGGCGAGACCGCCGGTCCGCCAGTTGCCGAAGATCATCGCGGCGAGACCGATGTAGCCGCGACCGCCGGTCTGGCCCTCGCGGTAGAGGTTCGAGGCCACGAGAACGAGGAACCCACCAGCGAGGCCGGCCAGCCCACCCGAGATGAGGACCGCGGTGAACTTGTAGCGGATCACGTTGACGCCCAACGTCTCCGCCGCATGTGGGGCCTCGCCGCACGACCGCAGCCGCAGCCCGAACGAGGTGTGCCACAACACCCACCACGACAGGACCAGCAGGAGCACGGCGATGATGCTGAGGATGTTGAGGTTCGTCGTCAGCGCTCGGAGCACCGAGGCGATGTCAGAGATCAGCCAGGTCCCGTTCTCCTCGATCTGGCCGAGCCAGTCGGACAGCCAGGGGATGCTGATGAAGGGCAGCTGCGGCAGCGGCGGTGACTGGGTCGGACCGCCGCCGGGCATGCTGCTGAAGGTCCGGACGGCGAGGTACGCCCCGGCGCCGGCGCCGAGCAGGTTGATGGCCACGCCGGAGACGATGTGGTCGACCCCGAAGATGACCGTCGCGAGCGCGTGCACGGCGCCGCCGACGATGCCGAGGACGATCGCGCCGAGGATGCCCACCCAGGCCCCGTAGTAGTAGGCGAAGAACGCACCACCCCAGGTCCCGAGGATCATCATTCCCTCGAGACCGATGTTGACGACGCCCGCGCGCTCGCTCCAGAGGCCGCCGAGACCGGCGAGGCCGATCGGCATCGCCAGCCCGATCGCGGCCGTGAGCGCTCCGGACGAGTCGATGTCCTCGGCTCCCGTGATCACCCGGACGGTGGAGAGGACGACGAGAGCTCCGCCGATGACGGCGAACCAGAACCAGCGGGCGCGATGGATGGGCCGGCGAGGAGGCTGGCGGCGCCTCCAGGCCTGTCGTGACGACGAGTCCCTGGTCGCTCATGCCGACGCCCCCTCCTTCTCGGGCGAAGGGGCTCGGGCGGCCGCGAGCTGCGACGCGACCCGGCGCTGCTCCATCCGGACCCCGGCCCGCCGCACCAGCTCGTAGGCGATGACGACGGAGAGGACGATGACGCCCTGGATGACCAGGACGAGACGGTCGGAGACGCCGGCGTTGATCTGCAGGCCGTTGCCCTGGGCGTCCAGGTAGGCCCAGAGCAGGGCCGCGAAGACGATGCCGACCGCGTTGTTGCGGCCGAGCAGCGCGATCGCGATGCCGGCGAACCCGAGGCCGGACTGGAAGGTGTCGCCGTAGGCGTAGTCCTGGCCGAACAGGAGGGGCATCCCGACCAGTCCGGCCACCGCTCCTGACATGACCATCGAGGTCAGCACCATCCGCTTGACCTTGACACCACTGGCGACGGCTGCGGTCTCGGACCGACCGGTGGTGCGCAGGTCGAAGCCGAACCGGGTCTTGCCCAGCACGAACCAGTAGAGGACGCCGATGAGGATGGACAGGACGATGAGGCCGTAGACCTTGTTCGGCGTCGCGATGATCCCGTCGAGCGAGATGCCCGGCACCCGCGACGACTCGGGGATGGGCTTGGTGTTGACCGCATTGCTGCCCTCGACGCGCTGCGCCGCAAGGGACAGCAGATAGGCGACGAGGAACGTCGCGATCGAGTTGAGCATGATCGTCGAGATCACCTCGCTGACGCCGCGAGTCACCTTGAGCAGTCCTGCGATACCGGCCCACAGGCCGCCGGCCACCATGGCCACGACGAGGGCGGCGATGATGTTCAGCCATCCCGGCAGCCAGCCCTGGCCCGCGAAGACCGCGGCCGCGAAGGCGGCCACGCGGTACTGCCCGTCCACGCCGATGTTGAACAGGTTCATCCGGAACCCGATGGCGACGGCGATGGCCGACAGGTAGAGGACCGTCGCGGCGTTGACGATCGCGATGACCTGGCGCGGCAACGGGACGTCGATCAGCTGCGCCCACACCGCCCCGACCGGGTCGCCGGCGACGAGGAGAATCAGGGAGGTCACGACGAACGCGACGAGGATCGCGAGCAGGGGCGCGGCCAGCCCCAGCCCGACCCGGCGGAAGTCGATGCGCCTCATCGCGAGTCTCCTTCGTCGGTCCCGGACGTCGTCCGGTCTCGCCGTGGCTCCACTTCGTCGGTCCCGGACTTCGTCCGGTCTCGCCGTGGCTCCACTTCGTCGGTCCCGGACGTCGTCCGGTCTCGCCGTGGCTCCACTTCGTCGGTCCCGGACGTCGTCCGGTCTCGCCGTGGCTCCACTTCGTCGGTCCCGGACTCGTCCGGTCTCGCCGTGGCTCCACTGCGTCGGTTATGCGTGGGTGCCGGCTCGGTCTCGACCGGCCGGTCCTCGGACGTCTGGGGCGCGTTCGCCCCGGTCATCGCCGCACCGAGCTCCTCACGGGTGACGGTGTCGGGGTCGAAGTCACCACTGATCGAACCGCGGAGCATCACCCGGATCGTGTCGGACAGCCCGACGAGCTCCTCGAGGTCCGCCGAGATGAGCAGGACCGCGAGCCCCGCTCGCCGGGCTCGCTTGATGTGGTCCCAGATGGCGGCCTGGGCGCCGACGTCGACGCCCCGGGTCGGGTGAGCGGCCAGGAGCACCTTAGGGTCGTGCGACATCTCGCGGCCGATGATGAGCTTCTGCTGGTTGCCCCCGGACAGGGAGCCGCCGGTCACGAAGATCGACGGCGTCCGGACGTCGTACTCCTTGACGATCCGCTCGGTCTCGGCCTTGGCGGCCTTGGCGTTGATGAGACCGGCCCGCACCGAGGTTGGGCGCCTCGGTCTGGTGGCCGAGGACGACGTTCTCCCACAGCGGCGCCTCCAGCAGCATCCCGTGCCGCTGACGGTCCTCGGGAATGTAGCCCGACCCCGGCCTCGCGGATCTCGCGCACCTCCCACTCGGTGATGTCCTCGCTCGCCGAGGGTGATCACCCCGGAGCTGGGCTCCCGCATCCCCATCACCACCTCGACGAGCTCGGCCTGGCCGTTGCCCTCGACACCGGCGATCCCGACGATCTCTCCCGCGTGGATCGTGAGCGAGATGTCGTCGAGGACGCGACTGCCCCCGGTAGCGCCGTCGAGGTTGACGTGCTCGATGGTCAGCACCGGGCGGTCCGTGACGGAGTAGACCTGCGTCTGCGGTGACGGCAGCTCGGAGCCGACCATGAGCTCGGCCAGCTGCCGGGCGTTGACGGTGCTCCGGGTCGATGTTGGCCTTGACGGTCGTCCCGCGCCGGATCACGGTGATCTCGTCGGCGACGGACAGGACCTCGTCGAGCTTGTGGGAGATGAAGATGACCGTCAGGCCCTCGGACTTCAGCTCACGCAGGTTGTCGAAGAGCTCGGTGACCTCTTGCGGGACCAGGACCGCGGTCGGCTCGTCGAGGATGAGGATCTTGGCGCCCCGGAACAGGACCTTGAGGATCTCGACGCGTTGCCGTTTGCCGACGCCCAGCTCCGCGACCAGGACGTCGGGGTCGACCCGCAGTCCATAGGCGTCCGAGATGTCGACGATCGCCTTGCGCGCCTCGTCGCCGATGCCGTGCAGCTTCTCCGCGCCGAGGACGACGTTCTCGAGGACGGTGAGGTTGTCGGCCAGCATGAAGTGCTGGAACACCATGCCGATGCCCGCGTTGATCGCGTCGGTGGGGCTGCGCAGGGTCAGCGTCTGACCGTTCACCTCGATCGTGCCCTCGTCGGGCTGCTGGACCCCGTAGAGGATCTTCATCAGCGTCGACTTCCCCGCGCCGTTCTCGCCGACGATGGCGTGGACGGTACCGCGGCGGACCGTCATCTCGATGTCCTTGTTGGCCACGACACCGGGGAAGCGTTTGGTGATGCCGTGCAGTTCGACGGCCGGGGCCGTGCTACCGCTCGGGGCGCTCGGCGGGTCCTTCACAGTCGAGTCGGTGATGACGTCCTCCTCGGTGCCTGCTCGCCTCGGGTACGGCTCGCGGGGGTGGGAGCCAACCTATGACAGCGGAGGGCCCGGACGGCACGCAATCGTGCCGTCCGGGCCCCCTCGCTGGTTGAGCCTGTCGTCAGCTCGTCACGGCGCCTTCGGGACAGTGATGGTCCCGGCAATGATCTGCGCCTTGTAGTCGTCGAGCTTGGACTTGATGTCGTCGATCTTGCCGCCGGTGGTCGAGTAGTCGACACCGCCCGCCTTGAGGTCGAAGACCTTGACGCCGGCCTTGAACGTGTTGTCGGACACCGACTTGATGAAGTCGTAGACGCCGACGTCGACCTTCTTGATCATCGAGGTCATGATGACGTCGCGGACGTCGGCGGCCGCCGTCTTGGCCTGGTCCGAGTCGACACCGATCGCGAGCTTGCCACCGGCCTTGGCCGCGGTGAAGACACCGCCACCCGAACCACCGGCCGCCTGGTAGACGATGTCGGCGCCGCCCTGGTACATGCCCTCAGCCGCCGCCTTGCCCTTGTCGACCGAGTTGAAGCCCGAGAAGTCCGGCGGCTCGGTGAGGTACTTGGCGTCGATGACGATGTTCGGGTTGACCGCCTTGGCGCCGGCCTGGTAGCCCGCCTGGAACTTCTTGATGAGGTCGGTGTTGACGCCGCCGACGAAGCCGATGTGGCTCGATCTTCGACTTCAGGGCCGCGGCCGCGCCGACGAGGTAGGAACCCTGCTCCTCGGCGAAGGTGATCTGGTCGACGTTCGGACCCTTCGAGTCGTCCGATGCGTCGTCGACGATGGCGAACTTGACGTTCGGGTTGGCCTTGGCCGCCGTACCGACGGACTTCGCGTAGGCGAAGCCCGACGGCGACGACGTTGGTGTAGCCGGCGTCGATGAGCTGCTGGAGACGCTCCAGGCGAGCCGACTCGGCCTCACCGTTGGTCGCCGCGGCCTCCTTGGACTGGACGCCGAGCTCCTTGACGGCCTTGTCGAGGCCCGCCGCCGCGGCGTCGTTGAACGACTGGTCACCACGGCCACCCACGTCGTAGGCCATGCCGACCTTGAGGCCCGCGCCGCCGAACCGCCGGTCGTCGCCGCGCCGCCCACCGCCCGTGCCGCCACCGCTGTTCGAGCTGCTCCCACACGCGGCCAACGCCACGGCAGCGACCGACATGGCCGCTGCGAACTTCATCACCTGACGCACAACGAGAACTCCTTTTGGGCTTCGGGGCGAACGGGCGTACGGTCTGCGCGTTCGAGAAGAAGATACTGCCGCCGCAACGGCCCTCCCGGCCGGAAGTGCTTCAGCGGGCGGGGAACGTTACCGAGTCGGAACGTCGAGAACGGCCTGCGCGTGGCGCCGTCCGGCGTCCAGAACCGCCCCGACCAGGACTTTTGCCCCCAAACCGAGCGCTCGATCGTCGACCGCCAGGTCGCCCTGGTGCAGGTCGTAGGTGGGGCCGCCGGGGCTGCGGGTGCCCAGCCGACCCATGGCGCCGCCTACCTCGGTGAGGTACCAGGCGAAGTCCTCGCCGCCGAGTGACTGGACCGTCGTCCCCGGGACCAGCCCGGCGGCGTGAGCCGCGTCGCGCAGCGAGTCGACCGAGGGAGCGGCGTTCACGACCGGCGGCACGCCCTGCGTATAGCGCACCTCGGCGGTCACCGCGTACGGGGCGACGACGGCTTCGACGAGCTCCTCGACGAGGCCGCCGATGTCCTGCCACAGAGACGCGTCGAGCAGCCGCAGCGTGCCGCTGGCCGTGCCGACCGAGGGGATGACGTTCGACGCTCCGCCCGCGTGGACACTGCCCCAGACGAGGGCCGCCCCGGCCCGGGGGTCGACGCGGCGGCCGAGCGCTGTCGGGACCTCGGTGACGACCTTGGCGAGCGCGAAGGTGAGGTCTTGGGTCCTGTGCGGGCGGGAGGTGTGCCCGCCGTGGCCCTTGAGAGTGACCTCGATACCGTCGGCCGCCGCGGTCATGGGTCCGACGAGCAGCCCGACCTCGCCGACGTCGAGGCTCGGGTCGCAGTGCAGGGCGAAGACCTCGTCGACAGCGGTCAGCCACCCACCGTCGATGATCTCGTGCGCGCCGCCGGGGATGACCTCCTCGGCCGCCTGGAAGATCAGCCGGACGCCCAGCCCGGCCGACGACAGCGCCGCGGTCTGGGTGGCGAGCGCCAGGCCCGCGCCGAGGACGATCGTGGTGTGCAGGTCGTGCCCGCACGCGTGAGCGACGCCCTCGGTGGTGGACGCCCACGGCAGCGCGGTCCGGTCCGCCACCGGGAGGGCGTCCAGGTCGGCGCGGAGGGCGACCCGGAATGCGGGGTCCGGGGCTCCGATGTCCACGACCACCCCGCTCCCGTTCAGCCGGGTCGGGTGCAGGCCCGCGGCGGTGAGCCGGTCGGCGACGACGCGGCTGGTCCGGGTCTCGAGGCGGGCCAGCTCGGGGTGCGCGTGGAGGTCCCGACGCAGACCGACGAGCTCGGGTTCGAGCTCGTCGACGGTGGCGTGCAGGACGGGAAGCAAAGGGTCCATGTCGGTGGGCAACGTTACCTGCCGGTTCAGTGCCGGTCAGTACGCTCCGGCCATGTCCGCCTCCTCCGGGGTTCCGCCGCTCGTCGTCGACGAGGGCGTCGTCGCTGCGCTCGCCGAGGGTCGTGGCGTCGTCGCTCTCGAGAGCACGATCCTGGCCCACGGTCTGCCGAGGGGCGACAACCGCCGGGTGGCCGACGAGATCGAGGATGCGGTGCGCTCGGGAGGAGCGGTGCCCGCGACGGTGGCCGTCCTCGACGGCGTCGTGCGGGTCGGCCTTTCGGCGGCCGAGCTGGACCGGCTGTGCCTGCAGGACGACGTGCTGAAGCTCAGCACCCGCGACCTCGGTGTCGCCGTCGCTCTCGGTCGGACCGGCGCGACGACGGTCGCCTCGACCGCCGCACTGGCCCATCGGGCGGGCATCCGGGTCTTCGCGACCGGCGGGCTCGGCGGGGTGCATCGCGGGGCCGCCGAGACCTTCGACATCTCGGCCGACCTCGGGATCCTCGCGACCACGCCGGTTCTCGTGGTCTGCGCGGGGGTGAAGTCGATCCTCGACGTGCCGGCAACGCTGGAGCGGCTGGAGACGCTGTCGGTGCCCGTCCTGGGGTACCGCACCGACCGGTTCCCGGGGTTCTACCTCACCGACTCCGGCTCCGCGGTGCCATGGCGGGTGGAGTCGGCAGCGGAGGCGGCCGCCGTGGCGCACGCGCGGGCCCGGCTCGGCACGGACGCTGCTGGGGTGGTCCTCGCGAACCCACTGCCCGAGGCGCGTCAGGTCGACCCGGCCCTCCACGACCGCCTCGTCGCAGCGGGGCTGGCCGAGCTCGCCCGGGAGGGCGTCCGCGGCAAGGACGTCACGCCGCGCCTGCTCGAGTACTTCCACGAGCACTCCGACGGAGAGAGCCTGCGCGCCAACATCGAGCTCGTTCTCGCCAACGCCGCGCTGGCCGCCGAGGTGGCCGTCGCGCTGGCGGCTCTCGGTGAGGGGTCGTGACGCCGCGCCCCGTCGTCGTGGTCGGCGATGTCGGGCTCGACGTCCTGGTGCGGCCCCAGGCCGGCGTGGTGCATGGCGGGGACACCCCGAGTGACGTCCGGATCGTGCCGGGCGGCGCCGGCGGCAACACCGCGGCGTGGCTCGCGTCGTCGGGTGTTCCGGTGGCCCTGGTCTCCCGAGTGGGGAACGACGACGCCGGGGCGGCGGCGCGGCGACGGCTGGAGGCGGACGGTGTCGTCTGCCGGTTCGCCACCGACCCGGTCCGGCCCACCTGCACGGTGGTCGTCCTCCTCGAGGACGACGAACGCACCATGCTGCCCGACCGGGGTGCCAACGCCGCGCTCACACCCGACGACCTCGACCTGGCCGGCGCCGCCGACACGTTGGGCGCGACGGGCATACCCCACCTGCACCTCAGCGGCTTCGTGCTCCTCGACCCACGCTCCCGGCCCACCGGGCTGGCGGCACTGGAGTCGGCGCGCTCGCTCGGGTGGTCGACATCGGTCGACCCGCAGGCGGCCAACCACGTCGAGCGGGTAGGCGCCGCCGCGTTCCTGGGTTGGGCCGAGGATGTGGACCTGTTGCTGCCCAACGAGATCGAGGCGCAGGCGCTGGGTGGCGACGACGCGATGCTCGGCTCCGCTCGTGCCGCGGTCGTCTCGATGGGGGCCGGCGGCGCGCGGTGGGCGACGCGGACGCATACCTGGCGGGTGCCGGCTCCCGAGGTCGTCGAGGGCGACCGGACCGGATGCGGAGACGCGTTCGACGCGGGGGTGTTGTCGGCGTGGCTCTCCGGGGCAGGGCCCGAGGAGTCGCTGGCGCGCGGGGTCGAGCTCGGTAGCCGGGCCGCGGGACGGACCGGCGCGCGGCCCTAGGTCGCCTCGGTCAGACCGGCTCAGAAGGCGTCGCGCGGGACGTAGGTGCCCCAGACCTCACGCAGCGCATGGGCGACCTCGCCGCCGGTGGCGCGCAACCGGAGGGCCTCCTTCATCGGGTAGAGCACGTTGTCCGAGCCCGCCGCCGCCGCCTTGAGATCGTCCAGTGCCGCGGCGACCGCCACGTTGTCACGGTCAGCGCGGAGGGCCGCGAGCCGGGCCACCTGGTCGCGCTCGATCTGCGGGTCGACGCGCAGCGGCTCGTAGGGCTCCTCGAGGTCGAGCCGGAACCGGTTGAGCCCGACGATGGTGCGCTCCTTGTTGTCGATCTCGAGGGCGATCCGGTAGGCGCTGCGCTCGATCTCGTTCTTCTGGAAGCCCTCCTCGATGGCGGCGACCGCACCGCCCTTGTCCTCGACGGCCTGCATCAGCTCGAGCGCGGCTTCCTCGATGTCGTCGGTCATCGCCTCGACGGCGTACGAACCGGCGAACGGGTCAACGGTTTTCGTCACGTCGGTCTCGTAGGCGATGACCTGCTGGGTGCGCAGCGCGAGGCGGGCGGCCTTCTGCGTGGGCAGCGCGATCGCCTCGTCGAACGAGTTGGTGTGCAGGCTCTGGGTTCCGCCGAGGACCGCACCGAGACCCTGCAGCGCCACCCGCACGAGGTTGACCTCCGGCTGCTGCGCGGTGAGCTGGACCCCGGCGGTCTGGGTGTGGAACCGGAGCATCAGCGACTTGGGGTTCGTCGCGCCGAAGTCGTCGCGCATCACTCGAGCCCAGATCCGCCGGGCCGCGCGGAACTTCGCGACCTCCTCCAGGAGGGTCGTGCGCGCGACGAAGAAGAAGGAAAGGCGCGGGGCGAAGTCGTCGACGTCGAGCCCGGCCGCCTGCGCGGCCCTGACGTAGGCGATGGCGTTCGAGAGGGTGAAGCCGATCTCCTGCACGGGCGTGGCCCCGGCCTCGGCCATGTGGTACCCGGAGATGGAGATCGTGTTCCAGCGGGGAATCTCCCTGTGGCAGTACGCGAACACGTCGCTGACCAGTCGGAGCGACTCCTTGGGCGGGTAGATGTAGGTGCCGCGCGCGATGTACTCCTTGAGCACGTCGTTCTGGATGGTCCCGGTGAGCTTGTCGCCGGGGATGCCCGTCTCCTCCGCGACGAGCTGGTAGAGCAGCAGGAGCACCGAACCCGGCGCGTTGATCGTCATCGACGTGGACACCTCGTCGAGCGGCAACCCGTCGAAGAGCACCCGCATGTCGTCGATCGAGTCGATCGCGACGCCCACCTTGCCGACCTCGCCGTGCGCGATCGGCTCGTCGCTGTCGTAGCCCATCTGGGTCGGCAGGTCGAAGGCCACACTCAGACCACCGGTGCCGGCCTCGACGAGCTGGTGGTACCGCTCGTTCGACTCCTTGGCGGTGCCGAACCCGGCGTACTGCCGCATCGTCCACGGACGCCCGGTGTACATCGACGCGTACACGCCTCGGGTGTAGGGATACTCACCCGGCTCCCCCAGCTGGGCCGCCGGGTCGAACCCGGCGAGGTCGTCCGGTCCGTACGTCTGCCGGATGGGCAGGTCGGACTCGGAGCGGGCTTCCTCGGCCATGGCTCGCAGACTACCGAGGCCGGTGTGCGAGGTGCCGGGCCCGTGCCGCAACTCACGACCCCGACTAGCTGGACGATGTCCGGTTTCACGCCGTTCTGACGGCCGGTTGGGCCCTCGTTCCACGCGATCGTGCCCCGCCCGGACGACGCTGCGCCACCACAGCGCGTACGGTCGCGGCCACCAAGCCAGGCTCGAACATCACCTGGACCCAGGTGAACCGCAGGACCAGCCACCCCCGAACGACCAGGCCGTTGTAGCGGCGGCAGTCCCGGTCGAAAGCCTTGGGCGACGAGTGGAACTCGAAGCTGTCGGCCTCGATGACGATCTTCAGTTGCTCGTCGGCGAGGTCGACCCGAGCGAAGAAGGTACTGTCCGAGATCGGCACCTGTGGCTCCGCATTCAGCCCCGGCACACTGGCGACGATGGAACGTAGAACCGACTCGAACGGGTTCGCGGCTCGTTTGTCGGCGGCCCGGGCGAGGGCGAGGACCCGGTTGCGGGACCGCTTCGGCAGCCGCAAGGCCGCGAGCTGGACCTCGCGAGGCTTCAGCCCGGCCCTCCATGACGAGTCGAACACCGCGAGGGCCTCGTCGAACGGCAGGTCGAGACAGCAGTCGATGACGGTGCGGACCGGGCTGGTCACCCACCCGTCGCTGACCTCGTCGAGGGCCAGGTCGCGGTAGTGGACGGCCTACGCCGTCCGCGTCGCCTGGCGTCGACGGTTCGGTGCCGTGGAACGGTGACGTGCGGATCCACCGGGCGTCGTCTTCACCGGCCAGCCCCACACCAGCGCCGCCGACGTATGCGAGACACAGCCGGTCAGGCGCGACGCGGCGACCCGTGCCTGGTCGGCGGACGGCAACGCATACCGGCCGTGCGCGGTCCTCACGACGCGACCGTCCCGGCGGCCTGGCGCAGCCGGCGGTCGACGTGCAGCTTCGCCGCAGCTGGCCCCACCGCGCGACACCGCCGAGAGCGGGTTAATCGCGCATGACAGGATCGGCGCACCCGCCAGGTCGGCGCCGTGCCCGACCCGCTGGCGGCGGCACATCCACGTCTCGGCCCCGGCGTGGACCTGATCCGATTGCGTCCCGCCAGGGGCTCATTGAGGGCCGGACGGCGGACCAACGCCCGTGCTGTGTACGGCTGGACGCTCAGGAGGACCGAGGGTCTTCCGGTTCTCCTCCCAGCGCTGCGCGATGGCGGTCATCTCGTCGGCGATGAAGTCGAGGAAGTCGGCCGAGACCGAGAGCCGCTCCCCCGCCTGCGTCCCGGGTCCGCCGACGGCGTCGACGCCCGAGGCGATCGCCGCCTGGATCGGCGCATACGTGCGACGCATGTTGACGATGGCGTCGTGCCAGGCGTCCTCCCGGACGACGTAGACGTCGCGCCGCGTCCCGGGCTCGCGCTCACGGTGGAGGAAGAGGACCTGTGAGAGGTAGCGGACCGCTCCGGACACCGAGGCGGGACTGACCTCCAGTACGTCGGCCAGCTCCGCGGACGTCATCCGGCCGTCCTCGTCGGCCAGCATGGCGGCGAACGCCCGGGCGGGGAGCCGGGCCATTCCGGCGTCGGTGAGGGCCGACCCGAGCCGCTCCACGAAGGCGCGCACCTCCTCATCCGAGCGGGGCGCCGGGGTTGGCGGGCGGGTCGTCGCGCGGGCCGTCATACGGAGACTTTAGTACATTCATGTTTTTCTGAAAACGGTGTACCGTCGGTCCTCATGAGTACTGCCATCTCCGTCTCCGGTCTGCGCAAGTCCTTCGGGTCCACCGTCGCCCTCGACGGCCTCGACCTCGAGGTGCAGACCGGGCAGGTGCACGGTTTCCTCGGCCCGAACGGCGCGGGGAAGTCCACCACCATCCGCATCCTCCTCGGCCTCGTCCGCGCCGACGCCGGCTCCGTCACCCTCCTGGGCGGCGACCCGTGGCACGACGTCGAGACCCTCCACCGTCGCCTGGCCTACGTCCCCGGCGACGTCACCCTCTGGCCCAACCTCACCGGCGGCGAGGTCATCGACCTTCTGGGCCGTCTACGCGGTGGGACGAACATGGCCCGCCGGACTGAGCTCATCGAGCGGTTCGAGCTCGACCCGACCAAGAAGGGCCGGACCTACTCCAAGGGCAACCGGCAGAAGGTCGCGCTCGTCGCCGCGCTCGCCTCCGACGTCGAGCTGCTCCTGCTCGACGAGCCGACGTCCGGGCTGGACCCGCTGATGGATGCCGTCTTCCGAAGCGTCGTGGAGGACCTGCGCCGCGAGGGCCGGACCGTGCTGCTCTCCAGCCACATCCTCAGCGAGGTCGAGGCGCTCGCCGACCACGTGAGCATCATCCGCGTCGGCCGCACGGTCGAGACGGGTGCGCTCGCCGATATGCGCCACCTCAGCCGCACCAGCGTGGATGCGGTCCTCGCGGACGCTCCTCAGGTCGAGCTGCTCCAGGGCATCGCCGGCGTCGAGGACCTCACCACCGACGGGTCCCGCGTGACCTTCACCGTCGACACCGCCCGGGTTGGCGAGGTCCTGGCCCGCCTCGGCCAGCACGGTATCCAGAGCCTGACCTGCCAGCCGCCGACCCTGGAACAGCTGTTTCTCAAGGAGTACGCGACCACCCCAGTCCCGGAGGAGGTGCGGGCATGAGCGGGTACGCCGGCACCGGCGCCCTCCTCAAGCTCGCTCTGCGCCGCGACCGGATCGTCATCCCCCTCAGCGTTCTCGGCCTCGTCGCCCTCGCCGGCGGTTCGGCCAAGAGCACGGTGGACCTGTTCCAGGGGCAGGACGCCGTCAACGCCGCACGCGAGCTCCTGGCGAGCCCGGCGCTGATCGGCATGTACGGCCCGATCGCCAACCCGGACAACCCCGACTCGTTCGCCATCTTCAAGACCCTGCTGTTGGGCGGGGTGTGCGTGGCGCTCCTGGCCATCGTCCTCGTCCGCCGGCACACCCGGACCGAGGAGGAGGCCGGCCGCACCGAGCTGGTCGGGGCCGGAGTGGTGGGACGACGAGCGCCGCTCACCGCGGCGGTCATCCTCGCGGCCGGCACAGTCCTCGTCGCCAGCCTGCTCTCCTCGCTGAGCCTCATCGGGTCGGGGCTCGGGTCGCGCGGCTCGTGGGCGTTCGGCGTCGCGTGGGCGACCACCGGGCTGACCTTCACTGGTGTCGCCGCCGTGGCGGCCCAGCTGACGACCACCACCCGAGGTGCGGGGGCGTGGGCCTTCGGCGCCCTTGGTGTCTCCTACCTGCTGCGGGCGATCGGCGACACCGCCAGCGGCGCCGCCTCGTGGCTCACCTGGCTGTCCCCGCTCGGCTGGGCCGAGAAGGTCGAGGTGTTCGGCCAGGACCGGTTCATCGTGGCCGTCATTCCCATCGTCGTCACCGTCCTCCTCGTCGCCCTCGCCTTCGCCCTGCAGGAACGTCGCGACTTCGGCGCCGGGTTGCTCCCCTCGCGCCCAGGTCCGGCGCAGGCTGCCGCTACGCTCAGGTCGCCATGGGCGCTGGCCTGGCGGCTCCAACGGGCCAACCTGCTCGGCTGGGTGATCGGCTATGCCGTCGTCGGTAGTGTCCTCGGCGCAGTGGCGGGGAACGTGTCGTCGATCGCCTCCAGCCAGCAGATGCAGGACCTGCTGCGGAAGCTCGGCGGCAATGCGACCTCGCTGACCGACACCTTCCTCTCCACCGAGCTGCAGTTCCTCGCCATCGGCGCCGCCGCCTATGGCATCTCGGCTGCCCTCCGGCTGCGCGAGTGAGGAGAACGACCTGCACACCGAGCAGGTCCTCGCAACGAGCACCCGGCGGTGGGTGGTGCTGGCCAGCCACTCGGTCATCGCCCTGCTCGGCAGCGCCCTGCTCATGCTCGTCCTCGCGGTGGCCCTGGCCCTTGGGACCCGCGCTGAGTACGGCGGGTTCGGCGCGGCTCTCGCCCATCTGCTGCCGAGTGCGCTCGCGACGATCCCGCCGGTGTGGGTATGCGTCGGGCTGGCGCTCGCGATCTTCGGCTCGGCGCCCAAGATCGTCTACGTCGCCTGGGCCGTGCTCGCGGCGTTCGTCGTCGTCGGCGAGTTCGGTCCGCTGTTCAACCTGCCGCAGCCGGTCATCGACGTCTCGCCGTTTGTCCATGCCGTGGTGCTGCCGGGGTCGAGCATCGTGGCCACCCCGCTGGCGGTGCTGCTGGCCATCGCCGCGGTCCTGGTCGTCCTCGCGCAGACGACGTTCCGGAGACGCGACATCGGGTGAGCGTGAGGTGGCGACGGCCCCTCGCTGCGCCATCGCCGGGTCGGGTACCCGGTCGGGTACCCGAACCGGTTGCGGTCACAACAGGATCGGTGACCCGACCGGGTATGCAAGGTTGGCCGCGCCGCCGACTCGTTCCGGCCACTGCCGCCGCCCCTTGTCGTGCGGCGAGCGGCTAGGTCAGGTCTTCGCGGCCAGACGCCTTGAGGCGGTCGACGACCACTTTGACGTCCTGTGCCCGGTCGCGGGCCACGACCAGCAACGCGTCCGGGGTGTCGATGACGACGACGTCGTCGAGGCCGACGACGGCGACCGTACGGCCGCTACGGGCGGCCACCAGCCCCGAGGCGTCGACGCTGATGACGTCCGCGGGGTCGCCGATGACGGTGACCCCGTCGGGCGGCGGCGACCCGGCGCCCACCAGCGAGCCGAGCGAGGCGAAGTCGCCGACGTCGTCCCAGGAGAAGGACCCGGGGACGACCGCGACCAGCCCGTCGGCCGCCGCAGGCTCGGCGATGGCGTGGTCGATGGCAATCTTCTCCAGCGCCGGCCAGTCTCGCTCCAGCCGGTCCGGGTCGGCCGCGAGGGCCCGCAGCCCGGCGGCGAGGTCGTGGTGGTACCGGTCGAGGGTGTCGAGCAGGACCGACGCCTTGGCGACGAACATGCCCGCGTTCCACCAGAACCCGCCGCCGGCAAGGTACTCGCGAGCCGTCGTCACGTCGGGCTTCTCCACGAACTCGGCCACCGCCCGCGCCCGCGGCGCTCCCTCGACGGAGAGCTCGGAACCCTCGCGGATGTACCCGAACGCCGTCGACGGGTGGGTCGGCGTGATGCCGATGGTGACGATCCGCCCGGTGCGCGCGACCGCAGCGGCCTCCGTGACGGCGTCCCAGAACTCCGGCTCGTGGCGGATGACGTGGTCGGCGGCGAACGAGCCGATCACGGCGTCGGGGTCGCGGCGCTCGACGATCGCGGCGGCCAGGCCGATGGCCGGCATCGAGTCGCGTGGGCTCGGCTCGGCGACGACGTCCTCGGGACCGAGGTCCGGAAGCTGCGCGCGCACCGCGTCGGCGTGCACCTGTCCAGTGACGACGACGACCCGTCCGTCGGTGAGGGGAAGCAGCCGGTCCCAGGTCCCCTCGAGGAGGGTGCGGCCGGCTCCGGTGAGGTCGTGGAGGAACTTCGGCGACGACCGGCGCGACAGCGGCCAGAGCCGGGTCCCGGCTCCCCCGGCAGGGATGACCGCCCAGAATCCGTCGATCGCTCGGTCTCCCGGCAGTGATGTCCCGTCGGTCATGATCCGGAAGGGTAGTCGGCCCAGGGGGACCGGTCCGCCGCGCCGTGCGCATACCCCGAAGTAACGAGACGAATGGCACAGCGCTCCGGGGGCGATTGGGGGCCGGGCGCGGGCCGCGCCGGGCGTAGATTCGGCGGGTGGCCACCTCTGTCGCTTCGCCGTCGCCGGTGACGGCTCGCCGCACGACGATCGCGATGAAGCTCGTCATGGCGCTATCGGGCGCGTTGTTCGTCCTCTACGTCATCGCCCACATGTACGGCAACCTCAAGGTGTTCGGCGGTCAGCAGGCGTTCGACGACTACTCCGAACATCTCCGCAGCCTCGGCGAGCCGATCCTCCCGTACTCGGGTTTCCTCTGGGTCCTGCGGATCCTCCTCATCGTCGCCCTCGTCGCGCACGTGTACTCGGCGTTCTACCTCTGGAGCCGGGCCCAGGGTGCCCGGACCACGCGGTACGCGGTGAAGAAGGCCGCCGCCGCAACCCTGTCCGCGCGGTTCATGCGGTGGGGTGGCGTCGCCCTGCTGCTGTTCCTCGTGTTCCACCTGCTGCAGTTCACGACCAACACGATCCGCGCCAATGGCGACTTCCCCAGCCCCTACCTGCGGGTCGTGGCGGGGTTCCAGGTGTGGTGGGTCGCTCTCATCTACGTCCTGGCCATGGTGGCGCTCGGCATGCACCTGCGGCACGGGATCTGGAGCGCCACCCAGACGCTCGGCTGGACGTCGTCGGCCCGCGCCCGCCGGACCGCCAACACGCTGGCCATCCTCGTCGCGACGGTCGTCGTCGTCGGCTTCCTTCTGCCGCCGCTGTCCATCCTCATCGGCTTCGTGAAGTAGGGCTCCCATGACCGATATCGACCTCGGCACGGCCACCGGGCTGTACCGCACCGGCCAGCCGATCGCCGACACCAAGTCGCCGCCCGGACCGATCGCGGACCGGTGGAACCGGCGCAAGTTCGAGGCCAAGCTGGTCAACCCGGCGAACCGGCGCAAGCTGAGCGTCATCATCGTGGGGACCGGGCTGGCCGGTGCGTCCGCCGGCGCGACCCTGGCCGAGGCGGGCTACCAGGTGACGTCGTTCTGCTACCAGGACTCGCCCCGCCGGGCGCACTCGATCGCGGCCCAGGGCGGTATCAACGCGGCGAAGAACTACAAGGCCGACGGCGACTCGGTCTACCGGCTGTTCTACGACACGGTGAAGGGCGGCGACTTCCGCTCTCGAGAGTCCAACGTCTACCGGCTGGCCGAGGTCAGCGCGAACATCATCGACCAGTGCGTCGCGCAGGGCGTGCCCTTCGCGCGTGAGTACGGCGGCCTGCTCGACAACCGCTCGTTCGGCGGCGTGCAGGTGTCGCGCACCTTCTACGCGCGAGGTCAGACCGGCCAGCAGCTGCTCATCGGCGCATACCAGGCCCTGGAGCGGCAGATCGCCGAGGGCCGGCTGCAGATGTACACCCGGCACGAGATGCTCGAGCTAGTCGTCGTCGACGGCCGGGCGCGCGGCGTCATCGTCCGTGACATGGTCACCGGCGAGATCGAGACCCACCTCGCCGACGCCGTGGTCCTCGCGAGCGGCGGCTACGGCAACGTCTACTACCTCTCCACCAACGCGATGGGCTGCAACGTCACCGCGACGTGGCGCGCCCACCGCAAGGGCGCCTACTTCGGCAACCCGTGCTTCACGCAGATCCACCCGACCTGCATCCCCGTCGCCGGCGAGCACCAGTCCAAGCTCACGCTCATGAGTGAGTCGCTGCGCAACGACGGGCGCATCTGGGTGCCGAAGCGGCGCGAGGACTGCGACAAGAACCCGCGCGACATCGCCGAGGAGGACCGCGACTACTACCTCGAGCGGATCTACCCCTCGTTCGGCAACCTCGTCCCCCGCGACATCGCGTCGCGACAGGCCAAGAACGTCTGCGACGAGGGCCGCGGTGTCGGCCCGCTGGTCGGCGACTTCCGCCGTGGGGTCTACCTCGACTTCACGGACGCACTCAAGCGGATGAGCGCCGAGGCGGTCGCCGAGAAGTACGGCAACCTGCTCGACATGTACGCGCAGATCACCGGGGAGAACCCCTACGAGGTCCCCATGCGCATCTACCCCGCCGTTCACTACACGATGGGCGGGCTGTGGGTCGACTACGACCTGCAGTCCAACATCCCCGGGCTGTTCGTCACCGGCGAGGCGAACTTCTCCGACCACGGGGCGAACCGGCTCGGAGCGTCCGCGCTGATGCAGGGCCTCGCCGACGGGTACTTCGTACTCCCCAACACGATCCGCGAGTACCTCGCGACCGGCCCGTATGCGCCGGTGGCGGCGGATGCCCCAGAGGTGGTCGAGGCACGGCGCAGCGTCGAGTCGCGCGTCGAGAAGCTGTTGTCCATCAACGGTTCCCGCACGGTCGACTCGTTCCACCGCGAGCTCGGCAACATCATGTGGGAGTACTGCGGGATGGAGCGCTCGGAGGAGGGGCTGCTCAAGGGCATCGACCTGATCCGCGGGCTGCGCGACGAGTTCTGGCGGAACGTGCGGGTGCTCGGCGTCAACGAGGAGCTCAACCAGTCGCTGGAGAAGGCCGGCCGGGTGGCCGACTTCCTCGAGCTCGGCGAGCTGATGTGCATCGACGCGCTGCACCGGCGCGAGTCGTGCGGCGGCCACTTCCGGGCGGAGAGCCAGACCGAGGACGGCGAGGCGATGCGTCACGACGACGAGTACGCGTACGTCGCGGCGTGGGAGTTCCACCAGGACGCCAATGGGGACCGGAACGGCGAGGCTCCGTTGCATCCGGTGCTGCACAAGGAACAGCTGGTCTACGAGTACGTCGAGCTCAAGCAACGGAGCTACAAGTGAGAGAACACCCCACCACACAGTCCACGAGACTCGCTGCGCGAGTGAGCGGCACTCTGTCGCGGGGGCCCCGGTAAATGCGAGTCACTCTGAAGGTCTGGCGGCAGGCGTCCACGGAGGCCGAGGGCCGTCTGGTCACCTACGACGTCGACGACGTCTCGCCCGACACCTCGTTCCTCGAGATGCTCGACGTCCTCAACGAGCGGCTCATCCTCGACGGCGAGGACCCGGTCGCGTTCGACAGCGACTGCCGCGAGGGCATCTGTGGCATGTGCGGCCTGATGATCAACGGCGAGGCGCACGGTCCGCAGGTGACGACGACCTGCCAGCTGCACATGCGCTCCTTCGCGGACGGCGACACCATCACCATCGAGCCGTGGCGCGCGACGGCGTTCCCGGTGCTCAAGGACCTCGTCGTCGACCGGTCCGCGTTCGACCGGATCATCCAGGCCGGCGGGTTCGTGTCGGTGAACACCGGCGCGGCTCCGGACGCACACGCAGTGCTGGTCCCCAAGGACGACGTCGACCAGGCGTTCGCGGCGGCCGCCTGCATCGGATGCGGCGCCTGCGTCGCGGCCTGCCCCAACGCCTCCGGGATGCTGTTCATGGGGGCCAAGGTGACGCACCTCGGGCTGCTCCCCCAGGGCCAGCCGGAGCGCGACAGCCGCGTCGTGTCGATGGTCGCGCAGCACGATGCCGAAGGGTTCGGCGGCTGCACCAACATCGGCGAGTGCTCGGCCGCCTGCCCCAAGGAGATCCCCATGGACGTCATCTCCTGGCTGAACAAGGACCTCCGCACCGCGATGCGCCACCACCACTGACCGGTCCCGTTCGGGTGTGATGCGCGGCCGTCAGAGGGCCGAGACGTCGAACGTCGCAAGCGTCCTGGTCAGCCGGATCTGCTCGTCGTAGCCGCCGACCAGGACCACCCGGGACCCGCTGAGGCCCACGGTCGAGAACGACCCGCGCCCGGTGCCGGCGGCGTCCACCCGGCGGCTCCCCGCAGCCAGGTCCAGCACCTCGACCCCAGGACCGCCGCCGGCCACGACGACGCGGTCGTCCGGGAGCACCATCACCGAGCCACCCATCTTGTAGCGCGCCGACTGCAGCGTCGGCCCGGGCCGGAACGTCCGCGAACTCGGTTCGTAGACCTCGGTGCTCGCCAACAGCTGCCGGTCGTCGGTCGTCCCGCCGACCACCACGGCGGCGCCCGACCGGAGCGTCACGAGGCCGTGCTTGAACCGGGCCGTCGCGAGGTCGCCCACCGGGCGGACGCTCAGGTCCGGGCATACCGTCGCGGCGCCACTGCTGGCCGCGCCGGGGCTCGACTGACCGCCGACGACCAGCACGCAGCCGTCGGTGAGCGGGGTCGCGGCCAACCCGTCGGCGGCGACCGGCAGCGACGGTCCCGCGGTGAACCTCCCCGTATACGGGTCGAAGACCTCCGTGGTCGCGGTGTAGCGGCGTGGCGCGACCCATCCGCCGGCGACGAGCACCCGCCCGTCGCCCAGCCGCGCGGCCGCGTGGCCACCGCGCCCGGTGCTCATCGCCCCCACCGTGTTCCACCGGTTGGTCGCGGGGTCGAACACCTCCGCCCCGGCCAACGGCGGCGTACCCTCTGCGCCGAACCCGCCGGTCACGAGAACCCGTCCGTCGGTCAGCGCCGTGGCGGTATGCGCGTCTCGCGCCTCGGCGAGCGCCGGGCCTCGGGCGACGCCGACGGTCGAGACGAGGAACGTGGCGGGCGAGGCGGTGGCACACCCGTCGACGACGCACCCGCCGGCCACCAGCAGCGACCCGTCGGGCAGCGGCGTCATCGTGTGCGCCGCGCGGGCGGCGAGCTCGGTTTCGACCGTGCCCGCCGTGAGCGACGGAGCCGGGACCTCAGCCCCGCCCGGCGCCGAGCAGCCGGCGGCCGCCAGGCATACCCCCACGCATGCCCCCAGGACGACGGCGGCCCTCGCGACGTGCATCACCGAGCCACGCCCGCTCGGAGCGTCAGTCCTTGCGGCGTGTGATCGTGCGACCCAGCCAGCGGACCGGGTCGTACTTGCGGTCCACAACGCGCTCCTTCATCGGGATGATCGCGTTGTCGGTGATCTTGATGTGCTCCGGGCAGACGTCGGAGCAGCACTTGGTGATGTTGCACATCCCGAGGCCCTGGCTGTCGCGGGCGAAGTTCGCCCGGTCGTCCCTCGCGTCGAGCGGGTGCATGTCAAGTTCGGCGGCGCGGATGAAGAACCGCGGACCGGCGAACGCCTCCTTGTTCTCCTCGTGGTCACGGGAGACGTGGCAGGTGTTCTGGCAGAGGAAGCACTCGATGCACTTGCGGAACTCCTGCGAGCGCTCGACGTCGATCTGCTGCATGCGGTAGTCGCCCGGCGCTACTCCCTCGGGCGGCGCGAACGCCGGGATCTGGCGGGCTTTCGCGTAGTTGTACGACACGTCGGTCACGAGGTCCTTGGTGACCGGGAACCCCCGAAGAGGGGTCACCGTGACCGTCTCGTCCTCGGCGTACGTCGACATCCGGTTCATGCACATCAGCCGTGGTTTGCCGTTGACCTCGGCGCTGCACGACCCGCACTTGCCGGCCTTGCAGTTCCAGCGGACCGCGAGGTCGCCGGCCTGGGTCGCCTGCAGCCGGTGGATGATGTCGAGGATGACCTCGCCCTCGTTGACCTCAACCGTGTAGTCGACCAGCTCGCCGCTGTCGTCGTCGCCGCGCCAGACGCGGAAGTGGGCGTCGTAGCTCATTCGCTGCCTCTCCACGTCGTCACTAGGGGATCGCCTCGAGCTCTTGCGGAGTGAGGTACTTCTTCAGCTCGTCGGTCTGGAACAGCCGGATGAGGTCGTCGCGCATCGTCGACGTCGCCTGCTCCTCGACCTTGACCGGGCCGTCGCCGGTCCCGGAGCAGACGAGCAGCTTCTGCCGCCAGGTCGGGTCCATGGTCGGGTAGTCGTCCCGGGTATGCCCGCCGCGGCTCTCCTGCCGCAGCAGCGCCGCCCGCGCGACGCACTCGCTGACGAGGAGCATGTTGCGCAGGTCGAGAGCCAGGTGCCAGCCCGGGTTGAACCGCCGGCCACCCTCGACGCTGAGGTGCTGGGCGCGCTCCTTGAGCTCGTCGATCTTGGTGAGGGCCTCGGCCATCTCCGCCTCCTTGCGGATGATGCCGACGAGGTCGTTCATCGTCTGCTGCAGCTCCTGGTGGAGCGTGTAGGGGTTCTCCCCACCCTCCAGCTCGAACGGCCGCACGGCCGTCGCCGCCGCCGCGTCGACGACATCCTGGTCGACCGTGGGCCGGGAGTCGCCGAGGCCTGAGACGTAGGTGGCAGCGCCGAGACCGGCCCGGTTGCCGAACACCAGGAGGTCGGACAGCGAGTTGCCGCCCAGCCGGTTCGAGCCGTGCATCCCGCCGGAGACCTCGCCGGCGGCGAACAGGCCGGGCACGCGCATGGCCGCGCCGGTGTCGGGGTCGACCTCGACGCCACCCATCACGTAGTGACAGGTCGGGCCGACCTCCATCGGCTCCGCGGTGATGTCGACGTCGGCCAGCTCCTTGAACTGGTGGTGCATCGAGGGCAGCCGCTTCATGATCTCGGCGGCCGGACGCCGCGACGCGATGTCGAGGAAGACGCCGCCGTGCGGGGAGCCGCGGCCGGCCTTGACCTCGGAGTTGATCGCGCGGGCGACCTCGTCACGCGGGAGCAGCTCCGGCGGCCGCTTGTTGTTGTCGGGGTCGGTGTACCACCGGTCCCCCTCGTCCTCGGTCTGCGCGTACTGCCCGCGGAACACGTCGGGCACGTAGTCGAACATGAACCGCTTGCCCTCGGAGTTCTTCAGGACGCCGCCGTCGCCGCGGACCGACTCGGTGACGAGGATCCCCTTGACCGACGGCGGCCAGACCATCCCCGTGGGGTGGAACTGGACGAACTCCATGTTGACCAGCGTCGATCCGGCCCGCATGGCCAGGGCGTGGCCGTCGCCCGTGTACTCCCAGGAGTTCGACGTCACCTTGAACGACTTGCCGATGCCGCCGGTCGCGAGCACCACGGCCGGCGCGTCGAACCGGATGAACCGGCCGCTCTCCCGCCAGTACCCGAACGCGCCGGCGATCTCGCCGGTCGGGGTGCTGAGCAGGTCGGTGACGGTGCACTCGGCGAAGACGCGTAGGAACCCCTCGGCGTCACCGTTGGCCTTGTCGTCGTCCTGCTGCAGCGAGACGATCTTCTGCTGCATCGTGCGGATCAGCTCCAGGCCGGTCCGGTCGCCGACGTGGGCCAGGCGGGGGTACTCGTGGCCGCCGAAGTTGCGCTGGCTGATCTTGCCGTCCGGGGTCCGGTCGAACAGGGCGCCGTAGGTCTCCAGCTCCCAGACCCGCTCGGGCGCCTCCTTGGCGTGCAGCTCGGCCATCCGCCACGAGTTGAGGAACTTGCCGCCCCGCATCGTGTCGCGGAAGTGGACCTGCCAGTTGTCGTTGCTGTTGACGTTGCCCATGCTCGCGGCGATGCCGCCCTCGGCCATGACCGTGTGCGCCTTGCCGAACAGGGACTTGCAGATGACGGCGACCCGCATACCGGCTTCGCGGGCGGCGATCGCCGCGCGGAGCCCGGCACCACCGGCACCGATGATGAGGACGTCGTACTCGTAGCGCTCGACCTCGGTCGCCGTCGGGTCGGACGTCGCGTCAGCAGCGGCCATGTCAGTTCACCAGCCTCAGGTCGGTCAGGACGCCCGCTGACACGAGCCCGATGTAGGCGTCGGTCACCATGAGCGTCCCGAGGGTCGTCCAGGCCAGCTCCATGTGACGGGTGTTGAGCTTCGACACCTGCGTCCACAGCCAGTAGCGGGTCGGGTGCTTGGAGAAGTGCCGCAGCCGGCCGCCGATGAGGTGGCGGCAGGAGTGGCACGAGGCCGTGTAGGCCCAGAGGAAGACGACGTTGACCAGCATGATGAGGGTCCCGAGCCCGATGCCGAACCCGCCGTCCTTGCCGTGGAACGCCCGGATCACGTCGTAGGTGTTGATGAGCGACACGACGATCGCGGCGTAGAAGAAGTACCGGTGCGCGTTCTGCAGGATCAGGGGGAACCGCGTCTCGCCGGTGTACTTCCCGTGCGGCTCCGCGACGGCGCACGCCGGGGGCGAGAGCCAGAACGACCGGTAGTAGGCCTTGCGGTAGTAGTAGCAGGTCAGCCGGAACCCGAGCAGGAACGGCAGGACCAGCAGCCCGAGCGGGACGAACGGCGGGAACTCGCCGAACCACGTCCCGAAGTCGCGAGCAGCGGGGACGCAGGAGGCCGAGAGGCAGGGCGACGAGAACGGGGAGAGGTAGTGGTACTCCTCGACGAAGTAGTAGCGCTGGGACGCCGTGCGGACCAGCGCGTACAGCAGCCACGCGACGAGCAGGGTGAAGGTGACGGCCGGCTCGACCCACCAGCGGTCGGTGCGCAGGGTGCGCGCCGCGATGCTGGCCCGCCCCGGGGACTGGACCCCGGACGCCGCTGATCCGGAGGAGTCTCCACCGAGGTGGGTCTGCGTCATCCGTGACTCCTTAGCTCCGGCTGCGTTCCGGCCATCCTGCTGGTCCCTGGGGCCGTTCGGGAGTGTAACCCGACGCCCGGAGGGCTCCGCCTCGAGATCCCCCGAGTGACCCTGCACACGCAGGCCGATGACGTACCCTCCCCCTGACATGTCGACGGCGCGCCCCACCCGGAGGCCGGTTCGCGGCTGGGCGGCGACCCTCGCGACCGCGCTGGTCCTCGTGGTCGTCGCGCCGGTCGGCGCAGCAGTCGCGGCCGACCCGACGCCCACCCCGGTCACCTGTCCGAGCGGCCAGACTCCCGGCACGGTGACCCAACCGCCGTCCGCTCCGACGCCCAAGACCGTATGCGTCATCGCCCCGCCGACACCCATCCCCGCCCCCAGCGTGTCCCCGGAGCACACCGTCGGCGGACCTCTGCTGGCCGGCACCGGTGTGGTCGTCGACAAGCCCGACTCGGTCCCGGCTCCGCCCGACGGCAGCGAGGTGTCGTACGTCATCGCCGACATGGACACGGGGCAGGTCCTCGCCGCCAAGAACCCACACGCGTGGCTGTTGCCGGCCAGCACGATGAAGACGCTCACGTCGCTGGTCGTCATGCCGGCCGTTTCGGCGACCACGAAGGTCGTCGCGACCGACGACGAGGTCAATGCTGACGGCACCCGGGTGGGCATGGTCTCCGGGGCGACGTACACGGTCGACGACCTTTTTCACGGACTCGTCCTCATGAGTGGGAACGACACGGCCTACGCGCTCGCCGACGCGTACGGGGGGCGGGACAAGACCATCGCGGAGATGAACGCGAAGGCCGCCCAGCTGGGCGCCTGGGACACCGTCGCGGTCGACCCGTCCGGGCTGGACGCTCCCGGGCAGCGGTCCAGCGCCTACGACCTCGCGCTGTTCGGGCGTGCGGTGATGGAGCTACCCGCATACCGGCAGGTGGCCGCAACGAGGACGTACACGTTCCCCGGCGCGACCGACCGCAACGGGAAGGTCTTCCCGCCGTTCGAGATCCAGAACCACAACACGCTGCTGCAGAAGTACCCGGGAACGATCGGAATCAAGAACGGGTACACGACCGGAGCGCGGAACACCTTCATCGGTGCCGCCACCCGGAACGGCCGCACGCTGCTCATCACCCAGATGGGGAGCACGGTCACGCCGAGCTGGACGCGCCAGGCCGCACTGCTGGACTGGGCGTTCGCCAACGGGGCATGGCTGCGGTCGGTCGGGACGCTCGTGGCGCCCGGGGCCGCTCAGCCGCCCGAGCTGGGCGGAACGTCGGCGCCGACCAAGGCAGTGACCCCGGTCCCCTCGGCGACGACCAAGGAGCCGGTTCCGGCGGCCACGACCTCGCTGTCCCCCGTGGTGGCGGCCGAGGAGGCCGGCGCCGGAGGCAACCCCGGTCCGTTGCTGCTCTCCTCCGCGGCCGCGGTCGCGCGCAGCCCGCTCACCTGGCTGGTCGTCGTCGTGCTCGGGCTGCTGGCGGTCGTGCTCCTGCGCCGGTGGGTGCGACGGGTCGGTCCCGGCGGCTGACCCGGTCAGCGCGAGAACCAGCGCCGCGCCGCGCCCGCCACCGCCGTCGCCGCGGCCGCCCCGAGGACTGCGCCGGCCACGACCGCCACCCGGTCACGCTCGCGCGACACCGTCGGATCCGCGACGCCAGCGGACGCCGTCGACGGTGGGACCAGCCGGACGGTGGTGTGCCGGAGCGGTCGCTCGCCGCCGCCCGCAACCGGCTTCCCGTCCACGTCGTAGGCGTCGGCGATCGCCTCGGGGTCCTCGCGGTCGGCGAGGCTGACCGCGGCCCAGCTGGCGGAGAGCACCACGATGCGGGCGATGAGGTTGAGCCAGAAGAGCAGCCCGATGACCGCCACGACCGACCCGAGCAGCGGGCTCCTGGTCGCGCTGGCGATCAGCTGGGCCCCGAACAGCTTGACCACGGTCAGCAGCAGACCACCGACCAGGGCGGCCTGCCAGAGCACGGCCCCCGGCAGGTCGACTCCGGACAGCACGCGCAGGAGCAGGACGAGGATGGAGACGTCGATGACGTACCCGACGAGGTAGCCGGCGATCTGGACGAGAAAGGTCCGCTCCCCCAGCCCGACGCGCTCGGCGATCCACCCGGACGCCGCCGCCAGGACGCTGGTCAGGACCGCCGACACGAGGAACGCCAGGCCCTGCAGCGTGAACACGCCGAGGTCGCGCAGCTTGTCGGTGAGGAGGTTGCCGGGTGAGCCTGGGGCACCGAGCGCGGCCCTGATCCCGTCCCGGTAGGACCCGATCCAGCCGAGGGCCGAGAGCACCAGGGTGACGACGGCGATGGCGCCGCTGATGGTGAGGAGGGACAGGTTGGGCGCCTCGAGGGTGATCAGCCCGTTGGGGTTGTCCGGGGTCTTCACGAAGCCGGGCAGCGCGTTGTTGAGGGCGTCGCTCACCTGGGTCAGCAGCTCCGGGTTCCCGCGCAGGACGAACCCGAACACCACGGCCGCGATGGCGAACGCCGGGAACACGGAGAAGAACGCGTAGTAGGCGATCCCGGCTGAGAGAACGTTCCCGCGGACCTCGTTGTACCGCTGGTTCGCACGGTACGGCTTGAGGCGCTTGACCCTCTCCCAGAGCTGCTTCACCCGTCGGCCTGTCCGGCCTGGTCACTCACCCAGTCACCAGCCAGGTCACCAGCCACGTCACCGAGGGGAAACTCCCGGACCGGGACCCACGTCCCGCCCCCATCCTGAACGTAGAGATGGAAGCTGCGGACCTCGAAGGTCGCGACGAAGTGGGCGAGCTCGTCGAAGGCCCGGTCCAGCTCGCCCTCCGCCACATCGTGCGCCACGGTCACGTGCGGGTGGTAGGGGAAGGCCAGCTCGACGCCCCAGCGGCCCTTCCGGATGCCGTGCTCCAGCTGCTCGCAGGCCGAGATCCCCCGGGCCACCTGGACGAAGACCACGTCGGAGACCGGACGGAAGGTGCCGGTTCCCCGGAGGACGACCACGAACGGTTCGACCGAGCGGGCCGCGTCGCCGAGGTGGGCCATCAGCTCGCCTACCTCGGTGTGGACGACCTCCGTGGGGCCGAGCAGGGTGATGTGCGCCGGGGTGCTGTCGGCGAGCGGGTCGCCGTACGACGCCCGCCGCTGCTGCAGCTCCTCACCGAACGGCGCCGGGACCGGGATCGAGACTCCGACCAGGGTGGCGTCGCCGCGCGTAGCGATGGCCGGGGCCGCCGAGGACATGCGGTGCATTGTGGCAGGGTGACGTTCGTGGACGACGCCACTGCCCTCTTCGGGCGCACCTTCGGCGCCGACCCGGCCGGGATCTGGTCGGCCCCCGGACGGGTCAACCTCATCGGGGAGCACACCGACTACAACGGCGGCCTCGCCCTCCCCATCGCGTTGCCCCAGCGGACGTATGCGGCGGTGCGGCTGCAGGACCACGGCCGGCTGCGCGCCGTCAGCACCTCGGCACCGGGTGGGGTGGTCGACGTCGCGCTCGAGGACGTCGAGCCCGGCAACCCGCAGGGCTGGGTCGCGTACCTCGCGGGGGTCTGCTGGGTCCTGGGCCAGGAGGGGTACGCCCTGCCGGGGCTCGACGTCGCGATCGCCAGCGAGGTGCCGGTCGGGGCCGGGCTGTCCAGCTCGGCGGCCCTCGAGTGCGCCCTGGTCGCCGCCCTCTCCGACCTGCTGGGGCTCGGCATCCTCGACGACGACGCCGGCCGCGCCCGCGCCGCGGCATGGTGCCAGCGCGCCGAGAACGAGATCGCCGGCGCGCCGACCGGCGGGATGGACCAGGCCGCGTCGATGCGAGCGACGACGGACCATGCGATCCTCCTCGACTGCCGGTCGGGAGGGGTCGATCAGATCCCGGTGCGGCTCGGGTCGCACGGTCTCGCCCTCCTCGTCGTCGACACCCGCGCGGAGCACGCGCTGGTCGACGGCCAGTACGCCGCCCGCCGCACGGCATGCGAGGAGGCCGCGGGGATCCTCGGCGTCGAGACGCTGCGCGAGGTCGACCCGGCGGACCTGAGCGCGGCTCTCGACCGGCTGCGCGACGACGTCTCCCGCGCGCGCGTCCGCCACGTCGTCACGGAGATCCAGCGGGTCCGTGACTGCGTGGACGCGTTGCGGCGCGGCGACTTCGGGGAGGTGGGCCGGTTGTTCGTGGCGTCCCACATCTCGTTGCGCGACGACTACGAGGTGTCCTGCCGCGAGCTGGACCTCGTCGTCGACACGGCGCTGCGGTCCGGTGCTCTAGGCGCTCGGATGACCGGCGGCGGCTTCGGCGGCTCGGCCATCGCGCTGGTACCCGCCGACCAGGCCGAGAGCATCGGCGGCCGTATCGTGTCGGCGTTCGCTGAAGAGGGGCTCGACGCCCCCCAGCCGTTCGCCGCGACCGCCGGCCCGCCGGCTGGCCGCGACCACTGAGCCACCCCGCGAAGTAACTCCGCTCCGCTCCGATACTTCGCGGGGACCCGACCGGAGGGCTGGTTAGGGTGGCCCGGTGCCCGACGACGCCACCACGACCGCGGCTGCCGACCCCGCCGCCGTGACCCCGGCACTGCGGGGTGAGCCGGAGTCGCAGACCACGACGGAGACCGTCACCGAGGTGACGAAGCGGCCGGCCGAGCCGGCCGACGACCTCGTGACCACGACGCATACCTTGCGCGTCGGCCGCCGCTCCCTGCGCTACACCGCCGTCACCGGGCGCCTGGTGCTGCGCGAGGAGGTCTACGAGGACGGTGTCTTCACCGGCTTCCGCCCGAAGGCCGAGGTCTCGGTGACGACGTACGTCCTCGACGGCGCCAAGCCCGCCGACCGCCCGGTCACCTTCGCCTTCAACGGCGGTCCTGGATCGTCGAGCGTCTGGCTGCACCTCGGTCTGCTCGGCCCGCGCCGCGTCCTCATGGGCGACGTGGGCGACCTGCTCCCGCCGCCCTACGGTCTCGCGGACAACGCCGAGTCCCTGCTGAACGTCAGCGACCTCGTCTTCGTCGACCCGGTGTCCACCGGGTACTCGCGGGCGGTCGAGGGCGGCAAACCCGAGCCGTACCACGGGTTCCAGGGCGATCTCGAGTCCGTCGCGGAGGTCATCCGCCTCTGGACCACCCGCAACAACCGGTGGATGTCGCCGAAGTTCCTCGCCGGGGAGTCCTACGGCACGCTGCGCGCCGCGGCCCTGGCCGAGCACCTGCAGGGCCGCTACGGCATGTACCTCAACGGCGTGATGCTCATCTCCAGCGTCCTCGACCTCAGCTCGATCGACTTCGAGAAGCAGCGCAACGACCGGGCCCACGCCCTCTACCTACCGACGTACGCCGCGGTGTCGCACGTCCACGGCCGGCAGGGGCGCCGCGGACTGCGGTCCCTGCTCACCGAGGCCGAGGCGTATGCGTCGCGCGACTATCCGTGGGTGCTGTCGCGGGGCGACCGGCTCACCCCGGCCGAGCGGTCCGAGGCCGTGGCGACCATCGCCCGGCTGTCCGGGCTGAGCGAGGACTACGTCGACCGGGCCGACCTGCGGATCGAGCACCTGCGGTACTTCACCGAGCTGCTGCGCGACCGCCGCCTGGTCGTCGGCCGGCTGGACTCCCGGTTCACCGGGCCGGCCGAGAGCGCGATCGCCGAGATGACCGAGACCGACCCGTCCTACGACGCGATCGTCGGACCGTACGCCGCCGCCTTCAACGCGTACGTCCGCGACGAGCTCGAATACCGCAACGACCTGCACTACGAGCAGATCTCGTCGCGCGTCCACCCGTGGTCGTACAAGGAGTTCGAGGGCCGGCCGGTCGACGTGTCACCGAGCTTGGAGCGGGCGATGCGCCAGAACGCGCACCTGAAGGTGCACGTCGCCTACGGACGGTACGACGGCGCCACGCCGTACTTCGCGGCCGAGGACGTCGTCGCCCACCTGCGCATCCCCGATGCGCTCCGAGAGAACATCGAGCACGCCTACTACGACGCGGGCCACATGATGTACGTCCACGAACCCTCGCGGGTGCAGCAGAGCGCCGACCTCGCCGACTTCGTCGTGCGGGCCAGCGGCGCGGCGTGAGTGGGTGACCGATCGCGCGGGAGGATCCGCGACACCCGGATGTAGCGATCTACTCCCGCCAGGCGGTCAGCGCGTGAAGAGGCGGACGGCGCAATCATGGCGTCGGCAGGGCGTGACCCGATCCATCCACCCCCGGTCGTTCAGGACTGCACCGACATCGGCGGCGGTCGTGCACGCGTGGAGCGCGACGTCGACCCACACCACCCGTACGGTGAGCCATCCGCGGCCGGCGCCACGCCGGTCTCGTCGTGTGTCGGCCACTCGAGACCGAACGTCTCCGTGGAAGGCCAGGCCGTCGAGCTCGACGAGGACCCTTTGGTCGTCGTAGCCGACGTCGTGGATGCCGGCCCGCGTCGAGCGCTGCAACCGTCCCGCGGGGAGGCCATGAGGTCGAGCGACATCCCGGACGAAGCGCACCTCCAGAGTGCTCTGGGAGCCCTCGCCGATGTCCGCCAGCGCCTCCCCCAGCACCGTGCGATGCGGGTGGCGCACGCGACCAGCGAGCTCATCGCGCAGGGGTCGGTACCACGTCAGACCGCGCTGGCACGCGAGCGCCGCCACGGCGATGGCGTCGTCAGCGGTCCCCAGAGCCGCGACGTCGATGACGGTCTGCTCCACCGACGTGCGGGGCGGCCACTGCCACACCTCGGTGGCGTCCACGACTCTCATCGCCCGGTGCACATCTACTCCCTCGCGGTCGACCACCCGCCGGGTCCACGGAACGGTGACGTGCACGAGCGGGGCGCGGTGCGGACCAGTCCGAGATCGACCGCCGCGCTGGCATGGGACAGCACCGCCCCCGCTCCACAGGCAAGCACGGCGGCCGAATGGGCGCTGGCCCGGTCGCTGCGACCGGGCTGCGTGAGGAAGACCCCCGCGTGCAGGCGCGACCATCGCCCAGACGCCACGCGGTAGTCCACCTGACGGGGCGTCAGACCACTCCGCATTGCCTGGCCCCGTGTCAGGACGCCGTGCTGGAAGTCCGCGAGCGCACGCAGTTCGCCGCTATCGAGAGTCGCCACGCCGTCCAGCGTGGCCAGCATCGCCTCTCCGCGCCGCCCCTCGTCCACAGGTCCGCGCGGGTGAGCGCTGCCCCGGGAGGATCCACCACAGGGGGTTGTGGTGAATCCTCCCGGGGAGGTGGTCAGCTGCTCGCCGGGTGGGTCAGGGCCACGCTGTCGACGAAGCCGCGGTACTGGCCGTTGAGGTCGCCGGACCCGAACGAGAACACCACGGACTGCATCTGCTTGCCCGCGGCCACCGCACCGACGTCAAGGGTGACCTGCTGCCATGCGTTCGTCTGCAGGAGGGCGCCCTGGCTGGTCGGCGCCGACGTCCCGCCGTTGCTCGCGGCGGCCGCGAGGTCGTGCAGGTAGGTCCCGTCGGTGAAGAGGATGTCCATGGCGACGTAGGTGCTCACCCTGCCGGTACCGGCCTCGGGGTAGACCCAGTAGGACATCTGCGCACCGGGCTTGACCCAGATCCCGCTCGCCGGGAGCACCGCACTGGACGCTGCCGAGGGCTCGGGGTCGACGGCCTCACCCGAGAACAGCAGCGCGGCGTCGCCGTCGTGCTGCGGGATGCTGTTGACCGACCCGCGGGTCGTCTCCATCCCACCGATGCCGCAACAGAACTCGCCGATGTGGCTGGAGATCAGCCGGGCGTTGCTGAGCGGCTGCGGCTGGCCGTCCTGGAAGCTCGTCGCCAGGTCCGTGCCCGCGGGATAGGTCATGTCCGCGGCGGTCCACGGAGCGATGGTGACGTCGAAGGTCCGGGTGGTCGTGGCCGTCCCCTTGGTGACCGTGACGGTGAGCTTGACCGTGACCGGCGGCTGCCCGACCGCCGGGCGCCGGACCAGCAGCCCGGCGTCGGTCAGCCACGAGGTGTCGGAGCTCTTCCAGGCGACCGTGGTCGTGCCGTCCCCGGTCGGCAGCGAGAGGTTCGCCGTGACCGCGGAGGTGTCGCCCAGGTCGAGACCGGCCGCATACGAGTCGACGTACTCCTGGTCGGTCAGCAGGCGACCCGGCCGCCCGATGAGCTCGAGCTCGGCGAGGGATGCGTTGCCGGCGGAGGCAGCGGTCACGGTCAGCCGGTAGTACTGGTACTGACCGGGGTTCTTGACCTTGAACGGGCGCGTCTGCAGCCGCCAGTCGAACGTCTCGTTGCTGCGGGCGTCGACCTCCTTCCAGCTCTTGCCGTCGTTGGACGCCTCGAGCCGCCACGCCGTGGGCGTGCCGCCACCGGTGCCCGAGGTCAGCGTGTACTGCTGGACCGCGTTCTTCGGCGCGACGAACCGGTACGTCATGGCCTGCCCGGTCGGCAGCGTCGTCTCGGTGAGCGACGTGTTGTCGGTCAGCGCGGCCGCGGAGCCGACGCCGGACGCCTGGCCCTGCCCGGACCCGGTGAGGTCATCGAGCGGGGTCGGGGGCTGGTCGCCGGTCGTGATGGACGGGAGCTGCTGGGCCTTCCCCCACGCGGTCGGCGCGGAGCCCATCGTGAACGTGACCGTGCCGCCGTTCGCGATCGTCGAGTGGTCGATCCACGCCTGGTCGCGCGCGACGCCGTTGACGGACAGGCCGGTGACGTAGATGTTCTTCGCCGAGTTGTTCGGCGCGTTGACCGTCAGCGTCTTGCCGTTGTCGAGGTGGAGGGTCATCTTCGTGAAGAGGGGCGAGCCGACGGCGTAGTGGCCGTCGCCCATCTGCAGCGGGTAGAAGCCCATGGCGCTGAACAGCCACCAGGCCGAGGTCTCCCCGTTGTCCTCGTCGCCGGCGTACCCCTGGCCGATCTCGCTGCCCGAGTACAGCCGCGACATGATCTCGCGGACCTTCTCGGCGGTCTTGGACGGCTGTCCCGCGTAGTCGTACATGTACGGGATGTGGTGCGAGACCTGGTTGCTCATGCCGAGCTGGCCCATCCGGACATCGCGCGCCTCGAGCATCTCGTGGATCACGCCGCCGTAGCCGCCCGGGTGCATGGCGTCCTCGGGCGTCGCGAAGAACTGGTCCAGCTTCTGTCCCAGGCCGGCCCGGCCGCCGTAGAGGTTGGCCAGGCCCTGGCCGTCCTGCGGCGCGTGGAACGCGAAGTTCCAGCCGTCGGTCTCGGTGTAGTCGCCACCCCAGTCGAGTGGGTCGTACTGCGCGGGCGTCTTGCTCGGCACGTGGTTCGCGTCGAAGCCCTGGAAGAAGCCGACCTTGGGGTCGAACATCTTCACGTAGTTCTGGGACCGGTTGAGGAAGTACGCGGCCTCGGTCCGGTACCGGTCGCGCGTCGCCTGGTCGAGCTTCGCTTCGCCGGACAGCTTCTCGGCCATCTTCGCGATGCCGTAGTCGTTGATGTAGCCCTCGAGCGCCCAGGAGACGCCCTCACCGACGGTGGTCGGCGTGAAGCCGAGGAAGGCGGACTGCTGCAGCCCCTTCCGGCCGACGTTGGAGTTGTTCGGGTTCCCCGGTGGGGTCACGGTCGCGTTGCGGACCGCGGCCTCGTAGGTGGACTGGACGTCCTTGAGCGGCACGCCCTTGGTGTAGGCGTCGCCGAAGGCCACGTCGGAGCTCGTGCCGGTCATGAGGTTGGCGTAGCCCGGCGACGACCAGCGGGCGATCCACCCGCCGTCGCGGTACTGCTGGACGAAGCCGTCGACCATCTCCGAAGCCTTGTTCGGCGTGAGCAGCGAGTAGGCCGGCCACGTGGTCCGGTAGGTGTCCCAGAACCCGTTGTTGACGTACATCTTCCCGTCGACGATCTTCGCGCCGGTCTGCGTCGGCGTGCTCGCGGCGGCCGGCTGGACCGGGCTGGCGTACTGGTACTTCGGGGCCGCCGCGGAGCCGGTGTTCTCGAACGCGGAGTTCGGGTACAGGTAGAGGCGGTAGAGGTTCGAGTAGAGCGTCGTCAGCTGGTCGGCGCTCGCGCCCTCGACCTCGACCCGGCCGAGCACCTGGTCCCAGGCGTCCTGCGCGGCGTCGCGCACCTGGTCGAAGGTGCGGCTGTCCGGGATCTCCATGGCGAGGTTCTTCTTCGCCTGGTCCAGGCTGATCAGCGAGGTGGCCAGCCGGACGGTGACCGTCTTCGAGGCCCCGGCGTCGACCTTGGCGTAGCGGGTGACGTTGGACCCACCGCCACCGGAGAGGGTGCCGCTGGCGGTGACCGGTGCGTCGAGGGTGCCGTAGACGAACATCCGGGTGGCGCCGTCCTGACCCGCGCGCACGTCGGAGTACCCGCTGAACGAGCGGCTCGCGGCGTCGACGGTCAGCCCGCCGGCGTTGCTGACGTTGTCGAAGATGACGTTCGCGTTGGCGTCCGGGTACGTGAACCGCATGGCCGCGGCGTGGTCGGTCGGCGCGATCTCGGCCTTCAGGCCGTTGTCGAACGTCACGCCGTAGTAGTGCGCCCGCGCGACCTCGTTCTCGTGGCCGAACGGCAGGGAGCGGGCGCTGCGGCTGGCGTTCGGGGTGCCGGCGGCCGTCGACGGCATGAGCTGGAAGGTGTCGCGGTCGGCCATCCACGGGCTCGGTTCGTGGCTCGCCGAGAACGCCTCGATGCGCGTCCGGTTGTTCGCGTCGTTGTCGCGGTGGTACTCGTACAGCCACGACGTCGAGCCGGCGTCCGTCACCGGGGTCCAGAAGTTGAAGCCCTGAGGGACGGCGGTCGCCGGGAAGTTGTTGCCCCGCGAGAAGTTGCCGTTGGACTGCGTCCCCCGCGTGGTGATGACGTGGTCGCTGGGCCGGCCGACGACGACCGGCTGCCGCCTCACGGACGACGAGGTCGTCCACCCAGCCGCCGAAGTCGGCGGGTCCGGCCGGGTTGTCGTAGCCGACGAGGATCCGGTCGATCGTCTTGCCCGCCGCGACCGCCCCGACGAGGGTCGACCGCGGGTTCCACTGGTTGGCGTAGAGCGCCTTCGATGTCCCCTGGGCGCGCGGGCTCATCCCGAAGCCGAGCTGGTCCACCGCGGGGAGGTCCGACAGGTACGTCCCGTCGGTGAAGGCGAGGTCGACCGACGCGTACGTGCTGGGGTAGCGCAGGTCACCCTTGGTGAGATCGGGGAAGATGCGGTACGAGAGCTCGGTCCGCGCGCCGACCGGGAGGTCGACGTCGTAGACCTTGTCCCACGCCTTGCCGCCGGCCGCACCGGTGACCTGACCCGCATACCGGAGCGCCTTGAGGCCGGTGAAGCCGACGCCGGTCTTGGCGTTGTAGGCGCTGGTGGGACCGTTGCCCACCTCGGCGACCATGGGCCCGCTCGGCAGGACCGCCGGGCTGCCGTCGGAGAGGCGGAACTCGGCGAGCTGGATGATGTTGCCGCTCTGGTTCGCCGTGATGTTGAGCCGGTATGCGGCGTATGCGGTGGCGTTCGTCGGGACCTCGAACACCTTGGTCTGGAACCGCTGGTCGAAGCTCTGCCCCGTCTTGCTGTCGATGGTGGTCCACGTGGCGCCGTTGTCGTTGGAGCCCTGGACCTGCCAGTCGCGCGGGTCGCGCTCAGGGGAGTCGTTCGCGCTGGTCAGGGCGTACCGCTTGGCCGTGACGCCCTGCGCGAAGCTCACCCGGAGCCACCCGGTCGAGGCGAAGGCCAGCCACTTGCTGTTCTCGTCGCCGTCGACCGCCTTGGCCGCCGTCTCGTTCGGGGCGTTCTCGGCGCTGGCCGTCACGCCGGTGTTGGTCGCGGTGAAGTCGCCGGGGATGCCCGTGGGCGCCGGCCCGGTGACCCCGGAGCTCTTGGTGCCCTCGGGCGTGCTGACCCAGGTCGGCGGCGACTGGTTCGCCTCGAAGGAGCTGGCGAACGCCACGTCGCCCGGCGCGGCGGCCGCCGTCGGGGGCTGACCCCACGCGGGCGAGGTGACCAGCAGAGCGGTGGCGGCGAGCAGGGCGGGAACCCGCCACGGGGCGCGGAGAAGCGACATTGCAGGCTCCTGGTTCGGGGTCAGGACTCCGGGTCCTTCAACTCCAGCCAATGTCCAGTGGACAAGTCAAGGGACAAA
>CAWBEH010000015.1:0-543101 GCA_963787725.1 uncultured Actinomycetota bacterium | reverse complement strand
CGCGAACACCCGTCTGGATGCCCGATTTCGCCAGCCAGCAGTCCCGGACTCCCGGAGCTCCTGCCGCAGCACGTCGATGAACTGATACAGCGCCTCTTGAAGACTCGCCACCTCGGTGTGGCTGAACCACTCGGGGTCGCTTGCATCAGTCGGCTCGCGAGGAGGTTGATGCTCACCATGCCGTCGTGGAAGAACGAGTTGATCCATGGACCGCCGAAGATCGGAAGCTCGCCGTCGGAATACAGTGCGGTAAGCCGGTCGCGAATCGTCGCGGAGACCGGCAGGACACCGTCCACCGCATCGCCGAAGTGGCTGGAGCCCGTGGTGTGGACGCGCCTAGCTGGAGCCACGACGTGGCGGGCCGCAGGACATCGCTCTTGACGACGGGCAGTTAAACGGCGCGACGACGTCAGCATCTCCGCTGAGTCGACGACGACGATTGCCCGGTATGCGACACGGCCCGCCTTGTTCTGGACGTCACGTGCGTGACGCGACCGTCATCGACGATGCAGCCCGAGAACCAGGAGTGGTACAGCAGTGCCACCCCTGCTTCGACCAGCAGGCGCTGCCCCGCGAGTTCGAGTATCTCGTCGTTCACCGGATAATTGCCGCTGTCACGGTCGAGGTCTGCGCCACCAGTTCTGCCGCGCGGCGCATCAGCTCGAGCGGATGCCGCCGATGTGATAGCTGTCCCCGAGTCGGAACTCGCTGATCGGCGTGACCAGGGCGCTCGTCGACATACCGCCTACGAACCCGTATCGCTCGATGAGTAGCGTCCGGGCTCCGTTGCGCGCCGCCGCGATCGCTGCGATAAGGCCGGAGGGCCCACCTCCGCAGACCACGACGTCGTAGCTTCCGACGACTGGCGTGTCTCAGAGGGTTCGGTGACGAACATGGACGTTCCTGCTCTCTCGATCCGGAAGGTCACTCCGTCGAGTAGACGACGGAGTCGAGGAAGAGATGCACGGACCGGTCTGTGTCCGTCTCCACGAAGAAGACGGGGTTGATGAGGTTGTCGATCGACTTGTAGCCCGCAGTGAGCGTCGGTGAGATTCCTCGCAGATCGAAGACCTGGTCCATCGACTGAAGCTCGATGTACTCGCGCCGCTGCACATCCACGGTGAGGCGAAGATAGATCCAGTTGATCTTGTCGGGGCTCTCGTTGTACAGCAGGTCTTGTTCCCCATCAGGCACCACTGGTACCCGTCGGCCGAGCCGTCCTCGAAGCGGCGACCGAACCACTGGTTGTCGACTCCCGGCACGCACCACCCGTCCCTGACACCGAAGTTCCAGTCCTCTGGGTGACTCCTTCGGCCACCTTGTAGTACTGCCACCGCTTCACCAGGGTGCCCCCGAGGGAGTTCACATATCGCACGCCCGGCATATAGCGGGATTCGGAGTCCTGCACGTCGAAGAAGAATCCGAAAGCGCGGATGTCCTTCTCGCCCAGACCGACTCGGTCTTGCGCAGGGGTGTAGGCGTACCACGTCTCGATCTGGATCTTCGTCGGGTTGCCGAAACGCGACAGACGCTTGATGGCGTGCCCCATGCTGCCCGGTCGCGGTGGTTCCGTGTGCGGGCCGCCAGTCGGCGCCGTGGTCAGCTTGAGGGAGTATGTGCCCTCCATCGAGCCGTGAGACGACGCGAACCGCATCGCCGCAGAGCTGAGCATTGTCGGTGCCCAGCTCGAGAGGTCGACGTACGACTCGAAGGACTCGTAGTCGTCATAGACGTAGTTCGGCGTGAGGTCCATCCAGCCGTTGAAGCCCTTGTCGAAGTCGTCGTACGTCATGACGCGAGCCAGCGGATTGAACCGCTCGAGACCGCGATCGTAGGTGAGGACTCTGTCCATGCCAGACCTTTCCGTCGTCCTCGATCCGGTGTGGGGACGGCGCCTCCGGCGCCGCCCCCACACCGACCTACTGGCGTCTCACTTGGTCAGATAGACGGTGCTGAAGTCGATGAACTCGTTCGGCGGGATGACCAACCCCTGCACGGCCTTGGTCGTGGCGGCGTTGACCTTGACCTCGAAGAGCGGGACGGCCGGAGTGTCTTTCGCCATGATGTCCGCGGCCTGCTGGTACAGCTTCAGTCGGGCATCCTGGTCGGAGATCTGCTGGGCCTGCGTGGTGATCTTGTCGAGATCGTTGTTGCAGTACCCGAGACGGGCTGCCGCGCAGTTGTATAGCGATAGATCGTGTAGTCCGCGTCCCCAGTGATGGTCTGGTTCGGCTGGATGTCCATGTTCCACCCGTGTGTGCCGTCAGGGTTCACGGTGCTGAACGTCTTCAGCCAGGTCGCCGGATCCAGCGCCTTCGGGGTCACGGTGATGCCGACCGCTTTCCATGCCGAGATGAACGCCTGCATCATGTTCGCGAACCCGGCGCCGTTCGCGATGCTGTAGATCACGTCGACGGTGAAGCCGCTCGCGTACCCGGCGTCGGCCAGCAGCTTCTTGGCACCAGCCTGGTCGTACTTCGGGAACCCAGCCGACGGAGGGACGCAGCCGAACGCAGCGACCGGACAGTATGCGGTCATGACCGAGGCCGTGTCGCCGAAAGCTGCTGCTGGATCGTCGGCAGGTCGAGCGCCTGCCACATCGCCTGTCGGACCCGCTGGTCCTTCAGGTACTGGTTCTTGTTGTCGAACCACAGGAAGTAGTAGTTGAGGCTGTCCTGTTGGGTAAACGTCACGTTCGACATGCCCTTCACCTGCGCGATCTGGTCGTAGGGCACGTCGCCCACGACCTGCGCCTCACCATTCGCCAGGGCGGTGATCTTGCCGTTGACGTCGGTGACCTGCTTCATCGTGAGGGTCTTCAGCTTCGCCTTCGTCCCCCAGTAGCTGTCGTTCCGGGTGAAGGTGAAGTGGTCGTTGGCCACGTAGTCGCTGATGATGAACGGGCCGGTGCCGATCGGCTTCGACCAGTACGTGTTGTCGGCGGCGATCTTCGTGTCGGAGTGGGAGAACTTCCCCTGACCGATGCGGACCAGGGAGAGGACGCCGAGCAGGGTGCCGGTCGGCGCCGAGGTCTTGATCGTGACCGTGAGATCATCGGTCGCCGTCACGCTCGTGATCGGAGCGAGCACCGTCCTCAACGCCGCGCCCCACCCGATGTACCGCTCGATCGAGCCTTTGATGTCGGCCGCAGTGAAGGGCTGGCCGTCGCTGAACTTGACGCCCGGGTGAAGCTTGAAGACGAGGGTTGTCGGATCCGTCCATGCCCACGAATCGGCCAGCTTCGGTTGGGGCTTGCTGTCCTTGTCCAGGGTGATCAGCGCCTCGAGGGTCTGCGAGATCGCCATGCTGATGCCGATCTTGAGCGGAGACTGCGAGATGTCTGAGCCCGCCCAGCCGTAGGACGGGATGTAGACCAGTTTTTGCTGGTCATCGGGCAGCGGCTCTGCGGTGGCGCCGCCGGTGGCGCCACCGCCGCTGGAGCAGCCTCCGAGAGCAAGGGCGGTGATCGTCGCCACCGCGGCGACCGAACGCAACCTCGCACGAAGCGATGTCATGGCAATCTCCTTTGATTGATGGAACTTGTGGTGCGGTTCGCCATCACGTCCCACCCAGGGCGAACGTCGACGCAACCGGATAGTGATCACTGGGCGCGATTCCGCGGTGGAGGTACTCGACGACCTCGGCGCTGCGTGAGCGCACCGGCCCGCGGAAGAAGATGTAGTCGATGGTCTTCTGGGGACTCGCGATCGGCGACTTGGGCGTGCCGACCGTTGAGGCGAACGGGTTCGGGATCACGGGATGCGTCGGCGGCGCCTGCCGGTTCAGCGCAGTGAACGAGTCGAGATAGCCTGCGTTCCCGATCACCCATATCGCGGTGGCGATGGCATTCGTGTCCGAGGCGAAGAAACACCGGCTCGTTCGGCCTGCCCAGCCGGCTCGAGTTCTTCGACCACGCGCCGGGCCTGCGGAGTGCGCTGGTTGACTCCGGTCTCGACCTCGACGGCGTTGCCGGAGTATGAGAGGTGCGCTGTGGTCCAGAGCAGCGTCCTGGCCACCCTCGATCGACAGGCGAACCCAGAACAGGCGGGCGTGGCGGTCGTGAATCCCGACGTCCTCCGCGCCATGCTCGACCTCGCTGAACAGCTCACGGTTCCACCACAGGTTGCCTTGCTGCTCCCAGCCGGGGAAGTCGTCGTGAACGCGGTCGTGATCGGGCATCACCGCATCGAGCAGGTCGCGTGACCACGCTCGGGTCTCTTGAGTCGCGAGCAGATCCGGGGCTCTTCGCTCATACAGTCCCCGAGCGCCTCCGCGCGCTCGACCGCGTGGTGATCGCCCCACAGGTTGTGGGTCTGGGCGATGACGTCGAGCGGCGCGGTCACGAGATCTCTCTCTGATCGGCCGGCGGGGCAGAGGTGAGGTCGTGGTTGTAGCGCAGCATTTCGCGGTGGCCGTTGCGCATCCGGAAACTGGTGACCGAGCAGTTGTCCGGCGCGCCCAGAGGCGTATGTCCCGGACTCGGGATCCCGAGCACGTCCGCGGTCGCGAGCCGGATCGGGTTGCCGCTCGTGAAGACGACCACGACGCGGTCGACGCCGACGTCGGTGAGATGAGCGGTCACCCTCGAGAGCGCGCCGATCACGCGTTCCCCGGGTGTCCGCGAACGTCTCACCGCCCACACCGCGGGCGAGATCCTCGCCAGCCGCCACCCGAGCGACGATCGACGGATGCGCGAGAGCCGCCTCCTCAAACGTCAGACCGGCCCAGTCGCCGACGCTCATCTCGCGGAGCGCGGGGTCGAGCCGGATCTCCGCACCGACGAGTTCCGCATACGTCTTCGCGGTGTCGACCACGCGCGGCAGATCGCTCGAGACGACCACATCGGGTGCTGGTACGGATACGGCGAAGGCTGCACCGAAGAGGGCTGCCTGCCGACGGCCTTCCTCGGTGAGTCCGGAGTCGGCTTGGCCCTGGTAGCGCCCCTCGACATTCCACCGGGACTCGCCGTGACGCACCAGGTGCATCGTGATCGCGTTGCTCACGGCGTCTCCGTCAGCCAGGGACGCACGACGGGCACGGCCGCCAGCAAGGCGCGGGTGTATTCGTCCTGGGGATGCTCGAACAGCTGCAGCGCGGTGCCTTCCTCGACCACCACACCCTTGTTCAGCACCAGCACGCGATCGCAGATGTGCTCGATCACCGAGAGGTCGTGGGAGATGAACAGGTACGACAGCCCGAGGTCGGCCTGCAGATCCTCGAGGAGGTTGAGGACCTGTGCCTGGACCGAGACGTCGAGCGCGCTCACCGCCTCGTCGCAGATGATGAGCTTGGGGCGCAGCGCGAGCGCGCGAGCGATGCCGATGCGCTGACGCTGTCCGCCGGAGAACTGGTGCGGGTAGCGGTCCGCATAGTCGGGGTTCAGGCCGACTCTCTCCATCAGATCCTTGGCCTCGACCGTCCACCGGGTACGTGGCACGACGCCACCATGCACGCGCCAGCCTTCGGCGATGACGTCGCGAACGGTCAGGCGCGGATTGAGCGAGGCGTACGGGTCCTGGAAGACCATCTGCATGTCGCGTCGCACGCTCTTCATCTGCCGCGGTGAGAGTCGCGTGACATCCTCTCCCTGGAACCAGATCTGCCCCGCGGTCGCGGCGACGAGGCCGATGATCGTGCGTGCGATCGTCGACTTGCCAGAGCCCGATTCCCCGACCAGGCCGACGGTCTCGCCGGCATGGAGGTCGAAGTTCACATCGGAGACCGCGACGTTCTCTCCGACGGTCCGCTGCAGGATCGACGAACGGATCGGGTAGGCGACTTTAAGATGCGAGACCCTCAGCAGGGGAGTCGAGTCGTCAGTCATGGGCCAGCACCTCCTCGGAGCGATGACATGCAGCGGAGTGCCCGGATGGCCACCCCGCAGGCTCGCGGAGCTGCGGAACGCTGGTCATGCACTGCTCGGTTGCGAATGGGCAACGGGGATGGAAGGCGCAGCCAGGCGGGAGGTCAAGCAGGTTCGGTGGCGAACCGACGATGGGGGTGAGCCGCTCGCCGATCAAGGTGTTGCTGGGGATCGAGCTGAGCAGACCCTTCGTGTACGGGTGGGCCGGATGGTCATAGACCTCGCGGGTGACACCGGCCTCGACGATGCGGCCCGCATACATGATCGCCGCCCGGTCGGCGACATCGGCGACAACGCCGAGATCGTGACTGATGAGGATCATTCCCATGCCGGTCTCGGCTTGAAGGTCCGCGAGAAGATTCATGACCTGCTTCTGCACGGTCACGTCCAGGGCAGTCGTCGGCTCATCGCCGATCAGCAGCTCGGGTTCGAGCGCGATCGCCATCGCGATCATGATTCGCTGACGCTGACCGCCGCTGAACTGATGCGGAAAGTCGCGAATCCGCGATTCGGAGTCCTGAATGCCGACACGCTTCAGCAGCTCGAGCGCCTTCGCCCACGCCTCCCGCTTGTGTGTGCCACGGCGACGACGGAACACCTCGGCGATCTGCCAGCCGACTCGGTAGACCGGATTCAGCGAGCTGAGCGGATCCTGGAAGACCATCGCGATCTCGGTCCCGCACAACTCGCGCACCCGGCTGACGGGCTCGGCGACGAGGTCCCTTCCGCGATAGAGGATCCGGCCACCGACGATCGAACCCGCAGGCTTCGGCAGCAGTGCCATGATCGCCTGGGCGGTCACCGACTTGCCGGAGCCGGACTCTCCGAGGATGGCAACCGTCTGGCCTGCCCGCACATCGAAGCTCACGCCGTCGAGGGCGCGCACGACGCCCGCCGACGTCGAGAACTCCACCTGCAGATCCTGAACACTGAGCAGAAGGTCCCCCGGATCGGCGTCCGTGATGTCGGTGCTCGCCATCAGGCGCTCCGCAGCCTCGGGTCGAACCGGTCTCGCAGCGCGTCGCCGAGGACGCCCGTGGCCAGGACGAGAATCGCGAGCGCGATCCCGGGCAGAGTCGAGATCCACCACGCGGTCGCGAGATACGCGGTGCCGTTGTGGATCGTGCTGCCGAGGCTCGGGATGCCGAGAGGGACGCCGACACCGAGGAAGGAGAGCGCGGCTTCGAGCAAGACGACGTGGCCGAACTCCACCGTCGCGACCACGAGGATCGGGGCGACGCATCCGGGGAGCAGCGTACGGAAGATGAGGTGGCGGCGGCCGGCCCCCAAGGTGCGAGCCGCTTCGACGTACTCCCGGCTCCGCAGCGTCAGCACCTGACTGCGCGTGACACGGGCGAAGACCACCCAGCTCGTGATGGAGATCACCACGATGACGTTCCAGAGGCTGGAGCCGAGCACAGAGGCGAGGAGGATCGCCAGAAGGATGGCGGGAAAGGCGAGCTGCACGTCGGCGACACGCATCAGGACGCCATCCATCGCACCGCCGAACTGGCCGGCGAGCAGACCGACGATGACCCCCAAAACTCCGGCCACGAGCAGCGTCGAGGCCCCGACGGTAAGCGACACGCGTGCGCCCATCATCATCTGGGCGAACAGATCCTGGCCCACCTGGTCGGTGCCGAAGACCGCGTACGACCCGTCCGAAAGCGTCGACCCCGGGGGCTTCAGCCGATCGACCAACTCGGTCTGCAGAGGATCGAAGTCGTACAGCAGGGGCACGACGATCGCGCCAACGACGAAAAGACCAATCACTACGAGCGGGACGACGATGCGCACGGTCACCTCGCGACGCGAGCGGCGAGCACGTCGCATCGTCAGCATCGCCTCGGTCTGCGGAGAGGCAGTCATTTCGCGAGCCTCACTCTCGGGTCGAGGAAGCCATAGAGAAGGTCGACGATCAGGTTCACGACCACGAACGCCGCGGCGATGACCACGACGCAGGCCTGAACGACGTTGTAGTCGCGCACGAGGATCGAGTTGACGAGGAGCCGGCCGACGCCGGGGAAGCTGAACACCGTCTCGGTGACCACGGCACCACCGAGCAGCGTTCCGAACTCCAGACCGACAAGCGTGATGACCGGGATCGTCGCGTTGCGCGTGGCGTGAGTGAAGATCACGACTCTCTCCGACAGGCCCTTCGCACGCGCGGTCGTGATGTACCCCTCACCCACCACCTCCAGCAACCCACTGCGCGTCATACGGGTGAGGATCGCGATGAAGGGAAGGGCGACGGTGATGACCGGGAGGATCAGCGCGCCCGGACTGTTGAGTCCCGCGCTCGGCAGCCAGTGCAGCGTCTGCGAGAAGATGAGCATGAGCACGACACCCACCCAGAAGCCGGGCAGCGACTGGGTGAGAAGACTCAGGCTGGTCACGGCGAAGTCGCTCGGGCGATTCACCCGGAGCGCGGCGAGCAGGCCCAGGGGGAAACTGACGACCAGCGCGAGCGCGCACGCAAGTACCGCCAGCAGGGCGGTGTTCGGCAGCACCTGGGCGACGAGCTCCATGGCCGGCACGCCCTGCGTGTAGGAGTTGCCGAAGTCGCCCGTCAGCGCTCCCCGGATGTAGCTGAGGTACTGCACGATGAGCGGTTGGTCGAGTCCCATCTGATGGCGCAGCTCATCGACCTGTTGGGCGGTGGCATCCATACCGGCGATCAGCTGCGCCGGATCGGACGGGACCATCCGCACGATGATGAAGACCACGGTCACGACGCCCCAGAGCACGAAGACGGCGAGCAGCACCCGCCGGATCGTGTAGCCGAGCACTGTCCACCTCCGGTCGCGCTGAGCTGGTCCGTCGGTGACAGGGGGTCAACGTCGATCCCAGGACATTAGCGTTCATGCACCCTGGCCGATCAGGGCAGGATCTGTCAAGCACCCGGAGAAGTGGCGTGTTTCCAGGGTCCATCAGCGGATGCTACTGCGGTCCTACAGCTGCGCGAGACCCTTTGACTTTGTTGTTTCGGTAACGTTAATGTCCCTCAGCAAGCGCCGCGTTGCCGCGGACGTCGATCGAAGACATGCCAAGGAGTCACCGTTGATCACCACCGGCCAAGCGGATCTCACGGCTGCGTTGCGCGACGCGGTCCGAAGCAGCGATCCGCGGATGTCGAAGTACAACACCTTGCCCCGGATCCTCACGTTCGACGACTTCAACCACGGCGCCCATGGCTGGGTCGAGCTCGGCGGCAACTACAACGGTCGAGGCGACCTCGGCTCGATGGACGAGCACTTCCGCGACTTCCGCCCCCCGCAGCTGTCGAACCAGAACTTCTTCGACGTCGGCACCCATGGCGGAATGACCGGCACCTACTCGCTGAAGCTGGCCACTCGGAAGGCCCCGGGGCACACCGCGACTGCCATCCGACGTCTCACCATGAGCGGCCGCGGACTGCTGCAGATCGAGGCCTACCTCGCATGGAAGGTCGAGGCCAACCTTGGCGGTGGCGACGAGGTGAACCACTACGGAGACATCTCCTGGGATGCGAACTCCCACCCGTCCGAGGCCCAGTTTGGTGCGTTCACGGTGGCGACCGACCTCAGCCACGACGGAATCCGGTACCACAACGTGATGCGGTTCCAGAACGCAGACTGGGATGGGCACATCATCCAGAAATGGATGTATCCCGTCGTCGCCGAGCCGACACCGCACGAGCGCTTCGAGGGCAAACACGACTACAGCCGGTATACCGACTTCACGGCGCCCGACCCGGACGACTGGCGCTTCTTGAGCGACGAGCGCCAGGAGGCGTGCTTCAACGAAGTGCCCACCAAGGTGAATTGGCACTATCTGAGGTTCCTCGTCGACACGTCGACCCGCTCGAACGTGGAACTCCAGTTCAACAATGATGTATACGACCTTCGGGGCGTTCCGGTTCCTCCGTACGCGAAGAAGTACGAGTCCTTGGAGAGCCTGCTCAACTTCTACTTCTCGGTGCGCACGCTCGGACCTCACCGGAACTCTCTATTCCTCGACTCCGTCGTCATCTCGGCAGATTGGTGAGTGCAGGAATGCGTCAGTCGCAGAGTGCCGTGATGGAGCGCGGCTTCGAGCTCGCGCGCGTCCACGAGACCGAGCCGTTCGAAGTGGCCTGGGCCGGTGAGGCGCGTTGGTACGTCCAGTTCCTCCGCCCTGCTCCAGGGAGTGAAGTGGAGTTTCGTGTCCAGATCTCACCCGACGGCATCAACTGGCTCGATCATGAGGGACACGCTCCGCTGGTGTCCGAGGCGGTCGGACTCCTCTCCATCCCGGTCGAGCGCTTCGGACATTGGCTGAGGCTGCGCACCGAGCAGGCGTCGGGAACCGACGCTCCGATGCTGCGCATCTACCTCGAGCTCAAGGAGTAGTCAGGCACGGCAATGGTGAGGAAACCGGGCACACTTCGACGCCGCACGCTGCAGGACGTCGCCGACACCGTCGGGCTCTCCGTGAACACGATCTCGCGTGCGCTCAACGACATGCCCGGGGTCAACGCGACGACGAGGGCGCGCATCAAGGCGGAGGCGGAGCGTATCGGCTACGTCCCCAACGCCCACGCGCGTTCGCTCGTGCTCGGTTCGCGCAAGACGATCGGCGTCATCGTTACCGACCTGGCCAACCCGTTCTTCAACGACCTTGTCAGTGAGATCGAAGAGCAGGCGATCAGCGCCGGGTACACCCTGCTGCTTCTGCTGTCCGACGAGGACCCCGAGCGTGAGCGCGCTGCGGTAGAGACCGCTCTTCGTTCCGGCGTCGACGGAATCATCGGCGTCCCGGTCCAAGGGCGCTGGAACCCATGGAAGGCCGTGACCAACGCGGGCATACCGCTCGTGCTCGCCGCTCGGGAGGTTCCCGGACTGGAGGTCGACTTCTTCTCGAACGACAACGAGACCGGCAGGCGCATGACCACCGAGGTCGTCCTGCAGCGCGGCGCCCGGGACATTGTCTTGATCGAAGAAGACCTCCGCATCTCCACGGTCACCCACCGGGTAGCCGGCTTCCGGCAGGCGCTCGAACAGCACGGCATCCCCTTCGACTCACGGAGCACAGTCCTGGTCCCCTCTCGCAGAACGGTCCGCGGCGCCTCGCTCTGGCGCGGTGAGGACGCGTACACCGTGACCCGCGACCTGCTCGACGGGGGCCGAGTTCCCGAGGCCTTCGTGGTCGGTAACGACTACTTCGCACTCGGGCTCTACGCCGCGCTTCGAGAGCGGGGTATCCGGATTCCTGAGGACGTGCTCGTCATCGGTTGGGGCGACTACCCGTTCTCACGCTTCCTCGACCCGCCGCTCTCGACGCTGCGCCTGCCTTCAGTGGAAGTGGCCCGCAAGGCGTCAACCCGTCTTCTCGCGTTGCTCGACGGCGCAGCCGAGCTCGAGCCCGTCATCGACTACATCCAGCCGGAGCTCGTCCTGCGCGCCTCGACCAATCGCTGAACCTGAGAGGGATCCGTAGCCATGTCCAACTACGCGGCAGTCATGCCGGAAGTCGGTCGCATCGAGATCACGGAGGTGGGCGAGCCGACGCCGGGGCCACGCGACGCCATAGTGCGGATCGAGGCAGTAGGCGTCTGCGGCTCCGACACCGCGTACTACACGGTCGGCTACATCGGCGACTACGTCGTCGGCGGGCCCATCATCCTGGGGCACGAGTGCGCCGGCGAGGTCATCGCCGTCGGTCCGGACGTGACCCGCGTGCGGCCGGGTGATCGGGTGGCGATCGAACCCGGCAAGCCCTGCCGAGACTGCTCGGAGTGCATGGCGGGTCGTTACCACCTCTGTCCGTCGCTCGTCTTCCTCGCAACACCGCCGTACGACGGGTCACTCGTTCAACGAATGGCGATCGATGAGCGTCAGCTCTTCCCGATTCCGAGCAACATGTCCTATGAGGAGGGCGCGCTCTGCGAGCCACTGTCGGTCGGGATCTGGGCATGTCACAGGGCGCACCTCGAGCCCGGCGACCGGGTACTGGTCACGGGCGCCGGCCCGGTCGGACTGCTCGCCGCGCAGGTCGCGCGGGCCTTCGGTGCCGCCTCGGTCACGGTCGCGGACATGGCCCCGTTCCGCCTCGACATGGCTCGAAGCCTCGGTTTCGAGACCGAGGTGGCCGGCGAGGGGACGAGCCGCGACTTCGACGTGCTGCTCGAGTGCTCCGGCGCGCCGACCGCGCTCGCTGACGGCCTGTGGCGGCTGCGGACGAACGGCCGCGCTGCCATGGTGGGCATGCCCAAGCAGGACGTCACGCTCGCCCTCTCGCGGCTCAACGTCAACGAACTCACCATCGGCCTCGTCAATCGCTACGCGCACACCTGGCCGACGGCGATCGGTCTCGTCGCTGGGGGACGCGTAGACGTCACGTCACTCGTCACCCACCGATTCCCTCTCGACGGGACCGCCGATGCCCTACTGCTCGCCAAGCACGTCCCCGACTCGGTCAAGGCAGTCATCACGCCCCAACGGCGTTCGTCAGAGCGGCTGAGGGGGAAGACGCCTGGATCATCGTGACGCGCAGAGACCGGAGGTCGCTCCCGTGACCGGTACCACCGTCGCCGCTGAGACCTACGCCGAGCCGGGACGGGAGATACCGGTCATCGCGTATGTGGACGTTCTCGTGGTCGGCGGTGGACCGGCCGGCGTCGGGGCCGCCGTCGGTGCTGCCCGCACCGGCGCATCAGTGTTCCTCGTGGAGGAGATGGGAGCCTTCGGCGGAATGTGGACCCAGGGCCTTGTCATCACCCTCGCTGGCTACAACTCCTGGCTGCAACCGGATCGGGTACGCGTCGTGGACGGTGTCGGCGGCGACTGGCTGCGCCGCGCGACCCTCATCGGTGGAGCCGTGGATCACGACGGCTGGGTGCTCAGCACCGACCCGGAGAAGATGAAGCTCGTTGCCGACCAGATGCTCGAAGAAGCGGGCGTCGACTTTCTGCTGCACGCGCTCGCGACCTATCCGATCGTCGTCGGCGACGCGGTCCGTGGCTGCATCGTCGAGACTCGCGAGGGCCGGCAGGCGATCCGCGCGAAGGTCACCGTCGACGCGACCGGGAACGGCGACATCATCGCTCGCGCCGGTGCGGACTGGGTGAAGGGCGACACTCTGCAGCCGATGACCCTCCCCATGTTCATTTCCAACGTTCGCACCGTTCTTGACGTCGATGCCGCACAGCCGGCCAGGATCCGTACCGGCCCCGAGCCCGGCCCTCTCGACGAGGCGGGCATGGATGACTCCAATGCCGCGCGGCAGGACGTGATCATCAACCGACAGGCGATGCGGGACGCCAGAACTCGCGGTGAGCTACCGGCCTTCGGTGGACCGTGGTTCGGCGGACTGGAGAAGGACGTGGTCTGGGTAAACGCAGTGCGCATCATCGGCGATGCCACGAACAATCGGGATGTCACCCGCGCCGAGGTGCAAGGACGTCGAGAAGCTCGCGCACTGTTCGAATACTTCCGCGATCACGTCGCAGGATTCGAGGCCGCACGGCTTCAGCAGACCGCGCCGACCATCGGCATCCGCGAAACTCGACGGTTGCTCGGCGTCGCCACGCTCGTCGGCGACGACATCCGAGCCGCCGTGGAACCGTCGGACTCGATCGCACTCGGGGCGTGGCCGATCGATGTGCATCCGGCTGACGGTTTCGTCGGCTCCCACGTCATGTTTGTGCCACAGCCATACGGAATCTCGTATCGGACACTGCTGCCGATGACCACCGATGGACTGATCGCGGCGGGACGTTGCATATCAGTGGATCGAGAGGCGCTCGGCTCGGTCCGCGTCGGCGCAACCTGCACAGCGACTGGCCATGCGGCCGGCACAGCCGCCGCTCTCAGCGCTCTTGGGGGTATCCAGCCGCGAGACGTCGATATCGCCCACCTCCAGTCCCGACTGCGCTCGCAAGGTGCGCTCGTGTCCACCGCCGACCTCAAGCATCTCAGCGATCTGCCCTGATCGTCCGAGGCAGGCACGTGAAGGGTAGTTGGCCACTTTCATGCGTCACTTCGCCGTGTAGCGGCGACTTCTATGGAGAGCCTCCGGGTCCTCGTCGGATGCCGAGAGTGGCAACGTCCCTGCCAACCATTTGGAACGTGGAATGCGGTGCAGGACGGGCCCGATATCGCCGCCCGTCGGGAGTCGGCACCAGAATCGGCGTTACTTGCGCCAGTTCACCCGAAAGACGGGAGCGCCACGCCGCGAGGAGGGGCCGGCGCGCCCGACACGTCGATCAGATCGATCGACGTACCGCCGCCCAGTGGAGCTCGCTTGATCGCGGAGTCGCCATAGGAGGCCCAGTAGACGCTGGTGCCGTCCACCGTCAACCCCGCCGGCAGGCTCTCTCCGCCGACCAACAAGTTCGCGAACTCACCGCTGAGCGGAGCCTGGTACACGCCGCCGCTGCCCGCCGGACCTCCCGCGACCCAGTTCCACGTGGTCCAGTAGATGCTGGTGCCGTCCACCGCGACCCCGTACGGCTGGGCCTGCCCGCCAACGAGCACGTACGAACTGCCACCGGCCAGCGGGGCGGCGTTGATCGTGCCGTCCCCGTAGTTCGCCCAGTCCGGCTGGCGGTCGACACCCGGGACATGCATCCCAGGAACGTCGAACAGAGAGTCGGTGCGAGAGCACCAGGACGCGCTCGAGGCGCACGTAGAGTGATCCACGTCGAGGCCTTCTCTTCGATCAACTGCTTGGTCGCTGTTGATCCTGAAGGCCTCGACACCTTCATCTCCGGACCGCCACGCCCGACCCGCTCACCACCTGCCACCCACGCTCAAATCCGAAGAGCCCGTATAGGACGTGCGTCTTTCCGGTGGCGCGAGGGATCGGTCGCCCTGCACGCGCGTATAGGACGTGCGTCTTTCCGGCTCCCCTTTGTTGTCAAGTAGCGGTCTGAAGCTTCCTTGGTTGGGAGGTCTTCCGGGTGGGCCGGGGCGGTTGTAGCGTCGGTGTCGCGGGTCCGGGAAGTGGCTGATCCGAAGTGTCGATGTGCGGGGGCAAGCCGACCGCGCTGGATTCTTGAGACGCCCCGCAGTGCCCTCCCGGGCCCGTTACAAGTTCGGCCCTGGCCGCCCGTTGGGCGTCGGCGAGGAGCTGGCGATAGAGGGCGTCGGAGATCCTGCGCTTGAGGCAGCGGAGCGCCTCGAGCTTGGTTCTTGCCGGCGGCCCGCTTGCGCCGGTAGTAGGCGCGGCCTTCGGTGTCGAGGCGGATCTGGCTGATCGCGGCGATGTGGATCATGTGGTTCATCCGCCGGTTCCCGGCCCGCGACAGCCGGTGCCGGTTCTGCTCACCCGACGACGCGTCCAAGGGTGCGGTGCCCGTCCAGGACGCGAACCGGTTGCGGTCGGCGAACCGGGCGATGTCGCCGACGTCGGCCAGGGTCCGGGCGGCCACGACCGGGCCGACCCCGGGCAGGTCCATCAGCTGTGACCCGCGGGCCTTGACCAGGACCTTGAGCTCGGCGGTGGCCTTCTTCATCTTCGCCTCGACCGCGACCAGGTCGGCCAGCTCCTCGGCGGCGATCCTGCGTCGGGTCTTCCCGGCGATGTCACGTGGTCGGACGGTGGCCAGGATCGCCTTGGCCTGCAAGGCGGTCAGGTCCTTCTTGGCCTGGCCGGGCACCAGTTCGGCCAGCAGCCGCTGGAGCCGGTTGACGGTCTGGACCCGCAGCCGGGTCAGCTCCTCACGGCGGTCGCACAGCATCCGCAGCGCTTCGAGCTCACCATCTGGATGCAGCACGCGCAGGGTCGTGGTGCGGACCGCGACGACCGCGATGGAGTGAGCATCGCGGGCGTCGGTCTTGCGGTTGTGGCCGGTGTCGAACAGCCGGACCCGAGCAGCGAGCTTCGCCGGCACGTCCACGACCTGCTCGCCGGCCTCGAGGAGCCGTTGGGCCAAAGGGCGGCCGGCGCCGTTGCTGCCCTCGACCGCCCACACCCGCTCGGGCCACGTCTTCGCGTACGGCCGCATCGCGGTGTAGCCGGCCTGGTCGGTGCCGAACCGGCCCGAGCCCAGCAGCTTCTCGTGCCGGTCGACGACCTCGATGGTGGCCGACAGCTTGTGGGGATCGACCCCGATGATCACCTGCGCCATCACCTTCTCCTGCTCACCTCGCACCGAAAGGAACGGCGAGGTGGGCATTGCTACTACGAGCTGGGCAGTCCCCTTTCGAGCCACGCCTCGTCACGGTGCCCGACGGATTGCAGACCGGAAGAGAGCCACACCATCAACTGGTGGGCAGCCGCGAGGAGAGCCTCCCGCCGGACACCTGGACCGAGTCTGGCCAGACACCGATCCTGCTGACAATCGTCTAGCAGCCGCGTTTGCGTCTGGCCCTGAAGTGCACGCCACCGCCGCCCATATGCGTGTGATGCAGGGGGGTGGCCCAGGAGTCGGGATCACGCTTCTCGCACCCCTGCGTCTTCGAGGGCACGGCCGGTGTGTCGCCTCGCGCACAGACGGGAACTGACCGCCTCGGAAGAGTGCGCGGGCCAAGAAAGTGGTCGAATGCTGACGAAGGGAGACATCATGAACCTCAAGCGCTGGTGGTGCGTAATCACCACTCACAAATGGCGCCGCGAGAGGCATGAAGGAGTTGACCAACTGCACTGTCGTCGCTGCGGATTCGTCACAAACGTGGAGGACGAGGCCAGACAGGCGCGACACTGGGACAGCACCGGCTTCGGGGCGTAACCGCGGCAATGGGAGTTGACTAGCAGAGGCGTGCCAGTAGACCGCTCACGCCGCGAAGCGCGAGGACTGCACCTGCGTCTCTTCGCCGCATGCCGGCGTCTCAAAGCGACGAGACGTCGTCACATGCCGATGAGCGCGCGTACGTGTCAGCCCGCGCTCGAATACGCGTCCGCGAGCCATCCGCGGACTTCGTCATCGACCTGACTGACGTCGCAAAGTTCGATGTGGTGCATCCAGATGCTCTTCGACGGATGGACGACGGACTTGAAACGGTCGGACGTGACCTCGTGCGATAACGCGAGTGACAGAACTGCTGGGACTTCGCTGTCGACGTATTGTCCGGGGCGCCAGACGTAGGCAAAGCCCCTACGGCGCCGAAAGGCGAGCTGGCTCTTCGTCACCGCGACGGACGCCGTACCGATCGTGGAGATGACTTGCTGCACTCGGTGACAGATCGCGAGGCCGTCTGGGAACCCACGGAAGAGGTCCTCCGGGCTCAGGTCGGCATCGTTGGCCATCCGCGGAGCCTAGTTCGCCAGAACATTGGGGATCCGGCCCGGACGTGTCTTCTCCTGAGTAAGACACCTCATGTGCGGTCACTTGAGCGACCGGACTTGCCGCGTTAGCCCGGATCGTTCACGTGTCGTGATCTGACTCGGGCGTCGAATGCGCGAAAGTGCCTGTCGCGCAACGAGATACTGGACTTCTCTAGGGTTCAGATCGTCGTTTCGGAAGGCACTTCGGGAGTGAAGCATATGACGTGGTCGTCGGGGTTGTCGGTAACGGTGGACGGGTCCGGGGTGGTGGCGCACGCCGGGTCGGTAGCGACTCGGCTGCTGTCTGATCGGACCGGTCTGACCGGTGGCCTGTCGAGTGCGCTGACGAGGCGCTCGTTCCGCCCGGTCCATGACCGAGGTCGGGTGCTGGTCGACCTGGCGGTGCTGCTGGCCGATGGCGGTGAGGCGATCGCCGACATCGACGTGCTCCGTCACCAGCGTCAGGTGCTCGGTCCGGTGGCGTCGGCGCCGACGGTGTGGCGGACCCTGGACGCGTTGACGCCCGCCGCGATGAAGCGGGTCGAGAAGGCCCGGGCAAAGGTCCGCCGCCACGTGTGGGTTCAGCTCGCCGCAGCTGATGGGGTGCCTTCCTCGAGGGTTGCGGGCACTGACCTGGGTGAGACGGTCGTGCTGGACGTTGACGCCACGTTGGTGACGGTGCACTCGGAGAAGGAGGCGGCGGCGGCCACGTTCAAGGGCGGCTTCGGGTACCACCCGGTCGGGGTGTGGTGCGACAACACCCAGGAGATGCTGGCCGCGATGCTGAGGCCCGGCAACGCCGGCTCGAACACCACCGCCGACCACATCGCCGTGCTGACCGCGGCGATCGCCCAGGTCCCGGCTGCGCACCGGAAGCGGATCTTGGTGCGCACGGACGGGGCCGGGCCTCGCATGGGTTGCTGGCCTGGCTGACCGGCCAGGACGCGAAACGGGGCCGCAGCGTGGACTATTCGGTCGGGTTCGCAGTTACCGACCAGGTGCGGACCGCGATCAGCCGCGTGCCTGCGAGGGGTGGACCCCCGCGGTCGACGCTGACGGAGGGATCCGTGACGGCGGGGACGTCGCCGAGGTCACCGACCTGCTCGACCTGACCCGCTGGCCGCCCGGGATGCGGGTCGTCATCCGCCGGGAACGCCCCCACCCCGGCGCCCAGCTGTCCTTATTCGAGGAGGCCGACGGGTGGCGCTACCAGGCCGTTCGCCACCAACACCGCCGTCGGGCAGCTGGCGTTCCTGGAAGCCCGGCACCGCGCCCACGCCCGGGTGGAGGACCGGATCCGGCACGCCAAGGACTCCGGCCTCGGCCGGTTCCCGTCCCGGGAGTTCGCCATCAACCAGGCCTGGCTGCAGGTCGTCACCCTCGCCGCGGACCTGACCGCCTGGCTGCGCCTCCTCGCCCTCCCCGAGACGCTGCGGTCCTGCGAGCCGAAAGCACTGCGCTACCGGCTCCTGCATGTCCCCGCCCGCCTCACCCGCGGCGGCCGACAACGGCGGCTACGGCTACCCGCGACGTGGCCGTGGGCCGACCACCTCAAGACCGTCTTCGACGCGGTCATCGGCATCCCCGCACTGACCTGAGCGTCCGTCACCAACCTTGACCACCCACCACCGGAGACCTCGGAGACCCGCACCGCGGCGCCACGCGCGCCCCCGTCATGCCTACCTCCCCAAACCCGGCAAGAATGAGGATCTGACTCGGTCAGCCGACCTCATGAATTACCGGGGTTAGTGCACGCCAAGGTGAGTCACTCCGCCGCGAAGCGGCACCGTCGTGCCGCTGCGTGCGCCGCGGCATACCGCTCTGTCCTGCTGTCCGGGCTGTCGCTGCGAGGAGCGTTCCGGCGGGTTAGTTGATGGGCAACCGCCCTGGTCAAGGCTTCGGCTTTCCGCGCATCCTTTGCCGCTCGCCCCAGAACTGGTTGAGTCGGGTGACGATCCCCCGCGCATACGAAGCGATCGGGTCGGCTGGTTCGACGGCAAGCGCCCCGGTGACGATTGCGGTTCGCACCATCTCGGACATGCGCTGGGAGTACGAGGTTCCTGCACCCGAATCTGGGTCCTTGACCGCAGACACGCCCCGGAGCAGCGGCGCGGGGGTCGTGAAGTGCGGCACGTCCGCGGCGAAGTAGATTTCGGGGTCGGCCAGTTCCGTCTGCAGCCCGTAGAACCACCTCAGCACCCGCCCGGCGGCCGGCGCAGTCTTGCAGTAGATGACCATCGTGTCCCGCCGCCACCGCGACTCCGGCCAGGCGAACTTGTATGCGGCCACACCTTCGATCTTCGCCAAATCGGCCGCCTCGGCCCAGACGTAGTCGACACCCTGGTCAGTGAGATTGGCGTAGACCCTGAACTCGAAGGTACCTCTTTCGACGTGCTCGAGTTTGAACACGTCCTCCTCCTCGAGCTGGGCCTCGGTGAGGCTGCCCAGGCTTGTCTTAGCGGTCGACTTCATCATGTACAGGTAGAGGTCCTCCCGGTTGCCGCCAGGCTTGAGGTTGGCGCGGGTCGCCATCTCGGTCAGGGTGATCGAGAAGTCCTGACTGAACCCGACGTCCATCGCCTCCCTCCTCATCTCGCGATAGGTGCTTCGCACGAGGGCCAGCGTCCGCTTCCTCGCGTCGACAAGGTCGTACTCCTCCGGTTTCTCGGCCTGGATGATCGCCAGCAGCAGCGATCGATACCTCTCTGACTGATAACCACGCTCCTGCAGCCGCTGGTCCAGCGCACGCTTGGTCGCCTCGCCGTCGAACATCCGCGCCACCTCATCCCCAACTTGGCCGTAAGCCCTAACTCCAGGCACACCGTGGACGACCTCCACGACGTCCTCCTCGAGTAACGATGGTGACCCGACGCACCCGCCTAAACACCGCAATTCGGTCAATTCGCTCGAAATTCTCGCATCGCTCAGGCTGCCTCCCCCGAGGCGTGACATCGCCTCGCCCGCAGAACCGGCGCGTACTCGGCAACGGTCAGCCGCGCCGATCGGCAACGTTGAGCGGCACCGAGCAGAGGAGCTGTCTGGAGTCGCGGTTGAGGATGGCCCTCGCGGCTCTGGCGGATCGCGACGCACCTCCCAACATGATCGGGGCGTGCGGAACCGGCCCAGCGACGTCAACGAGCGGCGTCGCTTGCCAACACGCGAGTGTCCACGCGGCCCTGAGACCCGCAGCCGACGTACCAGCACTCGCGCGCCCGGCCGTTCCGGATTGCTTGCGCCGAAGGACAAAAGCTGGACATTCTTGGCATAACGCCGCGCGTCAACTAAGGCGGAGGACACGTCCCATGGCATGGATTCAGCTGGGCAAAGCGGCGATTCAAGCGCTCCCCGCACCGCGGGACGCGACGGCGATCGCTACCATCAACTACAACGCCGCGGTGGCCCGGCTCCCCCAGGGGCCGCTGGGAGTGGGAGAAGGACATCGCGACCGTCGGGCCAGAGACGACGTCATACGCCTGATCAACGCCGGGTTAGTGCAGCGATTGTTCCTTGAATGCGACGACGACCATCAGACGGAGCTGGACACTGCCATAGCTGGAAATCAGCAGGCGGCGGACTACCTCGACACTATCGCCGATGTCGTGACCACATACCAGCCCATGTACGACAATCCACTTTGGCTGGGTGAGGTAGCCCGGGCGGCTAGGAGCCGCCCGAACCCTGTCCCAATCCACTTCGTCGACACGTCTTGTCGGTCCGGGACAAAGTGGAAGCCGGACAAGATGACGTTGCGGGACTTAAACGCTGCGAACAGTTTTCGGGCTATCACGCAGGCAACAGGCACTGTCGGTTGCTTAGTGCTTTTCGGGGCCCAGCATTTTCGAGGGAACGACCCACCTGGTGCTTTCAGCCCCAACGGAACGTGCCTTGGCCAGAATCTTGCCCTCGAGTACGTCGACTACGGACCCCAATAACTCTGCCACGTGAGCCGTGCAATAACTAAGCCGACCTGATCAGGGTTTCTGCTTTCCACACATCGCCTTGGGGTAGGTCAAGAACTGGTCGAGCCGCCCACCCCCACCGTGCCCAAACGATCAGATTGGGTAGAAGTCGTCGTATCCGACCACTCCCAAGGCCGGACCGGTTCTTGACGGCCCGGTGCGGGATGGGTACCACGGAGGGCATGACGATCGCCGACCGGTTCGACCCGCAGGCGGTGCGGGAACTCGCGCTGGGAGAGCTGAGCCGAGCACCCGAGCGGGTGTACCTCGACGAACCGGCCGAGATCGCCGCGGCCGACGCCTACTACCGCGACGTCGACGCGACCAGCCTCCAGGAGCTCACCGCGCTGCTCACCCAGACACACCACAGCCGGCCGGCATACGCACCAGCGGTCCAGCTGTACCCGTGGGTCGACCTGCAACCCGACCTGTCGCTGACCTCCCTCTACACCGGGCAGCGGTACGACCCGGACGAGCTCATCGAACGCGACCTCGACGTGGCCCGGGCCGGGCATGCCGAATCCAGGCGGATCGCCAACGAGCGCCACGCAGATCCCGGGGTCGGCCGACGACCTGCTCGATGAATCACTCGAGGAGTCACTCGAGGAGGCACTGCTGTACAACTGTGAACACTCGGTGCCGCAGAGCTGGTTCGGCAAGAAGGAGCCGATGCGCGGCGACCTGCACCACCTATTCGCCTGCGAGAGCCGGTGCAACGGGTTCCGGGCCAATACCCCATTCATCGAGTTCGCCGACTACGCGCCCGCAACGGCCGAAGACCCTCGCCATCAGCAGACCGTGCCCCGTGTGGTCCGCGACCAGTGCGGCAAGAGCGAGGGCAACGGCTTCGAACCAGCCCACGGCAAGGGCGCCGTCGCCCGAGCCGTGCTGTACTTCGCCGTCCGCTACCCCGGCCTGATGGACGAGATGCCGGCGGCCCGCTACCCGATGCTGCTGACCTGGCACCAGCAAGACCCCGTCACCCGGTGGGAACGGCACCGCAACGCCGCCATCCACCAACGCCAAGGCAACCGCAACCCGTTCATCGACCGACCCCACTGGGCCGAACCACTGCTAACCCAACAGGCTCCCTGAACCACCCCCCTGATCGAGGCGCCGAGAACTTGATCCACACCACCGCGAAGCGGCCACGTCACACCACCGCGAAGCGGCCACGTCACACCACCGCGAAGCGGCCACGTCACACCGCCGCCTGACGCGCGCACCACTCGTTGGCGCCAAGCGCGACCCTCTATCGCGACCCTCTATCTCGCTATCTCGACGCTGAGTCGTTCTTGGGCATTGCGAGAAGTTCAGGTGCCGCCCTGATTGCAGCATCCTTTTCGTAGACATCATAGATGTCCCCATGGAAATGCCACTGGCTCAACCCCTGACATATCGCGTCTTGGGACCAACACCAGCTTTCTATCACCTGTTTACGGTTTGTCATGAATAGTTGCCTTTGACCCTTTATGCCATGTCCGGTGGTGGCTGTGGGCTGATACGAAATGTCCGGATCTTGAGAGTTGTACGTTGCGTCGGCGAACAGGACGACACGTCCTATCCCTTCGCGTTGATCCAAGCTCAGCTTTGAAAAGGCGTCACCCATGACCTGAGCGCCCTGCGAGTACCCAAAGAGTATAAGGCGAGTCCCTGCCGCTTGGCAGTGAGTAAGGACCTTAAGGATGGCGCTACCGGCGGCTAATACTCCGTCGTCCACGCTGCGTGAGTACTCCGCAGGCAGGTTGCCCGGCTGCACGCCCCCGTTCTCGAGACCCACCGCAACCGCTGGATAGTCGACGGCGATTGCGGGAAACTCCCGTGAGCTAACGCCCATGGCCTCGATCAAGTTGCTGTAGAAATGAGTACCTCGGTCCCCTAGTCCTCTTCCGAAACCGTCGAAGTCGAGGTCTTGAGGGTTTTGGCCGGAGCCTCGTGCGGATATGTAAACCCACCTTGGGCAGCCAATAACCGCGACGTACACGTTGCTGCGCTGAGTCCCGGTCCAAACTTCGAGCAGTATCAGCTTCGGAGCCACCTCCACGTCGTAGAGAGGGCCGAAGAGATCGGGTGCGTCTACCTGCATCTCGTACGTAGGCGTGCCCGGAGCCAATCGACTTCTTCATGCCCCGTGTACTTCAGGACAACCTTGTCCGCATTCGCCGTATTCGGCAGAAGAAGTAGGTAAGAAGACGATCCCGTTGGGAGAACGGTGATCTTCGGCTTCGGTAGAGAGAAGAGAGTCTGCGGACTCGGCGTGGGGCTCGCATTATCACGCGGGACGCTCGTTTCTGCGACGGTCGCCTGGGTCACGCTATTGCTGACTGGTGTGTTGGCCTGTCGCGCGAGCGTCGTTGTATTGGTCGGAGCGGACTCGGAGTTAGGATCAGAGGGAGAACTCGAACAGGCGGTCAATCCGAAAGCAACGCAGAGAATAAGCCCCATGAGTATTGGTCGAGTCATTTCGCCGTTCACACGTCCCACCAATGGCGTTCGATCAGGCACGTAAGGTCACCCCGGACACGACTTTAGCGGGCGAGCGTCGGCCTGGGGATGATTCTCGCCAAAGACCGCGCGATCACCCATGGGCTTCGCTGGCCAGTCTCAGGCACCTGTTGGGGCTCCCCTAAATGCTGGGGTTAACTCCTTGTGGAGTTCTCACCCTCCCCGCACCCCGCTGGAGTCGCACAACTTGAGTCGCGCCAGAGACGCAAGGCGTCTCGCCGCACCGACGGCATAGTAAGCCGCCCACGCGATGCGCTTGCTCAGACCTGCCCCATTCCGCCGCCTGTCGACGACCCTTCGGCTCACCGCATCTGCCGACGAGCGTGCTGCTCAGGCGGAGAGAGTCACTGGTCCAGTCCGTGGGTGGTCAGGAGAGGCCGTAACTCCTCATGTCCGTCTCGTAGACCCGCAACAGGCCCAGGCTCTTCGTCCACTCATCGGCAAGATCGCGCGCCGTCTTGTATGCCCATTCGGCGCAGCCAGCGCTGATCGCCCAGATCGGCCAAGGAGAGCCATCCGTTGGGGGCAAGAGGGTGCTCTTGGCTAATTTTCCCTTTAGCGGCTCTTCACTGATGAGTGTGGGGTCATAGCTGCAGGCCTCCGCCGATGAGGAGCATCCGGAGTCGATAGTTGTCCAGGTTGCGGAAGCCGCGGGCGATGCGGCGGTGGAGCTCGATCAGGCCGTTGATGGCTTCGGTGCCGCCGTTGGAGGCGCCGTGGGTGTCGAAGTAGCCGAGGAACTCGGTGCGCCACTGCCGCAGGGTCCGACCGAGGCGGGCGACTTCGGGGATCGGGCAGGAGGCGAAGGTGTCGAGGATCTTCTCGGCGATGGCTCGTCCGGCGGCGTGGCTGTCCTGGTGGTAGGCGGCTCGGACTTGCTGGGCGCAGGACCAGGCGACCTCGACCTCGAGGTGTCGCTCGTCGGAGGTGAACGCCGTCACGAGCCGGGCGTGTTGGCGGTCGGTTAGGTTCTCTTGGCCGGCGCGCAGGATGTTCCGGATCCGGTACAGCGGGTCGTTCTTGTGGCCGCGGTGGCCGTGGATGTCCTGTTGGACCCGGCGGCGGACTTCGTCCACGACGCCGGTGGCGAGCTTGACGACGTGGAAGGCGTCCAGCACGGCGCGGGCGTCCTCCAGCTGGTCGTCGATGGCGTTCTTATAGCCGTGGAAGGGGTCGAGGGTGGCGATCTCGACTCGGGCCCGAAACGCCTCCCCACGCTGGCGTAGCCAAGTCTTGTACGTCTCTCCGGAGCGGCCGGGGACCAGGTCCAGCAGTCGGGCGTGGATCCTGCCGGTCTCGTCGCGGGTCAGGTCGACCAGGCCGGTCAGCTCCTTGGGTCCGCGTCCACCCAACTGAGGTGGCTTGGTCGACACGTGGTGCCACACATGCTCATCGACGCCCAGGATGGTGACGTTCTCGAACCGAGCGGAGTCGGCGTCGGCTGCGGCCAGCAGCGGTCTGATCGACTCCCACACCGTGCGCCACCCGGTGCCCAGCTGGCGACGGATCCCGTTGACGCTGGCGTGTTCTCGACGGATCTGCTGGATCGCCCACCAGCACGCCCGGGCGGTCAACATCGCTCGAGGCGCGGCGATCCGCTCGTCCTGTTCCACGAACGTGGCGGCCGGGCAGGCCGGGTCCGGGCACAGCCAGCGCCGCTTGCGCCACAGGATCGTGACCGGGCGGCCCATCGCCGGCGCATCGACCAGACGGACCACGACCCGGCCGTGCCCGTGCGCGAGGACCCCGCACGTCGGGCAGCCCATCGGCGCCGGCGCGGACTCCACCGTCACCCTGAGCCGGTCGCGGGCGTCCCGCTCAACGGCGACTGCGTGCAAGCCCGGTAGGCCGACCAGCAGGTCACACCGGTCGCAGTACCCGCCCTGGGCACGGCAGCACAACATAGGCTCGGTCACATCGAGGTCCTTGAGACGGAAGAGGTAGAAGTCCTCCGATCCTCAGGGGCCTCGACCCCTCCCCCCGCTCAAGCAACCGCCCGGCGCGTCGCGCTCACCCCACACTCATCGGTGAAGAGCCCGGAACGGAAGGCTCTTCGGAATTAGGCGTGGGTGGGTGCTCGTCGGTAGGGCCTGAGTCCCGAGGCGGCGAGCAGGATTCGTAGCCGGTAATGCTCGAAGGTGCGGAAGCCGTGGGCGAGGCGTCGGGTCTTCTCGATGAGCAGGTTGACGGCTTCGGTGCCACCGTTGGAGATGCGGTGGGTGTCGAACCGGGCCAGGACATGCTCGCGCCACATCCGCAGCGTCCGACCAAGGCGGGCGACTTCAGGGATCGGGCAGCTGGGGAACGAGGCGATGACGTGCTCGGCGACGGCCCGCCCCGCCGCTGGGGTGTCGGCTTGGTACATCGAGCGGAGTTGCTGGTAGGCATGCCAGGCCAGGGTGACCTCCCAGCCGGGGTCGCCGGCGGCCAAGCAGGTGTTGAGTTTGGCGACCTGCCGTTCACCCAGGTGTTCTCGGCCGCGGCGTAGGAGTCCGCGGATCTTGTACAGCGGGTCGTCCTTATGACCGCGCCGGCCCAGGGTGTCCTGCTGGACCCGACGGCGAACCTCGTCGACGACCTGGGTGCCGAGCTTGACGACGTGGAACGCGTCGAGGACCGCGACCGCGTCCGGGAGCTCGTCGCGGATCGCGTTGGCGTAGCCCCGGAACGGGTCGAGGGAAGCGTGCTGGATCCCGGCGGTGAAGGTGTTCGACTGTTGCTTCAGCCAGCCGGCGTACGCGGTGCCGGTCCGACCCGGAACGACGTCCAAGAGGCGAGCATGTAACCGTCCGTGGGCGTCTCGAGTCAGGTCGACCATCCCGGTCACCGCCCGGTTGGCGTCCCCAACCCGGGACGGTCGCCAGATGTGTTCGTCGACGCCGAGGACGGTCACGCCGTCCAGACGGGCCGGGTCGGCCAGCCGCCGAGTGGCCTCGGCCTCGATCGCGTCCCAGCAGGTGTGCCAGTCGACTCCGAGGTGGCGGGCCAGCGCGGAGACGGTGGTGTCGTCGAACGTCAACGCGTCCGTCGCCCACCGAGCGGCCCTCGTGGTCAGCTTCGCCCGCGGCGGGATGAGGTCATGGCGTTCGGTGAACACCCGGACCGGGCAGGACGGCTCGCGACATCGCCACAGCCGGGCCAGCCACACCAGCCGCACCCGTACCCCGAAACACGGCGCATCGGCGACGACGCGCCGGCGGCGCCCGTGGCCGACGGCGACCACCCCGCAGACAGGGCAGCCACCGACATCAGCGTCAGACTCGACAGTCAGCACCACCCGATCCGGCTGGCGGTCGACACCCAGGACATGCATCCCAGGAACGTCGAACAGAGAGTCGGTGCGAGAGCACCAGGACGCGCTCGAGGCGCACGTAGAGTGATCCACGTCGAGGCCTTCTCTTCGATCAACTGCTTGGTCGCTGTTGATCCTGAAGGCCTCGACACCTTCATCTCCGGACCGCCACGCCCGACCCGCTCACCACCTGCCACCCACGCTCAAATCCGAAGAGCCCGGAATTGCTGACGGGTCGCCGCGTGAGGTGATCATTGTGTCCACTCCGACAACGGTTCTGCCGTTCCAACCAGCAACGATGTCGACCGCCCAGCTGGCAGCAGTCTCCTACCTCGCCCGCTACGCCGGGCGCACCCACGCCCTCTACGCCTTCCAGCTGCGAGAGTGGTTCACCTGGTGCGAAGGCAACGGGCTGGACCCGCTCGTGGGGATCCAACGGGCCCACGTCGAGCTGTACATCCGCCAGCCTCGGCGACCACGGCCTCATGGACTCCTCGGTCGTGACGATGATGCACGGAGTGCGTGGGTACTTCCGGTTCGCCCATATCGACGGCCTCATCGCCTCCGACCCCGCTGTCTACGCCCGGCTGCCTAAGGTCCATCGCGACGAGTCCCGCACCCAGGGACTGGACCGGCTCGAGCTGATCCGGTTCCTCCAGGTCGCCCAGACCATCACCGTCCACCACGGCGCCCTGGCCTACCTGCTCGGCATCAATGCCCTGCGCGCCTCAGAGGCCGCCGCGGTGCGGATCGAGGACTACGCCGACACCCTGCGCGGGTACCGGGTCCTGCACCTGGTCGGCAAGGGCAACAAGCCCGCCACCATGCCGATCACCGTGCCGGTGCTGCGGGTCCTGGAGGCCTGCCGCGGCGAACGCACCAGCGGGCCGCTGATCCTGCGACCGATCTCCGGCAAGCCGATCGACCGGCGCGACGTCTACCGGATGGTCGCCCGGATCGCGAAGACCGCCGCCATCCCACGGCACATCAGCCCACACTCGCTGCGCCACGCGGCGATCACCAACGCCCTCGACGCCGGCGTCCCGCTACGCGACGCACAGATCCTTGCCCGCCACGCCGACCCGCGAACCACCGAGCACTACGACCGAGCCCGCGGCAACCTCGACCGCCACGGCGTCCACTTCCTCACCGCCTACGTCGCCGGCGTCTGACGCGGTATCACCATCAGCACGATGCAGCCTAGATTGACTCAACAGGGGTCGGACAGTCCCTCCTAGGCCGCAGCGAGAATGGCGTCGCTCGGGCAGCACGAGTCACCGTTGGTCTCTTGACCGTCCGCGCGCGGGAGGCGATGCTGGGGATCTCGGTCTTGGGCTCGGGATGCGTGGTGGAGGCGGCAATGAAGCGGTCACAGCCGATCGGTGGCGCATTCTTGGTGGGCGCCGTGTTGCTTGCTGGGGCGGTACCGGCCGCGGCGGGCCCGAGCAACAACAACAACTCTGCCAAGCTGCGCCAGGCGGTCACCGTGGCCGGCATGCTGGAGCACGAGCGCGCCTTCCAGGCGATCGCCGACGACGCGGACGGGAACCGCCTTTCCGGCGCCCCGGGCTACGACGCGCTCCGCCGACTACGTCGCGGACGGGCCGCGGCTGCCGGCTACGATGTGTCGGTGCAGGAGTTCGACTACACCCTGGACTTCCTGGCCGACTTCGAGGCGCCGGTGCTCGAGCATCGAGGGCGGCACGGACTTCGTCCCCGGGATCGCGGGCGCCAGCACTGGGCGGCGACTTCGGCTCGATGTTCAAGTCCACGCCGTACAGCGTCGACATCACGGCGCCCGTGTTGGCGATCGATCTGGCCCTGCCGCCGGCGGGCCCACCGAACACGAGCACCAGCGGCTGCGAGGATGCGGACTACGCGGGCATGCCGCCTGGCGCGATCATCATCGTGCAGCGGGGGACCTGCACGTTCGCCGAGAAGTTCGCTCTCGCCGACGCGTCCGACGCCGGCGGCGATGGTGTTCATCAACGAGGGGCAGCCGGGCCGGACGGAACCGCTGTGGTTCAACTTCGACGGCATCGACATCCCGACGTTCGCCGCGACGGTCGAGACCGGGACGGCGCTGGCCAACGGCGTGCTCAGCGGCGACACCGGGCTGACGGCACGTTTCAAGATCGAGTGGCTGCCCGGGCATCTACCCGACCCGGAACGTCATCGCCGAGACCACCAGCGGCGACCCGAACAACGTGATCGTGGTCGGTGCCCACCTCGACTCGGTCGGTGTCGGGCCGGGTATCAACGACAACGGCTCCGGCTCCGCGACGATCCTGGAGATCGCTGAGCAGATGACGAAGGTGAAGCCGCGCAACAAGGTCCGCTTCATCTGGTTCGGCGCCGAGGAGTCCGGCCTGCTCGGGTCCGAGGCGTACGTGGCGAGCCTGACGCCGGAGGAGCGGTCGACAGATCGCCGCCATGCTCAACTTCGACATGGTCGGGTCGCCGAACTTCGTGCGCTTCGTCTACGACGGCGACCTGTCCGACTCCGCGCCGCCGCCGGGCGGTGCGCCCCAGGGCTCGGCGCCAGATCGAGAAGCTGTTCCTCGACTACTTCGCCAGCCAGGGTCTCGCGACCGAGCCCACCGCGTTCGACGGCCGCTCGGACTACGGACCGTTCATCGAGGCCGGCATCCCCGCCGGCGGGCTGTTCACCGGCGCCGAGGGCATCAAGACGGCAGCACAGGCCGCCATCTACGGCGGCACCGCCGGCGAGCAGTACGACCCCTGCTACCACCTCGCCTGCGACGACATCAGCAACCTCAGCATGCGGGCCCTCGATCAGATGAGCGACGCCGCCGCCCACGCCACGATCTCGCTCGCCCAGAGCACCCAGGCGATCAATGGCCAGCGCGGCAAGGGCAACTTCAACGTCAAGCACCCCGCACCACCGACTCCGATCGCGAGCATCTCCGGCAACTGAGTAACGCGATCGCACCGGCATCGCGAACGATCCGCAGTGCCTCGACGCACAATGGCGAGCGCGCTGCGTCCGGCGCACGCGACCAGCCGTGAATGCGTCACTTCGCCGCGAGCCGGCCGTCTCCGAGGTGACCCACTCCGCCGCCAGCCGGCGCATCGCTGCGTTCAGGCTATGCGCATGCGTCTAAGAAGCCCCGACGCCTTCGTCGGGCTCGAGGTCGCCGCACCTCCACGGCTCGATCAGCGCCCGCTGGCGCTTCGCCAGCCGAGAGGCGTCGTAGGGATCAAGCGTCGGAGACGTTCTGCTTGTTTCGGGGCGGGTGGCTTCACCACTCACGCAGATCCTGCAGCATCCCGGCGAGACGTTCCTCTTCGTAGGTTCCGCCAGCTGACATGACCCAGTCGCGGGCGCCTGGACAGGCAGTGCGTACCGCCCCCCGGACCAGTTCTCCCCCGCGGTCGTGATCAGTGCTGACGTGGACCTGGACGCCAGCATCGTGAAGCGACCGCAGCAGGCTGAGTGCGGCGAGCGAGGGCCGACCATAGGTGCAGATCAGCGGTCGAGAGCGAGTACCGAGGCGATCGGCTGCGGTCTCGATGACGGAAGGGTTCTCGCACACGAAAACCGGCCCGAGACCGGCGGGGACCTCGACTCCCACGGTGAGCATCCGCGCCGTCAGCCAGACCGGTTCGCCGCGCAGCACGGACAGCGCGGCAAGAGCGGGGGTGCCCCGCAGGGGCAGGTTGAGGACGAGCACGGTCGAGGAGACCCGGTCGCACGCGACCCCGACGCCGGCCCACGCCGCGCGCTCCTTGAACCGCTGCAGGCGTGTGAGCCGAAGGCGTTGCGGTACCGGCTGCTGCACGTGCCGGCGCGCCTGGTCCGCAGCGGACAGTGGCGACAACCCCGGTTCCGGCCAGCTGGCCCTGGGCCGCACAGATCGTCGCGGTCTTCGCCCGGATCGCCGCGATCCCGAAACCGTTCTGACACGGCCCGCCAACCCACCACCAGGACCTCGGAGACCCGCACCGCAGCGCCACGCGGCACCGCTCGAGACTCGCATATCCGAATCCGCCGGAACCGCCGCAACAGCCCCTTGCCATCCGCCGCCACCGGACGCCATGAAAGACCGGGGTTAGGCAAGCTGGACTCGGGCCTGACGATCCGGTACGACAACCCGGGCAAGCGGCCAGCCCGCCTCCTCTTTGCAGGCGAATGAGGGTGTCTCCGAGGACGCTACCGGTTCGATCGCTGTATTCTCCACAACAAAGAGTGTTCCGAAGGGCGCAGCACAGTGAGGAGACCGGGTGCCTGAAGCGGAGTCGGAGACACGGGCCTGTCCCTACTGCAAGGAAGAGGTAAAGGCAGCCGCCGTGCGATGCAAACACTGCCTGGCTGACATCGCGCCGACGAGGCCCGATCACGGCGGTGTGTGCCCGCTGTGCCGGGAGGAGATCAAGGCTGAGGCGATCCGCTGTATGCACTGCAAGGCCACGCTCGTCCCGGGTCCCTGGTCTGTGCTCGCCCGCGTCCGGCAACCGGAGCGGATCACGAGGCGACGCCCACTCGACGATTTCGTCGAGCTCGGCGGACTGCGGCGTGGCCTGCGGCCCGGTGAGCTGTCGCTACCCGATCCGGCGAGCGCGGACCGTGCCAGCGGCGGGTGCGCCGACCACATCACTCACAACGGCGTGGGCTACCACCTCGTGGACGAGGGCACTACTGTCGACGAACGAGGGGTTTCCTGGCACACCTGCGGCTACCAAGTCGACTACAGGATCTTCGAGTGACCAGCCGTAGCAACGGACAAAGCAACGGTCCAGGTCTTGAGGTCCGGGCTGGATTGATTAGCACTTGTCTGTGTAATCAAGCGGTCTAGGTATTTGCCGTAGTCGGACGCCGGTATCGATGCTGGCGTAAGCGGTGTGTGAGTAGCCGGATTGCTCCATTACAAGATCGATCACGTCACGGCGGGCAGCCGTGGCCAAAAGTCGGGCTCCCGATCTTGAGCTGCGGCACGACCGGGCGCCAGGCGAGCGGCGACTCCGGGATGACCCGCGTCGGGGCGGGGAAGGAGCGGACGGCAGGTCGCTTCGCCGCAATCACTTCGAAGCCGCTCTGTAAGGCGACGTGGGCAGGCAACGGCAGGTAGCGCCCGTTTGCGCCGACCTCACCGCCGTGGATGTCGTTGAGGGCGGCGCCCCGTCCGGTGTAGGTGAACACCGGGCCCGTGGCCAGGCCGACGAGGGTTGCGCCATCGGGATGCGGATGGGTCGAGGTCTGCACCGGTAGCGTGCAGACGTGCTGCAGAGGACTACCGGCTGCGTTGGTCGCCGAGAGGAACGTCTCGATGACGATGAAGCCGCCGAGCTCACACCCGAGCGGTGTTCCGGCGGCATCGCCCAGGGTCTTCGGGTCGAGCGCCGGAACGACGCCGTCGTCCTCGATGCGGGTCACGGTGAGGTACGGGCCGCCCGGGCTCCCGTCCCGACCGACCGCCTGTGCGGCGAGGGCGTAGCGCTCTCCGTCCTCGGTCTCCAGCCAGCTCCCGCTAGCCGGCGCGAAGTCGCACTCGTACGGCTCGCCGGTGTCCACGTCCACGGTCCACACCGTGCCGCCCCGTGACAGCCGCGAAAGCCGGACGTTGCCGGCGTCGGCCCGTCCATGCAGCCGAGCAACCGCGACCGGGCGGAACCTCGAGCGCCTCCGCCCGTCATCCTTCATGCCTCCACCCCTCATATGGGCCGCTGCATGCACCCCTCGTATGGGCGCTCCGATAGCGTAATGAGAAGGCCACCAGGTCGACGGAGACCGCCTCCTCGTCGAGGGCGACCATCGCCTCTCGTTCGGTCTCGCGCCAGAGCATCAGATCGGCGTCATTCAGCTGAGCCAGCAATCGCCTGCATGATCGATCCCTTCCGTCCATAACGAAACACGTGCTGCCGACACGAACAGCATCCCGGAATGGTCGTACGCCGTGACCACGATGTCCCCGATCCAGGCGAAACGACACGACGTCGTCATCTCAGCGATCCTGGCCGCGAGAGCAGTGGTGAATGCAGGTTTGCCGCGTGGTGGACGGCCGGAGGAGCTCCCAGCTTGGCTGACACGGTCGCGGCCATCGGACGACCTGTGTCACTCCGGCCGCGTAGCGGCGCATCATCAGTGCCTGTCGTGCCTGGTGAGAATCGTGCGGGCCGTGACATGTCGCTGACGCGACGTCTGCCGTACAACCCGTCCGGGCGGCTTTTTGGACTTCGAGAGTTGGGGCGCGCCTGCCGGCCTGGTCGATGACCCGTCGGAGGGTGGTGGCGATGATGATCGAGCCGGTGACGAAGGCGAGGGCGACGAGGGGAATGGCTGCGACGCCGAGTAGGGCAATGGTGGCTCCCCCGACGGTGGAGCCGGCGGCGAACCCGGCTTGGGCGAGGAGGACGCCGATGCTGGTGGCGGTTTCGGGGGCTCGGTGACCGGTGAGGAGAATCGCCTGCTGGTAGACCACGACGGTCGCAGCGATCCCGATGCCCCAGAGGGCGATGCCGGTGAGGAGGACCGGGAGATGGGTCCGGCCCAGGAACAGGACGACGAAACCGGCGGCGACGATGCTGGGGCTTGCGACGAGGGCGGCGAGGACGGACTTGCGCGAGATGCGGCCGATGAGGAGTGTGCCCACGATTCCGCCGGCGCCGATGAGGAACAGAGTGACGCTGGTGAGGTAGGTCGCGGCGCCGAGGTTGGCTAGGTATGCCTCGATGTAGGTCAGGGGGACGAAGTGCGCCAGCATGACCAGCGACCAGCCAATGGCGACCCGAAGTAATCCCGGGTTCTGCAGCTGGCACGGGCCGCGGCGTTCACGACCGAGCAAGAGGCCTCGCCGTTGGCGCGGCGCCCATATGACCTGCGCCACGCCTGACTGTCCACTTGGCTCGCGGCGGGAGTCCCGCCCACGCAAGTGGCAGCGTGGGCTGGCCACAGCGTGGCGGTGCTGCTCCGGGTCTACGCCCACGCCCTCGATGACCAGGAAGGTCTCTCAAGGCGCCGGATCGCGGCGGCCCTCGCGTCTTCTTGGCCAGAAATACGCCACGGATAGCCGTAGGCGGCCGGTTCTCTTCGGACATCGCCGGACACGACGAAACAGCCCCTGATCAGCGTTTGCGCAGGTCAGGGGCTGTTTGCGCTGGTGGTGGCAGGTGAAGGATTCGAACCTTCGAAGCTTTCGCGACGGATTTACAGACCGTAGCGGGCAAGCCTCTGACCTGCAGTAACACCGCCCTGTGCGAGATCAGGACACAAATAGGCCACAGACACTCGACGCCAGTCGGTGACCGCCGGACACATCCGGACACCCAAATACTTGACCAACCGGGCACCGCCACCTGACGGGACTCGACAGTCCGCCACAAGGTCCGTCCTGAGCGCGCTGCTCAGCCGCGGAGTGTTCTCGTGGGCGCCAGCCGTCGAGCCACGAGACGCCCCATCCTTCGTCTAGCGTGGTCACGGAGACCGACCTCCGCGTCTGAGGATTTGGCCAAGTTGCTGAGACAAGCCCGTCGCAGGTCGATGCCGCCCGGCAGGTAATAGAAACGTCCGCCCGACCCATTCGCTCCCGACGTGCCGTCGGCCTGTTCGTGTGGCAGGCCACCCCTGCCAAGCCGCAGGGCGACGGTCGTATCGTGGCGGAGACCCCGGACTGAAGGACGGCCAACGAATGCCCACTCGCACGCTTGGAAGCGCCCTTACCGTCTCGCCCATCGGGTTGGGCTGCATGGGCATCAGCCAGAGTTTCGGCCCTTCCCCCGAACGTCCCGCCATGATCTCCTTCCTACGCCAGGCGGTCGACCACGGCATCACCCTCTTCGACACTGCCGAGGTGTACGGGCCATTCGAGAACGAGGAGATCGTCGGTGAGGCCCTCGAGCCGGTTCGCGACCAGGTCGTCATCGCGACGAAGTTCGGCTTCGCCTTCGACGAGGAGGGCCACCAGAGCGGGGTCAGCAGCCGACCCGACAACATCCGCTCCGCCGTCGACGGCTCGCTGCGGCGCCTGCGCACCGACGTCATCGACCTGCTCTACCAGCACCGCGTGGACCCGGACGTCCCCATCGAGGAGGTCGCCGGCACCGTCAAGGACCTGATAACCGCCGGAAAGGTCCGCCACTTCGGGCTGTCCGAGGCTGGACCCACCACCATCCGCCGCGCCCACGCCGTCCAGTCCGTCACCGCGCTGCAAAGCGAGTACTCATTGTTCTGGCGAGAACCCGAGGAGTCTGTGCTCGACACCGTCGAGGAGCTGGGCATAGGTTTCGTGCCCTTCAGCCCTCTGGGTCGCGGTCTTCTCACCGGTCAGGTGACCCGTGATTCGACGTTCGGAGCCGGTGACATCCGCGCCACCCTTCCCCGGTTCACCCCCGCAGCGCTGTCCAGCAACCTCGATCTCGTCGACAGGATCACCGCGATCGCGGCGAGGTTGCCAGCCACCCCCGGTCAGGTGGCTCTGGCCTGGCTACTGGCGAGAAAGCCCTGGATCGTGCCGATCCCCGGCACTCGACGCATTGAGCGACTCGACGAGAACCTCGCCGCCGCCGAGCTCGACCTGAGTGAGGACGATCTCGAAGAGTTGACTGTGGCGTCCGACAGTGTCGACGTGCAGGGTGACCGCTACCCCCCCGCCATGCAGGCAATGGTCGACCGAACTTGACCTTGGAGGCGCTACCGGCAGCCCATTCTGCGCGATTGTGACATCGGCCAGCCCCGAGTTGGTCAGCCGCCTCAGCTACTGGCTTTTGGGAAACTGGCGTCGATGTTATTGAGGGTGGTGTCCAGATCCTGCTGATCCGAGACCCACTTGATCGGCTCGGTCCAGAAGGTGCCTGCTCCGACCTTGGCGTGCCCTTCGACACTTTCTCCCCCGGCTCTTGATTCGGCGACGGGCTGCTCGACTAGGTGGCGCGACCTGTCACGTTGTCGTTGCGTGCTGGTGGAGCGCGCACTCGGAGGCGTGCGATGCGTATCCCCCGTCGGTTGGCTGCTCCGAGTAGGGCTGGGTGGTGAAGTGACATGATCGTGAGGGACAGGAGGTCGACAATGACCACGACAGGGACCGACCGGGAGTTCAGTGTCAGGCAGGTCATCAGACCCCGTGACCAGGTCGAGCAGCAGCTGCGAGACGCCATCCTCAGTGGACAGTTCGCTCAGGGAGAGAAGTTGCCTCCGGAGACCGCGCTAGCCCATCAGTTCGGGGTAAGCCGCCCGACCGTCCGCGAGGCGTTGGGAACGTTGGTCAGCGGGGGTCTGATCCGAAAGATCCCCGGCGTCGCGGGCGGCAGCTTCGTCAAGACCGTCACTCCCGACTCGCTCAGTCAGATGCTCATCGAGTCGATGGACACCATCGTTCGAATCGGAGCGCTCGACATCGCGGAGATCACCGAAGTTCGGCGGGTTCTGGAGATCCCCGCGGCGCAGTGGGCGGCGCTTCACCGGGACGAGGAAGAGCTCGAACGGATGAGAGCCGTGGTCGCCAAGCAGAAGTCGACCACGATCGACGACCCGGACATCCCGCTCTACGACCTGCGTTTCCATACCGCGATCGGTCAGGCATCGAAGAACCGGCTCCTGGCCGCCTTGATCGCCTCGGTCCACGACGCGACGCATCCAGCGCAGTACCTGGATGTGACTCCTCGCGTGGCGGTGCGGACGGTGAAGCAGCACATGATGATCCTGGCCGCCATCGAGGCGGGTGACGCGGACGCGGCCGGCGAGGCTATGCGAACTCACCTGGACTACGTGCTTCGGTACTCCCTGCCGAAGAGGTAGTCGAGGCGCTTGGCCACTCCGCTGGTGCGCCTCGGCCGTCCGGCTAGACGACTCCTCGGCGACGAAGACGCGCGATCTCGGACGTGCTGAGGCCCAGGAGCTCCTCGAGAACCTGAGCAGTATGCGCGGAAAGCGTGGGCGCCGGCATGGGCGACGTGCGCGCGGTGTTCCAGCGCCACGGGCTGGATGACGCCAACATCGGTCCGATGCCCGCCTGCTCGATCTCCCTGATCGGGCCCGAGTCGTCAGAGCGGGCCGCAGCGGCAACCTCCGCCATGTCGAGGTAGGGGCTCCACAGCACCTTTGCCTCGTCCAACAGAGTCTTCACGGCGGCAAAGTCGTGCGCCGCGAACCACGGCCTGAGGATCGAGGCGATGGTCTCGCGGAGCCGATAGCGGTCGCCTTCAAGATCCAGGTCGACGTTCAGCGACTCCTCCAACGCCTGGAACACCTTGTCCGAGCCTGACGCACGTCGCAGCGCCTGCCATTGGCCCTCCGTGAGGGCCACCACCATGACACGCCGTCCGTCCGAAGTGACGAAGTCGACGCCGAAGGAGCCGAACATGTGGTTGCCGACGCGGGACCGAGGGCGCTTGGCTTCGTCCGCCTCAGCGAGCCAGCCCATCGAAGCCACCCCGGCCAAAGCCACATCGGCGAGCGCAACATCGACACGGGAGCCCTCCCCCGTCCGTTCACGCCTGACCAGCGCGCTGGAGACCGCGGAGACGACCAACATTCCCGTGATCAGGTCCCAGGCTGGCAGGACATGGTTGACCGGTGTGCTCGAGCTCGTCGGACCGGTCATCAGCGGGACGCCGACCTCGGCGTTGATGGAGTAGTCGACCGCCGGCTTGCCCCCACGTCGTCCTTCAAGGTGGACGTGGATCACGTCTGGTCGAAGGTCCACCAGCTCCTCGAATTGAACGCGTCTCGCGCCGACCATGTTGTCGATGAAGATGCCGCCGACGGTATGCGGTGTGTCCGCGGCGGTGATGAGTGCGGCCAGGAGCTCGCGTCCCTCCGGCTGTCGATAGTCGATGGTGACGGAACGTTTTCCCTTGTTCAGGTTCGCCCAGAACAAGCTCCCACCCGAGGCCGCCAGTGGCCACCGCCCGACGTCGCTGCCGCCGGCGGGAGGATCGACACGGATCACCTCCGCGCCCAGCTGTCGCAGGTTCATCCCGGCAGACGGGGCCGCCACGAAGGAAGCGGCCTCCACGACACGGACCCCCTCCAGAGGTAGGCCAGTCGATGGGGGACGAGGCGCCTCTCTCGCGTCCGGGATCTCCGTCATGTCCTCGCTGAGGCCGCGACCGGCGACCCTGAGGTCGCGTTCAGCCGAATGTCTCGCGCGATCAGCATGTTCTGCACCTGCGTGGTGCCGTCGTAGATCTCGGCGATCTTGGCGTCTCGCAGTCGCTGCTCGACTCCGAGAGACACCAGGTCACCGTCGGCCCCGAGCAGCTCCACACAGGCCGCGGCCACCTGAGTACCCAGTGTCGTGCAATGCATCTTGGCGAGTGCGACCTCGGCGACCGGCTCCTCCTCAGCGGTGTCCACGAGGTCGCAGACGGCCAGTAGCATCGCGCGCGCCGCCGTGATCTCGCCTCGGAGCCGGGCCAGCTCGAACTGCAGGTCCTGAGCTCCCGCAACGCGAGAGGACAAAAGGTCCTTGGCGACCGCCCATGAGACCAGAGCGTCGAACGCCGCTTGCGCGAAGCCAACCCCCTGAGCGGCGGCACTTATCCTCGAACGGATGACTGAGCGAAGCAGCAGCGGGTACCCCTGTCCCTCCTCACCCAACCGGCACTCCACCGGGATACGGCAGTCTTGAAAGGCCAGCGTGACGGTCGAGGAGCCCTTCTGCCCGAGCTTCTTCATCGGTGAACCGCTCTGCAGGCCGGCCACATCGGCCGTGTCCACGAGGAAGGCCGTGATGCCGTCCTTGCCCCGGCTCAGGGTCCACCGTCGCGAAGAGGACGATGACGTCCGCGCGATCTCCGTTGGAGATGAAGGTCTTCTCGCCGTTGACGATGTATTCGGCACCCTCCAGCCGTGCCGTCGTCCGCATCGATGCGACATCAGAGCCTGCGCTGGGCTCCGTCAAGGCGATCGACCCGATCGCCGAACCGTCGCACAGCCGAGGGATCCACGCGCTGGCCTGCGCCGGAGTCCCCTGCAGATGAATGGGATGCGCACAGTGCATCTGAGTCATGTAGACGGTTGACGTCGATCCGCAGACTGCTGAGATACGAGCCATGGCCTCCGCGTACGTGGCCGTCGAACTGTCCGCACCGCCGAGGGATGTCGGCATCAGCAGTACGCCCAGTCCCGCGGCGGCCAGGGCGGCGATGGACTCCTGCGGGAACCGCCCCGTTCGGTCGACGTCGGTCGCGTTCGGCCCGATCGTCTGCTGGATGACTGCGTCCACCCTGGCGACGACGTCGGCGTCGATGCTCTTCGACTCCAGGTTCATGAGGGCTCGTCGTGGAAGATGGGTGGGCGACGCTCCGCGAAGGCAGCGATTCCCTCTTGCCCATCGGCAGAGGCGATCGAGATCGCGGCGAGAGCGGCCTCGTGAGCGAGCGCAGGCGGCGTAACCGAGCGACGTGACGCATCCAGGAGGTTGGCCAGGCCCGTGCGGCTTCCTGACGCGATCAGGGTCGCCACGCGTTGCGCCTCTGCCATGAGGAGATCCGGAGGGCACGGCGGGACCGAGAGAAGCCCGGCCTCCCATGCTCGTGTTGCGTCGATGCGCTCTCCGGTGAGCAGCAGCAGGTTGGCCACCGGCTTGCCTACGCTCGCGGTCAGCCGCTGCGTTCCGCCGAATCCAGGAATGCAGCCGATCCTGGCTTCCGGGAGGCCGAACGAGCTTCGGTCCGAGGCGAGCGTGATGTGGCAGGCGAGCATCAGTTCGAAGCCACCTCCCAGCGCATAGCCGTCGACGGCGGCAATCACGGGGACCGGTGAGTCGGCAATGGCGCTCATCGTCCGGTGTCCTTGTCGGATGAACGCCTGTGCCTCGACGATCGACAGGTCGCGGATCTCATCAAGATCGGCCCCGGCGCTGAAAGCCCGATCTCCGGCACCCTTGACGATCACGCAACCGATCTTCGGGTCGGACTCCACGCGTCTCATCTGGTCGTCCAACAGTTGGAGGACTTCGGTGTTGAGGGCGTTGAGCTGGTGAGGACGGTTCAGCGTGATGGTCAGTACGCGGCCGATCTGCGCGGCCTGGATCAGGGTGTCCATGTGACCCGCTGTTCTATGAGCTGGTCGATCTGCCCCTCGTCCAGTCCGAGGTCGAAGAGTATCTGCCGCCCATGCTCCCCTCGTTGAGGTGCCGGGAGGCGAGGGCTCCGATCCGACCCGTCGGACTCCAGTCGCCACGGCGCACCCACGCCTCGGAACACTCCAGCGACGGGGTGCTCGTACTCGACGATCGCCTGACGCTGGGAGACCTGCGGATCGGCCACTACCTCGGACAGCGAGTTGATGGGCGCACAGGGAACGTCGACGTCCTGGAGCAGCTTGAGGGCCACGTCTGAGGTCATCGACTCCAGGCGCTCTTGGAAGGCGCCGACGACCTCGTCTCGATGGGCGCGACGGCCGGCGTTGGTGGCCAGTTCCTGCCGTTCGGCGAGCTCCGCCAGTCCCAACGCTGCGCAGGCTCGACGCCAGTGTCCGTCGTTTCCGATCGCGACCACGATTGGTCGGTCGCTGGTGCGCATCGACTGATAGATCGCGACCACCGAGTCCTTGCCTCCGCAGGGCTCAGGCTCTGGGTCGCCTGCGAGGTAGCTGGCGATGCGGGGGGACATAAAGGCGAGATCTGCGTCCAGCAGCGAGATGTCGACGACGTCCCCCTCACCAGTTCGCTGCTGGCGCACGAGAGCGGCAGCGACGGCGAATGCTGCCACCGTACCGGCGGCGACGTCCGACAGAGCCGTGCTGACCCGTTGCGGTATGCCGTCGGCACCGGTGACGCTCATCATCCCGGAGCGTGCCTGAGCGATGAGGTCGTAACCGGGAAGCGCCGCATCGGGGCCGTCGAGGCCGAATCCCGAGAAGGCACAGATCACCAAGTGCGGGAACCGCGCTCGGAGAGCGCTCAAGGACAACCCGTGCTTCTCCAGTTTTGCGGGGTTCAGGTTCTCGACGAAGACATCGGCTGACTCCAGTAGCTGGAAGAGGATCTCCCTGCCCGTCTCTTCCCGGATGTCCAGACACAGGCTCCGCTTGTTGCGGTTGACCGACAGGAACCAGGCTGCTTCACCGTTGAGGAAGGGCGGTCCCCAGCCGCGGGCGTCATCCCCCCGTGGTGGTTCGACCTTGATGACATCGGCGCCCATGTCGGCCAGGTACATGGACGCCGTCGGAGCCGCATACGACGACGAGATGTCGATGACGCGGACCCCGGCGAGGGGCTGTCTACCGGTCCTCAGGCGCGGCTCAGCGGTCATGCCCATGCCCCTTCGGTATCGATGGCCCTTCGGGCAACTCGAGCAAGGTGGGTGCGGCGGCCCCCAGCGCGGGCCTGCAGACTGACTGCGTCCCGCAGCAGGCCGGCCACCGGGTACTCCTCCATGTACCCATATCCCCCGTGGACCTGGATCGCGTCGATGCAGACACTGACGGCGACGCGGCCCGCAACCGCAGCGACCTCGTCGCTCTCTCGATCGCCGGTGAGGGTGAGGCTCAACATCGACTCCAGTCCCCGCACTCGCAGCTCCATGTCACCGAGCAGGGCTCTCAGTCCGGCGAACGACGAGATGGCGACGCCGAACTGGCGCCGAGCGTTCGCATACTCGACGGCCGTCCGGCCAGCGGTCTCGGCAATGCCGAGCAACGCGGCGCTGGTGAGGAGGTTCCAGTCGGCCACGGCCGAGGGGCCGGTCGTCAGCTCGATGGCCGGGGTGGCTGGGGACAGCGAGGCAGTCACCATCGCCGCGTCCTTCAGCCCGGTCCGTCGCTCCTCGACAGTGGTGACGTCGGACCACGCCACGAGCCGTGCGGCTTCGGTCCGGGAGTCCACGACCACCAGCGCGGTCGGCCCCAGCGCCGTGGGTGCCACGGCCTGGTCCTCCCCCAGGGCAAAGGTCGGGTCGGACCCGCCCACGTTCTCGTCGGGGATCGCGCGTTGTGCCGCATACCGTGCGCAGAGAAGAAGCGCCAGGGACGGCGAGTGGTGGGCTGCGACGCGGACCGCGTGAGACAGCCACGCGTCGACGTCGTCGAGGTCCGCTGCGTCACGTGCGAGGTCGAGGGCCCCTGAGTTCTCCACCACCGCCAGGCCGCCGCCGCTCAACGGAGTGTCGTGGGCGATCGACCGGGCGACTTTCTCGACGACGTCAAGAAAGTTCCGCAGATCCGTGTTCGTGGTGCTCAATGGTTGAACCTGGAGCGGTCGGGATCTCGTCGTTCGTCGAAAGACTGGGACAGCTCCTCGGCCTCGTGGGTGCTTCGGTAAGCCGTCAGGAGCAGGTCGTGCGCTAACCGCGCCTGCCCCGCCACGCCGGTATGACGTCCCGAGAACGCGGTCTTGAGAGCACTCAGGGCGAAGGGCCCACGGCGACGAAGGGTTTGCGCGAGCTCGACAGCGCGATCCAGTGGTTGATCGGCGATCTCGTTGATCAGGCCCATGTTCAGAGCTTCTGCGGCGGTGTACTTGTTGTTCAGGTACCACATCTCCTTGGCCCGTTTGCGGCCAATGGTCTCTTCCAGGTACCAGGTTCCGTATCCCGCGTCGAAGCTGCCCACCATCGGGCCTACCTGGCGGAAGACAGCGTGCGGAGCGGCGACCGTGAGGTCGCACACCACGTGGAGGACATTTCCGCCGCCCACGGCATAGCCGTTGACCGCCGCGATGACTGGCTTGGGCATCGTGTCGATGAACTCGTAGAGGTCGATCACGGGCATCACGCTGGAGTAGTCGAGGGACGTGAGCTCCTCGTGTTCACCCCCGATGCAGAAGAACTTGCTGCCCGAGCCGGTGAGCACGACGACGCCGACGTCAGAGGTCTCGCGGGCAATTCGGAGCGCGTCCAGGAGCTCGCGCGCCGTCTGGAAGCGCAGCTTGTTGGCGTTGTCGGGACGGTTGATGGTGATGGTCGAGACGCCGTCCACCACGTCCACAACGATGTCCTGGTAGGCCATCCACCCTCCCCTACATCGGCATCGCCCGCGCCCGACGGGACTTCTCTAGTTGGAAACTTCTTGACAACACCCTACATTGTCTTACAACTAGAGGCAAGGTTCTCGAGCACCGTTGGCCGGTGCTGTGGCGCACCATGAAGGAGCATCATGTCGACCAACAATCGACCCGTCTGCATCGTAGGAGCAGGCACGATGGGCCGCGGAATCGCCCAGGTCGCGCTGGCGGCCGGATACCAGGTCTCATTGGTCGATCCGCAAGAATCCCAACGCAATAGCGCCGCCGCGGACATCGCGAGCCGCCTGCAACGCCGCCACCCCGAGGTCGCCGCCTCGATCGAGTCAAGACTTGCCCTGCACGCCACGATCGAGGACGCCGCTGCCGACGGCCGCACGCTGGTCATCGAGGCGGTGCTCGAGGCCTTGGACGTCAAGACGGAGGTCCTCGGTCGGGCCGCTCGCCACTTCGGCCCACAATGCGTGCTGGCGACCAACACATCATCCCTGTCGGTCACCCAGATCGCGGCGCAGACGCCGAGCCCCTCACGCGTGGTCGGCATGCACTTCTTCAATCCCGTTCCCCTCATGGGCCTCGTCGAGGTCGTCGTCGGTCTTCAGACGGATCCCCTCGTTGCCGACGAGGTGGTCTCCATCGCGCATGAGTGGGGAAAGGACGTGGCACGGGTGAAATCCGCGCCAGGGTTCATCGTCAACCGTGTCGCGCGCGGCTTCTACGGTGAGGCGCTTCGCCTCGTAGAGGAGCAGGCCACCTCGCCCGCCGTCATCGACGAGGTGATCCGATCGAGTGGACAGTTCCGGATGGGACCGTTCGAGCTCATGGATCTCATCGGCAACGACGTCAACGCGGCCGTGACCAGGTCCGTGTGGGCGGCATTCAACTACGACCCCCGGTTCGAACCCTCGCGCGTTCAGGACGAGCTGGTCGCCGCCGGACGACTGGGCCGCAAGAGCGGGCACGGCTTCTACGAGTACGCGACCGACATCGCTCGCTCAGGTCCAATACCGGCGGAACCGGGTGAGGCCCCGACACGGGTGACTCTGACGGGTTCGTCACCCCAGCTCGAGGTGCTTCTCGAGCGGTCCGGCCTCGACGTGGCACGAACGGCCAGCCGTGACTGCTTCGCGACCCTGCCCGACGGAGTCGTCCTACGGGTCACGCGTGGCCGTACCGCACGTATGGAGTCAACGACCCTGGGCGGCACCCCGGTCGTGCTTCTCGACCGATGCGTCGAGCCGACGTCAACCACAGCAATCGCCGTGGCCAGTTCTCACCCGTCGGCCACGGGCGCCGTGGTCGCCCTTCTCGATCGAGCCGGAGTGGCAGCGCATGTCCTCGACGACGTGCCTGGGCTCGTTGTCGCACGGACACTTGCGGTGATCGCGAACGAAGCGTGGTGCACGGCCCTGCATGGAGTTGCCGCACCCGACGACATCGATGTCGCGATGCGACTAGGGACCAACTACCCAGCCGGCCCGTTCGAATGGAGCGCGAAGTGGGGTCATGCGACGGTGCTCGAGCTCTTGGACGAACTCTGGTCGGTCTACCACGACACTCGCTACCGCGCGAGCAGGAACCTGCGGGAGGCGGCATTGCGACAGGAGCCTTGACGCCCACATCTGATCCGCTGCCGATCTTGACGGCCGTCGGAGCATCGTCCCTTACTGGGGCCGGTCCCATCGCCTGCTTGACAGCAGCCGAATTCCTCCTCTGTAGCAGTTGCGACATCACAGACCCCCGATCGGCAAGAAGGAGTGACCAGATGCTGGCTGTTCTGTTTCACGGTGAGCGGGAGCTCGAGCTACGCACCATCGATGACCCCGTTCCCACTGCCAACCAGGTCGTCATCGCCGTGCACGCGTCCGGCATGTGCGGTTCCGACCTCCACGTCTACCGAGGTGCCCGCCGAGAACGACCGATCATCGGTGGACACGAACCAGCGGGTGTGGTCACCCAGGTGGGATCGGCGGTCGCAGAAGAATGGCTGGGCCGCCGAGTGATGGTGCACCACTACTTCGGCTGCGGACACTGCGATCAATGCCGCTCGGGATGGACACAGATGTGCCGCCTCGGAGCGACGGCAATGGGTGGCACGGCGCCGGGCTCGCATACGGAACTCATCGCCGTGCCCCTCGACACGGTGATCCCCATGCCCGACCCTCTCTCGTTCCTCGCTGCTGCCGCCATCAGCTGCGGCACCGGGACGGCGTGGGGTGCCCTGAAGCGGCTTCAGCTGAGCGGCGACGACACCATCGCGATCTTCGGGCAGGGTCCGGTCGGGCTGGCGGCCACCCAGCTGGCCAGCGCGATGGGCGCCCGAGTCATTGCGCTAGACATCTCTGCGTCTCGGTTGGAGCGCTCTCGACAGTTCGGAGCGTGGCAAGCCGTGAACCCGGGTGAGGTCGACTCGGTCGAGGACGCCATCCGAGAGCTGACCGATGGCCGCGGAGTCGCCAAGAGCCTGGAGACCTCCGGCGCGTCAACCGCTGCGGAGGCCGCGCTGCAAGTGCTCGACCTCTGGGGCACCGCTTGCTGGGTCGGCATCGGATCCACCATCGGCTTCGAGCTCACCGAGCACCTGTACAAGCAGGTCACGGGAATGACGTCCTGGACGCTCTCGATCCCGGCCATGGCTGAGTGCGCCAGCTTCATCGTCGAACGAGAGATCGATGTCGACAGCCTGTACACCGATAGCTGGACGCTCGGGGAAGCCGTCGAGGCATATCGTCACTTTGATCAGCAGAGCTCGGGAAAGGGCGTGTTTCTCCCCGAACGAGTGGGCCCGGCCCTCTAGTCCGCGAGCCGGAACCTACAGCGCTTTGATGATGTCGTCGACGCGGTCTTTGGCGTCGCCGAAGAGCATCGAGCTGTTGTCGCGGAAGAACAGCGGGTTCTGTACGCCGGCGTACCCGGCGGCCATGGATCGCTTGAACACGATGACGTCCTTGGCGTTCCAGACCTCGAGCACCGGCATCCCGGCGATCGGGGAGGTGGGGTCCTCGGCGGCCGCGGGGTTGACGGTGTCGTTGGCGCCGATGACGAGGACGACGTCGGTGCCGGGGAAGTCCTCGTTGATCTCGTCCATCTCGAGGACGATGTCGTAGGGGACCTTGGCCTCGGCCAGCAGCACGTTCATGTGGCCCGGGAGCCGGCCCGCGACCGGGTGGATGCCGAACCGGACCTCGATGCCCCGCTCGCGCAGCTTGTGGGTCAGGTCGGCGACGGGGTACTGCGCCTGGGCGACCGCCATCCCGTAGCCGGGCGTGATGACGACCGTTCCGGCGTCCTTGAGCAGGTCGGCGACGTCCACGGCCGAGGTCTCGCGGTGCTCGCCGTAGTCGGTGTCGTCGGAGGCGGCGACGGCACCCGAGCCGAACCCGCCGGCGATGACCGAGACGAAGGACCGGTTCATGGCCTGGCACATGATGTAGGACTAGGTAGGCACCGGAGGAGCCGACGAGCGCGCCGGTGACGATGAGCAGGTCGTTGCCGAGCATGAACCCGGCGGCGGCCGCGGCCCACCCGGAGTAGCTGTTGAGCATCGACACGACGACGGGCATGTCGCCGCCGCCGATCGACGCGACGAGGTGCCAGCCGAAGGCCAGCGCGACGACGGTCATGGCGATGACCGGGACCGCGCCGCCGGTGAGGACGAACCACACCAGCAGTCCGGCCGACACGAGCAGCGCGAACAGGTTCATGACGTGCCGGCCCGGCAGCATCAGGGGCTTGCTCGGGATCCGCGCGCTCAGCTTGAGGAACGCCACGATGGAGCCGGTGAGGGTGACGGCGCCGATGAACACGCCGAGGAAGACCTCGGTGAGGTGGACCGCGTCGTGGCGGCCCACCGACGCTCTCGGCCAGCAGCCAGGTGTTGTAGCCGACGAGCACTGCGGCGAGGCCGACGAAGCTGTGCAGCATCGCGATGAGCTGCGGCATCCCCGTCATCTCGACGCGCAGAGCCCGCCACACCCCGATCGCGCCGCCGACGATCATCGGCAGGAACACCAGAGCGGCCTGCCAGCCGACGGCATACCCGCGGTTGTCGAAGACCACCCAGATCGTGGCGACCAGCGCGACGGCCATGCCGACGATGCCGTAGGTGTTGCCGGTCTTGGCCGTCTCGTGCTTGGACAGGCCGGCCAGGCTGAGGACGAAGAGCAGCGCGGCGACGATGTAGGCGACCGCGACGATCCCGGTGGCGGACATCGCTCACGCCCTCCGGAACATCTGGAGCATCCGCCGGGTCACGGTGAACCCGCCGAACACGTTGATGCTGGCCACGAGGATCCCGGCCACGGCGAGGACGGTGACGAGCGGGTTGGGGTAGATCACCTGCAGCAGGGCGCCGATGACGATGATCCCGCTGATGGCGTTGGTGACCGACATCAGCGGCGTATGCAGCGCGTGGTGGACGTTGGTGATGACGTAGAACCCGACGACCACGGCCAGCGCGAACACCGTCAGGTGGCCGAGGAGCTCGCTCGGGGAGAACGCGCCCAGGAGGCCCAGCAGTAGAGCGGCCACGACGAGGAGCGCGTTGCGCCGTCGTGGGTTGGGAGCCTTCTTCTCCGCGCGGCGTCCGGATCGCCACAGCCTTCACGGGGGCGGTGGCCGACACCTGGACCGGGGGCGGCGGCCACATCAGCTCGCCGTCCCGGACCACCGTCATACCCGCGGACGACCTGGTCCTCCATGTCGAGCACCGGTTGCCCGTCCTTGTCCGGCGTGAGCAGCTTGAGCAGGTTGACGAGGTTGGTGGCGAACAGCTGCGACGCCTGCGTCGGCAGCCGCCCGGCGAGGTCGGTGTAGCCGATGACCCGCACGCCGTTGTCGCTGACGACCATCTGGTCGGCGACCGAGAGCTCGCAGTTCCCGCCGTTCGCGGCGGCCATGTCGACGATGACGCTGCCCGGCCGCATCGTGGCGACCATGTCGGCGGTGATGAGGAGCGGCGCGGGACGACCCGGGATGAGCGCGGTGGTGATGATGATGTCGACGTCGGCGGCCTGCGCCGCATACAGCTCGGCGGCCTTGCGGTCGAAGTCCTCGGAGGTCTGCCTCGCATACCCGTCCGAGCTGGCCAGCGACTCCTCCTCGGACCGGTCGACCCGGAGGAACTCCGCGCCCATCGACTCGACCTGCTCGCCGACCTCCGGGCGGGCGTCGAAGGCGCGCACGACCGCGCCGAGGCTGCCCGCCGTGCCGATCGCGGCCAGTCCGGCGACGCCGGCGCCGACGACCAGGACCTTGGCCGGCGGGACCTTGCCGGCGGCGGTGACCTGGCCGGTGAAGAGGCTGCCGAACTCGTGGGCCGCCTCGATGACCGCGCGGTACCCCGCGATGTTGGCCATCGAGCTGAGCACGTCGAGGGACTGTGCCCGGGAGATGCGCGGCACGGCGTCCATGGCGAGGACGGTGATCCGTCCGTGCCGCCAGCCGGGCGACGAGATCGGGGTCGATGGCCGGGCTGACCAGGCTGGCCAGGATCGCGCCGTCACGAAGGCGGGCGATCTCCTCGTCGGACGGGGCGTTGATCTTCAGCACGAGGTCGCTGGCCCACACCTCGTCCTGGGAGGCGACCCGCGCGCCGGCCTCGCTCGTAGGCGGCGTCGGCGAAGCTCGCCCGGGCGCCGGCCCCGGACTCGACGACGACCTCGTAGCCCAGGCCCCGCAGCTGCTCGACGGTCTTCGGCGTGGCCGCGACGCGCGTCTCCCCCGCCCGGGACTCGGACGGGACACCGAGAACGGTCACCACATCACCTCCGCGTCTGCAGTCCTGGCTTTGAGAGACATTGGCATCCACTCTGATGGAATCGATGTTAATTGTCAAGTAGTTCACATGTTGTCAATATTCGGTACGCATGTTGACTTCGGACCCTAGCGTCCGCCACATTGACAGAGTGCCGAAGGACCTGAGTACCGAGACAGTGCTGGTGACGGGTGCGGCGGGGTTCGTCGGCTCTCGTGTGGTGGAGCTCCTCAACCACACGACCTCTCATCGGGTCCTCGCTATCGACGCCGTGACGTCGGAGCGGACGCAGGAGCTCGCCCAACTACCTAGAGTCGACTTCCACATGGTCGACCTAAGGGACTTGGAGGCCCTGGACTGGCTGGTCGGCCAGGCCGACGTCATCGTGCATCTCGCAGCAGTTCGGACCAAGGCGTCCGCAGCTAGTACCCGCGACGCTCACGAGGTCAACCTCGGTAGTACCTACGACCTGGCGACACTCGCTGCGGACCACTCGGTCCGGCGCATCGTGTTCGGCTCGACCAACACGGTGTACGGCTCGTACCAAGACCCTCAGGCCGCACCCATGCGCGAGGATCAGCCGTGGGTCTGCAGCGGCATCAACATGTATGCGGCGACGAAACTTGCTGCCGAGGCCTACCTCGAGGCGTTGGCCGGGGCTGGGGGGCCCGACTACATCGCTTTGCGTATCGGCCCCGTGTACGGCCCGCGCGTCAGCCCCGGATCGAACGGATCACTGCTCCTCGACGTTGTCGACGCACTCGATGCTGGTGAACGTCCCACCGTCTCGTGGTCGAGGGAATCCATCCACTCGTTCGTCTACATCGACGATGTGGCGGAGGCAGTCATTGCGTCCCTAGACTCCCCGCGCGGTCGCCTCGCCATCAACGTCGTGGGAAAGCCGTTGACCACCAACGATTTCACTACAAGGCTCGTCGAGCTCTACGGGCATGACCCGGCCCGTCTCAGCTGGGGCGAGCAGCGCACTCGGTACCAATACGTCAGCCAGGAGCGGATGCTCGACGTCCTCGGCTTCACACCCCGAACCACGTTGGATGAGGGTCTCCAGGCCTTCATCGACTGGCATCGGCAGGCACCAACTCGGTCGTGATCCCCAGAGCCGACCGAGGTGTCAACGCGAAGGCCCGTTGCACCTGTTGGGGGTCAGGTCAGCGCCGCCCTTCGCGTTGATGCGCCGACGCGCTGTAACGCTCCATGACGTTGACGATCCGATCACGCACCTCGGCGAGGGCGATCAGCTCGATGTTGGCGGCCAGGCTTGCTTGTAACGCGGTGTCCAGGTCCGCGGTGGCTCGTGCACGAGCCACCTGCTTGGCTCGCGCATACGTCTGGGCGGGCCCATGGGTCATCTCGCGGGCGATCTCGGTGGCGCGCTGCGCCAGGGCCGATGCTTCGCAGACCTCAGCCACCATGCCCAGCTGCAACGCGGTGTCGGCGGAGATGAACTCGCCCGTGGCGATCATCCGCGATGCCGGCGCCAGCCCGATCAGCGAGGGCAGCAGGTATGCGCCACCAGCGACGGGGACCATGCCGAGGTTGACGTAGCTTTCGGCGAACGTTGCGGTCGACGCGGCGACGCGAGTGTCGCAGGCGAGTCCGAAGTCGAGGCCTCCCGCGGTGGCGGACCCGTTGTAGGCCGCCACCACGGGGAGAGGTGCCGACCACAGCAGTCGCACGGTCCGTTGTACGGCTGGCATCCACGTCTCGGCGAGGTAGGTCATCAACCCATCGGCACCGTCGGCGTTGTAGACGTCCAACATCTCTCGCACGTCGGCCCCGGCACAGAACACCTTGCCGGTGCCGGTCAGGATCACGGCCCGCACGTCGCCGGTCTCGGCGAGTTCGGCGACCGCGTCACCCATGCGGGTCACCACGGCTGGGGTGACCGAGTTGCTGCGGTCCGGCCGGTTGAGTCTGACGACGCCGATTCCGTCGTCGACCGAGACGACCACGTCGTCCGAGACGGCGATGTCAGCCATGATGTCCCGCCTTCACCACGTTGGTCGGAAGGGTGGATGCATCGGCCACCCAGCCGCGCACCAGCACCTTGATCTCGCCTCGGGCGACCTTGGCGTCCTTGGAGGCGCGAGGGATCGGGTCCTCGGAGACGTACACGTGGCGGGGACGCTTGAAGCGGGCCAACCGACCGTCCACCCACTTCTCGAGGTCTGCGGTGTCCACTGCACTCAAGCTGCTGACGTGGAGGTAGGCGGCCGGCGTCTCGCCCCACTGCTCGTCGGCAACTCCCACCACCACCGCTTCGTGTACCGCCGGATGCGACTCGAAGGCGCGTTCGATCTCAGCCGGCTGGATGTTGGTCCCGCCGGTGATGATGGTCTCGCTGACCCTGCCGACGATGTAGACCCGGCCCTCGTCGTCGATGTGCCCGAGATCCGACGTCCGCCACCAGCCGTCGGCGAGCAGCCGTTGGTCGTACTCCGCGGACGCGCCGATCAACTCCGTGGCCACGCTGGGGGTCCGGATGACCAGCTCGCCGTTCACGCCCGCTTCCGGGCGGTCCACCACGTCACCGTCAGTCAGGATCGAGAACTCGACCCCCGGGACCGGACGGCCGATGGACGTCCACAGCTGCGGCTGCGACATCTCGCGCCGCGTGAGCAACGTCGTCGACGCCGGAGCTTCCGTCTGCCCCCAGCATTGGACGAGAGCGTCCGTATGCTCGCTTACCGCTTCGAGCGCTGGGATCGCCGCCGGCTCGCCCGCCAGCATCAGGCAGGACAGCTGCGACCCGCGCAACCTCGGAAGTACGGGAGACGTGCTCATCCGCCGGAGCATCGTCGGCACCGCGAACATCCAGGTGATCGCCTCATCAGCGATGACGCCGAGCATCTGGTCGGCATCGAACCGGTCGAGGAACACGTTCGTGCCTCCGCACAGGAGGGTTGGCAGCACGCTCCAGCCGCCGGCGTACACCAAGGGGGCGCACTGCAGGGTCCTCGGGCTGAGGGTGGGACCCTGCGAGCTCATCACCCAGGTGTTGCCGAGAATTGCGGCGCGAGCACCGCGTTGGGAGATGGAGATCCCCTTCGGTGTCCCGGTCGAGCCCGAGCTGAACCGGATGTGGTAGAGGTCATCGGGTCCCACCGGGACCTGGACCCTGGTGGCGGAGCCGCCGGTGACGAGGTCCTCGAAGGAGATCCATCCGGCCCTTCGACCGATCATGACGCGAAGGGGGCCCGAGTCCCCGAACACCTCCTCGAGGATGCCCGCGGACGCGTCGTCGGCGAGCACCAGCCGGACGTCGGCGAGCTCGAGGCAGCGCCGCAGCTCTTGGGGGGCGAACCTGAAGTTGAGCGGGACCTTGACGAGCCCCGCCTTGGCCAACGCGAACTCCAGAACCAGGTACTCAAGATGGTTCTGCGCGACGTAGGCCACTCGTTGCCCGCGTTGAAGACCCAGGCCGATGAAGGCGTTGGCCAGTCGGCTGGACGCCTCGGCGAGCGCAGCGATGGTCAGGACGCGGCCGGTTCCCGGCTCTTCCGCCGCTCGTTCGCGACTCGGTCTCCGTTCGACCTGGCTCACGAGCTGAACCACCGTCTCGGCGGTCGCCGCCCGGCGGTCTGCCATGCCGGTCAGACCTGCCCGAACGCGATCGGCATGGTCGCCAAGGACAACCCACCGTCGACGACGATGGTTTGACCGTTGATGGCCGCACTCGCCGGCGAGCACAGGAAGGCCATGACCTCGGCGACCTCGGCGGGCGTGGGATACGCCCCGGAGGGGGTCATCGCCAGCCACTGCGCGGCATACGCCTCCCAGTCCTCACCGGCGTAGTACCGGAAGGAGTCCGTGTCGATCGGCCCCGGACAGACACCCACGGCGGTGATGCCTTGGCTGGCGAGCTCGATGGCCAGGTACTTCACGATGGTCTCCATAGCCGCCTTGGCTGCGCCCAGCAGGCCGTGACCAGGAAGCGCCCGGAAGCTGTCCCATCCAGAGACGGCCACGATCCTGCCGCCCTTCGGCATGTGGGGAGCGCTCAGGCGCGCCAGGTCCAGGAAGCCCTGGACGGTGATGCCCATGGTCTTCGCGACGTGATGTGCCCTGATCTGCGACAGCGGCTTGAAGGCGCTGGCCGCGGCGTTCGCCACGACGACGTCGACGCCACCGAATCGCTCCACCGACTGCTGGACCAGTGCGTCGACCGACTCCGTGTCCGCGATGTCGGCCTGCACAGCAAAGGCGTTGCCACCGACCGACTCGATCTCAGCCACGGTCTTCGCCGCCGCGTCGGCGTCCTGCCGGAAGTTCACCACGACGTTCGCGCCGTCCTGCCCGAGGCGCAGAGCGAGGCGTTGTCCCATGCCGCGGGACCCGCCGGTGATGATGACCGTCCTGTTCGTCATGTTCATGGTGCTTCTGCCTTCGATCCGTGGGACAGGAAGGACGCTCTGCTGAGCGGCCTCAGTGACGGTGGGTGTCATCGGTCCACCCGGTCACGAGCTCATGGTCAGGCCGCCACCGACGCAGATGGTCTGTCCGGTGACGTAGCTGGACCGGTCCGAGGCCAGGAACGCGAGCGCCTGCGCGATCTCCTCGGGTTCACCTGCCCGCCGCATCGGTACCGCCTTGACGATGCTGGCAAGGATCGCGTCTCCGCCCTGACTCTCCAGCAACGGCGTGGCCGTGATTCCCGGGGCGACGGCGTTGACCCGGATCCCATAGCGTGCCCATTCGCGGGCCAGCGACTTCACCAGCCCGACGATCCCGGCCTTGGCCGCCGAGTAGACCGTCTCCCCCGATGTGCCGACCTGACCGGCCTCCGACGAGGTGAGGACGATGCTGCCGCCTCGCGGCTGCAGGACGCGTCCTGCCGCGGCGGCGATGTAGATGGCCGACATGAGGTTGACGTCGATGATGCGCCGCCAGTACTCCGGGGTCTCCTCCAGGAACGGGGTGATCGCGGTCCATCCGACCGTCGAGATGACCTGGTCCACGTGGCCCAGCTGCGCAACCGCCGCGTCGAGCAGCTGTTCGCAGGAGTTGCGGTCGGTGGCGTCCCAGCTGCGGTCCCCTACGGTGGTGATGCCCGCGTGCTGGGAGGCCACGGAGGCAGCGGCTTCGGCGTTGAGGTCGGCCGCTACGACGTCGACGCCCGACTCGGCCAGCAGCAGAGCGGTGGCCCGACCGATTCCCGAACCGGCACCGATCACGAGCGCGGTGGCTGTGCCCTCGGGCGTGACCATCTTCTTCTCCTCCTGCTCAGGGTGGTTGTCCGGTAGCGAAGCGGCGAACCCGCGGCGACTCAGTCCAGCTCGTCGTGGGCCCAGGCCAGCGCCTCGACGACGGGCACCAGCCCGAGGTTGGTCCCCAGCTGCAGCAGCACCGCGTGCTCGATCTCGCCGAGGTCTGCGCCGGCCTGTCGTGCCCGGGTGCAGTGCACCCGGAACCCGCCCTCGTTGCGGCTCACCGCGAAGCCGACCAGAAGGCTGAGCTCGCGCTGCTTGGCGTCGAGCGGGCCGGCATCGTCGGCCGCCACGCGCAACGCCCGGAAGGCGTCAGCGAGGCCGGGGGCGGTTTCCCGGAGGCGGTCGAGGTTCGACACGAAGACGGGTTGCTTGCTGAGCGGATACTTCACGTCCATGACTGTCAGCGCTCCTCGGTGCCGTCGTCGCTGGGGGATGCCGTTGGCTGGGCGAGCCGGTGCAGCGCCGGGAGGTCGTAGCCTGCCGCGTACTCGGCACCGGCCTGAGCGATCGCCGTGCTCGGCGCCTTGGCGTAGAGCCGGCGGCGGCTGACGAAGGTGCCCGTGGTGCTGCGGATCTTCACCGCCGCCTCCGTGGCGGCGAGCAACGTCGCCGTGCCGTCCAGCAGGGGCACGCCGTCGACCTCACGGATGCCGACGGCGTTGAGGAACGCCGTCAAGCGTCCGCCGGCGGGAATGACGACTTCGGCCCCCCGCTCCACGCCCTTGCGGGCGGCCACGCGGAAGTGCGCGATGGCGCGCTCCTTCGCCTCGTCGTCCGAGAAGCACTCGTCCAGCTCGTGAGGAGTCAACCCCATCGACTCGATGCTCGCGAGTCGCTCGCGCAACCCGTACTTGGTGACGTTCTCCTCGAAACGGCCACCGAAGTAGGGGTTCACTCCGACCAGGGAGAAGGTGCTGCCCATCATGCAGGCGGTGAGCATGGACGTCTCGCCAAGCCCCAGCACGGGGATGTCTACCATCGACCGGGCTTCCCGCAGCGCAGGGTCGAGGATGTTGCCGATGGCGACGGCGTCATAGCCGCTCAGCTCGGCATCGATCGCCGAGTCGAGGATGGAGATCCAGTCGAGGGTCTCGAAGAACCGGAAGCTGTCGATGCGTCCCACTCGGGTACCGCGCAGATCCACCGTGGTCCCCGAGGACGCCACTTCGTCGACGTAACGACGCAAGAAGGGGAAGTAGTTCGAGGAGTACTGCTCGCGCGACATGCTCAGATAGAGGATCCTCATGCCGCTACTTCACCCGCTCGAAGATCGCCGCAAGGCCCTGACCGCCGCCGATGCACATCGTCTCCATGCCGAAGGTCGATCCCCGCCGGTCCATCTCACGCAGGAGGTTGGCGAGGATTCGACCTCCGGTGGCACCGATCGGATGACCCAGCGAGATGCCGGAACCGTTGACGTTGACGCGGTCGAGGTCCACTTGGGCCAGGCCCCAGCCTCGGAAGCAGCCGAGGACCTGGGCCGCGAAAGCCTCATTCAGCTCGATGAGGTCGATATCCGAGAACGAGAGTGACGCTCGTTGCAGTGCTCGTTGGGCCGCCGGCACCGGTCCGATGCCCATGCGGTGCGGCTCCACCCCGGCCACCGCCCAGCTCACCAACCGCCCCAGGGGACGAAGCCCGAGCTGCTCCGCCTTCTGTCGGGTGGCGACGATCGCGACGGCCGCCGCGTCGTTCTGACCACTCGAGTTTCCTGCGGTCACCGTGGCCCCTTCCAGCGTGGCCCCCAGGATGGGCTTGAGTCGGGCCAGCGACTCCACCGTGGTGCCCGGCCGGGGATGTTCGTCGCGCTCGACGACCAGCGCTTCTCCCTTTCGCTGGGGGATGACCACCGGCGCCGTCTCATCGGCGAAGAGCCCGCTCTCGATCGCGGCAACCGCCCGCGTATGCGACCTCACGGCCCACTCGTCCTGCTCCAGCCGGGAGATCCCGAACTCGCGACCCACGTTCTCAGCGGTCTCGATCATGCCGCCGGCCACCGGGTAGCGCCAACCTCCGGAGTTGGTGCGGGGCTGCGCGAGCCGATCACGCAGGATCGGCGGTCCGCCGCTGTTCCACCTCATGGTCGGCAGGTAGTACTCGGCTTGGCTCATGCTCTCCGCGCCACCCGCGAGCACCAGGTCTGACCCCCCCGTCGACACCTGCATACAGGCATACAGCACCGATTGGAGACCCGAGCCGCACCGTCGGTCGATCTGGAGGCCGGGAACCGAAATGTCCAGGCCCGCGTCCAGAGCGGCAATGCGACCGATCGCTGCCGCCTCGCCGTTGGCGTAGCCCTGACCAAAGATGACGTCGTCCACGTCCGACCCGGTGATCCCGGTCCGGTCGACGAGGGCCTTGACCACCGTCGACGCCAGAGTGGTCACGCTCACGTCCTTGAACACGCCGCCGTAACGGCCGACCGGCGTGCGCATCGGCTCACAGATGACGACATCTCGGGCATGGTCGCGACGAGGGTCAGACACTCGACTCCCCCCCGTCCACCGCGATCGTCTGACCCGTGAGGAAGTCCGGTGCCTGGAACGCGAGGTAGCTGACGATGTTGGCCAGTTCTTCCGGGCGCCCCATGCGGTGCGCGGGTATTCGCCTCAGCACCTTGGCCATCGCCGCGTCGTCCTTGCGCAGATCGGCATTGATGTCGGTGGCGAAGTAGCCCGGGGCGACGGCGTTCATCTGTGCGCCGAACCTGGCCCACTCGGCGGCCACTGCCCGCGTGAAGTTCACGACCGCGCCCTTGGACGCACAGTAAGCGGAGAACCCCGGCCGGCCGAGCAACCCGAAGACGGAGGCGACGTTGACGACGCGGCCGGACTGCATCTCGCGGAAGTGACGTCCTGCCTCGCGTGAGCACAAGAACATGCCCCGGACGTTGGTGTCGAAGACCCGCTGCCAGTCGTCCTCCTGCAGGTCGACGAGGTTGACGTGAGCAGTGATGCCCGCATTGTTGACCACGACGTCGAACGTCCCGAACTCGTCCTTCGTGGCCGCGAACAAGGACTGGACCGACTGCGGGTCCAGGATGTCGGTCGGCTGTACGAGCGCCCGCCCGCCGTCAGCGAGGATCTCGTCCCGGACCGACTCCAGCCCGTGAACCGTCCGACCCGCGAGGACCACCCGGGCCCCCTCGCGGGCGCATTGCCGAGCAATCTCCGCGCCCAGCCCCCGGCCGGCACCGGTCACCACCACGACCTTGCTGGACATAGCGCCATAATGTCTGACATCTAACAGACGTGTCAAGCACTCCAACGTTGACACAGCGCTTCGTCGCCCTTCAGATCCTTGGTTACGCTGCGTGCTCAACGAGCCGCGGGTCCCCTGCCGGCGTGCGTGGTGTCGGGCCACGTTGGTGTGCACACAAGGTGTCGAGGAGCAATCCATGTCGGAATCGCCTGGCCGGATAGCCTGGGACGGACCCGAGGTACCGGGGTGGACGGGTCGGCTGTTCGAGGACTTCACCAAGGGTGACGTCTACTACCACCCGTTCGGGAAGACCGTCACCGAGGCGGACAACCACGCCTTCACGCTGATGACGCAGAACGTTGCCAAGATCCACGTCGACCGGAACTTCGCTGCGGCCAGCGAGTTCGGTCGCCCGCTGGTCAACTCGACCCTGACGCTCGCCCTCGTGACGGGCCAGTCGACCATCGACCTGTCCATGAACGTCTTTGCCAACCTCGGCTGGGACGAGGTCCGGTTGCCCGCCCCGGTCTTCGAAGGCGACACCATCTACTCACGGTCGACGGTGCTGGAGGTGAGACCGTCGGGATCTCGTCCCTCGGTCGGCCTCGTCTCCGTAGCCACCGAAGGTTTCAACCAGGACGGCACCATCGTCATCGGCTACCGACGCACGTTCATGGTCTACCGGCGCGGTCACCTCCCTCCCGTCACCGACAGCCGGCCCCGTTGACTGCAAGCGTTCGGCCCGCCCCGTCGAACGCGGCCAGTCAGCGCTCTTCAGGCAGATGGCCGACCGGGTGGTCATCCTCCTAGGGGAGGCAGGCCGCCCTCGACATTGCAGGGCCGCACGAATCGACGGAACGGCCGTCACTCCAAGCCTTTCACGCCGGGCAATGTCGATGACCCGGCCATGGCGGGATGCATCTCCTCGTCCACCTACGATCATGCTTCTCAGGTCGAAATCTTGGCTACGGCGCGGGCAAAGCGCGCGCCGATGAGCAGCTGACCATCGGCATCCGGGTGCAGCCCGTCCGTCAGATGGACGCGGTCATCCGCGCCGAGCAGTCGAAGTCCGTCGAGATAGGTGATCCCCTCATCACCGTTGTGACGGCGCAGCTCGACTGCTGACTGAAGGATGTCTCGCTGATCTGACAACGTCAGGTCGCCTTCCGCGCTCTTCGGAACGTCCTGACGTCGCATCGCGGGGAGGACGGTGATCGCGGAGTCCTCCCGGCTCACACCGAAGATCGGTGACACGACCACCAGGGGGGTCTCGGGATGACCATCGCGGATGGTCTGGAGGAAGCCGTGCACGGCTGGCCGGAACGTGCGTTCACGCATGGACTGGCCGGTATGGACGTTGATGCCGAGCTTCACGGTCAGGAAGTCCGCTCGACGGTCCGCGATGGCCCGTGCGACGAACGGGTCGAGGTGACACCCGCCCCGGAAGCCCAATGACGTCAGATGCCAACCGAGCTGGGCGGCACTGACGGCTGGCCACGTCTCCGTCGGCCCGGCAGCTGTCGTCGCATGAGTGATGCTGCTTCCGTAAACCACCCATCGCGGTCGGTCGTCCTCGCTCTGGGCTGCAGCGTGACCGGGGTCGAGAGTCATCCCCAGGAGATGCACGCCTACGCCATGGGGAAGCCAGATCTCGACGAGCTTGTCGCCCGATGGAAGGCGAGCGAAGACCACCTCGATCGGACCTCCTTCGTGCCCTTCAACCAGAATGCGGTCGTGCAGCTGGCCGTCAACGATGACGTCGTAGCTCACTACCGGCTCGTCCTCGACCGCCCAGCCCTCGAGGTAGCGAGTCGGAATGACGTGCCGTACCGAGAGGATGATCTGGCGGCTGGCTGTGGTGAAACGCAGGCGTACGCCAGCCGTCGCCTCCGCCGTCAACGGATCTCTGAGTGAGGGGTGGGAGAAGTCGAGCACGTGGTCCGGCAGCCTGATGGGTTGGATTGCGTCCGGCAGCCGCCGTATCTCCAGTGCCCCCTCCACCAGTGGAGCTAGCGCGTGAGGTTCCAGCACGGTTCTCGACTCCCTCGTTCAGCGGGCGCGGTCGTGTCGCGGCGCGCAGGGGTGCGCGGCCGCCCGACTTGGGACACCCGAGCGTTGTCTGGCCAAGACATTGGGCCTAATGTATGACATTACCCTGACGTTGAGCGGCGTCAGGTCACCTAGAGGGCGGCACACATCCAGCTACCGGCGTCCCACGATGTTGGTGCGACGAAAGGCGTGGTGACATGGTGCGCGCGCGGCGTACGACCCTCGCGGTTCCGGGATCCAGCGTGAAGATGCTCGAGAAGGCGAAGGGCCTCGCCGCGGATGAGGTCTTTCTCGACCTCGAGGACGCAGTGGCACCGTCGGAGAAGAGCGTCGCCCGCAAGAACGTCGTTGCCGCGTTGACGGAGGGTGGTTATGAGGGCAAGACGCGATCCGTGAGGATCAACGACTGGACCACCCCCTGGACCTACCAGGACGTGATCGACATCCTCGACGGAGCGGGCGACCAGCTCGACTGTGTGATCCTCCCGAAAGTACAGAGTTCCCAACACATCGTCGCACTGGATCTGCTGCTGACACAGGTCGAGCGAGCCAATGGTCTCGACATCGGACGGATCGGTATCGAGGCTCAGATCGAGAACGCACCGGGACTCGTCAACGTCAACGCCATAGCGGCCGTCGTCACCCAGGGTCGAGACACTGATCTTCGGACCGGCTGACTTCATCGCCTCGATCAACATGAGGTCGTTCGTCGTCGGCGAGCAGCCCTCTGGGTACGACGTGGGTGACGCCTATCACCACATCCTGATGTCGATCCTTATCGCCGCGCGAGCCAACGACCGACAAGCCATCGATGGGCCCTACCTGCAGATTCGAGACGACGACGGGCTCCGCCGAGTCGCCCACCGGTCGGCGGCGTTGGGGTTCGACGGGAAGTGGGTACTTCATCCTGACCAGATCTCGGCCGTGAATGAGGTGTTCTCACCCGGCCAGGAGGACTACGACCACGCCGAGCTCATCCTGGACGCCTACTCCTACTACACCTCGTCGGCCGGTGGCGCGCGGGGCGCGGCCATGTTGGGCGACGAGATGATCGACGAGGCCTCCCGCAAGATGGCCCTCGTTGTGGCCTCGAAAGGGCGAGCAGCCGGTATGCGCCGTAGCCTCGCTTTCGAGGCTCCTGGTCAACCTGGGTGAACGAGAGTGGGGCCAGACGCTGCTCGGCCCCAGCTCCCGATCATCGATCTCCTGCCGGTACTGGACTGCGAAAGAGGCCATTGATGAGCGAGAACAGCACGGGATGGTCCGGCGGGCAACGAGCGTTCGGGGACTTCGCGCCGGGTCTTGTCCACTACACGGACAAGGTGCTCTTCGACGAAGTCTGGGAACGCGAGGGTCTGTCCAAGCGCGACCGCAGCCTGCTCACCGTCGCGGCCCTGACCGCCATGGGCAAGACCGAACAGCTGACGTTCCACCTGGACTTCGCGCGCCAGAACGGCGTGACGGAGGATGAGCTGAAGGAAGCGCTGCTGCACCTTGCCTTCTACGCCGGCTGGCCGAACGGGATGAGTGCGATGACCGTGGCGAAGAACGTCTTTTCCGACTCTGACGCAGACGAGTAACGGGAACGCTTCGTGCGATGTGAGGTCTCCGAACGTTCGCACTTACGTGCCACTCCTCTGCTTGGACGGGCCGGGCCGGGTCGAGAGGGTCTGGACGATCAACGTGGACATCTCCTCGACCGACTTCGTCGTCGAGTTGATCACCGGCAGTCGGTTGGCCGCATACATCGCCTCGGCCCGGCGCAGCTCGTACGTGCACTGCTCCAGCGAGGCGTACTTCGAGTTCGGGCGCCGCTGCTGACGCACCTCCGACAGCCGACCCGGCGTCGCGACCAACCCGACGATCCGGTCCCGCAGGTGCTTGATCGGCCGCGGCAGGTCGGTGGACTCCAGATCCTCCTCGACCAGCGGGTAGTTCGCCACGAACAAGCCGTGCTGCAGGGCCAGGTACATCGTGGTCGGCGTCTTCCCGCACCGCGACGGCGCGATGAGGACGATGTCCGCCTTGTCCATCGCCCGCAGGCTCTGACCGTCGTCGTGTTCGATCGAGTACTCGATCGCCGCCATCCGCGAGCTGTATCGCTGCACATCGCCCAAGCCGTGCAGGCGGCCGACGATGCGCGCAGCCGAAGCGCTGAGAACGGCCTCGACCTGTGGCAACAGGTCACCGTAGAAGTCGAACATCGGACAGCGGCTGGTGCACAGGACTGCCCGGATCTCGTCGCTGACCACGGTAGTGAAAGCGATCGGAGTGACCGGGCCATCCGCCGCCCGGTCGAGCACCTCGACGACCCGATACGCCTCCTCGATCGTCGAAATGAACGGGATCAGGCGACGCTCGAACCGCAGCTGCGGGAACTGGATCAGCAGCGCGTTGCCCATCGTCTCCGCGCTGATCCCCGTACTGCTGGAGAGGAAGAACACTGGCGTTGCCGGCACCGGGGCGGTCACGGGACCCGTGGAATGCCGGACATCCATGTGACCCGGCGCGCCGTTGCCCGAGCCCGGCGGGCTCATTCCTCGCTGCTTCCCGGGGGTTCGAGGCGCACGGCGGCGAGCAGCATCTGCGCGACGTCGACGACCTGAACCTCCTCGCGCGCGGTCCCCTCGGACTGTGCGGCCGAGAGCCCGTCGCTGAGCATGACCTTGCAGAACGGGCAGCCGATGGCGATCCGGTCGGCGCCGGTGGCGACGGCCTCGTCGGTGCGGTTGATGTTGATCCGGGTGCCGAGCTTCTCCTCCATCCACATGCGGGCGCCACCGGCGCCGCAGCAGAAGGACTTCTCGCCCGAGCGTTCCATCTCGCGCACCTCGACCCCGGGCAGCGCCCCGAGCAGCTCCCGCGGCGGGGCGTAGACGCCGTTGTGCCGGCCGAGGTAGCACGGGTCGTGGTAGGTCACCGTCGGTGCGGTCGAGGCGGCGCCCTGCGACGACGCGTCGCCGGGACGGGACACCGGCACGAGCCGCTTGTCGCGGACCAGCCGGTTCAGCAGCTGGGTGTGGTGGACCACCTCGTACTGGCCGCCGACCTGGGGGTACTCGTTCTTCAACGTGTTGAAGCAGTGCGCGCAGGTGACGACGATCTTCGTGGCGCCGGCCTCGTTGAGGGTCTCGACGTTCTGCTGGGCGAGCATCTGGAACAGGAACTCGTTCCCGGCGCGGCGGGCCGGGTCGCCGGTGCAGCCCTCGCCGTCGCCGAGCACCGCGAACGACACTCCGGCGGTGTGCAGCAGCTCGGCCACCGCGCGGGTGGTCCGCTTGGCCCGGTCCTCCAGCGCGCCGGCGCAGCCGACCCAGAACAGGTAGTCGACCTCGGTCAGCGACTCGACGTCCGTCGATCCGGAACCGCCGACAACGGGGACGTCGAAGGCCAGGTCCTTGGCCCAGTCGAGCCGCATCCGGGGCGCCATGCCCCACGGGTTGGCGTTCTTCTCGAGGTTCTTGAACAGGCCGTTCAGCTCGGCGGGGAAGGCCGACTCGATGAGCACCTGGTAGCGGCGCATGTCGACGATCTCGTCCACGTGCTCGATGTCCACCGGGCACTGCTCCACGCACGCGCCGCAGGTCGTGCAGGACCACAGCACGTCCGCGTCGATGACCGCGCCACCATCAGGGCTCCCGTGCGGGTTGTATGCCCCCAGCGGCGAGCCGGCTCCGTCACCAGACGCATACCCGGTCGCGCCGACCAGCGACCCGACCTCCGCCGCGGCCTTGGACTCGGCCGAGACCTCGTCACGGTTCTCGTCGGTGGCCAGCAGCCACGGGGCCTTGGCGTACGCGTGGTCGCGCAGCCCCATGACCAGCAGCTTGGGGGAGAGCGGCTTGTCGGTGTTCCAGGCGGGGCACTGCGACTGGCAGCGGCCGCACTCGGTGCAGGTCGTGAAGTCGAGCAGCCCCTTCCAGGTGAAGTCCTCGACCTTGCCGACGCCGAGCGCGGCGTCCTCGTCGAGGTCCTCGATCTGCTCGAAGTCGATCGGCTGGCCGCCGACCCTGATCGGCTGCAACGCGCCCAGCGAGGTCCGGCCGTCGGCGTGCCGCTTGGTCCAGATGTTGACGAACGCCAGGAACCGGTGCCACGCGACACCCATCGTCGGCGTGAGCGCAATGGTGATCATCCACGCGAACGAGATGAGGATCTTGACCGCCGCGACGACGACGATCCACGTCCCGATCGACTCGGCCGACAGCCCGGCGAAGAACGACCCGATCCACCCCGTCAGCGGGAAGTGGACCCACGTGTCCTGGCCGGTCCCCTCGACCCGCGCCAACGCATACTCGAGCCCGCGAAGCAGCCCGATGCAGAAGGTGACCCCGAGGATGGTCAGCTCGACGTAGTAGGCCTGCCAGAACGTCGACCCGTAGAACCGCGAACGCCGGCCCGCGTCACCGTCGCTGCGGCGCGGGCGGCGCAGCTGCCGGATCACCATCAACACGACGATCCCGATGAACCCGCCGACCGCGAACACGTCGGTGACCCACTCGTACGGCGGCCAGTGCCCGATCAGCGGCAGCTGGTACGTCCGGCTGACCAGCTGCCCGAACGCGTTGAGCAACGTGAAGAACAGCACCCCGAACGAGACCATCGTGAACCAGTGCGCCACCGCCACCACCGGCAGCCGGGACATCCGGGTATGCCCCAGGAACTCCCGGAACAGCGTCCCCCACCGCTGCGCCGGGTGGTCGGTACCGCGACTCCGGCTGACCCAGCCGGAACGTCCGCACGAACCCGCCCAGCACCTGGACGAACAGCGCGACCGCCGTGAGGGTCACGGCTCCACAGACCACCAGGGCGACGATCTGAAAGGCGGTCAAGCGAACTCCTCCGAATCGTCACCGTGACCTCAGTAAGCGAGAGATCGAAGTGCACGGACGCCAGGCTCTCCACAAGATGTCTGACACTATACCTAGTGTCAGTTGTGAACTCCCTTGGTCCGCTCACCACGTCATGAATGGAGACTCAGATGGCGGAACTACATCCTCAGGCGAGGGCCCTGCTGACTGAAGCGCGAAAGCTCCCACCGATCTACACCCAGTCCGTCGAGGACGCTCGGTCTCGCATGCGAGCAGCGTTCGTCGGACGGGAGCCCGAGCCGATCGCCCAAGTGACGGACATCAGCATCGGCGACACCGACCGTCCGCTTCGTTGCCGGGCATACCACCCGAACCCCACCGAGACGCGGCCCATCCTGCTCTTCATCCACGGCGGCGGATGGGTGCTGAACGACCTCGACGTTTTCGATGTCCTCTGCAGCATCCTGGCCAACTCGGCTGACTGCGTGGTGTTCTCCGTGGACTACCGGCGGAGTCCCGAGTTCACGTACCCGGCAGCACTCGAGGACGCACGAAGTGCGCTCGACTGGGTGGTCTCGCATGCCGATCACGTCCGGGGCGACTCCAGGAGAGTCGGCGTCGCCGGCGACAGTGCCGGCGCAGGCTTGGCAGCCGCTCTGACCCAGGTCGTTCGGGACACTGGCGGCCCGGCGATCCGGGCGCAGCTGCTGCTGTACCCAGTGCTGGACTACCTGCATCCGCCGACCGACTCCTACGAAGAGCGCGGAGCTGGGTACTCCGTGGATGTCGAGTTCATGGAATGGGTCTTCGCGGCGTACTTGCCGGAAACATGGAACAGGTCGGACCCGTACCTGTTTCCACTGCAAGGCAACCTCACGAAGCTGCCTCCCGCCGTCATCTACACCGCGGAGTACGACGTGCTACGGGATGAGGGCGCGGCTTACGCGCAGAAACTGCGTGATGCCGGCGTGCCGGTGGAGTTCGTCAACGCTGAGGATCAGATGCACGGCTTTGCCATGCACACCAGGACCAACGCACGCGCTGCGGAACTGGTTCAGCGGGCCAGCGATCGGCTGAAGGAGCTACTACACGGCTGAGCGTCGACGGCCGTGCCGAGAAGAAGCTGAGGCAGGGAAGGATGTGGCCCTCATCGAGGGGCGGTGGCCCGGCGTCATCACCCAGCGTCGGGGGAGGCCAAGAAGACCTGCTGGGCGGCGGTCATGGCGGTCATCGCTCTGGGCCAGCCGGCGTAGAAGGCGAGATGGGTGATGGCGGCGACCAGCTCTGCCTCCGTGACCCCGTTGTCCCGAGCCCGACCAAGATGGTACGGGAGCTGGTCCACACTCCCCGTGGCCACGAGACACGCCACCGTGATGAGGCTGCGATCCCGCGGCGCGAGCTCCGCCCCTGGCCACACCCGCCCGAAGAGCACGACGTCGGTCAGTTCGACCAGCTCAGGCGCGAAGCCGGCCAAGGGATGGTCAGCCCCGCTCGGCCGACCAGGTGCGGGGGCGTGGGGATCGCCGTCCAGCTCAGCGGACGCCACGTCAGGCTTCTTGGATTCGTGTAGGCACGCACGTGTGGAACGTTGTGAGCGCAGCGGACGATGGGGTGCTGGACACAGGATCAGCCCTCTCGCTGGGATTGACGCACCCCGACATACCAGCCAGGACACGACGCTCGACGAACCCGAGCTCGTATCAGGAAAGCACACGATTGACACGGGCGCAAGAGTCTGACTTTTGGCAAGTCGTGACTCGATAGGCCGTGCGTTCAGGGAGCAGCTGAGTACCGCAGGACATAGTCCAGGTGGGCCTCCATCGCTTCGCCGGCCTTGTCCGCCTCACCCTTCTGGATCGCCGACAGGATGCTCATGTGCTGACGAACCGTCTTCTGGGCAACCTCCTTGGTGACCCGCAGATACTGCACCGGATGCGTCGACCCATGGACTGCGGCGATGAACGCCGCGAGTAGCCGGTTGCCCGAGGCTTGGCCAATCGTCGTGTGGAACGCCAGGTCGTAGTTGGGGATATCGGGGTCGGTGATGGTCGTGGTCCGCTGACGGTCGACGATGCCTGACAGGCGCTGCAAGTGTTCGTCCGTTCGGTTCGCGGCGGCCATCCTCGCGGCGGGGATCTCCAGCACTCGGCGCAGCTCGGTCAGCTCGAGGACGTCCAGAGCACCGAGCTTGAGGATGTTGTCCATGGACTCGCTGAGCATTTGGCTGAGCGAGTCGGGGGTAACGGTGTTAACAAAGCTGCCGCCGGCGACGCCAGGGATCTTACGGATGAGTCCAGCCGTGACCAGCGCTCCCAGGGCTTCACGTACGGTCGGGCGGCTCACGCCGAACAGCTGCGCAAGCTCCGTCTCGGCGGGCAGCTTGTCGCCCTGAGCGAACTTCCCGCTGAAGATCGCCTCGCGCAGCTGCTGCTCGACCTGGTCCCGCGGACGGGTGACCTGACGTGCCCGGAACGGACTGTCCACGTCATCCCTGATTGCCTCAGACATTGTCTGCCTCTCACCCTTATTGTCGTCGCGTCAGTGTCGTGATGCCTCGACGTCGACCGCACACCACCCCTAGGATAGGCCCTGGCCGAAAGATGTTGTACATCTCGCATTGTGGGTAATTGTCGTACAACTTTTGCGCCAGCGTTGCGCGGCGCGCCGAGTTCGGGCCCCGGCTGGCGGCGGTCTGACAGTAATGCGTCCATGACCGGTCTGCTCGGTGGGAGTTGGCCGCGCTCTAGCTGGCCGACTCTCCCTCTCCTGCAACACGGGCCACCAAGGCCGCCGAGGCCACCAACAGCACCGCGGGTGCGACGAAGGCGGCCGCTAAGCCGGCGAATCCGGCCATCGACCCGACCCCCAGCGGTACGAGGGTCTGCCCCAGTCGGTTGCCGGCCAGTCGCACGCTCATCGCGGTACCGCGGATGTCATAGCGCACCTGCTGTGCCACCCATCCCAGGGTGATCGGCTGGCACAGCCCTAATCCCAAACCGGTCAAGGCCATGATGAGGAAAAGCCCTGGTACCCATTCGGTGAAGGGAAGCAGTGCCAGCCCGGACGCCGGCAAGGCCAGGCACCACGTCAGCAGGGTCCTCCGCGATATGCGGCCGAGCAGCCGGGTCAACGTGAGGCGGGCCACCACGGAGGCCAGCCCGTGAGCCGCCAAGAGAAATCCCACCGTCCTGGCCGACATGCCGATCTGCTGACCATATGCGGGAAGGTAGGCAGCCAGCAGATCGATGGAGGACAGGGAGGTGAAACTCGCCATGAGGGCAACAGGGACACTCGGGGTCCTCCACACCTCAGCGAACGACGTCCGCGAGGACGACGGCTTGCTGGACGCGCGTGAGGACAACGAACCCGGTCGGATCAGCAGGGTCACGACTGCCGCACAGGAGGCGGCTCCGACGGCAGCGGCCAAGATATAGACCGACCCGCCGAGAAACTCGCCACCCGAGGTGACTACGGTCTCTCCGACCAGGGCCCCCGCCGCTGCGGGAGCAACCAGCTGCCCGATCGAGTTCACCAGCGTGTAGGTGGCGAAGCGGCTGTCGCGCCGTTCGACCACCTCACCCTTGGCGATCAACGTCTGGGTGCCAACGCTGGCCGCAAGGTACCCCAGCCCCAGAGCAGCGCTGAAAGCGGCCAACATCGGAATGTTGGCCGCCCGGGACAGCAGCAACGAGACGGCAGTGAGCAGCGCGCCTCCGGCCAGGACGAAGCCGACCGCACCGTAGCGGTCGACCGCTCGACCCAGCGGCAGAACCGCCACCAGAGACACGACCGAGAACGACGCGGTGACGATGCCGATCTGAGTGGTGTCGGCGCCGAGCGCCAACGCCTGGTAGGTCAGGAAGGGACGCACCGCGAACGCCATGAACTGCACGCCGGCAGCGGCCACCATCAGACGGGGGAACCACCCGCCTGACCCGCTCAAGGAGAACCTGGGGCGCCCCTTCGACATCGGGAGGTCGCGGACGTGACTCAGGCCGGCTAGGGCTGCGCCGCGGCCGCGTACACCTCGTCAGTGACGGCGTCCTCCCAGTCGGTCTCGCCGACCGTGACCGCGGTGTGGAGGAGATAGCGATTGGCTCGGGCACCGTGCCAGTGGCGCACCCCTGGCGGCGTCCAGACCATATCGCCAGCAGTGACGGAGACCGTCTCCTTGTCGTCGCCGACGAACCCCGACCCGGCAAGGACGATGAGCAGCTGACCTCCCACGTGGGAATGCCAGAACGTACGGGCGCAAGGTGCGAAGAACACGTTGCCGACCGCCACGCCGTCCTCAGGCGGCAACAACGTGTCTCGCCACGCCTCGCCGGTGAACGTGCCCTGCGCCAGCCCCGACGGAACGTCACTGCGACCCTTGATCACCGTCAACATGCCAGCCATCTTCGGCGACCTAGGTGCAAAATGTCAAGTGTTTGACAGATAGTCAATTTGCTTGCAGCACCGTGCCGCATTGCGATACTGTCCGATACCCGTCGTGCTGTTGGCGTCCTGTCGCTGGTGATCCTTTGAGCGCACGTGCCTGGTGTGGGTCGTCCCTCCCGCCAACGTCCCATCCGCGCGTTTCCGGGTTGCCAGGGAGGAGCCTTGATGAAGTACTGCCAGCTCGGTCGGTCCGGGCTTACCGTCAGCCGGATCTGTATGGGAACGCTGAACTTCGGGCCGGAGACGTCGGAGCCGGACAGCTACCGCATCATGGACCATGCCCACGATCAAGGGTTGAACTACTTCGACACCTCCAACGTCTACGGGTGGAAGCGGGGAGAGGGCTGGACCGAGCAGATCATCGGCCGGTGGCTCGCTCAGGGTGACGGGCGCCGGGAGCGCACTGTCCTGGCGACCAAGGTCTTCGAACCGACCAGCGACTGGCCCAACGACGGCCGGCTCTCGGCCCGCCACATCCGCCAGGCCTGCGACGACTCGCTGCGCAGGCTGCAGACGGACCATGTCGACATCTACCAGATGCACCATGTGGACCTCCGGACCCCCTGGGACGAGATCTGGGAGGCCATGGACGTCCTGCGAAGTCAGGGCAAGATCATCTACGTCGGCTCGTCCAACTTCGCCGGCTGGCACCTCGCTCAGGCCCAGGAGGCCGCTCACGCCCGTTCGATGCCCGGCCTGGTCAGCGAGCAGTCCATCTACAACCTGGTCACGCGCGACATCGAACGCGAGGTCATCCCGGCCGCCGAGGCCTACGGGATCGCGGTACTCGCCTGGTCACCGCTGCATCGAGGTCTCTTGGCCGGGGTCCTGGACAACCCGGTGGCCGCGACACGGTTCACGGAAGACCACCTCGCCAAGCATCGCCCCCAGCTGGTGCGCTACGAGGCGCTCTGCAAGAGCCTGGGCCTGCCGCCGGCTCAGGTTGCTCTGGCGTGGCTGCTGTCGCGACCGGGCCTGACCTGTCCCGTCGTGGGGCCGCACAGCATCGCCGACCTCGATGGCGCCATCGGCGCGCTCAGCATCGAGCTGAGTGCCGAGACGCTGGCCGAGCTGGACTCGATCTTTCCCGGATACCAGACCGCCCCCGAGGACTATGCCTGGTAGGAGGCCGTGTTCGGCACCCGATCCACCGGCACGCGATCGACCGGCAGGACTCCGGTCAGCTGGCGTACTCCTTCAGCAGACTGCGGCCGATGATGAGCTTCTGGATGTCCGAGGTGCCCTCTCCGATGAGCATGAACGCCGCCTCGCGGTACAGCCGCTCGATCTCGTACTCCTTGGAGTACCCGTAACCGCCGTGGATCCGGAACGACGCCTCGACGACCTCCGTGCAGTACTCCGAGGCCAACATCTTGGCCATTCCGGCCTCCACGTCGTTGCGGCGACCGGAGTCCTTGAGCTGCGCAGCGCGAACAACCATCGCGTGCGCCGCCTCGACCTTGGTCGCCATCTCCGCCAACCGGAAGAGGATCGCCTGGTGCTCGGCGATCGGCTTGCCGAACGCCCGACGCTGCTGCGCATACGAGATCCCGAGCTCGAACGCGCGGTTGGCGATGCCGACCGCGCGAGCCCCGACGTTGACGCGCCCCACCTCGACGCCGTCCATCATCTGGTAGAACCCCTGCCCCGGCCGTTCACCCAGGATTCGGTCAGCCGAGATGCGGTGGTGGTCGAAGATCAGCTCGGTGGTGTCGATCCCCTTGTAGCCCATCTTGTCGATCTTCCCGGGGACCGTGACGCCCGGAGCCGTCTCACCGAAGCCAGGTTCCTTCTCCACCAAGAAGGTGGTCAGGTTGCGGTAGACCGACTCGGCCCCCTCGTCGGTCTTGACCAGGACTGCGACCAGGTTCGACGAGGCACCGTTGGTGAGCCACATCTTCTGTCCGGTGATCTCGTAGGACCCGTCCGTCTGCCGCGCCGCCTTGGTCGTGACCGCCGCGACGTCCGAGCCGAGACCCGGCTCGCTCATGGAAAAGGCACCGCGCACGTCCCCGACCGCCATCCGAGGCAGGTACCGCAGCTTCTGCTCCTCGGTTCCGTGCTGGTTCAACAGGTAAGCGACGATGAAGTGCGTGTTGATGACGCCTGAGACACTCATCCACCCCCGGGCGATCTCCTCGACGACCAAGGCGTAGGTCAGGAGCGACTCACCCAGGCCGCCGTACTCCTCGGGGATCGTGAGTCCGAAGATTCCGAGCTCCTTGAGTCCCTCGACGATGTCCGTGGGGTACTCGTCACGGTGCTCCAGCGATCGTGGCGACCGGCAGGATCTCCTTCTCGACGAAGGTCCGGGTGACGTCGAGGATCTCTTGCTGTTGCTCGGTCAGTCCATCGGTGGTGGCCAGACGGGTCATCGACGTCCTCTCCTCAGTCCAGGTCCGGCGCGAAGCAGTCGACGCTGGTCACGTGGGCCGGGTGGCCGGCATCATGATGGTGACCACCGTGGTGGGCCGGTCGGTTCGGTTGCGCCAGGCGTGGCGGGTTCCTCGTTGGACCATGGTGTCGCCGGCTTTGAGCACGGTCTCGCCGTCCTCCATGAGGGCACACAGCTCTCCGTCGATGACGGTCATCACGTCGATCGTCTCGGTCTGGTGCATGCCCGGGATGTCCGCGGCGTCCCCCGAGTTGCCCGCCGCGCCGTAGATGTCGGCCATGGCAGCGGCGTACGCGGCCGCGGCGGCAGGACTGATGGAGCTGTCCGGAGGGAAGATCGTGGTCCGCACGACGACCCCGTGCTCCGGCGGGTTGAGGACGACCTGCTCCCCCGTCGTGGACTCGGCGTCGACGGACGAGGGCAGGGAGTCCACCCGCCACAGGTCCATCACCTGGATCCCGGTCGGCCGCCTGACCCACACCGAGACAGGTCCATCACTCGCCACTCTCGAGCGCCCGTCCTCACCGACTCCGGTGACGACCAGTCGGGCAAGAGAATCCGCGTCGACGGTCACGTCCGTTTCCTTTCGTTGTTCTTCCGAGGGCGGTGCGCAAGTCAGGCCAGGGAGCTGGCGAGCTCCGGGGGAGGCCGATCGAGCGGGGCTCGGTGTAGGAGTCGAGCCCCTCGGGGCCGTTCTCGCGTCCGATCCCGCTCAGCTTGAAACCACCGAAGGGGGCGCTCAGCCCGACCGGGCTGCCGTTGATCTCCACGACGCCGGTGCGGAGGCGGCTGGCAATCTCGACACCGCGTTCGAGGTCGGTGGTGAAGACGGCTCCGTTGAGGCCGTAGTCGGAGTCGTTGGCGATGGCGACGGCCTCGTCCTCGTCGCGGTAGGTCATCACGGCGACCACCGGTCCGAAGATCTCCTCCTGGGCAATCACCATGTGCGGTTCAACCTGGTCGAAGACCGCCGGTTCGACGAACCACCCGCGCTCCGGGGTGCTTGGCCGGGATCCCCCCACGGCCATCCGCGCTCCCTCACGAACGCCGACATCGACGTAGTTCTCGACTCGATCCCGCTGCGCTGCGCTGACGAGGGGTCCGATCTGGGTGGTGTCCAGGTGCGGGTCGCCGACCGGCATGGATTGGACCAGCCCGACCAGTCTCTGCACGAGCTCGTCACGCCGACTCTCGGACACCAGCACCCGGGTCTTGAGCGTGCACACCTGCCCACTGTTGCGGAAGGCGCCGAGCCGCAGCGACTCGACGGTTGGTCGAGGTCCGCGTCGTCGAGGACTAGCGCAGCCGACTTGCCACCGAGCTCGAGCGTCACCCGCTTCATGGACGCCCCGCACAGGGAGGCGATCCGGCGGCCGGCACCGGTGGATCCGGTGAACGACACCTTGTCGACCCCCTTGTGACCGACCAAGTACTCGCTGGCCGCACGTTCCGCCGGGACAATGTTGATGACACCGGCGGGGAACCCGGCCTCCTCGACCAGCTCAGCCAGCAGATAGCCGTCGAGCGGAGTCTGAGGGGCGGGTTTGAGCACCACCGTGCACCCGGCGAGCACCGCCGGCACCAGCTTCTGGATGCTGATGCCCAACGGCACGTTCCACGGCACGACGGCGGCGGCCACGCCGACCGGCTCGCGAGTGACCAGTGCGCTGCCGGTCGCGGCCTGGCGGGTGACGCGGAACGGGTAGCTAGGTGCCAGGTCGAGGTAGGCGTCGAGGATCCTCACCGGGTTCGCCGCCTGACTGACCCGGGACTGACTGATCGGGCAGCCCATCTCGTCGGTGATCAGACGAGCGATCCGCTCCTCGTTCGCGGCGAGGAGGTCACGTAGCCTTCGCAGGATGCTGAGCCGCTCCTCGAGCGGCAGGCGCGGCCACGGTCCGGCATCGAACGCATCGCGTGCCGAGGCGACGGCGAGGTCCACGTCCTCCTCTGAAGCCGACGGGACGACCGCGTAGACCTCCTCCGTGACCGGGGAGATGAGCTCGATGGGTTCGCCGCGCGCAGGCACCCATGCCCCACCGACGAACAGACGGTCGTACGCGACTCGCGTCTCCATGCAGTCCTCCTCGGGTCTGGACGGCAGCACGCACGAGGCCAAGCGTGGTTCCGACGCACTGTCGGTGTTGACATTACCGTATACGTCTGACAGTTGACTAGATGCAACTGGTGTCGCTAGGCTGACGTTGACCGGCCAGGCGGTCCTGCGGGACGCCGGCTGAGATTTTCTTCCGCCCTCGTGGCAGCCTTGGTCATCGACCAAGCCCTGTCACACACACCGAGAGCAAAGGGGCTGCGGTGACCGCAAGCCGTATGGGTCTCCCCGTCCGGCTGATGAGGCTCCGTCATGTCGGAGCGTGAAACCGTCCTGGTGACAGGTGCCTCGGGCTTCATCGGCTCGATTCTGGTCGAGATGTTGGCACGGCAGGGCTACCACGTCCTGGCCACCGATGCGCAGGAGTCCTCCCGGACGTCTCGGTTCACGGCGATCCCCGGGGTGGAGTTCCACGTCCTCGACCTTCGACACCGAGACGCGTTGGCTCCAGTCGTGGCGCAGGCCGACCGCATCGTGCACCTGGCGGCTCTTCGCCCGGCGGCGGCCTCTGCCAACCCGAGGACGGCCTTCGAGGTCAACGTGGCCGCCGCCTACGACCTCATCGAGCTGGCGGCCCAGCACGACGTCCGCCGCATCGTCTACGGGTCCTCGCACAGCGTGTACGGCGCCTTCGCACAGCCCCGGGTCTTCCGGCACCGCGAGTACGAGATCGCCGAGGGTCGTGGCCTGGCGATGTACGGCGCAAGCAAGCTGGCGGTGGAGGCATACCTGCAAGCCCACGCGAACACCGGTGGCAGCCCGTACATCTCCCTGCGGCTCGGCACCATCTACGGTCCCGGCGTCAACCGGGACAACTCGCTCGGGGGCATGATGATGGACGCCGTTGACGCCATCCGGGCCGGGGAGCGGGCGGTGGTCGAATGGGAGCCGGACGCCCAGCATGACCTGCTCTTCGTCACCGATGCTGCCGCATCGATCGTCGCCGCTCTGCAGGTGGATACCGAGGAGACGATGATCAACGTCGTCGGTGAACCCGTGTCGACCACGCAGCTGTTCGGCGAGCTGGTCACCCTGGCCGGCGGAGACATCAGCGCGATCGACTGGGTGGGCGGGAAGGCCCGCTACCAGATGGTCAGCCAGGACCGCATGCTCGCGGTCCTCGGACCGGTGCCCACGTCCCTCCGCGAGGGCTTGCAAGCGTTCCTCAACTGGCACCTGGGCAGCCAGACCACCTGAGCAGAGCCACGCCACGCGACCGTGCCCACGGCCGCAGAGAAGGAAGGTCACCATGTCAGTCGAGTCCTACCCCATGTGGGTCAGTGGTCAGTGGCGTGGCTGCCGCCGATGCGGCCGAGTTCGCCTGCGTCAGCCCCATCGACGGCAAGGAGTGGGCTCGAGTCCCCGTGGCCGGCGGGCCGGATGTCGATGCCGCCGTCAAGGCGGCTCGTGAGGCGTTCGACCACGGACCCTGGGGCACCTCGGCGCCCGTGGCGCGGGCTGCCGTCCTCCGCCGGCTCGGGGACCTGATCACCGAGAGCGCCGCCGACCTTGCCAACATCCAGGTGCGCGAGAACGGCAAGCTCATCCGGGAGGTTGCCGACCAGGCCAAGGCCTTGGCCAACCACTGCTACTTCTTCGCTGGCGTCGCCGAGTCCCCCATTGGTGAGACCCTCGCGGTCAGCGTGCCCAACATGCAGGCATTCACGCTCCGTGAGCCGATCGGCGTGGTGGCGATCATCACGCCCTGGAACAGTCCGCTGATGCTGCTCATGGCCAAGCTGGCCCCGGCCCTGGCCGCCGGATGCACGGTCGTCATCAAGCCCTCCGAGGTGACGCCCGTCTCGACGCTGGTCCTGGCGCGCCTGATCGAGCAGGCCGGCTTCCCGGAGGGGGTGGTTAACGTCGTCACCGGAGCCGGGGACACCGGTGCCGCCCTCGTCGCTCACCCGGACGTAGACAAGATCTCGTTCACCGGTTCCACCGCTGTCGGAAAGCAGATCGCCGCGGTCGCCGCGACGCGGATGGCCCGGGTGTCGCTCGAGCTCGGCGGCAAGTCACCGAACATCGTCTTCCCTGATGCCGACCTGGACAACGCCGTCAACGGGGTCATGGCGGGGATCTTCGCCGCGAGTGGCCAGACCTGCCTCGCCGGTTCCCGAGTGCTGGTGCACGAGGACATCTATGACGACTTCGCCAAGCACCTGGCCACCCGGGCCTCCGAGATCCGCATCGGCAACCCCACGGACCCGGCCAGCGAGATGGGCACGCTGGCCAGCAGGGCGCAGTACGACAAGGTGCTGTCCTACATCGAGATCGCCAAGGCCGACGGCGCCGTGCTCGCCGCTGGCGGACAGCGTTCCAGCGACCCGGAGCTCGCCGACGGGTTGTTCATCGAGCCCACCGTCTTCACGGAGGTGACGAACTCCATGCGCATCGCGCGCGAGGAGGTCTTCGGCCCCGTGGCCGCGCTGATCCGGTTCACCGACGAGGACGACGCCGTCGCGATCGCCAACGACACCCAGTACGGGCTCGCGGCTGGCGTATGGACGCGCGACGTGGCTCGGGCCCACCGCATGATCCGCCGCCTACGCGCCGGCACGGTGTGGATCAACAACTACCGCAAGGTGAACTACGTCGCCCCCTTCGGCGGCTTCAAGGAGAGCGGGCTCGGCCGCGAGCACGGGATCCACGCGGTCGACGAGTACACCGAGGTCAAGACCGCCTGGATCGACACCGGCAACATCATCAAAGATCCGTTCAACCCGCGAGCATGACCACGACCAAGATGACCGAGGAGCGAGTGACATGACTGACCGGGTCGGGTTCATCGGGGTCGGGGCGATGGGATCAGCCATCGCCAGCCGGCTAGTGGACACCTGCACGCTGTACATCAACGACCGCAACCCAGCAGCAGGAGAGAAGCTCGTCCAGCAGGGCGCCGTCTTCGCGACCGCGCAGGAGATCGTCGAGACCTGTGGGGTCATCTTCCTCTCCCTCCCGGGGCCGACGAACGTCTCCCAGCTGCTGCTCGGCGAGAACGGGATAGCCGCACAGCTGCCTTCTGGGACGGTGATCGTGGACACCACCACGAGCACTCCGGTCCTCGACCAGGAGATCCTCGACGCCCTCAGCGGGCGCGGCGTCGGGTTCGTCGACGCTCCGATCGGCGGCGGCGTTCGCAGGGCGTACGAAGGAACGGCGACCTTGATGGTCGGCGGCTCCCCCGACGACTTCGCCAAGGTCCAGGAGCTGCTCGAGCGCGTCACTCCCAACGTCTTCCATGTCGGCAACGTGGGTGCGGGACACGCGATGAAGCTCGTCAACAACCTCCTCAACAGCTGCAACCGCTTCGCGGCTCTCGAGGCCGTCCGCCTCGGGCAGGCCTACGGGATGGACCAGGACACGGTGGTCAACGTCCTGAACATGTCGACCGGCCGGAACTACACGACCGAGTACACCTTCACCCAGCTGTTGGCCGGTGACACCTACAAGCTCCAGGGGTTCGTCTTGGAGCTGATGCTCAAGGACGTGCACCTCGCGATCGAGATGGCCGCCAGCATGAACCACCGCACCCCGATCGGGAACCTGGTCGAAGACCTGACTCGAGAGGCGATCGAGCGATTCGGGCCAGACGCCGACCAGAGTCAGCTCATGGCGGAGTGGTACGAGCCGACCCCGAGCCGAGCCTGAGGCTCGATAGCGGTCGTCAGGCATCACGGGGATAGAAGTCAGGCGGACCCGGCCGGCGAGGGTCGCGCCTTGGCGCAGCCCCGCCACACTCACCAGCAGGTGACGCGACACGGCAACGGGAAGCGTCGAGTCAGGTCATGCCGTGCGGTGGCCACGTCTGAGGGGGGCCGGTCCGCCTCAGGGTCGTCGATGTCCGGAGCCGGCGCTGACGACGGTGGTGGCCACTCGCCCTGCTGGTCCCAACTCTGTGTCCACCAGCGACCAACAGCAGCAGTTCCCGTCAACCGACGTAAATGGTAAACATCTGACTATTGCCTCACTGTCAGTGATCGGCTATCTTGTTCGTGTCATACCTCACAGCAGACTGCAGCCCTCGGCTGGGAGTCGCACCTCAAGGAGGAGGGATTCGGTTGAGCGACAACACGATCGAGCGACCACGCGCCGACGAACCGGGCGAGCACCACAAGACGCCCAAGAAGGCGGCTGCGAGCGGGTGGATCGGCTCGGCGCTCGAGTACTACGACTTCTTCATCTACGCGCAAGCGGCGGCACTGGTGTTCCCGACGGTCTTCTTCCCGGCGACGAACCCGACGACTGCCATCGTTGCGTCCTTCGCCACGTTCGGCGTCGGCTATATCGCGCGGCCCGTGGGGGGGTTCGTCCTCGGCCACTGGGGAGACAAGCACGGCCGGAAGAACGTCCTCACTCTGTGCATAATCCTCATTGGACTCGCGACGTTCACCATCGGACTCATTCCCTCCTATAGCTCGATCGGTGTCTGGGCGCCGATCCTCCTGGTCGCCCTGCGCTTGATCCAGGGCTTCGCCCTCGGCGGGGAGATCTCCGGGTCGAGTGCGATGATCATGGAACACGCGCCATTCGGTAGGCGTGGCTATTACACGAGCTTCACGATGCAGGGCGTCGCGGCCGGCCAGGTTCTCGCGGCGGCAGCGTTCTTGCCGCTGTCGATAGTCCTTCCGAGTGAAGCCTTCCTCTCGTGGGGTTGGAGGATCCCGTTCTTGCTGAGCGCGGTCGTGGTCGTGGCTGGGCTCGTCATTCGCCGCAGGGTGGACGAGCCGCCCATCTTCCTCGAAGAGCTAGAGGAAGGAGTAGTCCCGGCAGCACCCATTGTGGACGCCTTCCGGAACAACCGTGCCGACATCGTGCGCGTGTTCTTTGTCATGCTCCTGACTGTCATTCCGGTGGGTGTGACAGTGTTCGGAGTAAGCTTTGCAACCAGTAAAGCCTACGGCAACGGTTTCAGCCCGACGACCCTCCTCTGGTTGACGCTGATAGGCAACACGATTGCTGTGATTTTGGTCCCGTTCGCCGGTGCCCTGTCTGACAAGATCGGCAGGCGTCCGTGCCTAATTGCAGGCATGCTCACCGCTAGCGCCCTGTGTTTCGGCTATCTCTATTTTATCAGTGTCCAGAACGGGGTACTGATGTTCGTGTTCGGGCTCCTCGCGTACGGTGTCACCTTTCAAGGGTTCCAAGGAGTATTCCCGAGCTCCATGCAAGAACAGTTCCCAACCCGCACCCGTGTCAGCGGCTTCGCCATTCCGCAAAACCTCGCAGGCATGGTCACCGGGCTTATGCCGTCCGTCTTCGCCGCCGTCGCTCCGCCCGGCTCAAATGTCCCGGTGATCGTCGGATCGATCATCTTCGGAATTGGAGTAGTTGCAGCCATTTCCGCTTACTTCACGCGGGAGACCTACCGGGTGCATCTCCACGACCTTGGCCGGAAGGGTGCTCCAGAGGTGCCGCGCGACGAGTACGAGCGGATTCGCGCCGCTGCTTAGGTCAGATCGCTGGCTGACGCCTGGGCTGGCGCCCATGCGTTGGCAGCCGCGGTGACCCACTCGCTGTAGGGGCATGCGAGTGGGTCACCGCGGCGGCCGGATTCGGCCTCATCGCATCATGGAGAGTCATCCAGAACAGTCCAACGTGACCAACCAGCGCACTTCGTCAGGCAGCTGATCGATAGAAACTTCTTGGCCTGACGACGACGTCAGTCATGCACTAACTCATCAGGGAGAAACGATGGACGTGACACAGACGGCCCGGACTGGCTCGCGGTGAGCGGCCTCTTGGCGGGCAAGGCCGTGCTGGTCACCGGCGCAGGGGGCGGTATTGGGCGGCAAGCCGCCCTGCTCTTCGCCCGTGAAGGAGCGCGGGTCGCGGCGGCTGACATGCAGTCCGAGAGCGTCGCGCAGACGCTCGCGCTGGTGGAAGACGAGGGCGGCGAGGCCTTCGCGATCACGGCCGACGTGACGAGACCGGAAGAGGTCGAGCGGATGGTGGGGGCGGTCGTTGAGAGGTTCGGGCGCCTCGACGGCGCCTTCAACAACGCCGGCCTCACCGGCGGCCAGGTCGGGCAAGGAGGGCGGCGCAGTGCCGATTGGGACGAGGAGGCCTTCGACCGCATCATCGCGGTCAATCTGAAGGGTACCTGGCTCTGCATGCGGTCCGAGCTGCGACAGATGGCCGAGGCAGGCGGTGGCTCGATCGTGAACACGGCCTCCCTAGGGGGGATCGCCGGCGTCGCGACCAATGTGGGCTACGTGGCGAGCAAGCACGCAGTCGTCGGCATGAGCAAGACCGCCGCTCTGGAGTACGCCCCGAACGTCCGGGTCAACGCCCTGTGTCCCGGCTACGTCGACACCGGCATGCTTGCGGACTCCATGTCGCGCCGTGGCGAACAGATCCTGGCCCGCATCCCCTTCCGGCGCCTCGCCGCGCCTGCCGAGATGGCCGAGATGGCCTGCTGGCTGCTGTCGGACCGCGCGTCCTACGCAAGCGGCGGCGTCTATGTGGTCGACGGCGCATACATGGCCGGTTGATCAGGCACGCCAGCGGCGAAACCGTTCAGCCTCCTCGTCCTCCAGAAAGGAGAGTTGGCCCACGTGCCAACCACTTCGCGGCGGCGGCGAGATGGCGTGCGGCGCCACCAGACTCGACTGTTCGACGTCTCAGTCCGGGAGTCCAAGGCGGACGTGATCCCTCTTCTGATCCTCAACGGCGTCGGCGCGAGGGAATCGACCTTGACGGAACTTCGTCGGCACATCGACCGGCCGACCGTCGCTTTCGAGGTCCAGCCTCGCCACCTGGGTATGCGGCCCTCGCTCAGGACGTTCGCCAAGAACCTGTCGGAGATGCTCGACGAGCTCGACGTCGCAGCGGTGGACGTCCTCGGACTGTCATGGGGAGGCATGGCGGCTCAGCAGTTCGCACATGACCACAGCCCCCGGGTGCGGCGCCTCGTCCTGGCCAGCACCACGCCCGGGTTCCTTTCCGTACCAGCCAAGCCCGCGTCGACCGCTGCACTGCTGAGACCGAAGATGTCATCAGGGCGGGCGGCTCAGCTCAACAAACATCTCTACGCCGGAGACTTTCTGCAGGATCCTTCGCTGATTCACAAACTGGGCTTGCTCTGGCCGAGCGATCGGCGTACCTATCATCTGCAGATGGTCTCGGTCCTCGGCTGGTCCAGCCTTCCGTGGCTCCCCCTGGTTCGACAGCAGACCCTTATCCTGCATGGTGACGATGACCCTGTCGTCCCCATTGTCAACGCCCGCATCATGCAACGACTTCTGCCGAACGCAGCGATGTCACCGGTGCCGCGAGGTGGGCACCTGTACCTCTACACGCGGCCACAGCAGCTGGGCCGACTGATCACCGACTTCCTCACCGCGTGAGAACGACGGGACCGTCCGTTCGACAAGCGGCGCGGTCAAGCCGAGGAGAGCACCTGGTCGCGGAGGACGAACTTCTGGATCTTGCCGCTCGGCGTGCGGGGAAGCTCAGCCATCGTCCGAACCGCCTCAGGGAAGAACTGCTTGGCAACGCCGTGGCCACCGAGAAACTCGCCGAGTGCCTCGACCGTCAAGGGCGAGCCGTCCTGGGGCCTGAGCACGAGGCACGCGCAGGCGGTCTCGCCGAGTCGCTCGTGCGGAAGTGGAACCAGCGCGACCTCCCTGATCGCTGGGTGGGACAGCAGCAGGTTCTCGATCTCGACAACCGGGATGTTCTCACCTCCTCGAATGATGATGTCCTTGGTGCGACCGCAGATCCTTATGAGGCCTGAGTCATCCAGGAGTCGGGCACGGTCACCAGTCCTGAGGTACCCGCTGTCCGTCATGGCGGCGGCGTCCAGGTCGGGGCGCTTGTAGTAACCGCGGAAGAGGCCCGGGCCCCGGATGATCACGTCACCTTCCTCGCCGACCGAGACCGGTGACCCCTCAGGGTCCACGATCATCACCTCGGCCCGGCCAGCCGGTCGGCCGTCGCTTCCACTGGCAACCGCAGGATCGTCGTGGACCGTGGAGGATGTCCCGATCGGGTACTCGCTCATCCCCCAGCCGGATACGACCCGGGAATCGTGCGACCGCACGGCGCGTTCGATCAGGCTGGGCGGAATAGGTGCGCCGGCGCATACGAACATCGCCGGGAAATCGGTATCCCTGCGCTCTTGGGCCAGGTCGAGGAGGTCGCCGAGGAACGGCGTCGCTCCCATGGTGAAGCTCACCGAGTACTGAGCGATCAGACGCAGCGCCGACTCCGGGTCCCACGTCTCGAGGAGCACGACGTCACCGGCACCTCGCAGTGGCATGAGGATCCCCCAGGTGAACCCCGTCAGGTGACCGAAGGGCGACATGACCAACGAGGTGAGACCGGAGCCGAATCCGGCGTGCGTGACGAAGTCGTCGATCGCTGCGTGCATCGAGGCGTGCGAGTGCATCACGCCTTTGGACTCGCCGGTGGTCCCGGAGGTGAAGGCCAGAACGGCGATCTCGTCGGTGGCGACCGGAGCGACCGGGGCAGGCGCGTCCAACGGGTCCACGAGGAACGAGCTGCTCGAGCGAACCCCTGCAGTCTCCGTGTCACCGACGCAGATGATCTCCTTCAGGCCGGGGACCTGGTCGGCCACGTCGCGCATCATCGCGGCGTAGTCGAACCCTCGATAGACCGAGGGGACCACGACGATCTTGCACTCGGTGCGTTCGAGGATGAAGGTCAGTTCACGCCGTCGGTAGATCGTCGTGACAGGACAGACGATCGCGCCCAACCGGGAGGCGGCGTACGTGTAGATGACCGCTTCGGTCCAGTTGGGTAGCTGTATGCAGAGCACGTCACCCTTCTCCAGGCCGAGGGCCCGAAGGTGGGTGCTCACTCTCAGGATGTCGCTCATCAACTCGCTGTAGGTGAGCTCGACCCATTGATGCGCGTCTCGAAGGCCGGCCAGGGCGCGCTTGTCGCCGGCGACGTCGTCAGACGCCCGCTGCAGTGAACCGAACAGGGTCTCTTCGCCCCTGTCCAAAAGGATCTCCGACATCACGACTCCATTTCGCCGGGGTTGGAAGTGCTGAGCACTCGGCCTCTAGACCTCGTCCGAATGGCGCTTCAACCAGTCGACGACGCCTGGCATGGTCGACCGTCTGGCGACAGACCCCATCAGAGCCCCGGCGTGACCACCCGGAACGCGGAGAACGTCGACGGTCTCGGAGCCGAGAAGATGCGTCAACGGCGCCGAGTTCGCCGGAGGAACGAACTCGTCACGTTCGGCCACGACGATCAGCGTGGGCGCCTTGATGCGGTCCAGCGTTACCGGCCGGCCCCCGAGGCGAGCGGAGCCCTTCATCAGGGCGTTGTCCATCACGTACTGGTGGATCATCTCGGTGAAGGCCGGACCGGCGATCGAGCGATGGTTCCAGGCCCAGTGGTTCACCGCCCGATGCGACTCGACGTAGTCCTCCCGCCAGAGGTTCTCCCACAGCGTCACGTTCTGCACCAGGTCGGAGGCTGGTTGAAGCAACCGGAACATGGAGCGAACCGCGTCTCCGGGAACCAGACCGGACGTCGCGTCGACGGCGTCGAAGGGACTGATGCGCCCATCTCGGAAGGCCTGGATGAATCTGGGCGAGTGCTCGTGGTCACAGGGTGGCGTGAAGAGGACGAGGTTCCTCGCCGGGACGGTCTCGTGGCTGCCCAGCAGCAGCAGCGCCATGAGGGCACCCATGCAGTAGGCGCCTAACGAGACCTCATCTGCTTTCGCGATACGACGTATCGCGTCCACGGCCGGGACGAAGTAGCCGAGGAGGTAGGTGTCGAGACCGTGGTCGTTCTCGGCGGCGCCGGGTTGTCCCCAGTCGAAGAGGAACACGTCGAATCCCTCACTGACGAGCACTTCGGCCCAGGAGTTGCCGGGATGCAGGTCGAAGATGGCCGAGTCGCCGACGAGCCCCAGGAAGAGCATCACCGGGGGCCGTTGGCTGACCCGGTCACTTCGGTACCGCCACAGCGTGGCCTTGCCCAGTGACCACACCTCGTCCTTCGGGGTCAGGCTGATTCTCAGTGGGGGGCGCCGGGCGACGAGCGCGATGCCCTTTCTCGCCCGCAGCTGAGTGCGTTCGACCTCGCGCTTGATGTCCCGCGCCACATCGAGAACCTGAGGGAGCGGCGTCATCGCGGCTTCCGCTTGGACTCATCGGCGCTCACGAGGTCACGGCGCAGTGCCAGCATCTCTCGCTGGACATCCCCGAGCTGCTTCTTCAGGTCACGCATATCCGCGCGTGAAGGCAGTCCAACAAGGTGCAGACCCCAGGACGCCGCGTCTTCGATCGGCCGTTCGATGGCGCGCGTCGCCCGACGCAGGAACAAGACCGTGGCCTGGAAGTCGGCGGACGTGGTCGTGGAGACGAGGGGCGGGCTGACCCGCTTCTCGACACCGTCGAAGGCACGCCGCCAGGCGGGTGAGTCGGCTCGGGCCATGTCACACCGTCCCGTCCGGCCTCGGAGACCACCGGCGGACGAGACCGCTGGTCACTCGGGCCGGATGTGCACTCCGTGGTGTGGCCCGGATGAGTTCGGCTGCGTCCTGCTCGGTCACCGTCCGGGCTCCTCGCCACGCCGCACTGCGCCGGTAGTTCGGAGCCCTGAGGAAACTGGCCACAGTGGCGCCGGCACCGGACTCGGAGTCATGCAACAGGTAGTGACCCCAGTGCTCGAACACGCGCAGCCGCGCGTTCGGCAGGCGGGACGCGAGGATGGCGGAATTGGCTACCGGCATGAGACGGTCCTGTTCCCCGGACAGAACCAGGGTTGGCTGGCTGACCCGGTGAAGCCACGGGAGACTGTTGAAGGTCGAGAAGGCCGTCATCTGCAGCATGTAGCCGATCATCGAGGGAGCCGGCTCCTGGTGCCAGGCTGCGATGTGACGATCGACGACACCGCGCTCCTTCTCAGCCAGCGCGAGGTTGATCATCCGCATCGCTGCCCGGTAGCCGGACTTCGTGTAGTGCCGCAAGGGCGTACTGACCGCCAGGAGCGCCTGGAGCGAGCCAGGGAGCCCTCCGACACCGCACGAACTACTCACGAGGGTCAAACGGCGGACACGTTCCGGTTCGCTGAAGGCGAGTTGTTGAGCGACGGCACCACCGAGGGAGTAGCCGAGCACGTCGGCGCGTTCGTGACCGACGTCATCGAGGACCACGCGCGCCACCTCGGCGACACGAGAGATCGCATACGGGGTGTACGGAGCTGCCGACCGGCCCGTCCCGGGCGCGTCGAAGGTGATGACCTCGAACCCGTTGAGCTGTTCCAGGAGAGGGCTCCAGGTCGAGACGTTGGCTCCAAGCCCGTTGATGAGCAAGAGAGGCGAGCCCTGACCGTGGACTCGCACACGAACGGACCGACCGGCGAAGTCGACGTAGCGTTCCTCGGCGAGTAGCGCCTCCCTGCTCACAGGCCGGCCCCGCTCAGCTCGCGGAGCTGGCTGAGGGGGACCTGGTCCTGGGCGCGATGGGTCAGGAGCATGAGGTCGTGGAACTCCCCCTCGCCGTCCCGCACGAAGTCCGCCAGGATTGCCTCCGGCACGAAGCCCAGGTCCTGGAACATCGAGACGAGGGCCTCCTGCTCCGCCACCACTTCCACGTACGCGTGGGTGCAGCCGAGCTCGAGGGCGGCCACGAGAGCGGATCTGGCGAGCTGGCGGCCCAGTCCCGCCCCCCGGTGGTCGGGGATGACGAGCACTCTCAGCTCTGCGACATGTGACGACCAGCCGCTACCGGGAAACGCCCCGGCCACCCCCACGATGCCCGACTCCGTGACCGCGACCAGCCGCCGCTCCCGCGTATCGCGGTGAGCGCCGGCGAGATCCGGTGCTGGATCCTCCAGGTTCTCCTTGAGGAAACGTCGATCACCTTCAGGGACACGTGAAGCGAACAGGGCGAACGCCTGCCCGTCGTCGAGCGTCAGGGGACGGATGGCCGCTGAACCTCGCGGATGGGCCCCGGTTGGTGGCATCCATGCATTTTGTCAAACAATAGAACGATCGTCAACCGCTCGAGGACTGACCACCGCGAGCACTCGGTCACGGGTCCGGCCCGCGACGGGCGTCCCGAAAGGTCGCTCGCAGGAGACGTGGGTGTTCGGGCGACAGGCTTGGGTGCCGCTACGGACCGTCCAGGATCTCCGTGAACGCGTTCACCATGCACCGCATGAGGACGTCCGGCCGCGTGATCGCCGCCGGGTCGACGGTGAAGCCCAGCGTGCACGTACCCGCGGAGCTCACGAGGAGGACCATCAGGGGTATGCCGGGCGAAGGAGCGAACCCGTAGAAGCGGCGAACCGGTGCTCCGGCCAGGAAGGTCACGGACTCCGGTCCGATGATGTTGCTCGCCTGTAGATCAATACGTTGTGCATAGGCAGTCGCGCCCATGTCCGTGAGCTGGGCGGGAACTTCCTGAACCGCGGCTGCCACTCGCAGCAAGGCGTCCACCCCCACCTCGCCTCGCCTCGCCGCGACGAGCCGATGAACCGCTTGGATCCTCGACGCCGGGTGACGTATCGAGGCGGGCCCCGGGATTGCTGCGGCGCTGAAATGATTTCCCTCACCGAGGAGGTCGTTCCCACCGACGTTGATCGGAAAGCTCATGGGAACATCACCCGGCGGTTCACCGTGCTCGTCATGATAGAGGGCCAGCCCCTCGAGGAGTGCCGCCACGTAGACGTCGTTGATGGTCGCCTCATTCGAGCGAGCCACCCGGCGCATCGCCGCCAGTGGAACGTCCATGGTGTGAAACTGCCTGCGCAGGCTGCGACCACGCAGAAGCCGCGACGGCTTGGCATCTCCCGTGTCAAAGGTTCTTCTTGCCGACTTGACATACCTACTGATGTCCGACATCGCGCCGACGGGACGTGATGCGGCCGAAAGGTAAGACAGGAAGAACTGCTCCGCTTGACCTTGTCGAACCTCCATGAGACGCGCCGCGTCCCGAGCGAGGTCTTCGACGGAGTCGAGTGGCGTAGGAACAGGCCGAGGAACAGGAATCCGCACGGGAGGCTCAGGCGAGGGTGACGCCGGCGGGCCGGCTTCCGGTTCGAGGAGGAACGTGAGCATGTTCAGCAGGCGAACCCCGTCTGCGACAGCATGGTGAACTCTCAGCACCAGCGCTGAGTCGCTGGCCTCTACTCCGCCATAGAGGGTGGCATCCCACAGGGGATGGGCGGGCGGGAACCTCTCCGTGGCGCGGAGGGCGGCAACTCCGAGAATCGCCGACAACGAGCCATCGCCAGGGGCTGGCGAGACCCGAATGTGGTTGCCCAGGGCGAACCGTGGGTCCGCCCGCCAACTGGTAGCTCCCGTGAGGGGAGCCGTTCTCACCCGTTGCGTCATTCTGGGCAGCCGCTGGGTCGCTCGGGCAAACGCGGCATACACCCGTTCCGGCCCCGGATTGCCCTCGAGCACGATCACGATGGTCATGATGGCGCGGCGCGCGGGACTGCTGTCGCTGCTGAGCAGGAGCGCATCCAGCGGCGACAGGGGGCCCTCTGAGCCACCCGGCTGGGTGATGGGCTGCTGCATGGTTCGGCGAGTATGGCTGACCCGCCTCATCCGGTTCAAGGACGCGCGCCCCCTCTCGCCGCGCCCTGGTGGACGGGAGGATGCGCGCTCACCAGCCGGTGGTCGAGTCCGCACACCCATCCATCGGTGGCGGCTCTTCACCACCCCCGTCGATGTGGACGGTTCAGTGGCCGTGGCCTGCGCGCAGATCTCGCAGGGTGAAGGGTTCGCCTGGGGCGAGGACGTGGATGCGTTCGGGGTTGACCACCCGGTCGAGTAGGGAGGCCGGGTCGGCGTTGAAGGGTGCGAAGTCGGGGGCGTCCACCGACCCCCAGTGGTGGAGCAGGAGCGGAGTGGCGGGGTAGGTGTTGGCGATCTTCACGGCGCCGTCGAGCCCGAAGTGCCACTCGCTGTCGGAGAAGTCGAAGATCAGCGCGTCCGGGGTGGGTCTGGTCAGGTGGTGGTCGGGGATGAGGCGTGAGTCCCCCGGTGCCCAGATGGTTCCGTCGGGCGTGGTGAGCCAGAACCCGCAACAGTCCTCGTCGCGGAAGACGCGGGTGCTGGCCCCGGGTGACGCGTTCTGCCAGGCGTGGTCGGCCGGGGTGACCTCGATCCGCACCGGTCCGACGTGGAAGACGTCGCCGATGTCGTGACCCACCGATGGCAGGTCCTGCTGCCGCATGAGGGAGGCGACGTACCGTGTGGAGTGGAACGACTCGGTGACCTCGGCAAGGTCGCGGCAGGTGGGGACGCTGTAGTGGTCGTTGTCGCTGTGGGTGACCAGGAGAGCATCCAGGTGCGGGACGTCAGCGGCGGAGACCGGCATCTCGATCATGATCGGCATGTCGAAGCCGCCCAGGAGTGGGTCGATCATGATCGTCGTTCCGCGGCTGTTGACCAGGAAGCCGGCCATCCCGAGCCACCGCAGGACCGTCCCCTCGGACGGGCCGAAACCCTCGGCTCCGAACGGCTGAGTTGCCGGGGCTCTCGCCTGGTCCGACGTCTCCAAGGCTTGCTCGATTCTGGGGCTTGATCCGCACGGAAATCGCTCGGCACAGCCGTCATAGCATCCCCGGCGCCCGATGCCAACCCGTCCAGCCGTTCAACGGCGTGCACTGGGCGTCAACGGTGCGATGCCTGCCGTACGGAATGACTGAGGACGCGTAGGGCTGACAGAGTCGCTTCTGTATGACATTATCTTCATTGTGACCAAGGGAGGCCGCGCCATGCTCGGCACGAGCCTCATGACCGACCACGTGAGGCAGATGGCGCACCATGTCCCAGATCACCACCCCCACCACGACCGCCGGCACTGACCTCGCACTGGGCGCGGACCGGACCATCGAGCGTCGGAACCGTTACCTCACCCTGAACTACCCTCGGTTCGACATCACGATCGTCGAGGGAGCGGGCTGTCGCCTGGTCGACGCGAACGGGAAGTCGTACCTGGACCTCTTCTCCGGCTTCGGCGGGACCATCCTCGGCCACTGCCATCCCGAGCTGATCGCTGTCGCTACCGAGCAAGCCTCCAAGCTCTGGCATGTCGGGAACTTCCTCGACACCGAACCGCAGACCCTGCTCGCGGAACAGATCGCCACCAAAGGTTTCGGCGGACGAAGCTGCTTCGGCCACAGCGGTTCAGACGCCAACGAGGCCGCGTTCAAGCTCGTCCGGCTCTACGGTCGCCAGGACGGCCGGAACCGCTACAAGGTCCTCGCGACCAACAACGGATTCCACGGTCGCGGGTTCGCAGCCATGAACGCCACGGCCGGTGACAAGGTCCGTAAGGGGTACAGCCCCTACCTCGACGGGTTCGGTCACGCGGCTTACGACAGCTTGGACGCGATGGCCGCGGCCATCGACGACGAGACCGCGGCCATTATCGTCGAACCGATCCAGGGCGAGGGCGGGGTCCATGTGCCCGACGACGACTACTTGCCCGGCCTGCGTGCGCTCTGCGACGAGCACGACCTCCTGCTCATCAGCGACGAGGTCTGGACCGGGTGCGGTCGAACCGGCAACTGGTTCGCCTATCAACACACAGAGATCAAGCCCGACATCATGACCCTCGGCAAGGCCATTGGATGCGGCCTGCCCGTATCTGTCATGTGCGCCGACCAGCGGATCGCCGACCTGTTCAGCGTCGACAGCTACGGCGGCGTCCCGCACGCCTCGACGCTGGCCGGCAACTGCATACCGATGGCCGTGTCCACGCGCATGTTCGAGATCATCGAACGCGACGGCCTCATCGAACGGGCCAAGACCCTTGGTGACCACCTGATCAGCGCGTTGCGAGACCTGCCCGACACCCTGCCGATCACGGACGTCCGTGGTCGCGGTCTCTTCGTCGGGGTGGAGCTGGATGAGAGCTATCCGTCCACCGCCATGGACGTCGTCCGCACTGCGCTCGACCAGGGTGTGCTGTTCGGATCGGCCGGCGACCGAGTGATTCGCATTGCGCCGCCTCTGATCGTGACCGAGAGCGAGCTCGACCACGGCGTTGCCACGCTCGCTGCGCTCCTGCGCCGCTGACGGACCGGACCAGAGCGTCGTTTCCGCCCTGCCTCGGGGTCGGACGGTGGATCCCACCTGACCACCCGGAGGGTTCTGGTCAGGACGATACGACGCGAGTCTACATTCGGGTAGAGATCTGACTGATAAGACCAAGAGACCTCTAGACACACTTAGCATACTGTCATACAGTTCACGCGTTGCGCTCGATGACGAGCGCTCTTACGACGAGGTGGATCGATGCGGTCGCACAGAGCTCGAGGACTTGTAGGGATGCTCGGCCTCGCGCTGGCCATCGTGCTGGCGGGCTGTGGAGGCGCGGAGCCTGCGGGACCAGAACAGGGTGCAACGGCCGCGCCACCGACGACCGTCGATGCCGCCGCCTGGACGAAGATTGAAGAGGCGGCAAACCCCGAGGGGCAGGTGACCGCCTACGTCTCGCTGACCGGGATGGACCCGGTGTTCGCGGACTTCATGAAGGCCTACCCGAAGATCAAGGTAACGGTCTCTCAGGTTCCGACCGCGGACCTTCTGCCGCGTCTGGATCAAGAGCTTGGGGTGGGGGCGCAGGGCGCAGACCTGACCTTCCATGCGTCTCCCGGCTGGTTCGTCGACAACTTCAAGAAGGGCAACTTCAAGACCCTCGAGCTCAGCCCAGATGCGCAGAAGGTCGGTGCCGCAGAGAGCGTCGGAAAGAACAACTTCGCGGGCGTCTATGGGTTTCCCAACGTGATCTCCTACCGGACTTCGCAACCCAAACCCGAGAACCTCAAGCAGCTGCTCGACTCGAACCCACAGGCCAAGATCGGGCTCGTCGACCCCCGCCGTTCTTCGCCCTTCGTCACCTATCAGTACAAGGTGCTCCAGGATGCCTACGGTGCTGACTTCATGGAGCGACTCTCCAAGGCGAACGTCAAGATCGTCCCCTCCAACCCGCAGCTGACCGAGGGACTGGCCTCGGGAGACTTCGACTACGCCTACCCGGATATCGCCAGCATCACGCAGAAGGTCATCGACAAGGGTGCTCCGGCAGCGATTGTGGTTCCGAACGACAAGTCCTTGGCCGGCGTCCACTACAACACCGCGATTCTTCGTACGGCCACGCACACCAATGCAGCGGAGGTTCTGGCCAATTGGCTCATGAGTGAGCGTGGTGCAACGTCGCTGGCTACGCATTTGAAGCCGGCCGTCACACCGGCCAAGGTGCCGGGAAGCATGGGCTGGAACGACGTCACCGTCTTCAATGTCGACACCTGGACGACGCAGGTGCAGAACGACTGGATTGCCAAGAACTTCGCACCCTACTTCGGCTGATCCGAGACCACCTCACTGGCGCGACACAAGTCATCCCAGGGGCAAGATGGCGAGCAAGGCGAGAGGCGATACACCATGACGGCCTCCACGACGGAATCAATTCAGCAGCAAGTCCGATCAGATGATCGGGCTGCCCGGTGGGCCAAGAAGCGATCGGGGTCCATCGTGTGGATTCTGGGCACCTTGGTGCTGGCTGCAATTGTCACGATACCGATCCTGTTGTACTTCGCTCGCGCCCTCCAGCCCGGCACCTTCGATCGGGTGCGCCAGGTCCCGGACTTGGGCAAGACCCTGGTCACCACCGTGGGCCTGGCGACTGGATCTACGGCTATCGGGGCGGTGATCGCGGTGGCGATGGCGGCAGCTGTCGCTCGAATCCCTGGGCGACGCCAGGGCATTGCGGCGATCATCCCGCAGCTGCCGCTGGTGGTGCCACCGGTCGCGCTGGTGTACGGCTGGATCTTCATCTTCTCGCCGAGTGTTGGTTATGGGAACGCGCTGCTTCGGCTTACGCCATTCTTCGACACCCTGCAAGAAGGACCGGTCAACGTCTTCTCCGTCACAGGGATCATGGTGATCACGGCTCTGGATCTTGCTGGGTTCATCTACACGTTCGTGCTGGCCCGGATGTTTGAGATAAGCGGGTCGGTAACGGCCGCAGCTCGCGTCTGCGGCGCTTCGGCCTTCCGGACCTTCATGACGATCACCCTTCCGCTCCTGCGGCCGTCACTAGTGGCCGGCATCGTCGTGGCCTTCCTCATCGGCCTAGGCCAGTTCACTGCGCCGCTGTTCTTGGGAACTCAAGAGAACATCAACGTGATCGCCACGGAGATTTTCCGGTTGCGCGAGCAGTACCCGATCGACTATCCGGTTACGGCGGCGTTGGGCTTGCCCCTTCTGGTGTTCGGCATTGTGTCGATCCTCCTGCAGCGGAGGATCGTCGGTGATCAGCGTCGGTACATCACGACGTCTGCGGGGCGAGGGATGAGCAGTCACGCGTGGGCGATGGGCCTTCAGCGTGGTCGTGGCTTATGGAGTTATCGCGGTGGGCGTTCCACTCCTCGCCATCGCCGTCGTCGCCCTGTCCCCCTATTGGAATGGTGACCTGAGCGCGATCACATTCACGATCGATAACGTCCGCAGATGCCTTGACGGATCCCGCCGTAGGCGGCGCGATTGTGAACACCATACGTACCTCCCTTCTCGCCGCGGCCATCGTGCTTCCGCTCGGTTTCGTAGCGGCGCTGGCCCTGAGTGGCGTCGTCCGTGCTCCACGGGTCGTGCGGGCGAGCTTGGATTTCATCTTTATCGCGCCACTCGCGGTGCCGCGTGCATTGTTGGGCATGGCAGTCCTGTTTGTCTTCATCACAGCGGCCCTTCTCCCTTTACGGTTCGCTTCTGCTTTTCGTCATTGGATACGCATTCGTCATCCTGCCGTTCTCGCTGCGTTCTCAGTACAACAGCCTTATTGGAGTGCATCAGTCTCTGTTCGAGGCGTCACGGGTTTGTGGTGCCAGTCAACTGAGAATGGTGGCAGGAATCGCATTGCCTGTTGCCCGCCGAGGCCTGGCAGCCGCTCTAGCCCTAGCATTCGTGCTGTTGTCCAATGATTTCGCGGTCTCCATCATGTTGCGCACGCCCGGGAATCAGGTGCTGGGCACGCTTCTTTACGAAAGAAGCGTTCAGGGCGATGTGCCTGCAGTAGCAGTCCTGGCCCTGATCATGACCGTCATCACGACGATCATTCTGATCTTCACACTTCGCTTCGGCGGTAAGTCCACCTTGGAAGGTTTGTGATCCCCGTGTCCCAGCTCCAAGTAACGAGTGACATGAGCGACGGTTCACCGGGCAGTCAGATCAGCGCCCAGCTGACCGGGTTAGGCAAGGTGTTCTCGGCCAAAGGTCGGCAGGTCACCGCCCTCTCCGAGATCAACCTGGATATACACGAGGGCGAGTATGTGGTTATCGTCGGGCCGAGCGGGTGTGGAAAGTCTACGCTCATCCGCTGCATCGCCGGACTAGAGAGTCCCACGACTGGCTCCGTCACCTTGAACGGGCGGACAGTCTACGATTCGAGCCAGGACGTCAATCTCAGGGTGAATGAACGGAACCTGGGGATGGTCTTCCAGAACTACGCGCTCTGGCCGCACATGAGCGTGGAGAAGAATGTCGAGTACCCCCTGCGCATGCGGGGACTCAGCAAGGCCGAGCGCATGCGAAGGGTCGCCGGCGTACTCAAAACGCTGGAGTGCGAGCCGTTGGCCACGCGACTGCCCGCCGAGCTGAGCGGGGGACAGCAGCAGCGGATCGCGTTGGCGCGTGCCCTGGTCTACGAGCCCGAAGTGCTGCTGCTCGACGAACCCCTCAGCGCCCTTGACGCGTTGCTGCGGATCTCGCTCCGGACCGAGTTGCTGCAACTCCACCGAACTCTGGGATTCACCGCGCTTCACATCACGCACGACCAGGACGAAGCTCTGGAAATGGGCGACAGGGTCGTGCTCATGAGAGAAGGGCGTATCGAGCAGGCGGGGGATCCGCTCGTCGGTCTACAAGCGACCGGTCTCCCCGTACGCGGCCAATTTCTTGGGTGTCCGCAATCGGCTGCCGGTGACGCGCGGCGCCGGCCTCACTGGAGCTGCGCGGCCGGCAGATCTCAGGAACCGGATCTTTGTCGCAACGAGTCACTGATGCGCGGCCAGGAACTTCAGCTGTTCGTCCGCGCTCGAGACACCCACGTCTTCCATTCAGAGTTCGGCACCAGAACCAAGCGCCCACCAGATCGACCTGGAGGGAACCCTCAGGCAGGTAGTCCTGGGCGAGGGAGGACGCGCGCAGTACCTCGTCGACATCGATGGGCATTCCTGGTTCGCGCAGCACGCGGAAGGAACGGGCATCGGGGAGGGCGCGGCCGTCACCGTTCGCGTGGCGACGGCTCTTGCCTTGCTCTACCAAGGTGAAACTCTCGTCAGCGACTAGTCACGGTTCCACATAGGCTGTGAGGCGCCCCGGCATGTCCGGCATGTCCGGGGGCTCACTGGTGTGAGATGCGACGGACTGTTGCTCCGTCGCCGTTACATACCCCCCACCCCCATCCTTCTGGCTGGTCACAGGCTTCAGAGCCATCCGCTCGAGACCCGGATCGCCATCCAGGACACGTATAGGGCACACGCCGGATCTGCCTTCGCATTTGCGCAGGTCAGGGCGAGGCCGGAACCACGGCGGACCCTGCCGAATTTCCATACCCCCCGCCCGTATTCGTGCGACGAGGTCTGACCCGCGTTTCCGCAGGTCAGACCCTGTCTTGCGCTATCGGTGGCAGGTGAAGGATTCGAACCTTCGAAGCTTTCGCGACGGATTTACAGTCCGCTCCCATTGGCCGCTCGGGCAACCTGCCGTGACGCGCATGGAAGGATAGCAAGCAACGAGCGGTGCCCCGAATCGGCGGGCACCTCGTCATCCGGGGTGGAGCAGGAGTGAGGAGAACATGGCCGACTCGTCGTTCGACATCGTGAGCAAGGTCGACAAGCAGGAGGTCGCGAACGCGCTCAACACGGCGGCCAAAGAGGTGTCGACGCGCTACGACTTCAAGGGTGTCGGGGCCTCGATCGCCTTCTCCGGCGAGCATGCCGTCCTCATCAAGGCCAACACCGAGGAGCGGGCCCTGGCGGTCCTCGACGTCTTCCAGACCTGGCTCGTCAAGCGGAAGGTCTCGCTCAAGCACCTCGACTACGGCAAGGACGAGAAGGCGACGCCCCGCGTCTCGGGCAAGGAGTACCGCCTGGAGGTCGGCCTCAAGGAGGGCATCGACCAGGACACCGCCAAGAAGATCGCCAAGATCATCCGCGACGAGGGTCCGAAGACGGTCAAGTCGCAGATCCAGGGCGACGAGCTGCGCGTGACGAGCAAGTCCCGCGACGACCTCCAGTCGATCCAGAACCTGTTGCGCGGCAAGGACCTCGACACCGCGCTACAGTTCACCAACTACCGCTAGACGAGCCGCCCACGGCGGCGCGACCCGGCGCATACCGCTCGCGCGAGACCACGGCCTCGGCGAGCGCGGATGCGCCGTCGACGATGTTGCGTCGCGTCGCGGGTGACAGGGTGGTCTGCTCCAGAGCGCCCTTGGCCAGCGAGAGCGTGGGGCGCTCGACCACGCGGGGAAACCCGAACCGGACCACGCGCGCCAGGGCGTCGTCGCCGACCCAGGCCGACAGGCGCGGGACCTCGGCGAAGAACCGGCTGACGTAGGGCCGGACCAGGTCGAGGTCCGGCGCGACCCAGAAACCCTGCAGCAGCGCGACGAGCTCGTGGTTGGACCGCGACGAGCTCTCCTCGACGACCTGGCTCCACGCCCACCGTTTCGCGGCCGCGTCCGGTCGCGACGCCCGGGCCTGCAGGGCGGCGAGGCGTCCGCCGAAGGTCGGGTCCGCTGTCTCGGCTCGGTCGAGCGTCGCGTCGTCGACCAGGCCGCGCCGGGCGAGGTTGGCGACCAACAGCCATCGGAAGTCGGTGTCGGAAGCGAGGTCGGACGGCACGCCCTCGCCGTCGAGCCACCGCCGAAGCAGCGCCACGTCGCTGCTGCACTCGGCGACCATTCGAGCCGCGATGACCGCCCGGTTCGACTCGGAGGCCGTCGTCGCGACGACCGCGGAGCCGGCGTCGGCCAGGCCCTGCCACGCCGCCTCGTGCTCGGACTCGAGGAGGAACTCCGGGACGAACCGTCGAACCGCCGTCGCGGCCAGGCGTTCGAGCAGCGGCGGCGAGGTCTCCTCGACCCACTCGCTCGCGACGAGGTCCAGTACCGGTCGCGGGTCCATGACCCCCGCCGAAACCGCGTCGACGACGGCCGACCAGACGACGACCCGCGCCGGCCCCTCGGGGATGCGGGACAGCTGACCAGGCAGGGCCGCGACCGTCGCCTGGTCGAGGTCGACGCCGGCCCAGGTGAGGTCGGACGCGTTGGGGACCAGGACCGCCGGCACGGGCTGTCCGACGAGGTCGGGCAGCGGGGTGACGTCATCCCGGGCGATCACCCGGGTCCGCACCAGCTCGACGCCGTCACTCCACCCGACGACGTCGAGCACGTGGGTCCGGTCGGCGGGATGGGCGGCCGGCACCTGCCGGTGGAGCCGCGCCGATGCGACGACGCCGTCCTCGACGACCGTCTCGACGCGGAGGCGGTCGCGGTCGGCGGTGCGTAGCCACGCCTCGCACCACGCTCCCAGGTCCCGGCCGCTGGCCTGCTCGAGCGCCCGGACGAGGTCGGCGAAGGTCCCGTTGCCGTAGGCGTGCTCGCGCAGGTATGCGGCGACGCCGGCAGTCGACGCCTCCTCGCCGAGGTAGGCGACGAGCTGCCGGATCACCGACGCGCCCTTGGCGTAGGAGATCCCGTCGAAGTCCTGCAACGCCGACGCAGCGTCGAGCGCCGGGGACCCCGCGACCGGGTGGGTGCTCGGCCGGCGCTCGGCCGCATACCCCCACGTCTTGCGGACGATCCCGAACGAGGTCCACGCCTCGTGGAACTTCGTGGCGTGGACCAGGGTGGTGGTCGCCATGTACTCGGCGAAGGACTCGTTGAGCCACAGGTCGTCCCACCACTGCATGGTCACGAGGTCGCCGAACCACATGTGGGCGAGCTCGTGCTCGATGGTGCGGGCCCGGATCAGCAGCGCGTCGTCCGTGGTGGTGCCCCGGAACAGCCGGTCGTCACGGATCGTCACGCAGCCCGGGTTCTCCATCGCGCCGGCGTTGAACTCCGGGACGAACACCTGGTGGTACTCGCCGAACGCGTACCTCAGCCCGAACAGGCCGTGGTACCGGTCCAGCCCCTGCCGGGTGAGGGTGAAGACCTCGTCGGCCCACCGGTCCAGCGGACCCTCCAGCGAGCGGCGCGCGTGGATCGCCAGGGGGATGCCGTCGTGCTCGGCGCGGCGGGTGACATATGGGCCGGCACAGACCGTGACGAAGTACGTCGCGAGGGGGGGCGTGACCGCCAGCTCCCACCGGCCCGTCTCGGTGTGCGTCGCCGCGCCGTTGCCGACGACGGTCCAGTGCGGCGGGGTCGCCACTGTCACCGTGAAGGGAGCCTTGAGATCGGGTTGGTCGAAGCAGCCGAACATTCGCGGAGCGGCGGCCAGGAACGCGTGCCCGTAGAGGTAGGCCTCGCCGTCGGTCGGGTCGACCGCTCGGTGCAGGCCCTGACCGTCGCGGCTGTAGGCCATCGCCGCGGTGACCACGACCTCGTTGTCCTCAGCGAGGTCCGGGAGCACGAACCGGCCGTCGGTCAGGCCCGCCACGTCGAGCGCTCGGCCGTTGAGCCGCACCTCGTGCAGCGCCACTGGGGCGACATCCAGCCACGTGCTCGCCCCCACGTCACGGCACGTGAACCGGATCGTGCTCGTGCTCTCGAAGGTCCTCGGCCCGCGGTCGAGGTCGAGGTCGACCCGGTAGGACCCGACCCGGACGAGCGACGCGCGAGCTCGGGCCTCGTCGCGGGTCAGGCTCGGCACGGGACCAAGACTGACACGCGCGAGGCCGGGGAGACGTGGCTCCGACCGGGAGAGTCGGCGTCGTCGACGACCCTCTGCGGGGGAGCGAGCCTTCCCGGCCTCGCGATGTCGTGCCGCTAGCGGGGCTTCACCGCCAGCACCGGACAGTCCGCGTCCAGCAGGACGTGCTGGGCGGTGCTGCCGGCGAACAGCTTTCCGACCGGCGAACGGCGCCGGACCCCGATGACGATGAGGTCGGCGGAGCTGTCGGTCGCCGCCTGGAGGATCGCCTCGGCCGCCGAGGTGCTCTCCAGGGACCGGTGGATCTCGTGGTCGATCCCGGCCGTGGTCAGCTGGGCGTCGAGCGCGTCGATGTCCTGTGACGTGGCGTAGTTCGGGTGCGAGAAGTCGCCGTAGTGGCCGGTGTTGACGACCACCACGCGGGAGGAGGTGAGCTTCGCCTCCTCCATCGCGTGGTCGACCGCCGCCGATCCTTCCGGGGTCGGAAGGTAGCCGACGACGATCGTCACGAGGCCTCCTTCTGAGCGCCCTGGTCGAGCGTGACCGCCCCGGTCATGATCGCCACGCCCTCCTGCATCGTGTGCGACTGGGGGGTGATGATCCCGGCCCGGCGGGCCAGCCGCTGGATGTGGATGCGGTCCGCCACCTCCCACACGTGCGGCATGTTGTGGCTGATCAGGATGATCGGGACGCCGTTCTCGCGCAGCTGCTTGATCATGTCGAGAACGGCGTTGCCCTCCTTGACACCCAGAGCGGCGGTCGGCTCGTCGAGGACGACCACCTTGCTGCCGAACGCCGCCGCACGGGCCACCGCCACGGCCTGACGCTGGCCACCGGACAGGGTCTCGACCGCCTGACCCATGTTCTGGATCGTCTGGATACCGAGCTTCTGGACGGCGTCGCTGGCCCGATCTCGCATGCCCTTCTTGTCGAGCATCCGCAGCACCGAGCCGAGCGGCCCCGGCCGCCGTTCCTCGCGAGCGAGGTACAGGTTGCTCGCGATGTCGAGCGCCGGGATGACCGCGAGGGTCTGGTAGACCGTCTCGATGCCGGCGTCGCGGGCGTCCTGCGGCCGCTTGAACGTGACCTGCTTGCCGTCCAGCAGCATCTCGCCGCCGTCGAGCGTGTAGGCGCCGGAGAGGCACTTGATCAAGGTCGACTTGCCGGCGCCGTTGTCGCCGATGACCGCGAGGACCTCCCCTGGGTACAGCTCGATGTCGACACCGTCGAGACCGATGACCCGGCCGAACGTCTTGATCAGACCCGTGCCTTGCAGGACGGGAGTCCGCCCGTCAGCGGCCTTCGGCGAACCGGTGGCCGAGGAGCGCTCCTGAGATTCTGTGTCCTGGACCGTCACGACTTCACCTTCCTGATCCACTGGTCGATCGCCACGGCGACGATGACGAGCACGCCGACGGCGAGGATCCGGTACTGCTGGTCCACACCAGCGAGGGACAGCCCAAAGGTGAACGCGTAGACGATCAGGGCTCCGATGGCGGTGCCCACCACTCCTCCACGACCACCGAACAGGCTGGTACCACCGATGACGACCGCGGTGATGCTGTCGAGGTTGCCCGTGGGGATCGCGTTGGGCGTGGCACCGCCGGAGCGGCCGATCAGGACCCAGCCGCCGATGCCGAAGATCAGGCCCGCGACGGAGTAGACGGAGAGCAGCACCCGCTTGCTCGCGATGCCGCTGAGGCGGGCCGACTCGGAGTCGTCACCCACCGCGTACAGGTGCCGTCCCCATGCCGTCTGGCTCAGCGCGAACCCGACGATGGCGTACATCACCACCACGAGGAGAACCCCGTTCGTGACCCGGAACCCCGCTATCGAGAAGCTTTCCCCGGTCCAGTTGAGGATGTCCGGGAGCCGGTTGTCCTGAATGCTCTCGGCACCGGAGTACAGCAGCGCGATCGCGGTGAAGATGCTCAGCGTGCCCAGGGTGACGATGAACGGTGGCAGGTTGAGCCTCGTCACCAGGAGCCCGTTGATGTACCCGGCCAGCAGACCGGCGGCGACCCCGATGGCCAGGGCCAACACCCCCGGGAGCCCGTTCTTCGCGGAGAGGGAGGCCATGATCATCATCGACAGGACGCAGATGGCGCCGCACGAGAGGTCGATGCCGGCGGTGAGGATGACGAGGGTCTGACCCAGCGCCAGGGCGGCGACGACCGCGGTCTGCTGCACGAGCAGGGAGATCGAGTTCGCCTGCATGAACCGCGGGTTGACGATCGAGAAGACGATGATCGTCACGATCAGCAGGACCAGCGGGCTGAGCCACGGGTTCCCGTGGAGCAGGTGCTGGATCCGCTGGGCGGGTGTGTGCGCCCTTCGCGACAGCTCCGCCTGGGCGGCGCTCTGTCGAGCGCCGCCCGTCGTCGCGGTCGAACTCATGAGGCGCTGCCCCAGCAGATCTTCCCACCCTCGTCGCTGCTGACGATGGTGATGCTGCCGGCCTTCTTGTCGGTCACCAGCGCCACACCGGTGTCGTAGAAGTCGAGGCCCGGCGAGTTGCTCGGCTTCGCGCCACCAGCGGCGATCTGGGCGATGGCCTGGATGCCCAGCTCCGCCATCTTCAGCGGGTACTGCTGCGCGGTGGCACCGATAACGCCGGACTTCACCGCCGCGACGCCGGCGCAGCCGCCGTCGATCGAGACGATCGTCGCCGTCTTGCCGGCCGCCTTGAGCGCGGCGTTGGCGCCGACCGCAGTGGGCTCGTTGATCGTGTACACGAGGTTGATGTCGGGGTTCTTGGTCAGGCACCGCTCCATGGCCGAGCGTCCGCCGTCGGCCGCGCCGTTCCCGGCCTCGTTACAGACGATGGTGTACGTGCCGCCGGTGTAGCTGCCGGTCTTGGCCTCGTCACCGTTCTTCTTCGGGTCGTTGACGGGGATGCCCATCCCGGTGAGGAAACCCTGGTCGCGGTTGTAGTCGACCGAGACGACCTTGTCGTTGAACAGGTCGAGCATGGCGATCGTCGCCGGCTTGCCCGCCATCTGAACCTGGGCCCACTCGCCGATGAGCTTGCCCGCCTTGAAGTTGTCGGTCGCGAAGGTGATGTCCACCGTGTCCGCCGGGTCGGGCGGGGTGTCGAGCGCGATGACATAGAGGCCGGCGTCCCGGGCCTTCTTGATCGCCGAGTTCACGCCCGTCGACATCGGGGTGATGAGGATCCCCTTGTCGCCCTTGGCGATCGACGCCTCGATCGCGTCGATCTGGCCCTGGTCGTCACCCTCCTGCTTGCCCGACGCGACGGTCAGGTTGATGTTGCCCTGCTTCTCGGCGAACGCCTTCGCGCCGGTCTGCATCGTCACGAAGAAGGGGTTGTTCGAGTCCTTCGTGATGAGGGTGACGCCGATCTTCTCGCCGCCACCTGTTGATCCCGAACCACCCCCTCCGCTACTGCTGCTGCACGCGCCAAGGGCCAACGCGACCCCGGCGGCCGATGCCAACGCGACGACGCGAGTGCGCCGAGACGCTGCGATGGCTGGCTTCATGTCTAACCTCCAATGATGTGACAACGTTGTCAGATGCATGTATAGCGGCCCCTTGCGCTGACGTCAACGTCTGTGACCTAATTGACGCGTGGCCGTGACAACGATGTCAACTTCGGACTCGCCCGCGCCGAAACTCGGACGGGCGACGATGCGCGACGTCGCCGCCTTGGCTGGAGTCAGCCTCAAAACCGTCTCGAGGGTGGTCAACCGGGAACCCGGTGTGTCCGACGACCTGCGCGAACGGGTCGAACGAGCCGTCGAACGACTTGACTACACCCACAACCTCACCGCGAGCAACCTCCGTCGCAGTCATGGACGGACCGGGGTCGTGGGCGCGCTGGTCCAGGACGTCAGCAACAGCTTCTCGGTGGGTCTTCTGCGCAGCCTCGAGGACGCGGCCCGCGAGCGCCAGTGCGTCGTCCTGGCGGCGAGCATCGACGAGGAGCCGGACCGCGAACGGGCCCTCGTCGCCGACCTCGTGGCCCGCCGGGTCGACGGGCTCATCCTCATGCCGTCGACCCTGGAGCAGTCCTACCTCGCCGTCGAGGTCCGGGCGGGCCTCCCCACCGTGTTCGTCGACCGACCGCCCCGCGGCGTCGACGCCGACAGCGTCCTGGTGGACAACCGGCGCGGAGGGCGCGAGGCCGTCGCACACCTGTTGGCCCACGGGCATACCCGCATCGCGGCCCTCGTCGACCTCACCAGCATCCCGACCGCCGCGGCCCGGCTCCGCGGCTACGAGGCGGCCCTGAAGTCCGCTGGGATACGGCCCGACCCTGCGCTGGTGGTCACGGGTCTGCGGACGGAGGGTGAGGCGCAAGCAGCGCTCACGGCGATGATGACCCGGCCCGACCCGCCGACGGCGGTCTTCGCCTGCCGCAACATCCTCAGCATCGGCGCGATCCGCTCACTTCGCGAGCTGGGCCGGTCCCACGAGATCGCGCTGGTCGGCTTCGACGACTTCCCGCTCGCCGACCTCATGACGCCGTCGCTGACGGTGATCCGCCAGGACGTCCGCGAGATCGGGCGCCGTGCCGCGGGGCTGCTGTTCAGCCGGATCGAGGGCGACACGTCGCCGGCCCGCCGGATCCTCTCGGTGCCCACCCTGGTCGTCCGCGGCTCGGGCGAGATCCTGCCGCCGAAGGATCAGCGCTCGAGGTAGCCAGTCGCCATCGACTCGAGGCGGGCGATCCGCTCGGGCATCGGCGGGTGGGTCGAGAACAGCTTCGAGACGTCCTGCGCGCGGAACGGGTTGGCGATCATCATGTGGCTGGCGTTGACGATCTGCTGCTGCGGCGCCAGCGGAGCCCGGGCGACGCCGCGCTCGAGCTTGCGCAGCGCGGACGCGAGCGCCAGCGGGTCGCCGGTGAGCGCAGCACCGTCCTCGTCCGCGTCGTACTCGCGGGTCCGGCTGATGGCCAGCTGGATCACGGTCGCGGCGAACGGCGCCAGCAGGGAGAGCAGGAGGAGGGCGATCGGGTTGCCGCGCTCCTCGTCGTCGCCGCCACCGAACATGCTGGCGAACAGCGCCATCTGGGCGACCGCCGTGATGACCCCGGCGATGGCCGCGGCCACCGAGCTGGTGAGGATGTCGCGGTTGTAGACGTGCTGCAGCTCATGCCCCAGGACGCCGCGCAGCTCGCGCTCGTCGAGCAGCTGGAGGATGCCCTCGGTGCAGCAGACGGCGGCGTTCTGGGGGTTGCGGCCGGTGGCGAAGGCGTTCGGCGCCTCGGTCGGGGAGATGTAGAGCCGTGGCATGGGCTTGCCGGCCTTGGTGGACAGCTCCCTGACGATGCGGTACATCGCGGGCGCCTGCGCCTCGCTGACGGGGTAGGCGTGCATCGCACGGATGGCGAGCTTGTCGCTGTTCCAGTAGCCGTAGAAGGTCATGGCGACACCGATGAGGGCGAAGATCCAGATGAACCGGCCGCCGGCGATAAGGGCGCCGATCCCGAGCAGGAGGGCCCAGATCGCGCCGAAGAGGGCCGCGGTCTTCAGGCCGTTGAAGTGGCGGTGCGAGGGGGGCATGTCAGGGAAACGTCAGGTCCCACACAGGCGTTCCCGCCGGTGAGCGAGGTGGCGGACCTCACCCGAGCAGGCCCAGCAGCAGCTCCGGCTGCACCGAACCGAGGACGAGGACGCCGGTTCCGACCCCGAGTGCGACCAGGTGACTGGGGTGGGTCCGGACCCGCGTGCGGGTCGCGACGGAGCCGGACGGTGCCGCCCCGTCACCGCTCTCCTCCGGCGCCGGCTGCAGGAGCACGCGGACCCAGCGGAGGTAGACGGCGATGCCGAGGACCGCGTTGGCGGCGGCCAGGACACCGACGACCCACCATCCCTCGGCCAGCACCGGGCGCAGCGCGACCACCTTGCCGATCAGCCCCAGCACGCCGGGTGGCAGGCCGGCGAGCGAGGTCAGGGCGAGCAGCAGCGCGCCACCGGCCCAGGGATGGGTCCGCGCCAGGCCACGGTATGCGTCGAGCCCGCGGCCGCGGCGGGCGCCGACGGCGGTCACGGTCATCATCACGACGGTGAACGCGACCAGGGTGGCGACGAGGTACGTCAACAGGTACCCGCCGGCGGCGCGCGAGCCGAGGGACGAGACTGACAGCAACGGGACGACGACCCATCCCGCCTGGGCGACGGTGGACCACGCCAGCAGCCGGACGACGTCGTCCTGGCGCAGCGCCATGAGGTTGCCGAGGGTCATGCTGGCGATGGCGAGGACGGCCACGGCGACCAGCGCGGACCGACCGAGCTGGGTGACCGCCTGGATGACCACCAGGAGCGCGGCGAGGGCCGCGACCTTGGAGACCCCGGCCAGGAACACCGTGATCGGGAGGGGTGAACCCGCATACGTCGTCGGCGTCCAGGCGTGGAACGGAACCAGCGACAGCTTGAACGCGATCCCGCCGAGCACCAGGACGACCGCGAGGGCGAGCAGCCCGCGTTGGGGGGTCGAGGTCGCCGCGAGGGCCGGCCCGGGCCCGAGTACCGGTGACCCCGTGGCGGCGTACCAGCAGGCCGCGCCCAGGGCCAGCATCGCGAACGAGACGAGCGACGTTGTGACGAGCTGGACCGCACCGGCCAGGGCCCGACGGGTGCCGGGCAGCGCGGCCAGCGCGACGACCGGAAGGGTCGCCAGCTCGAGGGTGACCAGCCAGGAGCCGAGGTCGCGGGCGGCGGCCACCCCGACCGCCCCGCCGGTCGCCGCGAGCAGCAGCGAGATGGTCACCGCGGTGCGTCCCGTGTCGTCGGACCGCTCGGAGGGCCACGCGAGCAGCAGCGTGATGGCGGCGGCGAGCAGGGCGGCGAGCTGGAGCGTCGCCGTCAGGGCGTCGGCGGCGTAGAAGCAGGCGCCGCCGTTCGGCAGGCACAGCGTGCGGAGCTGGTCGCCGGTCGGCGCGCCGAGGCCTCCGAACGTCCCGAACATGCCGAGGACGAGCGCGATGAACGCGATCGCGTAGTGAACGCGTTGCCCGCGGGTGTCGAGGACGTCGAGGACGAGCACGACCACCGAGCCGAGCAGCGGGGCCAGGACCGGCAGGAGGGTGCCGACGTCGAAGGTGATCACGGTCCGCTCGCCTCCACGGTCGTGCCGCCGGAGGCCGGAGCGAGCGATGCCGCCGTACTGCTGCGGGGCACGAGCACGGCCGTTTCGGTCTCGGTCACGCCGAGGAGCGGCTTCGGCACCACGCCGAGCCCGATGACGAGAGCGACGAGGGCCAGGACCACGAGCAGCTCAGCGCCGTGGGCGTCGTCGCGCCGCCGGCTCCGGATGGCGGCGCCCGGCGCCGGGCCGGTCCAGTTCTCGTGCCCCGCCCAGACCAGCCGCAGGACGCGCAGGGAGTACGCGGCGGCCAGGGACATGCCGACCACGCCGGCCACCGCGCAGATCCGGTAGAGCGGGGTCGGCAGGCCGTTCGCAGGGTTCCACGCGGCATACACGGCGAGGAACTCGCCCCAGAACCCGACCAGGCCGGGCAGACCGAGGGCCGAGGCGAACCCCACGACGAGGGCGAACCCCATCCGCGGGGACACGTCGCGCAACGCGTCGCGGGCCACGGTGAGGTCCGCGCTGCCCCAACGCTCCTTGAGGCCGCCGACCACGAAGAACAGGAGCGCCGCGACCAGGCCGTGGGCGACGTTCGCGAAGAGCGCCGCCTGCATCCCCGTCTGGGTGCCGGACGCGAGGCCGAGAGCGACGAAGCCCATGTGCGCGACCGAGCTGTACGCGACGAGCCGCTTGAGGTCGCGCTCGACGAGACAGGCCAGCCCTCCCCAGATGATGCCGACGGCGCCGCTCGCGGCGAGGAACGGGGCGACGGTGGCGAAGCCCTCCGGGACCGTGGGGATGGCCAGCCGGATGATGCCGTAGGTCCCCATCTTGAGCAGGACGGCGGCCAGCAGCACGGAGCCGGCCGTGGGCGCGATCGTGTGGGCGGGCGGGAGCCAGGTGTGCACCGGCCAGAGGGGGACCTTGATCCCGAGACCGACGACGAGCAGCGCCGCCACGAGCACCTGGGTCGTCGTCGACAGCCCGGCCCCGTGGGCGGCAGCGAGCCGACCGAGGTCGGAGGTGCCGCTCTGGACGACGAGCACGAGGATCCCGAGCAGCATCAGGGTCGACCCGAGCGCCGTGAAGAGCACGAACCGGTTGGAGGCGTCGGCCCGGGCGCGTTCCGTCGCGTGGTCGTCGCCGAACCGGCTGATGAGCACCCACATCGGGACGAGGACGACCTCGAACGCGACGAAGAAGAGGATGGCGTCTCTGGCGAAGAAGGTGGCCAGCGCCCCGAACTCGACGAGCAGGAGGCAGGCGTAGTAGGTGGCGGCCGAGTTGCCGGCGACTGCGCCGGAGCCGTGCGGGCGACCCGGTTCACGCCCGCGCGCGTGGACCACGACCGCCACCCCGAGCGCCGCGGTCAGCAGCGCGAGCGGGATGGTGATCCCGTCGACGGCGAAGTGCCAGCGCAGCCCGAGCGACGTGACCCACGGCGCGTCGACCTCCGTGCGCAGCGCAACGGTGACCAGGGTCAGCAGGAAGGTGACCACGCTGGCGATCAGGGCCAGCCCGCGGGCGGTGCGCGGCGCATACCGGCGGCCCGCCGCGAGCAGCCAGACGGCGACCACGGCCGGGACGACGAGGGTCAGGGTCAGTGCCACACCGTCACCCCCGCCACCGCGACGAGGACGACGCCGACCACGACGGCCACCAGGCCGGTGGAGGGAGCGCCCCGGTGCGCCTTCTCGCTGGCCCGTCCGGCGATGCCGGTCAGGGAGGCGGCGCCGCGCGGGTAGGCGTCGACGACGTCGCGGTCGAGGCGGACGACGAGCCGGGCCACGGCGATCACGGCCCGACCGACGGCGACGTAGACCGCGTCGAACCCGAACCCACGGTCGCTGAGGTCGGCGGCCGCTGGTCCGAGCCGGCGTGCCGGGTCGTGGCCGGCCGTGGCCAGGGAACGGACCCCGACGAAGGCGAGCCCGATCACGACCAGTGAGACGACCGTCATCACCAGACCGAGGTGGATGCCCCCGCTGACCGGGATCAGCAGCAGCCCGCCGAACACGGTGAGGACGGCCAGCGCCGACACGGTGAGGGCGGCGGCCATGGTGACCGGACGGATCTCGTGCGCTCCCGTCGCCGCCTCGTCGCCGGCCGGTGCCGCCTCTTCGGCGCTCTCGGCCTGACCCTCCTCGGCCTCGAGCCCGGCCAGGCCACCCTCGCGCTCGGTGGTGAGGAGCAACCAGGCGCGCGTGCAGTAGGCCGCCGTGAGCCCCACCGTCACGACGAGCGCGAGCAGGACGAACCACGCGAGCCCGGCGTCGGCACCGCTCAGCGACTCCTCGGCGGCGAAGAGGATGCCCTCCTTCGAGAAGAACCCCACCAGCGGCGGCAGCCCGGCGAGGGAGGCCAGACCGACGGCGAGGGACCAGTACAGCGCGCCCCTCCCCTGGGCCCGGCCACGCAGGGCGACGAACGCGGTACCACCGGCGAGCACCGACAGCCAGCCGACCGCGAGGAAGAGCAGCGACTTGAAGAGCGCGTGGGAGAACAGGTGCCCGAGGGCGAGCTCCGGCGTCTCGTTCGGCGCGAGGCTGAACGCGAGCGCGCTGGCCATGACGGCGATCTGGCTGAGCGTGGAGTACGCCAGCATCCGCTTGATGTCAGTCTGGGCGAAGGCGAGAAGAGCGGCCCAGACCATGGTCAGCCCGGCCAGCACGCCGAGGACGATGCGAGCGGTGTCGTCGACGGCGTACAGCGGGTGCAGCCGGGCGACGACGTACGTGCCGGCGGCCACCATCGTCGCCGCGTGGATGAGGGCCGACGCCGGGGTCGGGCCCTCCATGGCGTCGGGGAGCCAGTCGTGGAACGGGATCAGGCCCGACTTGCCGGCCACCCCGGCGAGGAGCAGGACCAGGGCGGCCGTGAGGACGGGGCTGCCCGTGACGAGTGCGGCCGTGGCCGACCCCGAACCACCGGTCCAGTGGGCGATGACGGTTCGGATCTCCGTTGTGCCCGCACCGACGGCGAGGATCACCAGCCCGAGGACGAACCCGATGTCGGCGACGCGGGTGACCATGAACGCCTTGTACGCCGCCCGTCGCGCCGACTCCCGCGCGCTGACGTGGCCGATGAGCAGGTAGGAGCACCAGCCCATGACCTCCCAGCCGACCAGCGTGAGCACGAGGTCGTTCGACTGGACGACGAGCAGCATGGCGGCGAGGAAGAGCGAGACGGTCGTCGCGAAGACGGGGTAGCGCGGGTCGTCGCGCAGGTACCAGATCGAGAACATTTGGACGGCCAGTCCGACGATGGCTACGGCCACGGCGATGACGGCCGAGGTGCGGTCGGCGAGGAGGTTCAGGGGGATCTGCAGCTCGCCCACCGGCAAGGGACCGAACGTCGGGATGACCTCGGAGCGGCCGGCGGTCTCCGAGAACTCGAACACCGACAGCACGAGCGCCAGCGCCGCGGCGCCGACCGCGACCAGCCCGGATACGGCGCGAGCGCGGCGCAGCAGCAGGCCCGCAAGTGCCGCGAGTGCCGGGAGCAGCACGAGGAGCTGGACCGTCGCCACGGTGAGGACGGTCACCGGTTCGCCTCCTCGTCGACGGTCGACTCTTCGGCGGAGGTCAGCAGAGGCGGCGCGGACAGGTCGATGTGGCCCTGGAGCTTGAACATCGCGAGCACCACGGCGAGGGCGACACAGATCTCCGCCGCCGCGATGGTGATGATGAACAGCGTGAGGGACTGGCCGGTCTGCAGCGGCGAGTCGTCCCGGGCGCCGAGCGCGACGAGCATGACGTTGGCGGCGTTGAGGATCAGCTCGACACCGATGAGGACGAGGACGGCGTTGCGGCGGGCCAACACGCCGTACGTCCCCGCGCCGGCGAGGACGCTGGCGAGGAGCATCGGCAGCCAGAGGTGCATCACGGCGCGCTGCCCTCGCGGGCGGATGCCGACGCTGTGGCCGCCTCGCTCTCCGGAGCGGTGACCTCGACCGGCTCGGTGGTGGGCGAGGCCGCCTCGGAGGTGCTCGGTGTCGTCGGCCGGGGAGGCGTAGCGGCGCGGCGGCGGCGGGGTCGGCGCACCAGGCCCGCACCGGCGATCTTCGCCAAGGCGAAGGCGCCGATCAGCGCGGCCAGCAGCAGGACGGAGAGGAGCTCGAAGGGCCACACCCAGGTCCCGAAGACCGCAGTGGCCACCGCCGTGGTGTTGCCGTTCTTCGACTCCAGCGGGCCCTCGCCGACGAGCGGGACGAGCGTCACCGCGAGCAGGACGGAGACCGAGACGGCGAGCACCGCAGCGAGCAGCCGCTGCCACCAGGGGCTGGCGAGGTCGCGGTTGGGGCCGATCGGCGCGCGCGTGAGCATCAGCGCGAAGAGCACCAGCACGACGACCGCGCCGACGTAGATGAGCACCTGGACCAGGGCCACGAGCTCGGCACCGAGGACCACGTAGCAGCCGGCGATGGTGCCGAGGCTCACGACCAGCCAGAGGGCGGCGTGGACGACGTTGCGGGTCGTCACGGCGAGGATGGCGCTCACCGCCGCGATGAGGCCGATGACGGCGAAGACGATGTCGCGGGTGGTCACGACTCCGCCTCCCCGTCCTCGCCCGTCTCGGGGGCGGGGGCCGGCGCCGGCGCCGGCGCTGCCGACTTGGCCGTTCGGGCGGTCCGCGGCGCGGGTCGCTCACGAAGCCCGCCGGCGCGGGGCGGCGCGTTCGCGGCGGCGACCTCGGCCGGCTGGGCCGACGCGGCGTCGAGCGCCGGCGGCGGCGGCACGGTCTGCATCCACTGGCCGAGGCGCTCCTTCTCGTGGAGCAGGTCGCGGATGTCGGTCTCGGCGTACTCGAACTCGGGGCTCCAGTGCAGCGCGTCGAAGGGGCATACCTCGATGCAGATGCTGCAGTACATGCACAGCGAGAAGTCGATGGCGAACCGGTCGAGCACGTTGCGCTGTCGCTCGCGGCCGCCCTCGGTGGTCGCGGGCAGCGTCTCCTTGTGGGAGTCGATGTAGATGCACCAGTCGGGGCACTCGCGCGCGCAGAGCATGCACGACGTGCAGTTCTCCTCGGTCAGCGCGATGACGCCCCGCGAGCGCGGCGGGAGGTCCGGCTTCGTATCGGGGTACTCGGCCGTATGCGACGGACGCGACAGGGTCCGGGCGGTGGTCGCCAGCCCCTTGATCAGCCCGGGCAGGCCGCCCCGGCGCGGTTCGGGACTCATGCGGTCACCACCACACCGATGCCGGTGATGGCGATCTGGACGATCGCGATCGGCACCAGCCAGACCCACGCGAGGCGCTGGAGCTGGTCCTCGCGCAGCCGGGGCCAGGCGACCCGCAGCCACACGATGACCACCGCGATGGCGAACCCCTTGAGCAAGGTCCACACCCAGCCGACCGCGTCGTCCCACGGTCCGCGCCAGCCGCCGAGGAAGAGCACCGCGAAGAGCAGCGACATCAGGACGATGCCCGCATACTCCGACAGCAGGAAGAAGGCGAACCGCAGACCGGTGTACTCGGTGTAGGGCCCGAAGACGATCTCCGAGTCGGCGACCGGCATGTCGAACGGCGGTCGCTGCAGCTCGGCCAGCGCGGCGACGAGAAAGACGATCGCGCCCGGCAGCTGCCAGATCAGCCACCACCAGCTCCACTCGCGCACGATGCCGCTGAGCGAGAGGGTTCCGGCGGCCAGCGCCACCGAGGCGACCGAGAGGACGATCGGCAGCTCGTAGCTGAGCAGCTGGGCCGCCGATCTCATGGCGCCGAGCAGGGAGTACTTGTTCGCGCTCGACCAGCCGGCCATCAGCGTGCCGAGGATGCCGATCCCGGCCAGCGCGACGACGAACAGCGCGCCGGCGTCGACGTCGGCGCCGACCAGCGTGGGCGACAGGGGGATCGACACTCATCGCGACGAGGTACGGGACCAGGGCCACCCCCGGCGCGAGCCGGAAGACCCACCGGTCGGCGGCGGCCGGGACGACGTCCTCCTTCTGGACGAACTTCACCCCGTCGGCGACCAGCTGGGCCCAGCCGTGGAACCCGCCCGCATACATCGGCCCGAGCCGGCCCTGCATGTGGGCCATCACCTTGTGCTCCGTCTGCCCGACCAGCAGCGGCAGGACGAGGAACGCCGCCAGGACGGCAACGGTCCGGATGACGACCTCGAGCACCGTCATCGTGGCCCCCACTCCGGCGGCGGCACCCCGGGCGCCTGGACCCGGCGCCGGCCGGGCGACTTCGGTGCGTCGTGCCCCTCACCCGGTTCTTTGGCCCCCGGCCAGGGCTTCGACGCCCGGGCGGCGAGCATGAACGACTTGCGCAACGGGGTTCCCTCGAACCCCTCCGGCAACAGCAGCGGCCGCAGCCCGAGCCCGGTCCCGTCGTCGAACCCCTCGACGTCGATCCCGAACATCTCGTGCGTCTCACGCTCGTGCCACGCGGCGCCGGCGAACAGGCCGGTGAGGCTCGGCAGGGCGGTGCCGTCCGCGACGCGCGTGCGCAGCAGGTGCCCGCGCAGGGCCCGCGGCGTCGACACGTCGAGCAGGTGCAGGACGACGTCGAAGCCGGCGTCCTCGGCTCCGTCGGTCTCGTCGACGGCCGTCAGCCAGTCGAAGAACGTGAAGCCCTGGGAGACGAGCTCGCGCGCCGCGCCGACCCACTCCGTCGAACTGACGTCGAGGCAGGGCTCGTCACCGGCCGGCTGGTCCAGCCCGGCCGAGCGCACGGAGGCGGGCTCGGTCATTCGTCGTCGTCCCCGAGCTCGAAGATGTCGTCGGCCAGCGTGTGGCGGGGGCGGTGCCGTCCGGGCTTGCGCTGGCTGCGCCGCTGCTGGTCGGGCGCGCCGGGGGGCGGAACGGGGCGCGCCACCGGCGTCGTGCGCTCGGTCTCCGGGTCGGTCCCGGGTCGCGGGACGGGGATCACCGTGGTCTCAGGCCCGGACGGTGGCGGGTACGCGGGGGCACCCCCGTCGTCGTCCCCGACCGGCTCGAGGACGGCGGTCTCCGGGTATGCCCCCGGCTCCGGCACGGGAACGGCGGGGGCGGACCGCCCAGCCACGGGGATGGCGACGGTCTCCGGACCACCCCGAGGCTCGGGGACCGGCTCGCCCGGCCGCGGCACGAGGGCGTCCCCCCGACCGGGGATCGTCCCCGCAGTCACGAGCGGGCGCTGGAGCTCCGCGGCCGACGCGACCCGACCCCCCGCATACCGAGCCTGGATCTGACGACCGGAGAGGGACTCCCCCGCGATCTTCTCCTGGAGCCGGACGATCCCCTGCAGGAGAGCCTCCGGACGCGGCGGGCACCCGGGGACGTAGACGTCGACCGGGATCACCGTGTCGACGCCCTTGGTGACGCAGTAGGAGTCCCAGTAGGGCCCGCCGGAGTTGCTGCAGGCGCCGAAGGAGATGACGTACTTCGGCTCCGGCATCTGGTCGTAGAGGCGGCGTACCGCCGGCGCCATCTTGTCGGTCACCGTGCCGGACACGACCATGAGGTCGGCCTGCCGCGGACCGGGCGCGAAGGGGATGACCCCGAGCCGGATGAAGTCGTGGCGGGCCATCGACGCGGCGATGAACTCGATCGCGCAGCACGCCAGCCCGAAGTTGAACACCCAGAGGCTGTAGCGGCGCCCCCAGTTGAGGACGACCTTGATCGGCTCGGGTGCGTGCTCGGCGAGCGGACCCACGCGCGGAACAGGGAGGTCGACGGTCACGTCATACCCAGCGCAGGAGACCGCGGCGGGCGGCGTGCGCCAGCCCGACGACGATGACGGTCAGGAAGATGCCCATCTCGACGAGGCTCGCCGTGCCGAGGTTCGCGTCGCGGATCACGGTCGCCCAGGGGAACAGGTAGACCGCGTCGACGGCGAAGATGACGTAGAGGTACGCGTAGACGAAGTACCGGACCGTGGTCTGCGCCCAGCCGAAGCCGATCGGGTCGACACCCGACTCGTACGTCGTCAGCTTCGCGGTCGTGGGCGCTCGCGGCGCGAACAGCCGCCGGGCCAGCCCGGCGGCCACGACCAGGAGGATCCCCGCCAGGACGACCGCGCCGACGACGACGTATCCGCCCATCAGCCCGGCCCCCCGAGGTGCCTGTCCCGGTCATGCGAGCCACCCTAGCGAGCGCGCAGGCCACCGGCGGGTATGCCCGTGGCGCGGATCTCGCCGCCGCGTTCGCCCGCGGTGGAACCGGTAGATATCGGTTCGGCGCCGATTACCTCTGGTTCGCTCCTCCGGCCGGTACCGTGAGCCCAACCTGTGAGATGACGGGGTCAAAGAGGAAGAGGTTTGCGTGACAGACGTGCTCTCGAAGATCCCCCTCTTGGGGTGGGGGCCGATCCTCACGCTCGGCGCTATCGCCGTGTGCTTCCTCATCCTCGCCATCCTGCTGTGGCGCAACCACAAGGTCTGGCGCTGGGTGTTCGTCTTCTCTGTTCCTCGTGTTCGGCGTCGGCACCGCCGCGGACTACGCGAACACGCACTTCGCCTACTACGACAACGCCGCCGACCTGCTGGGCATCCCGACCTACCCGACGGTCGACGGCAACGCCAGCGGTCCCGACGTCCAGCAGCAGCCCAACGGCGCCGTGACGCATGTCAGCGTGCCGGACACGGCGAGCAAGTTCGGTACGTTCGACGCCCAGGTCTGGCTACCCCCGCAGTACTTCAGCAACCCGCGGCAGCACTTCCCGGTCGTCTATCTCCTCCACGGGAACCCGGGCAGCCGACCGACTGGCTGACGGCGGCCGGCGGAGCGGCAGACCTTCCTCAGCGTGGCCCAGAGCGGTAAGCCGGTCATCGTCGTCATGCCGGAGGACATCCAGAACAACATCACCGGGGACAGCCTCTGCGTCGACAGCCCGTCGCAGGGCAACGCGGAGACCTACCTGCACCAAGGACGTCATCGCGGCGATCGACTCCAAGTTCCGCACGCAGCACCAACGCCAAGGGCGCGGCCGTCGGCGGCCTCTCCATGGGTGGCTTCTGCGCCCTCAACCTGGGCCTGAAGCACCCCGACCTCTACTCCGCCGTCATCGACCTGTCCGGCGAGACGGCCTCCGGACGCCGGACACGCTGCCCGGCGGGCAACCAGGCGCTCTACGGCGGCTCCGACTGGCAGGCGCAAGGCCGACGCGAACAGCCCGTCCAAGTACGTCAACACCCTGGACGGCAGCAAGGGCCCGGCGATCTACCTCGGCAGCGGCAGCGGCGACCCGACGATCATCGCCGAGATGCAGGCGCTGCTTCCCAAGCTGCAGGCGCGCGGGTTCACCGTGGAGTTCCGGCAGCTGTCCCGGCGCCCACGATTCGTACACCTACTGGAACGCCGCGCTCAAGGACTCGCTGCCCTGGGCGGCGCAGAAGCTCAGCCCGACCTGCCTGACGCTCCCCACGGCTGGGAATCGTCGGCCGGCTGCGGTCCGGCGTTGACCGGCCATGACTCGCATCGTCGCGCCCGTCGACTTCGGCGGCCCTGAGCAGCTGGCCCTCTCCGAGGTCCCCACCCCGGAGCCCGGTCCCGGCGAGGTCCGCGTCGCGGTCCGCGCCATCGGGGTCAACCCGTTCGACTGGAAGATGTACTCGGGCGCGCTGGGCCGGGACCCGCAGGCGCTCGGCGGGTTCGGGTTCGAGCTGGCCGGCGTGGTGGAGGCGGTCGGCGACGGGGTCACCGCCTGGCACCTACGGGCGACGAGGTCATCGCCTCGCAGGTGCCGGGCAACGGCTACACGGACCAGGCGGTCGTTCCGGCGGCGGGACTCCTGGCCAAGCCGGACGGCCTCTCCTGGGAGCTGGCCGCCAGCGTGCCCGTGGCGGGCGGCACCGCGGCCCACGCCGTCGAAGCGGCCGGGGTCGCGAACGGCATGACCGTCCTCGTCCACGGGGCGGCCGGCGGAGTGGGCGGGCTCGTCGTCCAGCTGGCCCGCCGCCGCGGGGCACGGGTCATCGCGACCGCCAGCGAGCGCAACCACGACTACCTCCGCTCCCTCGGCGCCGAGCCGGTGGCCTACGGCGACGGGCTCCTCGACCGGGTCCGCGCGCTCGCGCCCGAGGGCGTCGACGCGGCCATCGACACGGTCGGCACCGACGAGGCGATCGACGTGTCGCTCGCGCTGGTCGGCGAACCACGGCGGGTCGTCAGCATCGCCGGGTTCCGGCGCCGCGACACCGGCATCTACCTCATCGGTGGAGGCGGTGACCCCGGCACCGAGATCCGCGACGCCGCCCGCCCCGAGGTGGCGCGCCTGCTCGCGTCCGGCGACCTGACCCTTCCGATCCACGAGACGTACCCGCTGGAGGACACCGCCGAGGCCCACCGCGAGGGTCTCACCGGGCATACGCGCGGCAAGCTGGTCATCGTCCCCTGACCGACAGACCGCTCAGACGAAGGCGCCCGTGCCGGTGATGGCCCGCCCGACGATGAGCTGGTTCACCTCGCGGGTGCCCTCGTAGGAGTAGACGGCCTCGGCGTCGGCGAAGAACCGGACCAGCCCGTGCTCGAGCAGGATCCCGTTTCCGCCCATGACCTCACGCGCGATCCCGACGGTCTCGCGCATCCGGCTCGACACGGTGGCCTTGGCCAGCGCCGCGTGTTCGTCCTTCTCGATGCCCGCGTCCTGCATCTGCGCGAGTCGGACGACGACACCCAGCGACATGGTGATGTTCGACAGCATGGTGGCCAGGTGGTCCTGGACGAGCTGGAAGCCGGCGAGCGGCTTGCCGAACTGCTCTCGTTCCAGGGTGTACGCGAGGGCCGTCTCGTAGGCGCCCATCTGCAGCCCGACCGCGCCCCACGCGACACCGCCGCGGGTGATCCGCAGGACGTTGGCGGTGTCGGTGAAGGAGCGGGCGTTGACCAGGCGCTGGTCGTCCGGCAGCCGCACGTCCTCGAGCGTGATGTCGGCGTTCTGCACGCTGCGGAGCGCGACCTTGCCCTCGATCTTCGTGGCGGTGAACCCGGGTGTCCCCTTCTCCAGGACGAACCCGAGGATCTCCTCGCTCTCCACGTCGCGCGCCCACACCACGACCAGGTCGGCGAACGTCCCGTTGCCGATCCAGCGCTTCTGCCCGTTGAGCACCCAGTGGTCGCCGTCGCGCCGGGCGGTCGTCGCGAGGCCGCCGGCGATGTCCGACCCGTGCTCCGGCTCGGTCAGTGCGAAGGCCCCGATCGACGTGAGGTCGGCCATGCCGGGCAGCCAGCGGTCCCGCTGCTCGGGCGAGCCGCAGTGGTAGATGCTCGCGAACGCCAGCCCCGCGTGGACGCCGAAGAACGTCCCGAACGACGGGTCGACCCTCGACAGCTCGAGCGCCGTGAAGCCGCTGAACAGCCGGGAGAACGGCGGGTCGCGGAAGCCCTCGTAGGCGCCGCCCACGATGTCGAGGTCGCGCAGCGGCGCGATGAGGTGGCGCGGGAACTCCGCCTCCGCCCAGTACTCGTCCGCGATCGGGCGGACCTCACGCTCGAGGAACTCGCGCAGCCGGAGGATCTCCTTCTGCTCGTCGTCGGCCAGGAGGGTCTCGTATGCGTAGAAGTCACCGCGGTGCGGCTCCAGGGCGCCCATGCGGCCACGGTATGCCGCGCAGCCTTGTCCGCGATCGGGTCCCGGAGGTCCGATGCGCGGGTTCGGATACCCGGTCGGGTCACCGAGTCGGTTGTGATCGCGACGTGTTGGGGTACCCGACCGGGTATCCCACCGTGTGGGCCATCGCGGACGCGCCCCGGCGATGCCGCCGCCGACTGCCGCGGGGACCGGGGACCGGGGACCGGGGCCCTGAGCCCTGAGGTTGATCAGGTCCGAGCACGGGTCGGATACCCGGTCGGGTCACCGGATCCGTCGTGCTCACGACGTGTTGAGGTACCCGATCGGGTATCCGACCGAGTACCCGGTCCGGTGCTGGATACTTCAGAGGCGGCGCCGGTAGCGCGTGGCGTCGAGGGGGAACCCCGCCTTGACCACGACGAGGCCGACGTCGTCATGCATCCAGAGGTGCCGCTCGTAGAAGCGCCGCGTGGCGGTGTTGGAGGCCAGCACCCACAGCCGCCCCTCGGACCGCCCCAGCTCCCGCAGCTCGTCCAGGGCGCGTTCGTGCAGCCGGTGACCAATGCCCAGGCCCATGACATCGGGGTGGAGGTAGATGGCCGACAACTCCCCGGTCGTCGCGGGAGCGTCCTCGTCGCGGCTGTTCCCCACCGAGGCGAACCCCTTCACGGCGCCGTCGACCTCGGCGACGACGAACCGCCGAGCCAGTGGGTCGGCCTGCTCGATGCGCGTCGACCACCGCTCTGTCCCCTCCGGCACCGAGAGGCCGTCCAGCAGGGACTGCGGAACCAGTCCGACGTAGGCGTGGCGCCACGACGCGATGTGCGCCTCGGCCACGGCGGCCGCGTCGTCGACGCGGGCTTGCCGGAGCACCAGCGCGACGGTCAACGCTCCTCCGGGTCGGCCCCGCGAGCCGACCGCCCGCCGTCCACGGGGACGACGGCGCCGGTGACGAAGGAGGCGGCGTCCGACAGCAGCCACGCGACGACCTCCGCGACCTCCTCGACCTCGCCCACGCGCCCTAGTGGGTGCAGGGCCGCCATCTGGGCCTGGATCGCGTCGGACTCCTCCGCCGGCCGCGCGGCCAGCAGCTCGTCGTACCGCGCCGTCCGGATCGACCCGAGCGCGACCGCGTTGACGCGGATGCCGTCCGGCCCGTGGTCCACCGCGGCCGCCCGGGTGAGGCCCTCGATCGCGGCCTTGGCCGTCGCATACGGGAGTGCCCCGCGCACCGCGCGCTGCGCCTGGTGGCTGGACACGTTGACGATCGAACCTCGCGTCCCGGAGGCGACGAACCGGCCGACCGCGACGGAACATCCGACCACCGCGAGCGCGACGTTCGTCGTGATGACCTCGACCACCCGGCTCGGGTCCTCCACCGTCGCGTCGCGGAAGACGGCAGCGTTGTTGACCCAGCCCACCAGGGCACCGGCCGAGTCTGCCCGGTCTGCCGCCCGCTCCGCCGACGCGAGCTCTGCGGCGCTGCCCACCACCACCTCGACGCGCTGCGCAAGCTCGGCCGGCCACGGCTCGGTCGGCGGTTCGGCGTCCAGGACCACGACGTGCATCCCGCCGGCGGCCAACCGCAGGACGATCCCCCGGCCGACCCCTCGGCTCCCGCCCGTGACGACGACGGCGCGCTCCACGCGTACAACGTAACCGCGCTCCGGTTAGGTTGAGATCCATGGCCGCCGCGAAGGGGACGACCCCCGCCGTCGAGCTCGAGGTGGGGCCGCACACGGTCCGCGTCACCAACCCCGACCGGGTGTATTTCCCGAAGACCGGCTGGACGAAGCTCGACCTCGTCAACTACTACCTCAGCGTCGGCGACGGCATCGTTCGGGCGCTGTACGAGCGGCCCTGCATGATGCACCGCTTCCCCGAGGGCCTGGCCGGCGACAAGGTGCATCAGAAGCGGGTCCCGCACGGCGCGCCGCCGTGGCTCCAGACGGTCCGCGTGACGTTCCCCCGGTGGAACCGCACCGCCGACGAGCTCTGCGTCACCGAGCTGGCCAGCGTCATCTGGGCGGTCCAGATGTCGACCGTCGAGTTCCACCCCTGGAACTCGCGGCGCGCCGACACCGAGGTCCCCGACGAGTGGCGCATCGACCTCGACCCCATGCCGCTGTGCGACTTCGCGACGGTGCGCCGCGTCGCCCACGTCGCGCAGGAGGTGCTGGCCGAGCTGGGCGCCACCGGGTTCCCCAAGACGTCAGGCGGCAAGGGCCTGCACATCTACGTGCGCATCGTCCCCGAGTGGGGGTTCCAGGACGTGCGCCGGGCTGCGCTGGCCTTCGCCCGCGAGGTCGAGCGGCGGGCCGGCGGCGACGTCACGACGACGTGGTGGCGCAAGGACCGCGAGCCCGACGTCGTCTTCGTCGACTACAACCAGAACGCCCGCGACCACACGATCGCGAGCGCGTACTCGGTCCGCGGCGTCCCCGACGGGACGGTCTCCACGCCGATCCTCTGGGACGAGATCGACGACATCGTGCCCGGCGACTTCACCATCGCCACCGTGCCGCCGCGGTACGCGGAGCGCGGCGACCTCAACGCGGCGATCGACGACACGGCATACCGCCTCGACCAGCTGCTCGAGTGGGCCGACCGTGATGAGCGCGCCGGCCACGAGACGCCCGAGGTCGGCGAGCCGGACGATGCCTGACGCCGAGCCGCCGACCCTGAGCGACGGGGTCGTGACGTTGCGGCCGGTGGCGGACGACGACGCTCGTGCCTTTGCGGTCCAAGCCGGCGGCCGCGACGTGGGCTGGGTGCGGCTGCGCGACATCGGCGAGTCCACCGGCGAGATCAGCTACGAGCTCGCGAGCCAGCAGCGCGGACGGGGGTATGCGACGCGCGCCGTCCGGCTGGCCGTCGAGTACGCGTTCGCCGAGCTCGGTCTCGGCCGCGTGCAGGCGCGCGTCGCCACGGGTAACGCCGCGGCGGTCCGAGTCGCCCGGCGCGCCGGGCTGCGCAACGAGGGCGTGGTCCGGGTGGCGCTCGACCTCGGCACCGATGACTACGCGCTGCTCGCGCGGCTGCGCGACGACCCCTCCCCCACCGAGCACGGCGGGTTCCGCGCTCTGCTCAACTCGTTCCTGCCGCGCAAGCGCGTCATCGCGCAGATGCTGGTCCGCGACGACGCCGGCCGCGTGCTGCTCTGCCACCCGACGTACAAAAACGACTGGGACCTGCCCGGCGGCGTCGTCGAGGTCCGCGAGTCGCCCCGCGAGGCCGCCGGGCGCGAGGTGCTGGAGGAGCTCGCGCTGCGGCTGCCCGTGGGCCGGCTCGTCCTCACGGACTGGCTGCCCCCGTGGGGTGGCTGGGACGACGCGCTGTGCCTCGTCTTCGACGGCGGGGTGCACGCCCCGTCGCTCGTGGACGGGGCGGTGCTGCAGGCTCGGGAGATCCGCGAGGTCGCGTTCTGCTCCGTGGAGCAGGTGACGTCACGCGCCGCCGACTACACCGCCCGTCGGGTCGTGGCGGCCCTCGCGGCCCTCGACGACGCCGACCGTGGACCGACATTCACGGAGTCCGGTCGAACCTCCTGACCCGACCGTTCGTCTCACGATGATGTGACGTTCGTGAAGCCTCCGACGTGCGGTGCGGTGGGCGACATACGATGCTGAAGAAAGGGCCACGACGAGGTGGCCGGATTCCGGTGCCGCAACGAATTCTGGTGATCCCAGGCATGTCCCCCACGACAACCACAACGACCGACAGCACGACGACCAGCACGAACGGCAGAACGCACAGCACGACCAACGGAACAGCCCCGCAGACGGTCCGCCTCGACAGTGTCGTCATCCGCTTCGCGGGCGACTCCGGTGACGGGATGCAGCTCACCGGCGACCGGTTCACCACCGAGGCCGCTCTCCTCGGCAACGACCTGTCCACGCTGCCGAACTTCCCCGCCGAGATCCGCGCGCCGCAGGGCACCCTGCCCGGCGTCTCGAGCTTCCAGCTCCACTTCGCCGACCACGACGTGCTCACTCCGGGCGACGAGCCCGACGTGCTCGTGGCGATGAACCCCGCGGCCCTCAAGGCGAACCTCGCCGACGTGCCCCGCGGCGCGACGATCATCGCGAACACCGACGAGTTCTCCAAGCGCAACCTCGCGAAGGTCGGCTACCCGACCAACCCGCTCGAGGACGGGACGCTGGAGAGCTACCACGTGCACGCGCTGGCTCTGACGTCCATCACCGTCGAGGCGCTGGCATCGTTCGACCTCACCCGCAAGGACAAGGAGCGCGCGAAGAACATGTTCGCGCTCGGCCTGCTCTCCTGGCTCTACACCCGGCCGATCTCGCTGACCGAGCGCTTCCTCACCACCAAGTTCGGCGCCAAGCCCGATGTCCTGGCCGCGAACCTCGCTGCGCTGCGCGCCGGGTTCCACTACGGCGAGACCACCGAGGACTTCGCCCACCGCTACGAGGTCGGCCCGGCCCCCATGAGGACCGGCCACTACCGCAACATCACCGGCAACGTCGCGCTCGCCTACGGGCTGGTCACCGCGTCGCACCGCGCCGGCCGGCCGCTGGTTCTCGGGTCGTACCCGATCACCCCGGCGTCCGACATCCTGCACACGCTGGCCGGCCTCAAGCGGTTCGGCGTGACGACCATCCAGGCCGAGGACGAGATCGCCGGGGTGGGCGCCGCGCTCGGGGCCGCGTTCGGCGGGGCGATCGGCGTGACGACCACCTCCGGTCCTGGCCTGGCGCTCAAGGCCGAGACGATCGGCCTGGCCACGTCGCTCGAGCTGCCCCTGGTCGTGTGCGACATCCAGCGCGGCGGCCCGTCGACCGGCCTGCCCACCAAGACCGAGCAGGCCGACCTGCTGCAGGCGATGTTCGGCCGCAACGGAGAGTCGCCGGTGGCGATCGTCGCTCCGAAGTCGCCCGCCGACTGCTTCGCCATCGCGATCGAGGCGGTGCGCATCGCGACGACGTACATGACGCCGGTGCTCATCCTCTCCGACGGGTATCTCGCCAACGGGTCCGAGCCGTGGTCGATCCCCTCGGTCGACGACCTGCCGGAGCTTCGCGTCGAGCTCGCGACGCAGCGCAACGGCGTCGACGCCGACGGCAACGACGTGTTCCACCCCTACCTCCGCGACGCCGAGACGCTGGCCCGCCCGTGGGCCGTCCCCGGCACCCCGGGACTGGAGCACCGCGTCGGCGGCATCGAGAAGGCCAACATCACCGGCAACATCTCCTACGACCCCGACAACCACGACCTCATGACCCGGCTGCGCGCCGCGAAGATCGACGGGATCGCCGCCACCGTCGACCCGCTCGAGGTCGAGGACCCCGACGGCGACGCCGAGGTGCTGGTGCTCGGGTGGGGCTCGACCTACGGACCGATCGCCGCCGCCGCGAGATCCCTTCGCGCGCAAGGGTTCCCGGTCGCCCAGGCCCACCTGCGGCACCTCAACCCGTTCCCGGCCAACACCGGCGACGTCCTCACCGCATATCGGCACGTCATCGTCCCCGAGATGAACCTCGGCCAGCTGTCGATGCTGCTGCGCGCCCGCTACCTCGTCGACGTCCAGTCGCACACGTCCGTGCGCGGGCTGCCGTTCAGCGCCGCCGATCTCGAGGACGTCATCCAGAAGGCGGTGACAGAATGACCGCCTCCACCAGGACCGAGCTGGGTATGCCCGGCCACGGGCTCGAGGGCGTTCCCACCCTTCCCGAGGACGCGACACCGCAGACCCGCAAGGACTTCACCTCCGACCAGGAGGTCCGCTGGTGCCCCGGGTGCGGCGACTACGCGATCCTGGCCGCCGTGCAGGGTTTCCTGCCCGAGCTCGGCCTGCGCCGCGAGAACGTCGTGTTCGTCTCCGGGATCGGGTGCTCGTCGCGGTTCCCGTACTACCTCGACACCTACGGGATGCACTCGATCCACGGGCGTGCACCGGCGATCGCCACCGGGCTGGCGACGTCGCGGCCGGACCTCTCGGTCTTCGTCGTCACGGGTGACGGTGACGCGCTGTCGATCGGCGGCAACCACCTCATCCACGCGATGCGGCGCAACGTCAACCTCACGATCCTGTTGTTCAACAACCAGATCTACGGACTGACCAAGGGCCAGTACTCCCCCACCTCCCAGGTCGGCCTGGTCACCAAGTCCACGCCGATGGGGTCGGTCGACCACCCGTTCAACCCGGTGAGCCTCGCCCTCGGCGCCGACGCCACGTTCGTCGCGCGAACCATGGACTCCGACCGCAAGCACCTCACCGAGGTCCTGCGCGCGGCCACCGCGCATCGCGGCACCTCGCTGGTCGAGATCTACCAGAACTGCCCGATCTTCAACGACGGCGTCTTCGACGTGCTCAAGGACCGTTCCGAGGGCGCCGCGCGCATCCTCCACCTCGCCCACGGCGAGGAGATCGCCACCGGCACGTCGGTGGTGGTCCGACGTGACGACGGAAGCCTCGACGTCCTCCCGCGCGACGAGGCCGACCCGGCTCGGATCGTGCGCCACGACGCCCACGCCGAAGACCCGTCGCTGGCGTTCGCGCTGTCCCGCCTCGACGACCCCTCCCTGGCTCACGTCCCGATGGGCGTGTTCCGCGACGTCGAGCGGTCCACGTACGACGACCTCGTCCGCGCGCAGATCGACGGGACGGTGTCGGGCGCCGGTGGCCCCGCCACCGACCAGGACATCGCCGACCTGCTGGCCGGCCGCGACTCGTGGATGGTCGAGACGGCCCCGACGGCGTGACCGACCCCGGCCCGACCCGGACGCGGACGGTCAACGAGGCTCCGCTCGACGAGCAGCGGCGCGGCGCCTTCCAGGGGTTCAGCGCCTACCTGGTCTGGGGCCTCTTCCCGCTGTACTTCCACGCCCTCGTGCCGTCCGGCGCGTGGGAGATCCTCGCGCACCGGATCCTCTGGACGTTCGCGTTCTGCGCGCTGGTCCTGTTGGTCCGCCGCGACTGGTCGTGGATCCGGCCGCTGCTCGGGCGGCGGCTCTTCCTCGGCGGCATCGCCATCGCTGCTGTGCTCATCGCGGTGAACTGGGTCCTCTACGTGGCCGCCGTGGTGTCCGGCAACGTGTCGGAAGCGGCCCTCGGGTACTTCCTCAACCCCATCGTCACCGTTGCGCTCGGGGTCGTCGTCCTCAGCGAACGGCTCCGGCCGCTGCAGTGGGTGGCCGTCGGGATCGGCCTCGTGGCCGCCCTGTACCTGTCCCTCGGCGCGGGGCGCATCCCCTGGATCGCGCTCGCTCTGGCGGTGACGTTCGCCCTCTACGGCCTGCTGAAGAAGCGCCTCGGCGCCACGCTGCCGGCCCTGCACGGCCTCGCGGTCGAGACGACGGTCCTGCTACCGGTGGCCGTCGGGCTGGTCATCTGGCTGGGCGTGACCGGCGGGCAGACCTTCACGACCGAGGGTCCCGTGCACGCCGGGCTCCTCGTCCTGTCCGGAGTCGTCACGGCGACGCCGTTGCTGCTGTTCGCCGCGGCCGCTCGGCGAGTTCCCCTCGTGACGATCGGGCTGCTCCAGTTCGTCACGCCGGTCATGCAGCTGCTGTGCGGCGTCGTGCTGCTGGGAGAACGGATGTCGACGCAGCGCTGGGTCGGGTTCGGGATCGTGTGGATCGCCTTGATGGTACTGACGATCGACTCGCTGATCGGGGTGCGCCAGCGGCGGCTCCGGGACGCCGCCGACGACGGAGTATGCGAACCGGCCCCTTGACGCCTCCTCAGCCGGTCGCCTGACGGAACGGCAGCCGGTCGAAGATGATGCGCATCCAGACGATCCGGCCGTCGCGGACCCGGACACACTCGGCGCCCGGGGCGTCGTGGACCACCCGCGTGTCGGTGTCGTAGACCGTGACCGCGCACTCGTCGTCGCCGTACTGGGCCACGAGCACCGCGCGTTCGACGCTGTCGACGAACGGGCCCATGAAACCGCGGAACGCGGCACTGCCCTCGATCCGGCCGGCGGGAGCGAGGCAGACGACGTGAGGGTCGACGAACCGCATCGCGGACTCGAAGTCGTGAGCGGACCAGGCCTGGAAGTAGGCCCGGGCGACGGCGACCGCGGTCTCGGTCGGAGTGGTCATGGTCATGGAAGGCTCCCTCGGTGCAGAGATGGGTACTCCCAGGTAGACACCGACGGCGTTCCGAACCTGACATCGGTCGACGCGATGCGACGGCTGAGAGAGGCTGGGAGGACCATGCCGTCGCATCCGCAGGTCCTTCAACCGGCACTACACGGCGACCGCGCCGCCTTCGCCGAGCTCGTCACGCCGTATCGTCGCGAGCTGCACGTGCACTGCTACCGAATGCTGGGCTCGTACGACGACGCGGAGGATGCGCTCCAGGACACGCTGCTCGCCGCGTGGCGCGGGATCGGTGGGTTTCGGACCGAGTCGTCGATCCGGACCTGGCTGTACCGCGTGGCGACGAACGTCTGCCTCAACCACCGTCGAACCACCCGCCGGCGCCCGCAGCCTGCCGCGGCACCTCCGGACAACGGTCCCGCTCCCAACGGCATGGACCAGGTCACCTGGCTGCAGCCGTACCCTGACGCCCTCCTCGACGAGCTGCCGGCGTCCACTCCCGGTCCGGAGACCGCGGTCGATACCCGGGAGGCGGTGTCTCTCGCTTTTCTGACTGCGGTGCAGGCGCTGAGCCCGCGCGGCCGCGCCGTCCTCGTGCTGCGGGACGTCCTCGGCTTCACCGCGCGCGAGGTCGCGCAGATGCTGGACACGTCGTCGGACGCGGTGGCGACCCAGCTGAGCCGGGCCCGGGCGTCCATGCGCTCTCCGGAAGGCAGGACCCTCCGGCGCCCCACCCAGGACGAGTCGGCGCTGGCCCAACGGTTCGCCGCCGCGCTGACCGACCGCGACGTCGACGCCGTGGTCGGCATTCTCACCGAGGACGTCCGGATCGCCATGCCGCCGCTGCCCTACGTGTGGATGGGGCTCTCCCGCGGCGTGCGGTTCCTGACCGAGGTCGCCTTCCGCCCGGGCATCCAGGTCAAGGTGACGCAGACCGCGGCGAACCGGCAGCCAGCCCTGGCGGTCGCCAGCCGGCGCGATGACGGTGACCCGTGGCAGCCAGCGGGGCTGCTGGTCCTGACCGTCCGGGGGGACGGCATCGCGGCGATCACCCGTTTCGAGCCGGATCGCCGGATCGACTGGGACTTCGGAGTCGGGCTGGAGGGCTGGGCCGGCGAGGTCGGGTACCCGGTCAGGTAACCGAACATGCTGTGGCAACGACCGTCTCGGGTACCCGAAGGGGTATGCGACCGGACCCATGCGGGTGGCCGTGACGCGGTTCAGGAGAGGTGGTAGGTCTCGCCGGTCTGGGCCATCTCGCGAAGCTCCTCGGGCAGGTCGTCGCCGGCCGCGAGCAGCGAGGGCAGCAGCTCGCGTTCCCGGGTCAGCGCCCGGAAGGCCAGCCGTGACGTCACGTCGTGGTCGGGACGATGCACCACCGTCACCTCGTCGCCGGCTCGGATGGTGCCGGGCGTGACCACGGTCAAGTACGCGCCGGACCGGGCCGTGACGGCGAACGTCCTCAGCCAGCCCTTCTCGGCCATGTGGTCCCGGAACGTGCCGCAGGGGATCCGCGGCCCGGTCACCTGGAGGACGACGTCGCCGATCCGCCAGCGCTCACCGATGACCGCGTCGCTGACGACGAGACCCCGGGTCGTGAGGTTCTCACCGAACATCCCGTTGCGCAGCTCCCGACCGAGCCGCTGCTCCCAGACGTCGAGCTCCTCGCGCGCGTAGGCGTACACGGCCTGCTCGTCGCCGCCGTGGTGACCGTGGTCGCCGATCGCGTCGCCGACGAGGCCGCTACCCAGTCCGTCGAGCTTCCCCCGGGGGCGCGGACCTCGACAGCATCGGCCGTGGGCTGCTTGTCGATGCCGGTGAAGCGGTGGCTCCGCCGGTTCGCGTTCGGCTGGAGCCGCCCGACGTTGACCGAGAGGAGGACCGCCACGACGAGACGGTCAGCCGACCCGGTCGACGACCGAGGTGACCAGCGCCGTCAGCGCGGCTTTGGCCTCCGACTCGGGGAGCGGTGCGAGGAGGGCCACAGCCTCGCCGCCGACGCCACGAGTGGTCTCGCGAGCCTGGTCGAGAGCGGGGTTGGCCCGCAGCAGCACGAGCGCCTCGGCGAGGCGGTCGTCGTCACGCAGGTCTCCGGCCAGCAGCTCGCGCAGCCGGGCGTCCGCGGGATCGGTGCCCTGCTTCGCGTAGAGGACCGCCAGCGTGTCGACGCCCTCGCGCAGGTCGATCCCGGGGGTCTTGCCGGTCTCGGCGGCATCCGAGGCGATGTCGATGAGGTCGTCGGACAGCTGGAACGCGACCCCGAGCTTCTCGCCGTAGGCGGCCATCAGCTCGACGACGTCGGCAGGGCAGCCGCCGAACATCGCGCCGTAGCGGGCCGCCGTCGAGATGAGCGAACCGGTCTTGTCGTGGAGCACACCGAGGTAGTAGTCGACGGGGTCCTCACCCGGTGGGCACGGCCGGTCGTCGCGGATCTGACCCGCGCACAGACGGACGAACGCCCGCGCCTGGATGAGCACCGCCTCGGCGCCCAGGCCGGCGACCAGCTCGGACGCCTTGCCGAAGAGCAGGTCGCCCACGAGGATCGCCGTCGAGTTGTCGTACTTCGCGTTCGCGCTCGGGACTCCGCGGCGCACCTCGGCCTCGTCCATGACGTCGTCGTGGTAGAGCGACGCCAGGTGGGTCAGCTCGACGCCCGCGCCGGCGGCCACGACCTGGTCCGACACCCCCGTGCCGAGCTCGGACGCCAGCAGCGTCAGCAGCGGCCGGAACCGCTTGCCGCCCGCTTCCGCGAGGTGGGCGGACGCCTGGGCGACGAGCGGGTCGTCGTGGTCGACGGTGGTCAGGATGAGGTCGTCCACGCGGGCCAACCCGTCCTGGACCCGAGCCGCCAGCTCGGGCGCGATGCCCGGGACGGCGAGCACAGGTGGTGACGCGTTCATCCGCCCATCATCGCAGGCGTCCGCGTCATCGCAGGAACTGGGACGCGTTCCCCGCCAGCAGCAGCAGCGACGACGGCGCGACACCGAGGACCAGCGTGAGCAGCGCCCCGGTGCCGATGGCCACCTGCGTCAGCGCGGACGGTGTGACCACGCCGACCGCGTCGCCCTGCGGCTCGCTGAAGTACATCAGCACGATCACCCGGACATAGACGAACACCGTGATGGCGCTGCACAGCAGCCCGACGATGACCATGAGGGTGCCCGCCCCGCCACTGCGCAGCGCGGGCTCGAAGACGGCGAACTTCGCGGTGAAGCCGGACGTCAGCGGGATGCCGGCGAAGGCCAGCAGCAGGAACGCGAAGATCGCCGCGGTCAACGGGTGCCGCCGGCCCAGGCCGGCCCACTGCGTGAGCCGGGTCGCCTCCGACTGGTTGGTCCGGTCGCGGACCAGCCCCACGATGCCGAAGGCGGCGATGGTCATCAGGCCGTAGCAGACGAGGTAGAACATCACGCCGCTGACGCCCGCCTTGTCGAACGCCAGGACGCCGACGAGGATGAACCCCGCGTGCGCGATCGACGAGTACGCGAGCATCCGCTTGATGTCGGTCTGGGTCACGGAGAGCACGGCGCCGATGACCATGGTGAGGATCGCGACGACCACGACCGCCGGCGCCCAGTCCCATCGGTCTCCGGCGATGCCGACGTAGACGACGCGCAGGATGGCGCCGAACGCGGCCAGCTTGGTCGCCGCGGCCATCCATCCGGTCACCGGCGTCGGGGCGCCCTCGTACGCGTCGGGGACCCACGCGTGGAACGGCGCGGCGCCGATCTTGAAGAGCAGGCCCACGGCGACGAGCAGTGTGCCCGGCACCAGGAGGCCGTTCATGGTCGACTGCCCGTTGCCGATCGCGTCGGCGATGTCGGAGAGGTAGACGGAGCCCGAGTACCCGAACAGCAGCGCCGTGCCGAAGAGGAAGAACGCCGAGGAGAACGACCCGAGGAGGAAGTACTTGAGCGACGCCTCCTGGGAGAGCAGCCGGCGCCGTCGGGACAGGCCCACGAGGATGTAGAGCGGCAGCGAGAGCACCTCGAGGGCCACGAACATCGTGATGAGGTCGCCCGCGGCGGGGAAGAGCATCATCCCGCCGATGGAGAACAGCGCCAGCGGGAAGACCTCCGAGGTCGCCAGGCCGGCGCGGGTGGCGAGGGCCTCCTGGCCCGAACCCGGCGTCGCGGCCCCCATCGGCGTGAACGCGTCGGAGCCCACCCCGCCGAGCCGCTCCGCCATCGTGAGCACGCCCATGAACGACAGAACGAGGACTGCACCCTGCAGGAACAGCGCGGGCCCGTCGATGACGACCGAGCCCTTGACGACGGCGCCCTCTGCCAGACCGGCGGTTGACGTCTGGTGGTTGACGGCGACGAGAACCACCGCGAGGAACGCAGCGACCAGCCCGATGAGGGTGATGGCGACCTGGATCGCATACCTCGAGGTCTGCGGCACGAAGGCCTCGATGAGCACCCCGATGAGGGCGAACCCGAAGACGATCAGGAGGGGCAGCAGGGCCGCGTAGTCCAGCGTCGCCGGGACGAACTGGGCGGGCAGCTGGGTGACAGCAGTGGCGATCACTTCGCGTCCCCTTCCGCGTTGACCGGGACGATGGGCGCCGGGTCGACGACCCCCATGTAACCGAGGGTGGTCGACACCGCGGGGTTGATCATGTCGAGGGCGGGCTTCGGGTAGAAGCCGAGGACGAGGAACAGCGCGATGAGGGGCGCCACCACCCACTTCTCTCGGCTGCCCAGGTCACGGGTGCCCGCCGCGCTGTCGGGTACCGGTCCGGTGGCCATGCGCTTGTACATCAGCAGGATGTAGAGCGCGGCCAGGATGATCCCGACCGTCGCGATGACCGCGGGGATCGGGTACCGCTGGAAGGTCCCGACCAGCGTGAGGAACTCCGCGACGAACGCGCCGAGGCCGGGTAGCGCGAGGCCGGACAGACCGGCCACGAGGAACGACCCGGCGAGCACCGGGGTGACCCGTTGCCAGCCGCCGAAGTCGGAGATCCGTTTGCTCCCGCGGCGGCTGACCATCATCGCCGCGATGAGGAACAGGGCCGCCGTGGTGAACCCGTGGTTGACCATGTAGAGGGTCGAACCGGCGAAGCCCGTCGAGGTCATCGCGAAGATGCCGAGGACGATGAACCCGAAGTGGCTGATCGAGGTGTAGGCGATCAGGCGCATGACGTCGGTCTGGCCGATGGCCAGCAGCGCGCCGTAGAGGACGGAGATCACCGCGAGCGCGATGACGACCGGTGTGGCCCACTGGGAGGCCTCCGGGAACAGCTGGAGGCAGAACCGGATCATCCCGTAGGTCCCCACCTTGTCGAGCACGCCGACGAGCAGGGTGGCCGTGGCCGGCGTGGCCTCGGTGGCGGCGTCCGGCAGCCAGGTGTGGACCGGGACCATCGGGGCCTTGACCGCGAAGGCGATGAAGAAGCCGACGAACAGCAGCCGCCCGGTGGTCGGGTCGAGGCTGAGCCCGGTGAGGTTCTCGACGAGGAAGCCCTCGGCCCCGCCGGGGCCCTGCGTGTAAACGCCGATGACGGCCGCCAGCATGATGAGCCCGCCGACCAGCGAGAAGACGAGGAACTTCACCGCGGCGTACTGACGGCGCGGGCCGCCGTACTGCCCGATGAGGAAGTACACCGGGATGAGCATGGCCTCGAAGAAGACGTAGAAGAGGAACACGTCGGTGGCGGCGAACACCCCGACCATGAACGTCTCGAGGACGAGCATGAGCGCGAAGTAGCTCTTCTCTCGGGGGTCCGGCGCCCCCTCGGTGCCGGGCAGGTCGCGCCACGCGGCCAGCAGGCAGATCGGCACGAGGATGAGCGACATGAGGATCAGCGCGAGCGCGATCCCGTCGACGCCGAGGGCGTAGCTGACCCCGAACTGCGGGATCCACTGGTGCTGCTCTTCGAGCCGGAACTGACCGGTGGAGTCCGAACGCGCAAACGCGACGGTCGCGAGGATGCCGGCGACGAGGGTCAGCAGCGAGAAGCCGAGGGCGACCTGCTTGGCGCGGGCGGCCACCCCGGACGGGAGCAGCCAGACGACGACGGCGCCCACCAGCGGGATGGCGCCGACCACGGTGAGCCAGGGGAAGCTCGTCATCACTGCATCACCCACACGGCGCCGAGGATGATGACGACACCGACGAGCATCGTCAGGGCGTACGACCGGGCATACCCGTTCTGCAGCTTCCGCCAGCGTCCGGACGTCCCGGCGACGAGCCGGCCGAGACCGGTCGCGGCGCCGTCGACCCCGGCGCTGTCAGCGAACACCAGCGCGCGGGTGAGGTGGATACCGGGCCGCATGAGCAGGCCCTCGTTCACGGCGTCCTGGTAGAGATCCTTGCGCGCGGCCTGCGTGATCATGCTGCCGGCGGGAGCGGTGCGAGGGACCTCGTCGCGCACGTAGCGCACCCAGGCGAGGGCTGCGCCGGCCGCAACGAGGACCAGAGTCACTGTCGTGATGACCATCGGGGCGATGACGGGGTGCTCCTCGACGGCCTCCTCGATGCCGAAGACCGGGTTGAGCCAGTTCGAGATGAAGTTCGTCGGGCCGAGGATGAGCCCGAGGAAGGCCGAGCCGACGGCGAGCACCATCATCGGGATGGTCATCAGCAGCGGCGACTCGTGCGGATGGACGTCGTCGGTCCACCGCTTCTTGCCCAGGAAGGTCATGAAGTAGAGACGGGACATGTAGAACGCGGTGATCCCCGCGCCGATGAGCGCGGCCCCGCCGAAGACCCAGGGGTGCCAGCCCTCGCCGGTGAACGCCGCCTCGATGATCTTGTCCTTGCTGTAGAAGCCGTCGAGGAACGGGAAGCCGATGATGGCGAGGTAGCCGAGGCCGAAGGTGATGGCCGTGATCCGGATGACCGACCACAGGGCACCGAACCGTCTCATGTCGACCTGGTCCTTCATCGCGTGCATGACCGAGCCGGCGCCGAGGAACATCCCCGCCTTGAAGAAACCGTGGGTGAGCAGGTGGAAGATCGCGAAGGCGTAGCCGACCGGACCGAGGCCGGCGGCCAGCATCATGTAGCCGATCTGGCTCATCGTCGACGCCGCGAGGGCCTTCTTTATGTCGTCCTTGGCGCAGCCGACGATGGCCCCGAACATCAGCGTGACGGCACCGACGATCGCGACGGTGACCTGGGCCGTGGGCGCGGCCTCGTAGATGACGTTGCTGCGCACCACGAGGTAGACGCCGGCCGTCACCATGGTCGCCGCGTGGATCAGCGCGGACACCGGCGTGGGGCCGGCCATGGCGTCACCGAGCCAGCTCTGCAGCGGGAACTGCGCCGACTTGCCGCATGCGCCGAGGAGGAGGAACAGGCCCATGGCCGTGACCGCGCCCTGGCTGGCCTGGCCGACGCCGGCGTCGACCGAGGCGAAGTCGACCTTCCCGAACTGCCAGAACATGATCATGATCGCGATGGACAGGCCTAGGTCACCGACGCGGTTGGCCACGAACGCCTTGTTCGCCGCCGTCGCATACGCCGGGTTGTAGTTCCAGAACCCGATCAGCAGGTAGGAGGCGAGACCGACGCCCTCCCACCCGACGTAGAGGAAGAGGTACGAGTCGGCGAGGACGAGCGTCAGCATCGCCGCGACGAAGAGGTTCATGTACGCGAAGAAGCGCCGCTTGTCGGGGTCGTGCGCCATGTACCCGAGCGAGTACACGAGGATCAGCGACCCGACGAAGGTGATGAGCATGACGAAGGACATCGACAGCTGGTCGATGAGCAGGCCGGCGGACAGCTGGAACTGACCGGCCGGCAACCAGTCGTAGAGCTGCACGTGCATGGCCCGGTCGGCGTTGTCGCGGCCGACCATCGCAATGATGATGACGAAGCCGAGGAGGAAGGACGCCCAGGACAGGCAGACGGCGAGGACCGGGCCGAACCGGTTGGTGCGCTTGCCGCCGACGAGCAGGAGCAGGGCACCGAACGCCGGGAACACGATGAGTAGCCAGGCGTATGCGGTGATGCCGGTCGCGGCGGCAGCCGCCCCTTCAGCGGAGGCGAGGGTCAGCACAAGTGGCTCCTCTTAGAGCTTCAGGAGGTTGGCGTTGTCGACCGAGGCCGACCGGCGGGATCGGAAGATGGCCATGATGATGGCCAGGCCCACGACGACCTCGGCGGCCGCGACGACCATGACGAACAGCGCGATGACCTGGCCGTCGAGTGTGCCGTAGATGCGGGCGAACGTCACGAAGGCGAGGTTCGTGGCGTTGAGCATGAGCTCGACGCCCATGAACACGATGATCGCGTTGCGCCGCACCAGAACCGCCGCCGCGCCGATCGCGAAGAGGATCGTCGCCAGGTAGACGTAGTGGACGAGGTTCATCGCTGCGACCCCTCCTCGATCTCGCTCTCGATCGCCTGCTCCGCCGCGTGGTACGTGATCGGCGTGCCGATCTGGTCACGCGACTGCAGGACCCGCGACACCGAGAGCGGGGTCGGGGTGCCGTCCGGGAGGAGGGCCGGGGTGTCGACAGCGTTGTGACGCGCATACACGCCGGGCACGGGCAGGCCCGCGACGAACTCGTTCTCGCGGACCCGGCGCTGCGACCAGTCCTTCTGAGTCCGCTTCTCGCCGATCCGCTGCCGGTGCGCGAGGACCATGGCGCCGACCGCGGCGGTGATCAGGAGGGCCGAGGTCAGCTCGAACACCCAGACGTACTTGCCGAAGATCAGCTCGGCGACCCCGCTGACGTTGCCGGGGCTCTCGTTGACGGCGTCGAGGAACTTCGGCTCAGGCAGGGTGAGCGACCCCAGGGCGAAGAACATCACGAGGGCCAGGCCGAGACAGAGCACGAAGGCGGCGGGCTTCTGGCCGCGGATCGTCTCGATGAGCGAGTCGGACGAGTCGACGCCCACCAGCATGAGGACGAAGAGGAAGAACATCATCACGGCGCCGGTGTAGACGAAGACCTGGACGATGCCGAGGAAGTCGGCCTGCTGGACGATGTAAAGGACGCCGAGGTTGACCATGACAAACGCGACGCACAGCGCCGCGTGGACCGCCTTGCGGGCGAAGAGGAGGCCGAGAGCGGCGATCACCATAAGCGGACCGAGGATCCAGAAGATCACCGCTTCGCCGGTCGACGTCATCGCGACTCTCCGATCCATGCCGTCGGCGCGCTGATCGCGCCGGTCTGCACCGCACCACCCGCGTCCTCCGTCGGCGAGGGCCCGCGGGTGCCGGTGTTGCCCAGGCCGACGGCGTCGTCGGTGGCGTCGCCGGCGGTCCCGGTGAGGTCCTCGTTCTGGCGCCGGTGCGAGCGGACCCATTCCTCCTGCTCGCCGGTCGCCCGGGTGACCTTGCCCTGGTAGTAGTCCCTCTCCTCCATCCCGTCGACCATCGGGTGCGGGGCCGGGAGCATGCCCTCCTGGATGGGGGCGAGCAGCTGCTCCTTGGTGAAGATCAGGTCGGCACGGTTGTTGTCGGCCAGCTCGTAGAAGTTGGTCATCGTCAGGGCCCGGGTCGGGCAGGCCTCGATGCAGAGGCCACAGAAGATGCACCGCAGGTAGTTGATCTGGTAGACGCGGCCGTAGCGCTCGCCGGGCGAGAACCGGCCGCCCCCGCCCTCGGTGTCGTCGTTGGCGGCGCCCTCGACGAGGATCGCGTCGGCCGGGCAGGCCCACGCGCAGAGCTCGCAGCCGACGCACTTCTCGAGGCCGTCCGCGTGCCGGTTCAGCTGGTGGCGCCCGTGGAACCGCGCCTCGGTGGGGCGCTTCTCCTCGGGGTACTCCTCGGTGAGCACCTTGCGGAACATCGTCCCGAAGGTGACGCCGAAGCCGGCGACCGGGGCGAAGAGGCTCTGGACGAAGCCCGGCTCGTCCTCGGTGCGGCGGTCGGCTGCGGACGGTTTGGCCGGAGCGCGAGGTGGCACCCGCTTCGCCGGCGGCTGCGCCCCACCTTCGGGGACGGACGAACCGCCTTCAGAGCGAGGCTGCTCGCCCTGGGGCTCCGACAGGTCGCGGCCGGTGGTGTCGTCAGCCACGACCCTCCTCCTCCGTATGCGCGTCGGCATCTGATGTGCCGCCGCTGGGTGCGCCGACGGCGACGGGTCGTCGCGCCGGCTCCTTGAGCGTCTGGCCGGGTAGTGGCGGAACAGGGTATCCGCCGGCGAAGGGGTCGACGACCTTCGGTGGTCCGGTGGCCGCCTCGGCCTCCTCCTTGTCGGCGCGGCGCGTGTCGTAGAGCCACGACCCGCCGAGGGCGACGATGGCGATGACCGCGATGGCGATGAGGATGGGGACGGGGAAGTTGCGTCCGGCGATGGTCACGGCGTTGTCGCCGAACCAGCCGTTCTGGGCGCCGCGGATGAAGGCGACGAGGACCACCCAGAGCAGCGTGACCGGGATGAGGAACTTCCACCCGAACCGCATGAACTGGTCGTACCGCGTCCGGGGCAGTGAGCCGCGGAGCCACACGAAGACGAACATGAACATCCACAGCTTGACCGTGAACCAGAGCACGCCCCACCAGCCACCGCTGAACATGTTGTCGTTGATGAGCGAGACGAGCGGCGGGGCCTGCCAGCCGCCGAGGAACATCGTCGTCGCGAGCGCCGAGACGGTGAACATGTTGATGTACTCGGCGAGGAAGAACATCGCGAACCGCATCGAGCCGTACTCGGTGTGGAAGCCGCCGGTCAGCTCACCCTCGCCCTCCGCGAGGTCGAACGGCAGCCGGTTGGTCTCGCCGACCATCGTCACGAGGTAGACCGCGAACGAGAAGAGCCCGGGCGCGATGTACCAGAGCGACGACTGGCCGAAGACGATCTGCGACGTCGACATCGAGCCGCTGTAGATGAACACCGCGACCAGGGCGAGGCCCATGGCGATCTCGTAGGAGATCACCTGCGCGGTCGAGCGCAGGCCACCGAGGAGCGGGTAGGTCGAGCCCGAGGACCAGCCGGCGAGGATGATGCCGTAGACGCCCACGGACGCGACGGCGAGCACGAGCAGCACGGCGACGGGGAAGTCGGTCAGCTGCAGCGGCGTCATGTGGCCGAACATCGAGGCGCGGTCGCCGAGCGGGATGATCGCGAACGAGACGAAGGCCATCGTCGCGGCGAGCAGCGGCGCGAGGGTGAAGATCACCTTGTCGGCCGCGGCCGGGGTGACGTCCTCCTTGAGCATCGACTTCATGCCGTCGGCGAGAGTCTGCAGGAGCCCGAACGGGCCGGTGCGGTTAGGGCCGGGCCGCTGCTGCATCCGCCCGATCACGCGCCGTTCGAACCAGATCACCAGCAGCGTGCTGATCAGCAGGTAGACGAAGATCAGCACGGCCTTGATCAGGGACAACCACCACGGGGTGTCGGAGAAGTCGGCCTTGGGGTTGTCGATCGCGGGGATGACGATCTCGGGGAGGACGGACATGAGGGTCATTGCGGCAGTCCTTCGTCGAATCCGCCACCGGGTGGGACGGTGCGCGCGATGGAGGCCCGGTTCGCGACCGAGGTGGCCGCCGACGGCGAGACGGTCACGGACTGCGGGTCAGGACTCGCCTCGGCGCTCCGGGCCACGTCGACCAGGGCACCGGCCTCGTCACGCAGATCGGTGCGCACGTCGCAGCCGACCGAGTTGGTCGGCAGCCACACGACACCGTCGACCATCCGGTCGGTCACGAGCACCGGCACGGTGACCGAGCCGTGGGCGCTCGACACGGTCACGCGGTCGCCGTCGGCGACTCCGATGCGCTCGGCGTCGCTCGCGGAGAGCCGGGCGACGGCGCGGGGCGCCGTGCCGGCGAGGAACGGCTCCCCGTCCTGCAGGCGGCCGGCGTCGAGCAGGGTCGGCCAGGTGGCCAGGCGGAACCGGCCGTGCGAGTCCGGCGTCGGCGCGTCCGGGGAGGCGGCGGCGCCGTCACCGAGGCCTCGGTCACCGGCCCACGGGCCCAGCGTCGTGAACTGGTCGTGGATCTGCTCCTGGGTGCGGGTCTCGAGGAAGTAGCCGAGCTCGGCGGCCAGCATGTCGAGCACCCGGTAGTCGCTCATCGCGTTGGTCTCGAGGGCGTCCTGGAACGGCCGGACCCGGCCCTCCCAGTTGACGAACGCGCCCTCCTTCTCGGCGTGCGGCGCGACCGGCAGGACGACGTCGGCGACCGCGGTGACCGCGGAGTCGCGGACCTCGAGGGAGACGACGAAGGTCTTGGCCAGCGCCTCCTCGACGCCCGGGTGACCGAGGTCGGCGGGGTCGACGCCGCCGATGACGAGGGCGTCGATCTCGCCGGAGCAGGCGGCCTCGATGATGCCGGCGGTGTCACGGGCGGCCGTGTCGGGCAGTCCGACGACGTCCCAGACCTCCGCGACCTCGGTGCGGGCCTGGGCGCTGGCGGCGGGGCGGCCACCGGGGAGCAGAGCACCGAGCGCTCCCGCCTCGAGTGCGCCGCGCTCCCCCGCTCGCCGCGGTATCCACGCCAGCCTCGACCCGGTGCTCTCGGCCAGGGCCGCGGCCGCGGTGAGGGCGCCGGGGACCGTCGCCATCCGCTCGCCGACGAGGACGACGCCGCCGCCCTCGGTCAGGGCGTCCAGCGCCGCGCGGCCGGCCTTGGTTCCGCCGAGGTCCCGCAGGACCGCGGTCTCGCCACCCGGCCGGGTCGGCAGGAGTCTGGCGGCGAGCTTGTCGTGCCCGCGGGTCGCGAACGGCGCGACCGCATACACCCGCGTCTTGGTGCGTCGCACGCCCTTGCGCAGTCGCAGGAAGACGATCGGCGACTCGTCCTCGGGCTCGAACCCGACGAGGAGGACGGCCTTGGCGTTCTCGAGGTCGGCATAGGTGACGGCACCCCCATCGGGGCCGGTCGCGACGACGTGCTTCGCGAGGAACCCGGCCTCCTCGACGGAGTGCGGCCGCGCGCGGAAGTCGATGTCGTTGGTGTGCAGGGCGATTCGGGCGAACTTCCCGTATGCGTACGCGTCCTCCACCGAGACGCGGCCGCCGACGAGGACGCCGGCTCCCTTGGCCTTGCGGAGGCCCTCGGCCGCCACCTCGAGCGCCTCGGGCCAGCCGGCGGCCCGCAGCTGCCCGTCGGCGTCACGGACCAGCGGGACCTCGAGACGGTCGGACAGCGTGGCGTACTGGAAGGCCCAGCGGCCCTTGTCGCAGTTCCACTCCTCGTTGACGTCCGGGTCGTTCGAGGCCATTCGGCGCAGGACGACGCCCCGCCGGTGGTCGGTGCGGATCGAGCAGCCGGAGGCACAGTGCTCGCAGACGCTCGGCGTCGACATGAGGTCGAACGGGCGCGACCGGAACCGGTACGCCGCACCGGTCAGCGCGCCGACCGGGCAGATCTGGACCGTGTTGCCGGAGAAGTACGACTCGAACGGCTGGTCCTCGTAGATCCCGACCTGCTGTAGGGCACCCCGCTCGACGAGCGCGATGAAGGGGTCGCCGGCGATCTGGTCGGAGAACCGGGTACACCGCGCACAGAGCACGCACCGCTCCCGGTCGAGCAGCACCTGGCTGGAGATGTTGATCGGCTTCGGGTAGGTCCGCTTGACGTCCTCGAACCGGGACGTGCCGCGGCCGTTGCTCATGGCCTGGTTCTGCAGCGGGCACTCGCCTCCCTTGTCGCAGACGGGGCAGTCCAGGGGGTGGTTGATGAGCAGGAGCTCCATGACGCCCTGCTGCGCCTTGTCGGCGACCGCGGAGGTCAGCTGGGTGTTGACCTGCATGCCCTCGGACACGGTGATCGTGCAGGACGCCTGCGGCTTCGGCATCGGCCGCATCGAGCCGTCCGGTCCCGGCGTCGCGACGTCGACGAGGCACTGGCGGCAGGCCCCCACCGGTTCGAGGAGCGGGTGGTCGCAGAAGCGTGGGACCTGGATCCCGATCTCCTCGGCGGCCCGGATGACGAGGGTCCCCTTGGGGACCCAGGTCTCGATGCCGTCGATGGTGAGGGTGATGTCGTCCGGCCCCTTGGGGCGCCGGGCGTCGCCGCCGGTGCTGACGGCGTTACCGCCCGCGCTGGGGCTGGTCGTGGTCGGATCGACGGTGGTGGTCATGCCGACGCCGGCTCCTTCACCTCGGTGGTGCCAGTGGCGAACAGCGTGGACGCGTCGCGGTCGAACGGGCAACGGCCGAGGCGCAGGTGCTCGAGGTACTCGTCGCGGAAGTACTCGACGCTGCTCGTGATCGGCGAGGTGGCCCCGTCGCCGAGGGCGCAGAACGACCGACCGAGGATGTTGTCACAGATGTCGACGAGCTTCTCGATGTCCTCCTCGTCACCCTGGCCGTGCTCCAGCCGCTCGAGGATCTGGGCCAGCCACCAGGTGCCCTCACGGCACGGGGTGCACTTGCCGCACGACTCGTGCTTGTAGAAGTCGGTCCAGCGCTCGGTGGCACGGACCACGCAGGTGGTGTCGTCGAAGATCTGCAGCGCCCGGGTGCCGAGCATCGAGCCCGCCGCGGCCACCGACTCGAAGTCGAGGGGCACGTCGAGGTGGGCGTCGGTGAACAGCGGCGTCGAGGAGCCGCCGGGCGTCCAGAACTTCAGCTTGTGCTGCGGGTCGCGCATGCCGCCGGCCATGTCGAGCAGCTCGCGCAGGGTGATCCCGAGCGGCGCCTCGAACTGGCCGGGCCGCTTCACGTGGCCCGACAGGCTGAAGATCCCGAACCCGGTGGACTTGTCGGTGCCCATGTCCTTGAACCAGTCCGAGCCGTGCAACAGGATCGGCGGGATCGACGCGATGCTCTCGACGTTGTTGACGACCGTGGGGCGGGCGTAGAGGCCGGCCACGGCCGGGAACGGCGGCTTCAGCCGGGGCTGGCCGCGACGACCCTCGAGCGAGTCGAGGAGGGCGGTCTCCTCGCCGCAGATGTACGCGCCGGCGCCGGCGTGCACGGTGACCTCGAGGTCGAACCCGGTGCCCTGGATGTTCTTGCCGAGGTACCCCGCCGCATACGCCTCCTCGACGGCGTGCAGCAGCCGGCGGTAGACGTGGACGACCTCGCCGCGAAGGTAGATGAAGGCGTGGTTGCAGCCGATCGCGAACGAGGTGATCGCGACGCCCTCGATGAGGAAGTGCGGGGCCGCCATCATCAGCGGGATGTCCTTGCAGGTGCCGGGCTCGGACTCGTCGGCGTTGACGACGAGGTAGCGGGGCCCGCCGTCCGGCGGGGGCAGGAACGACCACTTGAGGCCGGTCGGGAACCCGGCGCCGCCCCTGCCGCGCAGGCCGGAGTCCTTGGTGAGGTCGACGAGCGCGGCCTGCGACATGCCGACGGCCTGCTTGAAGGCCTGGTAGCCCTCGTTCTCCTCGTAGGTCTTCAGCGTCCAGGACTCCGGGTGGTCCCAGAACTTGGTGAGGATCGGGGTCAGCTGGACGCTCACGCGGTCCCACCCTTCTTCTCGCTGTCGGCGGCCGGCGACGCAGCGGTGGCATCGGCCGGGTGTTCGTCCGGCTCGTTGGACGGGCTGTCGGTGGATCCCGTGCGGCGCGCGGAGTCGACCGGCACGTTCGCGGGGCCCGGCGCGCTGGGGGCCGCACCGTCCGGCGCCGTCTGGTCGGCGGCCGGCTCCGCGCTCCCGTTCTGGCCGGAGCCGGGGGCGGTCCAGCCACGCCGGTGCGCGAGCCGCAGACCCACCAGTGACGCGTCACCGGCGCCGGTGCCCTCGTTGGCCCGGCCGTCGTCGAACCCGGCGAGCACGCGGGAGACCTCCTTGAAGGTGGCCACGCTGTCGGCGCCGCGGGTCGGCCGGACGCTCTTGCCGGCGCGGAGGTCGTCGACGAGCTCCTTGGTCGACTCGATCGTCTGGTTGTCGAAGAACTCCCAGTTGGCCATGACGACGGGGGCGTAGTCGCAGGCGGCGTTGCACTCGACCCGTTCGAGGGTGATCTTGCCGTCGGCCGTGGTCTCGTCGTGCCCGACGCCCAGGTGGTCGCTCACGGCGTCCCAGATCGCGTCCCCGCCCATGATCGCGCAGAGGGTGTTGGTGCAGACGCCGACCGTGAACTCGCCGTTGGGGTGGCGCTTGTACTGCGTGTAGAACGTCGCGACGCCGCTGACCTCGGCGGTCTCGAGGTCGAGCCGCTCCGCGCAGAACGCGATGCCCCGGCCGGAGACGTAGCCGTCGACGCTCTGCACGAGATGCAGCAGCGGCAGCAGTGCCGACCGCGCCTGGGGATAGCGCGCGATGACGGCGTCGGCGTCGGTGTGCAGCTGGGCGAGGACGTCGTCGGGGTAGGGGGCCTTGCTCTCCGGGCTCACCCGGAGATGGCCGGAGGCGTGGGCGCCTGCGGTCGCGAAGTCACCGGACATCAGCGGTCGACACCTCCCATGACGGGGTCGATCGAGGCCACCGCGACGATGACGTCGGCGACCTGGCCGCCCTCGCACATCGCCGCCACGGCCTGGAGGTTGTTGAACGACGGGTCGCGGAAGTGCGCGCGGTAGGGGCGGGTGCCGCCGTCGGAGACGACGTGGCAGCCGAGCTCGCCCTTGGCGCTCTCCACCGCGACGTACGCCTGGCCGGGCGGAACCCGGAAGCCCTCGGTGACGAGCTTGAAGTGATGGATCAGGCCCTCCATCGACTCGCCCATGATCGCGCGGATGTGGTCGAGGCTGTTGCCCATGCCGTCGCCGCCGATCGCCAGCTGCGCCGGCCAGGCGATCTTCTTGTCGGCGACCATGATCGGGGAACCGGGCTCGTCGGCCTGGAGCCGGTCGGTGGCCTGCTCGATGATCCGCAGCGACTGGTACATCTCGTCGATCCGGACCCGGATCCGCCCGTAGGCGTCACAGGTGTCACGGATGGGGACGTCGAAGTCGTAGCTCTCGTACCCGCAGTAGGGCTGCGCCTTGCGGAGGTCGTGCGGCAGCCCCGCCGACCGCAGGACCGGCCCGGTGATTCCCAGAGCCATGCAGCCGGTGAGGTCGAGGTAGCCGACGCCGACGGTGCGGCCCTTGAGGATCGGGTTCTCGTTGAGGAGCGCCTCGAGCTCCTTCAGGCCGCGGTGGACCTGGGGGACCATGTCGCGGATGTCGTTGTAGACGCCCCGCGGCAGGTCCTGCGATACGCCGCCGGGGCGGATGTAGGCGTTGTTCATCCGCAGGCCGGTGATCATCTCGATGATCCGCAGGACCCGCTCGCGCTCGCGGAACCCGACGGTCATCACCGTCGTGGCGCCCATCTCCATGCCGCCGGTGCCGAGCGCGACCAGGTGGGAGCTGATCCGGGTCAGCTCCATCATGAGGACGCGGATCGTCGAGGCCCGCTCCGGGATCTGGTCGGTGATGCCGAGCAGCTTCTCGATGGCGAGGCAGTAGGCCGCCTCCTGCATCATCGGCGTGAGGTAGTCCATCCGGGTGCAGAACGTCACGCCCTGCGTCCAGTTGCGGAACTCCATGTTCTTCTCGATGCCGGTATGCAGGTAGCCGATGCCCGCGCGGGTCTCGGTCACCGTCTCGCCGTCGAGCTCGAGGATGAGGCGGAGCACGCCGTGGGTCGACGGGTGCTGCGGGCCCATGTTGACGACGATGCGCTCCTCGTGGAGAGAGGTCGCCTCGTCGATGAGGTCGTCCCAGTCGCCGCCGGAGGTGTTGAGGATGAACGCGCCCTCGGCAGCCGACTCGTCGGCTCCGGACGTGGCGTACGGGTCGCTGGTGCGCTGGGTTGTGCTCATCAGTTGTAGCTCCTGCGCTGGTCGGGCGGCGGGATCGTCGCGCCCTTGTACTCGACGGGGATGCCGCCGAGTGGGTAGTCCTTGCGCTGCGGGTGGCCGGGCCAGTCGTCCGGCATGAGGATCCGGGTGAGGGCCGGGTGCCCGTCGAACTGGATCCCGAACATGTCCCAGGTCTCCCGCTCGTGCCAGTCGTTCGCGGGGTAGACCGACACGATCGACGGGACGTGCCGGTCGCTGTCGGGGCACGTGACCTCGATGCGGATCCGGTTGTAGTCGTTGGTGATCGACAGGAAGTGGTAGACGGCGTGGAGCTCGCGGTCGGTCTCGTGCGGGTAGTGCACACCCGACACGCCGAGGCACAGCTCGAAGCGGAGGTCCGCGTCGTCGCGCAGGGCACGGGCCACCGCGAGCAGGTGCTCACGACGGACGAAGACCGTCATCTCGCCGCGGTCGATGGTCACCCGCTCGACGGCCTCGGCGTACGACGCTGACCCACCCACGAGAGCGCGTTCGAGCGCGTCGGCCAGGTCGTCGAAGTAGCCGCCGTAGGGCCGCTGCGAGGCGCCCGGCAGGAGGATCGGGCTGCGCAGACCGCCGTAGCCCGTGGTGTCCTGCCCGTTCGACGCACCGAACATGCCGAAGCGCTCGCCGATGACCACCGGGTCGGGGTTGGTGCCGGGCGGGGCGGGCAGGTTGGCCGCATACTGCTCCCTGAGCGCAGAGCGCTCAGGGGCCTCCGTCGCCTGCTGACCCCCCTGCTGGCCACCCTCGGTGGGCCGCTCCTCACCCTTCGGGGCGTCGGTCTCCGGGGTCACGCCAGCAGGCCCTTCATGGCGTGCGTCGGCGTCGCCTTGAGGGCCGCCTGCTCCGCCGCGCGCGCCGCCCTGTCGCGGTTCACGCCGAGCGGCATGGCCTGGATCTCCTTGTGGAGCGTGATGATCGCGTTGAGGAGCATCTCGGGCCGCGGCGGACAGCCGGGCAGGTAGATGTCGACGGGGATGATGTGGTCGACGCCCTGGACGATCGCGTAGTTGTTGAACATCCCCCCGGAGCTCGCGCAGACGCCCATCGAGATGACCCACTTGGGGTTCGGCATCTGGTCGTAGACCTGCCGGACGACTGGAGCCATCTTCTGGCTGACGCGACCCGCGACGATCATGAGGTCGGCCTGGCGTGGGGTCGCGGAGAACCGCTCCATCCCGAACCGGGCGATGTCGTAGTCGGGCGTCCCCACGGCCATCATCTCGATGGCGCAGCAGGCCAGCCCGAAGGTCGCCGGCCACATCGAGCTCTTGCGCATGTAGCCCGCAAGTCCCTCGACGGTCGACAGGAGGAACCCTGCCGGCAGCTTCTCTTCGATGCCCATGGCGTATGCCTCGCGTTCGTTTTACCGGATGCTAGAAGTTTTTAGCAGCTAGTCCCATTCGAGCCCGCCGCGCTGCCAGACGTACGCGTAGGCGACGAAGACGGTGACGATGAACAGGACCATCTCGACCAGCGCGAAGAGCCCGAGCTGGTTGAACGCGACCGCGAACGGATAGAGGAAGAGGCTCTCCACGTCGAAGACGATGAAGAGCATCGCCACGAGGTAGTACTTGATCGGAAAGCGACCGCCACCCTCAGGGTGCGGGGTGGGCTGGATGCCGCACTCGTACGCCTCCATCTTGGCGCGGTTGTAGCGCTTCGGACCGACCACGAGGCTGGTCCCCACCGACAGCAACGCGAACGCCCCACCCAGGGCGAGGAGGAACAGCAGCGGGATGTACGAGTTGGTCATCGCGCGTACCCCTTCCGGTGGTCACTGCAGCGGCGTCGCCAGCGGGTCTTTTCCATCCTAGGGTCGGCCACCTTCAGGCGTCCGGAGCCATTGTGGACAGCGCCTGGATGATCCGGTCGTCGGCGCGCCCGCCGTGCTGCTCGGGCAGGTTCGCCATGATCTTGAGGAGGAACCGCATGAGGGTCGTGCGGGGCAGACCGTACTTCGTGGCGAGCCGCATCACCTCGGGATTGCCGATGGCGCGGGCGAACCAGCGACCCAGGGTGTAGTAGCCGCCGAGGGCATCCTTCATGACGCGGGGGTATGACGAAAGGACCCGTTCACGGCCGGCGTCGTCGGGGCGTGCGAACGCCTGCGCGACGACGTCCGCGGCGAGCCGGCCGGACTCCATCGCATACGCGATGCCCTCGCCGTTGAAGGGGTTGACCATCCCGCCGGCGTCGCCGACGAGGAGCAGCCCGTCGGCGTAGTGCGGCTGGCGGTTGAACCCCATCGGGAGGGCCGCGCCGCGGATGGGCCCGACCATGGTCTCGTCGTTGTATGTCCACTCCTCGGGCATCGTCGCGACCCAGCGCCGCATGACGTCCTTGTAGTCGACGTTGCCGAACGCCTTGGAGGTGTTGAGGATCCCGAGGCCCAGGTTGGACGTGCCGTCGCCCACGCCGAAGACCCACCCGTAGCCGGGGAGGAGGACACGCTCGCCGGGGTTCTTGACGTCGTCGACCCAGAGCTCGAGCCAGGACTCGAGGTAGTCGTCGTCGTGCCGCGGCGATGTGTAGTAGGTGCGCACCGCGACGCCCATCGGACGGTCGTCGCGCTTCTGGCGGCCCATCGACAGGGACAGCCGCGACGAGTTGCCGTCGGCGGCGACGACGAGCGGAGCACGGTAGGTGAGAGGCGGTCCGGCGCTGCGGCCGTTCTCGTCGACGGCGCGCGCCCGGACCCCCACGATGCGGCCGGCGTCGTCGACCACGGGACCCGTGACGTTGGTGGCCTCGAGGAGCCGGGCACCGTGCTTCACGGCGTGGCGGGCGAGGATGTCGTCGAAGTCCATCCGGGTGCGGACCAGGCCGTAGGGCGGGAACTCCGACGTGTCGGGCCAGTCCAGCGTGAGGGTCATCCCCCCGCCGATGATGCGCAGCCCGTCGTTGCGGACCCACCCGTCCTCCGCGGGGTGCGGGATGCCGAGAGTGATCAGCTCACGCACCGCTCGGGGCGTGAGGCCGTCGCCGCAGACCTTCTCGCGCGGGAAGGTCGTCTTCTCCAGGAGCAGCACGTCGAGGCCGGACATGGCGAGGTATGCGGCCGTCGTCGAGCCACCGGGGCCGGCCCCCACGACGATGACGTCGGCCGTGGCGGTGGCGGTCTCGGCGACCGAGCCGGCGAGGCCGGTCTCGCCGTCCGCGACAGCGTCCATGGCGCTCATCATTCCGTTCGTCCGAGTGCTTGTGAAGATGTTCACGAACTCCGCGACACTCTATGCCCGCCCGGCGTGGCGTGTCTGCTGAGGCATACCTAACCCTGCGCGGGCGGCCCGAAACCTCAGGCGGTGGCGCGATGGAGCGCCACGATGCCGCCGCTCAGGTTGCGCCACTCGACGTCGCGCCAGCCGGCACGCTGGACGGTCGTCGCCAGGTCGCGCTGCGACGGCCACGCCTGGATCGACTCGGCGAGGTAGACGTAGGAGTCCGGGTTCGACGAGACGCGGCGGGCGACCGGCGGGAGGGCCCGCATGAGGTAGCGCAGGTACACCGCGCGGAACGCGCCGTTGACCGGTCGGCTGAACTCGCAGACCACCAGCCGTCCGCCCGGACGGGTCACCCGGCGGAACTCGGCGAGAGCGGCCGCCGAGTCGGCGACGTTACGCAGCCCGAACGACATCGTCACGGCGTCGAAGGCGCCGTCGGCGAACGGGAGGTGCATCGCGTCGGCCGCCGTGAACGGCATGTCCGGGCGGCGCCGGCGTCCGACCCGGAGCATCCCGAGCGAGAAGTCCGCGGGCACGACGTCCACGCCGGCGTCGGCGAGCGGCTCGGAGCTGGTCCCCGTGCCGGCGGCGATGTCGAGGACCCGGTCGCCCGGTTCGGACCCCAGCGCAGCGATGGTCGCCTTGCGCCACAACCGGTCCTGCCCGAGTGAGAGGACGTCGTTGGTGAGGTCGTAGCGCGCGGCCACCCCGTCGAACATCCGCGCGACGTCGGACGGGTCCTTGTCGAGGGTGGCGCGGTTCATGGCGGCAATTGTGGCGCAGCGGCCGTGACGTCCCGACTCGCGGTGTCCCCGGGTGGCCGCCGTAGAGTGATCCGCGATGTCGACGCTCCCCGGGACCGCCGCGGCTGCCCCTCCCGCTCCCAGCGGGTCGCCGCTCGTCGTCCGCACCCACGCGATCCACGACCCTGGGGCGCTGCTCGCGCTGCTGCCGAACACGGCGACGGTGGAGCTGGTCTCGTGGGTCCGGCACCGCGAGGGCCTGGTCGGCTGGGGTCGCGCCGCCGGCGTGGAGGTCTCGGGTCCCGACCGGTTCGAGCAGGCGGACGCCTGGTGGCGCGAGGCCGTGGCGCACGCGGTGGTCCGCGACGAGGTGGGCCAGCCGGGTTCCGGGCCTGTGGTCTTCGGCTCGCTGCCGTTCGCCGACGACTCGGCCGAGCCGGGCGTGCTGGTCGTCCCGGAGGTCGTCGTCGGCCGGCGCGGTGACCGCTGGTGGGTCACGACGATCGGTCACGACGCCCAGCTGCCGCCGATCCCCATGCTGCGGCCGTCGGAGGCGGCCGATCCCCCGCTCGACGTGAGGTTCGCGGACGGCGCGCTGTCGGCCGACGACTGGAAGGGCGCGGTCGGTCGCGCGGTCGAGCGGATCAACGCGGGCGAGCTCGACAAGGTCGTCCTCGCCCGCGACCTCCAGGTACGCGCCGCGGAGCGGATCGACGCGCGATGGGTGCTCGACCAGCTCGCCGACCGGTACGAGCGCACGTGGACGTTCGCGGTCGCCGGCCTGGTCGGTGCGACACCGGAGCTGCTGGTCCGACGCGACCAGGGCCTGGTCCTCTCGCGGGTCCTCGCCGGGACGATCCGGCGCACCGGCGACGACGCCCGCGACCTCGCGCTCGCCGCGTCGCTCGCCCGCTCCAGCAAGGACCTCGAGGAGCACGAGTATGCGGTTCGCTCGGTCGCCGACGCGCTCGAGCCGCACTGCTCCTCGATGAACGTGCCCGAGACGCCGTTCGTCCTGCACCTCAGCAACGTCATGCACCTCGCGACCGACGTCGCCGGGGTGGCCGCCGACCACGCGACGTCGCTGGCCCTCGCCGCGTCGCTGCACCCGACCGCGGCGGTCGGCGGGATGCCGTCCGCGGTAGCAGTCCCGTTGATTGCCGAGCTCGAGGGCATGGACCGTGGTCGGTACGCCGGGCCCGTGGGCTGGATGGACGCGTCCGGCGACGGCGAGTGGGGGATCGCGCTGCGCTGCGGCCGTTTCGACGACGCCGACCCCGCGGCGGTCCGGCTGTTCGCGGGCTGCGGCATCGTGGCCGGTTCCGACCCGGCCGCGGAGGCGGCCGAGGCGGAGGCCAAGTTCCTCCCGATGCGCGACGCCCTGACGACACCCTGACGGCGACCTGACCCGACCTGACCCGACCGACCTGCTCCGAGCCGGGCGGCGCCCGCCGCCACCCTGTCGCCGAGAGGCCAGCTTTGGCCGCTCTGAAGGCCGCCATAGCGGCCGAAGGTGGCCTCTCGGCGACAGGGGGCGACAGGGCGGCGACAGGGAGCGGGGGCGGGCGCCGCGGGGGGCCCGGCTGGGGGTCAGACCTGGGGCATGACCTCGGCGGCGAGCAGGTCGAGATGGTCGAGGTCGGCCAGGTCGAGGACCTGGAGGTAGACGCGCTCGGCGCCGACCGACGCATACCGGCCGATCGTCTCGACGCACTCGGCGGGGGTGCCGGCGACCCCGTCGTCCCGCAGCTCCTGGAGGTCGCGCCCGATGGCCTCCGCGCGACGGCGGACCTCCGCGTCGTCGCGGCCGCAGCAGACCGTCAGGGCGGCGGAGTAGGCCAGCGAGTCCGGGGCGCGGCCGACGGTGTCGCACGCCTCGCGGGCGCGGTCGAACTGCGCCCCGACGACCCGCGCGGACGAGAATCCGACGTTGAACTCCGACGCATACGAGGCGGCCAGCCGCGGGGTCCGGCGCCTGCCGTGACCGCCGACGATGATCGGCGGGCCGTCCGGCTTCATCGGCTTGGGCAGGGCCGGCGAGTCGGTGACCGTGTAGTGGTCGCCCTCGAACGAGAACCGCTCCCCGACCGGCGTGCGCCACAGCCCGGTGATGACCGCCAGCTGCTCCTCGAACCTGTCGAAGCGCTCCTTGGTATCGGGGAACGGCAGCCCGTATGCGGCGTGCTCGGCCTCGAACCAACCCGCCCCCAGACCGAGCTCGACCCGTCCACCGCTCATGACGTCCACCTCGGCGACACTGATCGCCAGTGGCCCGGGATGCCGGAACGTCGCCGACGTGACCAGCGTGCCGAGCCGGACCGTCGACGTCTCGCGAGCCAGCCCCGCCAGCGTCACCCACGAGTCGGTCGGGCCGGGGAGGCCGTCGCTGCCCATGGCGAGGTAGTGGTCCGAGCGGAAGAACGCCGAGAACCCGCACTCCTCGGTCCGCCGGGCCACGGCGAGCTGGTCGTCGTAGCTCGCGCCCTGCTGCGGTTCGACGAAGATCCGCAGGTCCATCACGCGCCGGTCCGCTGCAGCCAGACCGTGGTCTCGGCGGGCAGCTCGAGCCCGTCCACGGCCCGGCTGGCGATGACGAGGCGTCCCTCGGGCATCGGGACGGGATGCTCCGCGAAGTTGGTCATCGACAGCCATCCACCGGGCCGTTCGAACGCGACCACGTCCGGCGCCGCGGCCTGCCAGGTCAGCTCCTCGGTCCCCTGCAACGACCGCCGCGCCGCGAGCGCCTCGATGTAGAAGTGCAGGGTCGACGCCGGCTCGCCCAGCTCGCGCTCCACGGCGTACGCCCCGAACCAGTCGGGCTGGGGGAGGTGCGACGCCGCGCCGGGGCCGAAGCCGAACGACTCTCCCGTCTCAGTCCACGGCAGCGGGACGCGGCAGCCGTCGCGACCCTTCTCCGCGCCTCCGGTCCGGACGAAGGTCGGGTCCTGGAGCACCTCGGCCGGCAGGTCCGTCACCTCAGGTAGCCCGAGCTCCTCGCCCTGGTAGAGGTACGTCGACCCTGGCAATGCGAGGGCCAGCAGCGTCGCCGCTCGGGCTCGGCGCAGGCCGCGCTCGAGGTCCGGCGCCGGGTCCACACCACCGCCGCGGAGCCACGCGACGAGGTCGGTGCCGTTGGGCACGGCGTACCGCGAGACGTGGCGGATCATGTCGTGGTTCGAGAACACCCACGTCGAGGAGGCGCCCGCCTCGGCCGCCAGCGCCAGGTTCTCCTCGATGACCTTGGTGAACGCCGCCGCGTCCCACGGGGTGAGGAGCAGGTCGAAGTTGAAGGCCTGGCCCAGACCCTCCGGCCGGGCGAACGCCACCCGACGGTGCGCGGCCACCCACGCCTCGGCGACCGCCATCCGCGGCGGGTCGTACTCGTCGAACAGCGCGCGCCAGGTGCGGTAGATCTCGTGCACCTCGTCGCGTCCCTCGAACGGGTGCTCCCCGTCGGGGAAGCCCGCCTGGATCCGCTCCTGGGTCGGCAGGTCGGCGGACACCCCGGCGATCACCGAGGCGTCCTTCACCAGCAGGTGGGCCACGTCGATCCGGAACCCGTCGACGCCCCGGTCGGACCAGAACCGCAGCGTGGTGAGGAAGTCCTCCCGGACCTCGTCCAGCGACCAGTTGAGGTCCGGCTGCTCGGGGGCGAACAGGTGGAGGTACCAGTCGCCGTCGCCGATCGGCTCCCAGGCGGGGCCGCCGAAGAACGAGCGCCAGTCGGTCGGCGGCTCGGCGCCGTCGGGCCCGTTGCCGCGCCGGATCACGTAGCGGGCCCGCGCCGTCGACCCTGGCGGCGACGCCATCGCCTCGCGGAACCAGGCGTGCCGGTTCGACGTGTGGTTAGGGACGATGTCGACGATGAGCTTGATCCCGGCCCCGTGGAGCACCGACACCAGCTCGTCGAAGTCGTCCAGCGTCCCGAGCTCGGGCGCGACCGCCCGGTAGTCGTCGACGTCATAGCCCCCGTCGGCGAGGGCCGACGGGTAGAACGGGCTGAGCCAGACGGCGTCCACACCGAGCCGGACCAGATGGCCCGCGCGATCGATGATCCCGCGAAGGTCGCCGATCCCGTCACCGTTGGCATCGGCGAAGCTGCGCGGGTAGATCTGGTAGACGACCGCCTGCCGCCACCAGTCGCGGTCGTGGGCCGGGGACGAAGACGCGGAGGCGCCGAGCGGGGAGGTCACCGGCCCACGCTATCGACGCCCCGCGGTGGGCTCGCGCCGACGCCGGATCGCCGGCTGCGAGCGTGGCGGCAGGCATACTCGACCGTCGTGAGGTCCCCGGAGCGCGCGCAGCGTCTCCTCGCCGCCCTGGTCTCGGGTGGCGTGCGCGAGGTGGTCCTCTGCCCCGGGTCGCGCTCGGCCGGACTGGCCGTCGCGCTGTATGCGGCGGACGCCGCCGGCGTCGTGCGGCTGCACGTCCGGGTCGACGAGCGGTCCGCCGGGTTCCTGGCGCTGGGCCTCGCGGAGGGCTCGCGAACGCCCGTCGCCGTCGTCACCACGTCGGGCACAGCCGTCGGGAACCTACTGCCCGCCGTCATGGAGGCCGCGCACTCCGGCCGGCGCCTCGTGCTCCTCACCGCCGACCGGCCCGCGCCCATGCGCGGCACCGGGGCCAACCAGACGACCCACCAGGACGGCATCTTCGGGGTCTTCGCGCCCTGCTTCGACCTCGGTGTCGACGTCACCGCAGCGGACCTCGAGGCGGCCGCGGAGGTCGCGACCCGGCGGCGCGGACCGACCCAGCTCAACCTCCAGCTCGAGGAGCCGCTGCTGCCCGACTCCGAACCGTGGTGGACGGCAACCACCCGCCCGACGGCCGCTGAACCGGAGCCGAAGCGGTGGGACACCGGCGGCCGCCGGGCGGGCGTCGAGCTGCTCCGCCGCGGCCCGCGCACCGTGGTGGTCGCCGGCGACGACAGTGGGTCCGCCGCGCGGATCCTCGCCGAACGGGCCGGCTGGCCGCTCCTGGCCGAGCCCACGTCCGGAGCGCGGGTCGGCGCCAACGCCGTCCGCACCTACCGGCTGCTCCTCGGCCGGCCCGGCCTCGGCGACGGCATCGAACGCGTCGTCGTGCTCGGCCACCCGACGCTGTCGCGACCGGTGACGCGGCTGATCTCGCGCGACGACCTCGAGGTGCTCGCCGCGCCCGGACCCGGAGGCGTCGTCACCGACCCCGGCCGGGTCGCCCGGCACCTCGGCGCCGTCCCCACGGTGGACGACGCGCCGCCGACGGCCGAGGACATGAGCTGGCTCGAGTCCTGGCGGGACGCGGACCGCGACCTCTCGGCCCGGCTCGACGCGCTCGTCGACGGTCTCCCCGAGCTGGACGCCCTCCACGTCGCGCGCGAGGTCGCGTCGGCCGTCGGCCCCTACGCGACCCTGGTCGCCGGCTCGTCGAACCCTGTCCGGGACCTCGACCTGATGACCACGCCGTACACCCCACACCAGCGCCGGTTCGTCGTGGGGAACCGCGGCCTGGCCGGCATCGACGGAACCGTCTCCACGGCGGTCGGCATCGCCCTCGGTCGCCGGGACGCGTCCCGGACCCTCGCGCTGCTCGGGGACGTGACGTTCCTCCACGACGCCAACGGGCTGGTCATCGGCCCGGGCGAGCCGCGACCCGACCTCACCCTCGTCGTCGTCAACGACGACGGCGGGTCGATCTTCGCCACCCTGGAACAGGGCGCCGAGCCGTACGCGCCGGCGTTCGAGCGCGTCTTCGGGACCCCCCACGGAGTCGACCTCGAGGCCCTCTGCGGAGCGAGCGGAACGGCCTACACGAGAGTCGACAGCGTGGCCGGCCTGCGCACCGCGCTGGCCGACGACCGCCCCGGTATGCGGGTGGTCGAGGCCCGGGTCGACCGGTCCCGGCGGCGCGCCACGGCGGCGGCGATCACCGCCCTGGCCCCCGCGCAGGGACAATCGAACCGATGAGCACCTCCACGCCGAGCCTCACCCGGTCGAGCCTGACCCTGGCCGCCGGCACGATGGCCTCGCGCCTCCTCGGCGTGGTGCGGCAGTCGCTCATCGTCCTCGCCATCGGCCAGGGCCTCGTCGGAAACGCCTTCCAGACGGCCAACAACCTGCCGAACGTGATCTACATGCTCATCGCCGGCGGGGTCCTCAACTCCGTCCTCGTGCCGCAGATCGTCAAGGCCATGCGGCTGCCGGACGGCGGCCGCGAGTACACCGACCGCATCATCACGCTCTCCACGGCGGGCATGCTCGTCGTGACGGCCGTCTGCACCGCCGCGGCGGGCTGGTTCGTGTTCCTCTACGCCGGGAGCCTCGCTCCGGACGACCGGGCGCTGGCCACCTTCTTCGCCGTCCTGACGATGCCGCAGATCTTCTTCTACGGCCTGTATGCGGTGCTGGGACAGGTGCTCAACGCGCGGAGCCAGTTCGCCGCGTTCGCGTGGGCTCCGGCGGTTGCCAACGTCTTCGCGATCGCCGGCCTGCTGGCGTTCATGGCGCTCTACGACGGGCACACCAGCCCGGGCCAGTGGACCGCGTCCATGGTGTGGCTGTTCGCCGGGAGCGCGACGCTCAGCATCGTCGCGCAGGCGCTCGTGCTCGTGATCGCTCTGTGGCGCACCGGGTTCCGCTGGCAGCCACGTTTCGGGATCCGCGGCGTCGGACTCCGCACCACGTCCAAGGTGGCGGGCTGGGCCTTCATCGCGCTGCTCGTCTCGCAGCTGAGCTACCTCGTCGCGTCCCAGGTCATCTGGCACGCGTCGAAGGCGCCGAGCACGGACTTCGTCGCCGGCATCTCCGTCTACGCCTCGGCGTTCTTCATCTTCATGGTCCCGCACGGGTTCGTGACCCTGTCGATCATCACGGCGATCTACCCGCGGCTGTCCAGGGCGGTCCACGACGGGGATACGGAGCTGCTCCGCACCGAGTACCGCCGCGGGCTCGCGCTGCCCACGGTGCTCACCATCCCCGCGACGTTCGCCCTGGTCGTCTTCGCGCTACCGGTCGTGACGCTGCTCTTCTCGTCCCGCGACCCGCGCGAGATCCCCGCGATGGCGCTGGTCCTCGCCGTCATGGCGCCGGGCATCGTGCCCTTCGGGATCGACGTGCTCAACCAGCGGTTCTTCTACGCCCAGGACGACGGCCGGATGGTCTTCTTCGAACAGGTCGTGTTGTCGGTGGTCGCCTCGGGGATCGCGTTGCTGGCCCTGGGCGTCCGCCCGGAGATCACCGTGGCGGTCGTGGCGGTCGGGCTCGTCGTCAGCAACGTCTGCAGCGCCGCCTTCGGAATGTGGTTCGTCCGGCGGCGCGTCGGGCGGCTCGGGTTCAGTGAGGTGGCGTTCAGCTGGGTCCGGATGGTCGCCGCGTGCATGGTCGCGTCGGCGCTCTCGTACGTCGTCACGATGCCCCTCCGCGACGGGCAGTCCGGCCGGATGTGGGCCCTCGCGGAGCTCACCGTGGGCGGTCTGGTCTTCGCGGTGGTCTACTTCGGCCTCGCCCTGCTGATGCGGGTCCCCGAGGTGGGCGAGATGCTCGCCCCGGTCGTGCGGCGGCTGCCCGGCGGACGGCCTCGTGGGCGGCACGCACGCGGTTGACGGGACGATCTCGGTAAGCCAGGGTAAGCAAGCGCTTACCTGGCAACGTCGACGGAGGAGGCCCGAATGGGACGGTTCGACGGGTCGGTGGCCCTCGTGACCGGCGCGAGCCGGGGCATCGGTCTCGGCATCGCACAGCGGCTGGTGGACGAGGGGGCTCGCGTCTGCATCACGGCTCGGCGCCAGGAGGCGTTGGACGCCGCCGTGGAGCAGCTGGGCGGACCCGAGCACGCGATGGCCGTGGCCGGCAAGGCCGACGACCTCGACCACCAGCGCGACACCGTGACGCGCGTCGTGGAGACCTTCGGGAGCCTCGACCTCCTCGTCAACAACACCGGCATCAACCCCGCCTTCGGACCGCTCGTCACGTTGGACCTCGCGGCGGCGCGCAAGATCGTCGAGGTCAACTGCATCGCGGCACTCTCGTGGGTTCAGCAGGCGTATGCGGCGTGGCTCGGCGAGCACGGAGGAGCCATCGTCAACGTCGCCTCGATCGCCGGCCTCAAGCCGGCGCCGGGGATCGGGTTCTACGGCGCCAGCAAGGCGATGCTCGTGCACCTGACCGAGGAGCTCGCCGTCGAGCTGGGCCCGGCGATCCGGGTCAACGCCGTCGCCCCGGCCGTGGTCAAGACGGTGTTCGCCACCGCGCTCTACGAGGGCCGCGAGGAGCAGGTGTCCGCGACCTATCCGCTCAAGCGCCTCGGGGAGCCCGCCGACGTGGCCGCGGCCGTCGCCTACCTGCTGTCCGCGGACGCCTCGTGGGTGACCGGTCAGACCCTGGTTCTCGACGGCGGGCTCACCATGATGGGCGGCGTCTGAGGTGTATACGACGGGCTCCACGGCCGTCGTGACCGGCGCCGCGGGAGGCATCGGCCGGGCGATCGCGCACCGGCTGTCCGCGGAAGGGTTCCGGCTCGTCCTGGCCGACCTCGACCCGGCGGTCGAGGACGTCGCGTCGACGATCGGGGCCGCTGCCGTCGTCGGGGACTGCGCCTCGGAGGCCGGGGTGGCCGGTCTCGTCGAGCAGTCGTTGGCCGAGCTGGGACGGGTCGACGTCTACTTCGCCAACGCCGGCACCGACGTGGGCCGGGGTCTCGACACCCCGGAGGCCGCGTGGGCCACTGCTCTCGAGGTGAACGTCCTCGCGCACGTCCGCGCGGCGCGGCTCCTGGTCCCGCGGTGGCTGGATGGCAGCCCCAGCGGCGGCCGGTTCGTGGTCACCGCGTCCGCGGCCGGTCTGCTGACCATGCTCGGCAGCGCGCCGTACTCGGTGTCGAAGCACGGCGCCGTGGCCTTCGCGGAGTGGCTGCGCGCCACGTACGGGCACCGCGGCATCGTCGTCCAGGCGGTCTGCCCCCAGGGGGTCCGCACCCGGATGCTCGACGAGGCCGGGCCCCTGAAGGAGCTCCTCAGCCGCGACCGCGCCCTGGAGCCCGAGGAGGTCGCCGACGTCGTCTGGGAGGCGCTCGGGGGCGACCGGTTCCTCGTCCTGCCGCACCCCGAGGTGGCGGGCTACTACCAGGCCCGGGCCGCCGACCCGGACGGTTGGCTGGCCGGCATGGGCCGCCTGCAGGCCAAGCTCGACGCGGGAGCGTCGGCATGAGGGCCTGGCGGGTCGAGTCCTATGGCGAACCGGCGGTGGCGCTCCGGCTGGCGGAGACGCCGGCGCCGGAGCCCGGACCGCGGCAGCTCCTCGTGCGGGTCCTCGCCGCTCCGGCGAACTTTCCGGACGTGCTGCTGTGCCGCGGTCAGTACCAGGTCCGTCCGGATCTTCCCTTCACACCGGGCGTCGAGGCGTGTGGCGAGGTCGTGACCGTCGGGTCCGAGGTAGCCGGCTTCGCGGTCGGCGACCGGGTGGTCGGCAGCTGCGTCCTCCCGCATGGCTCGTTCGCGACCGAGGCGCTGATGGAGGCGGCGGTGAGCTTCCCGGCGCCCCCCGGCCTGGACGACGCGGAGGCGTCGGGGTTCGTCATCGCCTATCAGACCGGCTGGTTCGCCCTGCACGAGCGGGCGCACCTCCAGCCGGGCGAGACCCTGCTCGTCCACGCGGCCGCCGGCGGGGTCGGCACCGCCGCCGTGCAGCTGGGCAAGGCCGCCGGCGCCCGGGTCGTCGCGGTCGTCGGCGGGCCGGCCAAGGCCGAGGTGGCGCGGCGGTGCGGGGCCGACCTCGTGATCGACCGGCGTACCGAGGACGTCGTCGCCGCGGTCCGGGGGGCGACCGGCGGACGCGGAGCGGACGTCGTGTTCGACCCCGTCGGCGGCGACGCCTACGCCCAGTCGACGAAGTGCGTCGCGTTCGAGGGCCGAATCGTCGTGGTGGGGTTCGCCAGCGGGACCATGCCGTCGCCGCCGCTGGGCCACGCCCTGGTCAAGAACTACGCGATCCTCGGCCTCCACTGGGGGCTCTACGCGCAGGTCGACCCCTCTCGGGTGCGGGCCGCCCACGAGCAGCTGCTCCGGCTGGTGGCCGAGGGAGCGATCGCCCCGGTGGTCGGCGAACGCGTGCCGTTCGACGGGCTCCCAGAGGGCGTGCAACGGCTCGCCGACGGCGTCACGGTCGGGAGGGTCGTGTGGGAGGCGTGACCGCCGACCCGCCGGGCTTGGACCTCACCGCCCTGCGGCAGTGGCTGGACGGAGCCACACCGCCGCTCCTCGACGGCGCCCTCACCGGAGAGCTCATCGCCGGCGGCAAGTCCAACCTCACCTACCGCGTGTCCGACGGCACGACGTCGGTCGTCGTCCGCCGCCCACCGCTCGGCCACGTCCTCGCGACGGCGCACGACATGGGGCGCGAGTACCGCGTCATCTCGGCGCTCCAGGGGACCCCGGTGCCGGTCCCCGAGACGTATGCGTGGTGCGCCGACGAGTCGGTGCTCGGGGCGCCGTTCTACGTGATGTCGCTGGTCGATGGCGTGCCGTACCGGTCGGCGGCCGAGCTGGAGACGTTGGGAGAGAAGCGGACCCGCGAAATCGGCGAGCGTCTCGTGGACACGCTGGGTGACCTGCACCTCGTCGACGTCGCGGCCGTGGGCCTGTCGGAGTTCGGACGGCCCGAGGGTTTCCTCGGCCGACAGGTGAGACGTTGGGGTCAGCAGCTGGACGCCTCGCGCAGTCGCGACGTCGCCGGGATCGACGAGCTGCGGGTCCGGCTGGGCCAGCACATCCCGCCGGACTCACCCGGGACCGTCGTCCACGGCGACTACCGCCTCGACAACGTCCTCGTCACGCCCTCCGGCGACATCGGCGCCGTCGTCGACTGGGAGATGGCGACGCTCGGCGACCCGCTGACCGACGTCGCGCTGCTGCTCACCTACCAGCGGATCGCCGCGCTCGGCGTCGGCGCCGGTGTCTCGACCGCGCCCCAAGCGGCCGGCTTCCCGACGCGGGAGGACGTGATGCGGCGGTATGCGGCGCGCACCGGCCGCGACCTCGGCTCCCTCGGGTTCCACGAGGGCCTCGCGTGCTTCAAGCTTGCGGTCATCCTCGAGGGGATCCACTACCGCCACGCCCACGGTCAGACGGTCGGCGAGGGGTTCGCCGCCATCGGGGCGATGGTGGAGCCGCTCGTGCAGATGGGGCTGGACTCGATGGCGCACGACGCGACAGGAAGGCACGGCTGATGGACTTCGGCTGGGACCCGCATACCGAACAGCTGCGCGCGACGCTGCTGGACCTCATGGAGACCCAGGTGCACCCGGCGGAGCCGGTCTTCGCGCGCGAGCTCGGCGAGCTCGAGGACCCGTGGGCCTGGAGCCGCGCGCCCGTCCTCGCGACGCTCCGTGAGGAGGCCAAGGCGCGCGGGCTGTGGAACGCGTTCCTGCCCGGCCCGTCCGGAGCCGGGCTGACCAACCTCCAGTACGCGGCCCTCGCCGAGATCACCGGACGCGCGATCCAGCTCGCGCCGGCCGCCCTGAACTGCTCGGCGCCCGACACCGGGAACATGGAGGTGCTGGCCCAGTTCGGAAGCGACGCGCAGAAGGCCGAGTGGCTGGAACCATTGCTGCGAGCCGAGATTCGTTCGGCCTTCGCCATGACCGAGCCGGACGTCGCCTCGTCCGACGCGACGAACATCGCGACCCGGATCGAGCGCGACGGCGACGGGTACGTCGTCACGGGGCGCAAGTGGTGGATCACCGGCGCCATGAACCCGGACTGCGCGGTGTTCATCGTCATGGGCAAGACCGACCCGACGGCGGAGCGGCACCGGCAGCAGAGCATGATCCTCGTCCCGCGTGACGCCGCGGGCCTGACCGTGGTGCGGCCGATGTCGGTCATGGGGTACGACGACCGCGACCACGGCGGCCACGCCGAGCTGGCCTTCGACGGCGTGCGGGTGCCCGCGGCGAACCTCGTCGGCGGCGAGGGAGACGGGTTCGCCATCGCGCAGGCCCGCCTGGGGCCGGGCCGGATCCACCACTGCATGCGGTCGATCGGCGTCGCCGAGCGCGCCGTCGAGCTGATGTGCGCCCGCGTGGCGTCACGCCAGGCGTTCGGCCGGCCGCTGTCGGAACAGGGCGTCATCCGCGACTGGATCGCCGAGTCCCGGGTCCGCTTGGAGCAGCTGCGGCTGCTCGTGCTCAAGACGGCATGGTTGATGGACACCGTCGGCAACAAGGGCGCCCACACCGAGATCCAGGCGATCAAGATCGCCACCCCGGCCACGGTCGAGTGGATCCTCGACAAGGCCATCCAGGCCCACGGCGCGGGTGGTCTCAGCCAGGACTTCCCGCTCGCCGCGGCCTGGGCCGGGATCCGGACGCTGCGGTTCGCGGACGGGCCGGACGAGGTGCACAAGAACGCCCTGGCCCGCGCCGAGCTGAAGAAGCAGGCGGCCGCCTCGGGCTAGCCCAGGGCGGGCCGGTTACGCTGCGGCCGTGCTCATCATCGCGATCATCCTCTTCGGCATGCTGGTCGGCGCGGCCGCTCAGCTCATCCTGGGGAGGGGCGGCAAGGGCATCGACTGGACGATGGCGTTCGTCTCCGGTCTCGTCGGGTCGTTGGTCGGCGGCCTTCTGGCCAGCCTCGTGCGCGGCGACGGCCTCGAGCTGCGGCCCAGCGGCATCATCGGCTCGATCCTCGGCGCTCTGATCGTGACCGCCCTGTGGCGCTGGTGGAGGAGCCGCGCTGCGGCGCGGTAGCCCCGCCGCAGCGGCGGACCTCAGCTCGCCCAGGTCGGTCGTAGCCCGAACCCGGAGTCACCGTCGGCGGTGGTCCTGGAGGCGAGCACCTGGTGCAGCTGGATCCGGTTGCGCTCGAACGACACGCGCGACCCCGCCAGGTAGAGACCCCAGACCCGGGCCACGCCGAGCCCGACCTCGGCGACCGCGGCGTCCCAGTTGTCGGAGAGGTTGCGGCACCAGTCGCGGGTCGTCATCGCGTAGTGCTCGCGCAGGTTCTCCTGGTGGCGCACCTCGAGACCCTGGTCCTCCATCGCCTCGACGATCGTCCCGGACCCCGTGATCCCACCGTCCGGGAAGACGTACCGGTTGATGAACCCGCGGGAGGGGATGCCAGGGTGCTGGTTGTCGGGCCGGGTGATGGAGTGGTTGAGGAGGCGCCCACCGTCGCGGAGCCGGCTGCGCAGGAACCCGAAGTAGGCGGGGTAGTTCGACACTCCGATGTGCTCGGTGAGGCCGATCGACGACACCGCGTCGAACCCGCTCTCGGCCACGTCGCGGTAGTCGCCGTGCCGGATGACGCCGCGGTCGGCGAGGCCCTCGCGCTCCAGGCGCGCGGCGCCCCACGCGGCCTGCTCCTTGGAGAGGGTCACCCCGATCGCGGTGACGCCGTAGTGCGTCACCGCGTGGCGCACCATGCCGCCCCAGCCGCAGCCGACGTCGAGCAGGCGCATCCCAGGCTGCAGCCCGAGCTTGCGGCAGACCAGGTCGAACTTCTCGTCCTGGGCGGTCTCCAGCGACGCGTCCGCGGTGGGGTACACCGCGCACGTGTACGCCATCGACGGGCCGAGGAGCAGCTCGTAGAACCGGTTCGACACGTCGTAGTGGTGATGGATGGCCTCGGCGTCGCGGGCGCGGCCGTGGGTCAGTCCGTGCGCCATCCGGCGCAGCGGACTGGGCGTCTCCTCCTTGGGCGGCGCGGGCACTCGCGGCAGGTGCTGCCGCACGAAGCGCGCGAGCTCGGGGAGGTCCGAGACCGTGGGCCGGTGTGGCACCAGGCTGTCCTCGAGCGACGTGAGCACCTCGTACGGGTCGCCCTCGTCCATCGGCTCGATGACCAGGTCGCCCTGCAGGTATGCGCGGGTCACGCCAAGCGAGTTCGGCGACGTCAGGAGGTAGTCCAGCCCGCGCCTGCTGCGCAGCAGGAGCCGCAACGGCGCGTCGACCGGTCCGGTCGAGGACCCGTCGAACGCGTCGAAACGGACTGGAGGGCTGTCGCCGAACACGAGGGAGAACGCCCCGGCCACCGTGAGCCGCCCGGGCGCGCGGTCCATGTTGGTCTTGCCGAGCAACGTCGTCATCGTCTGCGCACCGCCTTGTCGTAGAGGGTAGGGAGACGGCCCCCCGCGTCGTACCGCTTCTTCACCGGGCGGTACTCGGAACCACCGTAGAGCCGGTCGAACGTCGGTTCGTCGTAAAACGCGTCAGAGTAGAGGGACTTGTGGCCGCCCAGCCGGCCGACCTCGTCCTCGATGGCGCGGTTCACGTCGCCGTCCTCGTGGCCGGGCTCGATCGCGACCGTGGACCAGAAGCCGACGTTGACGTAGGGCTGACCGGGCGACATGGGGTAGAGCGGCCACGGGGCCTCGCCGTCGTCGCGGTACGTGTGCTGGTCGGCGGCCGTCGATGTCGGGCGCAGCTGGATGGGACACAGCCAGACCGGTTCGATGGGCACCTCACGGAGGAACCAGTCGAGGAACTCGGCCGTCCGGCGGAGAGGGATCTCGACGTCCTGGACGACGCGCTCCCGAGGAGGCCGGCCCCGTCGGGCGTCGAGCCGGGCCATGACGTGGTGCCGGTTCTCGAAGGCCACGATCTTCCAGTAGACGTCGCTGCGCAGCTTGCTCCGCGGCCACAGTCGGCGCACCACAGGCTGCTGAGCGCCGAACGCACGGGAGCACCAGAACCAGTCGGTGTCCCACCGCCAGAGGTAGTCGTGGACCGTCAGCACGTCGCGGTCGCGCTGCTGCAGCGACCGGTAGAAGATCCGCTGTCCGGTGTAGTCGCTCGGATCCGGTTGCCCCACAACGGAGTCGGTCCAGCGGCCGAGGGTCAGGTAGATCTCGTCGCGGGAGAACACGACGCCGTCGAGGAAGTCGACGACCTCGCCGTCCCACGCGCGTGTCTGCATGATCTCGCCGATGGCGTCCTGGACGTCGGTCAGCGACCCGAACCGGACGTGCTGAAGCGCCACGTAGGGGTGCACGCGCTCGAGCTCGATGGTGAGGCTGAGCGCATACCCCAAGGAACCGTAGGAGTTCGGGAACGTGTGGAAAAGGTCCGCGTGGTCGCCCTCAGGGCGCGCGACGACGACCTCGCCGTCACCGGTGAGGATCTCGGCCTCGAGCACCGACTCGTGCGGGAGCCCGGACCGGAACGAGGACGCCTCGATGCCCAGGCCGGTCACCGCCCCGCCGAGGGTGATCGTGCGCAGCTGCGGGACGACGAGGGGCATGAGGCCGTGCGGCAGCGTGGCGGCGACGAGGTTCTCGTACGTCGTCATGCCCTGGACGCGCGCGGTCCGGCTCACGGGGTCGAGGTCGACGACGTGGGTCAGGTCCGAGACGTCGAGCCGGGCCGAGTCGGTCGTGCGCTGGCGGAAGAGGTTGGACGTGCGCTTCCCGAGCCGGACCGGCGCGTCGGGTGGGAGAGCGGCCAGGTCGTCGAGCAGGCGGGCGGTCGCCGCGCGGTGCCGCTCGTCGCCGACCGGTCGAGGGACAGCCTGAGGCACGATCCCCATGAAATCAGCATCGGCTGGGAGACGCGCAGCCACCCTCCCCGTCACGGCGCCCGGCGGCCGGTGATGGCCTCGCGGACGAGTGCGGCGTTGCTCCGTGCGCGCAGTCCGGCCTCGTCGAACAGCGTGTCCTCCAACCCGATTCGTGTGTCGTAGCCCTCCTTCTGCGCCCAGCGCAGCACTGGCCAGGCCCATTTGTCCTCCCCGTGCACGAGCAGGGGCGCCGGCTGGGAACCGAGTGCCGAGAGAATTCGCTCGACCGCCCAGGTGCCGTACCCGCCGGGTGACCAGCCGGGTACCGCCTCGATGAGGACCCGCATCACCCGCCACGGCCATCGCCTTCCCACGAAGTCGGCCGCTGCGCTCGGGGTCCACAGGCCGGCCTCGATCTCGATGTGCCGCGTGCGCAGGACCGTGGCGAGGTCGCTCGTCAGCCCCTCGTGCCAGTTCACGCTGGCGAAGTCCGGTCCGCCGTCGTCGGGCCGCGGCCAGCGACTGACCACCGCGAGGCGCTCCACCGCGTCGGCGGTCAGACCGTCGCGAGTGGTCACCCCGACCGGGATACCGGGCACCGCCCGGCGCACGGCCTCCACGGTGAGCGCCACGAGCTCCCCGTCCAGCGTCTCCCGCCCGCGGTCGGTTCGCGGGTGGACGTGGACCGACTCGGCGCCGGCCGCCACCGCCGCCGTGGCCGCTTCCGCGATCTGGGTGAGGGTGACGGGGACGCGGTCATGCGGACGCCGGCTGCCGTTGAGACAGACCTGGAGCATCGGTCAGGGCCTCGGTGCTCGAGGGTCGGCCAGGTATGCGTGGCAGCTCACGACGCGCTCACGCCACCATGCGACTCGTTCGGGCGACGCGGCGGCTGCGGCGAGCATGTCCTCGTCGGCGAGTACCGGACCCACGGGGACCGACCCGCCGTGCGGCACGAGGAGCTCCCGGACCACGTCGGCGGCCAGCAGCTCGACCGTGCCGAGACCGCACGCATACGGAAGCTCGGGCAGGGCGGCCGCGAGGGCCACTCCCGCGGCCATCCCCACCGACGAGTCGAGGGCGGAGCTGACCACCGTCGGGAGCCCGCACTCCGCGGCGATGTCGAGCGCCCGGCGGACGCCGCCGAGCGGCGGCACCTTCACGACGACGATGTCGGCGGCGCCCTCGCGGGCGACGCGAACGGGGTCCTCGGCCTTCCGGATCGACTCGTCGGCGGCGACTTTGACGTCGACTCCGTTGCGCGCCAACCGAACTCGGAGTTCCTTGAGGTCGTCGACCGACGGACAGGGCTGCTCGGCGTACTCCAGGTCGTACACGGCGAGCGCGGTGAGCCGGCGGACGGCCTCGTCGACGTCCCAGGCCGCGTTGGCGTCGACACGGATCCTCGCCCGCGCGCCGACGACCTCGCGGGTCGCGGCGACGCGGTCGACGTCGTCGGCGAGCGTCTGGCCGGGCTCGGCCACCTTGACCTTCACGGTGTCGCAGCCGTCGTACCGGGCGAGGACCGCGGCGACCTGGTCGGGGGGCACCGCGGGGAGGGTGGCGTTGACCGGGACCCGGTCGCGCACCGGCGCCGGCCAGCCCTCCCACGCCGCCTCGATGGCCGCCGCCAGCCAGCGCGACGACTCGGCGGTGCCGTACTCGAGGAACGGCCCGAACTCGCCCCAGCCTTCGGGCCCGCGAAGGAGGACCAACTCCCGGTGGTCCACGCCCCGGAACCGGATCCGCAGCGGAAGGGTGACGACGCGCATACCGCCGAGCAGGTCGTCGAGAACCGGGAGGGCGGTCATGTGGCGAAGACGGCCTCGGGGTGGTTCTCGACGGCCAGCTCGATGCGGCGGCGCTGGCTCTGCGACATCGGGGGCAGCTCGTCGAGTCGGAACCAGCGGGCGTCGACCGACTCGTCGTCGGCGACCACCGGCTCCCCCTCGACCCAGGAGCAGCGGAAGCACAGGCTGAGGAAGGCCGAGAGGTCCCCGTTGTCGTACTCGACCACGGGGGTCGTGTGAGCCCACACGAGCCGCTCGGCGCGGGCCACGACCCCGGTCTCCTCGAGGACCTCACGGACCGCGCCGACGGCGGGCTCCTCGACCGGGTCGAGGATCCCCGTCACGACGGTCCAGGCGAGCGTGTCGGCGCGCTGGACGAGGAGCACCTCGTCGGCGCCGCGGACCTGGCTGGGCCGCACGACGACCGCCGCGACGCCCGGCAGCCAGAGCAGGTCGGTTCCCACGTGTTCGCGCAGGCGGGCCACGAACTCCGGAATCGGCACAGTTCCGAGAGTACGGTGCCCCGGAATGCCGGGAGACCCTACACTTGTTGAAGGATCAACTGCCGACTGAAGGAGTGGTCCTCGTGCCCGCCGTCACCGTGTCCGACACCAGCGTCCTGCCGCGGATCGCCCGGCCCGAGCTGGCCGCCGTGGCCCGCCCGGTGATCCAGCGGACCGATGCGCCGAGCGGCTACGAGGGCGAGGGCTTCCCCGTCCGTCGGGCCTTCGCCGGCGTGGACCTGCGCCGGCTGGACCCGTTCATCCACATGGACCAGATGGGCGAGGTGGAGTACGCGCCGGGCGAGCCCAAGGGCACGCCGTGGCACCCGCACCGGGGCTTCGAGACGGTCACGTACATCATGGACGGCGTCTTCGACCACCAGGACAGCAACGGCGGCGGGGGGACGATCACCGACGGCGACACCCAGTGGATGACCGCCGGGTCGGGACTTCTGCACATCGAGGCTCCGCCGGAGTGGCTGGTCACCCAGGGCGGGCTGTTCCACGGCATCCAGCTGTGGGTCAACCTCCCGCGCCACCAGAAGCTGGTCACGCCGCGCTACCAGGACATCCGTGGCTCCTCGGTCGGGTTGGCGACGACACCGGACGGCGGGGTGCTGGTCCGCGTCATCGCCGGTGAGGTGGCCGGTCTGCAGGGGCCGGGCTCCACGCATACGCCGATGGCCCTCGTCCACGCGACCCTGTCGCCCACCGCTCACCTCGACCTGCCGTGGCCGACGGACTTCAACGCCCTCGTCTACGTCCTCTCCGGCGAGGGCACCGTCGGCGACACCCCGGTGCGGACCGGCAACCTCGCGGTCCTCGGCGCCGGCGACCTCGTGACCGTCGCCGCGAACCGGAGCCAGGAGAGCCGGCTGGCGGGGCTCGACGTGCTCGTCCTCGGTGGCCGGCCGATTCGCGAGCCGGTGGCGTGGGCCGGTCCGTTCGTCATGAACACCAAGGCGGAGGTGCTGCAGGCGTTCGAGGACTTCCAGGGCGGGCGGATGGGCCGCATCCCGGCCGTCCACGGAGCGCCGACGACGCTGCAGGAGGGCTGAGGGCCCGTATCCTCGGGCCGTGCCGGACTCCCCCAGCGAGCTGTTCGACCCGTCCGCGTGGGACGAGGTGCCGGGCTTCGACCTGACCGACGTGACCTACCACCGAGCGCGCGGGCTCGGTGCGGTTCGGGTCGCCTTCCACCGGCCGGACGTGCTCAACGCGTTCCGGCCCCACACGGTGGACGAGCTGTTCCGGGTCCTCGACCACGCGCGCCAGACGCCGGACGTCGGCGTCGTCCTGCTCACCGGGAACGGTCCGTCGGCCAAGGGGCAGTGGTCGTTCTGCACCGGCGGTGACCAGCGGATCCGGGGTCGGTCGGGCTACCAGTACGCGGCGGGCGAGACCGCGGAGACCGTCGACACGGCGCTGACGGCGACGGCGGGTGGTCGACTGCACATCCTCGAGGTGCAACGGCTGATCCGGACCATGCCCAAGGTGGTCGTCGCCGTCGTCCCGGGGTGGGCGGCCGGCGGCGGACACTCGCTGCACGTGGTCTGCGACCTGACCATCGCGTCGAGGGAGCACGCCCAGTTCAAGCAGACCGACGCCGACGTGGGGTCGTTCGACGGCGGGTACGGGTCCGCGTACCTGGCCCGGATGGTCGGCCAGAAGTTCGCCCGCGAGATCTTCTTCCTCGGCCGGACCTACTCGGCCGAGGACATGCACCGGATGGGCGCCGTCAACATCGTCGCTCCGCACGAGGAGCTCGAGAGCACGGCGCTGGCGGTGGCGCGCGAGGTCCTCGGGAAGTCGCCGATGGCCCAGCGGATGCTCAAGTTCGCCTTCAACCTCGTGGACGACGGGCTGATGGGTCAGCAGGTGTTCGCCGGCGAGGCGACGCGGCTGGCGTACATGACCGACGAGGCGGTCGAGGGCCGCGACCAGTTCCTCGAGAAGCGCGAGCCCGACTGGTCCCCCTTCCCCTGGTACTTCTGAGGCTTCCCGCTTCCGGACGCCCGTTGTTGCCGTTTCGGGTCGCTGAGCGAGCCGAAACTGGCAACAACGGGCGTCTGGAAGGCGTCAGCGCGTGCCGAGGGCGCCGAAGATCCGCGCCGCCAGGCCGTCATCGCCGCCGCTCGTGACGCCCTCGAGCCGGACCAGGCGGCCGGCAGGGTCGGTGAGCGGGACGCGCCAGTTCGGGTACTCGTCCAGCGTTCCCGGCTGGTTCACGGCGCGACGGTCGCCGACGAGGTCCGCGAGCGCCACGACGAGCATCCGGCTCGGCGTCTGCGCGAGCCACGCGTGCAGAGCGACGAGCAGGTCCTCCTCCGACGCTTCCGGCTGCAGCAGCCCGTGCAGCACCAACGCCGACCGCACGTGCCCGATCGCGGACAGCTCCGCCTCTCGCTCCTCCTCCACGCTGCGGGTCAGCAGGCCGAGCCGTTCGCGGATCGCGACGTGTTCCAGCGTGAGGTACCCGGCCGTCGGCGGCAGGTCGTGCGTGGTCACCGAGGACAGGCACAGGCTCCGGTAGTGCTCCGGCGGCCGTGGTCCCTGCCCCTCCCACTCGAACCAGAGGATCGACGTCCCGAGCACCCCACGTTCGAGGAGGTACTCCCGGGCCGACGGCTCGACGACGCCGAGGTCCTCCCCGATCACCACCGCCCCCGCCCGCTGGGCCTCCAGCGCGAGGATGCCGATGAGCGCCTCGTGGTCGTACCGCACGTACGTCCCCTGGTCCGGCGTCATCCCCCGCGGGATCCACCACAGCCGGAACAGCCCGATCACGTGGTCGATCCGCACGCCGCCGGAGTCGCGCAGCGCGGTCCGCACCATGTCGCGGAACGGCCCATACCCTTGCTCCGCAAGGCGATCGGGTCGCCACGGCGGCTGGTCCCACCGCTGGCCCAGCTGGTTGAACTGGTCCGGCGGCGCCCCGACGGACACCCCGCCCGCCAGCACGTCGGACAGCGACCACGCGTCCGAGCCCTGCGTGTGGACCCCGACGGCGAGGTCCTCGACCAGGCCGACCCGCATACCGGAACCGCGGAGGGCCACCTGGACCTCGCGCACCTGCTCGGCGAGCAGCCACTGCAGCCAGCAATGCAGGTCGACCTCGTCGGCGTGCTCCTCCCGCCACTGCGCCACCGAGGCGCTGTGCGGGTCGCGCAGCTCAGCCGGCCACCCCTCGACCGGCAGCCCGTACGCCTCGGCCAGCGCGCACCAGGTGGCGTACGCCACGAGGCCCTCGCCCTCCACGACCAGGAACTGTCGGTATGCGTCAGCCCGCTCGCCGGTGAGCCCGACGGAGTGGACCAGTCCGAGGGCGGCGCGCTTCAGCTCCCAGGACCCGTCGCGATCGATCCCGTCGGCCCCGTTGAGCGCCCGCCCGTGAGTCGCCACCGCCTCGAGCCGCACGGCGTCGTCCGGGTCCAGCAGGCGGGCCTCCGGGACGTCCTCGACCCGCAGGTAGAGGGGGTTGAGGAACCGGCGGCTCGTCGGCAGGTAGGGCGAGGGCTCCATCCGCGGCACCGGCTCGGCCGCGTGGAGCGGGTTGACCAGCACGAAGTCGGCGCCGTGCTGCGAGCTCGCCCAGGTACCCAGCCGAGCGAGGTCGTCGAGGTCGCCGATGCCCCAGGACTCCGATGACCGGACCTGGTAGAGCTGCGTGGCCACGCCGACCGCCCGGCGCTCGTCGAGGCCCTCCGGGAGCGTCAGCCGGTGCGGCGTCACCACGACCGTCGCCGTCGTTGTGGCGGGGTCCAGCGGCTCCGCGTCCACGTGCGCGACCATCCGGTGCCAGCCCAGCGGCAGGTTCCACGGCAGCTCGAACGCGGCCTCGCCGACCAGCGTCCCGTCCACCCAGCGCGGCTCGACGAGGTGGTGGACCTGCCTGACCTCCCACTCGCGGCCGTCCTCGAGGTCGATGGTCAGCCGCGCGCCGGTCCCGTCCGGCACGTGCACGAAGACCCACGGCGCCCACCCCTCGCGGGCCACGACCGTCGCCGGCAGGGTCCGCCGCCAGAACCGGTCGCCGACCTCGCGCAGCGCGGCCTCGACCTCATCCGGCGTATGCGCCGGCACGCCGAGCGCCGCCAGCACCGCCTCGATCGTCTCCGCCGAGATCGGTGCGGGCCGCCCCTGCCAGTCCCAGTAGTCGGTCGCGACCCCGTGGGCGGTGGCGAGCCGGGCCAGCGGCTCGGACGGGGCGGTCGGGTCCATGACCGACATCCTGCCGCCTCCCCGGCATCGGATCGGTCACCTCGTGGTCCCCCACGCGGGCGGACGCGGCACACTGGGGCGATGAGCACCGACGAGCTGACGACGACGCAGCCGGACGCCGACGCATACCGGATCGAGCACGACACGATGGGCGAGGTACGGGTGCCGCGCGACGCGCTGTACCAGGCCCAGACTCAGCGGGCGATCGAGAACTTCCCCATCTCAGGCACGCCGATCGAACCGGCCGTCGTGCACGCCCTGGGACGGATCAAGGGCGCCGCCGCCCGCGTCAACAGCCAGCTGGGCGTGGTGGAGCCGGAGATCGCCGAACGCATCGCCGCCGCCGCCGCCGAGGTCACAGCCGGCGACCACGACGACCAGTTCCCGCTCGACGTCTTCCAGACCGGGTCGGGCACGTCGAGCAACATGAACGCCAACGAGGTCATCGCCACCATCGCCTCCCGCGACGGGACACGCGTCCACCCCAACGACCACGTGAACGCCTCGCAGAGCAGCAACGACGTCTTCCCCACGGCGATCCACCTGGCCACCTCCGCGGCCCTCGTCCAGGAGCTCGCGCCCGCCCTCGACTACCTGGCCGAGTCGCTGGAGCGCAAGGCGGAGGAGTTCGCCGACATCGTCAAGGCCGGACGTACTCACCTCATGGACGCCACCCCGGTCACGCTCGGCCAGGAGTTCAGCGGGTATGCGGCGCAGGTGCGGTACGGGGGCGAACGGATCCGCGCGGTCCTCCCCCGGGTCGCCGAGCTGCCGCTCGGCGGCACGGCGGTCGGCACCGGGATCAACACCCCGCCCGGCTTCGCCGAGAAGGTCATCGGCCTGCTCATCGACGAGACCGGCCTCCCGCTGCGCGAGGCACGGAACCACTTCGAGGCGCAAGGCTCCCGGGACGCCCTGGTCGAGGCGTCGGGTGCTCTCAAGACGGTGGCCGTGAGCCTCGCCAAGATCTGCAACGACCTGCGCTGGATGGGTTCGGGTCCGCGCGCCGGCCTCGGCGAGATCCTCATCCCGGACCTGCAGCCGGGGTCGTCGATCATGCCGGGAAAGGTCAACCCGGTCATCTGCGAGGCGACGATGATGGCCTGCGCCCAGGTCATCGGCAACGACGTCGCCGTGACCTACTCGGGCGTCAGCGGCAACTTCGAGCTGAACGTGATGATGCCGGTGATGGCCCGCAACGTCATCGAGTCGACCCGGCTGCTCACCAGCGTCTCCCGGCTCCTCGCCGACCGCTGCGTCGACGGCATCACACCCCGTGTGTCGCACATGCGGCACCTCGCCGAGTCGTCGCCGAGCATCGTCACCCCACTCAACCGGCACATCGGCTACGAGAACGCCGCGGCGGTCGCGAAGAAGGCCCTCAAGGAGGGCCGGACGATCCGCGACGTCGTCATCGACGAGGGGTACCTCGACTCCGGGCACCTCACGGAGGAGCAGCTGGACGACGCCCTCGACGTCATGGCCATGACCCGGCGCCCCGAGTAGCCGACGCGATGAGCCGGCCGGGCGCTCGTATCGGCGCCGCGCTCGCCGGCATCGGGCTGGCCCTAACGGCGCTGGCCGGATGCCAGGCGGGTCCGAGCGGTACGCCGGCGCCGTCCGGTCCGCCCTCGGCGGCCGGGGCTCCCTCCGACGGCACGGGTGGCTCCGCGGGTGGCTCCGGCGGTGGCGCCGGCGCGGCCGCCAGCTGGAGCGGGCTGGCCCCCTGCGCCGCGCCGCTCGCGGCATACCGGTGCGGGGTGCTCCGCGTGCCACTGGACCGCGAGAACGCCGCGGCCGGCACCCTGGCGCTGCCGGTCGTCGTCGGAGGAAAGCTCGACGCGCCGCGCACGATGCTCTTCCTGACCGGCGGTCCGGGTCAGGGCGGCGTCGCGGCCGCTGAGCGGGTGATCCCGCGGTTCGCGGCGGTCGGCGCCGAGCAGCGGATCGTCCTGCTCGACCAGCGCGGCACCGGGGCCGGGGCGATCAGCTGCCCCGCCCTGCAGCAGCAGATGCGGTCCTCCGACCTCGCGGTGCCGAGCGAGGACGCGGTCACGTCGTGCGCGGCGACCGTCGGGGCGAACCGCGCGCACTACGCGACCAGCGACACCGTCGCCGACCTCGAGGACCTGAGGGCCGCCCTGGGCGCCGAGCGCTGGTCCCTCGACGGTGTGTCCTACGGCAGCTACGTCGCTCAGCGGTATGCGGCCGCGCACCCCGACCGGGTCGACCGGCTGGTCCTCGACTCGGTCGTGCCGGTGACCGGGTTCGACCCGCTGCTCACCGACGTGTACCCCGAGGTCGCGCGCGTGCTCCGGGCGGTATGCGCGGCCAGCGGCTGTGGCGGGGACCCGGCCGACGCCCTCAACGCGACGGTGCGCCGGTGGCCCGACCTGTCCCCGGTGCTCCTGGACCTCGTGACCGGGATGTCGGTGGTCGACCCGACGTTCGGCGGCCTGGTGCCGGCACTGCTGCAGGGAGCGACCGGGCAGGACCAGCCCATCCGGTCGCTCGCGGCGAAGTGGCGGGCCGCGGACACGACCGAGGCGGACAGCCTGAGCCAGGGCCTTCACGCGAGCACTCTGTGCCTCGACCTCGACTTTCCCTGGGGCGGCGCCGACGGCGACCCCGGTGGACGGGCGGCGACCGTGGAGGGCCGCGTCGGCACGCTGACCCCGGACCAGCTGTTCCCGTTCGACGCGAACGCGGCGGGCGGCAACGGCGAGGTCGTCACGTGTCGGGTCTGGCCCCGGACCCCCGACTCCTGGTCCGACCGTGACGCGAAGGCCACCGTCGCGGCCCTCGCGACGTCCGGGCCCCGGACGCTGATCCTCGCCGGCGACCGCGACCTCTCCACCCCCCTGGTGTGGGCAACGGCGACCGCCGCCGCGATGCCCGGCAGCCGACTCGTCGTGGTGCCCGGTGCCGGCCACTCGGTCCAGTCCCGCGGTGGCCCCGTCGGCGGCGCGGAGGCGACAGCCTTCCTGCTCTCGCCCTGAGCCCGCCGGCCGCGCTCGAGAGCGTGACCCAGGGCATACCGGCCTGTTCCTTCGAGCAGGCTTGTGGGGGCGAACCGCCACGTAGCATCGGCGGATGACCGGACTGCGGCGCCTGGCAGTCCCACGTGGTCCGGGGGTGCTCTCGGTCCTGGGCGACCTCGAGAAGGCGCTGGACGGCGGCGACGCGCTGCAACCGGTGGCCGACGAGGCGAGCGGGCCGTTCGAGCAGATCCCGGAGGACGTCCCCGACGGCGTGGCCGTCGTCGTGACCACGTCGGGCTCCACGGGTGGAGCGAAGCGGGCCATGCTCACGGCGGAGAGCCTCGTGGCGTCCGCCACGTCGACGCACGAGGTCCTGGGCGGTCCGGGCCGGTGGCTGCTGGCCCTGCCGGCGCACCACGTCGCGGGCCTGCAGGTGCTGGTCCGGTCTGTGGTCGGCGGGACCACGCCCGAGGTGCTCGACCTGGACGACGGGTTCGAGGTGACGCGCTTCGCGCTCGCGACCGAGCGGATGGCCGCCGCCGTGGACCGCTGCTACACCGCCCTCGTCCCGACCCAGCTGACCCGGCTGCTCGACGACCCGGCCGGCATCCGCGCGCTCCGCGCCTACGACGGGGTGCTGGTGGGCGGCGCCGCCACGTCGGCCGCGGACCGCGAGCGGGCCCGGCACGCCGGCGTGCGGATCGTGCGGACGTACGGCATGAGCGAGACGGCCGGGGGCTGCGTCTACGACGGGCTGCCGCTTCCGGTCAGTGAGGTCCACATCGACAACGACCACCACGTGGTCCTCGGCGGTGCCACCGTGGCCTTGGGCTATCTGGGTCAGCCGCGGCTCACCGCGGACGCCTTCATGGTGGACTCCGACGGCGTGCGCTGGTTCCGGACGGACGATCTCGGCGCGTTCGACGACGACGGGCGCCTGGAGATCCGCGGTCGCGCCGACGACCTCATCAACACCGGCGGCCTCAAGGTCGCGCCGGGACCGGTTGAGGATGCGATCGTCCGGTTCGTGCCCGGGGTGCTCGACGCGGTCGTCGTCGGGAGCCCGCACGTGACGTGGGGTGAGGCCGTCTCGGCGGCGGTGACACTGCGTCGAGGAGCCCCGACCCCGACGCTGCGAGACGCCCGGGCGGCGCTGCGTGGGGTGGTCCCGGACCACGCCCTGCCGCACCGTCTGCTCGTCCTCGACACGATCCCGCAACGGGGCCCCGGGAAGCCCGACCGCCGCGCGCTGGTCGCTGCGTTCGGTGAGACACTGTGATCGTTCGACGACGCGGGTGAGGGGAGGTCGGTCCGATGCGAGTGCTGCTGCTGGTGGCTGGTCTTGCGCTGACCATCTACGCCGTCGTCGACTGTCTCCAGACGAAGGACGACCGGGTCAGGTACCTCCCGAAGATCGCGTGGTTCGTCCTCATCGTCCTCATCCCGTGGGTCGGGCCGATCGCCTGGCTGCTCGCCGGCCACGAGCGCTCGCTGCCGCCCGGCCGCTGGAACCCGAAAAGGCCGATCACCGGCCCGCGTGGCCCCGAGGACGACCCCGACTTCCTGCGTAACCTCTGACTCGGATCCCCAAGCCACACCAGCGAATCGAGTCACAGAAGTCCCGCATGGCCACGTTCAACGAGTGGGTCCAGGGTGCCCGCCCCCGCACCCTGCCGGTTGCCGTCTCCCCCGTCGCGGTCGGGACCGGCGCCGCATACGCGCTCGGGCAGACGATCTGGGGGTATGCGCTGCTCGCGCTGGTCGTCGCGCTGTCGCTCCAGGTCGGGGTCAACTACGCGAACGACTACTCCGACGGCATCCGCGGGACGGACTCGCCCGGCGCCGGTCGGGTCGGCCCGGTCCGGTTGGTCGGCCAGGACCTCGCCAACCCGACTGACGTGCGGCTGGCGGCGTTCGTGGCGTTCTTCCTCGCCGCGCTGTGGGGGTTCGCCCTCGTCGCGCTGAGCGAGGCGTGGGTCATGCTGCCGATCGGGGCGTTGTGTGTGGTGGCCGCCTGGTACTACACGGGCGGGCGGCGGCCGTACGGGTACAGCGGGCTCGGCGAGGTCTTCGTCTTCGTCTTCTTCGGGCTCGTCGGCACGTTGGGGACCCTCTACACGCAGGCCGGCGTCCTGACGCTGGAGGGCGCGATCGGGGCGGTGGGCGTCGGCGCGCTGGCGTCGGCGGTGCTCGTGGCGAACAACCTGCGCGACATCCCCTCCGACGCCGCCGCCGGCAAGCGAACGCTGGCGGTCCGGCTCGGGGACCGCGGGACGCGCATCCTGTATGCGGGCCTGGTCGTCGTCTCGGTGCTGGTCGTGGTGGCCTGCGCGGTGCTCGGGTCCTGGTTCGCGCTGCTGGCGCTGCCCGCATACGCGCTCCTCTGGCCGGCGTTGACCGCGCTGCGGACCGGCGCCGTGGGACGCGACCTCATCCCCGTACTGGCCCGGACCGGCCAGTTCCAGCTGCTGTGGTCCCTACTCCTCGCGGTGGGCCTAGCCCTCCACCACTACCTCTGAACCCGGGGCTTTCCCGCTTCCAGACGCGCGTTGTTGTGAGTTTCGAGTGGTCAGATTCCGCGAAATTGGTAACAACGGCCGTCCGGAAGCGGGGGTCGGGTTGTCCACAGGGGTTGACCAGGTCACCACGCCATCCACAGGCCGAGGTGTCGTCATAGCCGGGCACGTCGGAGGGCACCGACAGTCGACGGATGCGTCCTCCGGAGCTGCCCTCGGTCTTCACCCGCGCGCAGGCGCAGGACCTCGGCGTCAGTGATTTCCGGCTGGCCGGGCTCATCGAACGCGGCCACCTGGTACGGCTCCGCCGCGGTGTGTATGCGCGGGCCGTTGCGGACCGTTCCCGCGAGCGATACCTCAGAGCCGCCACCGCCGCACTCTCCGAGCAGGGCTCGGCTCACGCGCTCAGCCATCTCTCCGGAGCCGCCCTGTGGGAGCTTCCGCTTCCCCTCGGACCAGCAGAGACTGCCCACCTGACAAAGCTGTCGGGCGTCGCGCGGAGTCGCCGCGCACCGGGCTTGGTCGTCCATCACGCTGACTCCAGTGTGACGGATGTGACGGAGCTGGCTGGCATTCCGGTGACAACCGTCGCACGGACCGTGGCCGACTGCCTCCGCGAGTTCGGGCCGCGCGTCTCGGTTCCCATCGCGGACGCCGCCCTGCACCGTGAGCTCGCGTCGATCGACGACGTCGTGGTGCAGCTGGCAATGCAGTGCCACTGGTCGGGAAGGCGACGGTCCGACCAGTCGCTGGAGATCGTGGACGGGCGCCGCGAGTCATGGCTGGAGTCCTACGCATTCGTCCGGTTCGTCGAGTGGGGTGTCGATCTTCCTGAACCGCAGGTTGGCGTCTTCGACGAGGCCGACGACTTCGTGGCGCGTGTCGATGCCGGGTGGCTCGAGGACGGCACGGTGCTGGAGCTGGACGGGAAGAGCAAGTACTTGATGGCGCGGGACGGTGTGGTCGACCCGGAGGTGATGTGGGCAGAAGAGAAGAGGCGTTACGACCGAGTGGGCAACCTGGGTCTCGAACGGGTCCGGTTCGGTCTCACCGACCTGCTCCGCCGGGAAAGCGTCGTTCGCGCCGACATCCGGGCCCGACGCCGCGTCGGCTCAGCGACGAGATTTACGGGCCGATTTCGGCTCACTCCGGCTTCCGGACTCACGTTGTTGTGAGTTTCTGGAGATGCGCGCCCCCGAAACTGGCAACAACGGGCGTCCGGAAGCGGGGGTTTCAGCGGTCGGGGCGGTGGTCTAGCTCGGCGTCCTCGGCGGCCTCGTCGGAGTCCAGGTCGCCCGCCTCGATCGCCTGACGCTTGGCCTCCTGGCGCTTCTCCAGGCGGTCGGCGATCTGCGCCGAGAACCGGTCACGCTGCGAGCGCAGCAGGAAGAACGAGAGCAGCACCGACGTCGCCGCCGACACGAGCAGCAGCAGGATCTGGTCGTTGCGCAGGCCGACGAGCCAGAAGAACAGCAGGCAGCCGAAGAAGATCAGCAGCCGCAGGACGGTGTAGCGCAGCATCGGACCTACTTCAGCCCCGAGTAGCTGTGCATCCCCGCGAAGAACAGGTTCACGACCGTGAAGTTCAGCAGCACGCAGACGTACCCGGCCAGCGCGATCCACATGGCCTTGCGCGGCTCCCACCCGGCCGTCGCGCGCGCGTGCATGTACGCCGCATAGACCACCCAGATGACGAACGTCCAGACCTCCTTCGGGTCCCACGTCCAGTACGAGCTCCACGCCTTCTGAGCCCAGATCGCACCAGCCACCAGGGTGAACGTCCAGAGGATGAAGCCGACCATGTTCAGCCCGTATGCGGTCCGCTCCAGCGACGCGGCGGACGGCAGGGTCTCGACGAAGTTCGGCCGGGCCGGCGGGTGCTCCTCGCGACGGCGCTTGACGAGGTAGATGATCCCCACCGAGAACCCGATGGTGAACACCGCGACGGCGAGGAACGCCACCACCACGTGGATGACCAGCCACACGCTCTTGAGCGCCGGCATGAGCTCGGCGGCCTCGGTGTAGAACGCGAACATGGCCAGGCCCAGGGTCAGCAGCACCGGGCCGATGACGAACAGGCCCAGCCACTCCCAGTGCCGGCGCCGCGCCAGTAGGCAGTAGGCCAGGGACGCCGCGGCCGCCCCGGCCGTCGCGAACTCGAACATGTTGCCCCACGGCGGCCGCATCACGGCCACGCCGCGCATCACCACCGACGCGATGAGCAGCAACGTGCCGAGCCAGGCGAGCGAGAGCGCGATGTTGCCGGTCTTGCGGGCCCGGGGCGACGGTCCGTCCGACGACGCCGCGTCGGCGACGACGGCGCCGTCCGCCCCGGCGGCACCCTTCGCCGCCGCACCAGCGCCGACCAGCTGCCGCGACCGGCGGGTGGTCCCGCGCTCCGCGGCGACCGGTCCCAACGCGGCCAGATACGCCGCGAAGAGGAGCATCGACACGGTGAAGATCGCCATCGCCGAGTACAGCGCGAGGTTGGAGTACCCGACCAGTTCCGCCGAGGGCATACCTAACGTCCTTTGCTGAGCTCGGTGCGCAGCCCGGCCAGAACCGCACCGAGCCCGGGGTCCGAAGTCCGCGCCAGACCGCCGATGGTGACGAGCGTACGCGAGGGGTCGTCCGCCGGGCGGACGCGGACGAAGATGCGGCGGCGGCGGACCAGCAGCGACGCCATGAGACCGAGGATCGTCGCGACCGCCGCCACCAGGGTCAGCTCCTTGCCGGGGTCGACCCGCGCCGAGAGACCGGCGAACCGGTCGACCTTGTCGAAGGTGATCGACCCGCGCCCGCCCGGCAGCTCGAACGTCTGACCGGGCTGCAGCCGGATGAGCAGCGGCGTCCCGTCGGCCTTGGTCACCTGGGTGAGGTTGGTCGTGTCGAGCGTGTAGACGGACTGCGGCCGGTCGTTCGGGTAGAGGTCGCCCTCCCACAGGGACAGGGCGAGCTCGGGGTTGCGGTCGTCCGGGAAGATCGAGGCGGGCCCGTTCGCGTACGTCGGCTCGGCCGTCGGCAGGAAGAACCCGCTGAACGCCAACGCGGTCGGCCGCGCCGCCCCGACCTTGATGGCCCCCACGGACGTGTAGAGGTTGTCCTGGGCGAGGAACGGCGTCGCCTGCTGGTAGAGGACCGCGCCGGTCGCGTCGCGGACCGTCACGACCGGCGCATATCCGTTCCCGAGCAGGAAGACGTCGGCGCCGTCGAGCGTGACCGGGTGGTTCGGGCTGATCTGCTCCTGGGCGCTCGGCCCGCCGGGCCGCTCGGTGGTGGTGACGTCGGCGGTGAAGCTGCGGGGCGCGCCGAACTGGGCCCCGCCCACCTGGTCCTCGAAGGTGACCTTCATCGAGTCGAGGCCGATCGTGAACGGCGGGAGCTTCTCGGGGTTCGTCATCGGTCCCGGCAGGAACGAGTCGTAGGACGACAGCGTCGACGAGAAGGTCTCGCCCTCCGTGACGATGACGTCGCCCCGCCACCCGAGCAGGTGCCCGACCGCGACCCCGACGATGACGACGCAGAGCCCGGTGTGGAAGACCAGGTTGCCGGTCTCGCGCAGGTATCCGCTCTCGGCGCTCACCGACTCGTCGTCGTGGGACACCACCCGAAAACGCCTGCGCCGCAACGCTTCCGTCGCGGCCGACCGGGCAGCTGTGGCGTCACCCTCGTAGGTGAGCTCGACGTGCTGGTCGAGCCGCGCGAGGTTGCGGGGAGCTCGGGGCGGCTTCGCGCGGAGGGTATGCCAGTGCAGCCGGCTGCGGGGGACGATGCACCCCACCAGGGAGATGACGAGCAGCAGGTAGATCGCCGAGAACCAGACCGACGAGTACACCTCGAAGAACCCGAGCCGGTCGAGGAGCGGCCCGGTGGTGGGGTTGGTCGCGACGAAGTCGGCGACCTTGCCGGGGTCGATGGAGCGCTGCGGGAAGATCGAGCCGGGCACCGCCGCGATCGACAGCAGCAGCAACAGGAACAACGCCGTGCGCATCGACGTCAGGGACCGCCAGGCCCACCGGACCCAGCCGACCGGACCGAGGCTCGGTTGGGTGACCTGGGGGCGCGGGGGCGTCTGGGTGGCCATCACAGCACCGTCGTGAAGCCGCCGACGAGATGGGTCTGGATCCACGCGACGAGGTCGGTCCAGACCCCGGAGACCATGAGGACGCCCACGGCGAGGAGCAGCACTCCGCCGAACACGTGGATCCCCCGCCGGTGGCGGCGTAGCCACGTGCCGGTGCGCCCCGCCCGCGAGTACCCCGCGGCGATGAGCACGAACGGGACGCCGAGGCCCAGCGAGTAGGCGATGGCCAGAATGACACCACGGCCGATGGCCCCGCTGTCGGCGCTGAGGGGCGCCGTGAGCGCGAGGATCGCGGCGAGCGTCGGTCCGGTGCACGGTGCCCAGCCGAGGGCGAAGGCCGCCCCGAGCAGGGGCGCGCCGGCCAGCCCGGCGGCCGGCTTCCACCGAGGAACCGCCGTGCGCTGCAGGCCGATCCCCGACCCGACGCCGAGGAAGACCAGCGCCAGGACGATCACCACCGCGCCGCCGATGCGGGTCAACAGGTCGAGGTGCTCACGGAGCGCGAAGGACACGGCCGACGCCACCGCCACCAGCACGATGAAGACCACGGTGAAGCCGAGGACGAAGAGCAGGGCGCCGAGGACGAGGTTGGACCGCCGCCGCTGCTCCAGGGCGACGTCGGAGAGACCGGTGACGTACCCGAGGAAGCCTGGTACCAGGGGCAGCACGCACGGCGACGCGAACGACACGATCCCGGCCGCCAGCGCCACCACCACCGCGATCGGTAGCGCGGCCGTCGCCACAGCGGCGTCGGCAGCCGGCAGGTAGCCGGGCAGGAACGCGGGCACGTGGGCGGGAAGGTATGCGGGCACGCTCACGGCCTCAGGACTGCTCGGCCAGGACGTCGTCGACGAGGCCCGAGAGGGTGCTGGCGGTGGTCGCCCCGAGGACGCGGGCGGCGATCCGGCCCTGCCGGTCGAGGACCAGGGTGCTCGGCGTCGCCGCTGCCTTGCCCTGCAGCGCGAGCATCGGCTGACCGCCGCTCCCACTGTCGCTGAGCGACGGGTACGTCACGCCGTTGGCCTTGAGGAACGCCGCGGCGGTGGCGGCGCTCTCCTTGATGTCGATGCCGACGAACGCGACCGGCTTCGCGGCCGACGAGTACGCCTGCCACACCTGCTGCAGATGAGGGGTCTCGTCGACGCAGGGCGCGCACCACGAGCCCCAGACGTTGACGACGACCACCTTGCCGGCCGCGTCGGCGGCCGTGGACCACGCCTTGCCGTCCACAGTCGTGCCGGCCAGCGTCACCGCCGCGCCGCGGTCAGCGACGGCCAGCTGCTGCACCGTGCCGTCGCCGGCGACGTACCCCTTGCCGTCGCCGGCCATCGCTTGCGAGGCAACGCTGTTCGCGTCGTCACTGCACGCGGCCGTCATGAACGACAGGCCGAGCGCGCACGCGGCCACGAACGCCCCACGTCGCCGAGGGGAACCACCCGTCACGCGCCCGCCTTCTTGGCCGCGCGGGCAAGCAGCTCGGCGGCGGGTTCGGTGTAGGTGATCGAGGTGAGGTCGGCACCGGTGTAGGTCAGCGAGGTGAGCGACGCGAGAGCGCATTCCCGCTTGCGGGGGTCGTGCCACAGCCGCTTGCCCTCGAGCTTGTTGCGCACGGTCCACACCGGCAGCTGGTGCGAGACGAGGACGGCCTCGTGACCGTAGGCGGCCGCGCGGGCGTCGGCGATCGCCCCCAGCATGCGCGCGGCGATCGCCTCGTAGTGCTCGCCCCAGCTCGGCGTGAACGGGTTGAGCAGGCGTGGCCAGACCGAGGGCTTGGACAGGGCGCCGTCGCCGACGCCGAACGTCTTGCCCTCGAAGTAGTTGCCGGCCTCGATGAGCCGGTCGTCGGTCGCCACCGATTGGTCGAGCGCCTCGGCGATCGGGGCGGCGGTCTCCTGGGCGCGTTCCAGCGGGGACGCGACCACCCGGACGACGTCCTTGACCGCGAGGAACCGGGCCACCATGTCGGCCATCTCCCGACCCAGCTCGGAGAGCCGATAGCCGGGCAGGCGGCCGTAGAGGACTCCCTCCGGGTTGTACACCTCGCCGTGCCGCATGAGGTGCACGACGGTGACCGGGGGGTTCATGCGCCGATTGTCGCAAACCCGCGGGCCGCGGCCCGGCACGCGTCCGGAACCGCCGCCAGGACGTGACCGACCGCCTCGTCGTCGTGCGCGGCGCTGACGAACCACGCCTCGAAGGCGCTGGGCGGCAGGTGGACGCCCTGGCTGAGCATGGCGTGGAAGAACGCGGCGAACGCCGCCGTCGACTGGTCCCGGGCGTCGTCGTAGTTCCGGACCGCCTCGCCACGGAAGAAGACGCTGAACATCGACCCCGCCCACTGCACGGTGTGCGGGACACCCTCCCGTCCCAGCCCCTCGGCCACGGCGTCCGCGATGGCCCGGCTGACCACGTCGAGCCGGGCGTACACCTCCGCCGTGCAGCCGCGCAGGGTCGCCAACCCGGCGGCCGTGGCGACCGGGTTCCCGGAGAGCGTGCCGGCCTGGTAGACCGGCCCGGCCGGGGCCAGCCGGGACATGATCTCGGCTCGACCACCGAACGCGGCCGCGGGGAACCCCCCGCCCATGACCTTGCCGAAGGTGAACAGGTCGGGCGGACCCGACGTATACGGACCCTCGAGCCCATACCACCCCGAGGGCGAGCACCGGAACCCCGTCATCACCTCGTCGCTGACCACGAGCGCCCCGTGCTCGTGGGCGATGCGCAGGAGCCCCTCGGTGAAGCCGTCGACCGGCGGGACGACCCCCATGTTGCCGGCGGCCGCCTCCGTGATGACGCAGGCGATCTCCGGACCCCGGGCCCCGAAGGCCGCCTCGACGGCGGACAGGTCGTTGTAGGGCAGCACGATCGTCTCGGCGGCCGAGGACGCCGGCACTCCCGCGCTGTCGGGCAGCCCGAAGGTCGCGACTCCCGAACCGGCCGCCGCGAGCAGCGAGTCGACGTGGCCGTGGTAGCAACCGGCGAACTTCACGACGACGGTCCGCCCGGTGAACCCGCGGGCCAGCCGGATCGCCGTCATCGTCGCCTCGGTGCCGCTGTTGACGAGGCGAACCTGCTCGGCCGGGGTGCGAGCGACGATCTCCTCCGCGAGCGCGACCTCGTTCTCGGACGGCGTGCCGAACGAGAACCCGCGGGTCGCGGCCTCCTGGACCGCATCGACCACGGACGGGTGCGCGTGGCCGAGGATCATCGGCCCCCACGACCCGATGAGATCCACGTACCGGCGGCCGTCGACGTCGGTGAGCCACGGTCCCGAGGCGCTGGCCATGAACCGGGGCGTGCCGCCGACGGCGCGGAACGCCCGCACCGGTGAGTTCACCCCGCCGGGGATGACCGCCAGCGCCCGCTCCAGCAGGGCGGCCGAGGCCGGGGCCTCCAGGGGGTACGCGGGGAGGTCGGTATGCGTGGAGGTCACCCGGGCATTGTCGCAAGCCCGGCTGCGAGCCCGGATGGGAGCGCTGCGACAGACTCGTCAGGCGTCGCGCTGGGCGCCGGCCAGCTGATCGAGGCGCGCGTCCAGGTCTTCCTCGAGCTCGGCCTCGGCACACGCTTCCGCGACGACCGCCTGGTGGATGCCGAGCGCGGCGTCGCGGACCTTGCCCATCGCCACGCCGAGCGCGGCGAACTCACCCGGCGCCATGACGTCGAGCAGATGGCGCCGGACGCTGTCGACATGGGCCTTGGCCATGGCGTTGAGCCGCTCCCAGCCCTCGTCGGTGAGCACGAGCTCGACGCCGCGGCGGTCCGAGAGGCAGGACTGCCGCTCCACCCAGCCACGCTTCTCCAGCCGTGCCGCCGTGTGCGTGAGCCGGCTGCGGGACTGGACGACGAGGTCGGCCAGTTCCGACATGCGCAGCCGCCCGCCCTCGCTCTCGCTGAGCATGGAGAGGATCTCGTACTCGGTCAGCTGGAGGCCGTGGGTCTGGAGGTCACGGTCCAGCGCCTCCTCGAGGTACCGGCTGCCGCGGAGGTAGGCACGCCAGTGATCCTGCTCGCTGTCACTCAGCCAGCGCGGCTCTTCCGTCCCCGAACTCACCGTCGTTCCCTCCTTAGGCCCCCAATCTACTGTCCAACGGCGCCGGACCTTCGGACATTCCTGGAGAGGCACTCCTCAGCGGCGCCGGAAGGTCGCCCGCCAGCGGAGGTCGCCGTCAGGGAAGACGCGTTCGAGGAAGACCAGGTCGATCCCGTCGGCGCCGAAGGCATCGATCTCGCTGCGGACCAGCGGCCACGGCGGTCCGTCCGCCTCGTCCCGCTCCGCCACTGTCCCGTCGGCACCGAAGGCGACGACGAGGAGCGTGCCGCCCGGGGCGACCAGTCCGGTGACGCCGCGGATGGCGTCTCCACGAGGCGGTTCGGGCAGGGCTTGGACGTTCATGCTCTCCCTGGTGCCAGCCGCCTAGCGGCGGCCACCACCATGGGCCCAGACGACGAGGTCGAACCCGCCGAGCCATCCCCGGGGCAGCGCCAGCAGGTCGGCGACGTCGTAGGTGACGGCACTGTCGGGGAACCGAGCCCGCGTCTGCTCGACGGCCGCGGGCGCGATGTCGAAGGCCGTCGTCGAGTAGCCGAGCGACGCGAGGTACTCCCCCGCACGCGGGGGGACCCCCACGCGTCCCGCCCGTACCCCGCCCCCACGACGATGGTCCGCGCCGACGTCGGCGGGCTTTCGCGGTCCACCCACTCGACTGGAGCCGCGGCGAAGCCGTGGAGCAGCGGGTTGGGCGCCCCGGTATCCCACGGGACGACCGCCGCTCCGGATCCGGCGGCGCGCTACAGGTCGTCGAACCACGCGGTGGGGTCGCCGGTGCGGGCCGCCGCCAGCTGGTGGGTGGCCTCGTCGGGGTCGGAGGACAGGTCCATCCGCCGATTGTGCCCGGGCCATCGCGAGCCTCGAGGCATACCCACGAGAGGCATACCGGAGAATGGAGCCGTGGCTCGAGCTTCGGTGCAGTGGGACGGCGCGCGCGTGGGCGCCCTCATCGGTGCGGTCGGTGGGCTGGCGTTCGTCCTGTTCAACGCGTGGCCGCTGGGCGAGCCGTGGACCAACGTCGCCATCGGGATCGCCGTCGTCTGGTTCCTCTGGGACGTCCGCGCGATCATGCGGGTCCCCGAGGACCCGGACGCGGTCCGGCCGGATGCCCGTCAGATGCAGGCGTTCTGGATCGTCGTTGCGCTCGAGGTGGTCCTCATCATCGGCGGGACCCAGCTGGCCATCCGCGTTCTCGACATGCCCAGTGCGTCGTTGCCCTGGGTCGCGACCGTTCTCGGGGTGCACTGGCTGGTGTTCCGGCTGGTCTTCCGCGAGGAGGTGTTCCTCTGGCTCGGGTGGTTCACCCTGACCTGCGGTCTCGTCGGCCTCATGGTGGCGCTCACCGGGGTCGCCGGTTCAGATGCGCTCGCGGCCACGGCGATCGCCAGCGGCCTCATCGTCGGTGCCGTGTTGCTGGTGGCGGTCGGGATAGACGCCGGCCGCCGGCGAGAAGCCGTGATCAGCCGCCGAGCCAGGCCGAAGCCTCCCGGGCGTAGTACGTCAGCGTGATCTGGGCCCCGGACCGCTTGATGGAGGTCAGCGCCTCCAGCGCACAGCGGCGTCGGTCGATCCAGCCGCGTTGGGCGGCGGCCTCGATCATCGAGTACTCCCCGCTGATCTGGTACGCCGCGACGGGCACCGTGGCGATCTCGGTCGCCGCCCGCACGACGTCGAGGTTGGGCATGGCGGGCTTCACCATGACGATGTCGGCGCCCTCGTCGAGGTCGAGCTGGATCTCCCGGAGCGCCTCGACGAGGTTCGCGGGGTCTTGCTGGTAGGTCGCCCGGTCGCCGACCAGCGACGACTCGACGGCCTCGCGGAACGGCCCGTAGAACCCACTGGCGTACTTCGCCGCGTAGGCGAACACGATCGTGTCGGTGAACCCGGCCGCGTCGAGGGCGGTCCGCGCCACCCGGACCTGGCCGTCCATCATCCCGCTGGGCCCGACCACATGGGCGCCGGCGCGGGCCTGCGACACGGCCATCGACGCATACCGCTCGAGGGTGGCGTCGTTGTCGACCCGGCCGCGGTCGTCGAGGACGCCGCAGTGGCCGTGGTCGGTGAACTCGTCCAGGCAGAGGTCGGCCATGATGACGAGGTCGTCACCGACCGCCTCGCGGACCCGGGTGAGCGCGACGTTGAGGATGCCGTCCGGGTCGTCGGCGCCCGAGCCGACCGCGTCCTTGGTCGTGGGTACCCCGAAGATCATGAAGCCGCCGACCCCGGCCGCCACACAGGCCCGAGCCTCCTCGACGAGCGAGTCGAGGGTGTGCTGGACGACTCCCGGCATGCTCGAGACCGGGACCGGCGCGGTGGCGCCCTCCTTGACGAAGACCGGCAGCACGAAGTCGCGCGGATGCAGTCGGGTCTCGGCGACCAGCGCCCGGACGGCCGCGTTCTGCCGCAGCCGTCGGGGGCGGGTCACCGGGAGCTCGACACCCATCGGCGGTTCCTCCGTATGCGTCAGCGCGCCCGGCGACGGGCGGTCGACTTCGTCTCGCTCGGCCGGCGGACCGGCTCACCGGCCTCCTGTGCGGCGACGGCGAGCCCGAGGCCGTGTGCTGCGAGGGCGTCGACCAACGCGTCGGAGGACGCCTCAGGGGCCATGACGTCGACGTGCAGCCCGGCCTCCTCGGCCGCCTTCGCCGTGGCCGGCCCGATGACCGCGACGACGGTCGACGGGTGGGGCTTGCCGGCGATCCCGACGAGGTTGCGAACTGTCGAGCTCGAGGTGAACACGACCGCGTCGTAGGCACCCGACTTGATCGCGTCGCGGACCTCGGCAGCCGGCGGGGCGGCCCGGACGGTGCGGTAGGCCGTGACGTCGTCGACCTCCCAGCCCATCTCCTGGAGACCGGCCACCAGGGTGTCGGTGGCGATGTCGGCGCGCGGGAGGAAGACCCGGTTGATCGGGTCGAGAACGTCGTCGTACTCCGGCCAGTCGGCGAGCAGACCGGCGGCCGACTGCTCGCCCGAGGGGACGAGGTCGGGAACCAGGCCCCAGTCGCGCAGTGCGTTGGCGGTGACGCCGCCGACCGCCGCGATCTTGAGCCCAGAGAACGCCCGGGCGTCCAGGCCCGACTCCTCGAACTTCTCGCGAACGGCGCGGACCGCGTTGACCGAGGTGAACCCGATCCACTCGTACCGGCCCGTGACGAGGCCCCGGATGGCGCGGTCCATCTGCTGCGGCGTGCGCGGCGGCTCGACCGAGATGGTGGGCACGACGTCGGCGTGGGCGCCGTAGAAGGCCAGCCGCTCGCTGGTCGCGCCGGCCTGGTCCTTGGTGCGGGGCAGCAGCACGGTCCAGCCGAACAGCGGCTTGGTCTCGTACCAGGACAGCTCGTCGCGCAGGGCCACGCTCGGGCCGACGACGGCGAGCGACGGGAAGAGCACGCTGGTCGCACCGAGGAGGGCCTCCGCCTCGCCGAGCGTGGTGACCCGGCTGACCTGCTGTGTCGTGGTCCCGCGCTCGGTGAGGAGCACCGGGGTGTCCTCAGCCCGGCCGGCGGCGAGGAGGCCGCCGAGGGCGGGCGCCAGCGTCTCCGGGGCGCCCAGGATGACCACGGTGACGTGGTCGGGCACAGCGGGAGCCCAGTCGTGGCGGCGGTCGCCGGCATCCACGACGTGCACCGCCGTGGCCCGCTGCGTGGTGAGCGGGACTCCGGCGTACATCGGCACTGCGGAGGCGGCGCTGACGCCCGGGACGACCTCGAAGGGGATGCCCGCCTTGTGCAGCGCGAGCGCTTCCTCGGCGAACCCGCTGAACAGGCTGGGGTCGCCGTCGAGGAGCCGGACGACGAGTCCGTCGCCGCCGAGCGCCTTGGCGGTGCGGACCAGCAGCTTGGCGCGGGACGCGCGGGTCAGCTCCTCGCCGTGCTCGCCGTGGCCGGCGTCCACGAGGGTGACATCGGGGGCGGCGAACCGGGCGAGCACCTCGTCGCGGTTCAGCTGGTCGAGGACGATCGTGTCGGCGGCCGCGAGCCGGTCGCGGGCCCGCAGGGTGACGAGTCCGGGATCGCCGGGGCCGGCCCCGACGAAGGCGACGCGGCCGACTGGCTTGCCGGCGCGAGTGGTGGCAGTGGGGGTCACGAGACCTGCTCCGTGTGGTGTTGGTGGTTAGTGGTCAACGTCGAAAGCGGGCGAGGTATGCCATCGGGCGGCTGGTCGGGTACCCGGCTCTCGGTGGGGGCGAGGTCGGCGGCGCCGTCCTCGAGCAGTACGGCGGCGAGGCGGCGGCCCGCCGCGACGGGGTCGTCGACCGGCGCGACGAGGGACCGGCGCAGCTCGAGCGACCCGTCCGGGGCGCCGACGAACGCGCGCAGCGAGAGCTCCGGACCGTCGTCGCCCTCGACCACCTCGGCCAGGGCGCCGACCGGCGCCGTGCATCCGGCCTCGAGGGCGGCCAGCAGGGCTCGCTCGGCGGTCACGCATACCCGCGTGTCAGCGTCGTCCAGCCCGGCGACGGCCTCACGGACGTCGGCGCGGTCCTCGCGGCACTCGACGGCCAGCGCACCCTGACCGGGGGCCGGCAGCATCTGCAGCGGGTCGATGGTCTCGGTGACCTCGTCCAGCCGGCCGATGCGGGCCAGCCCGGCGCGCGCCAGGACCACGCCGTCGACCGCTCCGGAGTGCACCAGCTCGAGCCGGGTGTCGACGTTGCCGCGGACCGGGACCACCTCGAGCCCGAGACCGAGCGCGCCGAGCTGGGCCGTCCGCCGAGGCGAACCGGTGCCGACCGTCGAACCGGCCGGCAGCTCACCGAGGGTGAGGCCGTCGCGGGCCACCAGGACGTCGCGGGGGTCCTCCCGCGACGGCGTGGCCGCGACGACGAGGCCGGGTTCGGGCGCGGTCGGCAGGTCCTTGAGCGAGTGGACGGCCAGGTCGATCTCGCCGTCGAGCAGGGCCCGGCGGATGGCTGCCGCGAAGACTCCGGTGCCGCCGATGGTGGTGAGGGCGTGCTCCGACTGGTCGCCGAGGGTGGTGATGGGGACGAGGTCGACGTCGTGGCCGAGCGCGCTCAGCCGGTCGGCGACCTGGGTGGCCTGGGCGAGGGCGAGCGTGCTGCGGCGGGTGCCGAGGCGCAGCGTCGTCACGGTGCACCCCCGAGGTCGTGGTGGACCGCGCCGGGCGGCGTCGACACCGCGGCGACGGTGTGTGGGTCGAGGTCGAAGAGCTCGCGGAGTGCCGCGGCGTAGTCCTCGCCGTGGCCCTCGCTGGTCAGCTCCTTGACGCGCACGGTCGGGGTGTGGAGCAGCTTCTCGACGACGCGGTGGACGGCGTGCTGGAACTCCTGCCGCGTGGCGTCGTCGAGGTCGGGAAGCCGGTGGTCGAGGCGCTCCATCTCGCTCGCGACGACGGCCGCGGCGCGCGACCGCAGGGCGGCGACGGTCGGCGCGACGGACTTCACCATCCGCGAGGCGACGTAGCCGGCGACCTCCCCGGTGACGAGGTCGCGGACGGCCTGGACCTCGGGCAGGGTCTCGACGTCCGCGCCCGCCGCGAGGGCGGCACCGAGCTCGGCCAGCCCGATGAGGGTCGTGCCCGGCAGGTCGGCCACGGCGGGGTCGACGTCGTGCGGCAGGGCCAGGTCGACGAAGACGCGGTCCCGCGCGCTCCTGGCGGCCGACACGGAGACGAGGTCGGCGCCGACGAGGTACTGGGCCGAGCCGGTCGAGGAGATCACGACGTCGGCATCGGCGATCGACTCGACCAGCCGCTCCATCGCGACGGCGCGTCCGCCCGTCGTCTCGGCCAGCCGCTCGCCACGAGCAAGCGTGCGGTTGGCGACGACGAGGCCGCCGACGCCGCGTCGGGCCGCCGTCGTGGCGGCGAGGCTGGACATCCCGCCCGCGCCGACGACGAGGACGGTACGCGTCGAGAGGTCGCCGAGGACGCGCTCGGCCTCGTCGAGGCCGGCCTCCACGAGTGACCGGCTGACGGTGTCGATAGCGGTCTCGTGGTGAGCCCGCTTGCCGACCCGAAGTGCTTGCTGCAGAAGGGAGTTCAGCGACTCACCGACGGTGCCGGCTCGCTGGCCGGCCCGCAGAGCGTCGCGCAGCTGGCCGAGGACCTGCGCCTCCCCGACCGCCATCGAGTCGAGCCCGGCCGCCACCGCGAACGCGTGGGCCACCGCCCGGTCCTCGAAGTGGACGTAGAGGTGAGCCGTGAGCTCCGTGCGGTCGACGTCGGCGACCTCGGCCAGAGCCTCGCCGATCGCGGCGACCGCCCCGTGGAAGGTGAGCGCCTCCGCATACACCTCGAGGCGGTTGCACGTGACGAGGACGACCGACTCACCGACGGCGTCGGAGGCCGCCACGCGGTGCGCCAGGGTGCCCGCGGGCGCCCCGGCGACAGCCTCGAGCAGGGCGATCGGCGCGCTGTGGTGGGACAGGCCGATGACGAGCAGACTCACCGGGCGACCCCCACCGGCTGGTCGAGCGGCTCGACCTGCATCTCACGGAAGGCCAGCACGTGCAGCTCGGTGCTGAGGTCGACGCGGCGCACGTTGACGCCGGGCGGGGCGGTGAGCACCGCGGGGGCGAAGTTGAGGATGGAGCGGACCCCGGCGGCGGCCATCGCGTCGCAGACCTGCTGCGCCGACGGGGCCGGAGTGGTGATGACGCCGATGGCGATCTTGCGGCTGCGGATGAGCCGGCGCAGGTCGCTCATCGGGCTGATGACGACGTCACCGACCTGGCCACCGCCGACGGTCGGGTCGTCGTCGAACAGCGCGGCCACGTGGAAACCGCCCGACGCGAACCCGGAGTACGCCGCGAGCGCGCGGCCCAGGTTGCCCATGCCGACGATCGCGACCGGCCAGTCCTGGCTCAGCCCCAGGGCGCGGGAGATCTCGACGGCCAGGTGGTCGACCTCGTACCCGACGCCGCGTACCCCGTACGAGCCCAGGTGGCTGAGGTCCTTGCGCAGCTGCGTCGAGCGCACCCCGGCCGCCGTGGCCAGCTCCTCGGATGAGACGCTCTTCGTGCCCCGCTCGGCGAAGTCGGTGAGCGCGCGCAGGTACTCCGGCAGCCGGGCAACCGTCGCGTCGGGAATCTCCCGGCGGGTCGCGGCGTCGGCGGACATGGTTGCTCACCGGCTCCTTTCAGCTGTGGCCCCAGGCGAACGCGGGGCCGACCAGCGAGGTCGGCCGGAGAGTGTCGCCCGGTGGCAGGGAGCGCGTGGTGTTGTCAGCGTATGCGGTTGTGAACGTCGGCACAAAGTCGCCAACGCCGGTGGGCCACCCCGTGGACGGCCGCCCACGGCCCCGGACCCGCGGGTGTGATGTGCGTCACCCGGAGGGGATGCGCCCGGACGGCGAGGGACGGCTCAGTGCCGCCCGGAGGCGGTCCGGCGAGACCCGGAAGAAGTCGTGCGGCTTGCCGTCGACGAGCGTCACGGGGATGTGGTCGGCCCACTGCTCGCGCAGGTCCGGGTCGTCCGCGATGGACCGTTCCTCCCACCCGACGCCCAGCTCGGCGGCCACGGACTCGACCACCGCCCGCGCGTCCTCGCAGAGGTGACAGCCGGGTCGGCCGATGAGGGTGATCCGCGTCGTGGTCACCGGTCCAGTGTGCGTCAGGGCGCGATCCGTCCGATCACCAACAGGGTGGTGTCGGCGACGAGGTCGGGGTTCGACACCTGGACGTAGTGGTCGCTGCCGGTGGCGACGACGTGCGGGGTGCCGGGTCGCAGGTCGACGAAGTCCTGCTGCTGCTCGGGCCAGATCTTCTCGAGCGCAGGCCCGATGGGGTTCGTCGCCGGGACGGGGAACGGCTCGGTCTTGGACAGGACGGCGATCGGGATCTCCGGGAAGGGCCCGGCCGCCTGGACCTCGGCGACGCTGGCGTCGATGTCGAACCGCTCGAACGCCGGGTCGCTGTCGAACGCCGTTCCCGGGTTGGTGAGGAGCTGGCGGTATGCCGGCCACTGGTCGCCCATGGCCTCCGGGACCGTCGGGGGGAAGGAGTCGACGAAGACGACGCCGGCGGTCTCTCGGGGGTAGGTCTGCGCGTAGAGCCGGGCCAGCAGTCCGCCGAACGAGTGCGCGACGATGACGACCGGCGTGGTGAGGTCCGCCGCCCCGACCAGGGCATGGAGGTCACGGGCCGCCGCCCCCGCGGTTCGCGGCTGCGCGACGGGCGTACTGCGCGTCGTGAGCGCTGGCGGGTCGCTGTAGACCACGGTTCCCGGGCGGTCGTAGCTGCAGACCCGCACCCGCTCGGCCAGCCGTTCCTCGACGGACGGCCCGACGGCAGGCGGCGTCGGCTCGTCGAACGACCACAGCCGGGACGAGTCGTGGTAGCCGGACTCGAGGATCACTGTGGGTGTCCCGCGGCCACTGCAGCTGAGGTAGAGCTTGCGGCCGTCGCCGATGTCGACCTGGCCCTGGAACCGGCCCGGCCCGCCCGGCGTGGCGGTGGCCGTGCCCGACGAGGAGGCGCCGGCACAGCCCGCCAGCAGACCGATCGCCAGCACCACTGTCGCGACCGCCAGCCGGGTCCTCATGATCAGAAGAAGACCGAGCGGCGTTGCATCAACAGCGAGTACAGCGTCTGCTGGATCGTCTCGCGAGTCTGGTCGGTGAGGTCGAAGATCAGCATCGGGTCGTCGGCGGCACCGGGTCCGAGGTCCGCCGTCTGTACCGGCACCCCGAACTCGATGAGCCACTTGCTCGGCAGCGGGATCATCCCGAGCGGTCCCAGAAGCGGCCACGTGGGCGTGACCGGCGCATAGGGAGCCCCGAGCAGCCGGGCGAGGGTCTTCATGTTGCCGATCATCGGGTAGATCTCCTCGGCCCCCACGATCGAGCACGGGATGATGGGCACCCCCGCCCGGATGGCGTTGGCCACGAAGCCGCCACGGCCGAACCGCTGCAGCTTGTAGCGCTCACTGAACGGCTTGCCGATCCCCTTGAACCCCTCCGGCCACACCCCGACGAGCTCGCCCGACGAGAGCAGCCGCTCGGCGTCAGCGGTGGTCGCGAGGGTGGACCCGGACTTGCGGGCCACCTGAGAGACCATCGGGGTCTGGAACACGAAGTCGGCGCCGAGCATCCGCAGGTGGCGGTGCGTCGGCGTCTCGTCGTAGACCGCGACCTGGGTCATCAACGAGTCGAAGGCGAGGGTGCCCGAGTGGTTCGAGACGACCAGGCCGCCGCCCTCGGCGGGGATGTTCTCGATTCCCCGGACCTCGACCCGGAACCACGACTTGTAGAGGGGCCGCAGCAACGGCAGGTAGGCGCTCGTCGTGAAGTCCTCGTCGAAGCCGAAGTCGTCGACCTCGAAGTCGCCGGTCACCCGGCGCCGCAGGAAGGCCAACGTGCTGGCCACCTGCTTCTCCACCTCGTCCGGCTCGACCCCGGAGGCCGCGACGACGGCGCGAAGGGCCGCGACCCCCGCCTGGACGAGGTCCTCGACACCGGGGGCCATCGACCGGGACGCCTCACCCGGGCGGACGACCTCGACTCGCGCCGGCCGCGACGACGCGTCGGAGGCGAGCCGAGGGCCGGCCTCGGCGAGCAGCGGATCGGCGGAAGTCGCGGGCGGGTCCGGCACCGGACGCAGTGGACGGACCGGCCGCGGCGGCTCGGTGCGTCGGCCGCCCTCGCGGGCCAGGACCCGCGCCGTCGGCTTCGTGGCCTTCGGCGCGGGGCGCGGGCGATGCTTCGGGCCGGCCGACCGCTTCGGCGCGGTCGGCGCCGCGGCGGCGGGGGCGACCGGTGTGGTCTGGCCGGGCTCCTCCGGAGGGGCCGGGACCGCGATGAGGGGGGTGCCGCGCCGGCGGGCCCGTTCGCCGGAGGCCCGAGCGGCCCCGGCGGCGAGCGCGTCGCGGGTCGTGGTGCGCCGCGCGGTTCCCGTGGCGGCCGACGTGGCCCTGGCGGTCGACGCCTTGGCCCTGGGAGTCTTCGAGCTCGACGCCTTGGCGCTGGGGGTCTTGGCGCTCGACGCTTTCGTACCGGCGGCCTTCGCGGGAGTGCGCTTGCTCGGAGGCATCAGCCCACTCTCCCACCGAGCGCCTGCGCGACGGCGTTGGCGGCGTTGCCCGCCGCTCCCTGCACGACGCTGACGGCGGTCGCCGCCCCCGGCAGGACGGCGGTCACGTGGGGTGCGAAGTCGAGGAACGCGGCGCGCGTGGTGTAGAGCGGCTCGAAGCCGAGCGCCTCACGCATACGTGTCGTGTCGAGCCCGCGACCGTAGGCGAGGTACTGCATCTGGTCGTCCGAGAAGTCGGCCAGGCCGGCCCGCTTCACCAGGCTGCCGAGGAAGCCGGCCGCCGGCAGCGGCACCGGGAGGATCGGCCGTCCGACCAGGGCCGCCGCCTGCATCAGCGTGATGATCCCGTCGCCGGCGACGTTGACGTTGCCGACCGCCTCCTGTGCGGTTGCCGCGAGGACCAGGCACGCGGCCGCGTCGGTCTCGTGGACGAACTGCAGCCGGGCGTCGAACCCGAGCGGAGCCGGGATCACGGGGAGCGCGAAGTAGTCCGTCATGGAGGTCCGGATGCCCGGACCGATGATGTTGGCCAGCCGTAGCGTCGTGATGCCGACGTCGGGGCGGCGCCGCGCGAACCCGCGGACGTAGCCCTCGACCTCGACCGAGTCCTTGCCGAAACCCGCGCGGGGCAACGACTTCGGGCCGGTGTCCTCGGTGAACATCGCCGGGTCGCGCGGCGACGAGCCGTAGACGGCGGCCGACGACTTCACGACGAGCCGCCGCAACCCCTCGGCCTTCTGGCACGCGGCGAGCAGCTGCATCGTGCCGATGACGTTGATCTCCTTCTGGGAGACCCGGCCGCCCGCCGACAGCGGCGTCGCGATGACGTTCATGTGGACGACGGTGTCGACGCCGGCCTGGCTGATGATCTTGCCGATCATCGGGTTGCGGATGTCCGCCCGCACGAACTCGGTGCGCCCGATGGGATGCGGGGGTGGTACGACGTCGACGCCGATGATGCGCTCGATGGAGTCGACGGCGCCCAGGGTCCGGGCGAAGACGCCGCCCATGTAACGCGAGACGCCGGTCACGAGCACGACGGAGGCCACGACGAACCCCTTCCCACCCGTGCACGACCGGACGGTTCGATCCTAGCGAGTGTGGTGGGAGGCCCTTGGAGGGACGACGAAGGCCCCCACCCACGAGGGGTGGAGGCCCGTCAGTGTGAAGCCGCCGGAGGGCTACTTCTTGTTGCGGCGCTGGTGACGCGTCTTGCGCAGCAGCTTGCGGTGCTTCTTCTTCGCCATCCGCTTGCGGCGCTTCTTGATGACAGAACCCATGGACCGTCCTTGCGTGTCGTCGTGCCTACCGTGGTTTCGGCGGGCATCCAGAAAGTCACGCCGAACAGATCGTCCGCCATCGTACCGTCCGCCTGCGGGCCCGCCCAAACGCCCGGTGCGGCCATCGGGTCAGGCGGTGTCAGGCGGTGTCGACGAACGACGTGCGGAGGTACTTGTGCACCTCGTCCTCGGGAACGCGGAACGAGCGGCCGACGCGAACCGCCGGGAGATCCCCGGCATGGACGAGGCGGTAGACCGTCATCTTCGAGACCCGCATGATGGCGGCGACCTCGGCAACGGTCAGGAAGCGCACCTCGGCGAGCTGCCGCTCTGTGGACATGGAAACCTCGATCTGCCTCCACGCAGCGCCGGCTTCCCCTCCGGCGGTCGACTGCACGGGGTGCAAGAGGTCACTCTAGGGGCAGATGTGACGCTTGGGGAAGTGACGGCCAAACGCGACGATGCGCAAAGTCAAGCCGACACGCCGGTATGCAAGCGCCAACGGGGGCGTCAGTCGAAGTAGACGTCGAGCCCGTGCAGCGGGAACACCGCCTGCCGCGTGGCCATGACGGCACGGTCGACCGGATCCTCGGGGTCGTACCCCAGGTCCCAGGACCGCCACCACAGGGGTCCCGCGTCGGTCGCCCGGTCGCCCATCCGGAACGGGGCGGGCCGGCCGGTGAGCTCCCGCACGTGCTCGCGCCAGTCCTCGGGCACGTGCGCCGTCACGGGGATCGGGCGGTGCGCGGCGATGGCGGTGAGGTGCGTCCACGCCCTCGGCACGACGTCGACGATCTCGTACCCGCCGCCGCCGAGCGCGACCCAGCGGCCGTCGCATACCTCGTGGCTGAGCCGATGCAACGTCTCGGCCGCCTCCCGCTGGGCGTCCACCGTCAGGGCGAGGTGGGCCAGCGGGTCCTGCAGGTGCGTGTCGCAGCCGTGCTGCGACACGAGGACCTGCGGCCGGAACGCGCGGACCACCGGGAGGGCCGTTGAGTGGAAGGCGCGCAGCCATCCCGCGTCAGCGACCCCGGGCGGGAGGGCGATGTTGGTGGCCGACCCCTGCGCGTCGGCGCCGCCGATGTCGGACGGCCAGCCGGTGCCCGGGAACAGGGCTCGGCCCGACTCGTGGATCGACACGGTGAGCACGCGGTCGTCGTTCCAGAAGATCCGCTCGACACCGTCGCCGTGGTGCACGTCCACGTCGACGTAGGCGACGCGCTCCACGCCGTGGTCGAGCAGCCAGCGGATCCCGACGGCGACGTCGTTGTAGATGCAGAACCCGGAGGCCGCGTCGCGCATCGCGTGGTGGAGGCCGCCGCAGAAGTTCACCCCGTGCTCGGTCTGACCGGTCCAGACGGCCTCGCAGAGGTCGCGGGTCCCGGCGACGACGCGCGCGCTGGCGTCGTGCATCCCCACGAACGCCGGGTCGTCGTCGGTGCCCAGCCCGTATGCGCCGTCCGCGGAGCCGGGATCCGCCGATGCCGCCTTCACCGCGGCGACGTAGCCCGCGCTGTGAACCGTCTCGAGCAGCTCGTCGGAGGCGACGGCCGGGTCGAGCCGATGGACACCGGGGTCGTCGAACAGCCCGAACGCGTCGCAGAGGCGCGCGGTGAGGTCGAGCCGCACCGGGGACATCGGGTGCGTGGGCCCGAAGTCGTACCGCGTGAAGCCCGGATCCCAGACGACCTCGGCCTGCGTGGGCATGGCGTGACGTTACCGAGGCTCAGCGTCACGTGGTTCAGAGGACGTCCGGGCGGGCGCGGTCGTCGCCGAGGGGGAGGACCATGGCGATCTCCTCCTCGTCGTCCTCGCCGTCGCCGGGTGTGACCCGCATCGGGCGCCGGAAGTCGGTGGGGCGGAACCCGATGCCACTGGCGAAGGCCACCGCGCGACCGTTGTCGGTGCCGACCCAGTACGACACGTGCGTGCGGCCGTCGCGTTTCGCGCGCTCCGCGCTGGCCTCGACGAGCTTCGTGGCGACCCCGGTCCCGCGCGCGTCCGGCGCGACCCAGAGGCCGAAGATCTCCGCGACCCGGCCCTCCTCGTCCTTGCCCTGGCCCAGGCTGACGACGCCGACCGCCTGGCCCTCGGCCTGGCTGTCGTCGTCGAGCCGCACCGCGACGAGCCGGGTGGACCGGCGCACCCGAAGGCGCCAGAAGTCCTCCTCGAACCCCTCCTCGTCCTCGGCACTCGCGGCGAACGCATCCGGCGAGTCTCGAAGCGCAGCAAGGCGGATGGCCTTGAACTCCCGCCAGTCGTCCTCGCCGAGCGAACGAACCGTCACCTCGGTCATGGCGTCAGCCTCCCACGTCGTCGGTGGTCCCTGGGCTTCGGGTGTCGAGCACCTTCTCCATGCCCATCTCCTGGAGGTGGGGCTTCCGGGGGAACGGATGACGGGTCCCGTCGAAGTCGAAGCCCATTCGCCGGTAAAGCCCGATCGCCGGGTCGTTGCCCTCCGTCACCTCGAGCACGACCCGGGACCGCCCCCGCGCCACGGCCTCCTCGAAGACCGCCTGCACCAGGCGTTCGCCGACCCCGGCGCCCCGCGCGCGGGGTGCGACGTACATCGCGACCAGGGTCGAGGCGTCGTCCGGTGTCTCGGGGTCGTCCCAGATCCCGACGGACCCCACCGGGTCGTCGTCCAGGTGCGCCTGGAAGTGGCACTGGGCGGCGATCCGCCCCCGCCAGGTGGCCTCGTCGAGCTCCGCGACGTCGGTGTACTGCGTGAAGAACGCGTCCGGGGCGGCCTGGAGCATCTCGAGCCGGAGGTCGCGGTGCGACTCCCAGTCGTCGGGCGTGACGCGGTGGATCGACAGGCTCACGGGTTCCCGGCGGCCAGCTCGTGCGAGCGCTGGGCGGCCGCCTCGATCGCCGAGATGAACGCCGCACGCACCTTGTGGTCGTCGAGCTGCCGCAGCGCCGCGACGGTGGTACCGCCGGGCGACGAGACGCGCTCGCGGAGCACGGTGGGGTGGTCCCCCGTCTCCTTGAGCATCGTCGCCGCACCGAAGAGGGTCTGGACGACCAGCTCGGTGCTCGTCGCCCGCGGCAGGCCGAGGACGACGCCGGCCTCGATCATCGCCTCGACGACGTAGAAGATGTACGCGGGTCCACTGCCGGAGATCGCCGTGACGGCGTCCTGGTACTTCTCGGGGACCTGCACGACGCGGCCGCACGAGCGCAGCAGCGCCTCGGCCTCCTCGAGATGCTCGGCCGTGCAGTGCTGTCCGGGCGAGATGGCCGCCATCCCCTGGTCCACGAGGGCCGGCGTGTTCGGCATCACCCGCACCACCGACGACCCCTGGGGCAGCCGCGACTCGAGGAACTCGGTCGTGATGCCGGCCGCGAGCGAGACGACCAGGTTGCCCGGGACCACGTGGTCGCGGATCTCGGCGAGCAGGCCGTCCATGTCCTGCGGCTTCACCACGAGGACGAGGACGTCGGCCGACTTCGCCGCCGTGGCGTTGTCGAGGACGCTGACGCCGTACTTCGTGTTGAGCTCGGCCGCGTGGTCGGCGCGCTTCTCCGTGATGGTGAGGTCGGCGACGTCGCGGCCGGACCGGATCAGCCCGGACAGCAGGGTCTCGCCCATCACGCCGGCGCCGAAGATCGCCGTGGTGGCCATCCGCGTCAGCCCTTCGTCGCGACGCCGCGCAGGAAGAACATGAGGTTCCCCGGCTTCTCGGCCATCCGGCGCATGAGGTAGCCGTACCACTCCTCGCCGTATGGGATGTAGACCCGCATCTGGTCGCCTCGGTCGGCGATGCGCTGCTGCTCCTCGGGCCGGATCCCGTAGAGCATCTGGTACTCGAACGACTTCGGATCGCGGCCGTTCTTCGCCGCCAGGGCCCCGGCGATCTCGATGAGGCGCGGGTCGTGGCTGGCGATCATGGGGTAGCCCTGGCCGGCCATCAGCACCTTGAGGCAGCGCACGTAGGACTTGTCGACGTCGCCGGAGGCCTGGTACGCCACCGACTCCGGCTCCTTGTAGGCGCCCTTGCAGAGCCGCACCCGGCTGCCCTCGTAGGCGAGGTCGGCGCAGTCCGCCTCGGTGCGGTGGAGGTATGCCTGCAGCACGGCTCCCACGGTCGGGAAGTCCTGCCGCAGCTCGCGCAGAGTCTCCAGCGTCGAGTCCGTGGTCGTGTGGTCCTCCATGTCGAGGGTCACCGTCGTGCCGGCGTTCGTCGCGGCCTGGCAGATCTGCCGGGCGTGCTCGAGGGCGATCTGATGACCGTCCCCCGCCAGGGCCTGCCCCAGCGCGGAGAGCTTCAGCGAGGCCTCCGCGGTGCCGGCGGTGGTGAGGCCGGCGTCCGCGAGCGCCCCGATGAGGGCGAGGTAGGCGTCGCGGGTGTGCTGGGCCTGGCTCAGCTCGGTGGTGTCCTCGCCGAGGTAGTCGATGGTCGACATCCGGTTCCTCGCGGCCAGCCCACCGGCCGCCCTGACGGCGTCCTCGGTGCGCGCACCGGGGACGAACCGATGGACCACGTTGCGGCTCACCGGCGCTCGCTCGACGGTGTCTCGCACCTTCGTCGAGGCGGCGAGCTGCAGCATGCTGTTGCGCAGCAGGTCACTGGGCTCCACGGGAGCAATCTAGCGCCGGTGGGGGGCAGTCCCGCGCGTCGGCTCCGTCCGCCGGCCAGCACCTAGGCTTCCTCCATGCCCACGTCCCTGACCTTCGAGGAGCACGGCGAGGGGATCGGCGACGCGTGGACGGTGCTGCGTGACAACGCGGCCCGCGCCGGGCTCGGCGCATCGGTCCCGACCTGTCCGGGGTGGACGGTGCGCGAGCTCGTGGCCCACCAGGGGATGGTGCACCGCTGGGCAGCCGGCTGCGTGCGTGGTGACCGCGCCGACGACGACGCGTGTGCGGTCGTGGAGCGCGAGGGGCTGGAGTCGCCCGACGTCCTCGCCTGGCTGGACGAGGGCGCCAAGGACCTCCTCTCGACCCTGGCCTTCGCGCCGGCGGACCTCGACGTGTGGTTCTTCCTCAAGGACTCCCCCGGTCCTCGGCAGGGCTGGGCCCGTCGGCAGTGCCACGAGACGACGATCCACGCGGTGGACGCAATGTCCGCGGCGCGCGGCGCTGTCCCTCCGGCCGCCGAGACCTGGATCCACTCCGAGCTCGCGGCCGACGGCGTGGACGAGCTGCTGATGGGGTTCGTGCCGCGGCGACGGACCGGCTTGGAGGTCCCCGAGCCGCGGTCGGTCGTGGTCCGGACGACCGACACCGGGCACGCCTGGACGCTGCGGGTCGGGGACGGACGGACCACATCCCACGTCGGCGAGCCGGACTCCTCAGTCAGCGGTGACGTCGAGATCAGCGGCACCGCGGCGCAGGTCTACCTCGCGCTGTGGAACCGCGGCGACGAGGTCACCAGCACGGACCCGGCCCTGCTCGACCGGTGGCGGTCCGACGTGCAGGTGCTCTGGTAGGCCGCAGCGGAACGTCAGGGGTCGACGAGGTAGCGCTGCAGTGTCGGCCCGAGCCAGCGGGCGAGCTCGTCGTGGCTCGCCTCGACCATCGGCGGCATCCGGACCACGTACCGCGTCGTGGCCAGGCCGATGATCTGCGCGGCCGCCAGTCCGCCGCGCAGGGCGGCGTCGGGCACCTTGGTCCGCCGGGTGATCCGGCCGACGATCTCCCGAGCCACGAACTGCCGCATCAGCGCGCCCACCTCGTCGTTGGTCTGCACGGCCCGGACCAGCGCGACCAGCCGTTCCTGGTTCTCCGGGTCGTCCCACACCCGGAGGAACGTGCGGACCAAGCGGTCGCCCAGGGTGTCCAGAGGTCCGTCGAGCACGCGCTCGACCACGACCGCCGGGTTCACCCGGGTGAGCACCACCGACTGCGCGAAGAGATCGGCCTTGCCCTCGAAGTAGTGGTGCACCAGCGCCGGGTCCACCCCCGCCACCCGGGCCACCGCTCGCATCGACGTCCCCTCGTACCCCTTGTCAGCGAACTCGCTGCGGGCCGCCTCGGTGATGAGCCCGCGGGTGTCCTCACCCGCGGGGCGCCGGCCCCGCCGAGCCGGAGTCGTTTCCTCGGTCACGGCTGCGCCACCGGCGCGTAGTGCAGCCGTGCGAACGCCAGCGCGGCGGCGAGGTCGAGCTCGCGGAGCTCCGGGACATGCCGCCGCGTGCTGACCTCGACGACGATGGACCCTTCGAAACCGTTGCCGGCCAAGAGCTCCAGGAGCTCACCGCACGGCTGGGTCCCCCGTCCCGGCACGAGATGCTCGTCCCGCGGTGAGCCGCTGCCGTCGGCGAGGTGGATGTGGGCCAGCCGCTCGCCGAGCGCGTGAGCCATCTCCAGGGCGTCCGAGCCGGCGGTCGCCGTATGCGAGAGGTCGAGCGTGACGTGGTCGTAGGGCTGGTCGACCGGGTCCCAGTGCGGCAGGTACGCGATCATCTCGCGCTGCCGGGCCCGCCACGGGAACATGTTCTCGACGGCCAGCTGGATGCCCGTCTCGTCCTCGCGGATGGCGAGCCCGTCGACGAACTCCGCCGCATACTCGCGCTGCCACCGGAACGGCGGGTGCAGGACCACGGTTGGCGCCTCGAGGGCGAGCGCCATCTCGATCGAGCGGTCCACCTTCTCCCATGCGTCGGTGCCCCAGACCCGTTGGGTGAGAAGGAGAGTCGGGGCGTGCACCGACAGGACCGGGAGGCCGTGGAGGTCGCTGAGCGCCTGCACCGCCCCGGGCTCCTGGGTGACCGGGTCGGTCCACACCATGACCTCGACGCCGTCGTACCCCAGCCGTCCGGCCATCGCGAAGGTCGCCGCGCAGTTCTCGGGGTACATCGAGGCCGTCGACAGCCCGATGCGCGTGGTCACGGGCGCCATTGTCCGACATCGAGATCGACATGGACGCCGGCGCCCGCCGCGCGGACGTCAGCAGGTGACCTTCGGGTTCCACGGCGGAGGACCGGCTGGCGGGCGTTGGTCCTCCAGAGGGGCAGTCGTCCGGCTTCATAGGTGACCAACGCCCCCTCGTGTGCTCGGCCGGTCCGGATGGCGGGAACCGGCGGTGAGACCGGGCGACCGCGACCGGCGCATCCGCATACGCTGACCGGGTGGCCGAGGTTCCCCTGGACATGCCCCGCATCTGGGTGGAGTTTCCCGACCCGGACGACGCGGGCCAGCGCTTCCGCTGCGACCTCACCTGGCTGACGTCCAGCTGGATGTGCATCTACGGCAACGGGTGCCAGGGCATCTACGCCGACCGGCCGGACGACGGGTGCTGCACCCTCGGCGCGCACTTCACCGAGGAGGACGACTACGAGCGCGTCGCCGCGGTCGCCGCGGACCTGGGTCCCGACGAGTGGCAGTACCGCGACGTCGCATACCGAAAAGGCTTGCTACGCAAGGACTCCTGGACCGAACAGGAGGACGGTGCCACCAAGACGAAGGTCGTCGACGGCGCATGCATCTTCCTCAACCGACCGGGGTTCCCGGGCGGCATGGGCTGCGCTCTCCACCAGCACGCCGTGCTTCAGGGCCTGCCACCCACGTCGCTCAAGCCGGAGGTGTGCTGGCAGCTGCCGATCCGGCGCAGCTACCGGACCGTCGAGCTGGCCGACGCGACGAGCTACCTCGAGGTGACCATCACCGAGTACGACCGCCGCGGCTGGGGCCCGGGTGGACACGACCTGGACTGGTACTGCTCGGGAAACCCCGACGCCCACGTCGGCCGGGAACCGGTCTACCGGTCCAGCAAGGTCGAGCTCGTGGAGCTGATGGGTGAGACCGCGTACGAGGAGCTGGTGCTGCGCTGCGAGGCGCACCTGCGAGCGGTGACCGCGGCGCGGCGGATCGGCAACCGCAAGCTCCTCCCCCTCCTCGTCCATCCCGCCACGCTCGCCGCGCAGGACGTCCGCAGCGCCGAGCGGGCGTCGGCCGCGAAGGTCGAGAAGCTCGCTGCCGCTGGGAAGTCCACCGGCAAGCACGGGAGGAAGCGCTCTCACCGATGACCGACGGCACGGTCATCCCGAGCCCGAACATCTGGGAGTCACCCGACGTCTACGAGCTGGAGAACCGCGGAGTCGACCGCGCCGGGGTCGTCGAGACGGCGATGCGCGAGCTCCACGACTGGGTCGGGGCGGACGTTCTCGATGTCGGCTGCGGGACCGGTTTCCACCTCCCGGGGTTCGCGACGACGGCGCGCTCGGTCGTCGGGGTGGAGCCGCACCCGCCGCTCGTGGTCCGGGCCCGTCGCCGCGTCGCTGCCCTCCCCTCGGTACGCGTCGTGCAGGCGTCCGCGGAGGCCACGACCCTCCGGCAGGCGAGTGTGGACGTCGCGCACGCGCGGTGGGCCTACTTCTTCGGACCCGGCTGCGAACCGGGTCTGGCCGAGCTGGACCGGGTGGTGCGGCCCGGCGGGACCGCATTCGTCGTCGACAACGACGCGACGCGGTCGACCTTCGGGACCTGGTTCCGGCGGAGCCTGCCGCGGTACGACCCCGAGGCGGTGGAGCGGTTCTGGACACGGCGGGGGTGGTCGCGGGAGCGCCTCGACATCGCGTGGACCTTCGACTCGCCCGAAGACCTCGCCCGGGTGCTGCGGATCGAGTTCGCCGCGGCATTGGCCGACGAGATCCTCGCGGCCGATCCCGGGCGTACCGGCGTGGACTACGCGGTCAACCTCTGGTGGCGGCACTTCTGATCCACCTGGACCATCGTGAGTCCAGACCGTCGGTGCGCCGAGGGCGGGAGTGGGCGTGTCGGGCGTCCTGGGCATGATGGCTCCGTGACGACGATCGTCTTCCTCCACGCCCATCCCGACGACGAGACGACCCAGACGTCTGGGGCGATGGCCCGCGCCAGCGCCGCCGGCGACCGGGTCGTGGTCGTGTACGCGACCAACGGTGACCACGGTGACACGCCGAAGGACCTCGCGGAGGGCGAGACCGTGGTCGCGCGCCGACGGGTCGAGGCCGAGGAGTCCGCGAGGGCCACCGGCACCCAGCGCGTGGTGTGGCTGGGCTACGCCGACTCGGGCATGACCGGGTGGGAGCAGAACGGGGCCGACGGTGCCCTCCACGGCGCCGTCGTGGACGAGGTTGCCAAGCAGTTCGCGACGATCCTGGACGAGGAGGACGCCGACGTCGTGGTCGGGTACGACTGGCACGGCAACTACGGCCACCCGGACCACGTCAAGGTCCACCACGTCGCGCACCGCGCCGCCGACCTGGCGGCCCGTCGTCCTCGCCTGCTGGAGTCCACCATGAACCGCAGCCGCATGGTTCGTGAACGACAGGCGCGGATCGACAGGGGCGAGCAGGTCGACTGGAACCCCGAGGCGCCCATGGACGACGGCAACCCGCTCGGGTCGACCGAGGACGAGATCTCCTGGGAGGTGGACGTCTCCGCGTACCTCGAGCAGCGCCGCGCGGCCGCCCGCGCGCACGCCAGTCAGTCCGACACCGAGTGGATGCGCACCATGTCCGACGAGGAGTTCGCGGCCATGTTCGGCGCGGAGTACTACATCGAGCCCGGGCGACCGGAGCCGATGACGCCGGGCTGGCCGTTCCGACCGGCAGAGTGACGCCGACCTCCCGGGCGCGGCGGCAGAGGTCTGTCGGCGCGGTCGCCTAGCGTTCGGCGCATGGCATCCAGGACGTCGGCGCGGTGCGAGCGGCTACCGCTGCTCCGAGTGCGGCTGGACCACCGTCAAGTGGGTGGGCCGGTGCGGCGAGTGCCAGTCGTGGGGCTCGGTCGCGGAGGTCGGCGTCCCGACGATCCGCACCACCGCCGCGACGTCGGTGACCCGCCCGGCGCTGCGGATCGGACAGGTCGACGTCGAGCACGCCTCGGCGCGGGGCACCGGGGTGAGCGAGCTCGACCGGGTGCTCGGCGGCGGGCTGGTGCCGGGCGCGGTCGTCCTCGTGGCCGGCGAGCCGGGCATCGGCAAGTCCACGCTGCTGCTCGACGTCGCCGCTCGCGCAGCCCGGAGCGGGCAGACCGTCCTCTACGTCAGCGGCGAGGAGTCGGCAGCTCAGGTCCGGATGCGCGCCGAACGCATCGAGGCGATGGCCGCCACGTTGTTCCTCGCGGCGGAGACCGACCTCGCGACCGTGCTCGGCCAGATCGAGGCGGTGCAGCCCGACCTCGTCATCGTCGACTCGGTCCAGACGATCTCGAGCGCGCAGGTCGAGGGGTCGGCTGGCAACGTCAGCCAGGTCCGCGAGGTCGCCGCGAGCCTCATCCAGGCGGCCAAGAGTCGCGGCATCGCGGTCCTTCTCGTCGGCCACGTCACCAAGGACGGCTCCATCGCGGGGCCGCGGGTCCTGGAGCACCTCGTCGACGTGGTCGTCCAGTTCGAGGGCGACCGGCACTCGCGGCTGCGCCTGGTCCGCGCCGTGAAGAACCGCTACGGCCCCACCGACGAGGTCGGCTGCTTCGACCTGTCCGACGTCGGCATCGTCGGGTTGGCCGATCCCAGTGGGCTGTTCCTCTCCCACCGCGACCTCAACGTCGCCGGCACGTGCGTGACGGTCACCCTCGAGGGCCGTCGCCCGCTCGTGGCCGAGGTGCAGGCGCTCATCGCCCGCAGCACCCTGCCATCGCCGCGCCGGGCGACCCACGGTCTCGACTCGTCAAGGGTGGCAATGGTTCTCGCCGTCCTCGACCGCCGCGCGCGAGTCCCCGTCGACGGGAGCGACGCCTACCTCTCCACGGTCGGCGGCGTCCGACTGGCTGAGCCGGCCGCCGACCTCGCGGTCGCGCTCAGTGTGGCCAGCTCGGTGACCGACCGGCCGTTGCCGCCGCACGCGGTCGCCTTCGGAGAGGTCGGGCTGGCCGGCGAGCTGCGGCCCGCATCGGGGATGCCGCGTCGACTTGCCGAGGCGGCACGGTTGGGGTTCCGGATCGCGTTCACCCCGCGCGGAGTCCTGGGTTCTGGCCCGATTCCGGACGGGATGCGCGTCGTCGAAGCCTCCGACGTGGCCGGAGCCGTCATCGCTGCCCTGGACGTCCCCGCTGGCAGCCCGGGTCGCCGTTAGACTCCCGGCGAGCCGATGGCCGCAGGGGACGCGGCCGAGGAGCCGCGAACGGGAGGGACAAGGGGCGTGGCGACACCCGTCGAGCGCAACGACGACCTGCTGAGGGCCACCCTCGCGGCCGTCGCGCCGGGCACCGACCTGCGTGACGGTTTGGAGCGAATCCTTCGTGGTCGCACCGGAGCGCTGATCGTCCTCGGCAACGACAAGGTCGTCGAGTCGATCAGCAGTGGCGGCTTCCCGCTCGACGTCGAGTTCTCGGCGACCAGGCTGCGCGAGCTGTCCAAGATGGACGGCGCGATCCTCCTCGACCGCGACGGCAGCCGCATCCTGCGCGCCAACACCCAGCTCGTCCCCGACCCGAGCATCGAGACGTCGGAGTCGGGGACGCGTCACCGGACCGCGGAGCGGGTCGCCATCCAGACCGGCTTCCCGGTCGTGTCGGTCAGCCAGTCGATGCAGATCATCGCGCTCTACGTCGGCGGCCGGCGGCACGTCGTGGAGGGCAGCGCCAACATCCTCTCCAAGGCCAACCAGGCGTTGCAGACGCTGGAGCGCTACAAGTCGCGGCTCGACGAGGTGACCTCCACCCTGTCGGCGCTGGAGATCGAGGACCTCGTCACCGTCCGCGACGTCGCCAGCGTCCTGCAGCGCCTCGAGATGGTCCGCCGGATCAGCGAGGAGATCTCCGACTACGTGGTCGAGCTCGGCGACGACGGCCGGCTGCTCGGCCTCCAGCTCGAGGAGCTGGCCGGCGGTCTGGGCAACGACCGCGAGCTGGTCATCCGCGACTACATCGACAGCTCGAAGTCCGGCCGCACCGTGGACGAGGCGCTCGACGCGCTGATGGAGCTGAGCTCCGCCGAGCTGCTCGACCTCGGCGCCGGCGCCCGCGCGGTCGGGTTCGCCATCGTCGGTGACGCGCTGGACAGCGCCGTGAGCCCGCGGGGCTACCGACTGCTGACCAAGGTGCCGCGGCTCCCTCCCGCGATCGTCGACCGCCTGGTCGACCACTTCGAGTCGCTGCAACGGCTGCTCGCGGCCAACCTCGAGGACCTCATGAGCGTCGGCGGAGTGGGCGAGAGCCGCGCCCGTGCGGTGCGTGAGGGCCTGTCTCGGCTGGCGGAGTCGAGCATCCTCGAGCGGTACGTCTGACCGCTGGTGCACTCGCTCGCTCCCCCACTGCCGGTCCTCCACGAACGGGTGAACGGCTGGTATGCGTCGAACGCCCGGCCGCTGCCGTGGCGCCTCCCGGGGACCTCGGCGTGGGCGGTCCTCGTCTCCGAGGTGATGTCGCACCAGACGCCGGTAGCGCGCGTGGAGCCGGTCTGGCGCGACTGGATGACCCGCTGGCCCACGCCGGCGGACCTGGCCGCCGCGGCTTCGGGAGAGGCGGTACGAGCGTGGGGCCGTCTCGGCTACCCCCGCCGTGCGCTGCGGCTGCACGAGGCCGCGCGAGCGGTCGTCGACCGGCACGGTGGGGAGGTCCCCGGCAGCGAGGAGGAGCTGCGCGCCCTACCGGGCATCGGGGCCTACACGGCTGCCGCGGTGGCCTGCTTCGCCTTCCGGCGACCCACCGTCGTCGTCGACACCAACGTCCGCCGGGTCCTCGTGCGGACCCTGCTCGGCGAAGCACAGGCGGCCCCTGCGATGACCCGCGCCGAGCGCGACCTCGCCGTCGCGGCGCTGCCCGAGGACCCCGACGACGCGGTCGTCTGGAACGTCGCCGCGATGGAGCTCGGTGCGCTGGTCTGCACCGCCCGGTCCCCGCGATGCGACGAGTGCCCCGTGGCCGACCTCTGCGCCTGGAACCGCGCCGGCCGGCCGGCATACACGGGTCCGGTCCGTCGCGGACAGGCATGGCACGGCACCGACCGCCAGGCCCGCGGGGCGCTCCTCGGGATGCTGCGGGCCGCGCCGGGGCCGGTGAGCGGCGCCGATCTGGCGCGGGCGTGGCCGGCCGAGCAGCAGCGGATGCGCTGCCTCGACTCGCTCGTCGCCGACGGGCTCGTGGAGCCCCTCGACGACGAGCGTTACCGGCTGCCCGCCTGACGCGCGGTCAGGTCGCTAGACCAGCAGGCTCAGCCCGATGACGAAGATGAAGCCGACCACCGTGATGACCGTCAGGACGAGCTGCGCGTTGCCGGCCGCGCTGGTCGCGTCGGCCGAGGGCACGACGGAAGGACTGGCGCTGAGGACGGCTCCAGGGCCGGACAGCGTCCTCCTGTGGTGGTGGGGTTCAGCCGGGCGGCGTGAGGCCCAAGGCGTGAAGCACGCGGTCGAGCACTTCCGTCTGGCTGCCCTGCCCGGAGACGGTGACGCCGGGCTCGTCGGGCTCGAGCGGTTCGAGAGTGGCCAGCTGGCTGGGCAGCAGCGTCGGAGGCATGTAGTGGCCCGCGCGGTGCTCCAGCCGGTCGGCGATCTCGACCTCGGGCGGGGTCATGTGGCAGAACCGGACCGACGGGCGGCCGTCGCGCAGCAGGTCGCGGTAGACGCGACGCAGCGCGGAGCAGGTGACGACGGCGGAGATCCCGGCCTTCTCCTGCTCGCTCATCCAGTCGCCGATGAGCCGCAGCCACGGCCACCGGTCCTCGTCGGTCAGCGGGATGCCGCTGTGCATCTTCTCCACGTTGGCCTCGGGATGGAACGAGTCGCCCTCGGCGAAGATCCAGTGCATGCTCACGGCGATGCCTTCGGCAACCGTCGTCTTGCCCGACCCCGCGACGCCCATCACGACGACGATGTCGGGCGTCTGCCCCGATGCGGACGCCTCCATGTCAGCAACCCTAGCCAGGTCCGGAATCCGCGCATCAGAGCGAACGGCGAAAGCTCGCTGCTCCTACGCTGGGCGCGTGAGCCGCCCCGCTGGGATTCCCGCCGACGCCGTCGCCTTCTACTCCGAGCTCGAGGCGAACAACACGAAGGACTGGTGGACGGCCAACAAGGAGCGCTACGAGCGGTCGGTGCGCGAGCCGTTCGCGGCTCTGACCGACGCCCTGGCCGACGAGTTCGGGGAGGCGCGGATCTTCCGGCCCTACCGCGACGTGCGCTTCTCTGCGGACAAGACCCCGTACAAGACCGAGCAGGGCGCCATCGCCTCCGCTCCCGGTGGGGCCGGGTACTACCTGCGGGTCGGTGCCGACGGCCTGGTGACCGGTGGCGGCTACATGCACGGGATGCCCGACCAGGTGGCCCGCTACCGCGCCGCCCTTGACTCCGCAGCGGCCGGTGACGCTCTCATGACGGTCGTGGATACGTTGCGGCGCAAGGGTTTCCAGATCGGCGGCGAGACGCTGGCCACCCGCCCGAAGGGCGTCGCCGCCGACCATCCCCGCCTCGAGCTGCTGCGCCACAAGAGCCTCATCGCCTGGCGCGACCGTGGGACGCCGGCCTGGATGAGCACCGGCTCCGTCGTCCGCCACGTGCGTGACGACTGGCGCGCGATCCGGCCGATGGTCGAGTGGGTGGGCGAGCACGTCGGTGCGACGACGATGCCCGCGCCGGAGCGCGGCCGCCGCCGCTGAGCCCGCGCCTCAGATCCCCAGCGCCTCCTCGAGCGCGTGGCGCATCACCGGCCGGTCGGCCGTCACGCCGGTCCACAGCTCCATGTTCACCGCGGCCTGGGCCACCAGCATCCCCAGTCCGTCCAGGGTCCGGCAGCCGCGGTCCTGCGCCTCCCGGAGCAGCCGGGTCTGCGGCGGGTTGGGGACGACGTCGGCGACGAGGTCGACTCCCGCCAGGGTCGCCAGGTCGAGGTCGACCATGCTCTCGACGTCGGGAGCGAGCCCCGCGTTGGTGCCGTTGACGAGGATGTCGGTCCCCTCGGGAACGCCGACCCTCGGCACCAGCTCGACGGCATCGGCGGACGCCGGGGTATGCGTGCGCACCAGGTCCGCGAGCGTCTCCGCCTCCCCGACCCGACGGGCCATGACCGTCACGTGGGCCGCCCCGGCCAGCGCGATCTCCACGACGATGGCCCGCGCCGCGCCGCCGGCACCCAGCACGCCTACCCTCGCCCCGGCCGGTTCGCGCATGGTGCGCAGCGCGCTGACGAACCCCTGACCGTCGGTGTTCTCGCCGGTCAGGACGCCGTCCCGGATGACGACGCAGTTGACGGCACCGATGATCCGCGCCGACTCGGCGAGCCCGTCGAGGTGTGCGATCACCGCGACCTTGTGGGGGATCGAGCAGTTGAACCCGGCCCACCCCATGGCCCGCGCGCCCCGGACGGCGTCGGCCAGCCCGACCGGGGGGACCTCGCAGTTGAGATAGCGCGCGTCGAGACCGTGATGCCGGTACGCCGCCTCCATGACCGCGACGGTCGGGTTGTCGGCGGCCGGGGTCGAGAACGACCCGGTGAGCGTGCTGAGGAACGAGCGGTCCGTCACGGGCCCATCGTGACAGCCCGCGGCGCGGTCAGAGGGTGAGCAGCATCCTGGTGTTGCCGAGCGTGTTGGGCTTCACCCGCTCGAGGTCCAGGAACTCGGCCACGCCCTCGTCGTAGGACCGGAGCAGCTCGGCGTACACGTCGGGCTCGACCGCCTGCCCGTCGATGCGCTGGAAGCCGTGCCGCCCGAAGAACGAGGTCTCGAAGGTGAGGCAGAAGACCCGGGCGACGCCGAGGTCGCGGGCGTCCTGGAGCAGCTCGGCGAGCACCGCCGAACCCAGGCCGTGGCCCTTGAGGTCCGGCCGCACCGCCACGGTGCGCACCTCGGCGAGGTCCTCCCACATGACGTGCAGGGCGCCGCAGCCGACCACCTCACGGTCGACCTCGACGACCCGGAACTCGTGGACCGCCTCGTAGTACGCGACAGCGTCCTTGGTGACGATGCGCCGCGACGAGGTCATCGGCTCGACGAGCGACCGGATCGCACGGACGTCCGGGGTGCGGGCCCGCCGCACCACGACCTCACCCGACATCAGCGGCCGGTCAGCGCCTGGCGCAGCAGGTGGATGAGCGCGTCGAGCTGGACCGAGTCGCCGGAGCCCATCTCCTCGTCGCTGCCGTCGAGCGCGCGAGCGGCCAGGCCCTGCTTGCTGTCGATCAGCTCGGCGATCCGGCTGTCTATCGTCTGGGCCGCGAGGATCCGCCACGCCGTGACCGGCTCGTCCTGGCCGATCCGGTGGACGCGGTCGATCGCCTGCTGCTGCTCGGCCGCGGTCCAGGAGAGCTCGGCGAGGACGACGTTCGACGCCGCGTGCAGGTTGAGGCCGACGCCGGCGGCGAGGAGCGAGCACACGGCGACCGAGACGTCGGGGTCGTGCTGGAAGGCGTCGATGGCCTGCTGACGCTGCGTACCGGTCTGGTCGCCCCGGATCGACACGGTCCGCAGCTCGGCCTCCTTGAGGATCCGCTCGGCTGTGTCCATGACATCGATGTGCTTGGCGAAGAACACGACCTTGCCGACCGACCGGGCCAGCTGAGCGGTGTAGTCCGCCGCCAGCGGGGCCTTGGCCTGGCCGATCCGACGGACCATGGTGAAGACGTTCTCGCCCTTCTCGCCACTGGCGCGCGAGGACTCGAGCTCCTGCACGCATACCCGTCGCATGAGGTCCTCGTCGACCTCCACGGACGCGGCGGCCGAGACCGCGAGCACGCCGCCCTGGCCGTCGCCCTGCTCGGCCTCGCGGACGGCGAGCAGCCTGCGGTAGCTCGACAACAGCCGCTGCCCGAGCTCGCGCTCGGAGGCCCGGATCGACCGGGCCGCCTCGTCGTCGAGCTCGACGGGGATGTCGGCGATCCGCTTGTCCGGCAGGTCCTTGGCGACGTCGACCTTGCGCCGGCGCACGATGCCCATCTCGACGACAGCGGTGCGCGCCTCCGGGTAGAAGCCCCGCTCGGCGGGGGTGAGCCCGCTGGCCTCGAGCCGGCGCAGGAGCTGCGGCGCCGGCTGGTCGCCCTTGACCCAGCCGAGGAAGCGCCAGATCGCGTTGAAGTCCTCGACGTCGTTGATGAGCGGGGTACCGGTCAGGGCCAGGAGCAGGGGGTCGCCGCCCGGCGTGTTGTCGCGGATCTGCTGCGACAGGGCCAGGACGTGCTGGGAGCGCTGCGAGGTGAGGTTCTTGATGAAGTGCGCCTCGTCGACGACCATCGACCGGAACCCGAACGTCGACAGCCACGACAGGTGCCGGTCGAGCACTGTGTAGTTGACGACGAAGACGTCCGCGAACGCGTCGACGTCGACACCGTCGCCGTGGATGACGGTCACCCGTCGGTGCGGCGTCCAGCGCTCGACCTCGCGGGCCCAGTTGATCTTCACGACGTTGGGGACGACGGCGAGCATCGGGTATGCGTTCGCCACCGAGGCGGCGATGACGGACTGCGCGGTCTTGCCCAGACCGGGCTCGTCCGCCAGGAGGAAGGTCCGGTGCCCCTCGCGGACGGACTCGATCATCCGGATCTGGTGCGGCATCAGCTCCAGGCCCGGAGGCGAGTACCGGTCGATCGACGGCAAGGGAGGAAGGGTCATCGAGGCCGCGCCGCCGCCGGCGCCCTGCTCAAAGGCTCGGTAGAGCGGGTCCATGAGGTCCCAGCGGGCCAGCAGCCCGGGCCGGTACTCCTCGTCCCGCAGGTGGCTGAGGTCCGGGGCGAGGAAGGGGTTGGCGCGGACCCGGGAGGGGACCGACGCGGGCAGCACCTGCTTGGCCGCCAGCTCGGCCGACACGGTCGGCGTCCGCGGCGGCGCGCTCGTGGCGATGGCCATCTCCTCCGGCGTCACCTCGGCGCCCGACTCGATCAGCCACTCGAGGCGCATCCGCTGCGCGGCCGGCCCGGGTGTCGCGTTGCCGTCGAGAAGCCGCAGCAGGCTGGTGTCGTGGGCGGCGGTCTTGGCCAGGATGGTGGCGACGCCGTCCAGCCGCTTGAGCAGCTCGGTGCGGGCGGCCGTCGTGATCGTCGTGTCGGACTTGATCCGGGCGCGCTCCTCGCGGACCAGCAGCGCGATGACCTGGAACTTGGTGCGCTTGGCCGGTCCGACCTTGCCCTCCATCGACTTCGCCTCGACCTCGCGGACCCGCCGCGCGAGGATCGGGATGATCGGCGCGGGGTCGTCGCCGGAGCGCTGTCGCTGGTTCTGGTACGCCGCCGACCCGTTGCTGCCGTACGTCCCGTTCGTGCCGCCTGAGGCGCCGTTCGTCGACGCGCTGCCGGACGGGCCGGCGCCGTTGGACGGCGCGGACGTACGGCGGGGCGACCGACGGCGGTCGGTGGTCGGCATACTCCTCCAGCTGTGATCGACTGCTCTCCACCTCGGGTCGCCGCTCGGGCGAGGGGCTCGCGGCGTCCGAGGGCGCCTACGGCCGGGGGGTCCCGGTCACCGCTGCGCCGGCATCCGCCGGAGGTGGTCGGCGCGGCCGTCAGCACTGCAGACAGAAGCAGGTGCGGCGCGCTCGAGTACAGCCTACGACGTCCGGCGACGAGTTGTGCACCTGACCTCGCAACGACGCTCTCGCGCCCGCCGTGGGGTAGTTTCGGCGGTCATGTCGCAGGCATGGGGTCGGTACGCGGCCGCGCTGCTCGGCGCGGCGTGCCTTCTCGCCGGTCTGACCGCGTGCAGCGAGCCCGCTCCCACGGTCGCGCGAGTCGACGACACCACGGCCACGGCCGCGTCCCCGGCGCCGGCGTCGACCAGCTCCGAACCCGCAGAGACGCCCGCAGCGACGCCCTCGAGCGCGAGCACGAGCACCGCGAGCGCCCCGACGCCCACTCCGCCGCCGACGTCCGTCGCACCGTCTCCCCGGTCCACGGCGCCGGCGCGCGGGTCGACGCCTCGAGCGACGCCGAGCCCCAGCCCCAGCCCCAAGCCCCCCGCGACGCCGCCTCCGCCGGCGCCGACCGGCACCGACGCGTACGAGAGCCAGATGCTCGCCCTCGTCAACGCCCAGCGGTCCTCCGCCGGTCTTCGCCCACTGGTGGCGCACGCCTGCGCCGACGGGTTCGCCGAGCCGTGGTCACCGCACATGGCCGCGGAGGGCCTGCTGTCGCACCAGTCGCTCGGCCCCGTCCTCAGCCGATGCGGCGCGCGCACCGCCGCGGAGAACGTCGGGATGAACAGCTCCGCCTCCCCCGCCGACATGGTCGCCGGCTTCATGAGCTCACCGCCGCACCGCGCCAACATCCTGAACGCGAGCTACACCGGGATCGGGATCGGCGCCTACCGCGACGGCCGCGGGGTCTGGTGGGTGACCCAGGACTTCCTGGGCTGACCCGCATACTCGCTGGGTCGTGGGTTATGCGGAAGGCCGCCTCCCCGGAGGGAAGGCGGCCTTCGCGGTGGTGCGGGCTGGGTCGTCAGGCTGAGGCGGCACCCGTCGAGTCCTGAGGTCCACTGCCGACGGTCTCGTCGACCGGCGGGGTGTCCGGGATCTCGGGGAGGGTCTCCTCGCGCTTGCTGCCCAGGAAGGTGAAGGTGGCGTCCTTCCACCCCTCGTTCTCCGTCCACGGGGTGTCGACGAGCACGAACTCGCCGGACTTGAGCTCGCCGTAAAGGATCTTCTCGGACAGGACGTCCTCGATCTCGCGCTGGATCGTCCGGCGCAGTGGCCGCGCGCCGAGTACGGGGTCGTACCCCTTCTTGGCGAGCAGTTCCTTCGCGGCGGTCGTCAGCTCCATCCCCATGTCCTTGTCCTTGAGCCGGATGTCGAGCTTGGCGATCTCGAGGTCGACGATCGCGACGATCTCGGCCTTGGTCAGCTGCGGGAACACGATCGTGTCGTCGACGCGGTTGAGGAACTCGGGACGGAAGTGCTGCTTGAGCTCGTCGATCACCTTGTTCTTCATCCGGTCGTACTCGGTGCGCGTGTCGGGACCGGCGGTGAAGCCGAGGCTCCCCTTGCTGATGTCCCGCGTACCGAGGTTGGTCGTCATGATGATCACGGTGTTCTTGAAGTCCACCATCCGGCCCTGCGAGTCGGTCAGCCGGCCGTCCTCGAGCACCTGCAACAGGGTGTTGAAGATGTCGGGGTGGGCCTTCTCGACCTCGTCGAAGAGCACCACGGAGAACGGCTTGCGGCGCACCTTCTCGGTGAGCTGGCCGCCCTCCTCGTACCCGACGTAGCCGGGCGGGGAGCCGAACAGCCGCGAGACGGTGTGCTTCTCCGAGTACTCGGACATGTCGAGCTGGATGAGGCTGTCCTCGTCGCCGAAGAGGAACTCCGCGAGCGTCTTGGCCAGCTCCGTCTTACCGACACCGGTCGGTCCGGCGAAGATGAACGAGCCACCCGGACGGCGCGGGTCCTTCAGACCGGCCCGTGTGCGGCGGATCGCCTGCGACAGCGCCTTGATGGCGTCGTCCATGCCGACGATGCGCTTGTGCAGCTCGGCCTCCATGTTGAGCAGCCGGCTCGACTCCTCCTCGGTCAGCTTGAACACCGGGATGCCGGTGCTGGCGGCGAGGACCTCGGCGATCAGCTCCTCGTCGACCTCGGCCACGACGTCCATGTCGCCGCTCTTCCACTGCTGCTCGCGCTCGGCGCGCTGCTGGGAGAGCCGCTTCTCGTCGTCGCGCAGCCGCGCCGCCTTCTCGAAGTCCTGGCCGTCGATGGCGGCCTCCTTCTGGCGACGGACGTGCGAGATCTTCTCGTCGAACTCCCGCAGGTCCGGCGGCGCCGTCATCCGGCGGATCCGGAGCCGCGCTCCGGCTTCGTCGATGAGGTCGATCGCCTTGTCCGGCAGGAACCGGTCGTTGATGTAGCGGTCGGCGAGGTTGGCCGCCGAGACCAGGGCCGCGTCGGTGATCGAGACGCGGTGGTGCGCCTCGTAGCGGTCGCGCAGGCCCTTGAGGATCTCGATGGTGTGGGCCAGCGTCGGCTCGGCCACCTGGATCGGCTGGAACCGGCGCTCGAGCGCCGAGTCCTTCTCGATGTGCTTGCGGTACTCGTCGAGGGTGGTCGCCCCGATGGTCTGCAGCTCGCCGCGGGCCAGCATCGGCTTGAGGATGCTCGCCGCGTCGATGGCGCCCTCGGCAGCACCGGCCCCGACGAGGGTGTGGATCTCGTCGATGAAGATGATGATGTCGCCGCGGGTGCGGATCTCCTTGAGGACCTTCTTCAGCCGCTCCTCGAAGTCACCGCGGTAGCGGCTGCCGGCCACCAGCGCGCCGAGGTCGAGGGTGTAGAGCTGCTTGTCCTTGAGGGTCTCGGGGACCGTGCCGCGCACGACGTCCTGGGCCAGGCCCTCGACGACGGCGGTCTTGCCGACGCCGGGCTCCCCGATGAGCACCGGGTTGTTCTTGGTCCGGCGCGACAGGACCTGCATGACGCGCTCGATCTCCTTCTCGCGCCCGATGACCGGGTCGAGCTTGCCCTCGCGCGCCGCCTGGGTGAGGTTGCGGCCGAACTGGTCGAGGACGAGGGACCCCGCCGGGGTGCCCTCCGCCTGTCCCTGGCCCTGGCCGACGCCCGCGCCGGCCTTCTCGCCCTGGCCGCCCTGGTACCCCGCGAGCAGCTGGATGACCTGCTGGCGCACCTTGTTGAGGTCGGCGCCGAGCTTGACGAGGACCTGGGCGGCGACGCCCTCGCCCTCGCGGATGAGGCCGAGCAGGATGTGCTCGGTCCCGATGTATGTGTGCCCGAGCTGGAGGCCCTCGCGGAGTGAGTACTCCAGGACCTTCTTCGCGCGCGGCGTGAAGGGGATGTGACCGGTCGGGGCCTGTTGACCCTGGCCGATGATCTCCTGCACCTGCTCGCGCACGGCGACGAGGGAGATGTCGAGGTTCTCGAGCGCCTTGGCGGCGAGACCTTCGCCCTCGTGGATGAGCCCCAGCAAGATGTGCTCGGTGCCGATGTAGTTGTGGTTGAGCATGCGCGCCTCTTCCTGCGCGAGCACCACCACCCGTCGGGCCCGATCTGTGAACCGTTCGAACATCGCCAAAGCTCCCTACCTTTGTCGGCCTCTCACAAACTGCCGAGACACCTCGATGGTATGCGAGTTGCCTGTCAGTGCCCCTCGGCTTCCGTTCCCTGGATGTCCCTTGGCGCGTGTTAAGAGGGGGCGATGTGAGCAACGCCCCGCCCTCCGGGCCTGTTCCCCTCGTTGAGTCGGGTCGGCTCACGTTCGCCGTCGGCGAAACCCGGGCCGTCGTCAGCCGAGGTGCCGAGCGAACGCCCGCAGCTCTCTCGCGACGGTGTCCGGCTGCTCCCAGGCGCCGAAATGGCCGCCCCGGTCCGGTTCGGCCCAGTGCACGATGCGGGGGTAGCGGTCCTGCGCCCACCGTCGCGACGGGCGCGGCACCTCGGCCGGGAAGACCAGGGCCCCGGTCAGGACGTCGACCCGGAACGCGGGGCGGTTCGCCGAGCCGGAGTCGAACCAGGTGCTCACCTCGCCGATGCTCTCCCGGTACAGCCGGGCGGAGGAGGCGGCGGTCCGTGTGAACCAGTAGAGCGACACGTTGTCGAGGAGCCGGTCGCGGGGGATCACCGCCTCGAGGTCGCCGTCATGGTCGGACCAGGACCAGACCTTCTCGACGATCCAGGCGGCGAGCCCGGTGGGGGAGTCCGTCAGCGCATACCCGATGGTCTGCGGTCGCGTGGCGTGCAGGCTCGAGTAGGCGGAGCCGGTCGCGTCGCGGTCGGTGAGGTCGTCGAGAGACCTCTGTTCGGCTGCACTCAGGTCGGGGCGGTTCTCGGGCGGCGCGACGAGCGGCGGGATGAGGACAAGGCCGCTGGTGCGGTCCGGGTGCTGACGCCCGAGACAGGTCGAGACGCTCGTTCCCCAGTCGCTGCCACCGGCGACGAACCGCTCGTAACCGAGCCGCGCCATGATCTCGGCCCAGGCGTCGGCGATGCGGTGGATCCCCCAGCCGGGCTCCTGCGGCGGGGCGCTCCACGCATACCCGGGCAGTGAGGGCAGCACGACGTGGAAGGCGGGTTCGCCGGCGGGTGGGTCGGTGAGCAGCGGCGCCAGCGCCTCGAACTCGAGGAACGACCCGGGCCAGCCGTGGGTCAGGACGAGCGGCGTCGCGTCCGAGCGAGAGGAGCGGACGTGCACGAGGTGGACGTCGAGGCCGTCGACAGTCGTGAGGCGGTGGTCGAGCGCGTTCAGCCGTGTCTCGGTGGCGCGCCAGTCGTAGGCGGTACCCCAGTGGTGACAGAGGTCGCGGAGGTAGTCCAGCGGCGGGCCCTGGTCCCATCCCGCGGTCGTGGCCGGTTCGGGCCAACGGGTGCGGGCCAACCGGTTCCGCAGGTCGTCGACCTCCGCGTCGTCGACGTGGATCCGGAACGGGCGCAGGCTCGTCTGCGCCGTCAGAGCCGTCAGAGCTGGTCCTGCGGGACGAAGTTCTCGCGGCGGCGGAACAGCGGGAAGGCGTTGAAGGTGCCTCCGGAGTCGAAGTTCACCGACCACTGGTCCAGGACCCAGCCGTTCGCCTCGACGGCGTCGACGCTGTCCATCCAGGTGGTGATCTCGCCGGCGGGCGACCCCCACTGGGTCAGCTTCAGCCGGGCGACGAACGTCGGACGCCCCTGCTGGTATGCGGCGATGGCCTGGGCCCGCAGCGCCGCGAGATCGGACTCCTGACTCATCGGCCGACCCTAACGGAGCGTTCGGACGACGTTCTCGAGAGCGCCACCCTCGAACTGGTGGCCGCCGTCGCGATGTCGGACAGCTGCGGCGTGCGGCATCCGTGCGGAGAGCAGGTCCAGGTGGGCCACGGGGACCTCCGCGTCGTCCGTGCAGTGGTGCAGGTCGATGCGGAGGGCGGGGGGCAGTCGGTGGTCCGTGTCGCTGGGCAGCGCGTAGTCCGGCACGTCCCAGCCGTCCGGTCCCCAGTCGGGTGCGGCGAGAAGCACGAGTCGAGCGATGCCGACATCGGTCTCGGTCAGCATCTTCAGGAACGTCGAGCCGCCGAAGGAGTGACCGATCACCGTGTCGACGTCGGGACCGAGGTGGGCTGCGATCTGGGCCGACCACGCGGCGTGGGACATGTCCCCTTCCTGCAGCTGCGGCATGGTGACCGGCTCGTCGAGTGCGACCCGGATGGCCTCGGCCATGGCCTGGTCGTCCGCATAGCCACCGGCCCCGTGGAGGAAGAGGATCGCCACCGCCCGGAGTGTACGAGTCTCCAGCGACGGGCCGGGTCGTCCACGAGCGGGTCGGATACCCGGTCGTATACCGCTTTCGGCTGCCAGGAGCACCAGAACGGGCATCCGACCGGGTATTCGACCGGCACGTCGCGCGACCCGGGTGTGATCTCCCGAGGGCCTGTATCAGGGCCCGGCTCCGCTGCATCTGTCGAGAGCCGGACGAAAGGGGTCCGCGGGAAGGACAGACCATGGCCGAGGACGGCTCACGCAGCGGTACCGGGCGTTGGATCGCGTTGGCCACGGCGGTCGTGACCCTGGTCGGCGCGGCCGTGTCAGCCGGGCTGGTCAACGCCAAGGACCCGCTCCCCACGCCCACGCCTACTGCGTCGGACACGTCGTGGCGGGTCGTTGCGGTTGAGGTGTGCGACGCGGGGCAGGAGGCCGTCGCCGACGTGGACGCGCAGGACTACGCGCCCGACGAGAAGCTCCGTGCGACCGCCCCCATCGTCAGGCAGATGGACCAGCTGCTGCGCGAGATCGACGCTCCCGAGCCGCAGAAGTCTCAGATGCAGCTGATGGCAACGCAGTGGGACCAGGCGTGGTCGGCGCTGGAGCGGATGCTCGACGCCCAGCTGATCGGCGACATGGGGACCGCGAGCGACCGGCACGCCGACTACGGCGACCTCAACGGACGCGGGAACCAGATCGCGGAGACGCTCGGCATCGCCCGCTGCGCCGCGGTGGGCCTGCCGTCGATGGGCGGCAGCTGACCGGTTGTTCTGGGGGCGCGGTGGGCTTGTCGGGGCGCGATGTCGGCGTCGGAGCATCGAGAACGCTCCCCGTCGGCGCCGTCGACCCGTGTTCGGTCAGCGGCGGCGCTGACAGCGGCCGCACCAGAACAGGTTCCGACCGGCCACGACCTGGGTACGCACCCGCGACCCGCACACGCGGCAGGGTTCGCCGGCCCGCCGGTAGACGTAGAAGCGCCGCGGCATACCGGAGCCACCCGCGTCGTCGTCCTCGGAGCCGTCCTCAAGGTCGGCGTCCCGAACCGCGTCCTCGACCGCCCCGGACTCGGCCGCGACCTCCGCCACCACACCGGCCGGTCCGCGTCCGATCCAGCGCGCCGAGTCGGTCCAGGTGGACGTCAGCTCGGGAACTCTCCCCGCCGCGACCAGCTCGGTGGCCTCTTCCACCTGGTCCTCCATGGTGAGGATCTGGTTGAACGCGACCCCGAGCGGCATCAGCCGAACGAGATCGGTCCAGATCGCGTCCCACGTCCGCTTCCGGATCTCGCGACCCGGCCGGAACGGGCTCACCCGGTGCCGGTAGAGCACCTCGCACCGGTACACGTTGCCGACGCCGGCGAGCGCCGCCTGGTCCATGAGCAGCTCGGCGATGGTCCGCCCCGACCGCGAGACCTTGGCCCACGCGCGGGCCGGGTCGCCGTCCGACCGCAACGGGTCGGGGCCGAGCCGCGCGAGTGTCGCGGTCACCTCGTCCGGCGTCACGACCTGGCAGATCGTCGCGCCCCGCAGGTCGGCCAGGTAGTCGTCGTTCACCATCCGCAGCCGCACCTGCCCCCAGACCGGCGGCACCGACGCGTACCCACTGATCCGGTCCACTGCGAACTTACCGATCAGCCCGAGGTGGACGTTCAACCACGCCTCTCCGGAGAACTCGACGAACAGGTGCTTCCCGTATGCGGATGCCTCCACCACCGAGCGCCCGTTCAGCAGGGCGGCCCCCTCGGCGAAGGGTCCCTGCGGGGACGAGACGGCCGGAGTGGTGCCAGCGAAGGCAGCGTCCAGCGACTGCGCCAACCGGTGCAGGGTGTGGCCTTCGGGCACTCAGCTGGCCTTCTTCTTGGCAGCCGTCTTGGTCGTGGTCTTCTTCGCGGCCGTCGTCTTCTTCGCAGCGGGCGTGGCCTTCTTGGCCGCCGGCGTCGACTTCTTGGCGGCGGTCTTCTTCGCCGGCGCCGCCTTCTTCTCGACCGGCTCGCCACGCGCCGACTTGGCGCGGTCGACCGAACGCTGCAGCGCCTCGAGGAGGTCGACGACCTCGCCGGTGTCCTTGGGCTCCGGGGCGTGCTTGACCTCGCCGCCCGAGAGCTTGGCCTCGACCATCTCGTGGACGGCCTCGGAGTAGTCGTCCTGGAACTCGTCGGGGTCGTAGTCACCTGAGAGCGAGTCGATGAGCATGGTCGCCATCGACAGCTCACGCTCGGTCGCGCTCCCGACGTCACCCAGGTTGGCGAACTCGGCCGACCGGACCTCGTCCGGCCAGATCATCGTCTGCAGCACGACGATGTTGTCGCGAACCCGCAGCACGGCCATGTTCTTGCGGCTGCGGATCGCCACGGACACCAACGCCATCCGGTCAGCGGCCTCCAGCGCGTCGCGCAGCAGCGCGTAGGCCTTGGCGGCGCCCTTCTCGGGCTCGAGGTAGTAGGAGCGGTCCAACAGCATCGGGTCGACCTGTTCCGACGGCACGAACTTCTCGACCGCGATCTCCTTGCTCGACTGGTTCGGCAGGTTCTTCAGGTCGTCGTCGGTGATGACGACCATCTCGCCGTCCTCGGTCTCGTAGCCCTTGGCGATGTCGTCGTAGGAGACCTCTTCGCCGTCGATCGCGCAGACGCGCTTGTAGTGGATCCGGCCGCCGTCCTCCCGATGGACCTGTCGGAACGAGATGTCGTGGTCCTCGGTCGCCGAGTAGAGCTTGACCGGGACGTTGACCAGCCCGAAGGAAACGGCGCCCTTCCACATCGCGCGAGGCATGCTCACACTCTCCCAGACCCGGCCGACAACCGCAGCGTCCTCCTCCCCCAAACCCTGACGACGTCCAGGCTTTCGTGTTAATCTCGTTAACATGAAGACCGTCCGGGGGTACGTCATGACCGAGCGGGCCCGCTCGACCGCGGCGACCGGCGAGCGGATCCTCGACGCGACCGTCGAGCTCTTCGTCGAGCGCCCGTACGCCCACGTGACCCTCCGCGACGTCGCCGACCGGGCCGGGGTGACCGTGCAGACCGTCATCCGGCGCTTCGGCGACAAGGAAGGGCTCACCGCCGCCGCGGCCGACCGGACACGCGTCCAGGTCCTCACCCACCGCGACGCCGCGCCCATCGGCGACGTCGAGGGCGCCGTCGACAACCTGGTGACGCACTACGAGGACGTCGGCGGTCTGGTGCTGAGGCTGCTCGCGGAGGAGGAATCGGTCCCCCAGCTCGCCGCGATGACCGCGGAGGGACGGGTCGCCCACCGCGAATGGTGCGCCCGGGTTTTCGCCCCCTACCTCGCCCCACTTCGCGGCGGCGACCGAACGCGCCGCCTCGCCCAGCTCGTCGCCCTCTGCGACGTCTACACGTGGAAGCTGCTCCGCCGCGACGCCGGACTGAGCCAGCGCCAGGTGGCGACCGCCCTCGTCGAGCTGCTCGAACCCCTGACCACCCCTCCCCTCAACCGCGCGGCATCATCGAAAGGCCAGTGATGGCAACCATTCTCGCGTACACCTCTCCCGCGATCGGACACCTCTTTCCCATGACGCCGTTGCTCCTGGAGCTTCGGGCCCGCGGTCACGACGTCCACCTGCGCACGGCCGCGTCCCGGGTGGAGCTCATGCGCGACCTGGGGTTCCACACCGACGCGATCGACCCGGCGATCCCGGCCGTGATCCATCCCGACTGGGAGGCGTCGAACCCCAAGCAGGCCCTCGAGGTCGCGATCTCGACGTTCTGCGAGCGCGGGGCGATCGACGGTCCCGACTTCCAGAAGGCCCTCGCCGAGGTCGCCCCGGACACCGTCCTCGTCGACATCAACGCCTGGGGCGCCCTCAATGCGGCGGAGGCGTGGGGTGGTCCGTGGACCGTGTTCAGCCCCTACACGCCGCCGATCAGCTCCGCGGGCACGCCGCCGTTCGGACCTGGGCTGCTCCCCAAGGCGGGTCCGCTGGGACGCCTCCGCGACGCGGTGGTCCGGCCCCTCGTCATCGGCGCCGCCGAGAAGACGATGAAGCCCCGCATCAACGCCCTGCGTGCGGACTACGGGCTCGCCCCGGTCCACTCCGCCGACGAGTACTTCCGCCGCGCTCCGCTGATGCTCGTCACGACGTCCGAACCGTTCGAGTACCCCCACGGCGACTGGGGCGACCGGATCCGGATGATCGGTGCGCTCCCCTGGGACCCGCCGGCCGAGCGGCCTCCGTGGCTGGACGACGTCGACGGGCCCATCGTCCTGGTCACGACCTCCTCCGAGTACCAGGCCGACGAGGCCCTCGTCCGGGCCGCCCTCGACGGGTTGCGCGACGAGCCCTACACGGTGGTCGCGACCATGCCGGCCGGCGTGCAGGGCCTGCGTGACCTGCCCGCGAACGCCCGCGTCCTCGACTTCGTCCCGCACCGCCACGTCCTGGACCACACCGCCGTCGCCGTGACCCACGGCGGCATGGGAGCGACCCAGAAAGCCCTGGCCCGAGGCATACCCGTGTGTGTGGTGCCGTTCGGGCGCGACCAGCTCGAGGTCGCCGCCCGTGCCGTGCACTCCGACGCCGGCACGCGGGTCCCCGCCAAACGGCTCACCCCGGAACGCCTCCGCGACGCCGTCCGGGCGGCCGCGACCAAGCAGGAGGGCGCCGCTCGGGTCGCCGCCGGCTACGCCGCGGCCGGAGGCGCGCCCGCCGGAGCCGACGCGATGGAGGCGCTGCTCACCCCTGCGCGGCGGTGAGCTCGGCCAGCCTACGGGTGAGGTACGCGCGCTCGGCCGGGTTGGCGCTCAGCTCGACGGCGCTCCGGTAGGCGTCGGCCGCCTCCTCGGGCCGGCCAGCCCGCCGCAGCAGGTCGGCCCGGGCGGCCTGGTACGCGTGGTAGCCGTCGAGCCCCTCGACGGCCTGCAGCGCCTCCAGTCCGGCCGCCGGACCGTCGCGCTCGGCCAGCGCCACGGCCCGGTTCAAGGCCACGACCGGAGTGGGCGTGACCGCGTACAGCTGGTCGTAGAGAGCGACGATCTGTCGCCAGTCGGTGTCCTCGGCGCGTCCGGCATCGGTGTGGACCGCGTTGATGGCCGCCTGGATCTGGTACGGGCCCGGGCGCCCTCGGCGCAGGCAGGCCCGGACGAGGTCGTGGCCATCCTCGACCAGCCCGGCGTCCCACAGCGTGCGGTCCTGCTCCGGCAGGGTCACCAGCACTCCGTCGGCGAAGCGAGCGGGTCGGCGCGCCTCGGTCAGGAGCATCAGCGCGAGCAGGCCCAGGACCTCCGGCTCGTCGGGCATCAGGGTCGCCAGCACCCGGGCCTGCCGGATCGCCTCGGCGGAGAGGTCGGTCCGGACCTCGACGTCGGGCGACGACGGCAGGTACCCCTCGTTGAAGACGAGGTAGAGCGTGGCGAGGACGCCGGCCAGCCGGGACGGTAGTTCGTGGTCGGGCGGGACGCGGTACGGGATGTGCGCGGCCTTGATCTTCTGCTTCGACCGCGTGAGCCGCTTGCTCATCGCCGCCTCGTCGACGAGGAAGGCGCGGGCGATCTCGGCCATCGTGAGCCCGCCGAGCAGCCGGAGGGTCAGTGCCACCTGGGCGTCGCGGGCGAGTGCCGGGTGGCAGCACGTGAAGATCAGCCGGAGCCGCTCGTCGGGGACGGTGCTCACGGTGTCGGGGTCGACGGGTTCGTCGTCGAAGGGTCCGAGCATGGCGGCGGCCTGCGCCTGTCGCGCGTCGCGGGTGGACTCCCGGCGGAGCCGGTCGATGGCGCGGTTCTTCGCCGTCGTCGTCAGCCACGCCCCGGGGTTCGGGGGCGGGCCGGACTGCGGCCACCGTGACAGCGCCTCGAGGAACGCCTCCTGGGCGACGTCCTCGGCGAGCTCGATGTCGCCGAACCGCCGGACCAACGCCGCGACGACCCGGCCGTACTCCTCGCGGAACACCTGCTCGACCGTGGTGTCGGTCGAGGGCGACCCAAGGAGCGCCGGGTCGGCGCGGGAGGCGGGAGTCGACACGCGACGCGTCAGACGTCGTCCTGGAAGGGCCGGACCTCGACCTTGCCCTGGCAGGCGGCCGAGCCGCGCCGGGCCAGCTCGATGGCCGCGTCGAGGTCGGCGGCCTCGACGACCCAGAACCCGCCGATCTGCTCCTTGGACTCGGCGTAGGGACCGTCGGTGGTGACGACGTCACCGCCGCGCCCGTCGACGACGGTCGCCGTGCTGGCGGGGTGCAGGCCACCGGCGAACACCCAGCCGCCGGACTCCTGGACCTCCTCGTTGAACTTGCCGACGGCGGCGTACATCTCCTGGATCTCGTCGTCCGGCGGCGTCGGGTCGTCCTCGCGGCTCCAGACGGACAGCAGGTACTTCGGCATCGTGATACTCCTTCGTGAGGTGGTGAACAGCCTGTCAGATCAGCGAATAACGTCCTTGCCGTCCTCGATGCTCGCCTCGGCGACACGGACGTCCCCGGAGGGGCGCAGCACCGCGTACAGGCAGCCGGCCGCCGTCCGCTCGGAGGCGACCAGCTCGAAGCCGGTCGGCGCGGCACCGTCGGCGAACAGCCTCTTGCCCGAGCCGACGACGACCGGCGCGACGATCATCCGGTACTCGTCGACCAGCCCGGCGTCGTGCAGCGTGTGGACCAGCCCGCAGCTGCCGTGGACCTGGAGCTCGCGTCCGGGTTGTTCCTTGAGCGCCGTTACGGCCGCGACGACGTCGCCGTCGATGACGGTCGTGTTGCCCCAGGTCGGGTCGGTGAGCGTGGTCGAGGCGACGTGCTTGGGCAGCGTGTTGATGGCTGCCGCGACCGGGTCGTCCGGGTCGGTGACGTCCGGCCAGAAGCTCGCGAACAGCCCGTAGGTCGTGCGCCCGAGCAGCAGGGCGTCGGCGTTCTCGAACCAGCCGTTGACGATCCGGCCGAAGTCGTCGTCGACCACGGGCATCATCCAGCCGCCGTGCTCGAACCCGCCGGTGCGGTCCTCCTCGGGTCCGCCCGGACCCTGCATGACTCCGTCCAGGGTGACGAAGGTGTTGACGGTCAGCTTCATGGGGAGCTCCTCGCGATCGTGGTGTGGGCTGCCTTCACCAACACCACGAACGGTCCGACCCGGTGCGGACACCCCGCCGCCGACTTTCTTGTCAGGATGAGGCCATGCGCCCGATGCTCGCGATGCCGGCCACCCGGGTGCCGGCCGGCGCCGACTGGGTGCACGAGGTCAAGTGGGACGGTATGCGCGTGCTCGCCGACGTCGCGGACGGCCGGGTGAGCCTCACCAGCCGCACCGAGCGAGACGTCACGATCGCGTTCCCCGAGCTGGCCGGCCTGACCGACCAGTTCGAGGACATGCTGCTCGACGGCGAGATCGTCACGATCCGAGGCGGAGTCCCGTCGTTCGCCGCGCTCGCCGAGCGGTTCAACGTCACGAGCCACCGGCGGGCCGTGACTCTCGCCGCCCAGACCCCCGCCATCCTCATGGCCTTCGACCTACTGCGGCTCTACGGCGTAGACCTCACCCAGCGGTCCCTCGCCGACCGGCGGGCCACTCTGGAGCGGCTCGAGCTGGCCGGTCCGCACTGGCAGGTGCCCCCGACCTTCGCCGACGGCGAGCTGCTGCGCGACGCGACCCGCGACCAGGGTCTCGAGGGGATCGTCAGCAAGCGGCTGTCGTCGCGGTACCACCCGGGCCTGCGCAGCGAGGAGTGGCTGAAGTTCCCGAACCGGACCTCGATCTCCGTCCTGATCGGCGGGTGGCGACCCGAGACCGACAGCACCGACCGACTCGGCGCCGTGCTCGTCGGAGCACCGGGGCCTGAGGGTCTCCGGTACCTCGGCCGGGTCGGCAGCGGCATCGCCGGAAAGGCGGGGGTCGCGCTGGCCAAGGAGCTCGCCGCGCTCTCGCTCCCGGACTCGCCGTTCTGCGGCGTCGTCCCCCGTGAGGACGCCCTCGGCGCGACCTTCGTCGACCCGGTCCTCGTGTGCGAGGTGCAGGCGCTGGGACTCACCAACCAGGGCCGGCTCCGGCAGCCCGCATACCGTGGCCGTCGACCCGACCTGACCCCCGACGACGTCAGCCTGGAGGACGTGCCCGGTGCCTGAGCAGAAGAAGAGGGAGGAACGGGTCACCGTCGAGGTGGCCGGTCGCCGGATGACCGTCGTCAACCTCGACAAGGTGATGTACCCCGCGACGGAGACCACCAAGGGCGAGGTGCTCAGCTACTACGCACAGGTCGCGCCGGTGATGCTTCCGCTGCTCGGCCGTCGCGCGGTCACCCGGATCCGCTGGCCGCACGGCGTGGAGGGGCCGATGTTCTTCGAGAAGAACCTGCCGTCGGGGGCACCGTCGTGGCTGCCGCGGGTGACGGTGTCGTCGCACGGGCGGGACGCCGACGCCCACCCGGAACGCGACCGGCTCACCTACCCCCTGGTCCTCGACCTCGCCGACCTCACCTATCTGGTCAACCTCGCCTCGCTCGAGCTGCACGTCCACCAGTGGCAGGTCGACACGAAGGAGCATCCGCTCAACCCCGACCGGCTGGTCATCGACCTCGACCCGGGTTCCGGGGCGGGCCTCACCGAATGCGCGCAGGTGGCGATGTGGGTGAAGCCGCGCCTCGAGGAGATGGGCCTCGGGACGACCGTCCCGGTCACCAGCGGCAGCAAGGGCATGCAGCTGTATGCGGTGCTGCCGGGAAAGCATTCGGCCGACGACATCCGGGCCCTGGCTCAGGACCTGGCACAGGAGATGACCAAGAAGCACCCCGACCTCGTGGTGTGGAAGATGACCAAGTCGCTGCGCCCCGGAAAGATCTTCGTCGACTGGAGCCAGAACACGGCGGCGAAGACGACGATATGTCCCTATTCGCTGCGCGGAAAGGCGGCGCCCTACGTCGCCGCGCCGCGCACCTGGGAGGAGGTCGAGCAGGGAGCGGGCGGCGGCCGGCTCGTCCAGCTGCTCTACACGGACGTCCTCGACCGGCTCGACGATCTCGGCGATCTCGCCGCCCCGCTTGCAGCAGAACGCAAGAAATGACGGATTTTTGCAGCCGGTGCGACATGAAAAGGACACCCCGGATATCCGAGGTGTCCTTTTCGTGCCGAATATTCCCCCGGTGTCCCCCAGATCCGGGTCGAATCGTCGGCGCGCCGAACGCCGAGGGCTCAGTGAGCCTTGTCGTACGCCTCCTGGACCGCGGCGGAGACGCGCCCGCGGTCGCTGACCTGGTGGCCGTTGGCCCGCGCCCACGCGCGGACGGCCGAAAGGTCACGGCGGCTGGAGCTGGACGAGCCGCCGGCGGCTCGGCGACCGGTGGTACGACGGCCTCCCGACCGGCGCGCGTGGCCGATCCAGCTGGCGAGCTCGTCGCGGAGCTTTCCGGCGTTCTTGTCACTGAGGTCGATCTCGTAGCTCACGCCGTCAAGACCGAAGGTCACCGTCTCGGCGGCCGCCCCCCCGTCGAGGTCGTCCTCGAGGACGATCTGGACCCGTTGTGCCATGGGTTTAGTTTCCTTTCGGTTACATCAGCAGGGATTGATGTAGTTGGACAGTTCCGCGGTCGAATAAACCCGGGAACCGTCACAGCGTAATTCATTCACACCGACCGTGTGAATTACACGGAGTTTTCGGGGGTGTCCGGCTCCTTCTCGCGTTCCTTCTCCCATTTCGACTGGGCCAGCCGCTCGCGGCGGTCACCCTCGAGAATGGCCTTGATCACGAAATAGAAGAGCGCGCCGACGGCGACCGTCGGTAGCAGCGCCGCGAGGTACGGAAAGAAGGCGTCCCACATGGCCGGCGACCCTCAGGCCTCGGGCTTGAGCAGCGGGAAGAGGATGGTCTCGCGGATGCTCGCGCCGGTGAAGAGCATCACCATCCGGTCGATGCCGAGGCCAAGCCCACCCATGGGGGGCGCGCCGTACTCGAGGGCCCGCAGGAAGTCCTCGTCCAGCTGCATGGCCTCCTCGTCGCCACCGGCGGCCAGTCGCGACTGGGCGGTGAGGACGTCGCGCTGGATGACCGGGTCGACCAGCTCGGAGAAGCCGGTGCCCCGCTCGATGCCGCCGATGATGAGGTCCCACGCCTCGATGAGTCCCGGCGTGCTGCGGTGCGGCCGGGCCAGGGGCTGCGCCGACGCGGGGTAGTCGCAGAGGAACGTGGGCTGCAGGAGGGTCGGCTCGACCAGCTCACCGATCAGCTCCGTGGCGACCTTGCCCGCCGCCCAGCCGGCGTCGATCGCGACGTCGTGCTTCGCCGCATACTCCTGGAGAGTGGCGAGCGGCGTCTCGACGGTCACGACCTCGCCCACCGCATCACTGATCGCGTCGTACACCGGCAGCCAGCGCCAGGGGCCGTCGAGGTCGACGACGCCCCGTGGCGTCTCCACCTGGCGCGAGCCGAGTGCGTCGGCGACGGCGAGGTAGAGGTCGCGGATCAAGGCGGCGATCGTCGTCTGGTCGCCGTAGGCCTGGTACGCCTCGAGCATCGTGAACTCGGGGCTGTGCGTCGCGTCGACGCCCTCGTTGCGGAAGATCCGGCCGAGCTCGTAGACCCGGTCGACGCCGCCGACGACCGCCTTCTTGAGGTTGAGCTCGAGAGCGATCCGCAGGGTCATGTCCTGCTGGAAGGCGTTGAGGTGGGTGCGGAACGGCCGCGCGGCAGCACCGCCGTGGATGAGCTGGAGGACCGGTGTCTCGATCTCCACGTACTCCTGGCGGGCGAGCTCGTCGCGGACCGCCTGGTTGACCCGGGCCCGCGTCCGGACCATGTCGCGGGCCTCCTGGCGTACGACGAGGTCGGCGTACCGCTGTCGGACGCGGGTCTCCTCCGAGAGGTCCTTGTGCAGGATCGGCAGCGGCCGCAGCGCCTTGCTGGCCATCAGCCAGGACGTCGCGAGCACCGACAGCTCACCGCGCCGGCTCGAGATGACGCGGCCCTCGACGACGACGTGGTCGCCGATGTCGACCAGCGCCTTCCAGTCGGCCAGCGACTCCTCGCCGACCTCGGCGAGGCTGACCATCACCTGCAGACGGGTCCCGATGCCCTCCTGGAGGGTCGCGAAGCAGAGCTTGCCGGTGTTGCGGACGAAGACGACGCGGCCGGCGACCCGGACGACGTCGTCGGTCTCCTCACCGGTCTCCAGCTGGCCCCACTGCTCGCGGACCTGCTGGAGGGTATGCGTGCGGCTCACCTCGACGGGGTAGGCGTCGCGTCCGCTGTCGAGCAGCCGCTGCCGCTTGTCGCGGCGCACCCGGATCTGCTCGGGGACGTCGTCGACCGTCGGTTCGAGGGGCTGGCCGGTCACCGGTCAAGTATGGCCGAGCCAAGCCGGGGGTCAGTCGGCGAGGTCGAGGGCGAGGTCGAGGATCGGCGAGGAGTGGGTGAGCCCGCCGACGCTGAGGTAGTCGACGCCGGTGAGCGCGTAGTCGCGGGCGACGTCGAGGGTGAGCCCGCCGGTCGCCTCGATCTCGACGTCCTCGGGCTGCTCGCGAAGAGCACGAACCGTGTCGGCGAGGAGGTCGACCGACATGTTGTCGCACATGACGAACCGGGCGCCCGCCGCATACGCCTCGAGTGCCTCGTCGACGGTGGTCACCTCGACCTGGACGTCGACGTCGGGGTACGCGCCGCGGACCGATGCGTACGCCGCGGCCACCGACCCGGCGGCGAGCTTGTGGTTGTCCTTGATCATCGCGACGTCGAACAGGCCCATCCGCTTGTTGGTGCCGCCGCCGGCGCGGACCGCGTACTTCTCCAGCTGCCGCATCCCGGGCGTCGTCTTCCGGGTGTCGAGGACCATGGCGCCGGTCCCCTCGAGCATGTCGGCCCACCGCCGGGTATGCGTCGCGATGCCGGAGAGCCGGCAGACGACGTTGAGCAGGGTCCGCTCGGCGATGAGGACGGTACGCAGCGGTCCCTGGACGCGAGCGACGACGTCGCCACGGTCGACCTCGGCGCCGTCGGCGACGATCAGCTCGGTCTCGACCCGTCCGGTTCCCACGAGGGTCGACACCTCGTCGAAGACCAGGGGGACGACCGGGAGCCCGGCGACGACACCGTGGGCCCGCGCCACGATCTCCGCGCCGCGGACCTGGTCGGCCGGGATCGTGGCGAGGCTCGTGACGTCGAGGTGCCGCGGGCCGAGGTCCTCGTCCAGGGCGGCCCGGACCAACCGGCGGGCGTCGTCGAACGGGAAGTCGAGGTCGGGCAGGGTCATGCGGGCTCGCTCGCCGTGTCGGTGGCCGTCACCGGGTGGTACGACGTCTCGACGCCACCGTCCGGGCGACGGACGGCGACGAGGTGGCCGAGCCAGTGCTCGTCGTCGCGGTCGGGGAAGTCGGCGCGCAGGTGACCGCCGCGGGTCTCCTCGCGGAGCGCGGCAACGGTGGTGAGGACCTGCCCGAGGTGCAGCAGGTTGGTCGCCTCCCACGCGGACGGCTCCGGGTGGGCGCCGGCGGCGTCCGCGGCCTTGGCCAGCGTGGCCAGCTCGTGCTCGGCCCCGGCGAGGGACTCGGCCGACCGGACCACGCCGCTGCCGGCGGTCATCGCGCGTTGGACGTCGCGGCGGTGCTCCGCGGCGAGGAGCGCGCTGTCTCCGGTCGGTGCGGCGGGAGCGACGGGCACGAGCTCACCGGCCGCGAACCGTGCGGTGATGTCGTCGGCGATGCGGTGGGCGAAGACCAGACCCTCGAGCAGCGAGTTCGACGCGAGCCGGTTGGCCCCGTGGACCCCGGAGCACGACACCTCACCACACGCGTACAGGCCGTCGAGCGAGGTCCGGCCGTGGAGGTCGACCTTGACGCCGCCGCTCGCGTAGTGCTGCGCGGGTGCCACCGGGACGAGGTCGGCGGCGAGGTCGAAGCCGTGCTCGTGAAGGCTGGCGACGATCGACGGGAACCGGCGCTCGATGAACTCGCGGCCCAGATGACGGGCGTCGAGGTAGACGTGGTCGGTACCGGTGTCGCGCATCCGCGCGACGATCGCGCGGGCCACGACGTCGCGTGGCGCGAGGTCGGCCAGCTCGTGGATGCCCTGCATGAACCGGACGCCGTCGCCGTCGACGAGGAACGCGCCCTCGCCGCGGACCGCCTCGCTGATCAGCGGCTGCTGGCCGTTCGCGCCCTCGCCGAGCCAGAGCACCGTCGGGTGGAACTGGACGAACTCGACATCCGCCATCACTGCGCCCGCCCGCAGCGCGATGGCCATGCCGTCGCCCGTGGAGACCGCGGGGTTGGTGGTCGCGGAGTAGAGCTGGCCCAGGCCGCCGGTCGCGAGGATCACCGCCCGGGCGTGCGCGGCGCCGACGCCGTCGACCTGGCCCTCACCGATGACGTGGACCGTGACACCGCATACCCGGCCGTTCCCGTCGGGCGCCTCGGCCTGGAGCAGGTCGACGACGAGCGCGTGCTCGACCACCTGGATGCCCGGGTCGGACTGGACGCGGTGCAGCGCCTCGATCAGCGCACGGCTGATCTCGCGGCCGGTGGCGTCGCCGCCGGCGTGGGCGATGCGGTCGCGGTGGTGACCGCCCTCACGGGTCAGCAGGATCTCCCCCGCCGAGTTCCGGTCGAACTCGGCTCCGAGCGCCACGAGCTCGCGGACGCGCTGAGGCCCCTCGGTGACGAGGGCGGTGACCGCCTCGACGTCACAGAGTCCGACGCCGGCGACGAGGGTGTCGTGCAGGTGCTCCTCGGGCGAGTCGGCGGGGTCCATCGCGGCGGCGATCCCGCCCTGGGCCCATGCGGTCGAGCCCTCGTTGAGGACCGTCTTGGTGACGAGCAGGACCGTGTCGACCTGCTCCCGCAGTCGGAGCGCGGCGGTCAGGCCGGCGATGCCGGAGCCGACGACGATGACGTCGACGTCGGTGGCCCAGCCCGGCGCGGGCGCGTCGAGCCGCCGCGGGATGCGCAGGGTGTCGGTCACCGGTCCTCCTCCTCCGGAGGCCCGGGCTGCTCCGGGTCGGCGGCGTCGTCGGTCTCCTGCAGGACCGCCAGGACGGACTCCGCGTCGGCCGCACGCAGCCGGCCCCGCTGTCGCGCCAGATCCACGGTCGCGCGAGCCAGCGCACGGTACGTCGACCTGATCTGCGGTTCGGTCGCGAGCTCCGCCAGGTGTTCGGCCACCGTACCGGCATCGCCTGACGCCTCGGGGCCGCTGAGCACGCCCCCGCGGAGGGCGTTGTCGAGAGAGGCGCCGAGCAACGGCCCCAGCACCCGGCCCGGCTCGTCGACGCCGGCGTCCTCCAGCAGGCGGGTGGCCTGCGCCACGAGGGTGGTGAGGTGGTTCGCGCCGAGGGCCAGCGCCGCGTGGTAGAGGGGGCGGTCCTCCTCCTCGACGAGGACCGGCTCGCCGCCCATCTCGAGGACCAGCGCCTCGCCGAGCGGTTCCAGGTCCTTCAGCGTCGTGACGGCGAAACAGGCGTCACTGAGCCGGTCGAGGTCGATGGCGGTGCCGGTGAAGGACATCGCCGGGTGGATCGCCAGCGGCAGCACGCCGACCAGCTGAGCCGGTTCGAGGACGCCGACGCCGTAACGGCCGCAGGTGTGGACGACGACCTGCCCGGGGCGGAAGGCGCCGACCTTGGCCAGGCCGCTCACCAGGCTCGGCAGCGTGTCGTCGGGGACGGCGAGGAGGACGAGGTCCACGTCGGTGACGACCTCGGGCACGTCTCGGATCGGTACGCCCGGAAGGAGGTCCGCGGCCCGCGCCCGGGACTCCTCGCTCACGGCGGCGACCGCGGTCACCTCGTGGCCGGCGCGGTGGAGGGCAGCGCCCAGGACGGCGCCGACCCGGCCCGCGCCGACGACGCCCACCGCGAACCGCGGCGGGTGGTCCTCGCGCGTCGAGTCGTCGAGTGCGCCCACGACGGACGAACCTACCCCGGCAGGATGGGCGGGTGAGCGAGTCCGTGCCGTGGCGAGTGGCGTGGCAGTCCGCGCTCTACGGCCGCGACGGGTTCTACCGGCGGCCGTCGGGACCGGCGGCGCACTTCACGACGGCGACCCACGCCGGTCCCGGCCGGGCGCTGGCCCGGACCCTCTGGGCGTGGGCGGACCGGTACGGGCTCGACGGGATCGTCGACGTCGGCGCCGGTCGGGGCGAGCTCCTGCGGCACCTGTATGCGGGCGCGCCCGGACGACCGCTCACCGGGCTCGACGTCGTGGCGCGCCCCGCCGACCTGCCGGCGGAGGTGGGGTGGGTGGAGTCGCCGGGCGGACCCGACCTGCCCGCGGACTGGCGTCCAGGGCGGTCACTCGTCGTCGCGCACGAGTGGCTCGACGTGGTGCCGTGCACGGTCGCCGAGGTCGCCCACGACGGCTCCCTCCGCGAGCTCCTCGTCCACCCCGCCCCCGGTTCGTGCTCTGAACCGGACGGAATTCCGGCTCCGGACACCACGAACGAATCGCTGGGACCGCCACTGTCCGGGCCGGATCTCGAGTGGTGCCAGCGGTTCTGGCCGTCGGCCATCGGTCCGAACGCCCGGACGGGTGACCGGGTAGAGGTCGGGCGACAGCGGGACGACGCTTGGGCCGCCCTGCTCGACCGGCTACCCCCGGGATCGGTGGCCGTGGCCGTCGACTACGGGCATACGGACACGGACCGACCTCGGGAGGGGACGCTCGTCGCCTACCGAGAGGGGCGTGTCGTCGACCCGGTACCGGACGGGAGCTGCGACCTGACCGCCCACGTCGCCGTCGACTCACTGCGCCAGACGCGGCGGATGCGCCAACGCGACGCCGTCGACGCGACCACGCCGCCGGACCACGGGCTCGCGTCCCGTGACCCGGCGGCGTACCTCGAGGCGCTGGCCGACCACAGCGCGGTGGCGGCGCTACGGCGGACCGGCGGGTTCGGCGACTTCTGGTGGGTCGTCGCCGAGGTGTGACCTCAGAGGGTCGGCAGGACGTCGTCGAGGTGGTCGAAGGTGATGTTCATGCCGTACTCCATTCCCGATGCGACGTGACCGTCGCGCATCTCCTGCGAGGCGTACCGGTGGTGCGAGCTGAGGCGGGTCCCGCCCTGGCCGTTGTCCTCGTAGGTGACGGTCACCGTGTGCTCGGTGCCCGGCATCGGCTCGTACTGCTCGGTCTGCACGGACCGGTGCGGCGCATCCAGCTCGAGGAACCGTCCCGAGAACCCGTCCTCGTTGCCCTGCTCGTCGCGGAAGACGTACCGCCACGAGCCGCCGACCCTCAGGTCGATGTCGCACACCACGAACTGGTCGCGGGGCGCGATGCCCCACCACTGCTTGACGATCTCCGGCGTCGTGGATGCCTGCCACACGAGCTCGGGCGGGTAGGCGAAGTCACGGCTGACGACGAGCTCGGTATCGCTGGGGAAGCTCAGGGTCGCCTTGTTGCCGTTCGTGGTGCTGGGCTGCGTGGTCATCTCTGCTCCTTGGGATTGCGGTTGGTGGCCTGGTGGAGGGTCTCCAGGACGCCGTCGAGGGCGTCGTAGCTCTCGTCCCAGAACTGGCGGTAGCGCTCGGTCCACGCGTTGGCCTCCTCGATGGGGGCGGCCTCGAGGCGGACCGGCCGCCTCTGCGCGTCGCGGGACCGGCTGACGAGACCGGCCTTCTCGAGCACCTTGAGGTGTTTGGAGATGGCCGGCATCGACATGGCGAACGGCTCGGCCAGCTCGGTCACCGTGACCTCGCCCTCGGCCAGCCGGAGCAGGATCGCCCGGCGGGTGGGGTCGGCCAGCGCGGCGAAGGTGGCGCTGAGCGGGTCGTCCGTCATGTAGATAACCATACGGTTATTTAACCGATTGGTCAAGTAGGCCGGACGAGCAACCTCTCATAGCCGCGCAACACGAACGTGGGACGGCGGACCGCGTCGACGACCTCGAGCGGCCCGAAGCGGTCGAGCAGCGCGGCGACACTGGTCTGGAGCTCCAGCCGAGCCAAGGGCGCGCCGATGCAGAAGTGGATGCCGGCGCCGAACGCGAGGTGCGGGTTCGGGTCGCGGTCCGGGCGGAACTCGTCGGGCGCGGCGAAGACCGCGGGGTCGCGGTTCGCCGCACCGAGGAGGGCCGCGATCTTCTGGCCCTCCTGAACGGTCACCTCGCCGACGGTGACGTCTCGGGTCGCGGTGCGTTCGAAGAGGTGCAGTGGCGAGTCGTGACGAAGCATCTCCTCGACAAGAGACGCCGGGGCGCCGGGTTCGGCGCCCGAGGCGAGGAGTGAGGCCAGCCCGTTGCCGAACCCGTTGACGCTCGCCTCGTGTCCCGCGTTGAGCAGCAGCACGGCCGTCGCCACCAGCTCGTGGCTCGAGAGCCGGTCACTGCCCTCGCGGACCGCGACGAGGTCGGAGAGCAGGTCGTCACCGGTCTCCGAGACCCGTTGGGCCGCAAGCGTTTCCACGTATGCAGCGAACTCGGCACTCGCGGTGACCGCCTCCGCCTCCTGCTCGGGAGTGCGGTTCAGCTCGTACATCTTGACGATCGCCTGCGACCAGGGTCGAAGCAGGTGGCGGTCCTCCTCCGGCCACCCGAGCAGCTCGGCGATGACCAGGACAGGCAGTGGCTCGGCGAGGTCGGCGATGACGTCGAACGAGCCGTCGGCAGCGAGCCGCTCGGCGCAGTCGTCGAGCAGACCCGCGGTCAGCTCCTCGATGCGCGGCCCCAACCGGGACACGTGACCCCGGCTGAACGCGCTCTGGACCAGGCGGCGCAGCCGGGTGTGCTTCGGGGGCTCGCTGTCGAGGATCGAGTCGGCGTGCAGCCAGTTGAAGGTCTCCCACGCGTCCTCGGGTTCGCGAGGTCGGAAGATCCGGCCCAAGGCGCGCTCGCGGAGCACCTGGCTGCAGGCCGCGTGGCTGGTCGCGACCCAGATGCCGAGCCCGCCGTGCCAGGCCACCGGCGCCTCGTCCCGGAGGGCGGCGAACGCGGGGTAGGGGTCGGCGACCACCGCCGGGTCGGACAGGTCCAGCAGCTCGGCGGCGTCCATGGGCACGATGCCAGGCTAGGCAGACCAGCCCGCCGAATGGGCCGATCGGCCCATACGTCCCGGCCACGAGATGGGTGCACGGGCCGATGAGGGCGACCGCACGGCGTACCTACCGTCGTCGGCATGAGCAGCGCACTACCGATAGCGGCGGGAACCCTCGCGACGATCGTCTTCGCCGCCAGCGCCCTGCCCATGCTCGGCAAGGCCGCCCGCAGCAGGGACCTCAAGTCCTACAGCCGCGCCAACCTCGTGCTGGCGAACGTGGGGAACGCCGTCTACTCCGTCTACGTCTTCCACCTTCCCCCCGGCCCGATCTGGCTGCTGCACAGCTTCTACGTCGTCTCCTCAGCGCTGATGCTCTTCTGGAGCCTGCGCTACGCCCACCAGCCACATCGCGAACCACCGATCTTCAGGACGTGAGCCATGCGCACCGAACACAGCGAACACATCGAGACCGTCATCGTCGGGGCCGGCCAGGCCGGCCTCGCCACCGGCTACCACCTCCAGCGGGCCGGCCGCCCCTTCGTCATCCTCGACGGCGAAGCACGGGTCGGCGACGGCTGGCGTCAGCAGTGGGACAGCCTGCGGCTGTTCTCCCCGGCGCAGGCGGACGGGCTGCCCGGTATGCCCTTCCCCGGACCCCGCTGGTCGTTCCCGACCAAGGACGAGTTCGCGGACTACCTGGAGTCGTATGCCGCCCACCACCAGCTCCCGGTTCGCCCGCATACGCGGGTCGACCACGTTGCGCTCCGCGATGGCGGGTTCACCGTGACCGCCGGCGGGCGGGTCATCCACGCCGACAACGTCGTCCTCTGCACCGGCACCTTCGGGCGTACGCCGCACGTGCCTGGCTTCGCCGACCAGCTCGACCCGTCGATCCGGCAGCTGCACTCGAGCGAGTACCGACGACCCGCCCAGCTACCCGACGGACCGGTCCTCGTCGTCGGCGCCTCCCACTCCGGCTGCGACATCGCCTACGAGATCGCCGCGACTCATCCGACAGTGCTGTGCGGCCCGGACACCGGGCAGATCCCCGTCACCTTCGACTCGCCGCTGTTCAAGGTGGTCTTCCCCACCATGCTCTTCGTGTTCCGGAACGTGCTGAGGCGGACCAACCCGATCGGGCGCAAGGCACAGGCGCACTTCCGGCACGGTGGCCCGCGGCTTCGGGTCCAGCAGCGCGACCTCGGCGAGCGCGGAGTCGACTGGGTCGTCGGCCACGTGGTCGGCACCCGTGGCGGCAAGCCGCTGCTCGACAACGGCCGCGTCGTCGACGTCCGGACCGTCGTGTGGTCCACCGGGTTCCGCCAGGCGTTCCACTGGGTCGAGGCGCCGGCCTTCGGGCCGGACGGATGGCCCGTCGAGATGCGCGGGGTGGCCAAGGCGGTGCCCGGTCTGTTCTTCTGCGGCATCCAGTTCCAGTACGCCGGCTCGTCCATGCTCATCCAGGGCGCCGACCGTGACGGCGCGTACGTCGCCGACCGGATCGGGGAGCGACACCTTGCGCATTCCCAGACGCAGCCGGAGCATGTCCACACCGCGTGAGGGGGACAGCCGGAACCGCGACCCCGGTGACCGCCACGCGCGTATCCTCCGGTGAGGAGGATGCGATGGTCGCACCAGCTGACCTCGTCGAGGGCCGGGAGGCCTTCGCCCGCCGGGCATGGGGTACGGCGTACGAGCGGCTCCGCGCGGTCGGGATTCCCCACCTCGCCCCCGAGGACCTGGGGAGGCTCGCCACCGCCGCATATCTCGTCGGCGACCGTGACACCACCACCGCAGCCCTGGAGCGGTCCTTCCACCGGAATCTCGACGCGGGCGAAGCGCTGGCGGCGGTCCGCGACGCGAACTGGCTGGTCTACGTCTACACCGCGAACGGCAGTCCCGCGGTCGGCGCGGGATGGGCCGGACGGGCGGTCCGACTCCTTGAGCCGATGCCCGAGGACCAGGTGGAGCGCGGCTATCTGCGTATTCACGAGATGATGCGCCACGTCTACGCGGGAGAGTTCCCGATCGCGTTCCGGATCTCGGCCGAGGTCGTGGAGGCCGGTCAGCGGTGGGACGACGGCGACCTCACGGCGATGGGACTTCAGGCTCGCGGCCGGCTGCTGCTGCACGCGGGGGAGGTGCGCCAGGGGCTGGCCCTGCTGGACGAGGCGATGCTCCGAGTCACCGGAGGCGAGGTCAGCCCGATCCTCACCGGCGAGATCTTCTGCTCGCTGATAGAGGCCTGCCAGGAGATCGGCGACTACCGTCGCATCAGCGACTGGACGCGCGAGCTGACCCGCTGGTGCGAGGCGCAACCGGACCTCGTGCCGTTCACCGCACAATGTGCGGTCCATCGGGCGCAGCTGCTGCAGCTGCAGGGCGACTACGCCCAGGCTCTGACCGAGTTGGCGTTCGCCAGCGAGCGCTACGCCGCCAACGGTCAGCCCGTGACCGGCATGGCCCGCTACGAGCTCGGCGAGGTGCTGCGCGTGCAGGGTGACTACGCCGGCGCAGAGTCCGCCTACGACGAGGCACGGGAGCACGGTCACGAGGGCCAGCCCGGCCTGTCCCTGCTCTGGATGGCCCGCGGGCGCACCGCCGCGGCGCTCGCCTCGGTGCGGCGACAGGTCGACGAGACCCACGATCCCGTCGCCCGCGCCCGCCTGCTGCCCGCCGCGGTCGACGTCTTCCTCGGCTGTGACGAGGTCGAGGAGGCTCGAACGGCTGCGGTGGAGCTCGAGGAGATCGCGGAGCGGTTCGCCTGCGCGGCCGTGTCGGCGCGGGCCGCACACGCGTCGGGAGTGGTCCTGCTGGCCGACGGCGCGGGGGCGCAGGCGTTGGCCGCGCTGCGGCGCGCGTGGACGACCTGGATCGACCTCGGGGCCCGGTACGAGGCCGCGCACACGAGGGTCCAGATGGCGCTAGCCCTGCGCGCGATGGGCGACGAGGACTCCGCAACGTCGGACCTCGGCGTCGCGGAGCGCACCTTCGCCGAGATCGGGGCGCGCCCCGCCGAGGAGGAGGCCCGTCGGCTGCAGAGCCGCGGGCTGCCCGCGGGCCTGACCGCCAGGGAGGTCGAGGTGCTCCGCCTGGTGGCGGCCGGCAACAGCAACCCTCAGATCGCCGCCACCCTGTTCCTCAGCCATAAGACGGTGCAGCGTCACCTCAGCAACATCTTCGCCAAGACCGGCGTGACGTCCCGCACCGCCGCCGCCGCGTACGCGTTCGAGCACCAGCTCGCGTGACGCCCAGCGGCCACGGCCTCAGGGGCTGGTCGGGACGCATACGGCAGACTGGCCGCCATGACCTCGACCACCGACCGGCCCGGCGTCGCCGGCCGCGAGGTCACCGTCGGCCTGGGAGCCGGAGGCCTGGCCACCGCCGACATGACCCTCAACATCGGTCCGCAGCACCCGGCGACCCACGGTGTGCTGCGCCTGCGCATCGTCCTCGACGGGGAGCGCATCCTGCGGGCCGAGCCGATCATCGGCTACATGCACCGCGGCGCCGAAAAGCTCTTCGAGGTCCGCGACTACCGGCAGATCCTCGTCCTGGCGAACCGGCACGACTGGCTCTCCGCGTTCTCCAACGAGCTCGGCGTGGTCCTCGGGGTCGAGCAGATGCTCGGCATGGAGGTGCCGGAGCGAGCGGTCTGGGCGCGCACCCTGCTCGCTGAGCTGAACCGGGTGCTCAACCACTTGATGTTCATCGGCTCGTACCCTCTGGAGCTCGGCGCGATCACCCCGATCTTCTACTCGTTCCGCGAGCGCGAGGAGCTGCAGGCCGTCATGGAGGAGATCTCCGGCGGTCGGATGCACTACATGTTCAACCGGGTCGGCGGACTCAAGGCCGACCTCCCCGCGGGCTGGCTGGGACGGGTCGAGCACGCCGTGGCCGAGGTCCGTCGGCGGATGAGAGATCTGCGAAACATGCTCGTGGGCAACGAGATCCTCCTGGCTCGGACCCGCGACGTCGGTGTGCTGACTCCCGAGACCGTCCTGTCCTACGGCGTCTCCGGACCCATCGCGCGGGCCAGCGGCGTCGATGTCGACCTGCGCCGCGACCAGCCCTACCTCGCGTACGGGGAGCTGTTCGCCGAGGGCGGTCCCGGCCGGGTCGTGACCCGCACCGAGGGCGACTGCCAGGCCCGGCTCCAGGTGCTGCTCGAGCAGACCGAGGTGAGCCTCGACCTCGCGAACGCCTGCGTCGACCGGCTACGGACGCTGCCCCAGGGCCCCATCAACGTCCGCCTTCCGAAGGTCCTGCGCGTCCCGGAGGGCCACCTCTACACCGCTACCGAGAACCCGCTCGGGTTCAACGGCTACTACCTGGTGTCCCGGGGCGACAAGACCCCGTGGCGGCTGAAGCTGCGCACCGCGTCGTTCAACAACATCGCGGTCCTGTCCGAGATGCTGCCCGGCCATGTCGTCGGCGACATGGTGGCGATCCTCGGCTCGATGTTCTTCGTCGTGGGAGACATCGACAAGTGAGCTTCGCTGGTCTGCGGGCGGTGGGGGTCGCCGCGTCGGTCGTCCTCGGCACCCTGGGGCTGGTCGGATGCGCCGACCGTGACCCCGAGCCCGCCTCGACGACGCCGCCCCCGCCCGCGACCACGTCGGCGGCGGCCGCCCCGAGTCCGACCAGCACCAAGGGGAAGCCCGGCGCCTCGGCCACGACCGCGCTCCCCGGTATGCCCGTGCCCACGTCCGTCGGCCCGTCCCCGGTGGACTCGGCGAAGCTGCGCTCGGTCGACGACCTCCCGTCGGTGTTCCAGTGTCCGGCTGCGGTCACGCCCATCCGGATCCCCGCGGCGCCGTCCGCGACCGGCGCCACAGTGCCGCCGGCGCCGGAGGCCGTCGTCTGCGCCAGCGCGCTGGCCGACGGCGAGGCGGTCTACCTCTGGTTCACGCCGACGCCCGAGGCCAAGCTCGGCGCGCTCACCGTCGCGCTGGCCACCACCAAGTACGTCCACGGTGGCCCGAACTGGGTGGCGGCCGGGATCGTCAACCCCACCCTCGGCACGATCGGCGGCGAGGTCTACCGCTAGGCGGGCTCAGCGACGTCGTCGCTCATCGCACGGCTTCCTCCGGAGTCCGTGACTCGATCTCGGTATGCAGCGCGAGGATCCGATCGGCGGCGACTCCGGGACCGTCGACCTGGGCGAACCGCTCGGCCCAGCGGGCGGCGGACGCCCCGAAGGACGGGTCCGCCAGCAGCCGGGCGACGTCGGCTCCGACGCGCCCCACCACCGAACCGGCCGGGCGGATCACCGCCGCGCCGAGCTGAGCGGCGAGGTGGACGTTGAGGTCCTGCTCCGCCTGCAGTGGGACCCCGACGAACGGTGTGCCGGAGGACAACGCCGCCTGGACGCTGCCCTGGCCGCCGGTGACGACGGCCGCCGCAACGCGTGGCAGCACGAGGTGGCTCGGTAGGACGCCCTCGACGACGACCCGGCCCGGAGCGAGCGACTCGAGGTCGGCGAGGTCGTGAACGGTGCCCGCGACGAGGACCGACCAGTCACCGGCGGCCACCAGGTCGGCAACGACGGCGCGGACGAGGTCCGGCGGGGTCGAGGTCATCGCGACGTAGACCGTGGGGGCGGATCCGCGCAGCAGCGCCTCCGCCCGTTGCGGCATCGGGATGTCGAGGTGGGCGTGGATCGGTCCGGCGTACGCCAGCCGGGTCGACGGTCGGTAGGGCGACCCCGGGGCGGGTCGCCACGCCTCCATCTCCTCGGCGCTCACCCCGACGACGTCGGGCAGGTCGGTGACGAGCGTCAGGTCGCCGAGGAGCAGCGCGGGCAGGCTCGGAACCGGCTCGACCCCGAGCCGCGCGGCCACCCGGTTGAACCCCCCGGTGAAGAGCGCACGGGACCCGAACCCCTCGTTGTACGCCCGGCGCGCGACGTCCGGCGCAAGGTCCTGGAGGGGCGACGGCAACGTGGGCCCGGTGGGCAGCGGCAGGAGGCCGCGTTCCGCCAGCGGCGGCACGAACGAGCCCGCGTGCTCGGTCACGAGGTGGACGCCGGCGAGTCGCGTGGACAGGAGAGTGGTGAGGGCGAACCCGGTCACGACCACGGTCACGTCGTGGTCGCGGAAGAACGCCGCCTCCCCCTCGGCGTGCGACATCAGCTCGTCGTCGGTCCACATGCTCTGGTCCGGCGGGCCGAGGCCCGGGCCGCTCTGGACCAGCGCGGTGCAGCGCGCCGACGTCAACCCGGGTTCGATCCGGTCGTAGTCGACGCCTTCCTCGCCCAGCAGGCCCTCGTGGGTGCCGCCGTGCGTGGCCAGGCGGACCGGCGCGCCACGGTCCCGCAGCGCCCGGTGGATCTCGAGCATGCGCGACGTCTCGGACAGGTACCCACAGTGCGGAACGACGCAGATCATGGCGTCACCTCCTCGCTTCCGGGACGAGAATAGGGCAATATATTGCGTATGTCACGCAGCGTGTCGGGAGCACCCCCACCGGCCCCGCATCCCGTCACCCTCTTCGACCTGGGTTCGACGTCGGGGCTGTCGGACGCGGTGCGCGCCTTTCGGCTGATCCTCGCCGCGGGTCAGCTGCTGCGGACCCGGATGGACGCGCGGCTCCGTCCGGACGAGCTGACCACCCAGCAGGCCGTCGTCCTCACCGCGATCACGGCTCTCGACGGCCCCTCGGTCAGCGACGTCGCCGCGGCCATCGGCAGCACCCGCCAGAACGTCACCCAGCTGGTGACCGCCCTGCAGCGCAAGGGGATGCTCCGGGTCGACGACGACCCGAGCGACAGCCGACGCCGGGTGCTCACGACGACGCGGCTCAGCGACACGTACTGGGAGCAGCGCAACGCCGGTGACTACGCCGCGCTGGAGAGCTGGTTCGAGATGCTGGACCACCAGGAGCTGCGAGGACTGTGCGAGGTGCTCCAGCGCGTCGTGTCAGGACGTCAGTCGGACGGCTGATCCGGGTCGTCCGCGCGTGGATCGGGCTCGTCCAGACGGCACCACCGCTGGACCACGAGGCCGATGGCCGCCAGCCCGGCCGCGACCAGGGTCAGGATCCCGAGGACGAGGATCTGCAGCTGCTGGGAGGGGATGTCCGCGTCCGGGACCAGCAGCAGGATCTGCGCGGCGTACCAGCCGGCGATCCCCGCGCCGGTGAGCGCGGCCGCCTGGGCCATCGCCAGGACCCGCGCCGCATACAGGGGGTTCAGCGGACGGGTCGCCCGGCCGGCGACCAGCCGCTTGACCGGACGCCCCGCGACGAGCAGTCCCAGCCCGAGCGCGACGAAGATGAACACCGCCAGCCAGCTCGTCGACGGCAGCTCGCGACCGCCGCCGGACAGCAGCTTGAGGGCGACCCACGAGGCTCCGGCGACGATGACGAACACGGCGACGAGGACACGCGCGCGGATACCGTGGGGCTGGGTCACCACGCCGGGCTCCAGTCCGGACCGGGCCTCACGCCGCTCGTGTCGACCTCGGCGACCAGCTCGGCGACCCGCCGCACCCGCTCGCCGGTCCGGAGCGTCGCGGGCGGGTCGGCCAGCGACCACGGGACCAGGACGAACCCCCGCTCGTGCGCCCGCGGGTGTGGCAGGGTCAGCGCAGGCGACTCCCGCCGGACCTCGGAACGTGACCCGGGCGTACCGACCTGGATGAGGTCGAGGTCGAGTGTCCTTGCGCCCCAACGAACTTCGCGGGTACGCCCGTGGTCGGTCTCGATGTCGTGCAACTGTCGGAGCAGGTCTTCCGGTGAGAGCCGCGTGTCGCCGACCAGCACGGCGTTGAGGTATGCGGGTTGTTCAGGGCCACCGACGGGGTCGGTCTCGACGAGCGGCGACACCGCGCGGACCCGCATACCGGGTAGAGCAGCGACGGTCTGGACCGCGCTCTCCAGGCTGGCTCGGGCGTCGCCGAGGTTGGCACCCAGGGCGACGACGACGGGGATTCCGCGGGTGCGGTGCACCTCGACGGCAACGTCCGAGAAGGGGTGGCCGACCGGCGCCTCCGGCTTGTGGACCGTGACCGTGACGGCGTCGACGAGCGCGTGGTCGAGCACATCGTCGGCGATCACCTCGGCGAGCCGTTCGATGAGGTCGAACGAGGGGCCGGTGATTCGGGCGATCACCTCGCCGGCGACCTCGGCGTAGGAGACGGTGTCGTCGAGAGCGTCACTGGCGCCGGCCGCGGCGAGGTCGATCTCCATGACGACATCGACGACGAACGGCTGGCCGTCGCGCTTCTCGTCGGGCAGGACGCCGTGGTACCCGACGGCTTCGACGCCGCGCAGGTGGATGCGGTCGGTCATCGGTGCGCCGCCACCTCCCCGAGGACCGCGAAGGCGTCGCGGGTTGCCGCCACGTCGTGGACCCGGACGCCCCAGACGCCGGCCTCGGCGCAGACCACGCTGGTCACCGCGGTGGCGACGTCGCGGTCGGTCGGCGGTCGCGGGTCGGCTCCCTCGGGGACCCCGATCCGGCCGAGGAACGTCTTGCGGGAGGCGCCGACCAGGAGCGGCTGGCCGAGGGCGACGAGCGCATCGAGATGGGCCAGCAGCGTCCAGTTGTGGGGGGCGTGCTTGGCGAACCCGAGCCCGGGGTCGAGGACCAGCCGCTCCGGGGCCACGCCGGCCGCGAGGATCGCCTCACGCCGGGCGGCCAGCTCGGCGCATACCTCCCCGACGACGTCGGCGTAGACCGCGCGGCTCTGCATCTGGGTACTGTGGCCGCGCCAGTGCATGGCGACGTACGGGCAGCCGCGCTCGGCGACCAGCGGGACCATGTCGGGGTCCGCCAGTCCCCCGCTGACGTCGTTGACCAGCGCCGCCCCGGTGTCGAGGGCCTGAGCGGCCACCTCGGCCCGCATCGTGTCGACCGAGACGACGACGCCCTCGTCGGCGAGCGCCTCGATGACCGGCAGGACCCGCCGTAGCTCCTCGCGGACGCTGGGCCGCTCGGCGCCCGGCCGGGTCGACTCGCCGCCGACGTCGACGAGGTCCGCGCCGTCGCCGACGAGGGCCCGGCCGTGAGCGGTCGCGGCCGCCGGCTCGAACCAGCTCCCGCCGTCGCTGAACGAGTCGGGAGTCACGTTGACGACGCCCATGAGCACCGGGCGGGCCTCGGCGGTGGGGAGACCGCTGGTCATCGACCGCCCCCGAGCAGCAGCGACATCGCCTCGGCTCGGGTGGCGGGATCGCGCAGCTGGCCGCGGACGGCCGAGGTGATGGTCCGGGAGCCGGGCTTGCGGACGCCGCGCATCGACATGCAGAGGTGCTCGCACTCGACGACGACGATCACGCCCTGGACGTGGAGATGCTTCACGAGGGCGTCGGCGATCTGGGTCGTGAGACGCTCCTGCACCTGTGGGCGACGGGCGAACAGGTCGACGAGGCGGGCGATCTTCGACAGGCCGGTGACCCGGCCGTCCTTGGCCGGGATGTACCCCACGTGGGCGACGCCGTGGAACGGGACGAGGTGGTGCTCACACGTGCTGTAGACCTCGATGTCGCGCACGATGATCATCTCGTCGTGGTCGATGGCGAAGGTCGTCCTCAGGATCCCCTCGGGCGATCGGTCCAGCCCCGCGAAGGTCTCCGCGTAGGACCGGGCCACGCGGTCCGGAGTGTCCCGCAGCCCTTCGCGGTCAGGGTCCTCGCCGACGGCGAGAAGCAGCTCGCGCACCGCCGCGGCGGCACGGTCGTGGTCGACCGGCATCCCGTCAGTGGTCTTCGGTGGGATCCACACGGCCGCCGTCGGGAACCTCGATCACCTGGGTGCGAGGCTCCTCCTCGGCGAGCGGGTGCGCCCCGGCCTCGGCCGCCTGGTCGATCTTGTGCTCCATGTCGGCGTCGCCGCTGGCGTCCTGTGGGGTGTGCCCGTTCTGGCCGTTGCCGTTCTGGCCGTAGCCGTTGCGGTTGTAGGAGCTCTGGCCGTTGGAGCCGTTGGTCATCGCGTCACGCTCCGCGGGGGTGAGGACCGGCGGGATGTCGCTGAGCAGGCGGGACTCGCTGGACAGCCAGAGGGGCCGCACCGGCCGCTTGCGGACGTCGCCGAAGATCGCGGCCAGCTCGGCGGAGCCGAGGGTCTCCTTCTCGAGCAGGTCGAGGACCAGCCGGTCGAGCACGTCGCGGTTGTCGTTGATGACGTGCCACGCCTCGTCGTGCGCGTTCTCGATGAGCTTGCGGACCTCCTCGTCGACGACGCCGGCGATCTCCTCGCTGTAGTCGCGCTGGTGGCCCATGTCGCGGCCGAGGAAGACCTCGCCATTGCTCTGCCCGAGCTTGATCGCGCCGACGCGCTCGGACATGCCGTACTCGGTGACCATCTTGCGGGCCATCGCGGTGGCCTTCTCGATGTCGTTGGCGGCGCCGGTCGTCGGGTCGTGGAAGACCATCTCCTCCGCGACCCGGCCGCCCAACGCATACGCGAGCTGGTCGAGGATCTCGTTGCGGGTGGTGGAGTACTTGTCGTCCTGCGGCATGACCATCGTGTAGCCGAGGGCCCGGCCGCGCGGCAGGATCGTCACCTTGGTGACGGGGTCGGTGTGGTTCAGCGACGCCGCGACGAGGGCGTGGCCGCCCTCGTGGTACGCCGTCATCTTCCGTTCCGACGCGGACATGATCCGGGTCCGCTTCTGCGGGCCGGCGACGACGCGGTCGATGGCCTCGTCGAGGGTGTGGTCGTCGATGAACTTCTTGTTGGTGCGGGCCGTCAGCAGCGCCGCCTCGTTGAGGACGTTCGCGAGGTCGGCGCCGGTGAACCCGGGCGTGCGCCGCGCGACGGCCAGCAGGTCCACGTCGGGCGCCATCGGCTTGCCCTGCGAGTGCACCTGCAGGATCCGGTTGCGGCCGAGCATGTCCGGGGTGTCGACGGCGATCTGCCGGTCGAACCGGCCGGGCCGCAGGAGGGCGGGGTCGAGGATGTCGGGGCGGTTCGTCGCGGCGATGAGGATGACGTTGGTCTTGACGTCGAACCCGTCCATCTCGACGAGCAGCTGGTTCAGCGTCTGCTCACGCTCGTCGTGGCCACCGCCGAGACCCGCACCACGGTGCCGGCCGACGGCGTCGATCTCGTCGACGAAGACGATGGCCGGCGCGTTGGCCTTGGCCTGCTCGAAGAGGTCACGCACGCGGGATGCACCGACACCGACGAACATCTCGACGAAGTCGGAGCCGGAGATCGAGTAGAACGGCACGCCCGCCTCGCCGGCGACGGCGCGCGCGAGGAGGGTCTTGCCGGTGCCGGGCTGGCCGTAGAGGAGGACGCCCTTGGGGATCTTGGCGCCGACCGCCAGGAACTTGGCCGGCTCCTGGAGGAACTCCTTGATCTCGTGGAGCTCCTCGACCGCCTCGTCGCACCCGGCGACGTCGGCGAAGGTGACCTTCGGGGTGTCCTTGGAGGCGAGCTTGGCGCGGGACTTGCCGAACTGCATGACCCGTGAGCCACCGCCCTGCATCTGGCCCATGAGGAACCAGAACAGACCGAGCACGATGATGATCGGGATGAGGCTGACCAGCATCGAGCCGAACCAGTTGGTCTCGTCGATCTGGTCGGTGTACCCGTTCGGCGGCAGGTGGCTGTCGAGCGCGGCGACGACGTTCGTGCCACGGGCGGTGACGTAGTACGCGTACACCTTGGTGGCGTTCTTGACCTTGTCGCCGTCCGAGAAGGACTCACCCTGCTTGAGGGTGAGCTCCATCCGCTCGTTGTTGATGAGCTTGGCGGAGTCGACCTTGCTGGTGTTGATGAGGTCGAGAGCCTTGGACGTGTCGATGCGTGTGAAGCCGCCGTTGTCGGACAGAGACAGGACGAGGATCGCGGCGCCGATGAGCACGACGATCCACAGCATCGGCGTGCGAAGGATGCGCTTGAAGTCCATGTGCGTGCGGGGCTCGGCCCCGACCCTCCTGCTTGGGTGCTGACGGACGGGTCAGTCGGGGTCCCGTCTCCCGTTCATTCTCGCAGGTGAACGTGCAACCGGAGACTCCTGTTCCGTCCGGCTCCTCGGGAGGCCGGTACGCGTGACCCAGGTCACCCGCGGCCCGGGCCTCTCACCGTGTGGACGTGTGGACCCCCTGGGGTCGAAAAGCCCCCACGATCCGCGCAGCAGCGTGCAGATCTCCACCCGTACCGCGCTGCGCGAGGTGTGCGCAGATGATGTGACCGACGCGCAGACCGTGCACAGTGTGCGCGCTGACATCGAGGTCTGCGCAGACCCAGTGAACAACCGCCGGGGGTGGGCGTCGTCAGCGCTCCGAGCGGCGCGCCCCGACTGCCGCGCGTAGGTCTGTGACGTCGCGCGCACGTTGCACGCTGCGCGCAGAGTCGGGAACCTGCGCGCATCGCCCCCGGAGGTGGCTCCGCCGGGTCCGCGTTCAGGAGTAGACGGACGGGTTCAGGGTGCCCACGACGCGCAGGTTGCGGTACTGCTCGGCGTAGTCCAGCCCGTAGCCGACCACGAACTCGTTCGGGATGTCGAAGCCGACGTACCGGACGTCGATCTCCACCTTCGCGACCTCCGGCTTGCGCAGCAGCGTGCAGATCTCGACCGACGCCGGGCTGCGCGACTGGAGGTTGGAGCGGATCCACGAGAGCGTCAGGCCCGAGTCGATGATGTCCTCGACGATGAGGACGTGCCGGCCGGTGATGTCGGTGTCGAGGTCCTTGATGATCCTGACGACGCCCGACGACTTCGTTCCCGAGCCGTACGACGAGATGGCCATCCAGTCCATCGGAACGGTCCCGGGCAGCGCCCGCATGAGGTCGGCCATGACGAGGATCGCGCCCTTGAGGACGCCCACGAGCAGCAGGTCCTTGCCCGCATAGTCGCGCCAGATGTCCGCGGCCATCTCCTCGATCCGCGCGAGGATCTCCTCCTCGGTGAGCAGAACCTTCTGGAGGTCGTTCCCCATGTCCGCGGCGTCCACGCGGGCAGGCTATCCGACCGGCGACACCCCGGTGACGGTCACCAGGTCACCGCTGCGGCTGGCCTGGACGTGCCCGGGCAGGTTCAGCGGGCCCTGACCGTGCCACGACGTCAACAGCGCGTCGAGCGACTCGACGTGGGCCGCCGTCAGCTGCCCCGCTCCCGACCCCGCCTCGACGGCCAGCAGCCGCCACACCCGGGTCCGCAGCGCGCGCGGCAAGGCCAGCAGGGCGGTCGCGGACCACGGCCCCGCGCCCAAGGTCGGCAGCACGGCGCGCGCCTGGTCCTCGAGGTAGTCGGCGTCCTCGCGCAGCATCTCGGCGCTGCGGGCGAGCGCCGCGGCGATGCCGGGGCCGAGCTCGTCCTCCAGCGCGCGCAGGAACCCGCGCGCCCGGACCCGCGCGAACGTCGGGTCCTCGTTGTGGGGGTCGCGCCAGGGGTCGATCTCGTATGCGGCGCAGGCCGCCTCGGTCTCGGCTCGCCCCAGGGCGATGAACGGCCGCACGAACAACCCGCGCCGCCGTGGCATACCGGACAGCGACCGCGAACCGGACCCTCGTGCGAGCCCCAGGAGGACCTGCTCCGCCTGGTCGTCACGGGTATGCCCGATGAGGACGGCGGCGGCGCCCATCCGCTCCGCGGTGTCTTCCAGGGCGCGGTACCGGGCCGAACGGGCGGCGCCCTCCGGACCCGAACCGTCGCGCGGGACCCGCACGGTCTGGATCTCCACCGGGTCGAGGCCCAGGTCGCGGCACTGCTGAGCCGCCGACTCGGCCACCTCCGTCGACCCTCGTTGCAGCCCATGGTCCACGACGACTCCCGCCGCCTTGATCCCCCGCTTCGGGGCCTCGAACCCCACCGCCCCGGCCAGGGCCAGCGAGTCGGGGCCGCCGCTGCAGCCGACCAGCACGACGGCGCCCTCGGGCAGGAGGGACAGCTCCGTCCGGACCGCGAGCCGGGTCGCGGCGACCGCCGATGCGGGACCGGTCACGACCAGCGCCTCATCGTCCGTGGACGCGCCGAACCCAGGCTTGCGGGTCGCCGATCTCGGCGGGCGTCGGCAGCGTCTCGGGCGAGGACCAGATCGCGTTGAAGTCGTCGAGGCCCACCTGGTCGATGACCCCGCGGACGAACCCGGCCCCGTCGGAGTACTGGCGCATCTTGGCCTCGAGACCCAGGACCCGGCGCATGATGAGGTCGACCCCGGAGATGCCCTGGCGCCGCTGGGTGAAGCGCTCACGGATCACCGCGACGCTCGGGATGACCTGCGGCCCGACCTCGTCCATCATCACGTCGGCGTGGCCCTCGAGCAGCGACATCACCGCAGTGATCTGCTCGACCTTGGTTCGCTGCTCCGGGGTGAGGAGCACTTCCGCCAGTCCCTGCGACCCCGGCTGGAAGGCCTCGGGCAGCCGTCGGGCGATCTCCTGCAACCGTCCGGCCAGCTCGTTGGGCGTCGGAGCGATGTCGACGGTCAGCTCGCGGGTCCGGGAGATCATGTGGTCGCGCAGCCACGGGTTCGCGGTGAACTGCAGGCGGTGCGTCTCCTCGTGCATCGCGACCCACAGCCGGAAGTCGTGGGTGTCGACCTTGAGCTCCCGCTCGGTGTGGACGATGTTCGGCGCGACGAGCATGAGCCGCGGTACACCCTGCGGCGCCAGGTCGTACTGACCGAGGACCTTGCTGGCCAGGAACGACATGACCGCGCCGGTCTCGGCGCCGGTGACCTTCCCGCCGATGGCCGACACGGCGTTCGGCTGGCTGCGCGAGACCCCGGCCGTGACCTTGTCGATGACCGGCGCCACGAGGGACGCCATCGACTCGATGTTGAGATCCATCCAGCCGGGCCGGTCCACCACGAGCACGGGCGGCGCGTCGGCGGGGCTGTGCAGGCGCGAGGTCGAGGCGATCGGCTCCCGCGCGGACGCGGCCGCCTCACGGAGCTCGCCGACGATCGTCGCGGCTTCTGAGGGCGTGACCTTCGGTCCGGCGCTGACCAGGCGGCGACCCGTCGCCTTGGCGAACTCCCAGTCGACGTACTGCGGCCGACCTCCGGGCTGCTCGTCGGGAGTCCTTGCCAGCTCGCTCATCAGTGTCGTCCCTGTCGTTGCCAGTCAGCGGCACCCGCACGACGCGAGCACTGCTACGAACCGGTCCAACGCGGTCCGCGCGGCGGTCGTTCCCGCCTCCGGGCCGGTGCCGTTGGCGATGGCCGCGAAGGTCAGCAGCCGGCCGTCCGCCGTCACGACGGTACCCGCCAGCGCGTTCGCGCCGGTCAGGGTGCCGGTCTTCGCCTTGGCCACTCCCGCTGCCGTATGCGTGTCGCCATCGTCGAAGCGGCCGGCCAGCGTGCCGGTCAGCCCGGCGATGGGCAGGTCGCGCAGCGTGTCGGCCATCCCGGCGAGCTTGCCGCCCGCGCCGAGCGCCATGACGTCGCCCAGCACTCGGACCGGCACCTGGTTCTGGCGCGACAGGCCACTGGCGTCGACGGTCGTGACCCCGGCGAGGTCGACGCCGAGGGCGGCGACCGTGTCGCGGACGAAGCCCGCAGCCGCCTCGAATCCGGGACCGGACCCCTTCAGGTATGCGGCCTGCCGGGTCAGTGACTCCGTCAGGGCGTTGTCGGACTCGTCCAGGGCGAGCGCCAGCTGGTCGAGAACGGGTGCTGACGTCACCGAGGCGAGCGTCGCGGTCCCCTCGGGCGCCTTGGCGGGCGCCGCCAGTGTCGCCGCCACGCCGGCTGCCTTGAGGCCGGCGACGAACGCGGCGCCCACCGACGCGGCCGGGTCGGCCGGTCCGGGCTTGCCCGGCGTCGCCCGCTGCGACGACAGCCCGACCGTCGCGACCGCCCCGGTGATGCCGGTGGCGCGGAATCCGGTGGACCAGGTCGGCGCGAGGAGCGGGCCCGGCGCATACGAGAGGTCCAGGCTGACGGTGGCCGCGCGAATCCCCTTGCTGCGCAACGCGGTCGCCGTGGCGGTCACCAGGTCGCCGAGCCCCGCGCGACCGGCCACCGACGTGGGGTCGCCGGCACCCGGGTTGAGCAGGGTGTCGCCGCCGGCAACGAGCACCACCTTGTCCGGCGCAGATCCCTGGACGACCTTGGTCGTCAGTGTCGCTCCCGCGGGGAACGTCGCGTCGACCGCGGCCGCGCTGAGGAGCTTGAGGCTGGACGCCGGCAACAACGGGTCGTTGGACCGCAGGTCGAGCAGATGCGTACCGGTCGCGGCGTCGCGAACCGTGAGCCCGAGGTTGCCCGCCAGGGCGGGGCTGGCGAGCGCGGCCGCGGTCGCGGCCTGTAACCCGGCCGCGCTGGGAACCGGCTGCTGCTGGCCCGAGGCGGCGAGCGGCATACCAGCGTCCGAGTCCCGGGGCTGGGCCACGGTCGTCGTCGCGGTCGGGGTCGGCGTCGTCGGCGCCGGGTCGGGCGGGTTGGCGCGAGTGAGCACGCCCGGAACGACGTCGTTGGCGTCGAGGGTCAGGTAGCCGGCGACCAGCAGGACGGCGAGACCGGACGCGGCAACGATCCGACGCCTGACGACACGACGCACGTCCCTCTGTCCTCCCTGCTGTCCGGTCCGTTCTGACAAGATGCGAAGCACGATTCTCCCTGACGACGCCGGTCGCTCGGGGATGCCGCTCGGCTGAGGGGGTTCCACGTGGAGTTCTACGTCACCGTCGAGATCCCCAAGGGGGCCCGGAACAAGTACGAGGTCGACCACGACACCGGGCGGATCCGGTTGGACCGGCTGCTGTTCACGTCGATGAGCTACCCCGCCGACTACGGCTACGTCGAGGACAGCCTCGGCGAGGACGGTGACCCGCTCGATGCGCTGGTGCTGCTCGACGAGCCCACCTTCCCGGGATGCCAGGTGCTGGCCCGGCCGATCGGCGTGTTCCACATGACCGACGAGGCCGGTGGCGACGACAAGCTCCTCTGCGTGCCGGCCAACGACCCCCGCCAGGCACACGTCACGGAGCTCGAGCACGTCAACGAGTTCGACCGGCTGGAGATCCAGCACTTCTTCGAGACCTACAAGGACCTCGAGCCCGGCAAGTCGGTCGAGGGGGCGAGCTGGGAGGGGCGCGAGGGCGCCGAGCTCTGCGTGAACGAGGCGCTCGTCCGTGCGGCCGAGGCCGGCCTCACCACGGCTCGCTGGCGCCTCCCGAACACCCAGCACTGACCGGTTGCCGGCGGGCTGGGGCTACGGGCGGCCGCCGTACGGGAGCAGGTCGCTCATCGAGTAGATCGAGGCGATCTTGACGACCGTGCTCGGGTTCGGCGCGTGGATCATCTGTCCATTGCCGATGTAGAGCCCGACGTGGTGGCTGTTCGGTCCACTGGTGCCGTAGAAGACGAGGTCACCCGGTTGGAGCTGGGAGATCGCGACCCGCTTGGTCTCGGCCCACTGGTAGCCGGTGTAGTGCGAGAGCCGCACGCCTGCCTGCCGCCACGCCATCATCGTCAGTCCTGAGCAGTCCCAGACGTTCGGACCCGCGCCGCCCCAGACGTACGGCTCGCCGAGCTGCGCCCGGGCGAAGGCGATGACCGCGGCCACGCCTCCGGACGGAGCCGGCGGTGGCGGGATCGTCGTCGCCGGGGGCTTGGTCGTCGTCGTCGACGGCTTGGTCGTCGTGGCCGGCCGGGTGCTCGCGGCGCGGGCGTCGGCAGCAGCCTTGTCGGCGGCGGCCTTCGCGGCGATCGCGGCGGCGCGCTCCGCGGCGGCCTTGTCGGCGGCGGCCTTCTGTTCGCGCGCGGTGCGGGCGGCGAGCTCGGCGGCGGCCGCGGCGGCGGCCCGCTGCTCGGCTTCCCGAGCGGCCTTCTCGGCGGCGGCCTTGGCGGCGGCCTCGGCGGCCCGCCGGTTGGCCTCTTCGCGCTGGCGTTGCTGCTCGGCGGCGATGCCCGCCTGACGCTCCTGCTCCATCTGCACCGAGGTGTTCTGCAGCGCGGCGAGCTGGGTGACCATCTGCTGTTGCTGCAGCTCGATCTCGGCCGTCTGGGTCACGGCGTCCTGCGCGGTCTGCCGCGCCTTGTCGGCGGCGGCCTTGGCCGCGGCGGCCGCGGTGGCACGGCGGTCCTCAGCCTCGGCCGCAGCCTGGCGCAGGTTCGCGGCGATGAGCCGGGCCGACTCGGCGTCCTGGACCATCCGGGCTCGCTCGGCGCCGACGGCCTGGATGCCGGAGGCCTTGTCGAGCACCTCCTGCGGACCGCCGCCACCGAAGAAGATGTCGAGCTGGCTGGTGTCGCCACCGCCCTGGTACACCTCTGCCGCATACCGCGACAGGGTCAGGGTCGCCTCGTCGGCAGTCGCCTGCGCGGCGTCGGCCTTGGCCTTCGCGTCCCCGCTCTCGGCGGCCGCCTTCTCCAGCTCGAGCTGAGCGCCGTTGGCCGCCTCGGCAGCGTTGCCCGCCGCCTGCTGGAGTGCGTCGACGCGGTCCCGGGAGGCGGCGAGCTGCTGGTCCAGCTGCGCGACCTGGTCCGCCGCGGAGGCCGCAGCGGCCTGGGCGCCGGCCACCTGGTCGGCGGACGGGTAGACCGGGTCGGCGTGCGCGGCCCCGATTGGGAGGGCGATGCCGATGACCAGTCCGAGGCCGGCGAGCACGGTGATCCCCGAACGCATGGCGCGGCGCGCGGAACCAGAAACGTCGGTCACGAGCGTCCCCTCCAAGCGAGCGGCGTGTCGCCTTGACTACGGGCGTCGCAGGCGCCAGAAGCCGGACGAAGTGGTCGCAGCCGACACTAGGACCCATTGGTCACACTGGGAACACTGCTCACACGAATCCTGTTGCGAACTGGGCGAATTCGCGACTTACAGACGTGTAATCCCCGTACTTACACCGCTGTTTTTCCGCAGGTCATGGGGGCTATTCGTTCACGTGTCCGACATAGATCACGAAAAGATAACGATGTCAGGTGCGTGACGGCCCGATGACGGTCAGTCGCGGGCGGAGATGGCCGCCGCGACGGTCTTGACGATGTCCGGCGCGAAGACGCTCGGGACGATGTAGTTGGCGTTCAGCTCGGCGTCGGTGACGACCGACGCGAGCGCGTCCGCGGCCCGGATGAGCATGTCGGTCGTGACCTGGGTGGCGCGGGCGTCGAGCAGGCCACGGAACACCCCGGGGAAGGCGAGGACGTTGTTGATCTGGTTCGGGTAGTCGGACCGCCCGGACGCCACGACCGCCGCCCGCTTCGTCGCCTCGGCGATGTCGACCTCGGGGTCGGGGTTGGCCAGGGCGAAGACGATCGGCTTCGTGGCCATCTCGTCGATCCACTCCGGGGCGAGGACGTTCGGGGCGCTCACCCCGATGAACACGTCGGCGCCGGCCACCGCGTCGCGCAGGGTGCCCGTCAGCCCCCGAGGGTTGGTCCGCTCGGCGAGCGAGTGCTTGGCCGGGGACAGCGCGGCGTCGTCCTGGTTGAGGATGCCCTCCCGGTCCCACACGACGATGTCGTGGGCGCCGGCTGCCAAGAGCAGGGCGACGATCGCCGACCCGGCTGCGCCGCCACCGCTCACGGCGATGTGAACATCCTCGATCCCCTTGCCCACACACCGAAGGGCGTTACGCAACGCGGCGAGGACGACGATCGCCGTGCCGTGCTGGTCGTCGTGGAACACCGGGATGTCGAGCAGCTGCCGAAGCCGCGCTTCGACCTCGAAGCATCGCGGCGCGGCGATGTCCTCGAGGTTGATGCCCCCGAAACCGGGGGCGATGAGCTGCACCGTGCGGACGATCTCGTCGACGTCCTGGGTGTCCAGGCAGATCGGCCACGCGTCGATGTTCGCGAACCGCTTGAACAGCGCTGCCTTTCCCTCCATTACGGGCATCGCGGCCCGCGGCCCGATGTTGCCGAGGCCGAGGACGGCACTGCCGTCGGTCACCACGGCGACCGAGTTGCCCTTGACCGTGAGCCGCGAGACGTCCTGCGGGTTCTCGGCGATCGCCATGCTCACCCGGCCCACGCCGGGCGTGTAGGCCATCGACAGGTCGTCGCGGTTGCGCAGCGGAACGGTGGGCTCCACGCCGATCTTGCCGCCGAGGTGGATGAGGAAGACGCGGTCGGAGACCTTGTGGACCGTGACGCCCGCGACCCCGCGGATCGCGTCGACGACCTCGAGCGCGTGGTCGCCGTTCGCGGCGGAGCAGGTCAGGTCGATGACCAGCCGGTCGTGACGCGACTCGACGATGTCGAGGGCCGTCGTGATGCCGCCGGCGTCGCTCACTGCGGTCGCCAGCTGGCCGACGACGGCCGGGTCGGTGCCCGAGTGGATGCGCACCGTGATCGAGTAGGAACCGGTCGTCGCCCGGGCCCGCTGGATGGTCTGCGTACGCGCCTGGTGCTCCTCGGCCGCGGTCGGTCCGCCGTCCTCGCCCCGGGGTTCGCTCGTCTCCGTCTCGCCGCGCTGCGTCTGCATGGGCGCATCCTTCCACCCGCCCACGGGCGGCGGCAGGACGCATACCGCCCGGTTTCGGCCCAAACCCCGGAAAGCCGTGCGGTTCCGCACCTTCAGCTCGGAGCGCCGACCCGCCTTCGCGGTGCCGGGCAAGCCCTTCCACGAGGAGGCGACCTACTGGAACAGCCAGTGGGGCACGCCGATGGGCGCCAACGAGACGACCACCATCGACGACCTCGCGACGACGGCGGCCTCGTTCGTCACCGGCTCGCTGCTCTCTCCCGCCAGCTTCGCCGAGATGACCGACTCGAAGCTCATCGGGTTCGGGACGAAGGAGCCGGGCTGCGAGCCGAGCTGCTTCACCCAACAGCTGGTCTACAACTACGGACTCGGCGTCATCCGGTCCGGTCCGTGGATTCTCCAGAACCCGTTGCTCAGCGGCTCGGCGTCACGACGGCGTACCTATCGGCGGAGAAGATGACCATCTCCGTTGCCGTCACCTTCAACCCGGCCGCCTTCGACGAGCAAGGCAACTACAAGAATCGCGCCGACTACATGTTCCGCGCGATCGCCGACGTCGTCGCGCCGCAGACCCCCCGCCGGCCCTGCCGCCGGGCTGACCGGCCGGCCCCGTTACCGGTACCACGTATCTCCGGGCGGTTTCGGGATTCCTCTCAGGGCAACACCCTGCCCTCGGGCGCCCGCACCAGCCCTGGAGACCCTCATGACGATCACCGAGCCCGCCGCCGTCGAGTCCCTGGCCCGCGCCCGGCGCGCCGCCCGCCGTGAGGTGCACGACCTGCCCCCGACGCCGTTCCTCGAGGTCGAGACGTCCGTCGTCGCGGAGCGCCTGGCGGCCCTCGCCGCCGCGCTGCCGGGCGTCGCGGTCCACTACGCCGTCAAGGCCAACCCGCATCCGGCCGTCCTCGCCGCCGTCGCTGCGGCCGGAGCCAACTTCGACGTCGCCAGCCCCGCCGAGGTGCGAGCGGCGCTGGTGGCGGGCGCGTCCCCCGACGACCTCGTCTACTCCAACCCCGTGAAACGGCGCGACCACGTCGCCGAGGCGGCCGCCCTCGGCGTGCGCATCTTCGTGGTCGACTCGCTGCCCGAGGTGCACAAGGTGGCCGAGGCCGCTCCGGGTACCGCGGTGGTCTGCCGACTGGTCACGTCCGGCGAGGGCTCCGACTGGCCCCTGTCACGCAAGTACGGCTGCTCGGTCGGCCAGGCTGTCGAGATCCTCGAGCGTGCTGCCGAGCTCGGCCTCGACCCGGCCGGCGTCAGCTTCCACGTCGGCTCACAGCAGCGGGACCCGAACGCCTGGCGCAGCCCGATCGCGGCCGCCGCCACGGTGTTCGCGCGCCTGCGCCGCGACGGCCACGCACCCTGGCTGCTCGACCTCGGCGGCGGGTTCCCCGCCCGTCACGAGGGCGAGATCCCGCCGCTCGCCGCCTACGGGGCGGTCATCGAGGACCAGCTGCGGCAGTCGTTCGGGGAGCACCGTCCCCGCACCATCGTGGAGCCGGGCCGGGCCGTCGTCGGCGACGCGGGTGCCCTCGTCACGACCGTGATCGGCGTCGTCCACCGGGGCGACACGCGGTGGGTCTACCTCGACGCGGGGGTCTTCACCGGGCTCGTGGAGACCCTCGACGAGGCGATCCGGTACCGCATCGAGACCAGCGCCGACGGCGGCCCGACGGGCCCGTGCGTCCTCGCGGGACCGACCTGCGACAGTGCCGACGTCCTCTACCAGGTCGCCCCGGTCTCGCTGCCGCTCGCCCTCGCCGAGGGCGACATCGTGCGGCTGGAGTCGGCGGGCGCCTACACCTCGTGCTACTCGACGGTCGGGTTCAACGGGTTCGACCCGCTGCCGGTGGTCGTCGCCTGACGCGCTCGAACGCTCAGCGAGTGGGGTAGTCGACGCGGACGCCGAGGACGGAGTCGACGTCGGACTGGGCCATCCGCCCGGGCGACGCGGTGGCCGCCACGACGAGCTCGCCCACGAGCTCGATCTCCTCGCGGAGGGCCTCGTCCGTGAGGTCGCCTCGGTCGCCGTCCATGGTCCAAACCTAGGCAGTGGCGCACAGCGTCGGGTCCCTTAGCCCACAGACTTGACCGTCGCCTTACCGAAGATGGCCCGATCGAACTATGTGACTGGTCATCGTCCGCCGACCGGTCAGGACCGGGGCCAGCGCAGCTCCGTCACCGCGCCGCCCGCGACGTCCACCGGCAGCTCGCTCTCGTCGGGGAGGGTGAGGACGTAGCGACCGGCGACGAGCTCCGGGAAGACCGCGGTGTAGGCCAGGCGGCCACCCGCCGGGCGGCCGACGACGGCGACGTGCGGGACGTGCGGATGCGCGCGGGCATGGTCGTGCGCGTGGTCGTGCGGGTGGTGGTGGGTAGCAGGCGCCTCCTCGCCCTCGCGCCGGTAGGCGACCTCGGCGCCCTCGTACGCAGCGGGCAGGTGCAGGACGACGGCCCCGACGTCACCGCCGATGTCGAGGAGCACCGAGCCCTGGCCCGCGTGCGGGTTCTCGGCGAGGTTGGCGGCGCGCTCCGGGCTGAGCGCGTCCTGGTCGGTCAGCGTCATGGTCACTCCTCGAGACGGGGAACGGGCGGCGGCGGACTGGTCCGATCCGCCGCCGCCCTGGGGGCTCAGGCCGCCGGTATGCCGGGCTTGGTCTGGAACCCGCCCGCCGGTGTCCCGAGGTACGGGAAGTGGTTGAGGTACGGGGAGTTGGTGTTCGTCGTCCCGTCCTTGATCGCGGAGGTCGCCCCGTCCGGTGTGAAGCTCGGGTCGACCAGGGGAATGGTCAGCCCGGCGACCGCACGCAGCTCCACCGTGACGACGTCGTCGAAGACGCGCCGACCGTTGGGGAAGCCAGCGGCATCGCCGGCCACCAGACCGAGCGGGTTCGGGCTGCCGGCCGGCGGCACCGCCAGGTTCAGCCGGAGCAGGTCCGCCTGCGTGGTGCCGGTGAAGTTCTGGAACCCCGGAACAACTCCGGACGGTATGCCCGTGAGCAGGATCGCGAGCAGGTCCGCCCGTGGCTTGGTGTAGGCCTTGAGGTTCGGGAAGGCGCCGGGGTAGAGCACCGGCAGAAGGCCCGCGAGCTCCGGCGTCGACACGTACTTCGCGAACGCGCTGTCGGCCCACGGGTCGAGGGCGTTCCACCGGTCCTTGCTGGCCATCGGGACGATCACCTCGTTGAACAGCGGGTTGCCCAGCCGCGACACCTGCTGCCAGGGGCCGTGCCCCGACGGCTTGCCGGTCTTCGCGTCGAGGACCGTCGTCTTCTGGCGGCTGGCCGACGCATACACGCCGATGACCGAACCGGCGTCCATGACGTCCGTGGGGTTCTTGCCGTCCCGGGCCAGGTCGGTCTTGGGGACCTGGATCGCGATGGTGTGGACGTTGAGGCCCTGCAGGCCGTTGACTCCGGCCACGGACGGCAACGGGATGAGGTGGAGGTTCTGGAACGGGCGCAGGGCGCCGAGGTCGAAGATCGACCCGAGGTCGACGAAGAAGCCGTCCGCGCGCTGGCCGGCGAAGACGACCCGGCCACCGGGCAGCGCGTGCGTCGCCTGAGCCGTGAAGTGCTGATAGTTGGGGGTGCTCCGGACGCCGACGTTGACCGGCGGGACCGCCAACCCGCTCGCGAGGACCTTGGGGCCCCCGCTGCGAGTGACCCGCGTGACCGAGTAGGTCTGCGGTCGGTTGAACGTCGCGTCGCCGATGTTGGCGATCGGCCCCGTGTTGTACAGGAACGTGTTGGGGTTGCGGACCTTGGTCGTGAACCGGAACTGGTACGTCACATCCGGCTTCGCGTCGCCGCGGTTGCTGATGTGGATCTCGTAGAGGACGTCGTCACCGAACTCGAAGAAGTTCGGGCCGCCCATGGGGTTCTGGAGCGGGATGAAGTTGGCGATCAGGGTGACCGTCGACGGTCGGTCGGGGCTGACGAACGCATAGACGTCCGTGTTGTCGGCGACCGGGTCCTTGGAGATCTCCGGCGCCTCGCGGTGCGATGACATGGGCAGTACCTCTCTCGTGCTGGGCTGGTGCTGAGATGAAGACAGCGCGAGTCCCCACGTCGCTGGACGCACAGGAGCGTTGGGCGGGCTCGTAGGCGCCGGTCGCCGCGCTGCGGCCGGTGCCGGCGCGGTCAGGCGCGCAGGTGGCGGCTGAGAGTGGCGACGAGAGCCTTGTCGGTGACGACGACCTCGCGCTCACCGTGCATGACGGCCACCTGTCCGGTGGCGGCGTCCTTGACGTACGCGACGACGGCGCCGTCCGGAGGTGGTGCGGCCGACGCCGAGTCGGCTCCGATGATGGCCGGTGCGACGGCGATGACCGCCACCCCGGTTCCGCTGGCGGCGAGGAACCCTCGCCTACTGGTCTGGTTCATGCAGCTGTCCTTTCGGGATAGGCCCCGGCAGGTGATGTTCGTCGCGGAGGTCCGGCCGGATGGGCACGGACCTCGGGCGGTGCTGCGGTGAACCTCGCTACTGCTCGAGCAGCCGCGTCAGCCGCTTGAGCTGCCGAACCAGATCGCGCTCCTGCGCCGGCGTGAGGCGAGTGGCCAGGCTCACCTGACGCAGGATCGCCTCCTCCTCCCGGCGCAGCTCCAGGCCCTGGGCCGTCGGGGTGATGACGACTCGGCGCTCGTCGCGAGGGTCGCGGCGGCGCGACACCAGGCCACGTCCCTCGAGTCGCTTCAGGAGCGGGGAGATCGTGCTGATGTCGAGGGCCAGCCGGTCCGCCAGCGTGCCGACCATGAGCGAGCCGTCCTCCCAGAGGACCTGCATCACCTGGAACTGGGGGTAGGTGAGCTGCAACCGAGCGAGCGAGCTCCGGTAGCGCGTTCCCAGCGCCCGCGACGCCGCGGCGAGCGCCACGCCCAGGCGCTCCTCGAAAGGGACGACCCCGTACACCGCGCTGTCGCCCGTCTGCTCGTCACCCTGACCCGGCGTCATGCTCTCCCCGTCCTCGCCGGACCCGGGCTCGCACCCGAAACTCTGTGCACAGATGTTCCGTGCACCAAGTGTTCCGACTCCAACTGTTGTAACACGAACCTGTTTGTGATGTGCTGTCAATAGTCGGTTTCAGCCACGTGACCGGACACCCGTCCTTCGAGCAGCAGACGTCTGCCGAAACGTGGAGGGACCATGTCCATCGCGTGCGCGACCCAAACCTGGGAACGTCGGTTCCCGGCGTCCGAACGGCGCGAGCAGCTCACCCGCAACCTGCTGGCGGTCGCCCGTAGCGGCGATATCGGCTCCGCCGACGCCGCGGCGCTCCGCAACGAGGCCGTCGTGCTGAACCGGGTCCTGGCCCTCACGATCGCCCGCCGGTACCACCGTCGCGGGGTCGACGACGAGGACATCGACCAGGTCGCCATGGTCGGCCTCTGCCTCGCCGTCGACCGGTGGGACCCCACGGTGTCCACCCCGTTCGTCGCCTTCGCGGGCCCGACGATCGCGGGCGAGATCAAGCGTCACTTCCGCGACCGGGCCTGGCTGGTCCGGCCGCCGCGCTCGATCCAGAACCGGGTCGCCGACGTGCGGACGGCCACCGAGGAGCTGATGGGTGAGCTGGGGCGCGACGCCACGCGCGACGAGATCGCCGCCCGCCTCGACGTCGACGTCGAGGTCGTCGACGCCGCTCGGCAGGCCGCCGACGCCTTCCACGCCACGCCGTTGGAGCACGACGACGGGTCTCCAGCTCTCACCCGGCCGGAGAAGGCGGACGCCGACCTCATCGAGTCCCTGGCCGAGTCGATCGACCTGCGGCGGGCGGTGGAGCAGCTACCCGAGCGCGACCGTCGTCTGGTCCAGCTGCGGTTCGTGGACGAGCTGACCCAGCAGGAGGTGGGGAGGGTGCTCGGCGTCTCGCAGATGCAGGTGTCGCGGCTTCTGGTCCGGCTCCTGGACACCCTGCGTCACAGCCTGGACCCGGTCGGCGCCGAGGCGCCGGCGCGGCAGGACCCGTTGTCCGCCGCCTGACGGCTGACGGCTGACGCTGGTCCGCGTGTCGCAGCACCACAATCCCGAACCCGGCCAGGAGGTACGACGCCGGGGCCGCTGGTGGTGTCGGCTGCACCTGTGGCATCGCTGGCGTACTCGTCGATACCCGGACAGCGGCGATGTCGGCCCTCGCTACCAGCAGTGCATCGGCTGTGGGAAGCAGCGCGACGTGCCGTTGGGCACGGGGTGGGGGTGGTACCGGTGACGCGTTGTGAGGTCCGTCGACGCGAAACTGAGGTCGGTGCCCGATGTACGGTCGATTCTCGGCCGCGAACCTCGGGTCATGACAGCTCACACCTCACCGTTCCGATCCAGACCGAGGTTCCCGAACGAGGCTCACCCGCGACTCCACCGCGGCAGCGCCCTGCTCACCGTGACGGCATCTCTCGTGTTCTTCGTCACCGGCGTCGGCATGTTCGAGGGCCGTGTCGTCTACCCATCCTGGTTGGATCTGGCCACCTTCGGCGATTTCTCGGCGTACCACAGCGCCTACGGCCGCTCCTTGCTCCCGTGGCTGCCAGGCCCACTGGTGGTGGCCACGGTCCTCAACGTGGTGTTGCTCCACCGTCGCCCGGTCAGCGTTCCCCGGTGGGCGATCCTCGCCACGCTGGCCGCACAGCTGCTCATCGTGGGAGTGACGGTGGGGCTTGCCATCCCGCTACAAGTGCAGCTCGGCACCGCCGGACACAGCCCCGACCAGATCACCGACCTGGTCGAGCGCCTGATCCGGGTCAACCCTCTCCGTGAGGTGCCCGGCCTGGCCGTCGCGGCGGCGTTCGGCTGGATGCTTTACCGCGTCCTGCTCGACTCTCGGCGACCGAACTCAGATATTCCGCCGGTTTGAAGCGTTCACGCCCGAAACCGAGGAAACATCTGAGTTCGGTTGCGGCGCGTGCGCAAACTGCTGAGTTCGGTCACGGACCTGGTGGTGGAGCCGCCTGTCGGAATCGAACCGACGACCTATTCATTACGGCCCGGGGCCTCAGGGGCAGGTTCTCGTGCTGACTACTTGCTGGTGGTGGTGGTTGTTCCGGCAGTCTGTGAGGCCACGTAGTACGCGATGTAGTACCTCCCAGCGCCACTGACGTTCAGGTACTTGCCGCGGTGCGAGTCTGAAGTCCGAGCTCCACTGGCGCTCGCCCGGTCCGTCCACCCCTTCCGTGGTGACGTAGGTAACCGGGCGATCCACAACAGCCGATCCGTACGCGGTGGGCAGTCGCGAGGACTTCACACAATTCGTCGAGGCGGCCTTAGCGGACCTCCGCGCGACGGGTGCTCTCGAATGGGAGAACGGCACCCTTGAGAGTTTCCTCGACGGCCTCGTCGCCGTGAGCGACGCTCGTGTCATCGATCGGGATCCCGCCGTCCAGGAGACCGCTAGCAGGCGGCTGTTCGAGGCCGGCCAGGCGCGGCGCAGCCGCGCCCTTGATCCCTTAGAGGTCAATGCAGCAGCGCGCCACCTCGGCCACCTCGGCCGGTTGTCCTGTCATGTCGATGAGCGGTCGTCCTGGTAGGGCGAGGATGGAGGAATTGTCAAGACCTGTGGATTGAGTGTGGGCGGCCAGCTGCATCTGCCCGCCGGCGGCGAATTGAAATTGCCCGGACATGGCCATCTCGTCACGCAGCGTGCGGATGCTACGTAGCTCGACACGCCGCCCGAACCGTCATCTAGGGGCACCTCGGGGATGCAGGTTGCGCCGTGCCAGGACAGATCACGTCAAGCCGTTACTCGCGTGGGCCGGTATCGCAGGGCGACCATCCCCGACCGGAACTCATGGCGATCCACGAGCTCGAGCTGGATGCGCTCGCGCAGACCGGCGAGCAACGTCGGCCCGTGTCCGGCAAGGACCGGCTGCACAAGGAACACGTACTCGTCGATCAGTCCCAGATCTGCCAACGCCAGGGGGAGCGTCACGCCACCCACGAAGAGGCCCTCGCCTGGCTCCTGCTTGAGCCGCTGAACCGCTTGCCCCAAGTCGCCTCGCACCAGCTCGGCATTCCAATCGACCCCGCTCAGCGTGCTCGACACGACGTACTTCTTCGTCCGGTCGATGGTCTCGGCGAACGGGATCTCCCACTCATCCATCCAGTCAGGCCACGTGCCCGTGGCCGGCTGCCGCCACGCCGACTCCATCATCTCGTAGGTCACCCGGCCGAATAGCAGGGCATCGGCTCGTTTCATCTCAGCGGTCCAGTAGCGCATCGACTCCTCGTCGGGGGGGAGCCCTGCCTCGTGATGGCAGCAGCCGTCGAGTGTGACGTTGATCGAGTATCGAAGTGGTCTCATCTCGTTGCTCTCCCTTGATGCGCGCAGCGCGTCTTCACCGGACCGTACTCAGACCACTGTCGGCGCCATTTCTCATCGGCGCCCCATCCCAGCGGTCACATGGTCCGTCGATGACACAGGACGTGTACATGGGTCGGACGGATCGCCAGCGACGCCGCCGCCGCGTCCTTGGATGTTCTCTGGGCGCCCTGGTGGCCCGCCGCGACGAGACTGAAAGGGCCTGACGTGCTACGCGATGTGGTACGCGAACCGTTCCCAACGGGGGTGGCGCACCTGGCGCTGTTGGTGTTCGTGCTGGTCAGCGCTGGTTTCGTGGAGCCGCCTATCGGAATCGAACCGATGACCTATTCATTACGAGTGAATCGCTCTGGCCGACTGAGCTAAGGCGGCGTGCGCCCTGGCGGACGCGGGGCACCACTATACGGATCGACCACCCGTTCTCCGAACCGAGCCGAGCGGTGTCAGGAGCCGGCGAACCCGCATACCGCTAGCACTTCAGGCCGTCCTGCGGGACGGTGCCGTCGATGAGCCACCCGTCCACCGCGCGGTCGACGCAGGGGCTAGCTCGCGGGTAACCGGTGTGGCCGTCTCCGTCGCGCGTGACGAGGACGCCGTGGGCGAGCTGCTGGCGCAGCCGGGTCGCCCACTCGTACGGCGTGGCCGGGTCGCGGGTCGTCCCGACGATGACGATCGGCGGCGAACCGGGCGCGGCGATCTTCTCGCTCTTACCGGTCGCAGGCACTGGCCACACGGTGCACGGGACGTTGCCCCAGGCGAGGTACCGACCCCACGTCGGCGCCTCCTGGCTCAGCTTCTGGGCCAACGCCTCGGTCTGCGCGAGGTCCGAGGTGTCGGCCTTGTCGAGGCAGTTGACGGTGTAGATCGACTCCAAGAGGTTGCTCTGGTACTGACCGCCCGGCGTGCGCCGGGCGTAGGCGTCGGCCAGCCTCATCAGCGCGTTCCCGTCGCCCGACCGGGCGTCCTTGAGGGCCTCGGTCAGCTGCGGCCAGAGCGACGCGTTGTACATCGTGTACATGATCCCCACAGACCCCCAGCTCTCGGTGAGAGCCGTCACCGTCTGGTCGTTCGTGACCGGGAGAGGCTGGGAGTCCAGGCCTTTGAGGAAGTCCCGGATCCAGGCCATTCCCTCGTCGCGGCTCTGGCCGACCGGGCAGTTCGCGTCGGTGACACAGTCGTCGACGTACGCCTGGGTGGCGATCTCGAAGCCCTTGGCCTGCCCGGCCGCCAGATCCTGGGCCGTGAGGTCCGGAGGCACCGGCCCGTCGAGGACGAACCGGCCCATCTGGGTCGGGAACAGGCCAGCGTAGGTGGCGCCGAGGAAGGTGCCGTAGGAGGCGCCGAGGTAGTTGAGCTTGGACTCGCCGAGCGCGGCGCGCAGGACGTCCATGTCGCGCGCCGCTTCCACGGTCGAGACGTGCGCGATGATCTTGGGGTTCTTGGCGGCGCATCCGTCGCCGAACTTCTTCGACTCGGCGACGAGCCCTTGCTCCTCGGCCGGGGTGTCGGGCGTCGCGTCCACGCCGCCGATGAACGTGTCGAGCTCGCTGTCGCTGACGCAGTCGACCGGCATGGACCGGCCGACGCCACGCGGGTCGAAACCGACCAGGTCGTAGCGTCGCCGCACGTCGCTGCTGACGAGGGAGCTCGCTGACTGGCTGATGTACTGGACCGGCGAGGCGCCGGGACCGCCAGGGTTGTAGACCAGCGAGCCGAGCCGCTGCCCGGACGACCGCGCTTTGGAGCGGATCACGGCCAGCTGCATCGTCTCGCCGCCGGGGTTGGCGTAGTCGATCGGGACACGCAGCTTGGCGCACTCGCCGCCGGAGCAGCTGGTCCACTGCAGGCGCTGGCTGTAGAAGGTGTCCAGCCCGGTCGTGCCGGTGGGCGGTGGCTGCGGGACGAAGGTCGGGTCCGAGGAGGACGAGTCACCGGAGTCGTCGGTCGGGAGGAACGGCAGGACGAGGCACGACGAGAGACTGAGCGACGCGACGACGGCCCCCACGACCGCCACGAGCACCCGCCGGGCCCGACGGCTCCGGCTGCGAGGGGTCAGGGGCACCGGAGCACGGTAACGCCCGAGGCTGTAGCTCGGGGTCGCTTGCGGTTCACGACGTGCTAACGACTGCAGGCCCGCGGTTGTCCCGCGGGCGGCAACACGATCCTTCGTGGCCGCAAACGTGTCAGTCGCTCGCGACGCCGCTCATCACGGTGATCGTCATGGCCTCCAACGCGAGGAGGGGCGCGACGTTGAGGTTGATCCGCTCCCGGGCCTCGCCGACCGCCTCCATCGCCTGCAGCAGCTGTTCCGGGGTCCGCATGGCCGCGAGAGCCCGGACGACGTCGATGCTGTCCTCGTTGACCAGGCCGACCGGAGCACCGATCCGCAGGACGAGCGCGTCGCGGTGGATCGACAGCAGGTCGACGAGGGCTCGGTCCACGGTGTCGCGGGCGAACCGCGTGGCGCGGGTCTTCTGCTCCCGCTCCATCGCGCTGAGCTGCGCGCGGATGTGCGGTGGCTGGGTGCGGGCGGCGGGGTCGGCGCCGAGCGTCTCGAGCAGCCGGTAGCGCTCGGCGGCGTCGCGCTCGGCTCCGGACGACGCGGACTCCTCATCGGCGATGGAGGCGAGGTCGGCCGCGGCGGCGATCGCGTCGCCGATGGTCCGTATGCGTCCGGGCATCGCGATGACGTCGCGGCGTCGGATCCGCGCCCCTTCGTCGCGGGCCAGCCGCCGCGCCAGGCCCACGTGCGACTGGGCCGCGCGCGCGGCGTACCGGGCCATGGCGGGGTCGACGCCGTCGCGGCGGACCAGCAGGTCGGCGACCGCCTCGACCGGCGGAGTACGGAGGCGGACGTGTCGCGAGCGCGACCGGAGGGTGATGATCACGTCCTCGAGCGACGGCGCGCAGAGGATCCAGACCGTGCGCGGGGTCGGCTCCTCCAGAGCCTTGAGAAGCGCGTTCGCGGGGGCGTCCGAGTAGGACGTGAGGCGGTCGGCGTCCTCGACGATCATGACGCGCCACCGACCGACGGACGGCCGCAGCGCCGCCTCCTGGACCAGGGCCCGCATGCTGTCGACCTTGATCGACAGGCCTTCGGTGGCGACGACGGTGACGTCGGCGTGGGTCCCGTCGAGCGCGGTGCGGCACTCGTGGCATACGCCGCACCCGCCGTCCGGGCACTGCAGCGCCGCGGCGAAGGCCCGGGCCGCGACCGACCGGCCGGACCCGGGCGGTCCGGTGAACAGCCAGGCGTGGGTCATGGCGGTCGGGTCGGCGACCGCCCTGGCCAGAACGGCCAGCGCCTCCGGCTGTCCGACGACGTCGTCCCAGACGGTCACGACGCCTCCCCCACGGCGAGGCCGTCGGTGTGCAGCCGCGCCAGCACCAGCGCGTGGATCTCCGCCGGCGAGAGGGTGGCGTCGACGACGAGGTAACGGTCGGGGTGCGCCGCGGCCAGGGCGAGGAAGTGCTGCCGGGCGGCCTCGTGGAACGGGTCGCCCTCACGCTCGAGCCGGTCGTGGACGTCACCGCGACGGGACCGGCCGGTACCGGCGTCGACGTCGAGCACCACGGTGAGGTCGGGAACCAGCCCGTCGACCGCCCAGCCCTGGATCGTCGCGACCTCGTCGGACCCGAGGTCGCGACCGGCTCCCTGGTAGGCGATGGCCGAGTCGACGTAGCGGTCGGTGATGACGACGCGCTGCTGGGCGAGGGCCGGGGCGATCACCGTGTCGACGTGGTGGGCCTTGTCGGCGGCGTACAGCAGCGCCTCCGCGCGGGGGGAGACGTGGTCGCCGTGGAGGACGAGGTCGCGCAGGGCGGCGCCGAGCGCGGTGCCGCCGGGTTGCCGGGTCTCGAGGACGTCGAGCCCTGCGCGCCGCAGCGCGTCGGCGAGGAGCCGCACCTGGGTGGACTTGCCCGCCCCGTCGCCGCCTTCGAACGCGACGAACAGCCCGGTATGCCGCGTCGCCATGCCCGCGATGCTAGGGCAGGGCGGGGTCACCGCCCCGGCCGCCGCCCACAAACCCGGTTGACCCCACCCCGGGGGCGTTCCGTAGCGTCGAGGGCATGACGACAGCGGAGACGTCGGTGCGCGAGGTGCGCCGTGAGAACGACTGGGCGCCGGGCGAACCCGGAGAGCTCGTCGGTCTTCTCCTGCCCGCCGAGGGGGGCCAGTGGGTACCCGCGACGGTCTTCGGCGCGGCGCTGGGTCCGGCCGCGGACGAGGTCGTCGCCGAGTCGCTCGTGCGCGAGCGCGGCCTGTCGTCCCTCGCCGACCGCTGGTGGGTGCGGGTCGCCGGTGCATCCTGGCGGGAGGCCTGGCTGCTCGAGGTCAAGCGCGACCGGCTCCGGCTGCGCTGGGACGACCCGATGCTCATGCAGACCGGCCACGGTGAGTGGGTTCGCCTGGAGGAGGCGGAGATTCAGCGGCACGCCCCTGCGCATTGACCCTTCAGTGCGAAATATGTCGCTCATATCCGGATTTGTAGGAATTTAGTGACAAATCGGGCGTGATGTGGCAGGTTGCCCTCAGCTGGCTCGTTGTGCACCCGATGATCGGCGTTCGGGCACTGGACATGGCGGTACGAGCGGGTCTGCGCTGTTAGCGCTGGGCACCCCCTAAGGACACCGTCATGACGCTGTTCCGCAGCCCCTTCGTTCACTGGCCACGACCGGAACGGCGGCGCCTCGCTGCGGTCGTCGGAGGCACGGCGCTCGTGGCGGCCGCACTGGTCGGGACGGGCGGGGCCACCGCGCAGGGGGCGGTGACCCTCCCGGCCGAGTGTGCCCAGGTCGAGAGCACGGTGACGTGCACCTACGTGGAGGTGGGCGTCCAGCGACTCTTCCCCGTTCCGGCCGGCGTCACCTCGGTCAAGGTGACCGCTGTCGGGGGACGGGGTGGCCGGGCAGGTGTCGTCCTTGGCGGTTCCGGGGCCCTTCTCGCGGGAACGCTCACGGTCACGCCCGGCTCGTCCCTGTATGTCACCGTCGGGAGCGCTGCGGCCGCCGGCGGGAGCTGCCTGTCCGGGGTCCAGTGCCTCGGGGGCGCCAATGGCGGCGGCACGGGGCACGCCGGAGGCGGCGGTGGCGGGTCATCCGACATCCGCACCACCGCCACGAGTCTCGCGAGCCGAGTCGTCGTGGCCGCCGGTGGCGGGGGCGCCGGCGCCGACGCCGCCCAGTCGAACGCCGAGGGCGGTCGCGGAGGAAACGCCGACCGGCCCGGGTCGGACGGCACCGGCCTGGGAGCGGGTACCGGCGGCGAGGCAGGGACCACCAACAGCGGCGGGGCCGGAGGCACATCGAACGGCATGGACGGACGGGTGCTGGACGGCGGCGACAGTACGGGCGCGAACGACAGCGCGGGCGCCGGCGGTGGCGGACTCTTCGGGGGCGGCAGCGGTGGGATCGGCGACAGGAAGGGCACGACGGCCGCCGGCGGAGGCGGCGGCGGTTCGTCGCGCGTTCCTGGCGGGTTCTCCATCAGTGTCGCCCAGGCGACCCAGGGTTCCGTCGTCCTCACCTACGGCGTACCGGACACCGCGCCCCCCTCGATCACGTTCACCACCCCCACGCCGGCCGAGGCCACCGGACCGGACGGCGCCGCGGTGACGTACGCGGCGACCGCGACCGACGCCGTGGACGGCCCGGTTGCGCTGACCTGTACCCCGGGGTCCGGGTCGGTCTTCCCGCTCGGCGACACGCCAGTGACCTGCGAGGCGACCGACAGCAGCGGCAACGTCGGCAGCGGCGGTGGCACGGTGACCGTGAGGGACACGACTCCGCCGGATCTGACGGTGCCGGACGACATCACCAGGCCGGCAGAAGGACCGAACGGGGCGGTCGTGTCCTTCCAGGCGTCGGCGACCGACATCGTGGGCGGCCTCGGACCGGTCACCTGCTCGCCGGCCTCCGGCTCGGCGTTCCCCGTGGGCACCACCACCGTCAGATGTTCGGTCACCGACGGCGCCGGCAACACGACGACCAGAACCTTCTCCGTGACGGTCCAGGACCTCACTCCGCCGACGCTCACGATGCCCGCGAGCACGGTCGTGGAAGCCACCGGACCCACCGGCGCACCGGTCGACTACGTCGTGTCGGCCAGCGACGACGCGAGCGCGACCGTGAACATCGACTGCTCGCCGCCACCGTTGGCCACCTTCCCCCTCGGCACGACCACGGTGGCGTGCACCGCGACGGACGCCTTCGGCAACCAGGCCGCCGGCTCGTTCACCGTCTCCGTCGTCGACACGACGGCGCCGATGCTGACCCTGCCGGGCACCCTGACCGTGTCGGCCACGAGCTCCTCCGGGGCAGTGGTGACGTACGCGTCGTCCGCCACCGACCTCGTGGACGGTTCGGTGCCGGTCGGCTGCTCCCGTGGCTCCGGCTCGGTCTTCCCGGTGGGCACGACCACGGTGACCTGCACCGCCACCGACGCCCACGGCAACAGTACGGCCGGCAGCTTCACCGTCACCGTGCAGGGCTGGCAGGCCGACCTCCAGGTCACGGTCACCGGCCCTAGCACCGTCACCCGAGGTGTCACCGCCAGCTACGTCGTCACGGTCACCAACCTCGGCCCCGTCGCGGCAACGAACCTGCGCACCGTGCTCGCTCTTTCCGGCCTGACCGTCACGACTACGGCGCCGGCCAGCGTCAGCGGATCCGTCAAGGTCCAGGGCCAGACGTACACCGGCGCGCTTTGGACCACGCCGTCCCTCGCCTCCGGTGCCTCGGTCACCTACACCCTCACGGGGACCGTGACCGCCAGGAAGGGCGACGCCGTGCTCGCCCAGACCGCCACCACCAACGACGTGCCCGACCCGGCCACGGCGAACAACACCGCGAAGGCCACGAGCACCGTCACCCGCTGACCGACATACGCACCAGCTTCACCAGAAGGAACGCACCATGAGGACCTCTTCCCTTCGTCGCACCTTCGCGCCGATCCTCGGCGCCTCACTCGCGGTCGCTTCCGCCGGGGCGGTGGCCACGGCAACGTCCGCCGTCTCCGCGCCGGCTCCGAGCAACTGTCGGGGCAGTGGCGGCGTCGTCACGTGTCTGTACACCAGCCCGGGCGACTACCAGCTGGCCCTGCCGGATGACGTCGAGCAGGTTTCCGTCGTGGCCGTAGGAGGCGCCGGCGGACGTTCGAAGTCAATCCCCGGCGGGTACGGCCAACGGGTCTCCGACACGTCGGAAGTCGAGCCTGGACGGACTGTCTTCATCACGGTCGGCGGCGCCGCGACGGGTACCGGATGCCTCGCGGACATCGAGTGTCAGGGCGGGTACAACGGCGGCGGTTTCGGCGGGGCCGGCGGCGGGGGTGGTGGGGCCTCCACCGTCAGCGCAGGGAAGTCCCTTGCCGTCGCAGGCGGTGGCGGCGGGGCCGGAGCCACCGGTGCCGATGGCACCGGCGGTGCCGGTGGGGCGGCCGGCCTGGCGGGCAGCGCGGGTACCGGCATCCTGCCCGGCGGTGGCGGAACGCCAGGCACCGCGACCGCCGCGGGGACCGGCGGAATGCCGGTCGGGACCGATGGCGGGTCCGGGACCGGCGGCAGCAGCCTTGGCAACACGAACGGTGGCGGCGGCGGGGGCGGCGGCCTTTGGGGCGGCGGCAGCGGCAGTCCCACCTGGAACGTGCAGACCCGTCAGCTCGCCACCGGCGGTGGTGGCGGAGGCGGCGGCGGGTCGTCGTATGCGCCACACGCGGCAAACGCGATCGGCACGGCTACCGTACGGGAAGGCTCGGTCGAGATCCGGTTTGCGACCGGTGCGGACATCACTGCTCCCGAGATCACGATCGACGTTGCCCCATTCTTTGAGGCCGAGGGCCCCAATGGGCGACAGATCACGTACTCGGTCACAGCCACTGACGACGTCAACGGTCCGGTCTTGGTCTCGTGCGATCCCGCGTCGGGTACCGACTTCGCCATTGGGGCCACGACGATCACCTGCACGGCCTCGGACTTCTCCGGCAACCTGGCGACGAAGACGGCCACGGTCAGCGTGGGCGATTCCACCGAACCCGATCTGACCGTGCCCGTTGACTTCACCGTTCCCGCCACGAGCCCCAACGGAGCCCGGGTGACCTATACCGCGACCGCCATTGACAGCGTCGCCGGAACGATCACTCCGGACTGCGAACCGGGTTCCGGCTCGGCGTTCAGGATCGGGACCACCGAAGTGGAGTGCACCGCTCGAGACAGCTACGACAACGTCACGACCAAGACGTTCACGGTCACAGTGTCCGACCAGGAGCCGCCGGTGCTGAAGGTGCCGCCGAACCAGACCGTCGAGGCCATGGGTCCAGGGGGAGCCGTGGTGACGTTCGAGGCCACGGCCACCGACGACATCAGCCGACCGGCGACGGTGAGCTGCGCGCCTGCATCAGGGTCGACCTTCGGCTTCGACACCACGACGGTTAGCTGTACGGCCACCGACGATGCCGGCAACGCTACGACCAAGACGTTCACGGTCACCGTCGTCGACACGACGAAGCCGACAGTGACGGTGCCGGCGTCGATTCAAGAGGAGGCGACCGGACCAGACGGCGCGGTCGTGACCGTCACCGCGACCGCCCAGGACAGCGTCTCGGGCAGTCTGCCCGTGACGTGCTCGCCGGCGTCCGGCTCCACGTTCGACATCACGACGACCAGCGTCACCTGCACGGCGACCGACGCGGCCGGCAACGTCGGCACGGCCTCGTTCGACGTCACGGTCGTCGACACCACGAAGCCCGTGCTGACCCTTCCGACCCCCATCACGGTCGCCGCGACCAGCGCCTCCGGGGCGGTGGTCACGTATGCGCCGGCCACAGCCGTCGACCTTGTCGACGGGACCCGGCCGGTCACCTGCTCCAAGGCGTCTGGAACGGTGTTCCCGGTCGGGGCGACCACGGTCACCTGCACGGCGTCGGACACCCGCGGCAACTCGGCCACCGGCAGCTTCACCGTCACCGTCGAACCGTGGCAGGCGAACCTCGAGGTCGCCGTCATCCCGCCGACATCGGTGGTCCGGGGAGGTTCCGCGACGTACACGGTGACCGTCACCAATCGCGGCCCGTCGGCGGCGACCCACGTCCGGACCGTCCTGGCGCTGTCCGGGCTCTCCGTCACCTCGACCTCTCCGAGCACCGGCTCCGGGTCGGTGAAGATCCAAGGCGTCACCTACACCGGGGCACTCTGGACGGCGGCGAGCATCCCCGTCAACGGGTCGGTCACCTTCACCCTCACCGGGACGGTGACCGCGAAGAAGGGGGACACCGTCGTCGCGCAGGGCGCGACGAGCTCGGACGTCCCCGACCCGGTGACGGCCGACAACGTGGCGAGGGTGACGAGCACGGTGCCGCGCTGACGCTCCAGACCTCACCGTCATGGCCGCACCACTAGGGTGCGGCCATGACGGTGAGGGTCGGCTTCCTCCGGGCGGTGAACCTCGGCAAGCGGAGGGTCGAGATGTCACGGCTCAAGGCGGTCGCCGAAGGCCTGGGCTACGGCGACGTGTGGACCTACATCAACAGTGGCAACGTCGTGTTCGATGCGACCGGCAGCCGCGCCAACCTCGAGAAGGCCATGGAGAGGGCCCTCGAGAGCGAGTTCGGGTTCGAGTGCACGACGTTCGTCCGGACCGCGGCGGAGCTCGAGAAGACCCTGGCCGCAACGCCGTTCGAGGTCCAGGCCGCCGACACCCACTTCGTCACGTTCCTCAAGCAGGCGCCGTCCTCCACCGCGGCCAAGGCCCTCGAGGCTCTCTCCAACGACTTCGACACCCTGGTCGTCCACGGCGCCGACGTGCACTGGCTCATGCACGGATCGTCGATCGACAGCAAGCTGGTCGGGCGCGACTGGGCGAAGATCCTCGGCCCGTTGAGCTCGACCAGCCGCAACGTCAAAGCACTCACGAAGCTCAGCGACAAGATCGCCGCCCGAACGAAGTCCTAGGACGCTGCCGCGCGGTCGGCGTTCGCGTGGATCGCGTCCCGCACGTACTGCGCCAGCCCCGGCTCCTGGTCCTCGTAGGTCTTCGTGAACCGGGGGTCCGCGACGTACATGTCACCGAGGTTCCGGTGGAACTCCGGCGTGATCGCGTAGAACCGGTCGTTGATGTGCCTCCGGTGCCGCTCCACCGCGTCCATGGCGCGCTCGCTGGTCGCCGGAGCGCCGGAGCGCTTCGCCGCCACCAGCTCCGCGCCGATCGACTCCATCTCCGCCTTGATCTCCACCCAGTCGGCCTTGGTGTAGCTCGACGTGCGGCGCTGCGACTCCTTCCACGCGTCGCTGTCACCCCACCGCTCCTCGGCCTCGGCGGCGTACTCCTCCGAGTACCCGTCGCCGAACAGCTCCCTCTGCTCCTCTTTCGTCAGCTTCAGCCCTGACATCTCTCTCTCCAATGCTCGGTCGATGGCCGTGACGAGCTCGCCGAGCTCGTCCAGCCGGGACATGACCGCCGCCCGCTGGCGGCGCAGATGGGACTCCAGGTCGGCACCGCTCGCCTCGAGCAGCTTGCCGATCTCCTCCAGCGGGAACCCCAACCGTCGGTACACGACGATGTTCTGGAGCCGCTCGAGGTCGTCCGCGGTGTAGAGCCGGTAGCCCGCCGGGGTGCGTTCGCTCGGGTGCAACAGCCCGATCTCGTCGTAGTGGTGCAGCGTCCGCACCGTCACGCCGAGCTCGTCGGCCACCTGCCCCACCGTCCACACGGCGTCCACCAGCGTTCCTCCGGTCATGCCCTCGGTCATGTCGTCGATGCTCGCGCCTGACGTCGGGTGAGGGTCAAGTCGCGTCTGCGTGTGTGCCCGAACCCCATGACGAGGCCAGCCTTGTGGGTCGGATCTCCATACCTGGGTTCGCTCGTGGTTCCTAGGGTTCCACGAAGTGCGGGGGCGCTGAACGGCCGCTTGACTGGCCGCATACCGGCGGACCAGCGGTCGCCGACCGGCCACGGGAGCACGAGGAGGTGCCGATGACCGACGAGACCTTGCTCCAGACCCGCTCCCTCACGAAGGAGTTCCGCGGCTTCCGCGCCGTCTCCGACGTGGACCTCGTGGTCCAGACCGGCACCGTCCACGCCCTGGTCGGGCCCAACGGTGCGGGCAAGACGACCCTCTTCAACCTGCTGACCGGGTTCCTCGAGCCGACCTCCGGCACGATCGAGTACGACGGGCACGACATCACCGGCAAGCGCCCGGAGGACATCGCGCACCTGGGCATCGCCCGGTCGTTCCAGATCACCAGCCTCTTCGACGCGCTCACCCTCCGGGAGCACCTCGAGCTGGCGCTGGCCAGCCGCACCGGGCTCGGGATGCGGTTCTGGCAGTCGGTGACGCGCTTCGGCCGGTTCGACGACCGCGCCACCGCCCTGCTCGACCAGGTGGGCCTCGCCGACCTGTCGGGCCTGCCGGCCGGCTCCCTCGCATACGGGCAGAAGCGCGCTCTCGAGCTGGCCCTCGCCCTGGCCCTGGACCCGAAGCTGCTGCTCCTCGACGAGCCGACCGCGGGCATGGGGGTCGAGGACGTCGACCGGACCATCGCCCTGGTCAAGCAGGTCGCGGAAGGGCGCACCGTGGTCCTCGTCGACCACAACATGCACGTCGTCGGGTCGCTGGCCCACACCGTCACCGTCCTGCAGTCCGGCCAGGTCCTGGCCGAGGGTCCCTACGAGCAGGTGCGCCAGGACCCGAGAGTCGTCGAGGCATACCTCGGCACGGCCGCCGGCGAGTCCCATGACTGAGCCCGCCCTGCGCATCGAGTCGGTCTCCGCCTGGTACGGCGAGGCCCGCGCCCTCACCGACGTCTCCCTCGACGTCGCGGCCGGAGAGGTCGTCACCCTGGTCGGCCGCAACGGCGCCGGCAAGACCACTCTCCTGCGCTCCGCGATGGGCCTGCACCGGCAGTGCGAGGGACGGGTATGCGTCGACGGCGCCGACGTCTCCTCACGCTCCGCCGACGCCCGCGCCCGCGTCGGACTCGGCTGGGTGCCGGACGACCGCGGCATCTACGCCAGCCTCTCCGTCGAGGAGAACCTCGTGCTGCCCCCGGTGGTCCACGAGAGCGCCTGGACCCTCGACCAGGTGTATGCGTCGTTCCCGGTTCTCCAGGAACGCAAGGACTTCCCGGGTACCAAGCTCTCCGGCGGCGAGCAGCAGATGCTCGCCATCGCCCGCGTCCTGCGCATGGGCGCCCGGGTGCTGCTGCTCGACGAGCCGAGCGAGGGTCTCGCCCCGGTCATCGTGCAGCGGATCGGCGAGATCATCCGCGACATCACCAAGGACGGAGTCGCCGTGCTCCTCGTGGAGCAGAACGTCACCTTCGCCTCGACCGTCGCCGACCGGCACGTCCTGCTCGCCCAGGGCCGGGTCGTCGAGCGGCTCGACAACGACGAGTTCGCCCAGCGCAAGGGCGAGCTGCTCGACTACCTCGGCCTGTGAGCCGAACCCGCACACCATGCCCCATCAGACGGACCGAGAGAGAGACCGAATCATGAGGACGGCCAGCACAACCAGGACCGGTACGCGGGGGCTCGTCGCCATCGCCGCGATCAGCGCCCTCGGCCTCGCCGCGTGCAGCGGGGGCGGCGGCGGCCCGCAGACCGGCGGAGCCAGCAAGCTGACCAACGACAAGATCGTCATCGGGCTGCTCAACGACCAGTCCGGCGTCTACAAGGACCTGTCCGGCCCGAACTCCGCGGTCGCCATCCAGATGGCCATCGACGACTACAAGGCCAAGCACGGCGACCAGGCGGTCGCGAAGACCGTCGAGATCGTCCAGGCCGACCACCAGAACAAGGCCGATGTCGCGAACAGCAAGGCGCAGGAGATGTACGACCGGCAGAACGCCGACCTCATCCTCGACGTCCCGAACTCCGCCGCCGCGCTCGCCGTCGCCACCCAGGCCAAGGCGAAGAAGAAGCTCTACATCAACATCGGTGCGGGGACGACGGCGCTCACCGGCGCGCAGTGCAACAAGTACACCTTCCACTGGGCCTACGACACGGCCGTCCTCGCCAAGGGCACTGCCGGCACGATCGTCGGCGAAGGCGGCAAGACCTGGAACATCGTCTATCCCGACTACGCCTTCGGCCAGGACATGAACAAGTCGTTCAGCGCCGAGGTCAAGACGGCCGGCGGCACGGTCGGCCAGTCCATCGCCACCCCGTTCCCCAGCGACAACTTCGCGACGTTCATCACCAAGGCCGGCGACGGCAGCCCGCAGGTGGTCGGCACGATGCACGCCGGCGGGGACCTCATCAACTTCGTCAAGCAGTACAACCAGAGCGAGCTCAAGGGCAAGTCCGAGCTGGCCGTCGGCCTGATGTTCATCACCGACATCCACTCGCTCGGCGTCGACCAGTTCGCCGGCACCCAGTTCACCGACGCGTGGTACTGGAACTTCGACGAGCAGAACAAGGCCTGGGCCGACAAGTTCACGGCCAAGACCCAGACCCGGCCGTCGTTCGCCCACGCCGCGAACTACTCCGCCGCGCTGAACTACCTGGAGGCCGTCCAGGCCGCCGGCACCGACGACGCCGACACCATCGTGAAGTCGTTGGAGGGCAAGAAGATCAACGACTTCTTCCTGCGCAACGGCGAGGTCCGGGCCGCCGACCACAACGTCACCCACGACGTGTACCTGGCCAAGGTCAAGACCAAGGACCAGGTCAAGGAGGCCTGGGACTACGAGGAGATCACCAAGACGGTCCCGGCCGCGCAGGCCTACGCAGCGCCGGACGGCTCCTGCAAGCTGTCCTGACCGATGGGCTCTTTCGTCCAGTACACGGTTCAGGGCCTGGCGGCGGGCGGGTTCTACGCGCTCGCCGCCCTCGGCCTGGCCGTCATCTTCGGCGTGCTCGGCGTCGTGAACTTCTCGCACGGCGCCTGCTACATGCTGGGGGCCGTCGGCGCCGCGGTCCTGCTCGACACCACCAACCTCGGCTTCTGGCCGGCACTGCTCATCGTGCCGTTGGTGTTGTTCGTGTTCGGGGTCCTCATGGAGCGGCTCCTGGTCCGCTGGCTGCTGCGGCTCGACCCGCTCTACAACTTCCTGCTGACCTTCGGACTCACGCTGCTGCTCGTCGACCTCGTCAAGCGGCGCTACGGGGTATCGGGTCTGCCGTACGAGCTGCCGGCCGGTCTCGAGGGCAACGTCACCATCGGCGGCCTGAGCCTGTCGGCGTACCAGATCTTCGCCTGCCTCTTCTCACTCGCGGTCTGTGTCATCGTGTGGGCGGTGCTGACCAAGACGCGCATCGGGATGATCGTCCGGGCCGCCACGGAGGACTCGGAGCGCACCCGCGCGTTGGGCATCAACGTGACTCGATGGGTCACGCCCGTGTTCGGGTTCGGGATCGCGCTGGCCGGTCTGGCCGGGGTGCTCGCCGCACCGTTCCGCGCGATCACCGCCGACATGGGCAGCAACTTCGTCATCATCCTGTTCGCCGTCGTCGTCATCGGCGGCCTCGGCTCGATCCTCGGGGCGGTCGTCGGCGGCTTCCTCGTCGGCCTGGTCGAGGCGTACGGGCAGGCGTATGCGCCCTCGTTCGCCCAGGTGGTCATCTTCGTGCTGATGGCCGTGGTCGTCCTCGTGCGGCCCGCTGGTCTGTTCGGCCGGGCCGAGGTGGCGTGACATGAGCGAGCAGATGACCGCACGGGTCGACGTCGACCTCGCGGAGGGCCCGGTCCTGTCGCGCCGCAGCCCCGTCCGCTGGGTGATGCTGGTCGTCGGGCTGGCCATCGCCCTGGCGCTGCCCTGGTTCGTCTACCCGCCGGTGGCGATGGACGTCGCCGCCTGGGGCCTCTTCGCGATGTCCGTCGACCTGCTCCTCGGCTACACCGGGCTGCTGTCGTTCGGGCACGCGGCGTTCTGGGGGACGTCGGCCTACGTGTCGGGCCTGGTCGCCATCCACGCCGGCGTCCCGTTCCCGGTCGCGATCCTGGCGGGCACGGTGTTCGCGATGGTCATCGCCGTGCCGATCGGGTACCTGTCCGTGCGGCGCACCGGGATCTACTTCGCCATGGTGACGCTGGCGTTCGCGCAGATGATCTACTTCGTCGCCAACCAGTGGCGCGACCTGACCGGCGGCGAGAACGGGCTGCAGGGCATACCCAAGAACTTCTTCGGGATCGAGGCGGTCGAGACCGACTCGTTCTACTTCTACTACGCCGGCCTGGTCTTCATCCTCATCGGGATGTTCATCGCATGGCGCGTCGTCAACAGCCCGTTCGGCCGCGTCCTCGTGGCGATCCGCGACAACCCGGCCCGTGCGCGGGCGCTCGGGTACAACGTGGAGAAGTACAAGATCGTCGCCTTCGTCATCTCCGCCGGGCTCGCCGGTCTGGCCGGCGGCGTGTTCGCCATCTCGCACGGGTTCGCGTCACTGCAGGAGCTGAACTGGACCACCTCCGGCAAGGTCGTGCTCATCACCGTCCTCGGCGGGATCGGCACGCTGTGGGGCGGTCCGGTCGGTGCCGCGATCGTCGTCCAGCTCGAGGACTGGCTCGCGTCGAGCGGGTTCGAAGGAACCGGGATCATCCTCGGCGCCATCTTCGTCCTCATCGTCCTGATGTTCCGGCACGGCGTGTGGGGAACCGGGCGCCAGGTGGTGGCCTGGCTCCAACGGCGGCGGCGTCAGAGGCGGCAGTCCTAGAACGAGCGAACCGACCGAGTTCGTCGTACCGTCCGAGGGTGGCTACGAAACGGCTGGTTGGCGCCCTCGTCGCAGCGGGCGCACTCGTCCTCGGTTCCGCCTCGACCGGATGGGCCGCCGGGTCGTCCGGCGGGTCGGCGAACGCCATGGGCTACTACCTGGCCCTCGGCGACTCGCTCGCCGCGGGGTACCAGCCGGACCGCGGTCCCGACCCGACCGGGGGGTATGCCGACGACGTCCTCGCGGGGATCCGGGCGACCCAGCCGAAGACCACGTTGGTCAACCTCGCCTGCCCGGGCGAACGGTCGACGACGATGGTCTCGGGCGGGACCTGCCCCTACGACGAGGGCAGCCAGCTCGACCAGGCGCTGGCCTTCCTCCACGCCCACGGCCGGTACACCCGCGTGGTGACCGTCCAGGTCGGCGCCAACGACGTGCAGCGCTGCGTTGACCGGCCGACGCTGACCATCGACATGGTCTGCATCCAGGCGGGCATGGCTGACGTCGCGACGAACCTCCCGATGATGCTCGACAAGATGCACGCCGAGGCGCCCGGTGCCCAGGTCGTCGTCCTCAACTACTACAACCCGTTCCTCGCCGCCTGGGTGGGGGAAACATCCAGTTGGCCCAACAGTCCGCTGTGCTCCAAGGGACGCTCAACGCGATCATCGGCTCGGCAGCCGCGGCCAGCGGGGCGACCGTGGCCGACGTCGCCACTGCCTTCCAGAGCTCCGTCTGGACGCCCGTCACGGTGCCGGGGCTCGGCACCGTGCCGACCAACGTGGCGGTCATCTGCGCGAACACGTGGATGTGCTCCCGGTTCGACATCCACGCCAACGACGCGGGGTACGCCCTGATCGGCAGCACCGTGGTGGCGCGGCTCGGCTGACCCTAGCCGCGCCACCACGTCCTCTCACTCAGGAGACGCGCGCGTCGTCCTGGGCGGGCGTCGCCGTGCGGTCGCCGCCTCGGAGCATCACCAGGGTGACGACGGCCGCCAGGACGAGGACGCCGGCGGCCGTGAGACCGGCGGCGTGCATCGCCGAGGTGTACGCAGCCCGCCCCGCCTCCACGACCGCGTGGCCCAGGTCGGCCGGCAGCTGCGCCGACACCGCGAGCGCGCCGCCCAAGGTCTGGCTGGCCTCCGCCGCCGCGGGAGCCGGCAGCCCGGCCGGCAGGAGCAGGTCGGCCTGGGTCCGGTAGACCGCCGCAAGGACACTCCCGAGCAGGGCCAGGCCGAGGGCACCGCCGAGCTCGCTCGAGGTCTCGACCAGACCGGCCACCGACCCCGCGCGCTCCGCCGGGGCGACGCCGACGACGTAGTCCGTGATGAGCGACAGGACGGCGACCAGCCCGCCGGACACCAGGCCGGCGGCGACGAGCACCAGCCACAGCGCCGTGGACTCGTCGACCCGGCTGATCATCACGAACCCCACGACCGACACGACGAACCCGCCGGCCATGACCACGGGTCGCCCGAACCGCGGCGCGAGGACGGCGGCCGATGGCGCTGCCGCTCCCACGACCACCGACGGGACCAGGCTCCACAGCGCGGCCGTGAGCGGGCTGAACCCGAGCACCGACTGGAGGTACTGGGTAAGGATCACCGCGTTGCCCATGATCGCGAACATGGCCAGGATGTTGACGACCACCGAGCCGCCGAACCGTCGCTCCGTCAGCGCACGCACGTCGAGCATCGGCACCTCGGCGGTGAGCTGACGCCGCACGAAGGCGAGCCCGGCGAGAACCCCGGCTGCGGCATACAGGACCGCGTGGGTCGACCAGCCGTCCGCGGCGACCGACTTGATGCCGGCGATGACCGGAATGACCGTGCCGAGTGCGAGCAGCGAGCTGAGCCAGTCGAACCGTGCCGAGCGGGTGCCCCGTGACTCGGGCAGGAGGAACGGTGCGGTGACGAGGAGCAGGAACATGGCGGGCAGGTTGATCAAGAACACCGAGCCCCACCAGAAGTGCTCCAGCAGCACCCCGCTGATGATCGGCCCGACGGTGACCCCGGCCGTCAGGGCGGCCGACCAGATCGCGACCGCCTTGGTGCGGTCGGCCTCGTCGTGGAACAGGTTGCGGATCAACGCGAGCGTCGACGGCATCAGCGTCGCGCCGGCGATCCCGAGCACCGCGCGAGCCGCGATGAGCATCTCGGCCGACTGCGCGTACGCCGCGAGGAGCGACGCGGCGCTGAAGGCCACTGCGCCGATGATCAGCAGCCGACGACGGCCGATCCGATCCCCGACCGAGCCCATGGTGAGAAGCAGGCCGGCGAGGACGAACCCGTAGACGTCGAAGATCCACAGCTGTTGGGTGGCGGTCGGCTGGAGGTCCTGGGCGATGAACGGGACCGCGAAGAAGAGGACGGACACGTCCATCGACGCGATGAGGATCGGCAGGATCAGCACGGCCAGCCCGATCCACTCTCGGCGCCCGGCTCGTGAGGTCATGGTGTCTCCTTAACTGCGTACGTAACTAACTGTTGTTGGCGTACGCAGAACTTACGACAGGAGATGTGTATCGCGCAAGCAGTTTCCGTATGCTGTCTCCGTGGCCGCCGCCGACCCCCCGCTCCCGCGGTACCTCCAGCTGCTCTGGGACCGCGAGACGACCGGCCGGCGCGGGCCGAAACCGGGGCGGACCATCCAGGAGCTCGGCGCCGCCGGGGTGGTGGTGGCCGACCGGGACGGGCTGGACGGCGTGTCGATGAAGTCGGTGGCGGCTGAGCTCGGGATGACGCCGATGTCGCTCTATCGGTACGTCGACTCCAAGGAGCAGCTGCTCGAGGTGATGCTCGACGCGGCCTACGGTCCGGCGGACCTGTCGATCGTGTCGTCCGGGCCGTGGCGCGAACGGCTGACCCGGTGGGCGTGGGCGCTCGCCGATGCCCTGGTCCAGCACCCGTGGATCTCGGCCACGCCGATGACCACGCCGCCGCTGTCGCCGAACATCATCGGGTGGACCGAGGCGGGCGCCCGGTCGTTCGACGGGATGGCGCTCACCAGCCAGCAGAAGATGTCGTCGCTGCTCGTGGTCGACGGCTACGTGCGCAGCCACGTGGCGATGTCGGTCGCCATGGGGTTCACCGCGACCGACGCCCCGCCCCCGGACCCCTACGTGACGATCCTGCCGCGGCTGCTCGACCCGGACCGGTTCCCCGCGTTGTACGCGGCGTCACCGGCGATCACCGACGAGAACGAGGGCGAGGACTTCTTCCGCGACGAGATGCGGTTCGGGCTGGACCTGATCCTCGACGGCATCGAGTCCCTCACCCACGCCTGACCGTCTTCCAGACGCCCGTTGTTGCCAGTTTCAGGCGACCAGGAGCGCCGAAACTCACGACAACGGGCGTCTGGAAGCGGGGAGGTCAGTGCCAGCCGGCGTCGTCGACGCCGCCGGGGATGTCGCGCTCCGGGTCGTAGGGCACTCGGGTGAACCGGAACGACGCGAGGTCGAGGTGGCTCACCGAACCGTCGGCGTCCCGGACCACGACCAGCGGTTCCCCCGCGTAGTACCCCTCGAGGCCGACCCAGGAGCCGTCGGCCGCCTTCCGGAACCGCGCTCCGCGGCCCTCTCCAGGCACCCCGAGCTCGAGACCCCCGTCGCCGGTCGCCTTGAGCATCGAGACGGCCGGACCCCAGTGCCACAGACCGACGATCTCGACCGCGTCGGGGTCGGAGCCACCGGCATACCAGGTCTCCGGCAGCACCGGCTCGCGCTCCCGGACCAGCGTGAGCAGGTCGCGGGCGAAGGCGAGCGGCCCACTGGTGGTGTTGCTGAAGATCACCACCCCGTCGCCGGTCTCGACGTCGACCTGGAGCCCTGCGAGGAACCCGGGCATCGACCCGCCGTGCCCCGCGTACCGGCGCCCGTCGACGTTCCAGACCTGCCAGCCGAGGCCGTGCCCGGACAGCCACGCCTGGCCCGGCAGGTCGTTGACCGCCTGGACGACGCACATCTCCTCCAGGGTGTCCTTCGCGAAGATGTCGCCCGTGTCGCCGGCAAGGAAGGCCGCCCAGCGGGCGAGGTCGTCGACCGTCGACCACAGCTGCCCTGCGGGCGCCATCGCGCCGGCGTCGTGCTCCGGCTCGGCGAGCAGCAGGTCGGCGAAGGGATGGACGGCCAGACCCACGGCGGATCTGCCGCTCGGCCGGGGAGTCGTCCGCGCCATGCCCAGCGGGTCGAGCAGGTCGCGCTGGACCACATCGGTCCACGGCGACCCTTCGGCCCGCGCGACCAGCTCGCCCAGGGCCGCATACCCGACGTTGGTGTAGTGGTACCGGCTCCCCGGCCGCATCCGCTGCACCGGCGAGGGCGCCATCAGCGCCGCCCAGTCGCCGCCGGGGGTGCGCTCCCACCAGGGGCCGTCGGTCTCGGACTGCAACCCGGAGGTATGCGTCAGCAGCTGCGCGATCGTCGCGCGCCCGAACGCCGTGCCGGGTACGTGATCCTCGAGCCGGTCGTCGAGGTCGAGCCGACCGGCGTCGCGCAGCCGCATGACGCACACCGCCACGAACGTCTTGGTGATCGAGCCGATCCGGTACTGCGTGTCGGAGTCGGCGGGAACCCCGTCGGCGCCGCCGTCGAGCGTGCCGCGCGCGTCGGACCAGACCAGCTCGCCGCCGCGGACGATCCCCGCGGCCACCGACGGCAGCCGGACCTTCCGCTGCTCGATGGCGAGCCGGGTCGAGAGGTCGCGCGCGGTCGACGGGTCCAGCGTCGCCACGCGGTCAGGCCTTGCGGGCCGACGCCCGAGCGGAGGCCGTCGACCCGGTGGACCGAGCCGCCGCGGTCTTCTTCGCTGTCGTCTTCTTGGCCGTCGACTTGGTCGTCTTCTTTGCCGCCCTCTTGCGTGTCGTCGGGCCCTTGGCCCGCTTCTCCGCGAGGAGCTCGAACCCGCGCTCGGGAGTGATCGACTCGGGCTCGTCGCCCCGTCGCAGGGTCGCGTTGGTCTCTCCGTCGGTCACGTACGGACCGAACCGGCCGTCCTTGACCGTGACCGCCTTACCCGACACCGGGTCGGCGCCGAGCTCCCTGAGCGGAACTGCGGCCGCCCGGCCACGTTGTTTCGGCTGGGCGTAGATCGCCAGCGCCTCGTCGAGGGTGATGTCGAAGAGCTGCTGCTCCGTGGTCAGCGAGCGCGAGTCGGTGCCCTTCTTGAGGTACGGCCCGTACCGACCGTTCTGCGCGGTGATGTCGACCGACGTTCCGTCGTCCTCGGTGACCGTCCCGACCACGCGGGGCAGCGAGAGGAGCTGGAGAGCGGCGTCGAGCTCGATCGTCGCGATGTCCATGCCCTGGAACAGCGACGCCGTCCTCGGCTTGGCCTTGGCGGTCGCCTTGCCGCGCTTGGGCGCCTCGTCGTCGGTCTCGGGCAGCACCTCGGTGACGTAGGGGCCGTAGCGACCGGCCTTGGCGATGATCTCGTTGCCGGACACCGGATCCCGGCCGAGGACGCGACCGTCGTCGGCCGCCGCGTCGAGCAGCTCGCGCGCCTTGGCCGGGGTCATCTCATCGGGGGCGACGTCGTCGTTGATCGTGGCGCGGCGCGGCGTCTCGGGCACCGGCGGCACCTCGTCGAGCAGCACCTCCCCGGTCCGGGCATCGACGCCGTTCGGGGTGACCTCCTCCACGTACGGCCCGTAACGACCGACGCGGACGACCATCCCGTCGCCGAGCGGGATCGTCGAGATCTCGCGGGCGTCGATCTCGCCGAGGTCGTCGACGAGCTGCTTGAGCCCCTCGGCCGAGGCCGCCTCGTCACCGAAGTAGAACCGCTGCAGCCAGGCGACCCGCTGCTCGTCGCCGTTGGCGATCCGGTCGAGGTCCTCCTCCATCGAGGCGGTGAAGTCGTAGTCCACCAAGCGCGGGAAGTGCTCCTCGAGCAGCCGTGTCACGGCGAAGGCCAGCCAGGTGGGGACCAGCGCGTTGCCTCGGGTCCCCACATAACCGCGGTCCTGGATCGTGCCCATGATCGACGCGTACGTCGACGGGCGGCCGATTCCCTTCTCCTCCATGGCTTTCACGAGGGTCGCCTCGGTGTAGCGGGGCGGCGGCTGGGTCTCGTGACCGTCGGCCTCGGCGCGGATCACCGCGAGCGGGGTGCCTTCGCCGAGCTTGGGCAGGCGACGCTCCTCCTCGGCGATCTCCTTGCGCTTCTTGGCGGCGGTCTCGTCGCGGCCCTCCTCGTATGCGGCGAGGAACCCGCGGAACGTGATGACGGTGCCGCTGGCGGTGAACTCCGCGGCGCGCGCGACCTCCACACCGTCGAGCGTCGCGGTCAGCTTCACGGTCGCGGTCGATCCACGGGCGTCGGCCATCTGCGAGGCGACGGTGCGCTTCCAGATCAGCTCGTAGAGCGCGAACTCGTCGCCGCGCAGCTCGCCGGCCACCTGGGCGGGCGTGCGGAACCGGTCACCGGCCGGGCGGATCGCCTCGTGGGCCTCCTGCGCGTTCTTGACCTTGCCCGCATACCGGCGTGGCTCGGCCGGCACGTAATCGGCGCCGTAGAGGTCGCGCGCCTGGCTTCGCGCAGCGGTGATCGCGCTCTCCGACAACGTGATCGAGTCGGTACGCATGTAGGTGATGTAGCCGTTCTCGTAGAGGCGCTGCGCGACGCGCATGGCGTTCTTCGAGGACAGCCGCAGCTTGCGCGACGCCTCCTGCTGGAGGGTCGAGGTCGTGAACGGCGCCGCCGGACGACGTGTGTAGGGCTTCTCCTGGACGCTGGTGACGACGACCGGGGACTCCTGCACGGCGGCCGCGATGGCCCGGGCCATCGCCTCGTCGAGGTGGACGACCGACTTGTGCTTCAGCTCGCCGGTGTCGGCGAAGTCGCGGCCCGTAGCGACGCGATCCCCATCTACCGCACTGAGCCGGGCGGTGAAGGCGTCGGACTCGACGAGCGCGCCGGAGCTCGACCGCGTGGTGAACTCCCCCTCGACGTCCCAGTAGGACGCCGCCCGGAACGCCATCCGCTCCCGCTCACGCTCGACGACCATCCGCGTGGCCACGGACTGCACGCGACCGGCGGACAGGCCCTGGCGGACCTTTCGCCACAGCACCGGAGACACCTCGTACCCGTAGAGCCGGTCGAGAATGCGCCGCGTCTCCTGGGCGTCCACGAGGGCGGTGTCGAGCTCTCGGGTGTCGGTGACGGCGCGCTGGATCGCCTCGCGGGTGATCTCGTGGAAGACCATCCGCTTGACCGGGATGTGCGGCTGGAGCGTCTCGAGGAGGTGCCACGCGATGGCCTCGCCCTCGCGGTCCTCGTCGGTGGCGAGGTAGAGCTCGTCGGCCTGCTTGAGCAGCCGCTTGAGCTCGGCGACCTTCTTCTTCTTGTCGCTGTCGACGACGTAGTAGGCCTCGAAGCCGTTGTCGACGTCGATGGCGAACTTGCCGAACGGGCCCTTCTTCATGTCGGGCGGGAGCTCGGACGGGTTCGGCAGGTCGCGGATGTGGCCGACCGACGCCTCGACGTCGAAGTCGCCTCCGAGGTAACCGGCGATGGTCTTCGCCTTCGCCGGCGACTCGACGATGACGAGCTTGCGGCCCTTGCCTGCTGCCATGAGGTCCACCCCTGATCTCCCGACCGAACGTGCAGCGGATTCGTCGCTGCTCCGACGTCAAGTCGCGAATGCACACGGTAAACCCTCGGGCGGCAAAGTCCATTCCAATCCAGTTAGTTGACGCTTCAACTTAATCTGGATAGACTGTTCCCGTGCCCACGCAGCCCGTCCTCTACCTCAGCCACGGCGCCCCGCCGCTCGCCGACGACGCCGTGTGGACGCGGGAGCTCGCGCAGTGGTCGGGCGCACTGGACAAGCCGGCCAACATCCTCGTCGTCTCCGCGCACTGGGAGGAGGCCCCGCTGGCGCTCTCGTCCACGACGGGCGCGCCGCTCTTCTACGACTTCTGGGGCTTCCCGCAGCGGTACTACGACGTCACCTACGACGCGCCGGCCGCGCCTGAGCTCGCCGACGAGGTCGCCAAGATCGTCGCCGCGCCGGGTACGCCCGTGCACCGTGACGAGGCCCGCGGCCTCGACCACGGCGCCTATGTGCCCCTGGTCGAGATGTTCCCCGACGCCGACGTGCCCGTTCTCCAGATGTCGATGCCGACCCTCGACCCGCGGGCGCTGTTCCGGCTGGGCCAGAAGATCGCCCCGCTGCGCGACGCCGGCACGCTGGTCATCGGCTCCGGGTTCACCACCCACAACCTGCGCGAGTTCAACCCGGCCAAGCCCGCGGACGCGCCCCCGCCGGGCTGGTCGCGGGAGTTCGACGCCTGGGCCCAGGAGGCGATGCGGCACGAGGACGTCGACGCCCTGCTCGACTTCCTCGACAAGGCGCCGGCGGCCCGCGTCGCCCACCCGCGTACCGAGCACTTCGCCCCGCTCTTCGTCTCGCTGGGCGCCGCCTACGGCGCCGACGGCAGCGGTGGCTTCGACAGCCGCAGCGTCATCGACGGGTTCTGGTTCGGCCTGTCCAAGCGGTCCTGGCAGCTCGGCTGAAGCGCAGCCGAGCCACCAGGACGCACTTCTCGGGCCTACGGCAACAGGTACTCCATCGCTCGGCCCATCACGGCGTTCCGTTCGGCGGGCGTCGAGATGCCCTCCACCCCGAAGCCCATGATGATCGTGCGCGGCGTGGTGATCGCCGCTCCGACCGGGAAGCTCGAGGCGTCGGTGCGGATCCAGTTGTTCGCGTTGGCCGCGCTGCCCGGCGGTGGCCCGGTGACCGCCCAGCCGTCCAGGCTGGTCTCGAACGACGTGCTGCCCTCCCCCGTCGACACGACCACGTCGTCGACGAAGACCCCGAGGCCCTGGCTGGCCCAGTCGCTCGCATACGCGATGGAGACCTCGACCTGCTGACCCTGGTACGCGTTGAGGTTCACGGACCACTGCTGCCACCCACTGGAGTCGCCGGTCGCGGCATTCCACGAACCGGTCGTCCCCGTGGGCGTGCACGCCGCGGTCGCGGGGTTGCGCGTCTGGTAGTGGTCCAGCCACGGGTGCAGGGTTCGCCACCCCGACGAATCCGGCGCTGGACAGCTCTCGCCGGTGTCGGTGGTGGTGTGCCCGTTCGCGTCGGGCAGCGTCGTCCAGTTGTCCTGTCCTACGGTGTGGGCCTCCACGAAGACGTAGTCCCAGTCCACCTCGGTGTTGTAGGACGTCCAGAAGGACATCGTCGCGCCACCGGCCGGCACCGTGATGGTGCGCGTCAGCCGCTTGTACGTGACGTCGCTGATCTGCGAGTACATGTACTGGTCCCCGGTATGCGGCGCATACGGTCCGCCGGGCTTGTCCCACCGCGCCGACGGCCAGCTCTCGAACTGCTTGAACTCGTCGGGCGGGAGGACCCCGCTCGTCGCGAGGTAGGACTCGGTGTCGGCCTGGTTGTTCGCGCTCTGCGGGCCGTTGAGTCCCCACTCGAGACCGGTGAACGGGTCGTCGATGCCGAGAAGGCCGAAGGTTTCTCCGTTCTCGTCGTGGCCGTCGCCCAACACGGCGGTGTAGGCGCCGAACCAGTACTGGAGCACGTCGTTGACGCCGTCCCCGGAACCGCGGAGCAGGAGGCACCGACGGTCGTCGATCCCCGCCGGAAGCGGGACGCAGGCGATCTCACCCTTGGGGTCGTAGAACTGGTTTCCGACGTTGCCGGTGTACTGGTCTCCGGCCCGGTCTCCGGTATAGAGCACCTTGCCGCCCTCATTGAGGTAGGCGCGGAACTCCAACATCTCGTCCAAAGCCAGGCGGTCCGCGTTGCCGGCCGCGGTGCCTGCCTTCCTCGTGACGATGTCGTCGCCCGGGTACCAGACGGCGGCCTCGTAGTGGCTCAGCACACCGAGCTGGTCCGGCGCGGTGCGTTCGCGGGCATCCACGTCATAGACGTCGGCGTTGATGTTGTTGGCCTTCAACGCGTTCACGTAGTAGTCGGCGTACTTGAGCCCGGGCGTCTGCGCGGGAGAGGCGCCGGTGTAGTCCTCAGCGGCCACGACGAGCACCTTGTTGCCGGTCTCGGAGACCGCCTGGTAGGTGAACGACGGGCTCTTCTGGCCGCCGCCCTCGAACCACACCTCGACCGAGTCACCCGGACTGGTTCCGGTGACGACACCGCGAACCTGGTGGTAGTAGACGCCGGCCGGGGTGTAGCTGTCGCCCTTCCACTCCGACGTCGGTGCCGAGTGCTCTGAGCCGCCGTTGACCTTCCACTTCGCCGTGACGGCACCGAGGCTGCGCTTGGCGATGACGGCCACCGGCTGCGGGTCGCCGTAGGAGTACTTGAAGGTCAGCTGCGTACCGGGGATCCCGCGCTTGTACGGGTCCTCGCTCTCCAGGTAGAACGGCTTGGTCGTCAGGGGGTCGCCGCCCACGCTGACCACCGACTTCGGGTCGTCCGGGTCGGCCGCGGAGTTCGCCACCGACTGCGCGAATGGCAGGTTCCGCTCGAACTCGGCCTGCACCAACGCCGGGTCGTCGGGGAAGACGAAGCCGCAGGTCGGGCAGCCCGGGGACAGCTCCGGCGTCCAGGCGAGGGTGCCGCGGCTGGCGTGGGCGTAGTCGGTCGTCTCACCGTTGGTGACGTAGAGGACGTCCGAACTGAGTCCAGGGTGGAAGTCCTTGATCGCAGGATTGTCGAGGTTGCCGGACATCGCGTAGTAGATCGGGTCGTCCGCGGTGGCCGTGCCGATCTGCCAGCCCTCGGGGTAGAGCAGCCACTGGCCGTTGGAGTGGTAGTTCACCTGGAAGGAGAACTTGACTCGGTCGAGGATGCCCTTCATCGCCGCGGTCTCGGCCTCGGACACCGGTGCCGTGCCGCGGTACGTCTCGCTCGACGGGATGCCGGACGAGCCCTCGTTGTCGTAGCCCCAGTGGTTGGGGAAGTTCCGGTTGGGGTCCACGCCGTCGCCGACCGTGACCTGGCCGTTGCCGTCGTTGTCGCGCAGGTTCTTCCGCCAGAGCCGCTCGGTGCTGAAGGTGTACTGGTACCCGTCCGGGTTCGCCACGGGCATGAACCACAGCTCGGTGCCCTGAAGCAGGTTCCGCACGTCACGGTCGTTGGCGCGCCACTGGTCGACGTACCAAGTCATCAGCCGCCGGTTGACCTCGGTCGCGATCCACTCGCGCGCATGCTGGGTGGCGCTGTACAGGACCGCCGGACGGCTGCCGTCAGCCTGGCCCCGGGCGCCCTGGGTCAGCTTGATCGCGAGGATCTCGCGGCCCTGGATGGTCGTGCCGAGCTTGACCAGCTTCGCGACCTGCGGGTTGTTGGCCGCGATGGCATACATCTGGTCGCGGATGCCGCCCGGCTCGTCGTAGGACCGCCACACCGTGTAGCCGTTGACCGCCTGCTCGGCGGCGAGCTGCTTGAGGGTCTTGCCGTTGACCCTCTTCAGCTGGGGGTTGATGCCCCGCCTGACCAGGTCGTCGCGCTGCGACGGGCTGAGGACGAGGTCGACGCTCGCCCCGTTGGCGTCCGCCCTCTGCTCCGCCACGTCATGCCCCAGTCGCGCCAGCTCGCCCAGCTGGCTCGGCGTGACCTGCGCGGTGTAGGCGTCGAGCCCGCCTTGACCTCTGCCGCCGGGGTCCGCCAACGTCGGAGAGGCCACGAGCAGTGCGGTGACCATGCTGACGAAGACCGAGATCGCGACGATGCGCCTCACGAGAGCCTCCTGGCCGGCGATGTGACGGCTACGAGGCTCCCACCGATCTCCCAGGCTCGGCTAGGGCTTCTCCCAGGTTGTTTCGCCGGAAATCCTCGTGAGAATCCGGCCCGAACCGGGAATGGTTGCGGGCGAAGACGACTTGGCCACGTTGTGACGGCCTCCTCGCCCGCGTCGACCGGCTCGGCCGAGTCCGCCGTCGGGCTCCGGTCGGAACGCGGTCCGGTCCTGCTCGCCCTCATGGTGTCGACGGGGCTCATCGCCATCGATGCGACCGTCCTGGCGACGGCGGTTCCCTCGATCGTCCGCGAGCTCGGCGGCTTCTCCGCCTTCCCCTGGCTGTTCTCGGTCTACCTGCTCGCGCAAGCGGTGTCGGTCCCGATCTACGCGAAGCTCGCCGACACGGTCGGCCGCAAGCCACTCATGCTGTTCGGCATCGGGATCTTCCTGCTGGGTTCCGTTCTGTGCGGCCTGGCGTGGAGCATGCCGGCGCTCATCGCCTTCCGCGCCCTCCAGGGGCTCGGCGCCGGCGCGGTCCAGCCGATGTCGATCACCATCGCCGGCGACATCTACTCCGTCGCGGAGCGGGCCCGGGTCCAGGGCTACATCGCCAGCGTCTGGGGCGCGTCCTCGGTCATCGGGCCGGCGCTCGGCGGCCTCTTCGCCCAGCTCCACCTCTGGCGCTGGATCTTCTTCGTCAACGTGCCGCTCTGCCTTCTCGCCGGCGTGCTGATCTGGCGGAACTTCCACGAACGGGTCGAGCGTCGCCGGCACCGCGTCGACTACGCGGGCGCGGTCCTGCTGATGGGCGCGATGACCTTGCTGATCCTCGGTGTCCTGGAGGGCGGCCAGGCCTGGGCGTGGTTCTCGCCCACGAGCATCGCCGTGTTCGCCGCCGGCACCGTGCTCTTCGTCGCGTTCGTGTTCGCGGAACGGCGGGCGGCCGAGCCGGTCCTCCCCCTGTGGGTCCTGAGCCGACGGCTGCTCCTGACGACCGGCCTCATCGCATTGGGCGTCGGGGCCATTCTCATCGGGCTGACCTCGTACGTCCCGACCTACCTCCAGGGGTCGATCGCCGCTCCGCCGCTGGTGGCGGGCCTCGCCCTCGCCGCGCTCACCCTGGGTTGGCCACTCGCCGCGACCTTCTCCGGCCGGCTGTTCTACATGCGATACGGGTTCCGGCCCACCGTCCTCATCGGGATGGGCCTCGTGCTCGTCGGCGTGCTGATCCTCGTCGTGCGGGCCCAGAGCCCGCAGGTGGCGGTCGTCGCCGTCGCCTGCTTCGTCATGGGCCTCGGCCTCGGCCTCGTCGCCTCGCCGAGCCTCATCGCGGCGCAGGCGAGCGTCGGGTGGGCCGAGCGCGGGGTCGTGACCGGTGCCAACATGTTCGCCCGCTCGATCGGCAGCGCCGTGGGCGTGGCCATCTTCGGGGCGGTGGCCAACGCGGTCCTGGACCGGTCCGGAGGCCCCACCCAGCCGCAGGCGGTCATCGACGCGGCCGGCGCCGTCTTCGTGGCGGTCCTCGTCGCGACCGTGCTGACCACCGTCGTCGCCTTCCTCATGCCGGCACTGCGGGCCGACGACGCGGAGCTCAGCCAGCCCGAACCCGCGGCCGAGTCACACTAGGCCACCCGTCGCAGTCGGGTCGCGACGCCGGCCCGGGAAGTCCCGGCATACCGCCGGCGTAGATAACCGGTGGACCGGGCCCCCCGGCGCGGATCATCCTGGGGGTCCACCACACGACGGAGGAGAGGGACATGAAGAGACCCCAAGGCTGACCATCAGCCGCGCAAGGAGCTCATCATGTCGACCCGTGCCGTCTTCTACCGCCGACGGTTCCTCAACCGTCCCCGGCACCACCTGGGTGCCCACGTCATCGCCGAGGTCGACGTCGAGCGCCCCGACGCCGGGGCGCCCTACGTCGACGCCCGGCTGCACCTGTCCGACTGCAGCCGTCACATCACCCTGGACTTCTCGGCATACGACCGCCGCGAGGCCGAGAACGCCCTCCGCAAGGTGGCCGTCCTGCGCGCGGTGCTCGACGAGTTCGAGGACGGGCTGGCTCGGGGTCTGGCCGAGGTCGACCTGAGCCCGCGTGGCTAGTCCAGGTGGTCCGGCGGCGCTTCGGGGTTCGGGTTGCTGAAGTCGCTGAGGTTGCGGACCTGCCGGCTGACCGCGTCGCTGGCCCGGGCCACCTGCTCGGCCAGCATCCGGCGCTCCGTCGAGGTGCGCTCGCGGTTGCGCAGCGCGTGCTCGATCCGGCTCACCTCCTCGTCGTCGATGTCGAACTTGTACGCCGCGGCCACCATCCGCGCGAGGCTCGCGCGGTAGTCGTGGCCCCGGGCGACAAAGACGCCGGGCTTGAAGTCGATCGCGTTGACGATGTCGATGAGGACCACGAGCATCGTCGTGTAGGGCATCCAGATCGCCGACTCGGGGACGCCCGGTGGCTTCGGTCCCCTCGTCGGAAGCCAGCTCGGCCGCATGACGGCCAGGCGCGGGGTGAACTTCGTGATGGGGTCCTCGGGGTTGTCGAGCAGGACCACCCGCGCCGGTGTGGTGCGTCCGGCGGTCACGGCTTGCCACTGCTCGTAGTTCGCGACCTGGACGACCTCGCCCTTCGGGTCCTCCTCCTCGGGGTGAATGCGCCACTCGCGCTTCCACTGACTGCCGGCGGGAGTGCCGAGGAAGAGCGCGGAGTCGATCCCCGCCCGCTCGAACCCGGCAACGCCCTCATGGAGGAAGCAGCTCTGCAGGGTCTGCGCCCCGAGCGACTCGCCGAACCCGACGAGCCGGGGCCGCTTCTCGGGCGGCAGCGCCCGGATGCGCCAGGTGAGGGCGTTGAGCAGCGCCAGGTTCTGTTCACGGGCGATCCGGACGCGGTCGAGCGAAAGGTAGGAGGGCCGCAGCGAGTACTGCAGCCCGACCGTCGCACAGTCGCCACGGGTGAGGTACTCGAGCGCCTCTATGGCGACGTAGTTGATGTAGCCCGTCCCCGTCGGGGAGAAGACGCAGATCACCGATCGCTCGAACGCTCCGAGCCGCTCCATCTCCTCCATCACCGCCGTGACTCGCCCGTGGACGGTCTCAGCGGTCTCGAGCCCGGAGTAGCAACGGATCGGCGCCTTGACGTCCGCCACGGGTGTCCCGGTGACCTCGGCGATCTGGTCCTCCGGCAACGACATCGCGACGAAGCGGACGCCCTCACGGCCGAGGGTCTGCCAGTCGACCTCCGAGTTCGGGCCGCCGCTCACGAAGTGCGACGTGGGCGCGCTGGTGTAGTTCTTGTCGATGGCCGAGCCACCGGCCTCCGCCTGGCGGTAGAGGTACTCCCAGCCCACGCCGACCGCGGTGATGACGCTGCCGAGGACGAGGGTGCGGCCCGCCAGCGTGGCATAGGGTCCGCTCCCCGGGATGTACCGGTCGATGAGCCTCGCGACGTAGCGCGAAATGGCGACCTCGAGGTCGCCCGCGACATTGAGGATGACCGAGACGCCGAAGCCCAGCGCGATCGAAGCCGGCACGGAGGTGGCGCCGATCTCCTCCTGTTTCCGCTCCGGCCGTAGCCGCTCGCCGGTGATGGGGTCCTGGGACAGCGCGGAGCGCTGCTCGACGACCGAGTCCGGGCCGTGGAAACGTCGGATCAGGGCGCTGGCGATGCCGGTCCCCACGAGGAACCCGGCCATCGGCATGACCACCCGGATGAGTGGGTACCGCCGGCCATACCGCTCGTCGACGAGCTCGGCGGCGGTGACGATGAGCGTGGCCGACCCGATACGGAAGCTGCGGATCGCGACGGTCCGGGCCGCGCGGCGCCGGAACGACTCGCCCCCGCGCTGGCGCAGCGCGGCATACCCGACCGCCCCGGCCACCGTCGTCCCCGCCGCGACGGCAGCCTCGACGGTCCGGACGGCGCGGGGCGACTCGTGCCCGGTCCAGGCGCAGATGAGCCGAGCAGCCAGCCGGTGCCGGGCCTGGGCGTTCATCACCAGGGTGTGCTGCAGCGTCGATGCCACCCCGGTGAGGGCGACCTGTTCCTTCAGGCCGCGCGGCATCAGCCCGGGCATGAAGGACGCGCCGGCGGTGACCGTGGAGTACAGGGCGGCGGCCCGGCTCGCCGCGCTGTCCCCCACGAGGATCTGGCCGAGCGCAGCGAGGGGGCGGGAGTACGTCCTCATGGTCCCGATCATGTCGTAGACCGACCCGGACCAGGCAGGAACATGGGGTATGCGCGGTGTCGCGTCCGCGCATACCCCGTGTTCGTGCTACTCGGTGGGGGCCATCCGCCCCGCGCCGGCCATCATGCCGCCACCCGCGCCAGGCCCGGCGAGCGCCGCGGCCTCCTCGTCGAGGTCGTTGGCCGCCCCGCTGAACTGCGCCGCGTACAGCCGTGCGTACGCGCCGTCGCGGGCGAGCAGCTGGGCGTGCGAACCCTGCTCGACGATGTGGCCGTCCTCCATGACGAGGATGACGTCGGCGTCGCGGATCGTCGACAGGCGGTGCGCGATGACGAAGCTGGTCCGGTCGCTGCGCAGCGCGGCCATCGCGTGCTGGACCAGCAGCTCGGTCCGGGTGTCGACCGACGACGTCGCCTCGTCGAGGATCAGCAGCTCCGGTGCGGCGAGGAACGCCCGCGCGATGGTGAGCAGCTGCTTCTCGCCCGCCGAGATGTTGCCGGCCTCGGAGTCGAGCTCGGTCTCGTACCCCTCGGGCAACGAGTGGACGAACCGGTCGACGTAGGTGGCCCGAGCCGCCTCGAGGACCTCCTCCTCGGTGGCGTCCGGACGCGAGTACGCGATGTTCTCCCGGATCGTGCCCTGGAACAGCCAGGTGTCCTGCAGCACCATGCCGATCCGCGACCGCAGGTCGTGCCGCGTCATGTCGGTGATGTCGACGCCGTCCAGGGTGATCCGGCCGGAGTTCAGCTCGTAGAACCGCATGATGAGGTTCACCAGCGTCGTCTTGCCCGCCCCGGTCGGACCGACGATGGCGACGGTCTGGCCCGGCTCGACGCACAGGTCGAGGCTCTCGATGAGCGGCTTGTCGGGCGTGTAGGAGAACGACACGTCCTCGAAGGCCACGCGTCCCTTGGACGGCCCGACCTGGGCCGGCGTGGTGGACTCCGGGTCCTGCTCGGGCGCGTCGAGCACGTCGAACACCCGCTCGGCCGAGGCCACCCCGGACTGGAGCAGGTTGGCCATCGAGGCCACCTGCGTCAGCGGCTGGGTGAACTGGCGCGAGTACTGGATGAACGCCTGGACATCACCGAGGCTCATCGTCCCGGACGCGACCCGTAGGCCACCGATGACGGCGATGACGACGTAGTTGAGGTTCCCGATGAACATCATCGCCGGCATGATGATGCCGCTGATGAACTGCGCGCCGAACGCCGCGGTGAAGAGCTCGTCGTTCTTCTTCTCGAACGCCGCCTGCGTCTCGCGCTGACGCCCGAACACCTTGACCAGGCCGTGACCGGTGAAGGTCTCCTCGACGATGCCGTTGAGCTGACCGGTGGTCTTCCACTGCTCGACGAACAGCTTCTGCGACCGCTTGGCGATCATCGCCGTGATCCACATGGAGATGGGAATGGTCACCAGGGCGATCAACGCCAGTGACCACGAGATCCAGAACATCATCGCGACCATCGCGACGACGGTGAGCAACGAGGTCAGCAGCTGGCTGAGCGTCTGGCTCAGGCTCTGCTGGATGTTGTCGACGTCGTTGGTGACCCGGCTGAGCAGCTCGCCGCGAGGCTGGCCGTCGAAGTAGGGCAGCGGCAGGCGGTTCAGCTTCGCCTCGACATCGGCCCGGAGCTTGTTGATGGTGCGAGTGACGACCCCGGCGAGGATCCAGCCGGACCACCACTGGAGCAGCGCGCCGACGAGGTAGAGCGCCATGACGAAGAGCAGCACCTGGGCGAGTGCGGTGAAGTCGATCCCCTGACCAGGCACGAGGTTCATCCCCGAGATGAGGTCCGCCTGCTGGGTCTGCCCCGAGGCCCGCAGCTGGTCGACGACCTGTTGCTGGGTGACTCCGGACGGCATCTGCTTGCTGAAGAACCCCTCGAAGATGATGTTGGTCGCGTGGCCGAGGATCTTCGGTCCGACTGCAGTGAGTGTGACGCTGGCGACGGCCAGCAGGACGACGACCGCGACGAGCATGCGCTCGGGTCGCAGCCGCCGCATGAGCCGCTTGGCCGAGGGGCCGAAGTTCTGCGACTTCTCGCCGGGCATGGCCATGCCCATCGGGCCGCGCCCACCCATGCCACCGGCCCGGTTGGGGCCTCGGCGAGCCTCAGCCGCCTTCTCCTCGGCGGACTTCACGCCCTCGTCGCTCATGCCGCCACCTCCGCGCTGCGCTGGGACTCGACGATCTCCTGGTACGTCTCGCACGAGGCGAGCAGCTCGTCATGCGTTCCCAGCCCGACGACGAGGCCGTCCTCGAGGACCACGATGTGGTCGGCGTCGATGATGGTCGACACCCGTTGCGCCACGACGATCACCGTCGCCTCTCTCGTGATGGGTCTCAGCGCTTGGCGCAGTCGAGCGTCGGTCGAGAGGTCGAGCGCCGAGAACGCGTCGTCGAACAGGTAGACCTCCGGCTTGCGCACCAGCGCCCGGGCGATGGCCAGCCTCTGTCGCTGCCCGCCCGAGACGTTGGTACCGCCCTGGGCGATCGGCGACTCGAGCTGGTCGGGCATCCGCTCGACGAAGTCGCTCGCCTGGGCGATCCGCAGCGCCTCCCACAGCTCCTCGTCGGTGGCGTCCGGATTGCCGTAGCGCAGGTTGCTCGCCACCGTGCCCGTGAAGAGGTAGGGGCGTTGCGGGACGAGGCCGATCCGGGACCACAGGGTGTCGAGGTCGACGTCGCGGACGTCCACACCGCCGATGGTCAGGTGGCCGCCGGTGATGTCGAAGAGCCGCGGCACGAGGTTGACCAGGGTGGTCTTGCCCGCACCGGTGGACCCGATGACCGCAGTGGTCTTGCCCGGCTCGGCCCGGAAGGTCACGCCCTGAAGCACCGGCGCCTCGGCGCCGGGGTAGTGGAAGTCCACCTCGTCGAAGACGATCTCGGAGCCGCGGCGGATGTCGGTGACCGCCTCGGCCGGCTCGGCGACCGAGGACTCGGTCTCGAGCACCTCCCCGATGCGGTCGGCGGACACCGATGCCCTCGGGATCATCATCGCCATGAAGGTCGCCATCATCACCGAGATGAGGATCTGGATCAGGTAGGCCATGAAGGCGGTCAGCGAGCCGACCTGCATGGCGCCGCTCTCGACCCGGCCCGCCCCGAACCAGAGCACGCCGACGGTCGACGCGTTGAGGATGATCATGACGATCGGAAAGATCAGCGCCTGGAGCCGGCCGACGTTGAGGGCCGTGCTGGTCAGGGTCGCGTTGGCCACCCCGAACCGTTCGGTCTCGAAGTCCTCGCGCACGAAGGCGCGGACCACGCGGATGCCGGTGATCTGCTCACGCATGATCCGGTTCACACTGTCGATCGAGGTCTGCATGAGGCGGAACTGGGGAATCATCTTCCGGATGACCAGGCCGACCGCGATGGCCAGCGCCGGGACCGCAACCGCGACGAGAACCGACAGCGCGACGTCCTGGCGCAACGCCATGATGATGCCGCCGATCATGCTGATCGGTGCCGAGACCATGATCGCCAGCGCCATGAACACGACCATCTGAACCTGGGTCACGTCGTTGGTGTTGCGAGAGATCAGCGTCGGCGCCCCGAACTTGGAGACCTCCTGGGCCGAGAAGTCGCCGACGCGGTGGAAGATCGCCGAACGCAAGTCGCGCCCTAGCGCCATCGACGCGCGCGAGGCGAGGTAGACCGCGGCAATGGTGACGACGATCTGGACGACGCTCACGCCGAGCATCCACGCGCCGGTCCGGATGATGTAGCCGGTGTCGCCCTTGGCGACGCCGTTGTCGATGATGTCGGCGTTGAGGGTGGGCAGGTACAGCGCGGAGATGGTGCCGATGAGCTGCAGAACGAGGATGGCGGCGAGCTCGCCCTTGTAGGGGACGAGATAGGTGCGCACGAGGCGGACGAGCATCAGGAGGCCTTCCTGCTCACGCCGTCGAGGACGACGGCGACGATGGTCTGGGGCGGGAGGATCTGGCCCTCCGCGATGTCGGGGTGGCTGGCGGAGAAGGTGAACAGCCGCAGGTACCTGACCAGCTCGGCTGGCGTACAGGACAGCTGGTCGGCGTCGGGCTCGACGACGGCGAGCAGCCGGTTGCGGCGGTCGCTCCACACCGCGTCGACGGAGGGGTCCTGCTCCTCGACGGGGACGTGACCGGTGTCCAGCCGGCACCCGCGGTGCTCCTCGTAGTCCGTCGGCGGCGCGGTCAGGCCGAGGGCGCTCATGACGCCGAAGATCTCGGTGAAGCGGCCCTGAAGAACGGTGACGAGGGCGACCAGCCGCTCCCGGAGCGGTTGGTCCAGGTCGATCGCCTGCACCTGCACCGAGATCGGAGCGGGACAGAACGTCTCGCCCACGACCGCCTCGACCAGCCGCTCCTTGGTGTCGAAGGCGCGGAAGATCGTCCCCTCGGCGATCTTGGCCTCCTCGGCGATCTCTCGGGTGGTCGGCATGGTGCCGTTGGCGGCGATGAGCCGCAGCGCGGCCCTGACGATCGAGACACGACGCTCTGCGGGCGGCAGGGCCGAGGCGCGGGGACTCACCGACGCAGCGTATGTGAGTGAGCACTCACTCACAAGCCGTTTCCGTCCGGTCAGTACCGGTCCCCCCGCTGCCACATGCTCCACTGTCGACCCTCACCCCCGGGCAGGGTCAAGTGAGTTATGTCATGAGTGGCGCGGCGCCCGCTCCGCGTCGAGGAACGCCGTCGCCGCGGCCGCTCGGCCGGATGCGGCACCGGACCAGAACGCGTACGTGCCACGGACGCGCAGCTCCTCCGCCGCGGTGGCCAGCCCGCCCATCGCGGCCCAGTAGAGGCCGGACCCGGTCGAGACGCGGGCCACACCGAGCTCCGCGAGTCGGGCCACGGCCGGTGCGTCGGCGAGCGCCAGCACGTTGACCGGGCGCGACACCGCCCCAACGATCCGGCGGATCCCGTCGACGCTGTTCACCCCCGGCGCGTAGAGCACGTCCGCCCCGGCCTGCTCGTACGCCCGCAGCCGCCGGATGGTGTCGTCGAGGTCCTCGGGGTCGCGCCGGCCATGGATGTGGCCGTCGGCGCGGGCGGTGAGCACGAGGCGCCGGTCCCCGTCGTGGGCCGCTTCGGCCGCGGCCGCGACCCGCTCGGCCGCCGCCTCCGGCGCATACAGCTCGTGGGCGACGGGGTTCCAGTCCTCGACCGAACATCCGGCCAGCCCGGCGTCGATGGCCAGCCGTACCGTCTCCGCGACCCCGTCCGGGTCGTCGGCGAACCCGTTCTCGAGGTCGGCCGAGACCGGGAGGTCGACGGCGCCGACGATCGTGGCGGCGTGGGCGAGTGCCTCGTCGCGGGTGACGTTGCCGTCGGTGCGGCCATGGGTGCCGGCGAACCCCGCGCTCGTGGTCGCCAGTGCCTCAAAGCCCATCCCCGCGAGAACGCGCGCGGAGCCGACATCCCACGGGTTCGGCAGCAGCAGCGGAGCTCCCGGGACGTGGAGCGCGAGGAACTCGGCGGCGCGGTCGGTCATCAGAACCCTCCTGGCCCGAAGCCCGGGAACGAGCCGGGATCCGGCCCTGGACCCGAGCCGGTGCCGAGCAGGCTACGGGTAAGCGCCTCACTGTCGGACTGGAGCGCGTCGAGGGCCGCGGCCAGATGCTCGTCGCCGGGGTTGGACCCCGAGGCGGCCGCCAGCAGCACGGCTCGCCGGACCAGCTCCTTGGCGAACGAGGCCGTCGTTCCCTCGCTGCCCCGTGCAACGGCGTCCACCGCGACGTCCGAGAAGAGCGGACCCGCATACAGGCGGACCAGCGCGCGGCGACCCTGCTCGTCGGGGAGCGGGATCTCAGCGGCGAGGTCGACCCGGCCGGGCCGCTGGGTGAGGGCACGTTCCAGCTGCTCGACCCGGTTCGTCGTGAGGAGGAAGGCGACGTCGGCGTCCGAGTCGATCCCGTCGAGCGCGTCGAGCACCTCGAACAGCAGTGGCTTGGCCATCGGCCCGAACGAACGGTCCTCGGCGATGAGGTCGCAGTCCTCGAGGACGACGATCGCCGGCTGGTGGGCCCGGGCCACCTTGGCCGCCTCGTGGATGAACTGCAGCGATCCGCCGCTGAGCAGCACGACGGTCGTGCCGGGGCTCTGGCTGAGCAGGTAGCGCACGGTGTGGGTCTTCCCGGTCCCGGGCGGACCGAAGAGGAGGATCCCGCGCTTGAGGTGCTGACCGTGCGCGGCGAGGACCGCCCGATGCTGGGCGATGCCGAGCACGTGCTCGCCGATGCGCTCGAGCAGCCCGTCCGGGAGGACGACATCGCCGCGAGTCATCGCCGGGCGCTCGAAGAAGGTGATGCCGCCGAGGGCCTGGCCGTACGGGTCGCCGGCGAAGGTCACGACCTTCCCGCGGAGGATGCTGTGCTCCTGCATGAGCTCGCGCACCTCGGCGACCAGCTCTCGAGCGACGTCGGCGTCGACCGCCAGCACGTCGAGCAGTCCGAACGGCCGCCCCATCTGCATCGTCGGCGCCTGCAGCCGGACCGCCACGGGACGCGTGCGGTAGCGGAACAGCCACATCCCCGAGGCGACGACGTTGCGATGATCGTCGGGGCCGGGTCCGGTGGCCTTCTGCACGTACTCGACCTGGCCGAGCGCCCCGCCACTGCCCATCCGCGCGTACTGGAGCTGGTCGCCGAAGGTCGCGTGGTGGCGCATCTCGCCGCCACCCAGCCCGAGCAGCCGCGCGTCGGGGTCACGTCCGGCGATCTCGGCGATCGCCATGTCGGAGTCCACCGTCCGGTGCACGGGGACTTCCTCGCTGGTCACCGGCAGCGTGTCGGGTCGGACGCCGAGATGGTCCTCGAGGATCCCCAGCAGGTTCGGGCCGTCGCTCTCCGGCTCCAGTCCCTGCAGCACGAGCCGCGCGACCCGGCGTACCTCGCGGAGCGTCCGGCGCGTGTCCTCGTCGGCCAGGTCGACCTCGTCGTCGGCGGTGGCGGTCATCTCGCGACCGTAGGGGTCAGGAGCGGTCCGCCGCGACCCTGCTCAGGTCAGCAGACCGTCGGCCACCAGGGCCCGCAACGTGGGCAGGGCGGAGGCCACGACGGCGGGTTCGGGCCGGTCCAGGAGTGTGGCGATGGCGCCGAGTGCCTGCCGGGCGGTGAGGGTCCCGTCGCACACGCCGACCAGGCCCGCGCCCACGGTGTCCAGCCGGACGACCCGGCCCAGTCCGCTGCCCTGCCGGAGCTGGATGACGTCCGGGTCGGCGGCTCCCGGGCGACCGTGTCGCTCCTCGGTGACGTCCGGGGCGCAGGTCCAGGCGACGTCGAGGAGGGCGTCGTCGTCGTGCTCGGCCAGCCAGGTGCGCGCCGCGAGGACCGCGTCGACGACGGGTCCCATCGCCCCCTTCACCGGTCCCCGGTGGTCGACGAGGTCCACCCAGGATGGACGGTCCGCGGCGGGCCGTTGTAGGGCGACGACCCCGAAGCCCACTCGCTCGACGCCGCGGTCGGCGAAGTCGGCCAGCCACGCCGCGTACAGGTCCTCGTATCCCGGCGTCCCGCTGCGCGAGCCCGCGTCCCCGGCCCAGAGCTCGGCGTACTCGGCGGGGTCCTGCTCGTCGCGCTGCACCACCCACGCGTCGAGGCCGGTGCCGTCGAGCCAGGACCTCCAGACGTCGCGCCAGGTCTCGCCGGAGCAGATCTCCCAGTTACCGATGAGGAGGGCCACTCCCCCACGTTCCAGGTGGTCGCCGACGCTGCCGACCAGTCGCTCGACGACGGCGTCGCCGACCAGCCCGGCGTCGCGGTACTCGTAGGTCGGAACGCCTGGGCGTCGCGGCGTGATGACGAACGGCGGGTTGCTGACGACGAGGTCGAACCGCTCTCCGGCCACCGGGCCGAAGAGGCTGCCGGGCCGAAGGTCGACGGCAGCGCCGTTCAGGGTCGTGGTGACGCGGGCGAACGCCAGGGCCCGTTCGGACAGGTCGGTGGCCACGACCTGCTCGCTGTGCGTCCGCAGGTGGAGCGCCTGGACCCCGCACCCGGTTCCGAGGTCGAGCGCCCGGCGCACGCCGCGCCGTGGTGTCCACTCGGCGACGGTCGTCGACGCCGGCCCGACGCCGAGGACGTGGTCGGGAGGCAGGGCCTCACCGCGGGCGATCTCGGACTGGTCGGAGACGACCCACCAGTCGTGCTCGTCGTCGCCGTAGGGACGCAGGTCGCACGTCGCCCGTGCCTGGCCACCCGACACCTCGACCAGCCCGAGGGCGGCCGCTCCTGCAGCGGTCAGCGACGGCAGGGCGCGGTCCAGGTCGGCAGTGGCGACGGGCATACCGAGGGCGAAGCCGCGGACCAGGACCGCTGCCGGGTCGCGGCCGGAACGGCTGGCGAGATCAGCGGGGAGGGGCTGCTCGCGGTGCAGCGCGGCGTCGGCCACCAGGCCGATGGCCGCGCGGACCCCGTCCACGGTGTAGTCGGCGCGCTCGAGGTCGCTGCGGAGAGCGGCAACGAGCGTCGTGTCGACCCGGGGCGGCGGAGGCACGGGCCACACCGTATGCCGGGAGCCCGTACCCCCCTGCGCTGCCTCGACGCCAGAGGAGCGCAGCGTCCTGGCGGGCGCTGCGCTCCTCTGAAGTGGAGACCGGTGGTCGGGTCAGACCCGGCTCTGCTCCTCGTCGACCTCCGTGCGGGCCTGGGCGCGCTCGGCGTCGTCGTCGTCGTCGGCCCCGGTGACGATGGCCTCCTCCTCCGGAGTCGCGCCGAACTCGTCGTCGTCGAGGGGCTGCTCGTCGAAGTCGTCGTCGTCGCCACCGACCGCGAGGTCGCGGGACCGGGAGACGGCCACCGCGGCCACGATGATGATCAGCGCGATGGCGGCGATGCCGTAGCGGAAGAGCGGGTTCGCTCCGTCGCCCAGGGTGAGCATGACGATGGCCGGGGCGATGAGCACCGAGACGAGGTTCATGACCTTGATCAGCGGGTTGATGGCCGGGCCGGCGGTGTCCTTGAAGGGGTCGCCGACCGTGTCACCGATGACCGTGGCCTCGTGAGCGGCGGAGCCCTTGCCGCCGTAGTGACCGTCCTCGACGATCTTCTTCGCGTTGTCCCACGAGCCGCCGCTGTTCGCGAGGAACACGGCCATGAGGCACCCGGTGCCGATGGCGCCGGCGAGGAAGCCGGCCAGGGCGCCGATGCCGAGACCGAAGCCCACGACCACCGGAGTCAGTGCGGCCAGGAGACCCGGCGTCGCGAGCTCACGAAGTGAGTCGCGGGTGCAGATGTCGACGACGCGGCCGTACTCGGGCTTCTCCGTGTAGTCCATGATCCCGGGGTGCTCGCGGAACTGGCGACGCACCTCGAAGACGATGGCGCCGGCCGCCCGGGTGACCGCGTTGATCGCGAGACCGGAGAAGAGGAACACCACGGCAGCGCCCAGCAGGAGTCCGACGAGCGTGCTCGGCGTGACGATCTGGGTGTTGAACATGTTCTGCACGAACTGGCTCGGGGCCTCGGTGATCTGGTTCGTGTTGAACAGGTTCTGGACCGTGGAGCTCCACGCGTCGGTGAACGAACCGAACAGCGCGGTGGCCGCCAGCACCGCCGTCGCGATGGCGATGCCCTTGGTGATGGCCTTGGTCGTGTTGCCGACGGCGTCGAGGTCGGTGAGGATCTTCGCGCCCTCGGCGTCGATGTCGCCGGACATCTCGGCGATGCCCTGCGCGTTGTCGGAGACCGGGCCGAAGGTGTCCATGGCGACGATGACGCCGACCGTGGTGAGCAGACCGGTGCCGGCGACCGCCACGAAGAACAGCGCCAGCGCGACCGAGCCGCCACCGAGCAGGAACGCGCCGTAGACGGCGGCGCCGATGATGACGGCGGTGTAGACGGCCGACTCGAACCCGACGCCGATGCCGGCGAGGATCACGGTGGCCGCACCGGTCCGCGAGGTGCGGGCCACGTCACGCGTCGGCCGCTTGTCGGTGCCGGTGAAGTGGCCGGTCAGCCAGAGGATGACCCCGGCCAGGACGATGCCGAGCAGCACGGCGACGCTGGCGCGGATGTGGAGGCCGTCGATCGCCGGGTCGGTGATCGCTCCGGTGGCGTCGGTCTTGGCGGCGACGGCGTTGGGCAGGTAGAGGAACACGGCGACCACCGACAGGACCGCCGAGATTGCCGCCGAGATGTAGAAGCCCTGGTTGATCGCCTTCAGCGCGTTCTGGCCGGGCTTCACCCGGGTGATGAAGACGCCGATGATCGCGGTGATGGCACCGATGGCGGGAATGAGCAGCGGGAAGACCAGGCCCTCGGAACCGGGGGCCAGGGCGACGGAGCCGAGGATGAGCGCGGCGACGAGCGTCACCGCATACGACTCGAAGAGGTCGGCGGCCATGCCGGCGCAGTCGCCGACGTTGTCGCCGACGTTGTCGGCGATGGTGGCCGCGTTGCGCGGGTCGTCCTCGGGGATGCCCGCCTCGACCTTGCCGACGAGGTCGGCGCCCACGTCAGCGGCCTTCGTGAAGATGCCGCCGCCGACCCGCATGAACATGGCGAGCAGCGCCGCGCCGAAGCCGAACCCCTCGAGGACCTTCGGTGCGTCGCCCTTGTAGACGAGCACGACGATTGCCGCGCCGAGCAGGCCGAGCCCGACCGTCGCCATGCCGACCGTGCCACCGGTGCGGAACGCGATCCGCATCCCGTAGTCACGGTTGCCGTCGCGAGCCGCGGAGGCGACCCGCACGTTGGCCTTGACGGCGAGCGACATGCCGAGATAGCCGATCAGGGCGGAGAAGATCGCCCCGACCACGAAGAAGATCGAGCGGCCGAGCTTGACGCTCATCGTGTCGGCGGGGAGCAGGAACAGCAGCCCGAAGACGAGGACGACGAAGATGCTCAGAGTGCGGAACTGGCGGTTGAGGTAGGCCTGCGCCCCCTCCTCGACCGCAGCGCCGATGGTCTGCATGTTCTCCGTGCCGGGATCCGCGGCCAGCACCTGGCGGCGGAAGAAGAGGCCGAACAGGAGCGCGATGACCGCGATGGCGAGCACCGCGTAGACGAGGACCAGGTTGTTGCCTGCCAGGTCCAGCGTGCTGTCCGCTGCCGGGGCAAGGTTGGGCATACTGCACTTCCTCCTTGAGGACGCTCACTCACCCTCGAGTGGACGGACCCGTGTTTTAGCCCCCAGAAGTGAGCACAGCAGGAACGCGCGGGTGATTCGCCGGGAAACCCTACCTGGAGGTAGGTGCTGGCCCTAATCAAACCAGAGTGCGACAACCCTGGCCCGGGCACCCCCGACCGAACCGCTGAGAGGTCGGCCACACCTATCCGGCGGCGACGGCCTCGCCGACGGTGGGGTAGATGGCGAAGACCTTGTCAAGGCCGGTGATGACGAACACCTTGAGCACCCGGTCGTGGGCGCAGACCAGGCGCATCGACCCGTCGTGGAGGCGGATCTGTTTCAGCCGGCCGACGAGCACGCCGAGGCCGGTGGAGTCCATGAAGGACACCCCCGAGAGGTCGACGACGAGATCGTGGCGACCGGCTTCGATCTCCTGGTCCAGGCGCTCGCGCAGCTGGGGTGCGGTGTAGACGTCGACCTCTCCGACGACCTGCACCACGGTGCGGCCGTCGACCACCGAGGTCCCGATGTCGAGGTCCAAATGTCCTACCTGTTCAGCCGTTAGCTCGACCCGACCGGTGGCTGTTCCGCACGCAGGCGCGCGACATGCCGCCCCGGTCGACGCCCGAACCCTACTCTCCGGGTATCAGGCGGACGTACCGTATCGACGATGTCCAGCGCCGTTCCACCCCAGGCGAGCCGCCCCTCCCCCGAGGCACTGCTCAGCAACCTCGCGCGGGGTGCTCGCCAGGACCGGCTGACGCACGTGCATCGGGTCCCGGCCCGGTCGGCCTCGCCGGCGCCGTGGCCGGACTGGGTGACGCCGACCCTGTATGCGGCGCTGACGCAGGCCGGCTTGGCGAGTCTCTGGAGCCACCAGCTCGAGGCGGCCGAGGCCGCCCACGCCGGCGCACACGTCGTCCTCTCGACCGGTACCGCCTCCGGCAAGTCGCTCGGCTACCTCCTGCCTGCGCTCTCCGACGTCGTGGACGGGTCCCTCGCGCCGAACGGGCGGGGCGCGACCGCGCTGTATCTCGCGCCGACCAAAGCCCTCGCCCACGACCAGCTCGACCGCCTCGACCGGCTCGCCCTGCCGGGACTGCGGGCCGCGGCGTACGACGGGGACACCTCGCCCGAGGACCGGCGGTGGGTCCGGGAGCACGCCAACTACGTCCTCACCAACCCCGACCTGCTTCATCACTCCCTCCTGCCGGGTCACGAGCACTGGGCGCCGTTCCTCCGGGCGCTCCGGTACGTCGTCGTCGACGAGTGCCACATCTACCGGGGCGTCTTCGGGTCCCATCTCGCGATGGTTCTGCGCCGGCTGCGGCGGGTGTGCGCGCGGTACCGGTCCACGCCGACCTTCGTGCTCGCCTCGGCGACAGTGGCCGACCCCGCGGTCCACGCGGGCCGGCTCGTCGGTATGCCCGTGCGGGCGGTCACCGAGGACGGCTCGCCACGGGCCGCGCTCACCTTCGGGCTGTGGCAGCCCGGCGAGACGGGGTATGCCTGGCCGCCCGATCTCCCCGTAGCGGCGCGTCCCGCGGCCGAGCCTCCCGAGGCCGCCGCCGACGACGCCGTCGACGCCGTCGAGAGCGGGGCCCCTGAGGGAGCCGAGGCGCCGGCGCCGGTTGCCCGCGCGGGCGGCTCGCGTCGTCGAAGCGCGGTCGCGGAGTCGGCCGACCTGCTGACCGACCTCGTCGCCCAGGGCGTCCAGACCGTCGCCTTCGCCCGGTCGCGAGCCGGCGTGGAGGTGATCTCCTCCGCCGCCCGCAGCCACCTGCGGGAGCTGGACGTCGCGCTGGGCGATGCGGTCGCCGCCTACCGAGGCGGATATCTCCCCGAGGAGCGCCGTGAGCTCGAGGCGTCGCTGCGCGGTGGCGGACTGGTCGGGCTGGCCGCCACCACCGCGCTGGAGCTCGGGATCGACGTCTCCGGCCTCGACGCCGTCCTCCTGGCCGGCTGGCCGGGAACGCGAGCGTCGATGTGGCAGCAGGCCGGCCGGGCCGGCCGGGCCGGGGCGGAGTCGCTCGCCGTGCTCGTGGCCGCCGACGACCCGCTCGACACCTACCTCGTCAACCACCCGGACGCCGTCTTCGGCCAGTCGGTGGAGGCCGCGGTCCTGGACCCGGAGAACCCGTACGTCCTCGGACCCCACCTCGCCGCCGCCGCGGCCGAGCTGCCGCTCACCGAGACCGACGCGACATATTTCGGGCCGTCGATGGTCGCCCAACTGCACCAGCTCACCGCGTCGGGTGTCCTGCGGCGGCGACCGACCGGCTGGTTCGTGGCCGACGGGGACCGCCCGACCGACCGGGTCTCGCTGCGTGGCTCCGGCACCACTCTCCGCATCGCCGACCACCGCACCGGGCGGGTACTCGGGACCATCGACGACGCCCGCTCGCACACCGCCGTCCATCCGGGCGCCGTCTACCTCCACCAGGGCGAGACCTACGTCGTCCTCGGCCTGGACCTCGACGAGGGCTGCGCCCTGGTCCGGGTCGGCGACCCAGGGTGGTCCACCCAGGCCCGGTCGGTGTCGTCGTTCGACATCGTGACCGTCGACCGCTCCCGGCAGTGGGGCGCCGTCGGGGGTCACTTCGGCGACGTGCAGGTCCGGACGCAGGTGACCTCGTTCCTGCGACGGTTGCCCACCGGTGAGGTCATCGGTGAACATCCCCTCGACCTGCCGGCCCGGTCGCTCCCGACCAAGGCGGTCTGGTGGACGGTTCCCGCGGGCCTCCTCGCGGCGGCCGGGGTTCCCGAGGCATCGATCCCTGGGGCCGCTCACGCGGCCGAGCATGCGGCCATCGGAATGCTCCCGCTGGTCGCGACCTCGGACCGGTGGGACATCGGCGGCGTCTCGACCGCCCTCCATCCCGACACCGGTCTGCCGACGATCCTCGTCTACGACGGCTACCCGGGCGGGGCCGGCTTCGCCGAGCGTGGGTACGAGGCGATGGACGTCTGGCTGGCGGGGACGCGCGACGCTGTCGAAGGCTGCGCCTGTCTCTGGGGCTGCCCGTCCTGCGTCCAGTCGCCGAAGTGCGGTAACGGCAACGAGCCGCTGGACAAGGCCCGGGCCATCACCCTGCTCAACCTGACCCTCGACGGCGCGACCCCCTGACGGGGAGACCGCTCGGGTCGCGCTCACGATCGCCGTCATGGCAAGGCGCCCGCTGTGGCCGGTCCGGCGCGAGCCCGCGCCGTCGCTGCTCCGAGTCGAGGCATGGTGGCCGGAACGTCGACGACGAGCTCGACCGACCGGTCGGGTTCGGCGCGGCACGACGTCACCGACCCGCCGTTCCGCGCGGCCACCGCCACACCGCGCCCACACGCCGCACCCGAACCCTCTCCGGCCAGCAGGGCGGCTCCCGCGGCGAGCGCCGCCAGGTCGGCTGCGGACTGCGCGCGGTGGGATGCCACTACCGCGCTGACGACGGTCAGTGCGCCGACGGTCATCGCCAGAAGCACCCCGACCACGCCGAGCACGGCCACCGTCCCCGACCCTCGGTCACGGCCACGCTCCCCGCGGCGCTCACGCCTTTGTGGGGAGCGAGATCCGTGTCCCGGCACCGACCTTCCTCCCCATGGAGGCTGTCGGCGCCCGTCCTTCCCCCGTTCTGGTGGCGCGATGGACCTGGTGGTCAGGGTGCAGCGCGAGCTGTCCGTCGCCAGCCCGACCATGACGCCTGGCGGTAGAGGTTCACAGCCGGTGGCCGACCACCAACGGCTCACGGGGCCCCCTCCCGCGCCGCGGTCGCCGAACCCCGAACCGTGACGACCCGCCACCCGGCCAGGTCACGGTTCGCGGCCACGGTGGCTGAGACCTCGGCCCCACTAGAGCCGAGCGAGACCGAGGCGCCAGGCGGAGCCGCCGTCAGGGCGAGGTCCCGCGCCGACGCCTCCGAGTCTCCCCGAGCCAGGGCCCTGGCGGCCAGTCGAGCGGCGTCGACGCAGCGGACCTCGTCGATGCCGAGACGGATGGCCGCCAGCCCGAGCGCCAGCACGACGACGACGACCGGAACGGCGACCGCGAGCTCGGCCGTGACCATCCCGCGGTCGTGTCGCCCCGACATCTCAGCCCGCCGAACCCAGCGCCGTCGTGATGATCCCGGTCAACGCCGACATGACGGCTCCCGACTTCACGACCGCGAGCAGGACTGCGGCGAAGGCCACGGCGGCCAGGGTGCCCACCGCATACTCCGCCGTCGTCATGCCGGCCGACCGCAACCGGCGCACACGACGGACCCGGCGCATCCTCCCGACCAGCAGCCCTCTGACCGCCCCAACCACCGAACCTCGCATCGTCCACACCCCTTGTCGCACCTGGCACCTCGCGGATGCCGACCGGACGTTCCGGACCTGCTGACGATGCTGCTGGGACCGACCGTGCCCGCCAAGGACGCCCCTCCCGACCTGTGGATGTGGGACGAACCGGCCACCCCCTGTGGACGACGACCGGGACCCGATGCGCCTGGCAGCATCGGTCCCGGACCACGACGAGCGGAGAACCCCATGCCAGATCCCGACCCGGCGGACGACGCAACCCCGCAGATCCAGGCTCGCATCCGCGCCAGCTTCGAGCGGCAGGGTCTGATGCGGCACCTCGGGGCCGAGCTGGCGCACATCGGCCCGGGCCAGGTCGACATCGTCCTGCCGCACCGGGCGGAGCTGACCCAGCAGCACGGCTACTTCCACGCGGGGGCGACCACCGCCATCGCCGACAGCGCCGGCGGCTACGCGGCCTACACGGTCTTCCCCGAGGGCACCGAGGTGCTCACGGTGGAGTTCAAGGTCAACCTCCTCGCCCCCGCCCGCGGCGACCGGCTCGAAGCGCGCGGAACGGTCCTCAAGTCCGGGCGGACGCTCACGATCTGCCGGTTCGAGGTGTACGCGAGCCATGCCAGCGAACGCGTGCTCGTCGCCGCCGGTCAGCAGACCCTCATCCGCGTCGCGTCCGGACCGGTATCAACAGCCGCTCAAACCGCCTCTTAACGGACAGCCACGGAACGCCCAGGCGGGTTACGGGAGTACGGGACTCCGGTCGTTCGCCAGGCCGTGGCGCCAACGTTCAGCACCAGCTAACCCCGACGGACGGCCCGGACCACCGCGTCGGAGATCATCACCGGGTTGCCGTCGGGGTCGTGCCACGGCCGGGTCGGCGTCGTCGCCGACACGTCCCACTGCAGCGGCGACAGGCGAGCCGCCTCCTCCTCGGCCGTGAAGAACAGGTCCGCCGGGTGCGGTCGCTGCATCGTGTCGTTGTCGACGGGGTGATGACCGACGACGAGGAGCATCCCGCCGGGCCGAACCGCGGCGGCGAACCGCTCGTGCTGACGGATCCGCAGCGCCGACGGCAGGTGCAGGAACTGCTCGGACACGAGGTCATAGGACTCCGGCGCCGGTGCCCACTCGCGCAGGTCCTCGCGCCGCCAGGTGATCCGCGCGGCGACCTCGTGGCCGGCCGCCGCCGCGTGCCCTGCGGCGCGCTCCAACGCGACGCCGGAGACGTCGACGGCCGTCACCGTCCAGCCTTCGCCGGCCAGCCAGATCGAGTCCCCTCCCTCTCCGCAGCCGATGTCGAGGGCGGTGCCGGGTGCTCGGCCCGCGACGTTCTCGACCAGCCGCTGGTTGGGTCGGCCGCTCCAGACCTGGTCGGACGATCCGTAGCGCTCGTCCCAGAACGCCTCGGTGTGAAGGGTGGCGACGTCGAGGTCGTCGTGGTGGTGGGTCACCCGGGCAGCGTCTCACCGCCCGTGAGGGTGACGTCCAGTCGTGTTGCCAGTTCGGCAAACGAGATCCCATACGTCTCGGTGACCCGGGCACCCTCCGGGCCGACCTGGATGACCGCATAGTCGCTGTAGACCCGGCTCACGCAGTGCAGTCCCGTCAGCGGGTAGGTGCACTTCGGCACGAGCTTGGCCGTGCCGTCCTTGGCGAAGAGCGTCATCATGACGAAGACCTCCTTGGCCCCGATCGCCAGGTCCATCGCCCCGCCCACCGCGGGGATCGCGTCCGGTGCGCCGGTATGCCAGTTCGCCAGGTCGCCGTGCTGCGAGACCTGGAACGCGCCCAGGACGCAGACGTCGAGGTGCCCGCCGCGCATCATCGCGAACGAGTCCGCGTGGTGGAAGTACGACGCTCCCGGCAGCTCGGTGACCGGGATCTTGCCGGCGTTGGTGAGGTCGGTGTCGACCTGGTCACCGACGGCGGCCGGTCCCATCCCGAGCATCCCGTTCTCGGTGTGCAGGATGACGCCGGCCGCGGGGTCGAGGAAGTCGGCGACGGTGGTCGGCTGCCCGATCCCGAGGTTCACGTAGGACCCCGGCGGGATGTCTCGCGCGACGAGGGCCGCGAGCTCCTGACGGTCGAGCGGTCCGCGTTCGGTGTGCTCGACGACGGTCGCGGGTTCCGTATGCGACGCAGCAGCGAGGTCGGTCATGACGCCTCCGTCCGGGCGGGTTCAGTAGCGGCATCAGCGGAGTCATCGATCCCGGACCGGTCCAGGACCCGGTTGACGTAGATCGACGGGGTGACCACGTTCTCCGGGTCCAGGGCTCCAACGGGCACGACCTGCGAGACCTCGACGATGGTCATGGCCGCCGCGGCGGCCATGACCGGCCCGAAGTTGCGGGCGGTCTTGCGGTAGACGACATTGCCCATGGCGTCGGCGATATGGGCCTTGACCAGCGCGACGTCTCCGCGAATGGGGTACTCCAGCACGTAGTCGCGCCCGTCGATGGTTCGCGTCTCCTTGCCCTCGGCCAGCGGGGTACCAACGCCGGTGGGGCTGAAGAACGCCCCGATCCCTGCGCCAGCAGCCCGCATCCGCTCCGCGAGGTTCCCCTGGGGGACCACCTCGAGATCGACTTTTCCGGCTCGGAAGAGGCCGTCGAACACCCAGGAGTCGGACTGGCGTGGGAACGAGCAGATCATCTTGCGCACCCGCCCGGCCGCGAGCAGCGCGGCGAGTCCGGTGTCCCCGTTCCCTGCGTTGTTCGACACCACGGTCAGGTCGGACGCCCCCTGCCGGATCAGAGCGTCGATCAGGACCACCGGCATACCGGCCATCCCGAAGCCACCGACGAGAACCGTTGCCCCGTCAGCGATTCCGGAGACCGCCTCGTCCGGGTCGGTGACGACGGAGAACCGCGACATCAGGCGTCCTCGTTCTCGAGCACGACCGCGAGTCCCTGTCCCACCCCGATGCAGATCGCCGCGACACCCCACCGGTGCCCGCCGTCCCGCATCCGCTTGACCAGGGTGCCGAGGATCCGGCCCCCCGAAGCGCCCAGCGGATGGCCGATGGCGATCGCCCCGCCCTTGGCGTTGACGATCTCCGGGTCGACACCCCACGCGTCGAGGCAGGCGAGCGACTGCACCGCGAAGGCCTCGTTCAGCTCGACCGCGCCGATATCGGACCAGCCGATCCCCGCCCGCCGCAGCGCCTGCTCGGCCGCCTCGACCGGCGCATACCCGAACATCTGCGGTTCGAGCGCGGCGGCGGCCCGGCCGGCGATGCGGGCCAGCGGCGCACTCCCGACTCGTGAGGACGCCGCACGGGAGCCGAGGACCACGGCCGAGGCGCCGTCGTTGAGCGGCGACGCGTTGCCCGCCGTGATGGTCCCCTCCGCGCGGAACGACGGAGTCAGCGTCGCCAGCTTCTCGAGTGTCGTTCCTGGGCGGATCGACTCGTCCCGGGTGACCTCGGTGCCCGGTACCGACACTGTGAGGTCGTCATAGAACCCTTCGTTCCAGGCGGCGTCGGCCAGCTGGTGCGAGCGCATCGAGAACGCGTCCTGCCGTTCGCGGGAGATGGCGAACTTCTCCTGCAGCTGCTCGTTGCACTCCCCCAAGGACGCCGTCCACTCCTTCGGCATCCTCGGGTTGACCAGCCGCCACCCCAGCGTCGTCGACACCGCAGTCATGTCGCCGGCCGGGAACGGCTTGGCCGGCTTGGGCAGCACCCACGGCGCTCGCGTCATCGACTCGACCCCACCGACGACGACCACGTCCGCGTCGCCGGACTCGATCGTCCGCGACCCCATCATCGCGGCGTCGAGGCTCGAGCCGCAGAGCCGGTTCACCGTCGTGGCCGGAAGCGTGACCGGCAGGCCCGACAGCAGGACCGCCATCCGCCCGACGTTGCGGTTGTCCTCACCGGCGCCGTTGGCGTTGCCCCAGACGACGTCACCGATGTCCTGCGGGTCGAGGCCGGGAACCGCGTCCAGGACGCCACGCAGGGCCGTGGCGGCGAGGTCGTCGGGCCGGACGCCGGACAGGCCTCCGTTGAACCGGCCGAACGGCGTGCGTACCGCGGCATACACGTAGGCGGACTCACCGGTGGGGTGCGTCATCAGGACTGCTCCTCGGTTGGAACGGGTTCCGAGAGAACGGTTTGCGCCACTCGGAAGGCGGTGTTGGCGTCCGGGACGCCACAGTAGATCGCGCTCTGGAGGATGACCTCCTTGATCTCGTCGTCGGTCAGCCCGTTGGTGCGTGCGGCCCGAAGGTGCATGGCCAGCTCCTCGTGGTGACCGCGAGCGATGAGCGCGGTGAGGGTGATCATCGAGCGGCTGCGGCGGTCGAGGCCGGGCCGGGTCCAGATGGAACCCCAGGCGTAGCGGGTGATGAGCTCCTGGAACTCCCGCGTCAGGTCCGTGGTCGACGCCGTCGCCCGGTCGACGTGGGCATCACCGAGGACGGCACGGCGGACCGCCATTCCCTTGTCGTACAGAGGGTCCGCGACATCGTCGCCCGCCTCGGAGGGTATGCGGGTGGGCGCCTCCTCCCGCGGCTCCAGATGCTGCGCCAGCAGCTTGACGACGACGGACGGCACCTCGGCCGGCGGCAGGTGGGCCACGCCGTCCAGGACGACCAGCCGACAGCCGGCGATCCCGGCCGCGATCTCCTCGAGCAGCTCCGGAGGCGTGGCGACGTCCTCGGAGCCGGCTACCGCGAGCACCGCTGCCGTCACGTCCGCCAGTCGGTCGCGGACGTCGAACCGGGACAGGGCCTCGCACACCTGGGCGTAGCTCTCGTCGTCCGCCTCCCGCAGAGAGTGCAGCAGGGTCGACACGCGTTCCGGCTCACGGTCGGCGAACCCGTCGGTGAACCACCGCTGCAGCGAGAGCGGTACCAACGAAGCGGTCCCCGAGGCCCGCGCGGCGGCGGCCCGGTCGGTCCAGCCCGGCATCGCCCCGAACGCCGCGCTGCTGCTGAGGATCACGGCGGCCCGAACGCGATCGGGCGCGTCGACGAGCAGCTGCAGTCCGGCGGCACCGCCGGCCGAGTCGCCGGCATAGGCGAACGGCCCGGTCGGCTCGCCGCGCTCCTCCTGGACCGCGTCGACGAGGTCGAGCACGGCGGCGGCGAGGTCGGCGAAGTCGAGAGATGAGCCGGTCGTCGGCGGACTCACGCCGTGTCCGGGCAGGTCCCAGGCGACGAGGTGGAAACGGTCAGCGAGGTCACCGACACACGCGGTCCAGAGGGCGACGGCCGACGTCCCCAGCGACGGACCCAGGACCAGCAGCGGTTTGCGCCGCTCATCGGGACCAGGGTCGCTCAGCTGGGTGCCGACCACCCGCAGCGCGGTCATGACTCCCCCTCGAGGTAGACGCGAGCCCGCGCCCGGGCCAGGTCGACGAACCGGTCAGTCGCTCCGAGATAGTCCTGCGGACGACCGCCAGCGTCGTCGCCGGCGACCGACCGCTGCTCGGCCATCAGCGCATCCCCAGCGGTGGCAACGGTTTCCGCCATACGTTGAGCGTCCACCCGGAGTCCGGAGACCAGCTCGGTCGTCTGCGAACCGGCCACGACGGTCTGGCGGGCGAGGGTTCGCAGCGTCGCCCACTCGGCGTGCCAGGAACCGTCGGGCCGCTCGTCCACGGCCAGCGCCGCGGCGGTATGCAGCGTGGCGCCGAGGCCAGGAGCGGTCAGGGCGGCCCGGCGGACCAGCACGGACAGGACCGGGTTCTGCTTCTGCGGCATCGTCGACGAACCCCCGCGGCCGGCGACGTCCGGCTCGGCCAGCTCGCCGATCTCGGGACGCCCCAACGTCGCCACGTCCGCCGCGATGCGCCCCCAGGCGTCGGTCACGGCCACGAGCGCGTCCCCCGCTGCGGTGACAGGGCGACGCGAGGTGTGCCACGGCGGGCGGGCAGCCAGACCCAGCGCGTTGGCGAGCCCGTCGGCCAAGGTCACGGCCACCTCGACGGGGTCGTCCAGAGCCGCGGTGCGCGCCAGTTGGGTCGCCGCGGCCAGGGTTCCGGCGGCGCCGCCGACCTGAGCGGCCAGCCCGCTCCGCGTGCGACCGAGCGCGTCGGCGGCGTCGAGCACACCGGTGAGCCACCCGGATACCTTGAGGCCGAACGTGATCGGCACGGCGTGCTGTGTCAGCGTCCGGCCGGCCATCACCGTCGACCGGTGGGCGTCAGCCAGGCGGGACAACGCCTCGACCTGGCCTCGTAACTCTTCGTGGACAAGATCGACGGCGTCACGAAGGCAGAGCATCAGGGCCGTGTCCACGACGTCCTGGCTGGTCAGTCCGCGATGCACCCATCGGGCCGCGTCGACGTTGGACTCCCGAATCCGGTTGCGCAGCAATGCCACCAAGGGAATCACGGGGTTGCCGCCCGCCTCGCTGGCCACCGACAGCGCTTCGACGTCGCCGGGTCCGACCAGGCCCGCGAGGTCCGCCTTGGCCGAATACGGGGCGATCCCGGCAGCGACCAGCCCAGCGAGCCAGGCCTCCTCGACCCGAACCATCGCGGCGAGGAACGACGCCTCCGTCATGGTCGCTCCGGCGCGTTCGTCGCCGGGCCAGAAGAGGTCGCTCATTGCCCCGGGTACCGCAGGAACACGGTCTCGTCGTCACCCTGGAGCCGTACGTCGAACACGTACCCATGGTCGTCCGCCCGGCATACCAGCGTCGAGCGCCGGTCCGGCTCGAGGGACGTGAGGAGCGGGTCGTCGGCGAGTGCCTCGGCGTCGTCGGGCAGGTACGCCCGCGTGAAGAGCCGGTTCAGCAGGCCACGCGCGAAGACCGTGACCGCGAAGAACGGGGCCCGGCCGGGCTCGGTCGGCCCGGGCCGTAGCGTCGTGAACGCGTACCCGCCCTCGGGGTCGGTGGACGCACGGCCCCAGCCGGTGAACGTCCAGCCGTCACGACGTAGCGAACCGTCGTGCTGCACAACGGAACCGTCAGGTGCGGCCTGCCACAGCTCGAGGAGCGCATCCGGGACTCCGACGCCCTCGCCGTCGGTCACCCGACCGTGGAGCCGCACGGCGGACGGGTGCGAGAGCGGAACCAGCTCGTTATCGCGGTCGAACGGCAACGCATACCCGAAGAACGGCCCGACGGTCTGGCCCGGGGTGGGCACGAGGTCGGTCACGACTCCTCCATCAGTGTGCGCCGGCTGCCGGTGAGGACGATGTCCCAGCGATACCCGGTGGCCCACTCGTGCTGGGTGACGTCGTGGTCGTAGGTCGCGACGAGCCGGTCGCGGGCCCGCTGGTCGGTGATGGCCTGGTAGATCGGGTCGAGCGCGAAGAGCGGGTCACCCGGGAAGTACATCTGGGTGACCATGCGCTGGGTGAAGTCGGTGCCGAACAGCGAGAAGTGGATGTGTGCCGGGCGCCAGGCGTTGTGGTGGTTCTTCCACGGGTAGGGCCCGGGCTTGATGGTCTGGAACCGGTAGGACCCGTCGGGACCCGTGAGGCAGCGCCCGACGCCGGTGAAGTGCGGGTCGAGCGGAGCCGGGTGCTGGTCGCGCTTGTGGATGTAGCGGCCGCCGGCGTTCGCCTGCCAGATCTCGACGAGCTGTCCGGCGACCGGTCGGCCTTGGCCGTCGAGCACCCGTCCGGTGACGATCATCCGCTCGCCCAGCGGCTCCCCGCCGTCCTGGATCGTGAGGTCCGCCTCGAGGGGACCGACGTCGCGCTGCCCGAAGCAGGGAGCCCAGAGCTCGATGGTCTCGGGGTCGGCGTGGTGGAGGTCCTTGGTCGGGTGGCGCAGGAGGCTGCTCCGGTACGGCGCGTAGTCCAGCCGAGGCTGGGTCTCCTCGACGCCGGATCGCTGGTACTCGGCTGCGATGTCGGCGATCTCTCGGCTCACCTCGGCCTGGGTCGAGGCGGCCGAGTCGGAGGAGACGGTCGTCGTCATGCCCGTCACGGTAGGCCCCACGGCGGTGCCGGTGGCAGGATGGAGTTCCACTGAGCGGAAGGGGACCCGTGGCCGGCAACAGCTCGTCCCCGGGCGCGACCGTCACGTCCCGCGCACTCTCGCTCCTCGGGGCCTTCGACCAGCGGCACCGGATGTTGAGCCTGACCGAGCTCGCCGCACGGGCGTCACTGCCCCCGCCCACCGCCCACCGGCTGGTCGGGGAGCTGGTCCAGTGGGGCGCGCTGACCCGTCTCGCGGACGGCCGGTACGCCATCGGGCGACGCCTCTGGGACGTCGGACTGCTGGCGCCGGTCCAGTCCGGGCTCCGGCAGGCGGCGTCCCCGTTCCTCCACGACGTGTATGCGGCGACGCTGGCCACCGTCCACCTGGCGGTTCGCGACCGGCACCAGGTGCTCTACGTGGAGCGGCTGTCGGGGCGGGCGTCGGTACCGATCGTCAGCACCGTCGGATCCCGGCTTCCCTTGCACTGCACCGGGGTCGGAAAGGTGCTGCTCGCGTTCGCGCCGGACGCGGTGCAGCGAGAGGTCCTGCAGTCGAGGCTGCGGCGCGTGACCCGGCATACCGTCACCGCGCCCGGGATGCTGGCCGAGCAGCTGCGCCGGGTGCGAGTGGAGGGGTATGCGACGACGGTCGAGGAGATGAGCCTCGGCGCCTGCTCGGTAGCAGTTCCGATCCGTCAGGGCAGCGACGTGGTCGCCTCGGTCGGCATCGTGGTCCCCAGCCTTCGACGCGACCGTCCCCGGCTCGTCTCGGCGCTGCAGGTGGCCGCGAGCGGCATCGAGCGGAGCCTGGGTGGCCCGCAGTGAGGCGCGGCTAGGCCGGGTGCAGCGGGCCGGTGCGCGCCCGACCGGTGGACCGGCGGATCACCAGCTCGGTCGGCGCGACGATCTCGGCCGGCGGTTCGGCGTCCTCGTCGCCCTCCGTCACGAGCGACACGAGCAGGTCGATCGCGGACCGCCCGGCCTGCTCGGTCCGGTCGCTCAGGGTGGTGAGCGGCGGGTCGCACCAGTCGGAGCCGAAGATGTTGTCGAAGCCGACCACGCTCAGGTCGTCGGGGACCCGGACCCCGCGGGACGCGAGGCGCAGCAGCACCCCGATGGCGATCAGGTCGTTGTGGGCGATGACCGCCGTCGCGATGTCGCTCATCGCCGCTTCGCCGCCGACGTAGCCACCTTCGATCGACGGCGGGAACGGACCCACGCGCCGCGCCGTCATCCGACGTCGCTTGGCCGCTGCGCTGATCCCCGCCCAGCGACGGGAGCCCAGCCACGACTCCGGTGGGCCGGCCAGGAACAGCACCTCGCGGTGGCCCAGTGACGCGAGGTGCTCGATGATCTGCCGCGTGCCGGACTCCTGGTCGGGGCTCACGCTGGTGACCCCGGGAGTCTGCCGGTTGACGAGGACGACCGGCCGCAGTCCGGAGGTCTGGACGATGCGCTGGTCGCTCATCCGGCTCGAGACGATGAGGAACCCGTCGACCGACCCGGCCAGCTTCTCGACGATCCGCCACTCCGCGCGTCCCGACTCCTCCGAGCTGCCGATGACGAGGACGTGCCCGGTCGCGGCGGCCTGGCGCTCGGCGCCGCGGATCACGCCGGCGAAGTACGGGTTGGTGATGTCGGGCAGGACGAGGGCCAGCGTCCGGGTACGTCCGCTGCCGAGAGCCCGCGCGACCGGGCTGGGTCGGTACCCGAGGCGGCCGGCCACCTCGAGGACGTGCTCGCGCGTCACGGCATTCACGCGGTCCGGACGCGTGACGGCCCTCGAGACGGTCGACGGCGCGACGCCGGCAGCGCGCGCCACGTCGGTGATCGTCACGGCTCGTGGGCGGCGCTGCGGAGACATGTGGCAAATTATGGCAAACGTTTGCCATCGGATCGGCGGCGGTCCTACGGTCTGCCCCACGTCCATCGCCGGACACCGCGTCCATGGCGATCCTCGCGAAGGGTTGGCAACGATGCCAGACACGAACTCGGCCGCCGCTGCGGTCCCTGCCGACGGGCTCCCCGCCCGGACGCCGAAGAAGGCCGCGATCGCCGCATGGGTCGGCAGCGCCTTGGAGTACTACGACTTCGTCATCTACGGGACCGCGGCCGCGCTGGTGTTCCCCAAGATCTTCTTCCCCAGCGGCAACGCCGCCGCCGCGACCGTCGCGTCGCTCGCGACCTTCGGTGTCGGGTACATCGCCCGGCCGGTCGGCTCGTTCCTCATGGGCCACCTCGGCGACCGGTTCGGACGCAAGCCGGTCCTCATCGGGACGCTCCTCCTCATGGGCGTCTCGACCTTCCTCGTCGGCTGCCTGCCGACCTACGACGTCATCGGCATCCTCGCGCCGATCCTCCTCGTCGTTCTGCGCCTCCTCCAGGGGCTCTCGGCCGCCGGCGAGCAGGCGGGTGCCAACTCGATGTCCTTCGAGCACTCGCCGGACAACCGGCGCGGGTTCTTCACCAGCTGGACCCTGAGCGGCACGCAGGGTGGCCAGGTGCTGGCGCCGGCGATCTTCCTTCCGCTCGCCGCGCTGCTCTCGGAGGAGCAGCTCCTCACGTGGGGCTGGCGGATCCCGTTCCTGCTCAGCGCCGTCGTCGTCGCGGCGGGCTACATCATCCGGCGCCGGCTCGAGGAGACACCGATCTTCTCGGAGGAGGTCGCTCATGGCGAGGTGCCCAAGACGCCGCTGTCCATCCTCTTCAAGTACCACTGGCGGGGCGTGCTCCGGGTGATGTTCGCCGCCTTCATCGCGATGATCAACACGCTCTACACGGTCTTCGCCCTCACCTTCGCGACGTCGGCGACCTACGGCAACGGGTTCTCCTCCACGTTCATGCTGTGGATCGCCATCGTGGCCAACCTCATCGCCATCGCGATCATCCCGTTCTGGGCGGGCCTGTCCGACAAGGTCGGCCGCAAGCCGATCTTCGTCACCGGCGCCATCGGCTCGGCCATCCTCGCCGTCGCCTACCTGGCCGCAATCGCGTCGAAGAACGGGGCACTGGTCTGGACCGTCGGCCTGCTGCTCGCCGGCGTGGTCTACAGCATGACCAACGCGGTGTGGCCGGCGACGTACGCCGAGTACTTCCCGACCAACGTCCGGCTCTCGGGCATGGCTATCGGTACGCAGTTCGGCTTCGGCCTGGCCGGGTTCACCCCGACCATCGCCGCCGCTCTCGCGGGTACCGGCAGCGACGGCTGGAGCCGGGTCGCCATCTTCGCCGCTCTGGCCTGTGCGATCTCCGCGATCGCCGTGGCCACCGGTCCGAAGAACACCCACCTGGTCCCCACGACCGAGCTCGGCCCGCGGCGAGACTCTGCGCGTACCGTCGACACCACCGGCACATTGCGCACCAGCTGAGCCGTCCGCCGCATACCGATTAGCACAACGAAACCGAGGGGACCGCACGATGACAACGACGTCCTTCGTGGTCGGCCTCCTCGGCGACAACATCGGCGGCTCGCTGGCGAAGCCCTTGCAGGAAGGCGAGGGGGAGGCCCAGGGCCTCTCCCTCGCCTACCGCGTCGTGGATGCGACGCATACCGGCCTCGGTCTGGAGGACACCGCTGAGGTCCTGCGTTGGGCCGTCCGGCTCGGTTTCGACGGGCTGGCCGTCACCCACCCGTTCAAGAACGCCGTGATGGCGCACGTCGACGAGGCGAGCCCGGAGGCGGAGGCCCTGGGAGCGTCGAACCTCGTCGTCATTCGAGGCGGCCGGACCATCGGGCACAACACCGACTGGGTCGGGTTCGCCGACGCGCTGCGGGCGACGTTGCCCGACGCGACCGGAGACCGGATGGTGCTGCTCGGCGCGGGCGGAGCGGGAGTGGCGGTCGGGTACGGCGCGCTGCGGTACGGCGCCGCCCACCTCGACATCGTCGACCAGGACGCCGACCGGGCCGCCGCGGTGGCTGCCCGGCTGGGCGCGCTGATCGGGCCCGACCGGGTCTCCTCCACGACCGACCTGGAGGCCGTGCTCGCCACTGCGGGAGGGCTCATCCAGGCCACCCCGGTCGGGATGGACGCCCATCCCGGACTGCCCCTCGATCCCGCCTTCCTACGGCCGGACCAGTGGGTGGCCGACATCATCTACTTCCCGCTCGAGACCGAGCTCGTCCACCGGGCGCGCGCGGCCGGCTGTCGTGTGATGACCGGCGGGGCCATGGCCGTGCACCAGCACGTCGCGGCCTTCCGCCTGCTGACCGGCCGGGACGCGGACATCCGGCGCATGCAGGCGCACTTCGAGACGCTCACGGGGCAGCACGTGGCGCTCAGCCACAGCGCCGGGTAGGTCCCCGTGCGCAAGAGCATCGCGACGGTCTCCGTGTCGGGGACGTTGGAGGACAAGCTCGAAGCGGTCGCGGCCGCGCACTTCGCGGGCATCGAGCTCTTCGACGCCGACCTCACCGCCACCCCGATGCGGGCCGAGGAGGTCGCGGCCCGGTGCCGCGACCTGGGTCTCGCGATCGACCTGTTCCAGCCGCTGCGCGACGTGGTCGGGGTGGCGCCCGCGCTGTTCACCGACCGGCTCCGGTTCGCCGAGGCGAAGTTCGAGGTGATGGAACGGCTCGGCGCGACCCGGACACTGCTCTGCTCGGCCGTCCATCCCGACGCCAGCGACGACCTCGACCTCGCCGCCGAGCAGCTCGCCGCCGTCGGCCGCCTCGCCGCGGAGCGCGGGTTCACGCTCGCCTACGAGGCGCTGGCGTGGGGCACGTGCATCAACCGCGTCGGCCAGGCCTGGGAGGTCGTGAGCCGGGCCGGTATGCCCGAGGCCGGGCTGGCGGTCGACACCTTCCACCTGCTCGCCCGTGGCGACGACGAGACCGTGCTCGCCGGCATCCCCGGGGATCGGGTCGCCTACCTCCAGGTGGCCGACGCGCCGCACCTGTCGATGGACGTCCTCGAATGGAGCCGCCACCACCGATGCTTCCCCGGTCAGGGCTCCCTGGACGTCGTCGGTGTGGTCGCGGCCGTGGTCGAGGCCGGCTACCGCGGACCGTTGTCGCTCGAGGTGTTCAACGACATCGTCCGCGAGGCCGAGCCCCACGAGACGGCGCGCGACGCGATGCGGTCGCTGCTCTTCCTCGAGGAGCAGCTGCGTCGGCACTGGGACCGCGTCGCCGGACCGGACTCGCACGGCAGCGACCACTGCCGGCCCCTGGTCGAGCTGTTCGACCCACCGGCCGAACCGGAGACGCCGACCGCGGCGTTCGTCGAGATAGCGACGAACCCGAGATCTGATGCGGTGCCGAAGCTGTTGACGTCACTGGGTTTTCGGGCACTCGCGGGCGACGACGGCAGTGCACGCACCTGGTTCCACAACGGCGGCGCACACGTCGTGGTGGACACCACGTCCGACCTGGAGCTGCGGCGAAGCACGGCGCTGCCCCGGCCGTCGGTTCCGACCCTCGGGCTGGGCGTCGACGACCCGACCCGGTCGTTCGCCCGCGCCGAGGCACTCACCTGGGAGCCGACGAGCCGTCCCGGCGCCCGGGCCGGCACGTTCACGGTGACCAGCCCGACCGGCGTGGCGGTCCAGGTGGTTCCCTCCGGCGCGCACGACGCAGACCTCGGGGAGCGGGGAGCCGCGACCGGCGGCTGGATCGGGATCGACCACGTCGGCGCGGCCGTCGACGTCGACCGGTCCGATGCGGAGGTGTCGTTCTACCGCACGCTGTTCGGGCTGAAGCCGGGTCCGGTGAGCGAGTTCTTCGACCCCGCGGGACGGCTGCGGAGCCGCGTTCTGCTTCCGCGCGACGGCGGTGTACGCGTCGTGCTCAACATCGTGGTGCGCGCGGGCCACGCCCCGACCGGGGTGAACCAGGTCGCGTTCGCGTGCACCGACCTTCTCGACCGCGTCGAGGGACTGCGGGATGCGGGCGCTCCGCTGCTCTACTTCCCGGACGGGTACTACGACGACCTGCAGGCCCGGCTCGGCCTGGAGCCGGGGCTGCTCGAGCGGCTGCGACGGCTCGGGGTGCTCTACGACCGCGACGGAGAGGGCGAGCTGTTCCACGTGTACACGCCGCTGGTCGCGGGCCGGTTCTACGTGGAGCTGCTGGAGCGGCGAGGTGGGTACGCCGGGTTCGGGGCGGCCAACACCCCCGTACGGCTGGCCATGCAGGCGTCAGCGCCGTGGGTCGGGCTGTCCTGAGCCCGTGATGCCGTGGGCCGAACCGGCCGGTCAGTGTGCGGCGTCGTACGCCTCGACGAGGCTCTTGGGGAGGCGGCCCCGCTTGGGGTAGTCCAGGCCCTGCTCCGCGGCCCACCGCTTCATGTTGCCGATCCGCTCCGCGTGGCTGTGCGACGAGGCCGACGACGACCGCGCCGAGCGGGACCGGCCGCCCTTGCGCGCGTGCTCGACGTACATCGCGATGGCCTTGTCGAACCCCTTGGCCTCTTTGGCCGTCAGGTCGATGGTGTAGTCGACGCCCCTGTAGCTGAAGGAGATCGACTCGCCCCCTGCCTCCACCTCGTCACCCGACAGGTCGGAGATGAGGATCGTTCGCACTCGTTGAGCCATGCGCGCAGGATAGGGCGCTGACCTGCGAGTTCGGCCTCGACTCGCCCACGCGGTGCCCAGCCGTCAGGGCGACGAACGGCGTCAGACGAAGAGGTCGGCGATCCCGCGGCGGACCGCGGTGACGTCGGTGTCGACGCCGATGAGGTCGAGGTTCTGCGCCAGCGCGAGCAGGTCGGGACGTCCGGTGAACATGCCGACGATCTTCCCGGCCGCGCGACCCGTCTCGACGACGGAGGCGATGGCGCTCATGACCGGTTCCTCGCCCGGCTGGCAGCCCAACGACATCGACAGGTCGTAGGGGCCGATGAAGATGCCGTCGACGCCGGGAACCCCGGCGATCTCCGCCGCGGCGGCCAGCCCGGCTGCGGTCTCGACCATCGGCAGCAGCAACGGTTCCGTGCCGTCGGTCACGCCGAGCGAGGTGCGTGCGGCCCCGGTGCTGCGAGCACCGGCGGGAGGGAGGCGGATCGCGCGCACGAGCGCGCGCGCCTCCGCGGCCGACTCGACGCCGGGCACGATGACGCCCTGCACGCCGGCGTCGACCACCTTGCCGATCGCGTCACCGGCATGGGAGGCCAGCCGAGGGAGGACCGCCACTCCCGCCCGCTCGGCCACGCGCACAAGCGGGATGACATCGTCGAGACCGAGGTCGCCGTGCTGGAGGTCCAGCCCGACCCAGGCAATGGCACCCGCCCCGGAATCCGAGGCGTCGCCCTCCGGCGGCCGTGCTCCCAGCACCGCCTCGAGCCCGTATGCGGACAGGAAGCTCACCCAGAGCCCTCGCTGACCGCTGGGGTTACGGTCGGCGGCAGCGGCGCGAAGCGTGACGGCGAGGTCGGCGGCAGGCACTTTCCGACCATCTCACGCCTCTCGGGTTTCCGAAGGCGCACGGTCTGGGGACGCGGGTCACGGTGCGAGCACCTGGCGGGCCAGCGCGAGGACCACGGGGACGACGGTGGTCAGCACGAACGCCGGCAGGAACGCAACGCCCAGCGGTACCACCAACCGAACGCCGAGCCGGGCGGCCGCGACGTCGATCTCCGCCAGTCGGGACGACCGCAGGTCCTCGGACCCGGACAGGAGGAGCGACGAGGGCGCCACCCCCGCCTCTCGGGCCAGGCGGAGGGCCATCGCCGTCCGCGCCCACGCTGCGGACACCTCACGCCATGCTTCGTCCTCGGTCACGCCCCAGCGCAGCGCCGCGGCGACCACCGCGAGCTCCGCCCCCGCCGGTGGCGGCGCGACGGTGGCAACCTGTTCGATCGCCTCGACCACGCCGCACCCGGACTGCAGGGCCACGGCGAGCAGCACCATCGACGCGGCCACGTCGTCGGACGTCGGCGCCCGGGCTCGCGCACGAGCTCGCCGGCCCCACGCCCGCCCGCCCTCGTGCCGCAACCGGTGATCGTCCGGCAGCGCGCTGCCCGGCTCCGTGGGGTTGCGTTGACCCGCTCGCCGGCTGGGTGGACGGAGCGCCCACTTCGCGTCGTGTCCGCGTCGCCGTGCGCCGGCCAGGGTCGCGGAGGCGGCCAGGACCGCAAGGACCAGGGCAGTGGCGAGCGCCACGGGTTCCGAGAGCGTCACGGCGACCGCCTTCGCGGTACGGACCGCCATCGGGACGGCGGGCGAGGCTCGACCGCCACTGCGGCGACCAGGCGACCGGCCCATAACCGGCCGACGAGGAGCAGCGTGAGGCCCACCGCGAGGGACGCCGCGCCGGCCGGTTGCGCATAGAGGTCACTCGGAGGGACGCCGACTGCGAGAGCGACGAACGGGCCCGTGAGAGGGAGTGCCGTGAGAACCCGCATCGTCGCCACCGGACCCGCCGAGGCTGCCGCGACGCGTTGGCGGAGGGTTCGACGTCGGCGCACCACGTCGGCGACCGTGGCGACCGTCGGCGCCAGCGGCGACCCGAGCGTGTCGCAGAGCGACCACGCCGCCGCCACGAGCCGGAGGTCGCTCGAGGACAGCGCGTCGGCGTAGGCGGACCACGTCGGCGCCAACGGCCCGCCCTGCGCGGCGGCCTCGGCGAGGTCACCCAGCGCACCCGACCCGGACGGCGACCACGTTGCCGACACCGACCCGAACAATGCGCCGGACCTCGCCCCCGACCTCGCCCCGGACCTCGCCCCCGACCTCGTGACCAGCCGGAGGGCGGCGACCGGCGGCATCCCCGCGCGCAGGGCAGGCGCCAGGGCGTCCAGGACGTCGAGCATCTCGGTGGCGGCTCGTTCGGCCGCCCGCCCGCGTCGGCGACGGGCCAATGACCACGGCGCCGTCGAGCCTGCGCGTCCCGCAGCCGGCCGCGCGGACGCCGGAATCGTCAAGCCCGGCCCTCGACCCCACAGAACCAAGCCAGAGGCCACCGCCAACAGCGCGGCCACGACCACCGCGGTCACGACCGCGCCCCTCGACCTGTCTCCCGCACGGCCGACAGCGCCACCCGGCCCTCGGCCGAGGACACTCCCAGGACCTCGAGGAGGACCGGCCATCCGGCGCCACGCCCGTCCTCCCCCGGACCGGACGTCAGGGCGTCGCGAACCTCGGGCCGGCCGTCCGGCCCGCGAACCAGGACGCCGATCGTCTCCACGCGCCGCCGGACGATCCCGTCCACCGACCGGCGGCCCAGGTGCACGACCACGTCGACCGCACTGACCAGCTGCGCGTGGACCGCCGCCGGCGTCATCCCCGCCAGCGCGCCCAGGGCCTCGAACCGCGCCACGACGTCGGCCGCGCCGTTGGCGTGCAGCGTCCCGCAGCCGCCCTCGTGGCCGGTGTTGAGTGCGGCGAGCAGCTCGCGGACCTCGGCGCCGCGGGCCTCGCCGAGGACGATCCGGTCGGGACGCATCCGCAGGGCCTGTCGGACCAACGTGGTGAGGGTGACCTCGCCGGCGCCCTCGACGTTCGGTGGACGCGCCTCGAGCCGGACGACCTGCGGCCGGTCGACCCGGAGCTCGCGGACGTCCTCCACGACGACGACCCGCTCGCCCGCCGCGGACTCGCCCAGCAGCGCCCCGAGGAGGGTGGTCTTCCCCACGCCGGTACCGCCCGACACCACGAAGGCCACCCGTCGGTCGACCAGCCGCCGCAGTAACCCGCCCCATCCGGGCGGGAACATGCCACCGGCCTCGAGGTCGGCCAGGCTCATCGAGGACCGAGCCGGCACCCGCAGCGTCAGGTGCGGACCGTCCCCCACCAGCGGCGGCAGGATCGCGTGCAACCGGGCTCCCGACGGCAGCACCCCGTCGACGTACGGCGAGGTCTCGTCCAGCCGCCGACCGGCCAGGCCCGCCAGGCGTACCGCCAGCCGACGGACCGCGTCCGGGCCGCCGACGTCGACCTCGGCCCGGACCATCCCGTCGCCCGCGTCGACCCACACGGAACCGTCACCGTTCACGGCCACGTCGGTGACGCCGGGCCGGTCGAGGAGTGGTTCGAGCGGCCCGGCTCCGAGCAGGTCGGCGTGCAGGGAGCCGCGCCGGGCCGCCACACCGCCGAGACCGTCGGTGGCGACGTCGACCTCCGCAACGGTGGCCAGGGTCTCTGGTTCGGGCCGGCGGCCGTGGCGGATCTGGTCCCACGCCGGTGGCGGAAGCGGAGCCGACACCGTCATGCCGCACCGCGCCGGTCGAGGACCGCCCAGGCCAGCACCTCGTCGGCGGCCCGCACCACCGGACCGTTGGCCCGCGAACCCGGCGCCATCCCGTGCACGAGATCGGCCGCCATCGCCCGGTCGTCGTCGAGGGCGCAGAGAACCGGCCAACGCAGCTCCGACTCCACGACTCGGGCCACCGGCCCGGCGGTCGAGGACGGACCGCGGAGACACACCGCCATCGACACCCCGACCCGACCGCTGCCCGACCCGAGCAGCCCGGACACCACCGAGAGGGCCGAGAGCTGGCTCATCCCGTCGCCGGCGACGACGAGAACCCGGTCGGCCGCCTCCAGGGCGGCGGCCGCGACCGTACCCCCGGCCTGGCTCGCGTCGACGACGACCAGGGCGCACGTCGCGGCCAGCGCCGACACCACCGCGGCGGCCACCTCGGCACGCGGCTCGGTCGCATCCCGGCCGAAGGACAGCACCCGGACGCCGTCGGCGCCCGGCAACCGCGCCAGGAGGGCTCGCGCGTCGGCCGACCCGGCCAGCCGGCTGAGGTGGGCCCAACGGAGGCCGCTCTCCTGCTCGGCGCCGAGGACGACGTCGAGTCCGCCACCGAGCGGGCAGCCGTCGACGAGTACCACGTCCACTCCAGCCCGCGCCGCCCTGACCGCGACGGCCGTGGCGAGCACCGACGCCCCGACCCCGCCGGATGCCCCCACGACCACGAGCAGCGTGCGCCCCACCGCGACCTCCCGGACCGGCCCGCCCGTCGGGCCCTCCCACAGCCTCGACCGCCGCACCGCGCCTCACCAGGACCGGCTCCGCGCCTGTGGACCATGGGACGAACCGGCCAGGCCCTGTGGACACGGCCGCAGACCCCAGGCCCCAGACCCGCCCCGGACAAAGTGATGGCACCTCAGCTCGCGGAGGTGAGGTGCCATCACGACCGTCAGGCGGCTCGGGTGACCAGAGCGTGCATTCAGTGGTTGTCGCCGAGGGATGAACCCAATGACGAGCTGCCCATTCAGTGGACTGCCGCGCGTGGGTGCCCGGTCGTCGGACGGTGGTCTGGAGTTGTCCCTCTGTTGTACTCGCCCATCCCGCGACCCGCCAGACCGCTCGGCGCACAGCAACGCGATCGTCAAGCCTCCGCCACGAGGCCCAGCGCCGTCAGGTGAGCCGACCCTCCCGAACCGCCGCGCACACCCGCATACCCTCCTCGGCCCCGGTGACCACGGCCTCGGCAGCAGTGCCGCAACCACAGCGCGACCCCCTCGACCGACCCGGTCGCGTAGGCGGCCAGCGCCCCCACGTACGGCGCGAGACCGCCCCTCAGGTGCCCCACCTCCGGCACCGCCACGCCGGTCGGGTCGAGCCCCGTCGCCTGGAGGACGGCCCGTTCGGCGGCCCTCGCCACGACGGCGTTGCCCTGGACGAACGGCCGCACCGCCGCGACCTCCGCGTGCACCAGCGCCGCGACCACCAGACCGGAGACCCGCGGCGTCAGAGCGGCCTGACACAGGTCGACCACCGACCCCAACCGGGCGGCCACCTCGCCCGAACTCGCGGCCGGCCCCACCTCGAGCAGCTCACGCGCGTCCTCGCCGGCGCTTCGCGGCCGGCCGACCTGGGACTCGGGCAGCACCCCCGCCATCGCCGCCACGTGCAGCCGGGCCAGCGCCTGCCACGGAGCGCCCAGCACCAGGCCGACGACGTGCTCGGACTCGGAGGTCGCCTGAACGGCGCCCCGGAGCGCCAGGTCGACCGGGTCGGACCCCCACTCCGCCGCGCCGCTCACCAGTGCGCGAACCCGGGCGACCGGCACCTCCGCGCCGTCCAGGGCGGCACTGGCCCGGGCGCCGCGGACCCGCGACTCGGCCGCGGCCTCCGGCATGCGACGCCGCAGCGCCTCCTCGAACCGCAGCCGCGTGCACGCCTCGCGCGCCGCCTCGCCCGCCTCGGCGACTCCCGGCAGCTCGGTGAGCGCCCGCAGCCGGGCGGCGACCTGGTCGACGGGAGTCACGGGGTTCACCGTAGGCCGACGCCTACGCTGCCCCCGTGGAACGGAACCAGGTCGCGGTGGTGCTCGCCGTGCTGGTTCTCGCCGCGGCGCTCGTCGGGCTGATCTGGCTGCTGCGGCGCCGCCGGTTCGTCAGCCAGGTCGACCGCGCGACGTACGAGACGCTGCACCGCGCGGCGCTCGCCACACGGTTCCTGCGCGACGGTCTGACCCCCGAGGGTGCGCAGAAGGCGACCCGCCAGCTGCGGTCGATGCTGGGTACCCGGGCCGTTGCCCTGACCGACCCCCACGCGGTCCTCGCCTGGGAAGGCGTCGGCTCGCACCACCGGGCGTCGGTCCACGAGCAGGCCCAGCCGGTCCTGTCGTCCGGGCAGACCGTCGTCCTCGACGAGCGCACGGTCACGTGCGCCGACCCCGACTGCCCCATCCGCTCCGGGGTCCTCGCCCCGATCGTCGCCGACGAGCAGGTGGTCGCGGCCCTCGCCGCGTACGGACCGAGCGTCTCCACCGGGCTGGTCCGCGCGACCGAAGAGCTGGCCCGCTGGATCTCCACCCAGGTCGAGCTCGCCGAGCTCGAACGCCAGCGCACCCGGCTCATGGAGGCCGAGCTGCGGGCCCTGCGTGCCCAGATCTCGCCGCACTTCATCTACAACTGCCTCGGCGCCATCGCGTCGTTCACCCGCACGGACCCGGACCGGGCCCGCGAGCTGCTCCTCGAGTTCGCCGACTTCACCCGGTATGCGTTCCGCCGCGGCGGCGCGTACACCACCCTGCGCGACGAGCTGCGCAACATCGAGCGGTACCTCGTCCTCGAGAAGGCCCGGTTCGGCGACCGGCTGGTCGTCTCCCTCACCATCGCACCTGAGGTGCTCCCCGTCGCGGTTCCCTTCCTTGCCGTACAACCGTTGGTGGAGAACGCTGTTCGCCACGGGCTGGAACGCAAGACCGGCGTCGGCCACATCACCATCACGGCGGCCGACCACGGTGCCGAGGCCGAGATCTCCATCGAGGACGACGGCGTGGGCGGCGACCCCGAGACCATCCGCGCGGTCCTCGCCGGCGAGAGCGAGGCCGACGGCCTGGGCCTCGGCAACGTCGACGCCCGGCTTCGTCAGGCCTTCGGCGACCAACACGGGCTCGTCGTCGAGACCGCCCCCGGCGCCGGGACCAAGGTCACCTTCCGCGTACCCAAATACGCCCCAGGCGTGCACGCCGAACCCTGAGGGTCCGCTGCGGCACGCCTATCCTCGACGGTATGCCCGCGACGTCGACGTCCGCCGACGCGCCGCTGCGCGCGCTGGTCGTCGACGACGAGGCGCCGACGCTGGCCGAGCTGGCCTTCCTGCTCGACCAGGATCCCCGGGTCGGCGAGCTGTATCGCGCCAGCTCCGGCACCGAGGCGCTGCGCGCGCTCGAGGAGCACCCGGTCGACGTCGTCTTCTGCGACATCTCGATGCCCGGCCTCGACGGGCTCGACCTGGCCAAGGTGCTGGCCCGGTTCGCCGACCGCCCCCAGGTCGTGTTCGTGACCGCCTACGAGGAGCATGCCGTCGACGCCTTCGAGCTGCAGGCCACCGACTACGTCATGAAGCCGATCCGGGCCGAACGGCTCGGCGAGGCGGTGCGGCGGGTCGTTGCCAAGCGCTCAGAATCCACGCCGACCGCGGCGCCACCAGAGGACGAGACCATCCCCGTGGAGCTGGGGGGCGTGACGCGGTTCATCCAGCGCAGCCAGATCCTGTATGCGAGCGCCCACGGCGACTACGCGCGGATGCACACCACGACCGGCTCGCACCTCGTCCGCGTCTCGCTCAACGCGCTCGAAGAGCGTTGGGGTGACAAGGGATTCGTACGCATCCACCGCTCGACGCTCGTCTCGCTGGCCCATGTCACCGAGGTGTCCAACGACGCCGGCCGGGCCGTCGTCCGCGTCGGCGACGTCGAGCTGCAGGTCAGCCGCCGGCACACCCGCGACCTGCGCGACCGACTGCTGCGGCCCGCCGCCCGGTGAGCACGCCCCACTCCGGCCCGCCACGCCGCGTGCGGATCACCTCGCCGCGTCGCGAGGCCCACCGCCCCGGCGAGCGCCGGCCGCCGGCCCAGGAGCTCGAGGAGCAGACCGGGTTGGGCGAGGTCTACCTGTCCGCCCTGCTCAAGGCCCAGCTGCGGCTGTCCCTCGCGATCCTGCTCGGCGTCGCCGTGGTCGTCCTCGGCCTGCCCACACTCTTCGTCCTCGTGCCGGCAACGCGGGACGTCATGATCGGCCCGATCCCGTTGCCCTGGTTGGCCGTCGGCGTCCTCATCTACCCCGTCGTGTTCGTCGCGGCCCGGATCTACGTCTACCAGGCGGAGCGCATCGAGCGGGAGTTCTCCGACCTCATGGGGCAGCAGTGAGCATCGCCCAGGCCGGGATCCTGGCGATCGCGATCGTCTGTGCCGTCACCCTCGTCGCGGGGGCGCTGGGCCTCCGGCTTTCGCGGACGACGAGCGACTTCTACGTGGCCGGCCGCAGCGTCAGCGCCGGCTGGAACGCCTCGGCCATCGGCGGCGAGTACCTCTCGGCCGCCTCGTTCCTCGGCATCGCCGGCCTGGTCTACGCCCTGGGCGCCGACATGCTGTGGTTCCCGGTCGGCTACACCGTCGGGTACGTGGTCCTCCTGGTCCTCGTCGCCGCGCCGCTGCGGCGGTCCGGGGCATACACCCTGCCCGACTTCGCCGAGGCGCGCCTGGAGTCACGACGAGTGCGAGCTCTCGCGTCCCTCCTGGTCATCGGCATCGGGTGGCTCTACCTCCTGCCGCAGTTCCAGGGCGCGGGGATCGCGCTGAGCACCGTCACCGGCGCGCCGCCCGCGCTCGGCAGCCTCATCGTCGCGGTCGTCGTCCTGGCCAACGTCACCGCCGGCGGGATGCGGTCGATCACCCTGGTCCAGGCCATCCAGTACTGGCTCAAGCTCACCGCGATCTCCGTCCCCGCGTTCGTCCTCCTCGCGCTGTGGTGGCAGAGCGGCGCATCGGCCCCGAACGTGGCCTCTCCCGGCGGCGCCGAATGGGCCCAGGCGCTCAGCGGGTTCGGCGGCCGCGAGCACCCGGTCTACGCGACCTACTCGACGATCCTGGCACTCTGCTTCGGGACGATGGGCCTGCCGCACGTCCTGGTCCGCTTCTACACCAACCCCGACGGCCGCGCCGCCCGCCGGACCACGCTGGTCGTCGTCGCGCTGCTCGGTCTCTTCTACCTCTTCACGCCGGTCTACGGCGTGCTCGGCCGGGTGTACCTGCCGACGCTGCCGGAGGGCAGCCGCGCCGACTCGGTGACGCTCCTCCTGCCATCGGTCGTCGCGCCGGGAGCCCTCGGCACCGTGCTGTCCGCGGTGCTGGCCGGCGGCGCGTTCGCGGCCTTCCTCTCGACCGCCTCGGGCCTGACCATCTCCGTCGCCGGGGTCATCGACCAGGACTTCCTGGCCCGCACCATCGGCCGCCGGGCCGGCGGTGACGTCCCGCGCATCCGCACCTTCCGGCTCGCCGCCGTGGTCGCCGTCGTCGTCCCGTATGCGGCCAGCTGGCTCGCGGTCAACACCAGCCTGGCCGACACGGTCGGCCTCGCGTTCGCCGTGGCCGCCTCGACGTTCTGCCCGTTGCTCGTGCTCGGGGTCTGGTGGCGGCGGCTGTCCGTCGCGGGGGCGACGGCCGGCCTGATGACCGGAGGCGTGCTCGCCCTGACCGCCACGACGATCACGGTCCTCGGCGGCCCCAGCTCCGTCGGTGGTGGCTGGCCCGGGGCGCTGCTGGCCCAGCCCGCCGCGTGGACCGTCCCCACCGCTTTCCTGGTCGCGGTCCTCGTCTCGTATGCGACGCCGGGCTCGGTGCCGACCGGCACCTCTCGGACCATGGTCCGCCTGCACGCGCCCGAGGACCTTCGAGCCGCGGAGCCACCCAACCGCGCCGACTGACCCACCCGACCTGGTGGGAGAGCGACCGTTCGGCGCTCTCGGACAACCGCTCGGCGCGGTCCCGCGTCCCGCTGGGCGACCGCTCTTCCCACCCGGCGCGCGTCGTCTTCCCCACGCCTACCAATGGGGTCGAGGCTGGCCGAGCCACGGGTGGCGCCCCGCTCCCGTGCGAGCCTGCCCCACCAACGGAGGTGTCGCCGTGAGCAGCGATGCTCTCGACCGCGAGGTCGACACGTCGGACGCCGGGTCCCGCTACGCGGAGGTCCAGCAGTCCACGGAGTACAAGGAACTGCGCCGCAGATTCCGACGGTTCGTCTTCCCGATGACCGCGCTGTTCCTCGCGTGGTACTTCCTCTACGTCCTGCTCTCGTCGTTCGCGGTGGACTTCATGTCGACCAAGGTGTTCGGCGAGATCAACGTGGGCCTCATCCTCGGCCTGCTGCAGTTCGTCTCCACATTCGCTATCACCATCATCTACGTGCGCTGGGCGGACCGTCACTTCGACCCGCCCGCCGAGGCGCTCCGTGAGCGCGTGGAAGGGAGCGCCTCGTGAGCGCCGTCACCCCCGCGGTGCTGCCCGCCGCCACCAACGTCGGCAGCCCCGGACTCAACATCGCGATCTTCGCGCTGTTCGTCATCATCACTCTGGCCATCGTGATCCGGGCCTCCCGAAACAACCGGACCGCGGCCGACTACTACGCGGGAGGCCGCGCGTTCAGCGGTCGCCAGAACGGCATCGCCATCGCGGGCGACTACCTGTCGGCCGCCTCGTTCCTCGGCATCGCGGGGGCGATCGCCATCAACGGGTACGACGGCTTCCTCTACTCGATCGGCTTCCTCGTCGCCTGGCTCGTCGCGCTGCTGCTCGTTGCCGAGCTGCTCCGCAACACCGGCCGGTTCACCATGGCCGACGTCCTCTCGTTCCGGCTCCGGCAACGTCCGGTCCGGGTGGCCGCAGCGATCTCCACGCTGGTCGTCAGCTTCTTCTACCTGCTGGCCCAGATGGCCGGCGCCGGCGGCCTCGTGGCGCTGCTGCTCGGGATCGAGGCTCGCGTCGGCCAGAGCGTGGTCATCGCCGTCGTCGGCATCATCATGGTCGGCTACGTCCTGATCGGTGGCATGAAGGGCACCACGTGGGTGCAGATCGTCAAGGCGACCCTGCTCATCTTCGGTGCGTTCGTCATGACCGTCTGGGTGCTCGTGCTCAACGGCTTCAGCCTCTCCACCCTGCTGGGGGCGGCGGTCGCGGCGTCACCCAAGGGCGAGGCCATCCTCGGCCCGGGCCTGCAGTACGGCGCGACGACGACCAGCAAGATCGACTTCATCTCGCTCGGCCTGGCCCTGGTGCTCGGCACCGCCGGCCTACCGCACGTGCTGATGCGCTTCTACACGGTGCCGAGCTCCAAGGCGGCGCGGAAGTCGGTCGAGTGGGCCATCTGGCTGATCGGCATCTTCTACCTGTTCACGCTGGTCCTCGGCTACGGTGCCGCCGCCCTCGTCGGGCCGGCCACCATCGCCGCGGCCCCCGGCGGTGCCAACTCGGCGGCGCCACTCCTGGCGTACGAGCTCGGTGGCACGGTGCTTCTCGGCATCATCGCCGCGGTCGCCTTCGCCACCATCCTCGCCGTCGTCGCGGGGCTGACCATCACGGCCAGCGCCAGCTACGCGCACGACATCTACGGCCAGGTCATCAAGCGGGGCGAGGGCGGCGCCGACGCCGAGGTCCGGGTCGCCCGGATCGCGGCCGTCGTCATCGGCATCGTCGCGATCATCGGCGGAATCTTCGCCAACGGACAGAACATCGCGTTCCTCGTCGCCCTGGCCTTCGCCATCGCCGCGAGCGCGAACCTGCCGACGATCCTCTACTCGCTGTTCTGGAAGCGGTTCAACACCCGCGGTGCGCTGTGGAGCATCTACGGCGGGCTCATCAGCGCCATCGTCCTGATCGTCTTCAGCCCGACCGTGTCGGGCGGCAAGGTGACGGCGGGCAAGGCAGCCTCGATGATCACCGACCCGTCGATCGACTTCCACTGGTTCCCGCTGGCCAACCCCGGGCTGGTCTCCATCCCGCTCGGGTTCTTCCTCGGCTGGCTCGGCACGGTCACCTCGAAGGAGCACAACGAGGCGAAGTACGTCGAGATGGAGGTCCGCTCGCTCACCGGTGCCGGTGCCGAGAAGGCGGTCCTGCACCACTAGCCGGGGTCCCCGCGAAGTATCGGCGGAGCGGAGAACTTCGTGGGGTGGCCTTGACGGTATGCGTCGCACGGCCGGCGCCCCGGACCTGTCGGGTCCGGGGCGTCGCCGTGTCAACCGGAGCCGGCGGCTGTGCGTCTTCTGTGTGTCCCGAAGGGAGGACACACCATGACACCTCGTCAGCACCACGCCCGTCCCCGCACCTTCGCCTTCGTGGCGATGGTCGTCGCCTTCCTCGCACTGGTCGGGTCGCTCGGGCTGACGAGCGCCGCCTCCGCGTCCGCCGCGCCCTACTGCGGCATCGTGTGGGGCTCGCTCACCAAGTCGGGGAGCGTGGAGACCGCGCCGAACCTCACCGGCGTGCGCGCCGGCCGGCACGACTGCTACGACCGGCTGGTCCTCGACCTCCGCGGCGGCTCCTCGGCCGGGTTCCACGTGTCGTACGTCGACGCCGTCTACGCCGACGGGAGCGGCGCCCTCGTCCCGCTGCGCGGCGGCGCCCGGCTCCAGATCGTCGTCCACGCCTCCAGCTACGACGTCAACGGGCAGCGCACCTACACGCCGGCCAACCCCCGCGAGCTGGCCAACGTGGCCGGGTACCAGACGTTCCGCCAGGTGGCCGATGCCGGGAGCTTCGAGGGCCAGACCACGGTCGGCCTCGGCGTCCGAGCTCGGCTGCCGTTCCGGGCGTTCGTCCTCGCCGGCCCGGATGGTGGCTCCCGCCTGGTCGTGGACGTCGCCCACCTCTGGTGAGCACGTAGGTGCACCGAACGGAACTTCTTGACACAGGTTTTACTCAGGCTGGGGATGATTTCCTGAGTATTTCCGACAGGGTGGGGTACCCCGACCGCTCCACCACGGTGGTGGAGCCCCTAAGGAGTACCCCAACCCATGTCACCACGCCTCTCCCGGCGCCGCACAGCCATCGCTGTCGCGTCCGCCGCCGCCGTCCTCGGCGCCGCGCTGTTCACCGGGACCGCTACCGCGGCCACCAGCGCGGAGCCGGTCTCCACCCCCGTGCCGATCGTCACCCCGGACGGCATGCTCATGAGCTACATCCTCAACACCGCCAAGGCGGACAACCCGGGCCAGGTCCAGGTGCTCTCCAACGCCGTCCGCAAGGCCGGTGGCGTCGTCGTCCAGAGCTGGCCCGAGATCGGCGTCGTCGTGGCCCACTCGGACCGCGCCGCCTTCCGGACCAACGTCGCCGCCTCCGCCGGGGCGGCGCTCGAGTCGGTCGGCGCGACCCGCACGGTCTCGGTGAGCGAGGACACACCCGACGGGATGGGAGCCATGTGGGCGCCCGGCGCGTCGTCATACAAGAAGGGCGCCAAGAAGGACTACAACGGCGACCTGCCCACCGAGGAGACGCCGGCCACGGCCGTCGACCCGCGCGAGGGCGAGCAGTGGGACATGCAGATGATCAAGGCCGACCAGGCCCACAAGATCACGGACGGTTCGCGCAACGTCCTCGTCGGCGTGCTCGACAGCGGCATCGACCCGGACCACCCCGACCTCCAGCCCAACATCGACGTCGCCAACTCGGTGAACTGCACCGACGCCGGACGTCCGGACCTCTCGGCCACCGGGTGGAACCCCACCACCAGTGACCACGGCACCCACGTGGCCGGCACCATCGCCGCCGCCCGCAACAACGTCGGCATCGTCGGCGTGGCGCCGAACGTGAGGATGGCCTCGGTCAAGGTGGTCAACGACGACGGGTTCATCTACCCGGAGTACGCGGTCTGCGGGTTCGTCTGGTCCGGCCTCAAGCACATGGACGTGACCAACAACAGCTACTACGTCGACCCGTTCATGTACTACTGCGAGGACCAGCCCGACCAGTACGCGGCCAAGGAGGCCGTGCGCCGAGCCGTCGCATGGAGCACGAACCAGGGCGTCGTCCACGCCGCTGCGGCCGGCAACGCCGCGACCGACCTGTCCAACAACACGACGGACACGACGTCGCCCGATGACGGCACGCCGGTGGCGCGGACCATCAACAGCGGGTGCGAGGACATCCCGACCGAGCTCCCTGGCGTCGTGACGGTGTCGTCGGTCCAGCGGTTCCCCGCCAACACGCTCGACTTCCGGCTGTCCAGCTTCAGCAACCGTGGTCTCGGCATCATCGACGTGGCCGCACCCGGCTCGGCGATCCTCTCGACGGTCGTCGCCAACAACGGCTACGGCCTCAAGAACGGCACCTCGATGGCGTCGCCGCACGTCGCGGGCGTGCTAGCCCTGATGAAGTCGGTCCACCCGACGTGGACGCCGGCCCAGATGGTCGAGAAGCTGCGGATGCAGGCCGACGACCGCGCCTGCAACGCCGCGACCGGCGGTCCGGTCTGTGTCGGTACGCCGGCCAACAACAGCTACTTCGGTGAGGGCCTCGTCGACGCCCTCGACGCCGTGAGCTGACCTTCCCCACCCACCGGTATGCCCGGTGCCCCACGTCGGGGCACCGGGCATACCGCTCTCTGAAGCGCGGTCAGGGCGCCGGGACTCCCCACCGGTCGGTATGCGTACGCGTCGGTCAGGGTCGCCTGCCATGACCGGGAGCTCGACGCCGTTCGCCTCACGGATCGGCCGCCCGCCCGGTCGGTGAGCCCACCCACTTGCCCAGGCCGGCTGCGTACCCGTTGAGTAGGTTTGACCGTGAGGGGCGCGGCCCCGCCGCAGCCCCCACGCATACCAGCGTCAGCCCCAGCACCGTCGCAGGAGGATGCCCAGTGTCGAACGAGACCTCGCACCAGACCCTCGAGAACCTCGGACACGAGGACCGCTCGTTCCCCCCGGAGTCGGACTTCACCGCCCAGGCGAACGGCACCGAGGACCTCTACGCGAAGGCCGACGAGGACTACGAGGGGTTCTGGGCCGAACAGGCACGGACCCGGCTCACGTGGAGCAAGGAGTTCACCGAGGTCCTCGACTGGAGCAAGGCGCCGTTCGCGACCTGGTTCGCGGACGGTGAGCTCAACGTCGCGTACAACTGCCTCGACCGGCACGTCGAGGCCGGCAACGGCGACAAGGTGGCCATCCACTTCGTCGGCGAGCCCGACGGCGACACCCGCGACATCACGTACGCCGAGCTGCACCAGCAGGTGCAGCAGGCCGCGAACGCGTTGCAGGACCTCGGTGTCGGCAAGGGCGACACCGTCGCGATCTACCTCCCGATGATCCCCGAGGCCGCGGTGGCGATGCTGGCCTGTGCCCGCATCGGAGCGCCACACTCCGTGGTCTTCGGCGGGTTCTCGGCCGAGGCGCTCTACACCCGCATCAACGACGCCAAGTGCAAGCTGGTCATCACCTCCGACGGGGGCTACCGGCGCGGGTCCCCGGCCGCGCTCAAGCCGGCCGTCGACGCGGCCCTGGCCAAGGGCGAGACGACGGTCGAGCACGTCCTCGTCGTCAAGCGGACCGGACAGGACACCGCGTGGAACGACCAGGACGTCTGGTGGCACGAGGCCCTCGACAAGGCCGCCGACACCCACGAGGCGCAGGGCATGGAGGCGGAGCACCCTCTCTTCATCCTCTACACCTCCGGCACGACCGGGAAGCCGAAGGGCATCTTCCACACCACCGGCGGGTACCTCACGCAGGCCGCCTACACGAACTCCGTCGTCCACGACGTGCACCCGGAGACCGACGTCTACTGGTGCACCGCCGACATCGGCTGGGTGACCGGCCACTCGTACATCGTCTACGGGCCGATGGCCAACGGCGCGACGCAGGTGATGTACGAGGGGACGCCGGACACCCCGCACCAGGGCCGCTGGTGGGAGATCGTCGAGAAGTACAAGGTGACGATCCTCTACACCGCACCGACGGCGATCCGGACGTTCATGAAGTGGGGCGAGGCGATCCCGCAGAAGTTCGACCTCTCGTCGCTGCGGGTGCTCGGCAGCGTCGGCGAGCCGATCAACCCCGAAGCGTGGATGTGGTACCGGCGCGTCATCGGTGGTGACCAGGCCCCGATCGTCGACACGTGGTGGCAGACCGAGACCGGCGCGATCATGATCAGCCCGCTGCCCGGCGTCACCGCGCTCAAGCCCGGATCGGCCCAGCGGGCCATTCCCGGGATCTCGGTCGACGTCGTCGACGACGAGGCGAAGTCGGTGCCGGACGGTGGCGGCGGCTACCTCGTCATCGACAAGCCGTGGCCGTCGATGCTGCGCGGCATCTGGGGCGACCCGGAGCGCTACAAGGAGACGTACTGGTCGCGGTTCGACGGGCTGTACTTCGCCGGCGACGGGGCGAAGAAGGACGAGGAGGGCAACATCTGGCTCCTCGGCCGGGTCGACGACGTCATGAACGTGTCGGGGCACCGGCTGTCCACGACCGAGATCGAGTCGGCGCTGGTCTCGCACCCGAAGGTCGCCGAGGCCGCCGTGGTCGGCGCGAACGACGCGACGACGGGCCAGGCGGTGTGCGCGTTCGTCATCCTCCGCGCCGACGCGGTCCACGAGGCCGACGAGGTGGGCGAGGGCGAGGAGCTGGTCAAGGAGCTGCGCAACCACGTCGCGTCCGAGATCGGGCCGATCGCCAAGCCGCGACAGATCATGATCGTCAAGGAGCTGCCGAAGACCCGCTCCGGCAAGATCATGCGGCGCCTGCTGCGCGACGTCGCCGAGAACCGCGAGGTCGGCGACGTGACGACCCTCGCCGACTCGTCGGTCATGGACCTCATCAAGGAGGGCCTCAACACCGGCAAGTCCGAGGACTAGCGCCGTCGAACCGGTAGTGCCGCCGCCCGATCGTCGGGTCGTGGCGGTGTTGTCCGCGTGTCGCCGGGCCTGTCGGACGTATGCCTGTCCGTCGGGCGGTCGGCGGCGTCAGGGCCGCACGGTCGCCGCGGGGGCCATCGGTTCGATCTCGCCCTCCAGCCGGGAGAGGTCGTCGGCGAGCCACCAGAGCCAGCCCCACGCCTCGACCGCGCGCAGCGTCGCCTCCGGGTGCTCCTGGCGACCCGGCTCGCGGGCCGTCTCGCGCAGGCCGGCCCGTACCGCCGCGCGGTCCGCCTCGCGGAGCGTGTGGCGACCCTCTCCGGAGACGCCGTCGGCGGTGAGCTGGTCGTGCTCGGTCGGGACCCCCTCGGCTAGCCGCTGGGCGGCCGACCGGAACTCGTCGGCGATCCGCCGGGCGGACGTCTCGAGGTCCGCCCGGACATCGGGCCAGGGCAACGCCCCGCTCTGGTCGGCCCAGCGGGCCGTCGCCTGGGCCCCGTTGGCCGCGCGCGCCGCCGCGACGCCTACGATCAACCAGTCGGTGGTGTCCCGGTTGTCGACCGGCTCACTGCGGTACTGCGCGTACGTCGACTCGTAGAACACGAGCGCGCGGCGGACGTTGACGAGCCGTCGGCCGAGAGCGTCCGCGGAGCCGGTCGCGACGATCCAGTCCGCCGTCGCCTCGATGCAGTCCGCCGCGGCCGCCAGACATCGTGAACCCGACCGCCGCAGCTCCGACTGCCCGCCGCGCGGCCAAGCGAGCACGCCGACGGCGACCCCGACGGCGGCGCCGATGAGCACGTCGATGAGCCGGTCCCTGGCCAGCTCCAACGTCGGCGGCGCCACCTGGCTGAACAGACACGCCACCACCAGGGTGAAGGTCGCCTGGAGCCCGATCGGCCCCACCGTCGGCCCCGCCAGCACCGCCGCGAACAGGGCGATGGGCATCACCACGACGTAGGGCACGTTGTTGGTGCCGGCGAGGAGCAGGAGCACCCCCGCGAGCGCCACCCCGATGACCGTCCCGATCAGCGCCGGCTTCAGCGCGCCCCGGGTCGCGCGAACGGAGGTGCGGGTGAGGGTCAGCGTCGCCAGGAGCACCCAGAGCCCGTGCGACAGCCCGAACTCGCCGGCGATGAACCGGGCCAGCGCCAGCCCGGCGGCGAGCCGCAGCGCGTTCTGGAACTCGACTGACCGCACCGTGAGGTTCTGGCGTACCCGGTGCCAGATGAGCGCGACCTGGGACTGACGCGCGTACCAGAACTGGTCGTCCGGTCCGCAGTCGTCGGCGGCGACGGGCGCGCCCACCGCGGCCCGGACGGCGAGCACCGTCGCGCGAGTGGCGTCGGCCGCCTGGATCGCGGCCACGAGGGTGGCCGCACCGCCGACCGAGCGGACGGAGCGCGCCTCTGGCGAGTCGGGTTCCTCGGCCATCACCTCGCGCCACAGGTTCTGCTCGTCCGCGAGAGCGGCCATGAGCGCGTCCGTCGAGGGTGCCGGCTCCGCGCCGAGCAACGCGGCTCGCGTGTCGGCCAGGGCCGACCCGATGGCCGCCAGCACGGGCTCCGGCAGGCTCAAGGGGTCCGTGGCGACCTCGGTGCGGAGGGCGAACAGGCGGTGCAGCGCCGCACGCAGCGTCCCTGCGGCATCGGTCAGACCTCGGTCCCGGCGCGTGGGACTCGATGGCCGCTCCGCGAGCGGGACCTCGACCAACCGCAGGCGCAACGACGCGGCCTTCGCCTCGTCCACCCGCCGGTCGAGCTCCGCGCCCTCCGCCGAACCGCCGGTCCGGCACGCGCGGACGATCGCGTCGGCGAGGGCGCTGCCCTTGTCGGCGGCGTCCGCCAGCCGCTCGACGAAGCTCGGCGGACCGGGGTCGGGCAACAGCACACGGTCCGTGACGATGAGGACCAGCATCCCGATGGTCAGCCCGATCAGCCGCGACCCGAGGGAGCCGGGGTCGAAGGGCGGCAGCGACGGCAGGATGAAGAGCAGCTGCAGGCCCGTCGAGATCTCGCTCACGCGCACGCCCCCGACGCCCGCGAACGACACCAGGAACCCGAAGACGAACATCGCGACCACCGCGACCCAGGTGTTGACCGCAGCGTATGTCGCAATGGTGACGTCGACGAGCCCGAAAGCCAGACACGCCAACAGGGTTCGCGTCCGCACCGCCGGTGGACCCGAGGTCTGCGAGAGCAGGGAGAACGCGAGGACCGCGAACACCGCATACAGGGCCATCGTGGGGTCGCCGAGCCCGTACCGGCACCCGTAGAAGACCGCGATCGCGGTCAGCGTGACCCGAACGGCCCGCCGCCAGGCGGCCGCCGGCACCCGCTTCAGGGCCCGCTCCTCAGCGACCGCGACGGCATCCGGCCCCGCGGCTGCAGCCGGACGTTGGGCAGGGGCGGCGCCGAGAGCCGCTCGTCGGTCGGATACTCCGCGACCTCGCCGAAGCGCGGGTCGCCGCCCGCGTTCCACTGCGCCCGCGCCCGCTCGACCTCGTCGTGGCTGCGGGCCACGAAGTTCCACCACATGACGATCTCCTCGGCGAACGGCTCGCCACCGAGGAGCAGCACCCGCGCGTCCGGCGTGAGCTCGACCTCGAGGGTCGAGCGGTCGACGCCCAGGTACATCGCCTGCCCGTGTTGCACCAAGATCCCCTCGACCGTCGCCGACCCCGCCAGGGGGACGAGGGCGTGCTCGTATGCGGGGTCGAGAGGCAGGCGCCCGGGCCCCTCGCCGCGCGGGGTGAGCTCGGCGCCGACCAAGGGGGTGAAGGCCGCCGGGGCGGTCACGCCGCCCAGCGCCCCGACGAAGACCTGGGCGAGCACCCCGTCCACCTCGAGGAACGGTGCCGACTCATGCAGGACGAAGTCGCGCACGCGATGCCGTTGGGCGTCCGGCAGGGCCACCCACAGCTGCGCGCCGTGCAGGACCCCCTCGACGTCGTCCGCCGGCGGCACCACGTCCTCGGAGTGGGCGATCCCCTCACCGGCGGTCATGACGGCAGCCCGGCCCGGCACGACGCGCGCCATGGTCCCTAGCGAGTCGCGATGGGTCACCTCGCCGGCGACCAGCCAGGAGACGGTCTGCAGGCCGGTATGCGGGTGCGGCGGCACGTGCATCGCCTCACCGTCGGCGGTCACCGGGCGCGGCCCGTAGAGGTCGACGAAGCACCACGCCCCCACCATCCGGCGCTCGCGGTGCGGCAGGAGTCGGAGGACCTCGCTGCGCGGGCTGATCTTCGCGTGGATCGCGTCGTAGACCGTCGTCTCGCGCTCGTGAGCGTCCGGGTCGTCCTGGCAGCGGCTATAGAGGTCCGCCACGGCGTTGCTCATAGAGGGTATTGAACCGCGCCGGGCGGGTTCCGCCGCATACATGGTCGCTAGCCTTCTGAGGTGACGCCTCCCGAGCCGCCGGTGACCCCACCGGACCGGCGACTCCTGGCCCGCGGCACCTGGCCCGAGGCCCGGTACGTCGCAAGCGCGCTGCGCACCGAGACCGTCGGCGGTGCGCTCCTGCTCGGCGCGGCCGTGATCGCGCTGATCTGGGCGAACACGCCGTGGAGCGACGCGTACATCTTCCTGCGCGACCTGGTCGTCGGCCCGCACGCGCTGCACCTCGACCTGACCCTCGGCACCTGGGCGGCCGACGGGCTGCTCGCGTTGTTCTTCCTCGTGGCGGGGATCGAGCTCAAGCGCGAGTTCGTCGCCGGCGACCTCTCCGACCGCAGCAAGGCCGCGCTGCCGATCGCGGCGGCCGCGTGCGGCGTCATCGTGCCCGCCGTGCTGTATGCCGTGACGGCCAAGGTCGCCGGCGGCGAGGGAGACGTTTTCCGGGGCTGGGCGATCCCCACGGCGACCGACATCGCCTTCGCCCTGGCGGTTCTCGCGGTCATCGCGACGCACCTGCCGTCGGCGCTCCGCTCGTTCCTGCTGACGCTCGCCGTCGTCGACGACCTCATCGCCATCACGATCATCGCCGTCTTCTACACCGCGGGCGTCTCGGTGCTGTACCTCGGGCTCGCGGTCCTGCCGCTCGGGCTGTGGTGGTGGTTCCTCCGCCGGGGCTGGACCAACCCCGCCCTGCTGGCGGTCCCCGCCCTCCTCGCGTGGGGGCTGGTGCACGCGAGCGGCGTCCACGCGACCGTGGCCGGTGTCCTGCTCGGTCTCCTGGTCCCGGTGTCGAAGCGGCAGGAGCAGAGCTCCGAGGAGCAGAGCCTGGCCGAACGGGTGGAGCACGGGCTGCGGCCGTGGTCGGCCGGGTTCGCCGTCCCGGTGTTCGCCTTCTTCGCCGCCGGCGTGACGATCGGACCGGGCGGCCTCGGCGCGACGTTCGCCGACCCGGCCGCCCTCGGGGTGGTCGTCGGGCTGGTGGTCGGCAAGTGCCTCGGCGTCTTCGGCGGCACCTACCTGTTCGCCCGGTTCACCAAGGCGTCGCTCGACGAGGACCTCGCGTGGAGCGACGTGCTGGGACTGTCCCTGCTGGCCGGGGTGGGGTTCACCGTGTCGCTGCTGATCGGCGAGCTGGCCTTCGGTCTGGGGTCGGAGCGGGACGACCACGTGCGGCTCGGCGTCCTCGTGGGGTCGGTCCTGGCCGCCCTGCTCGCGGCGGTCGTGCTGCGGCTCCGCAACCAGCACTACCGGCGGGTTGAGGCCGAGGAGACCCGTGACGACGACGCCGACGGGGTTCCGGACGTCTACACGAAACCCGACCCGGCGATAGGCTCCTGAGACCGACAACGCGCGTTCAGCCCCGAGCGCGCCTCGGGATGACTGCCCACCCGCCCCCGGAGGCCCGATGACGACCGACCACGACGCGACCCGGCCCGTGCCCACCGACCTGCGGCACTCGCAGGAGCGCACGATCGGGCAGCTCGTCGCGCAGGTCACCGACGACCTGCGCTTCATCGTCCGCAAGGAGATCGAGCTCGCGAAGACCGAGATCACGTCGCAGCTCGGAATCGCCGGCAAGGGCGCGGGGATGCTCGCGACCGCCGGCGTGCTCGCGCTCTACGGGCTCGGGCTGCTGTTCATCGCGCTGTCGCTGGTCATCGCGATCTGGCTTCCGCCGTGGGCCGGGTTCCTCATCATGGCCGTGGTGCTCTTCATCGTCACCGCGATCCTGGCCCTGGTCGGCCGGAACGCCCTGAACCAGGTGAACCCCCGCCCCGACCGGGCGATCGCCCAGGCCCAGGAGACCATGGAAGCCGTGAAGGGCTCCGCGAGCGCGGGCGCCGACCACGCGAAGGCCCTCCCGGCCCCGAACGCGCAGGTCGCCCTCGACCAGCGGCCCACGCCTCGGTGAACCCGGCCGCGACCCTCGCGGCCCGGGCGCCCACGTGACCAGCGTGACCCTGGACGCGGCGTCGGTCCTCATCGACGGGCCCTGGCACCACCGGCTCGTCTCGGCGAACGGTGCCCGGTTCCACGTGGCCGAGCTCGGGGACGGCCCGATGGTCCTGCTCATGCACGGCTTCCCCCAGTTCTGGTACACGTGGCGGCACCAGATGGCGGCGATCGCCGACGCCGGGTGGCGGGCCGTCGCGATGGACCTGCGCGGCTACGGAGCCAGCGACAAGCCGCCTCGCGGGTACAGCACCTACGACGGCGCCGAGGACGCGGCGAAGGTCATCCGGTCGCTCGGCGAGGACGACGCGATCGTCCTCGGTCAGGGCCTCGGGGGCGTCATCGCGTGGTCCATGCCGTCCCTGCAGCCCGACGCGGTCCGGGCCGTCGGGTCGCTCTCGATGCCGCACCCCCGCGTGATGCGCCGAGCATCGGTGCGCGACCGGCGGCAGCGACAGGCGAGCCGGTACCTCGTCGAGCTGCAGCGCCCGTTCGTCCCCGAGCGGGAGATGACCAAGGACCACGCCTACGTCGGGGAGATCCTGCGGGCGTGGGCGTCCCCGTTCGGCGACTACCCGACCCCGGAGGACGTGGAGCGGTACGGCAACGCGATGGCCCTGCCCTTCGTGGCCCACTCCGCGGCGGAGCACTACCGCTGGTTCGGCCGGTCCCAGCTGCGCCAGGACGGTCCCCTGTTCAACCGGCGGATCCGCGGGCCCATCACCAAGCCGGTCCTCCACCTCCAGGGCACCGAGGACGGCTGCGTGCTGGCCGACTGCACCACCGGTTCCGCGGAGTACGTGACGGGGCCGTACACGTTCCAGCTGGTCGACGGTGCCGGCCACTTCCTCACCGAGGAGGCCCCCGACCGGGTCAGCGCCACGATCGTCGACTGGCTCGACACCGTCGACTGACTGCTACGGCCCGGTCCCGAGCCCACACGTCGGACATGTCTGAGTCGTCGCGCTCCGAAGGCCGAAACCCGCCCACTCCTCAGACATGTCTGACAAGTCGCGGCCTAAACGCCAAAACCCGCCCCACTCCTCAGACATACCTGAGAAGTGGTGGCCCAAACGCCAAAACCCCGCCCCACTCCTCAGACATGTCTGACAAGTCGCGGCCCCAACGCCAAACCCGCCCCACTCCTCAGACACGTCTGACAAGTCGCGGCCCAAACGCCAAAACCCCGTCCCACTTCTCAGACATGTCTGAGAAGTGGTGGCCTCGAACGCCGAAACCCGCCCCAGCGCTCCGGGGGGTCAGCCGGTGGAGCAGCCGCCGGTCGAGACCGGCTGGCTGGCCCCCGGGGCCGCCTGGAGGACCGGCTGCGCCTCGGCGAGCGTCAACGCATACCCCGTCGACGGGTCGTCGAGCGACTTGGCGAACACCACGCCGACGACCTCGCCGGTGGGCGAGAGGAGTGGGCCGCCGCTATTACCGGGCTCGACCCGCGCAAAGAGCGAGTAGATCTCGCGCGTGACGCCCGGCTGCCCGTAGATGTCCGAACCGGTCGCCGTCAGCGTGCGGCGGACGCGGGCGGGGTCCAGCCGGTACGGCCCGTCCAGCGGGAACCCGGCCACCACCGACTCGTCCCCCGACGTGAGCCTTCCGCCGAGGCTCAACGGTGCCGCGGGGAGCCCCTCGACCGCCAGCACCGCGAGGTCGCGCTCGGGGTCGAACACGACGATCTGCGCCGGGTACTCACGGCCGACGCCGGCGACCTGCACCGCCGCCTCGCGCATCCCCGCGACGACGTGGGCGTTGGTGACGACCTTGCCCGGCGCCACGACCCAGCCGCTGCCCTCCTGGCCGCGGCGGCAGGCGACGGCCACGCCGGTCACCCGCACCACGGACTGCGAGGCCTGCTGGATGCCCGGCGACGCGGCCACCCCGGACTCGGGCGGCGCCACCGGCGCGATCGGCTCGGGCGACAGCCCGCCGAACACCTTCGGGATGCCGTTCTGGTCCAGCAGCGACCGGAACCCGGCGAACAGCTGGCCCGCTGCGGGCGGCACCACCCGGTCGATCGTCGCGAGGACCCGGGACTCGCCGATGGCCTTGGCCAACGGGGTCGGCGCGGCGCCGCGGACGGCTCCCGCGACGAACCACACGAGCAGCGACACGGCGATGACCGTGGCCACGCCGCCGAAGATCGCGTCGAGGGTCTGCCCGGACCGGCCGCGTACCTGCGCACGCAGCCGGTTGCCGAGCGGGACCGTGACGGCCTGGCCCACCGTCGCGCAGAGGAAGACGAGGAACACCAGCACCAGGACCCGGATCACCTCGTTGCTGGTGACCCACTCGACGTTGGCGAGGATCGACGGCAGCAGCCACATACCGATCGCCCCGCCCCCGAGGAACCCGACCAGCGACAGCGTGCTGACGAGGATCCCCTGCCGGTACCCCGTCACGGCATACAGCACGAGCATCAGGACGAGCAGGACGTCCAGGACCGTCCCGCTCACGAGCGTCCCCGCAGGAAACGCTCGGGCAGCGGCAGCTCCCGCCCGTGGTCCCACGACTGGTCCATCTCCGCCAGCTCGAGCGCCTTGGTGACGACACCGGCCGTGAAACCCCAGAGGAGCAGGTCGTCGCCGAGGGCGAAGGCCGGCCCGCGATAGCCGGACGGGTGCGTGACGGTATGCCGGATCGACGGGTCGGTGAGGAAGTCCAGCGGCGCCTGGATCACCTGCGCGACCTCGGCGGGGTCGCCCACCGAGACCGGGGACGGGTCGCTCCACCAGCCGACCACGGTGGTGACGACGAACCCGCTCGGGGGCAGGTAGAGCGGCGGCAGGGTGCCGAGCACGTCCACGCCGGCCGGGACGAGGTTGACCTCCTCGGCGGCCTCGCGCAACGCGGTCGCCGCCACGTCGGTGTCGTCGGGCTCGGTGGCGCCACCGGGGAGCGCCACCTGGCCGGGATGGGAACGCATGTCGTGGGAACGTTCGATGAGCAACAAGGACTCCGCGCCATCGGGATCGGGACCGAACAGCAACAAAACCGCCGACTCGCGGCCGCCGTCGTCCGGCGGCAGGAACCGGCTGAACCAGGCCGGCTCGGAGATCGTCGCGTTGTGCATCATCCGGGTCAGCCAGGTGGGCGGCCGGGTCGGCGAGGGCGATACCAGCGGGCGCAGCGACTCCCCCGGTCCGGCGATGGACGGCAACCGCGCCATCCGGTCAGCGGTCCTTCGCCGCGGAAGCAGCTCGTCGACGACGAGGCGGGCCGATCGGCGCCGGCAGCGGTCCGGGCGGCGGGTCCGGGAGCGTTGCCCCCGGCTTCAGCTCGTACGCCAGCAGCCCCAGGGCCTCGTCGCGGTCGGTCGGGCCGGCGCCGTAGCTCGGGCACCAGGCGGCCACGGGGCACGCGCCGCAGGCCGGCTTCTTCGCGTGGCAGGTCCGCCGCCCGTGGAAGATCAGTACGTGGCTGAGCATCGTCCAGTCGCGCCGCGGGAACATCGCGCCGATCTCGAGCTCGGCCTTGACGGGGTCGGTCTCCGCGGTCCACCCGAACCGGCGCACGAGCCGCCCGAAGTGGGTGTCGACGGTGATCCCGGGAACGCCGAAAGCGTTGCCCAGCACCACGTTCGCCGTCTTGCGTCCGACTCCCGGCAGCGTGACGAGGTCAGCAAGCCGGCCCGGCACGCGGCCGTCGAAGTGCTCGACGAGTGCGCCGCCGAGCTTGATGAGCGCGTCGGACTTGTTCCGGAAGAACCCCGTCGACTGGATCATCGTCTCCAGCTCGGTCCGGTCGGCTCCCGCGTACGCAGCGGCGTCCGGGTACCGCGCGAAGACGTGCGGCGTCACGAGGTTGACCCGCTGGTCGGTGGTCTGCGCCGAGAGGATGGTGGCGACGAGGAGCTCGAGCGGGTTCGTGAAGTCGAGCTCGCAGTGGGCATACGGGTAGCGCTCGTGGAGCACGCGGTACATACGACGGGCCCGCCGCGTCCGGGCCACCGGCGTCTCGACCGGCGCGCTCGCGGCGGGCAGCGCGGTGGAGGCGACGGACACCCGAGCAGCCTAGATGGCCGCCCTGTCAGCGGTTCGTGCGGTCGGAGGCCAGCTCCGTCAGGTCCGTGGTGGGCGTAGCGCGTTCTGGCACACTGTGCGCGTGGACCACGAGGTTGTGCGCAAGGCGCCGCTCTTCGCGGCCCTGGACAGCGAGGACGCCGACGCCCTGCTCGCGCAGATGAGCCCGGTCCGCATGGAGCGTGGCGACATCCTCTTCCGCGAGGGCGAGAGCGGCGACTCGCTCTACGTCATCGGGGAGGGGAAGATCAAGCTCGGCCGGTCCAGCTCCGACGGCCGCGAGAACCTCGTCGCGATCCTCGGACCCGGCGAGATGTTCGGCGAGCTGAGCCTCTTCGACCCCGGGCCGCGGACGATGACCGCGACGGCGGTCGCCGAGACGCAGCTGATGGGGCTCGGCAACGACTCGCTCACCGGGTTGCTGACCGGACGCCCCGAGGTCGCCAAGGCCCTGCTCGCCGCGCTGGCGCAGCGGCTGCGCCGCACCAACGAGCACCTCGCGGACCTCGTGTTCACCGACGTCCCGGGCCGGGTGGCCAAGGCGCTGCTCGACCTCGCGGAGCGGTTCGGCCGTCCGGTCGAGAACGGCGTCATGGTCAGCCACGACCTCACCCAGGAGGAGCTGGCCCAGCTGGTCGGTGCGTCGCGCGAGACCGTCAACAAGGCGCTCGCCGACTTCGCGAGCCGGGGGTGGCTCAAGCTCGAGGCGCGGGCGGTCCTCCTGCTCGACGTCGACCGCCTGCGCCGGCGCGCTCGCTGACGCTCAGGCGGTTCCAGAGCTCCCGTAGACGGTCACGTGGACGTGGTCGTAGTGGTTGGCCGTCGTCGAACCGCGGTCCGACATTGGCCGCCAGCCCTCACTGGACCGCTGGACGGTCCAGATCTTCTGCGCCCAGATGACCTCGCTGACGCCGAGCGCCTTGTAGTTGGCCCGCACGTAGTTGGCGATGGCCTGACCGACCGAGCTGTTCGGGATCATGATGTCGAGCGCCTGACCGGTGCTGTGCTCGCCGCCGCTCCCGGTACGCCCGCCCCAAGAGGTCACGCTGGGGAACAGCGCACAGACGGCGCGGTGCACGCGGATGGCGTCCCTCGTCAGGCCGGCCTCGACGGCGGACCCGGACGCGCACGCAGCCTGCGAGATGCCGCTGGGGGTGGCGGTCGTCGCCTTGGGCGCGGCGGTGGCCGACGGCTTCGGGGTGGCCGTCGGGGTCGGCTTGGGAGTCGGCGTAGGCGTCGGAGTCGGGGCGGGGGGCGGCGCCGGGGTGGGGATCGGGGCCGCGGGGTTCACCCGGGTCTGGGGGTGGGCCAGCTCCTCCGAGCCGAGGGCCTCCGTGAGGAGGAGCTCCGCCCGGCCGGACCGGCTGGCCCGTTCGGACAGGCGCTGCGAGAAGGCGGCCGCGTCGATCTGGTCGGCGTCGGCGACGTTGATCTGGGCGGCGGTCGGGGTCACTGCGCCCTCGGAGGCGCGGCCCGGGCCGAGCGTGACGACGCCGGCGCCGACGACGAGCGCGAGGCCGGCGGCCGAACGCAGGCCGACCGTGCGCCACGGAAGGGTTCGCCACGACAGGGTCACCGGCGTCGGGTTTCCGCGGTGGCGTCCCGAGGCCGCGCGGCCCGTTGACTGGTCAGGTGGAGTAGCAGACATTGTTGAACACCGAACCACAGTCGGGCCCAAAAGTCACATTCAGGTCACGGTGTCGTACACCAGTACGACACCCTCTCGTCAGCGGAAGTCCGACACCGAGAAGACCAGCGGGTGGACCCGCCGCACGTCGTGCGCCGTTCCGGTGACCACCACCTCGGCACCGGAGACCGCTCCCGTTCCCTCGAGGGTGAACCGGTCGACGACGAAGGGGATGCCGTCGGCCTGGAAGTACTCCGGCGCGTCCAGCAGAGCGAAGTGGAGGTGCGGTCCGAACGAGTTGCCGCTGTTGCCGAGCCGTCCGATCTGTTGCCCGCTCTTCACGCGGCTGCCGACCGAGACGGCCACCGAACCCTCCTGGAGGTGGCCATAGAACGCATACACACCGGGGCGCAGCTCGATGACGACGAAGTTGCCGAAGAAGTCGGCCGCCGTGGTGGGCGGTGGAGCGCTCGTGGAGGGGGTGTCGGGGCGGCCGTCGCCGGCTCGCACGACCAGGCCGTTGCCCGCGGCGAGCAGTGGTGCGCCGAAGAACGGGAAGTCGGCCGGCGCGGTGCAGCCACCGGTGCAGAGCTCACCGCGCGGCATCCCCATCGGTCGCGCTGCAGATCCGGGCTCGTCAAAGCGCTCGGTCACCACGACAACACCGGCTTTCCTCATCCCCGAGGATGGCGTTCACGACCGGTGCGGCCGCACGTGCAGCATCACCCATCCAGCGGGCCGAGGTGCGAGGTTTGGGGGATGCCGCGCGTCAGGCCGAGCGGCGCCGTCCGGCGCGGGCGCGCAGGTAGTCGGCCACGACGTACTCGCCCAGCCGGCCGACGTCGGGGGTGAAGACGCGTCCGCCGTTGCGCCGCGCCACCGAGTCGACGAACCGGGCCAGCCCCGGGTCGTCGCCGAGGAGGAAGAAGTTCAGCGCGACCCCGTACCGGGTGAGCACGTCGACCTCGCCGACCGTCGCGCGCACGGTGGCGGGAGTGGTGGGCCACTGGAACACCGGCAGGCCGTCCACCTCCAGGTGCGCCGTCGGCTCACCGTCGGTGACGATCAGGACCACCGGTTCGGCCTCGGGGTGGCGGCGAACGTGACGACCCGCGAGGAGCAGGGCGTGGTGGAGGTTGGTCCCCTGGATCCACTCGGGCTCGACCTCGGCCAGCTGCATCGGGGTGAGCTTCCGGGCGGTCCGGTCGAACCCGATGATCTGGAGCGCGTCCTGGCGGAACCGGCTCTGGATGAGGTGTGACAGCGCGAGCGCCGTCTGCTTCATGGGGCCCCAGCGGCCCTCCTGGACCATCGAGAACGAGAGGTCCACGAGCAGGGCGACGGCCGCGCCCGTGCGGCGCGTCGTCTCCGCGACCTCGAAGTCCTCGACCTCCAACCGGATACCGCGATCCTCACCGCCACGAGGCGTACCCGAACCCGCCCGGCGCAGCACCGCGTTCTGGACGGTCCGCACCGCGTCGAGCGGACGTTCGTCGCCGAACTCCCACGGCAGGTGCGCGCCGGTGCGCTCGTCGGCACCGCCCGACCGTGGGTCGAGATGCGAGCCGGAGGCGTCGGCGTCGAGGTGCTGGAAGATCCGTCGGAGCGCCGTCTCGCCCAACCGGCGCAACGCCTTGGGGGTCAGTGACAGCCCGTCGCTGTCGGACCGGAGGTACCCCTGGCGTTCCAGCTCGCGCTCGAGCTCGCGCAGGGCCTCGAAGTCGCGGACCGACGACCCGGGCAGCTGCCGCTCCAACGTGTCGACATCGACGTCGTCGAGCCCGCTCCCGAGCGCGGACGCCTGGGACAGCTGGTTCTCCAGCGCCTCGAGGTCGGCGAGGTCGGCCACGGCGCCGACCGCGTCGCCCATGCCGAGCGACTCGTTGCCGTCGATGTCGGCCGGCTGCCGGCCGCGGAACATCCCCGGGCGCAGGGACCGGAGCGAGTCGGCCAGCTGGGTCATCTCCATCTCGAGGCCCATGTCCTGCATGGCCTGCTGCATGAGGCCGGCCAGCTCCTCGCGCTGTTCGCGGGAGAGCGAGCGCATCATCCGCTCGGCCGCCGCCTGACGGCGAGCCAGCGCGTCGATGAGCTCGTCGACGTCCTTGGGGTTCTCGGGGAAGAACTCGCCGTGCTTCTCCATGAACCGGTCGAAGTCCTCGGTCGCGTCCTCGCCGCGAGCGTGCTTGGCCAGCAGCGCGTTGAGGTCGGCCATCATCTCCCGGACCGCCTCCATGGCGGCCGGGTTCTGGCCGGAGAGCGCCTCCTTCATCCCGGCGAACTGCGCGTCGAGAACCTCACGGCGCAGCAGGTCCAGCACGTTCTGCCAGTGCTGCTGACCCTCGGCGCTGTGCCACTGGTAGTCGTCCAGCTCCCGGACCTGCCCCGCGGTGTCGTCGGGCAGCGTGTCGAGCGACATCTCGGCGAGCCGGGCGTCGTCGCCGTCGCGGCCGGCGAGGAACTCGCGCTCCGCCGAGAGCGCCTGGTCGAGCTCTTCCCGGACCTGGTCGAGGGTGCCGGCCAGGTTGCCGCGCCGCTCGACCTCGCGTCGTCGGCGGGCCAGCTCGCGGCGCAGCTCGTCGAGCCCGGAACGGTCGCCGAGCCCACGCCGCATGAGGCGTTCCATGGCCTCACGCAGCGACGAGCCCTCCATGACGTCGCGCCCGATCTCGTCCACCGCCGCGCGCACGTCGAACGGCGGGGCCAGCGGGTCGGCGCCGCCGGCCCACGAGCCGTAGCGGTAGCGGCCCGAGCGGTGCCGACCGCCCGAGCCCGCCCCCGAACCCGACCCGGCTCCAGGCATGCTCGTCAGCTTCCGTAGATCGTCTGGCCGTCGGCCTGCACCTTGGACAGCCGTCTCGTCAGGTGCAAGCCCTCGAGGACGAACTCGACGGCCGCCGCGACCTGGCCCGGCGACACCGAGTCCTCGCCGACGCCGAGCCGGTCGAGGATGGCGGCCAGCCCGGGCGTCGCGCCGAGCTGCGCGAGGAGCGTCGTGGCCGGCACGAGGTCGCCGGTCTCCACGACCGATCCGTCCTCGAAGTGCGCGGTCACGCCCGAGAGATCCGTTCCCGCGACCCGCTCCCGGAACGTCGCCGCGGTCGACAGGCGCAGGAGATGCCCGATGACCTCGAGCTCGCGGCCCTCCTCGCCCATCTCGAACTCGACCTTGCCGCGCAGCGTCGGCAGGACGTCGGCGAGATCGCCGATGCGCGCGACCGCGTCCTCCTCACCGGTCAGCGCGGCGCGGCGCAGGGCCGACGCGGACGTCGCCTCGGCCGCCGCGATGGCGAACCGGGCCGAGACGCCGGAGCGCTGGTCGACCGAGGACGAGGTCCGCAGCTCCATGACCAGCCGCGCGATGACCTCGAGCAGGTGAGCCGGCACCGCCGCCACGAGGCCGGCTTCCTGGCTGATCAGCGCGACCTCCTCGTCGACGTCGTCGAGGTAGTGGGTACGGACCTCGGCGCCGAACCGGTCCTTCAGCGGGGTGATGATCCGGCCGCGGTTGGTGTAGTCCTCGGGGTTCGCGGAGGCGACCACCAGGACGTCCAACGGGAGCCGAACGGAATACCCGCGGACCTGGATGTCCCGCTCCTCCAGCACGTTGAACAGCGCGACCTGGATCCGCTCGGCGAGGTCGGGCAGCTCGTTGATCGCGAAGACCCCGCGGTGCGCTCGGGGCAGCAGCCCGTAGTGGATCGTCTCGGGGTCGCCCAGCGTGCGGCCCTCGGCCACCTTGGTCGGGTCGACGTCGCCGACGAGGTCGCCGACACTGGTGTCCGGCGTCGCGAGCTTCTCGGTGTAGCGGTCGTCGCGGTGCCGCCACTCGATCGGCACGTCGTCGCCGTCCGTGGCGACCAACGTGCGGCAGCGCTGGCAGATCGGCGCCAGCGGCTCGTCGTGGATCTCGCAGCCGGCGATGTACGGGGACCACTCGTCGAGCAGGCCGCCGATGGTCCGCATGAGCCGGGTCTTGCCCTGGCCGCGCTCGCCGAGCAGGACCATGTCGTGCCCCGCGAGCAGCGCGCGCTGGACATCGGGCAGGACGCTGTCGTCGAACCCGACGATGCCAGGGAAGGGGTTCTCGCCCGTGCGGAGCAGACGGACGAGGTTCGCGCGGATCTCGGCCTTGACGGTGCGCGGCTCGTGTCCGGAGGCGCGCAGCTGCCCGATGGTGGCGGGCTCAGGGTGGTGGGTCACTCATTCACGTTACGTCCGCCGTCTGGGGACCGATACCGCAGGTAGTCCAGCTGGGCCCGGACGCTCAGCTCGGCGTAGGGCCAGACCTCTCTCGGCACGTCCGCGTAGACCCGCTCGACGACCTGCCGCGGTTGGGTGTCGCCGGCTGCGAGCGCGGCTCGGACCTCGTCCAGCCGCTCGGCCCGGTGGTCGAGGTAGAACCGGACCGTCCTCGCCGCGTCGGGGACCAGCGGGCCGTGGCCAGGCAGGATCCGGGCCGCCTCCCCGGACGCCGCCAGGCGTTCGATCCGCTCCAGCGAGGCGAGGTATGCGGCCAGCTCACCGTCGGGCCACGCCACCACCGTGGTGCCCCGGCCGAGGACGGTGTCGCCGGTCAGCAGCGCCGACTCGGCCGGCAGCAGGAACGAGACCGAGTCACCGGTATGCCCGGGGGTCGTGACGACGGTGACCTCCAGCCCGCCGACCCGCACGGACTCCCCGTCGGCCAGGTCGTCGTGACCGGTCCCGAGGGCGCGGACCGGCGCCGCCGTCTGCGCCGCGAAGTGCTTGGCCGCCTCGGCGTGGTCCTGGTGGTGATGGGTCAGCAGCGTCAAGGCCACCCGCGCGCCGCGAGACTCGACGAAGCGCAGTACCGCCTCGAGGTGCTCGAGATGCAGAGGTCCGGGGTCGACGACGACGGCGTCGGTGGACCCGGGCTCGAGAAGGACCCACGTGTTCGTGCCCTCGAGGGTCATGGGGCCGGGGTTCGGGGCGAGCACGCAGTACGCGCGTTCGCTCACCGCTCCGGACTGCCAGACGGCCCCCTCCACGGAGGTGACGCTACTGCCTGCCGTTCGGCTCGACTCGCAGCCCAGCGCCTTGGCTCACGACATTCCGGTAGCCGAGCCGCTCGGCTCGCAGCCGAGCCGACGGCTGCTCCGGCCTAGGGAATGTCCGCGCGGATCATCGGCTGGCCGGCGACCTCGACCAGCTGAGGGATGACGGCTCGCGTCGGACTCGACGTCGCGACCAGGTCTGCGGCCGCGGAGGCGTCACGCACCCGCTCGACCGAGACGACGGTGGGCGGCAGCAGGATCGCCTCGCCCATCCGGTATGCGATGAGCAGCTCGGCCGGCTCGGTCCAGTCCGCGTGGTCGGCCTCGGAGGTGTCGTCGTCGGGGATCTGCCCGTCGGGCAGCAGGGCCGCGAAGAAGAAGGTGTCGTACCGACGAGGCTCGAACTCCGGCGTCACCCATCGGCCCTGGGCCGAGAGCAGGTCGGAGCGCAGCACCAGGTCGCGGCGGAGCAACAGCTCCGCGAACGACTGCTCCTTGGAGAGCAGAGCGGAGCGCTCGGCGTCCCACTCCGGGTCTCGCAGGTCGGCCACCACGGTGTCGGCGGACGGTCCGGCAAGCAGCACGCCACACTCCTCGAACACCTCGCGCACGGCGGCACACACCAAGGAGCGGGCCAGCCCGACCTCGCAGCCCATCGTCTCGGCCCACGCCCCGGGCGACGGACCGGCCCAGGGCAGGTCGGGAGCGTCGTCGCGAGCGTCCACTCCGCCCCCTGGGAAGACCCACGTCCGCGGCGCGAACGCCATGGTCGCCACCCGTCGGAGCATGAACACCTGGACGCCGGACCCCGGCGTGGAGCCGTCACGGACGAGCATGACCGTCGCCGCATACCGAGGGGTGACCACCTCTCCCCGGCGGCCGGCGAGCCACTCGGCGGCCTGCGGTCCGAGGACCCCGGGTGCGAAGTCGCGTACCGCCACCGTCGACCCGCCCGAGGTCAGTCGGCCACGGCGACGACGATCTCGACCTCGACCGGGGAGTCGAGGGGCAGCGCAGCGACGCCGACCGCCGACCGGGCGTGCACGCCGGCGTCGCCGAACGCATGGCCCAGTAGCTCACTCGCGCCGTTGATGACCCCCGGCTGTCCCGTGAACGCGGGGTCCGACGCGACGAAGCCGACGACCTTCACCACGCGCGTCACTCGATCGAGGTCTCCGACGACCGACTTCACCGCGGCGATCGCGTTGAGAGCGCAGGTCCGGGCCAGTGCCTTGGCGTCGTCCGCGGGCACCAGGCCGTGGCCGTCACCGACCTTGCCGGTCTGGACCAGGTCGCCGGACACGATCGGCAGCTGACCGGAGGTGAAGACGAGGTTGCCCTCGCGAAGGGCGGGAACGTAGGCGCCGGCGGGCGGCGCGACATCCGGGACGCTGAGCCCGAGCTCGGTCAGCCGGTCCTCGACGGCACTCATGGGAAGCCTCAGCCCTTCGGCCGTTTGAGGTAGGCCACGAGCCCGTTGCCGTCCGGCCCGGTCACCACCTGGACCAGCTCCCAGCCGTCCTCACCCCAGTTGTCGAGGATCTGCTTGGTCGCGTGGATCATCAGCGGAACCGTGGCGTACTCCCACTTCGTCATGCCGTCACTGTAGGGGCCGCGCCTCAGCGGCGACACGCGGCCGTTTTTTCCCGTAGTACGAGCTCTGACGGCCCTGGTGCTGCCACGATCAGCGCGTGGAGAAGAACTGGCTGGACCGCAACTGGGTGATGCTCCTCGTCCTGGGGATCGTCGCCATCATCTTCGGCATCATGGCGATGGTCTGGCCGGACGTCACGGCCGTCGCCTTCACGGTGCTCTGGGGATGCTGGGCACTCATCGCTGGAGTCGTCTACCTCGTCGGCGCGTTCAGCAAGGACGCCACCGGCAGGGGCTGGCTCATCCTCTTCGGCGCCGTCTCGATCATCGCCGGCCTGCTTGCGGTGGTCCACCCCTTCGACGTCGCGGTCGTGCTGACCTGGATCCTCGGGATCTGGTTCATCGTCGGTGCGATCTTCCAGGCGTTCGGCGCCTTTTCGAGCACACGCACCCGCCCGCGCTGGATGTTGCTCGTGGCCGCGGCACTGTCCTTGCTCATCGGGATCCTGTTCGTGGCCCGCCCCGGCGTCGGTGTCCTGTCGATCGTCATCTGGATCGCCATCCTCGCGATCCTCTGGGGCATCGTGCTCGTCATCGCCGCGTTCATGGCCCGCAGCATGGGCAAGGAGATCGACGCGGCCGCGGCCCAGCCCGCCTGACCACCTGCTTCGGGGTCAGGGCAGGCGGCCAGTCACCGGACTGCGGCGGGTGACGCAGTACTCACGCCCGCTGGGGTCGAGCAGGGTGGTCCAGTGCTCGGCCCTCCGCAGCACTCGACCGCCCAGCTCGACGTGTCGCGCCACCTCGGCCTCGCGGTCCTCACTCGCGAGGTCGAGGTGCAACCGCACCGGCCCGTGCTCCTCGTCGACCCGTTGCAGCAGCACCCGTAGCGGCTGACCCGGCGGCGGCAGGATCCGGTCGAACTCCGGCGAGCCACCTTCGACGTGCGGCCAGCCCGTGAGCGCCGACCAGAACTGCGCCTCGCGGTCGAACGCCCCTGAAGGGATGTCGAGACAGACCTGGTCCACCAGGCTGGCCCCGCCCGGCCAGGACACCGGTCCCGGGCGCTCGCCGGAGCGGTGGGGAACGAGGCAGAAGACCAGCCCGCCCGGCGACCGGCCGACGGCATACCCCCGCCCGGTGTCGCGCAGCTCGGCGCCGAGGCGCGTGGCGTCGTCGACCAGGCCCTCGAGGTCGTCGGAGTGCACGTCGAGGTGCATGCCGTTCGGTGGCGGGGACCCCACCACCTGGACCTTCACCGGTGCGTCGCCGTCGGGCGGTTGCAGGGTGGCGAACTCGTCGTCGTCGCCACGGCGCTCGGAGAGTGGCCACCCGCTGACCCCGACCCAGTACGCCTCCGTCGCCGGAGCGTCCGGAGCCGCCGTGTCGAGGAACGCCGTGAGCCACGTGACCGCCACGATCGCACCGTACCCATGGCAAGGTCCCGTCATGCCCGACGTCCCGTCGCCCAGCCGCACCACCGCATACGGGATCGACCCCGCGCAGGTCTACGACGTGCGCGTCCCGACGGACGACCCCACCGGCACGACCGTCGTGGTCGTCCACGGCGGGTTCTGGAAGGCCGAGTGGGACCGCGCCCACGCGGCCCCCCAGGCGCAGGCCTTCGCCGACGCTGGTCACCACGTCGCAGTGGTCGAGTACCGACGGACCGGTATGCGTGGGGGCGGCTGGCCGGGCACCTTCTCCGACGTCGGGGCGGCCGTCGACGCGGTCCTCGCGGACCCCACCCTTCCGGACCGCGTCGTCCTCGTCGGCCACTCAGCCGGCGGGCACCTCGTCGCCCTCGCAGCGACCCGCCCCGAGGCGGGACGGCTCGCCGGTGTGGTTGCGCTGGCCGGCTGCGTCGACCTCGCCCTCACCCGGGATCTCGGCCTCGGCGACGGAGCGGCGGCCCGGTTCATGGGCGACGCCGACGTGGCCGCCTGGACGGCGGCCGACCCTGCCGCCCATCCGCTTCTCGCGCGGCTCGTGCTCGTCCACGGCGAGGCCGATGACACGGTCCCCGTGGAGGTCGCCGAGCGGTTCCTGGACCGGCAGGGGCCAACGGCCGGCCACGAGCTGGTCCGACTGCCCGCCGTCGGCCATATGGAGCTCATCGAGCCCGCCCAGCCCGCCTTCCGGGTGGTCCTCGATGCGGTAGCCCGGTTGAGCGGGTCGTAGGGTCACGCCATGTCCGCGCCCACCTCGTCCGGCGTGCGGCTGCACGTCGTCACGGGGAAGGGCGGCACCGGCAAGACCACCGTCGCCGCGGCGATGGCCATGGCCCTCGCGTCGGGTGGCCGCCGGGTGCTGCTGGTCGAGGTCGAGGGACGCCAGGGCATCAGCCAGACCTTCGACGTCCCCCCGTTGGCCACCAAGGAGCTCCGGATCGCCGGTGCGTCCGGCGGCGGCGAGGTGTGGGGCCTGTCGGTCGACGCGAAGGCCGCCCTCATCGAGTACCTACAGATCTTCTACAAGCTCGGCCGGGCCGGCGGGGTGCTCGAGCGGTTCGGCGCGGTCGACTTCGCGACGACGATCGCCCCCGGCGTGCGCGACGTGCTCCTCATCGGCAAGGTCTACGAGGCGAACCGGCGCCGGGCGGCCGGCCACCACTCGCGCCACGACGAGACCCCCGCCTACGACGCGATCGTGCTCGACGCCCCGCCGACCGGCCGCGTCGTCCAGTTCCTCTCGGTCAACGAGGAGGTCGCCGACCTCGCGAAGGTCGGCCCGATCCGGTCCCAGGCCGACTCGATCACCGAGATGCTCACGTCGCCGCAGACGGCGGTGCACGTCGTGACCCTGCTGGAGGAGATGCCGGTCCAGGAGACGGTCGACGCCGTGGCTGAGCTGCGGGCCGCGCGGCTGCCGGTCGGGAACGTCGTCATCAACCAGGTCCGCGACCCGCTGCTGCGGCCTCGTGAGCTGGCCTCGGCGGCGAAGGGCACGATCAGCCGCCCCAAGGTGCGGGCCGGCCTCGAGGCGGCCGGCCTCCGGGTGACCGAACCGCTGGTTCAGGGGCTGCTGGCCGAGGCGCACGACCACGCGCTCCGCGTCGCCCAGGAGACCGAGCAGCTCGGGATGCTGGAACACCTCGACCTGCCGATGTTCCGCCTGCCCGTGAACCCGGAGGGGGTCGACGCGTCGACCGTGCGCGAGTTCGCGGACCTGCTCCTCGAGCGCGGCTGGACCGGCGGCGAGACACCACGGTGAGCACTCGGGCCACCCCCCGCGCACCACGCCTGGACGTCGACGCGCTCCTGGCCGACCGGCGTACCGACATCGTCGTCTGCTGTGGGTCCGGCGGTGTCGGTAAGACGACCACAGCCGCGGCCCTCGGTCTCCGCGCCGCCGAGCAGGGCCGCCGTGTCGTCGTCCTCACCATCGACCCCGCACGCCGGCTGGCCCAGTCGATGGGCCTGACCGAGCTGGACAACACCCCCCGGCCCGTCGAGCACATCGACACGACGGCCGGCGGGTCGCTCGACGCGATGATGCTCGACATGAAGCGGACCTTCGACGAGGTCGTCGTGGCCCACTCGACGCCGGAGAAGGCCGAGCAGATCCTCGCGAACCCCTTCTACCAGGCGGTCTCCAGCTCCTTCGCCGGGACGCAGGAGTACATGGCGATGGAGAAGCTGGGCCAGCTGCACCTGGAGACGAGGGAGAACGGCGGCCCTGCCGGTTCTCAGGGCGGCCCCCGCTGGGACCTCATCGTCGTGGACACCCCGCCGTCACGGTCGGCGCTGGACTTCCTCGATGCGCCCAAGCGGCTCGGGTCATTCCTCGACGGCCGGTTCATCCGGCTCATCTCGACGCCGGCCAAGGCCGGGGGCCGCGCCTCGCTCAAGGTGTTCAACGTGGGGATCGGCCTGGTCTCCTCGACGCTGTCGCGCGTCCTCGGTGGCGAGATGCTGCGTGACGTGCAGACGTTCGTCGGAGCGCTGGACACGATGTTCGGCGGGTTCCGGCAGCGGGCCGACCAGACGTATGCGCTGCTGGCCCAGCGCTCGACGGCCTTCCTCGTCGTCGCCGCGCCCGAGCGGGACGCCCTGCGGGAGGCGTCCTACTTCATCGCCCGGCTCGAGTCCGAGCGGATGCCGCTCACCGGTCTCGTGCTCAACCGGGTGCAGCAGGTGCAGGCGGCCGGCCTGAGCGCCGCGCGGGCCAGAGCGGCCGCCGAGGAGCGGGCCGACGACGGGGACCACCTGACGTCGGGCCTGCTGGCCCTGCACGCGGACCTCGCGGGCGCCGCGGACCGGCAGCGGCGGCTGGCGCGACGGTTCTCGGTGGGCCACCCGAACACGCCGGTGGCAGAGGTGCCGGCTCTCGCCGAGGACGTCCACGACGTCGACGGGCTGCGGCAGGTCGGCGAGGCGCTCGCCGCGGGCTAGCGCCGCAAGGCATACGCCTTGGGGGTGACCTACGAGGCGGTCGAGACCTCGCCCCGGTCCAGGCGCGCCGTCTGGAACAGGTTCCACCACGACGTGACGTTGGGATGACGGCGCAGCATGGCGCGGCGCTCGCGTTCGGTCATCCCTCCCCAGACACCGAACTCGGTCCGGTTGTCGAGGGCGTCGGCCAGGCACTCGGCGATGACCGGGCACTTCTGACAGACGATCTTGGCGTTCTGCTGCGCGGCTCCGCGCACGAACAGGGCGTCGGGGTCGTTGCTGACGCACCGTCCCTGACCTGCCCAGTCGGCCTGCAGCCCGCCGGCCGCACGCGTCTTGGCGAAGCCGGTGTCCCCGGTCGGCCTGCTTTCGATGATCGTCACGTTGGTTTCCCGCTCCCGCTACCCCTGTTAACAAGCCATGTCACGGTTCGGCGGGCGGTAACAGTCCTCCGAATGTGCCGAAACCGACACTAGAAACTGCAGCGGTGTGCAACCATCGCCCGCGCGGATGGTTTGTCGTCGCCGATAGGACTAGTCCGGACGGGCTAGAGATGGTTCGTTGGGATCAACCGCCGCGACGAACACATGAGCAGGTGCACCGTCGGGCACAGCCGGCCCACACAGCGGTCACGATGAGGGCACAGGAGCAGCACAGAACCGCGCATGCGACGTCTCAGCAGGTCGACGATGCCCGAACCGGGCCTTCCGTCGGGTTAGCCTTGTCCGCGTGAAGGCCGGCCGGACGACCAACATCGCGAGCATCATCCCTCTCTTGGGCGCGTTCGTCGGTGCTGCCGTCGTCATGGGCCTGCTCGGTGCCGGTCTGGTCATGCCGACCGTGGGTGCCGCCGGTGCGGTCACCCGGACCGGCGTCGACATGTTCGACGCGTTGCCGAGCGAGTTCACCGCCGCGTCGCTGTCGCAGCAGTCGAGGATCCTCGATGCCAAGGGCAACGTCATCGCGACGCCGCACGACGAGAACCGCGTCATCATCCCGCTCGACCAGGTCGCCCCGGTGATGCAGAAGGCCCAGATCGCCATCGAGGACAGCCGGTTCTTCGAGCACGGTGGCGTCGACATGCGCGGCATGGTCCGGGCCCTCGTGTCGAACGCCTCCGGAGCCGTCAACACCTCCGGTGGGTCCACCCTGACCCAGCAGTACGTCAAGCTGACCCTGCTCGACACCGCGCTCAAGGCCGGTGACACCCAGGCGGCTCAAGCCGCGGTCACCCAGAAGGGCCTGGCCGGTGTCACCCGCAAGCTCCAGGAGCTGAAGTACTCGATCCAGCTCGAGAAGGAGCAGACGAAGGACCAGATCCTCCAGGGCTACCTCAACATCGTCTACTACGGCGACCAGGCGTACGGCGTGCAGGCGGCGGCGAAGCACTACTTCAACAAGGACGCCAAGGACCTCAGCCTGACCGAGGCGGCCCTGCTCGCCGGACTGGCCCAGAACCCCGGCACGACCGACCCGGTCCACAACCCCGACAAGGCGCTGAGCCGGCGCAACGTCGTCCTCGATCGGATGCACGAGCTCGGCCTCATCACCGACAAGGATCTGACCGACGCCAAGGCGGTCACCCTCGACCAGATGCTCAAGGTGACGTCGGCTCCGACCGCGTGCCAGGCCTCCGGCGACGTCTACGCGTACTTCTGCGACTACGTCATCAAGTGGCTGGAGCTCGACCCGTCGCTGGAGCAGGCGCTCGGCAAGACGGTCGAAGAACGCAAGGCGAAGATTTTCGGCAGCGGCCTGACCATCCAGACGACGCTCGACCCCGACATCGCCTGGCACGCTCGCCAGGAGGTCCTCAACCGGGTTCCACAGGGGAACTCGTACTCGATCGGAGCCGCGGCCGTCACGCTCGACCCCACGACGGGTGCCGTGAAGGGGATGGGCCAGAACACGAAGTACATCCTCAACTCGAAGAACTTCGGCGAGACCGTCGTCAACTGGGGCGTCGACACCAAGTACGGAGGCTCGGGCGGGTTCCAGTTCGGGTCGACGGAGAAGGCGTTCACCCTGGTCACGGCCCTGGAGAAGGGCCTGCCGATCAACACCACCGTCAACGCCAAGCAGGCCAGTCCCAGCCAGGCGGCGACCTACACCAACGCCGACATGCCCGACCCGTGCGGTGTGCCCAAGGGCGCACCGGCTTGGAACGTCCGCAACGACGAGACGGCCGGCGGCCAGATGACGATCACCCAGGCCACCGCCCGGTCGATCAACACGGCGTTCATCGCGCTGGCCTCGCAGGTCGGGGTCTGCAGCGTCCAGGACACCGAGACCCGCATGGGGCTGCACCGCGCCGACGGCAACCCGATCTCCCGGGTCGGCCCGTCGGGCATCATCCTCGGAACCCAGGAGGTCTCGCCGATGACCGTCGCGAGCGCCTACGGCTCGCTGGCCAACAACGGCATCCACTGCACGCCGATCCCGGTGCAGAGCATCACGGGTCCGGACGGCAAGGAACTGCCATTCGACAAGCCGGGCACGAAGAACTGCAAGCAGGTCGTCGACCCCGAAGTCTCCGCACGGCGTGGCGAGCATCATGACCTCCGTCCTGACCGGCAACGGCACCGCGGCCCGCAGCGCCCTCGCCGGTGGTCGCATCGCCGCCGGCAAGACGGGGACGACCGACAAGAACAACGAGACCTGGTTCGTCGGCTACACCCCGCAGCTGACGACCGCGGTCTGGGTCGGCACGCCGCTCGGGCAACAACCAGGCGCTTGACAACATCGCCCTACCGGGTGGTCCCTACAGGACCGTCTTCGGAGCGAGCATTGCTGCCCCGACGTGGAAGGCGATCATGGACTACTCCGCTAGCCGGACAGCCCAACGTCGGGTTCCCGGCGCCGTCCGACAAAGTCTCCAATGGTGACAAGGTCGACTTCGGCTCGCTGTCGGGACAGACCGATCGCCAACGCCACGACGTACGCTCCAGGCGCAGGGTTTCACGGTGGTCGTCGGCCGGCGAGTAAACTCGAACTACCGCGCCGGCCTCGTCGCCTATACCAACCCCGCGGGCACCGCCAACCGCGGCAGCCAGATCACGCTCTTCATCTCCGCCGGACCTGCGGCCCAGCCGCAACCCCAACAACCCCAGCAACCCCAGCCGCCACCCCCTGACGGTGAACGGCAACAACGGGAACGGCAATGGGAACGGCAACGGCGGCGGCGGTCCCGGCTAGCGCGTGCCGGCTAGTGGGCACGACCGCTAGCCGGCGAGCACCCTGCGGACGATGGCGGCCACCCGGCCGCCATCGGCGCGTCCGGCCACCCGCGGCTGGACCGTCTTCATGACCAGGCCCAGCTGCGGCATACCCGTCGCCCCGGTCTCGGCGACCGCCTCGGCGACGAGCGCCTCGATCTCCTCGTCCCCGAGCTGCGCCGGCAGGTATTCCTCGATGACGGCGAGCTCCGCGTCCTCCCGGGCGGCCAGCTCGGCCCGCCCGGCGTCCGTGTAGGCGGAGGACGCCTCACGGCGCTTCTTGGCCTCCTTGGCGACCACCTTGAGCACCTCGTCGTCGCTCAGCTGGCGCGCCTCGGTGCCGGCGACCTCCTCGGTGGTCACCGACGTGAGGACCATCCGCAGCGTGTCGGCCCGCAGCTGGTCACGACTGCGGATCGCATCGGTGAGGTCGGAGCGCAGGCGGTCCTTGAGGCGGCTCATGCCGTGAGTCTCTCAGGCGGCCGCCCACGGGACGTCGGCCCTGGGGCCCCGTGCGAGGATCGAGGTATGCATCCAGTGCTCCGCGCCGCGTCGCTCGTCGGCGCGGTGGGAGCGCTGGGGTTCGGGTATGCGTCGCTGGTCGAGCGCAACGCCTACACGCTCCGCCGCGTCGCGGTTCCGGTGCTGCCCACGGGGCACCGGCCACTGAGGGTCCTCCACCTCAGCGACCTGCATCTCATGCCCGGTCAGCGTCGGAAGGCCGCGTGGGTGGCCGCGCTGGCCGACGTGCGGCCCGACCTCGTGGTCAACACCGGCGACAACCTCTCGCACCCCGACGCGATCCCGCTGGCGCTGGACGCGTTCTCCGCCTTCGAGGGCACTCCCGGCGTGTTCGTCCTCGGGTCGAACGACTACTTCGCCCCGAAGCCGAAGAACCCGGTGCTCTACCTCACGCCGCAGTTCGCCTCCGGGACCGGGACGTCGACGCGGCTGCCCACCGAGGATCTCGTCAAGGGGATGCTCGACCTGGGCTGGACCGACCTGACCAACACGCGCGTGACGCTCGACGTAGGCGGTTCGCCGGTGGAGTTCATCGGTGTCGACGACCCGCATCTGCGATACGACCGGTACGGGCTGGTCGGCGGTCCCCCCTCGGACGACGTGGCGCTGACCGTGGGTGTCACCCACGCGCCGTACCAGCGCGTCCTCGACGCCATGACCGGCGACGGGGCCCGGTTGGTCGTCGCCGGCCACACCCACGGCGGCCAGCTCTGCCTGCCCTTATTCGGCGCACTCGTCACCAACTGCGACCTCGACCGCGGCCGCGCCAAGGGCCTGTCGCGGTGGTGGCCAGGCGCGGGGCGGTCGGTGGGCTCGCCGCCGCCTCCGGCCGCCGCCTGGCTCGAGGTGTCCGCCGGGCTCGGGACGTCTCCGTATGCGCCCGTCCGGTTCGCCTGCCGACCCGAGGCGACGCTGCTCACCCTGGTGCCCGCCAGCTGACCGATTTCAGCCGGTCGGGTGGGCTCGGCTATCCTCACTCTTCGCTGCCTCGCGCCGGTTCATGCGGACCGTCACGGGGGGCGAACAGCCACGGGGTGTGGCGCAGCTTGGTAGCGCGCTTCGTTCGGGACGAAGAGGCCGCAGGTTCAAATCCTGTCACCCCGACCAACGTTCTCGCAGGTCATAGCCCTGCGGCCGCCACGAGACTCTGAAGCAGCGGCCCGTACAGCAGCGAAGTACAGCAACGGTCCCTCATTGCAGGCTCTCCCCTAGCCGGCGCAGCGCCTCACGCGTCGCATCCGAGCTGGCCTTCGCGTAGATCTCCATCGTCACCGAGACGTCAGCGTGACGCAGGATCCGCATGATCACCCGCGGGTGTGCGATTGTTGGACTTCGACGAGGCACCCGTCGAGTTCGTGGTGAGCGGTGCCTCACGCTGGTCGGCGTGGCGGCCGATTGGCGCGGTTGCGGCCAGGCGGATCAATTCAATGCGGCCTTGACCACCGAGACACGTGCCGGACAGTATTCCTTCGCACTCACAATCATCACCTCGGTCGCTTGATTCTCGGTGATGTCGTACGCGGCTACGCGGTTCTGGCGCATGTTGACAAGATCGGTGGCTATCACCTGTTGAGACTGTCCCGGCACGGCCGTGATCGTGTCGCACACCGCATTGGCATCGGTCACGTAAACCGAGTCAGACGGCATCACACCGGGTGCCGGTATCAATCCGGCCGCGCGTAGGACGGCCACAAATTCCGCATCGGTGCCGTCCGGCGGATGCGGATCAACTGGCACGCCAGGACTCGATGAGGCCGCCGGTGCATTGCCGCTCGTTGCCGTCGTTCGCGGATGCGGATCAACCCACACGCCGGTGAGCGCGAAGGCCGCAACCGTGATGGGGACAAGTGCCAGCCTCGTTGTCCACCGTTGCACCGGCTCATCGTCGCTGATCGCGCCGGCCGCCGCACCGTCCAACGACGGTGACCCGACGACGACCGGAGCCGCAGCCTTCACTCCGTGACCGTCCTGGCGGCCAGCGCGCACGCCGCGGTTACCGCAACCGTCGCCCGGGGTTCGCAGTCATCCTGCTGAGTGTCGTCGTCAACGTCCCGCTGAGCGCTCTGGTCGTGGTGCCCGGCTGGATCTATCTCATTCGCCGAGCATCGAGGTTCCGCCTCGACGTCAGCAGCGACGGCCTCACGGTCCATCGAACCTTGTCGAGCGTGCGCATTACTGCCGACGAGTACGCGGGGGGTCACACGACGGCGAGGTCCAGCCGCAGGACCGCTGACCTACCGGCCCGGGTGCTGCCACACTGACCGCGTGGCCGTCGCCGACGAAAAGGTCCTCGAGCGGCTCCTGGCCGCGTTCAACGCTCACGACCTGGACCGGATCATGAGCTTCTTCACCGACGACTGCGTGCTTGAGACACCACGGGGCGAGAACCCGTGGGGAACACGTTTCGAGGGTCCCTCAGCGGTACGGGAGGGGCTCGCCCAGCGATTCCGCGGCTTGCCTGACGTGCGCTACTCCGAGGACGAGCACTGGGTCTCCGGTGAGCGGGGTGTCTCGCGCTGGCTGTTGACCGGAACCACCTCCGACGGCGAGTCGGTGTGCGTGCGAGGGTGTGACCTGTTCGACCTGGACGGTGACGGACACATCCGGCGCAAGGACTCGTACTGGAAGATCGTCCAGCAGTAGCTGGTCGCGAGGTTCAGTGCTGGTGGACGAAGTCGGTGGCGTCGGGCATACGGCGGAAACCCGCTGACGCGTAGGTGGCGACGGCGGCTTCGTTCGAGCTCGAGGTGGCCACCATGGCGCTGGACGAACCCAGGTCTCGCAAGGCCGCCGCGGCGGCGAGGCTGATCGCGGTGCCGTACCGGTGACCGCGATGGTCGCGGTGGACTCCCACCGGCTCCAACAATCCTGGTCGGCCCGACCCGGCGGACCACACCGTGACGGCGGCGACCGCGTTGTCCTGGCGGTCGTACCCGACCAGGCAGCGAGCCTGCTGGTATGCCGGCGACCGCGACATCTCGTGCCACCGTTCCGCGGTGAACGTCGACCGGACGAAGGCTGCCCGCTGCACCGCGACCCGGTCGTCGACGCGCTCGGGGCCGACGACCTCCACCCGGAGGGCAGAACCTTCGACGGGGTCGCTCAGGTCACGGACCAGCGGCGCCCACGGGTCACCGTCGAGCCAACCGCGGGACCGCAGCAGTGAGCGGAACGCCGTGCCGAAGCGCGCTTCGACGCTGACCTCGGCCCCGTCGAGAACGCCTCGCATCGGGTCTTCGAGATCGCGTACCAGCGCCTTCGCGAGCTTTTCGTCGTGTTCGGCCTGCGGTGCGATCGCCATCCGGATCAGCGAAGCCTCATCGAGGAAACCCATCGCCACGGCCGTGGCGTCGACAGTCCACACCCGCAGCGCCTCGGCCAGCGTGACGGCCCCGAAGCGCCACGCCCACCCCAGATCGCCCGGATGCAGCTGAACCGGGAGACCGTCCTGCTGCCACGACGTAAGGTCGGCCACGACGGCGGGGAGCTGGTCCGTCGTCGGCGTCGACAGGTCGAGACTCATCCGGCCATCCAAACCCACCGACCGACTCATCAGCGGCTCCGGCCGCCGAAGGAGCCCACCAGCGCGTTCGCGACCACGGCCGCGTCGCGACCGGCGACGTCGGACGGGTACTCGGGGAGCAGGTCGTCCCAGATGACGAGCCACGACCCCAACAGCTGCGGCTGCCCGGCCGGGCGGGCGAAGAACCAGATGTGGAGGTGGGCCCCGCCGTCCCCGATGCGGTAGACGTGACACCGCCCGATGTGCGGCAGGGCTTCGACGTGGCGGGCGATGTGCGTACTGAGGACCCCGAGCTCGCCGGCCAGCTCGTCCGGGAGATCGGCGAGGTCGTGATGGTCACGAGGGTGCAGCATGAGTACGAGCGGCACCCCGACCTGGGTCGTCCGGGTCAACCGCCACCGGTCGGACGACCAGATGCCCTCATCCCGACGCTGGCAGGACCCGCAGCGGTCCGGGTCCTCGCCGTGACGCGGTGGCTCGAGAGTGACCGGCGGCCGCAGCGGCGACACCCTGAGATGGTCCGGCTCGAAGGGGCTGATGTCCCACCCGGTCATCCGGGACAGCGGTAGCCGTCGTTCCTCGTCGGCGGAGGCGACGGCGTGCCGGTAGAACTCGTCGGGAGTCAGGGGCATACCGCGACGCTAGCCAACTCGCGGACCGCACGACTCTGCGCGCGTGTCCGAGCGCGGCACGGTGAGCCGGGCCGCCCCCGAATGAGAACGTGACCCGGTGACCACGGCCGTCGACGACCCTCGGCAGCTGCGCCGCGTCGCGGTGGCCAGCTCCATCGGCACCACGATCGAGTGGTACGACTTCTTCATCTTCTCCACGGCCGTGCCACTTGTCTTCAACACCCAGTTCTTCTCCACGTTGTCCCCCGCGTCCGGCACGCTCGCCGGTTTCGCCACGCTCGGTGTCGGGATCCTGGCCCGGCCGGTCGGCGGGATGGTGTGGGGGCACTTCGGCGACCGGGTCGGCCGCAAGGCGATGCTGGTGGCGTCGCTGCTGGTGATGGGTGCGGCGACGGTCGGAGTCGGCCTGCTGCCGACGTACGAGCAGATCGGGGTGCTCGCACCGATCCTGCTGGTGGTGATGCGGCTCCTCCAGGGCCTTTCCGCCGGCGGTGAATGGGCCGGCGCCGCGCTGATGGCCGTCGAGCACGCCCCGCCGGGTAAGCGTGGGGCATACGGGTCCTTCTCACAGATCGGGGTACCCGCCGGCCTGATCCTGGCGCAGCTGGTGTTCCTGGCGGTCACCACCGCCACGACGCCGGAGCAGTTCGCCGCCTGGGGCTGGCGGCTGCCGTTCCTGTTCAGCATCGTGCTCGTCGTTGTCGGGCTCGTCGTGCGACTCTCACTCGCGGAGAGCCCGGTGTTCACGACGCTGCTCCGTCAGCAGGCGCGCAGCCGCCGACCGATCGTCGAGGCGTTCCGGGCCCGGCCACGGGAGCTGCTCCTCGCCTCCCTGGCTTCGTCGCCAACACCGCCATCGGCTACATCTTCTTGGCCTACCTGCTGGCCTACGGCACGGCCGTGCTGCAGCTGTCCCGTACCTTCCTGCTGACCGTCGTGGTCATCGGTTCGGTCGTCTGGTTGCTGACCATCGTCGTGGGAGCCAGATGGTCGGACCGGGTGGGGCGCAAGCCGGTCTACCTCGTCGGGTCGGTGCTGCTGGTGCTCTGGGCGTTCCCGTTCTTCCTGCTCATCGACACGGCCGAGCCGTCCCCCATCGTGCTCAGTGTGGTCGTGCTGGCCTCCGGGCTCGGTCTGTCATACGGCCCGCAGGCCGCGTTCTTCGCCGAGCTGTTCGAGCCGCAGTACCGCTACAGCGGTGTCTCGTTCGCGTATGCCGTCGGTGCCGTCTTCGGCGGCGGGTTCGCCCCGCTCATCGCCACCGCGCTGCAGGAGTCCACCGGCGCCTCCTGGCCGGTGTCGGCATACATGCTCGTGGTCGGCCTCGTGAGCCTTGTTGCTGTGCTGTTACTCCCCGAGACGCGAACCGCCTGACCGGGGCCATGGCGCCCCGCTCACCTGGCGGCTGGGGTCATCCGGACGACATCGATCGCGCCGTCGACAACCAGGTCCGCTGCTGCGTCGTTCCCGGCGGAGGGAAGCACCTCTGCGGTGAGCTTGCGGTCGGGTGAGAGCCAGATCTCGTACTTCACCGGCTCGGTTGCCTCCTCGCGTATGCCTCTCTCGTCAGCAGTGCCGCAACCAGGCGTTGCGAGCGAACGCACGGCGAGCCCGGGATCCTCGAAATCCATGGCACCCTTCTCCCCTCAGAACGGACGACGGAGCCGAGTCTCCTCCGCTTGCCTGCGGACGACCATCCCCCTACTCGGTGATTCCAGGATGGATGCGTATGTCCTCCGATGGGTGCGTCGAACGTCACCGGGACGAACTCGAGATGAGATCAGTCCCCGGTCGTCTCGTACTGCGGGCGACCAGTGGTGCGGAAGGTCTGGATCGTCAGCCCCTTGGGGGTGGACTGATGGTCGACCAGCTCGAACCCGGTGTCCTGGCCGGTGACAGGGAACAGTCGAGTCCCTTGGCCGACGACCACGGGATAGACGAGTAGCACCATCCCGTCGACCAACCTGTGGTCCAGCAGCCAGCGGATCAGGGTGCCGCTGCCCCACACCTGCAGCTCACCGCCCGGCTCGGCCCTCAGCTCGCTGATCGCGGCTGCGACGCCACCGGACAGAACGGTCGTGCCCGCCCAGTGCGGGTCCCCGAGCGTGGTGGAGGCCACGTACTTGGGTCGCGAGTTCAACGCCACTCCCACGGGGTTCCCCGGATCCATGCCCGCCCCCCAGGAGCCCGCGAAGATCTCGTAGGTTCGGCGACCGAACAGGAACGCGTCGGCACGCTGGAAGGCCCGGCTGATGAAGATCGAGGCCTCCTCGTCCAGCAGCGGCGGGCCCCATCCGAAGCGCTCGAAGCCGCCGGCGCCGTCCGCCTCTGGTCCGTCCTCCCGCCGGGTGCCGACATCAATCCGTCGATGTCCCTGCGTCACCCCGTCGAGGGAGATATTCGTGACGGTCGTCAGTCTCATCGCCGCAGCCCATGTCCAGAGGGCATCGGCCGGTTCGCTGACCAGCCAGGCCAGCGACTCGTCGAGTGCTGGCGACAGGCCACGGTGCGACCGCTGAGATCGGAGGCGGCCAGCGCCGCACCCCAGGATGTTGTGACGGGCGTCGTCCAGGCAGGCCACTCGAGCTCGGCCGCGTCCATCTCGCAAGGACAGCGGTCTCGGCAACGGGCCCTTGCGAGAACGAGTGGTACAAGCGGGCTCTGCTTCGTTCTGGTCGCCCTGGCGCGGCGAACACGCCGACCACCATCGGTGTGTCAGGCGTCCCACCTACGTTTGCCGGATGGCTGGCGGTCTGCCCGAAGTCGTGTTGATCACGAGGGCGAGCGTCGACGGCCGCGTCACGCTTGGGGTTCACCAACGCCTCATCGATCCCGTCGTCCGCGAACGCTGGGAGTCGATCCAGGTGGGCGACGCTTTTCCCGAGCGACCCGCCGACATCGAGGGCAGCGTGTTCCTTGGCGGCAGCGGGTCGTTCGTCGACGTCGACGCTGAAGCCCCTGAGTGGCCTGCGCCGACAACACCTGATCACGAGCTGTGGCAGGACCACCTGCCACGCACCGCCCCGAAGTGGTTCGTGGTGGCCGACGGTCGAGGACGGGTCGACTGGACCTTCACCGGCGACGACACCACGATCCTGCACGTCCTCGTCTGCCGCGCCACTCCGGCGGGGTACCTCCAGCGCCTGCGTGATCTCGGCGTTGGCTACTTCGTGACGGGTGATCGTCAGGTCGACCTACGCCTGGCGCTGGCCCGCATACGCGAAGTCCTGGAGGCGGACCGAGTCATCGTCGACTCCGGGGCACCCTGAACGCCGCCATTCTGCGACAGGGCCTTGTCGACATTGTTGACGTCGTGACGCTTCCCGGTCTGGTCGGAGGCATGGGCACCCCGTCGATCATGGACGGTCCGCCCTTGAGCAGTCAGGAGTGGCCCGTTCGGCTGGAGCTTCTCGACAGTCGCGTCGATCGCGGCGCCGTGCGGACTCGGTACCGAGTGCTCGACACTCACTAGTCCTCGTGCCCTAGCTCTCGTGCCGCAGACCGAACACCCGATGCGTCTGCCGCCAAGGGAACCCGAAGCACCGGGAAGCGCAACGGCCTGGCCCTTGTCGCCCACCGGCACCACGTAGGTGTCCCGGTAGCAGGCCACGTTGGACGTGGCCTCCGGGGTCCCGTCAGCGTTGAGGAGGCGTAGCCGCCGGTGGGCGCCGAAGAGAACGGTGTCCTGGATCTTGCCCCCCGTCGAAGCCGATCGCCGGCGGTCATGATGGGCGAGTGGATCTCGGTGGGGTGGATTGCTCCAGGCTCTACTACGAGCAGCTCGTCGGGCCTGCCGTCGACGCGCGCTGGCCGGGCCTACCGCGCGCGGCAGGCCGCCTGGGGAGTGGCTCCGATGTCCTCGGCCTGGACGACGCGGTCTCGCGGGACCACGACTGGGGCCTGCGGCTGAACCTCCTGGTTGCCGCGGACATCGCGGCTCAGGTCGATGCGTACCTCGAGGCGACCCTTCCGCAGACGTTCGAAGGCCTGCCGACGCGATTCAGCACGACGTGGGACCCGCAACGGCGGCATCGGGTGCAGGTCGAGGACGCGGCTTCCTTCGTCCGCTCACGGACCGGCGTCGACGTGCGGGGGCCCCTGTCGGTCGGCGACTGGCTGATGCTGACCGGTCAATCCGTCCTGGAAGTGACGGCCGGTCCGGTGTTCGTCGACACCGATGGCGCCTTGTCTGCCGCCCGCGCCGCCCTGGAGTGGTACCCCGACGACGTGTGGAAGTACGTCATCGCCGCGGACTGGACCCGGATCGCCCAGGAGCTGCCGTTCGTGGGGCGGGCCGCCGAGCGCGGCGACGATCTCGGCTCACGGGTCATCGCCGCCCGTCTGGTCGACGTCGCGATGCACCTGGCGCACCTCATCGATCGGCGCTGGCCCCCGTACTCGAAGTGGCTCGGCACCAGCCTGACCCGGCTGCCCCGATCACACGTGGTTTCCGAACCCTTGACCCGAACACTGACCAGCACCGGCTGGCGGCTTCGAGAGGACGCCCTCGTCGACGCGTTCCGGACCCTCAGTCATCTCCAGGCCGGCACCGGGCTGCCCACCGTCGAGGATCCCGTCGAAGGCTTCTGGAACCGCGCCTACCGAGGCATCCGCGCACAGGTGATGACTGCTCTCGAGGAATCCATCGACGACCCTGCCGTACGCGCGCTCCCTCGAGGGGTCGGCTCCGTCGAACAGTGGAGCAGCAACGTCGACGTCCTGACCCACCCATCACGTCGGCGCCTGCCGAGGTAGTCAGCATCGGCCTCGGTCGAACGTGTGTTCGATATCATCGTCAGGGTGACCGACGTGCCGAGACGCGAGCCTCGGCATCCTCGCTCCCTGACGTCGGAGCAGCTCACCCAGTCCAGCATGACCGCGGCGCCGGAACCGGTCCGGGTCATGGCCTGGATCGTGTGGGAGGACGGTGTCGAGGAGCTCGTCGTCGGACACGCCGTCGCCTGGACCCCGAGAGCTGTCCACGTCCGCTTCGGCGTACCACCGCACCAGCACGAGGCCTGGGTGTGGGCCGGTGCCGTCACTCGGACGTGACGTCCACCGCAGCGTCCTTCCCGCGTCAGGAGTTGCCGCGGCTGAACGACGCCCGGGCGAGCCGGTCACGGGCCGGGCCGGCCCCGCGCCAGTCGTCCTTGATGCGTCCGCAGCGGGTGCAGAGATGGCTCGTCGCGCGCCAGTCGTCGCGATTGTCGTGGATCGTGACGTACCGGTGCTGATGAAGCAGACAGAACCAGCTCTGGTCCGACACCTCCTGTCCGGCCGCTCCCGCCGTCAACCGGCGCAGGTGCGCCAGGATGCTGAGCGCGTGCTGAAGCCCGTGAACAGGATCGGCGGCGACGTCAGCACGCCATTCGGCGCGGTACCGCTGGCGATCGGCGAAGGGGAGGGCGTCGGCCGCCAGATCACACAGCGTGCCGGCCAGTTCCAGCCGATCGGGTGAGGAGACCCATCGCCGGGCATTCCGGGGAGTCCGCGTCGCCGGCGAGACTGGCCGGGCCCAGCTGGCGGGGGCGACCTCCGACCGACCCATCGGGCTCAGCCGGTATGCGCGGCGTTGCGGCGGGCCTACCGCATCCGGGTCGATTCCCTCCCACTCGCTCTCCAGCCATCCCTGACGCTCGAGTCGGGCGAGCATCACGGCGACGTACCCGCCGGGAAGGCCTGTCGCCCAACAGATCTCGCGGGCGGAATGGGCTCGGGCGGATCGCCGGCCAGGACGCGAACGACCTCGGCCACCCGTCCCGCCAGGGCCGCTCCTGCTTCGGCCAAGCCCGATTCCAGGTCCGCAGCACCTCCGAACCACCCTGCGGAACCCCTCCGACCGACCAGAAACCCGACCCTCGGACCCACTGGCGCTCACCGTGGCTCGCGCCCAGCGCCGCTGTCACGGTGGAGACAACACCCCGAGAACGGAGTCAGGTCATGAGGTCCATCAGAGCCTTCGTCGCCGCGACGACCGTCGTGCTGTCCTACCCGCTCGCGCTCGGCGTCCAGCAGCTGTTCGGAGGAGGCGCCGACACGGTGATCCACCTCGTGACCGGTGCGGCGTTCGTCCTCTTCGCGACCTCGGTGTTCGACTTCGACCTGCCGCGCTGGGTGAACGTCGTGGGCGCGGCCGCCGCCGGGGCGTTCGGTGCGATCTTCATCATGCAGGGCGTCGTCGACCTGACGAACGTCGAACCGTTGCGCGTCCTCGCCTTCGACGTGCTCGGCCAGCACGTCGAGCGGCTGCTACCGGACGTCGTGTACCTCTGGTTCGCCGTCCTGTTGCTGCTCGACAGCACCGGCCGGTCCCGCGTCCTCGGATGGGTGGTGATGCTCGTGGTGGCGGCGGCGGAGCTCGCGATGCTCGCGGCGGTGCTGTTCCAGTTCTCGTTCCCCAACCTCAAGGTGTTGGTCCTGTTGCCCTTCGTGTGGCTCCTCGTCGAGAGCGCGGAGCGTCGAGGGATCCAGCCGGCACTCGGGTCGATCGTGAGGGCCACCAGCTCGCACACCTGAGCGGACCGGGTCTTAGGCAGGGCCGACCGGGTCGGGAATGCTGGCGGCGTGACCACCGACGAACCGGGCGCCGACCGCGCCGTCTGGTGGCCACGGGCGTACCAGCCGTCCTGGCTCCGGTACGACATCGTCGCGGGCCTGACGACCGCCGCCGTCGTCATCCCGCAGGCGATGGCCTACGCCGTCATCGCGGGGCTCCCCGTCGAGGTCGGTCTCTACACCGCGGCCGTTCCGATGGCCGCCTACGCCCTGGCCGGCTCGTCGCGTCCGCTCAGCGTGAGCACCACCTCCTCCATCGCCGCGGTGACCGCCGCCACGATCGTCGGCTCGCCCGACCCGCAGGGAGCCGCCCAGGTCCTCGCGCTGTTCGCCGGAGCGTTCCTCGTCCTCGCAGCGATCGCCCATCTCGGGTTCGTCGCCGACCTCATCTCGGTGCCGGTCCTGACGGGGTTCAAGGTGGGCGTGGGCATCTCGATCGCCGTCGGCCAGCTGCCCGCTCTGCTCGGCGTGGAGAAGCAGGGCGACCGGATCGTCACCCAGATCTGGTACGCGGTGACGTCCCTGCCCCAGGCCAGCGTCACGACGGTCGCGCTGGCGGTCGGCTGCATCGCGCTGCTCCTGGGGCTGAAACGCTGGCTGCCGGCGATCCCCGGACCGCTGGTCGTCGTCATCCTGTCGATCGCCGCGAGCGCGCTCTTTCGCCTGCAGGACCACGGGATCGGGCTCGCCGGCACTGTGCCGTCGGGCCTGCCGCTTCCCGGGCTCCCACCCGTCCTCGACCACCTCGACCTCATCGGTCCAGCCCTCGGCATCGCACTGGTCGGCTTCGTCGAGTCGATCTCCGCGGCGCGGACGTTCCAGTCCCGGTCCGACCCGCCGGTCGCCGCGGACCGCGAGCTCGGGGCCCTCGGCCTGGCCAACGTCGTCTCCTCGCTCCTTCGGGGGATGCCTGCGGGCGGCGGGATGTCGCAGACCGCCGTCGCCGACGGCGCCGGCGCCAAGAGCCCCCTCACGGCGGTCTTCGGGTCGGTCACCGTCGTGGTCACCCTGCTGTTCCTCGCCCCGGTGTTCAGCGACCTGCCCCAGGCGACACTCGGGGCGCTCGTCTTCGTCGCCGCGATCGGTCTCGTCGACATCGGCAAGGTGCGGGAGATCTTCGCGACCGACCGTCGTGACGGGATCCTCACCGTCCTCGCGGCCGCCGGAGTCGCGGCGATGGGCGCCCTCGACGGCATCGTCGTCGCCGTCCTCATCAGCGTCCTCACCCTGCTTTACGAGATGAGCCGCCGCCGCCTCGAGGTGCTCCGGGTCGTCCCGGTGGAGGCAGCGGTCAGCGCACCGGTCCCGGACGGGCTCCTCGTTCTGCGGCCGGGCGCCGAGGTCTACTTCGCCAACGTCCAGAACCTGCGCCGTGACATCCGCGCCGCGGTCGCCGCCGCTCCGGGCCTGCCGAGAGTGGTACTCCTCGACGCATCGACGGTTTCGGTGTTCGAGTACTCGGCCCACGAGGCCCTCCGACTGCTCATCGACGACCTCCTTGCCCGCGGGCTGGTGGTGTGGGAGGTGAGCCCGCCGCCCGACGCCGAGGCGGCCGCGGCGCGCTACCGGCAGGCCCACGGCGACCCGGGCCTGCGCCGGTTCGCGTCGCTCGAGGCCGCCGTGGCCGCATACGTCGACGAGGTCGCTCCGGAGAGCCGATAGGCGCTCAGGTGACGCGTTTGCCCTCGACGACCTCCGACACGCCCAGGGTGAATAGCCGCGGCGCGTGCGTCACCTGTCCGCCCACGCCCCGACCCACGCACGGCTCCCGACGAACCGGCACCGGAAGGCGGCCACCTCCGCGGCTCGACCGAGTGCTGCTTCCGCGTCGGAACCGTCGGCGCGGTAGTACGCGTACGCACCGTGCAGCACGTCCCCGGCCCCGAGCGTGTCGACGGCGGGCACCGACGGCACCGGTATGCGGACAGGTCGGCCCTCGACGCTGAGCTCGATCGCGCCCGCTCCGTGCGACTGCGCGACCACCCGCGCGCCATGTCGGTGGCCGTACGCGGCGACCGCTCCGAAGCCCGGACCGGCCGGGACGGCGAAGTCCCCGGAGCAGACGAGCTCGTCCACGAGTGGCAGCAGGTCGTCGAAGTGCGGCTTCCAGCGACCCGCGTCGAGGACGACGGGTATGCGTCGGGCCCGGGCCCAGCTCGCCACCTCGGTCGCGAGGGCCGGATGGTGTCCGTCGAGAAGGACGATGTCCGGAGCGGCCTCGGCCACGGCCGCCCGGGCCACGGTCAGCGCGGCCGGCTCGTCGATCGCTCCCCCGTCCATCGACACGACGCTCCGTTCGCCGGTGGCCGCCACGACGAGGACCGAGGAGACGTTGAGCTCGAAGGCCGGGTCGTCGGCCGCGACGTCCAGGAGGGTCAGAGCCTGACGCTCCAGGTCCGCTCTGACGACGTCACCCCACGGTCCCGACCCCACCGCGGTCAGCAACCGAGCGGAGCCACCGAGCACCGCGAAGGTGACCGCGGCGTTCGTGGCCGGCCCTCCGGCGACGAGCTCCCGAGAGAGTGCGGTGACCTTCTCGTCCGGTCCCGGAGGACGGGCCACCCGGTGGACGAGGTCGACCACGCACAGCCCGGCGACCAGCGCTGAGGTCATGACACGCCCTGAGCCACGCCGCCTACATCCAGGGGGCGTGCCACCCGCCCACGTCGGCGGCCAGCGCGTCGGCCGCCTCCGGACCCCACGTGCCCGGCGCATACGGCTCCGGTGCGGACGGTAGGTCCAGCAGCGGGGCGAGCACCCGCCAGGTCTCCTCGACGACGTCCTCGCGCGTGAACAGCGTGGCGTCGCCGACGATCGCGGCGTGCAGCAGCTCCTCGTACGGCGTGGGCACGTTCGGCCCGCCGAGGTCGACGTCGAGGTCGACCGTGCGGACCGAGGTCGACGTCTGGCTCTGGGCCTGCACGACCAGGCGGGCGCCGGCGGCGGGGTCGACCCGCAGGACCAGCTGGTTCGGCTCCTGCACCCCGTCGTCGTCGGCGAACCCCAGCGGCGGCGGCGTCTGGAAGACGATGCGCACTTCGGTGGTCCGCACCGGAAGCGACTTACCGGCCCGGATGAGGAACGGGACCCCGGACCAGCGCCAGTTGTCGATCCAGAGCCGCAGCGCCGCATACGTCTCGGTCGTCGAGCCCGCGGCGACGCCCTCGACCGACTGGTACCCCTCGTACTGACCGCGGACGTAGGCGTCGGGGTCGGCCGGCGGCATGGCCGCGAAGACGTCGCGCTTTCGGTCGGAGAGCGCGTCGAGCCCGCCGAGCGCCGGCGGCTCCATGGCGACCATGGCGAGGACCTGCATGAGGTGGTTCTGCACGACGTCGCGCAGCGTCCCCACCTTGTCGTAGAAGCCGCCGCGGTCCGAGACGTCGAAGTTCTCGGCCATGGTGATCTGGACCGACCGGACGTACCGGCGGTTCCACACCGGCTCCAGCACCGTGTTGGCGAACCGCAGCCGCAGGATCTGCTGGACCGACATCTTCCCGAGGAAGTGGTCGATCCGGTACAGCTGTGACTCGCGGAGCATCGCCCGCAGGGACGCGCTCAACGCCTGTGCCGACGCGAGGTCGTGGCCGAACGGCTTCTCGACGACGACGCGCGCCCGCTCGATGAGGTTCGCCCCGGCGAGACCCTTCACCGCCATCTCGAAGAGCGAGGGCGGGATCTCGAGGTAGAAGACCGGGACCTGGGCGCTGCCGAGCGCCCCGGCCAGCTTGGTGTAGGTAGCCGGGTCGGCGAAGTCGCCTCCCACATAACGCATTCGCGCCACGAGCCGTTCGAGGACCGCGTCGTCGACCGTCTCGTCCGCGCCGATCGCGGCACGCACCGACTCGCGCACGTGATCCCGGAGCTGGTCGTCGGTCCAGTCGTTGACCGCCACTCCGAAGACGGGCACGTCCAGGCGTCCGGCCCGTTCGAGCCGGTACAGCGCGACGAACGTCATCTTCTTGGCCAGGTCTCCGGTGACGCCGAACGAGACGAAGGCGTCTGCGGGCTGCTGGTCCTGGGCGTGCTCCTGGATGGCGACCACGTCGTGCACCCTAGCGGCCCGGTCTCGTCGCGGCTTGGGTCACGTCGCGCGCCGTTTCACGCTCGCAACACGCTGGACACACGCCGGGAGGACGCTGGTTCGGTGACCACGCTCTCGGAGCTGCAGGTGCCGCGCCTCGGCGAGTGCCGGTTCGACTCCCCGCTGGGCAAGTACGTCGCCGGCCGCCGCACCAACGAGCACTACGTCGACGAGGACGACCGCGTCCTCCTCGACGACACCGTCGAGCTGCTGCGAGCCCGACGGCTGCCGCTCGACCAGCTTCCGACCTTCGAGCCGGGCGGCCCCCGGCGCCGGATCTTCTTCGAGCCCGGCAACACCCGCGTCGGCATCGTCACGTGCGGCGGCCTGTGTCCGGGCCTCAACGACGTCATCCGCGGGCTGGTCCTCGAGCTGCACGCGCACTACGCCGTCGACGACGTCATCGGCTTCCGACACGGCTTCGCCGGGCTCGTCCCGGGGATGGCGCCGGACCCCGTCGTCCTCACCCCGGAGGGCGTCGCGACGATCAACGAGCAGGGCGGTACCGTCCTCGGCAGCTCACGCGGCGCCCAGGACCCGGAGGTCATGGCCGACCGCCTCGTCGAGCTCGGTGTCGACATCCTCTTCGTCGTCGGCGGTGACGGCTCGATGCGCGGCGCCGCCGGACTGGCCGACGTCCTCGCGGCCCGCGGTCTCGACGTCTCGGTCATCGGCATCCCGAAGACCATCGACAACGACATCCCGTTCATCGGTCAGAGCTTCGGCTTCCAGACGGCGTACACGACGGCGGCGCAGGCGATCCAGGCCGCGCGCGTCGAGGCGCAGTCCGCGATCAACGGGGTCGGGCTGGTCCGGGTGATGGGCCGGCACAGCGGGTTCATCGCGTGCTACGCATCGCTTTCCGTCCACCACGCCGACTACGTGCTCGTCCCCGAGGTGCCGTTCGCTCTCGATGGACCGGGCGGGTTCCTCGCGTGCCTGCACCGGTGCGTGCTGGAGAACGGCTGCGCGGTGGTCGTCGTCGCGGAGGGCGCCGGGCAGGAGTTGCTGGATACGGAAGGGGAGGACGCCAGCGGAAACTCGGCGCTCGCGGACATCGGGGTTCACCTGAAGCGCGAGATCGCCCAGTACTTCGCGGCGGCCGGGACCGAGCTGACGCTCAAGTACATCGACCCCGGGTACACGATCCGGTCGGTGCCGGCCAGCGCCCACGACTCGGTGTACTGCGTGCGCCTCGCCCAGGCGGCGGTCCACGCGGGGATGGCCGGACGAACCAAGATGGTCGTCGGCCGGCGCCACAACCGGTTCATCCACGTGCCGATCGCGCAGGCGGTGTCCTACCGGAACCAGGTCGCGCCCGACGGCGACCTCTGGCTGTCGGTCCTCGAGTCGACCGCCCAGCCGGCCGAGATGCGCTGAGGACGCTCAGACCAGCGCGATCGCCGGCGCGACCTCCTGCACGAACTCGGACGGTACGACGACCTCGTCGACACCCAGCGTCTCCGCGTGCCCACGTGCTTGGTCGGCGATCGCGGCCGGGTCGCCCGGAAGCATGAGGATCGAGCCCGCGGCTCGCAGGTCGGCGCCCGACATGCCTTGACGGGCGAGGTACTCGGGCACACGGTCGCCGACCCCGAACGCCTGCAGGCTCAACGACACGTCGGGAGCCGACTCGCGGACCCGGGCCGCCCCGGCCTCGAGGTCCGCCGGCGTCGACCGCGGACCGAGGGCCACGGCGACACGGTCGGCTACTCGGCCCGCGACGGCGAGCGACTTCGCCCCGCTCGCGGCCATCACCACCGGTGGCCGGGGCTCGACCTGCTCGCGGACCGCGGTCACCACGCTCTCCAGCTGGGCAACCCGCTCGGCCGCACCGCCCCAGGGCACGCCGAGCCGGGCCGCCTCGTCCGCAGCGTCGGGCCGGCCGGTGCCGATCCCCAGCTCGAACCGGCCGTCGCTCAGCCGCTGCAGCGCCGACGCCTCTCGGACCACGGCCGCCGGACTGCGCATCGGCGACGCGAGGACCCACGTCCGCAACTGGATTCGCAGCGTCGCGACCGCGGCGGCGGCGAGCGCCGGGAACGGTGACACGGTCCACAGGGTGTCGGGAACCAGCACCGCGGCATACCCGAGGTCCTCGAGCATCCGCACCTGCTCGACCCAGGACGCCTGGGTCGGTCCGGGGGTGGCGACGACGGCGAAGGTGACGGCCATCCCGCCACGCTAGGACGCGGGGACGAGGGCTCGACATGGGGGAAACCCCCCAGCGACCCCCGGTGCTCCCGCCGGTCAGCCGAACCGGAACGTGGTCTGCCCGTGCGGCTCCTTGGCGAAGGCCAGCACCTTGTCCGGGTTCACGCGGAAGACGTCGGTCACGGTGCCGTCGCCCTGGTCGAACCCGTCCTCGAGGACCCTGAAGGCCCACGGTTCGCCGTACTTGTCGGCGTACACGTCGGCGACCCGTTGCAGCGCAAGGGGATCGGTGATCCGCTCGACCTCACCCTCCAGGACGACGTCGAGCCCGGCGTTCCACGTGTTGGTGCCCGTGGTCACCGCGACGTGCGGGTTGGCCGCCACGTTCCTCCACTTCTGCTCACGCGACGCGGTGGAGAAGTGGAACCGGCCCTCGTGCCACACGCCGACCATCGGTGCGACGTGGGGACGTCCGTCGGAGCGGACCGACGTGAACCAGTACAGCTCGGCGTCGGCGAGCGCCCGCTCGACGTCGACCCATCGGGCCGGCTCGGCGGCAGGGTCGCTGTAGCGGGTGTCGATCCGTCCGTCAGCGTGCGTCTCGGTCATGTCTGGTCCGACCGCACCGGCGACCGGAACTCATCGGCCGAGCACGGACGAGCGGATCTTCGCAGCCTCTCGGTCGAGCCGGTCCGCCAGCACTCCGTAGGTGAAGGCGTTCTCGACCTTGCCCGACGTAGCCAGCCCACGGACGAAGTCTGCCGCCACGGCGAGGTCCTGGTGCTCGCCCAGCCTCGTCTGCAGCTTCTTGGCTCGACGGGCGACCCTGCCCGCCTGCGGCAGCTCGGGTTCGAGGAGGTCGCCTGCATACCGCAGCCGCTTGGCGGCCTTGCGGGTCTGGTGAAGGCCGTGCGCGTCGGTCGCCTCGGCGAGTCGCCGGCGAACCTTCTTCTCCGCCTTGCGCAGGGTCTTGGCGGGCCGGACCTTGGCGTTCTCGCGAACCGGCACCGACGCGTACCAGCGCACCAGCGTGGCCATGATGCCGCGGTACCGCGGGTCGTCCCAGGCGTGCCGCCACTCCTCGACGCCGGTCTCGCGCGCCGCTCGCAGGGCCTCGTGGATCTCGTCGCGGACCGGGCCGACGACGTCCTGCGGCTCCAGCTCGTCGAGGGAGCCCGAGAGGCGCCGGCCGAGGATGTCGGCGTCGCGAATGGGAGAGAGCAGACCGGCGAGCCAGCCGAGGTCCTCGTCGAACGAGTCCGGCACCTCGTCGACGACGTGGTCGAAGAGGCGCAGCGTGCTGCGCAACCGCCGCACCCCGATGCGGGTCGCGTGGACCACCTCGGGCGTGGGGTCGTCGCGCAGCCCGACGTCGCCGAGGAGGATCGCTGCGCACTGCGCGCGCAGGTAGGCCACGACCAGGGTCGGTCGCCCCTCGGGCTCGACGCTCGGGGCCTCGCCCAGGACGTGCGTGATCTTGCGGGTGACCGTCGCCGGGCGTGCGCCGTCCAGCAGCCCGGTCACCCGGTCGAGATCGGCCTCGTCGCCGGCCGGCCCCAGCTCCACCTCGACCTCGCGCCACACGACCGGGTACGCGTCGGCGCCGACGGCCGTGCCCGTGACCCGGTCGTCGGCGATCTCGACCACCAGCTCACCGTCCGCATCGAGGACGTTCGTCGTGTGCCGGGTGGTCCGGATCGTCGCCACCGGACGCACGGCGTCGTCCCCGACGACGCCCGCGACGCGGCGCCGCAGCGCCGCGGGCAGGGGGCCGGCGGCGGCGTGGCTCTGCACCTCGGTCCGCGCGTTCCCGGCGGGGATCTTCAAGTGCCAGCCCGCATCCGCGCCGCCCTCGCGGTGGCGCAGGGTCATGCCGAGCAACCGAAGGGTCGATCGGTCGGTGTCGTAGTAGGTCGCCGCCAGCTCGTGCTGGGCCGTCTCCACGCGGCCGCCGTCGGGTGCCACCGCAGAGAGGTCCGGCACCACCCAGTCGTCCTCGACGTCGAAGGTCACCTCACGTTCGTGGTGATGCTCGACGCTCACGTTCGACCTCCCCTTCAGCCTCGGCTGACCACGAGTCGAGCGACACGACCGTCCACGCCAGACGCCCAGCACGCGCCGTCGGACGCGCACTCGACGCTGTCGAAGCTGCCGGAGTCGAACGACGACCACGTCCGCCCAGCGTCGGTGGTGACGTCCGACCCGCTCGGCCCGACCGCGACCGCGACGTCCCGGTGGTGCGGCAGCCAGGCCGACCCCGACCGGTACCCGGAAGGTCGGGCCGTCGCCGGGCGCCAGCTGGATCCACCGTCACTGCTCCACGCCGCGTTCCCCAGCGAGCTGGTCGGGTTGGCGAAGTCGCCGCCGAGCGCGATGCCGTTGTGACGATCGCGGAACCGCACGGAGAACACTCCGGCCGAAGGACCGCCGACGAGCGGGGCCTCCGTCACCGACCAGGTGTGGCCCCGGTCGGTGCTGACGAAGATGCGCGGCGAGTCGACGCCACCGGACCCGATGTAGGTGGTCTGTCCCTGGCCGGCGGTGAGGCAGGTACCGCTGGCCGCGAACGCGAACTCGGTCGCGCCGGCCGGCGGCATACCGGAGGGGTCGACGAGCGACCAGGTGTGTCCGCCGTCGCTCGTCTCCTGGAGCCGGAACGCCCCGTCGACCGGGTCGCTGAGGGCCAGCCCGCGCTGCGGCGTGCTGAACGCCATGCAGTCGTAGAAGGCCGCTTGGTCCTGGTTCTGGAAGGCCAGCGTCCAGGAGGCACCACCGTCGTCGGTGACGTAGATCCGTGAGTCGGTGCCGTTCCCGATCGAGAGGATCACCGCGTGCCGGTCGGAGGTGGCCTCGATGTCGCGGAACTGCAGCGCCGGGACGCCGGGGGGACCCACCGACGTCCAGGTGGCTCCGCCGTCGATGGTCCGCAGCACGGTGCCCTCCGTGCCGCTGGCCCAGGCCACCGTCCGGGACACCGCCGACAGCCCGCGGAGCCGCGCGGCACTCCCCGTCGGGGTGAGCTGCCAGGACAGGTCGACCGCCTTCGCGCGGGCCACGGCGGCCGCGTCCGGCGCAGGTTCGGCGCCCGCGACGGGTCCGGTGCCCGCCACCAGCGTTCCGGCGGCGAGGCTGACGACCAGGAGGCGGCGGAGGAGTCGCGACATGGTCCGAACGTAGTCCCGGAGCCGGGTCGGCGGCACCCTCAGCGTTACAGGTGTGCGAACGTCCCGCGGACTCCCTACCCAAAGGCCCCGTTGTTTGACACGCTCACCGCCATGAAGAGCACCATGCAGACAACACCGCTGTTGATCTCGCAGCTCCTGCGCTACGGGACCACCCTCCACGCTGACCAGGAGGTCGTCACGTGGACCGCCGAGGGCGGCCGCCGGCTCAGCTTCGCCGACCTCGGGAAGCAGGCCGCCCAGCTGGCCCACGCCCTTCGTGGCCTCGGCGTCACCGGTGACCAGCGCGTCGCCACCTTCATGTGGAACAACGCCGAGCACCTCACCGCGTACCTGGCCGTCCCGTCGATGGGGGCCGTGCTCCACGCGCTCAACATCCGGCTCTTCCCCGAGCAGCTCATCTACGTCACCACCCACGGCGGCAGCCAGGTCGTCATCGTCGACAACACGCTGGCCGCGCCGTTCGCGAAGCTGCTCGCCCACCTCAAGACCATCCGCCAGGTCATCGTCAACGGCCCGGTCGACGCCGAGACCCGGGCCGCCCTGGAGGCCGTCGAGCACGTCGAGAGCGTCTACGACTACGCCGAGCTCCTCAGCAGTCAGCCGGAGACCTTCGACTGGCCCGAGGACCTGAACGAGAACGACGCCTCGTCGATGTGCTACACCTCCGGCACCACCGGCAACCCCAAGGGCGTCGCGTACTCGCACCGCAGCAACTACCTGCACGCGATGTCCGACGCGTACAGCCTCGGCGTCCGCCAGGGTGACCGCAGCCTCGTCGTCGTGCCGCTCTTCCACGCCAACGCCTGGGGCTTTCCCTACATCGCCATGTTGGCCGGCACGTCGCTGATCATGCCCGACCGGTTCCTCCAGGCCGAGCCGCTCGCGGCGATGATGGAGGCCGAGAAGGTCTCCACCGGCGCCGGCGTCCCGACCATCTGGAACGACCTGCTGCGCTACCTGGACGAGCACCCGGAGAAGGCCGACACCTGCTACCGGCTGATGGTCGGCGGCTCGGCGGCTCCGCCGGCGATGATCAAGGCCTACCAGGAGCGCCACGACATCGAGATCATCCACGGCTGGGGGATGACCGAGATGTCACCCGTGGGGACGCTCGCGATCCCGCCCGCCGCGGTGGAGACGGGCAGCGAGGAGTACTGGCGCTACCGCTCGGCCCAGGGCCGGTTCCTCGTCGGCGTCGAGGGCCGGCTCATCGGCCCCGACGGCGAGGAGCAGCCGTGGGACGGGGAGGCGGTCGGCGAGCTCGAGGTCCGCGGCCCGTGGATCACGGCGTCCTACTTCATGAACGGCACCGAGAACGACACGGACCGGCGCGAGATGGCGGCGAAGTTCAGCGACGACGGCTGGCTGCGCACCGGTGACGTCGGTGCCCTCAGCAAGGACGGGTTCCTCTACCTCACCGACCGGGCCAAGGACGTCATCAAGTCCGGCGGCGAGTGGATCTCGTCGGTCGACCTCGAGAACGCGCTCATGGGTCACCCGTCGGTCCAGGAGGCGTCGGTCGTCGGCGTCCCCGACGACAAGTGGGGTGAGCGTCCGCTCGCGTCGGTCGTCGTGGTGGAGGGTCAGTCGGTGACTCCGGACGAGCTGGCCGACTTCCTCGAGGACAAGGTCGCGCACTGGCAGGTGCCCGAGCGCTGGGCCTTCATCGACGAGGTGCCGAAGACGTCGGTCGGCAAGTTCGACAAGAAGGTGCTTCGCAAGCGGTATGCGGAGGGTGAGCTCGACGTGAAGCAGCTGGGGTGACGGTCTGACCGCCACCGATGGGTGAGCTGCCCGACCCCGCCCTCGTCGTCCTCGTCGGGGCGTCAGGGTCGGGCAAGTCCACCTGGGCGCTGTCGCGTTACCGCGCGGCCGAGGTCGTCTCGTCCGACGCGTTGCGCGAGGTGGTCGGCAGCGGCCCGGCCGACCTCGACGCCTCGGTCGACTCCTTCGACCTGCTGGACCGGATCGTCGCGGCGCGGGCCGGCCGGCGGCTGACCGTCGTCGTCGACACCCTGGGCCTCGATCCAGCGCGGCGCGCGGCATACCTCGCGGTGGCCCGGACGGCCGGTCTGCCGGCCGCCGCGGTCGTCCTCGACACCGCGGCTCCGGTATGCCGGGCGCGCAACACCCAGCGCGACCGGCCGGTTCCGGCCGCGGTGCTCACCGCGCAGCTGCGCCGCGTACGGACCGTCGCGGCCGAGCTCGAGACCGAGGGCTGGGACCTCGTCCACGTCGTCACGGACACCGCCGAGCCCGAACCGCGGCGCTCGCCGGCCACGTCACCACCGCGTCGCGGCGGGCCGCTCGAGGGCGTCTTCCTCCAGGTGGGCGCCTTCCCGTGGGGCGAGGAGCCGTCCGCCTGGCTGCGCGACGTCGCGCTACGCGCGGCCGAGGTCGGCTTCGCCGGACTGTCCCTCATGGACCACCTCGTCCAGATCCCCCAGGTCGCCCGGGCGTGGGACCCGATCCCCGAGCCGTGGGTGACGCTCGGCCACCTGGCGGCGCTCGACACGGACCTGCGGCTCGGGACGCTGGTGTCGCCGGTGACCCTCCATCACGCGGGGGTCCTCGCCAAGCAGGCGGCCACGCTGGACGTGCTCTCCGGCGGGCGGGCGTTCTGCGGGGTCGGCGCGGGCTGGTTCGAACGGGAGCACCTGGGGTACGGCGTGCCGTTCCCGCCGGCCCGGGAGCGGCTCGACGCGCTGGCCACGACGATCGAGACGATGCGCGCCCTCTGGGCACCAGGCACGAAAGCGTATGCGGGTGAGCGGGTTTCGCTCCCCGAGACCACCTTCTACCCGCGCCCGGTCGGCGACCTCCCGGTGCTCGTCGGCGGGGCGGGCGCCCGGACCCTGCGCATCGCGGGTGCCCTCGGCGACGCCTGTAACGTCTCGGCCGACGAGGCGCTGCTCCCGGGCCGGATCGCGGCGGTGCGCCGAGCCGCGGAGCGCGCCGGGCGAGACCCGGACGCCGTCGCGATCACTGTCCTCGACGTCGCCGTGGTCGGGGACTCGCGCGACGACACGGCTCGCCGCGTGGAGCGGCTGCGTGGCCGGACGCCGGCCGCGACGTATGCGGCACGTCACCACGCCGGGGAGCCGGCCGCCCACGCCGAGCGCTACACGCGGCTGCGTGAGATGGGGGTCAGTGCGATGTTCCTGGCCCTCCCGGACCTCATGAGGTCGGACGATCTCGACCGGTGCGTGCTCTTGACGCGCTAGTTTCGAGCGCATGCAGACACGCACCGTGGGCACGACGATGCCCGTCCTCGAGGTCACCCTGGCGCCGGGCGAGCGAATCATCGCCGAGGGCGGGGAGATCGGCTGGCTGACTCCGGGTCTCGGCATGGAGACGTCGACCCGCTTCGGCTCCGGCGGCAAGGGCGGCTTCATGAGCGGCCTCAAGCGAGTCCTCGGGGGCGGGCAGCTGTTCCTCACCGAGTACGCCGCCCCGTCCAACGGCGGAGGCTTCGTGGCCTTCACCGCCAAGCTGCCCGGGGTGATCCGCGAGCTGCAGATCGACGCGGCCGACCACTTCATGGTCCAGTCCGAGTCCTACACGTGCAGTACGCCCGACGTCGAGATATCCGTGGGTCTGCAGAAGAAGCTCGGCGCGGGCATCTTCGGCGGCGCCGGCCTGGTCTTCCAGAAGCTGTCCGGCAACGGCACGGCGTGGGTGCAGCTGTCCGGCGAGATCGTCGAGTACGACCTCGTCGCCGGCCAGTCCCTGCTCGTCCACCCCGGTCACCTCGCGCTCTACCGTGCGGAGATGGAGCTGTCGTTCGCGTCGATGAAGGGCGTGAAGAACAAGCTGTTCGGCGACTCGATGATGCTGGCCCAGATCCACGGCCCTGGTCACGTCTGGCTGCAGTCGATGACGCCGCAGAAGCTCGCGTCGGCCATCGAGCCGTACCTCCCGGAGAAGACGACCACGACGTCCTCGTCCGACGGATAGCCGGACCAGGGCCCGCAGCAGCGGGACGCCTCAGCTGGTGATGTCCTTTCCGGAGAACCGGGCCCACGCCAGCAGCCAGAACACCGCCGCGTACGCCGCGTCGACCCCCAGCCCGCGCAGGACGTTGTCCCAGAACGGCGGGTCGCGCAGCAGGTCGGAGAAGGACAGCCACTCGTGGACGATCAGCCACGGGTGCAGCCACTCCAGCTGAGGCACGGCGTCGAGGATCCAGGACAGGATCGTGAAGATCATCAGCGCGATGGTCGCCGCGATCGGCTGCTCGGTGAGCGTCGAGATGAACAGTCCCACCGCCGCCAGCGCGGCGATGCCGGCGCTCAGGTAGAGGATGACGAGCAGCAGCCGACCCAGCGCCGCCGGGAAGTCGAGCTGGTTCCCCGAGAGCGTGGTCAACGGGCCGGTTCCGAACAGGGCGACACCGATGATCCCGCCCGCGACCGCGACCGTCGCGACACCCCACAGTGCGCCGATGCACAGCGACGCGTACTTGACCGCCAGCAGCCGGGTCCGGCTCACGGGGACCGTCAGCAGGTACCGGAGCGTGCCGATGTTGGCCTCGCCCGCGACGGCGTCCCCCGCCAGCATGGAGATCGCGAGGGGGAGGAAGATCCCCATCTCGACGCCCAGAGCCGCGAGGGGGACGAACAGCCCGTTCGACGTGATGGAGTCGAGGAAGTCCGGACCTTCGCCCCCGCCACCGCCGCCGCTGGACAGCTTCACCGAGACGGCGAGAACGATCGGGACGGCGGCCAGGACCAGGAGGCCCATCTGGTTGCGGCGACGTCCGCCGATGAGGCGGATCTCCGAGCGAAGGAGCCGCGTGGACACGACGCGCTTGCGGGGCAGCGGCAGCGGCGGCGCCGTGTCCCGTCCGGTGGCCTCAGCCGCTGACATCGAAGCCCTCCCCCGTGAGGTCGACGAACAGGTCCTCGAGACTCGGTGTGGTCACGGCGAACCCGCGCACGGGTACCCCGGCGCGGACCAGCGCGGCAAGCAGGTCCTCGGGTCGATGCTCGCCGGGACTACCTCGAACCTCTCCGTCGACGGTCACCACGTCGGTGACTCCCAACCGGGTGAGCTCCGTGGTGGCCGCCGACGGCTGCGCCGTCACGATGCGGACCGTCGTGACCTGGCTGGCTCGCAGCGTCTCCACGGGCCCCTGGGCGACGAGCCGGCCCTCGCTCATGATGCCGAGGTGGGTGCAGATCTGCTCGACCTCCGACAGGAGGTGGCTGGAGATGAGCACGGTGGCCCCGTCCTGCGCGAGCGACGCCACGAGGTGCCGGACCTCGCGGGTCCCCTGCGGGTCGAGGCCGTTGGTCGGCTCGTCGAGGACGAGCAGCTCCCGCGGCTGGAGGAGAGCGGAGGCGATGGCCAGCCGCTGACGCATACCGAGCGAGTAGGCGCGGTAGCGCTTCGTGGCCGCCGCGAGCAGCCCGACCCGGTCGAGGGCGCTGTCGATCCGCCGGGCGCTCGTGTGCGGGTCGGACCAGGCGTCAGCCGCATCGAGGCGGGCGAGGTTGGAGCGTCCGGAGAGGTACGGGTGGAAGGCGGGCCCCTCGACGAGCGCCCCGACCCGTGGCAGGGCCAACCCGGCCTCTGCGGGGATCGGGTGACCGAGCAGGGCGCTCGAGCCCGACGTCGGCCGGACCAGGCCGAGGAGCAGCCGGATGGTCGTCGTCTTGCCCGACCCGTTGGGGCCGAGGAACCCGTAGACCGCCCCGTTCGGCACGACCATGTCGATGCCGTCGACGGCCGCCCGAGCACCGAACCGTTTCGTCAGCGCGGTGGTGACGACCGCGTCGTCGGCGGCGACCGGGATCGCCGCAGTCACCTGCTCGACCTCGGTGGCGGGCAGCGTCACGAGGCGCTGAGGGCCGCGAAGAGGGCGTCCGGCGCGACCGCACCGATGGCAACCCGCCCGTCGTCGGTGAGTACGGCCGAGAACAGCGTCCCGTCGATCACGCGACCCTTGCCCCACGCCCCCGAGACCTCCGGGATGGCGCTGAGCATGCCCTGGAGCTCGCCGGACTGTCCCGACTGACCGGGCTGGCCGCCGGACGGGATCGAGCCGAGATCGGGGATGGTGGCCACGAGCACCCGCTCCCACCCGGTGCCGACGACCTTGGGCTCGGGCGCCGCGGAGCCCGAGGGCGACGTCGGTGACGCGGAGTTCGGGAGGGTGACCTTGCCACCCTTGGTGTCGCCACCCTCGGTGACCGTCGTCCCGGGCGGCGGCGTGAACGCGAACTGCCGGGCGTCGGGGGTGGCGAAGTCGATCGAGGTGAAGCCGACCTCGAGGGCCGGGTTGGCCAGCTTGGTCGAGTAGACCTGGACCCGGAGCGGGATGTGCGTGTCGGCGTCGACGGCGATGCGGACCTGCGCGACGCGGGTCGCCGTGGACCGCGGGTCGAGGACCAGCTCGTAGGCCTGGCGCCCGGCGACGACCGCGGTGCCGGCCGTCGTGACCTCGGTGGTGGGGTCGATCGCGGCGAGCGCCTGGCGTGCGGCCTCGTCCGGAGTCTTCGGCAGGTCGGTCGGCGACATCGGGGGTGTGCCGTTCGGCGCGCTCTTCGCGTCGAGGGTGTGGTGCGTCGCGCTCTTGTCCTGGCTCGACCACACCCAGACGTCGGAGCCGTTGCGGATGATGTCGGACTCGCCGGAACCGGCCACCAGGGCGACCCGGACCTTCGTCGGACCATCGGTCCAGACGCGCCAGGTATGCGTGCCCGCCAGCACCGAGACGAGGTCCGCTCCCCCGGCCGGGGCGAACGGGCCGCCGCTGGCCTGTGTTGAGAGCCCCGGGATCTGGGGGAGCCCGAGGTTGGCGGTCTGGACGACGGTCCCCGACAGGCTGCGCTCCGTCGCCGTCCGGACGTCGACCAGCAGCTGGGCGGCCGTGCGGGCCGGCAGACCCGAGTCGGCGCTCGCGGTCCGGGAGGCGACAAGGCTCCCCGCGGCGATCAGGAGGACGGCGGCGGTGGGGACCGCCCAGCGGGCGCGGGGGTGGTCGGTGAACAGGCTCACCCGACCATTCTCCGATGCGGGACCTGAGAGCGTCCTGAGAGCGCCGACGGAGGCCCGGGTCAGCGTCGCGGCATGAGGCGGAGCGTGGCCGCGCGCGCGGCCGGGGTCAGGACGCTGTTGAGCACCGAGCCCGAGTAGCGCCGGTACTTCTCGCGGTATGCGGTGTCGAGCCGCCCCGCCAGCGCGGAGTCTCCGCTCGCGTCCTCCACCACGACGTCGGCCGTCACCCCGGCCGTCATGACGTGGGCCTGGTCCGTCGCCCGGACGTGGCGGTACCACGGGCCGTCGACGCCCTTGACCGCGCGAACGTAGAGCGAGCCACCGTCGGAGACCATCCACATCGTGACCGGGGGTCGGGCCGAGCCGTCGCGGCGAATGCTCGACACGTGGATCTCGTCCTCGTCTCCGAGCCGGTCGATCTCGTCGTCGGTCCAGCGGTCGGTCTGCGTCACGGGTCCAGGGTCTCAGGTGTCTCTCCTCAGGCCGAGCCGCCCGTGTGCACCACTCTGGCGGACGGACGACCGTCGGTCATTGGTCCATTCATGTGTGCTGAAGTTGGTCCGATCAGCAGTCCGCTCGGACCCTAGCGTGGTACCCATGACCTCCACCGATACCGCAGCCGACCGCGTGACCGTGCCCGTCCGTCTCGACGTCGACACCCACGCCGCGGCGTTCAGCAAGGCGATGAGCCATCTCGACCACGTCGCCACCGCGCAGCTCGACACCGTCGGCATCGAGACCGGTCTGCGCGACCTCCTCCGGCTGCGCGCGTCCCAGCTCAACGGCTGCGCCTACTGCGTCGACATGCACCATCACGATGCGCGCGCCGCCGGCGAGAGCGAGCAGCGGGTCGCCTCGGTGGCCGTCTGGCGCGAGTCCCCCTTCTTCACCGCTCGCGAGCGCGCGGCGTTCGCCTTCACCGAGTCGGTCACCCTGGTCGCCCGGACCCACGTTCCCGCCGGCGACTACGACGCGGTCGCGGAGCACTTCAACCCGGACGAGATCGGTGCTCTGCTGTCGCTCATCGTGACCATCAACGCGTGGAACGCGCTCTCGGTCGCCTCGCGTGCGTGGGAGCCGGAACTGCGCGGAGCCTGAGCGGAGCTGAGCGAGGCGACGTCGCCGCGTGGCAGGGTGTGCGCGTGCGACTGCTCCTGGTCGAGGACGAGCCCGGCATGGCGGCGGCCCTCGTGCGCGGGCTCGGCGCCGAGGGGTACGTCGTCGACCACGTCTCCGACGGCCGGGTCGGGCTGGAAGCGGCGCGGTTCGGCGCCTACGACGTCGTGGTCCTCGACATCATGCTGCCCGGCCTGTCGGGCTACTCCCTCGTGCGGACGCTGCGCGAGGAGGAGAACTGGGTTCCCGTGCTGTTGCTCTCCGCCAAGGACGGCGAGCACGACGTCGCGGACGGCCTCGACTACGGCGCGGACGACTACCTGACGAAGCCGTTCTCGTTCGTCGTGCTGCTGGCGCGGCTGCGGTCGCTGCTGCGTCGGGACACCGGCCCGCGTCCGACGGTGCTCGAGGCCGGCGGCCTGACCCTCGATCCGGCGACGCACCGCGTCCAGGCCGACGGCGCCGACGTCGAGCTCTCCCCGCGGGAGTTCCTGCTGCTGGAGCATCTGCTCCGAGCGGCGCCGGCGGTGGTCGGCAAGGAGGAGCTGCTCGACCGGGTGTGGGCGTCGGGCGACGACGCGAACGTCGTCGAGGTGTACGTCGGGTACCTGCGGCGCAAGCTCGGTCGCGAGCGGATCGAGACGGTGCGCGGAGTGGGCTACCGGGTCGCCGGCTGATGAGGGTGTCGCGGTTCGAGAGGATCAGCCTGAGGGGTCGGCTCATGACCATCGGCGTGCTTGGCGTCGCCGCTGCGCTCGTTCTCGGCGGGGTGATCCTCTACGTGGTGCTCGCCACCTCCCTGACCCGGACCGTCCAGTCGGAGGCGCTCGCGAGTGCGAACGAGGTGGCTCTCCTGGTGACCTCCGGTCGCATCCCCGACCCGGTCCCGGCCTCCGGCGCCCAGGTGGTGCAGGTGCTGTCGGCCGACAACCGCGTCCTCACCGGGTCACTCACCGCCGATCGGCTCACAGCGCTCCTGACACCGGAGGAGAAGGCGCGAGCCCTGGCCGGTGACGTCGTCGTCGTGGCCGGCAACCGGGCCGGGCTGTCGGGTGGGCTCCAGGTCAGCGCGGTCGAGGCGGTGTCGGGCACCGACCGGGTGACGGTCGTCGCCGCGCTGCCGACGGCGGACCTCGAGTCGGCGACGAGGACATTGCGGAACCTGCTCTTCGTCGTCTTTCCGTTGCTGCTGCTGGTCTGTGCCCTCATCGCGTGGCGCGTCATCGGGGCGGCACTGAAGCCCGTGGAGGAGCTGCGCAGCGGAGCGTCGCGCATCGACGGGTCCTCGACCGATGAGCGGCTCCCGGTTCCGCCCACCGGCGACGAGATCGCCGCGCTGGCTTCGACGCTGAACGAGATGCTCGACCGCGTCGCCACCGCGCGACGCACTCAGCGGGCGTTCGTCGCCGACGCCGCGCACGAGCTGCGCAGCCCGCTCGCGACGATGCGGACGCAGCTCGAGGTCGCGACTCGGCTCGGTGAGGGCGGCCGGCTGCCGGCGGAACAGATGCCCGAGGTCGCCCGGCTGTCGGCGCTCGTCGAGGACCTGCTGCTGCTCGCCCGCGCCGACGACGACCGGTCGGCGCCTCGAGTGACGGCGCCGGTCGAGCTGGGACCACTGGTCGAGGACGTCGTCGGCCGGTATGCGACGGCGCGGGTTCCGGTGCGCTGCTCGCTCCCGGCGGGGCTGGGTCCGGTCGGGGTGCTGGCCTCGTACGACGACGTCTACCGGGCGCTGACCAACCTGGTCGACAACGCCGTGCGACACGCTGCGTCCGGTGTCGACGTGTCGGTCGAGGTGGCCCACGACGGTGCGCGCGTGTCCGTGGCCGACGACGGCAACGGCATCCCCGAGGAGGAGCGGGACCGGGTCTTCGACCGCTTCACCCGGCTCGACGAGGCACGTGACCGAGACAGCGGGGGCACCGGACTCGGTCTCGCCATCGCGCGAGAGCTGTTGCGGCGCAATGGCGCTCAGGTGACCTTGGAGGACGCGGAACCCGGGGTTCGGGCCGTGGTGACCGTGCCGGTGGTCAGGAGGTCGTGAGCTCCTTGGCCACCAGCTCCGCGATCTGCGCGGTGTTGAGGGCCGCTCCCTTGCGGAGGTTGTCGCCGCAGACGAACAGCTCGAGGGTGTTGGGGAAGTCCAGGGCCTGACGCAGCCGCCCCACGAACGTGGGGTCCGCGCCGACGACGTCGGCGGGAGTCGGGAACTCACCCGCCGCCGGGTCGTCGAGAACCACCACGCTGGGCGCCTCTTCCAGGGCCTGTCGCGCAGCGTCGACGGTGATGTCCTGGGCGAACACGGCGTGCACGGCGAGCGAGTGCGTCGTGACCACGGGGACCCGGACACAGGTGGCCGACACCTTGAGGTCGGGGATCCCGAGGATCTTGCGCGACTCGTTGCGGACCTTCAGCTCCTCGGAGGACCAGCCGTCGTCCTTGAGCGAGCCGGCCCAGGGGACGACGTTCATCGCGAGCGGGGCGGGGAACGGCGAGTCGGGCCCGAGCTTGTCGAGGATCTCGCGGCGGACGTCTCCGGCCTGCGAGCCCAGCTCGCGGTTGCCGCCGACGACCTGCAGCTCGTCGTGGAGCCGGTCGATGCCGGGCTGGCCGGCGCCGGAGGCGGCCTGGTACGACGAGACGACGAGCTCGGTGAGCTGCCACCGACGGTGCAGCGCGCCGAGGGCGTCCATCATGGTCAGGGTCGTGCAGTTCGGGTTGGCGATGATGCCCTTCGGGCGGTTCGCGACCGCCTCGGGGTTGACCTCGGGCACGACGAGCGGGACGTCGGGATCCATCCGGAACGACCCTGAGTTGTCCACGACGACAACGCCTTTCGCGGCCGCGATCGGCGCCCACTCGGCGGAGACCTCGTCGGGGACGTCGAACATCGCCACGTCGACGCCGTCGAACACCTCGGGCGCGAGCGCCTGGACGGCGACCTGCTCGCCACGGACCTCGAGCAGCCGACCGGCCGAGCGGGCGGACGCGACCAGGCGGATCTCGCCCCAGACGTCCTCGCGGGTCGAGAGGATCTGCCGCATCACCGTCCCCACAGCGCCGGTGGCGCCGACCAGAGCCAGGGTGGGCTTGCGCATACTGGGTGCTGCGGTCATCGTCCGGTACCTCCGTAGACCACGGCCTCCCCCTCGGCGGAGTCGAGACCGAATGCCGTGTGGACCGCCCGGACCGCGTCGTCGAGCTGGTCGTCACGGGTGACGACCGAGACGCGGATCTCGGAGGTCGAGATCATCTCGATGTTGATGCCGGCGTCGGCCAACGCCTGGAACAGGGTGGCCGAGACGCCGGGGTGCGACCGCATACCGGCCCCGATGAGGGACAGCTTGCCGATGTGGTCGTCGTAGAGCAGCGTGGCGAACCCGACCTGCTGCTGGATCTGCGCGAGCGCCTGCATCCCCGTCTGGCCGTCGGTCTTCGGCAGCGTGAACGAGATGTCGGTGAGGCCGGTCTCGGACGCGGAGACGTTCTGGACGATCATGTCGAGGTTGATCTCGGCGCGCGCGACGGCCTGGAAGATCTCGGCGGCCATCCCGGCGCGGTCCGGGACGCCGACGACGGTGATCTTGGCCTCGGTGCGGTCGTGCGCGACGCCGGCGATGATCGGGGCTTCCACGGGCTCTCCTTCGGGGCCGTGCCGGGGCTTGTCGGTGATCCAGGTGCCCTCGTGCGGTGAGAACGAGGAGCGGACGTGGATCGGCATGTCGAAGCGGCGGGCGTACTCGACGCACCGCAGGTGGAGGATCTTCGCGCCGCAGGCCGCCATCTCCAGCATCTCCTCGTTGCTGAGGTGGTGGATCTTGCGGGCGCTCAGGACGATTCGCGGATCGGCGGTGAAGACGCCGTCGACGTCGCTGTAGATCTCGCAGACGTCGGCGTTGAGGGCCGCGGCGAGGGCGACCGCGGTGGTGTCGGAGCCGCCCCGGCCGAGGGTGGTGATGTCCTTGGTGTCCTGGCTGACGCCCTGGAACCCGGCGACGATGGCGATGTGGCCCGCGTTGAGGGCGGTCTGGATCCGGCCCGGCGTGACGTCGATGATGCGGGCCTTGCCGTGGACGGCGTCGGTGATGACGCCGGCCTGGCTGCCGGTGAAGGACCGCGCCTCGTGGCCGAGGTTGGCGATGGCCATCGCCAGCAGGGCCATCGAGATCCGCTCACCGCTGGTGAGCAGGATGTCGAGCTCGCGGCCCGGCGGGAGCGGGGTCACCTGGTTGGCGAGGTCGAGGAGCTCGTCCGTGGTGTCGCCCATGGCGGAGACGACGACGCAGACCGAGTTGCCGGCCTTCCGGGTCTCGACGATCCGGCGGGCCACCCGCTTGATGCTGTCGGCGTCCGCCACGGAGGAGCCGCCGTACTTCTGCACGACCAGGCTCACGGCGACACTGCTCTTTCGACGACACGGACGGGGAACGGCACGGAAGGGCCAGTTTATCGGCGCTCCGATGGCTCCTCAGCACGCTCCGGACAGTGAGATGCCGGCTCGCGGCCTACGGACCTGACCCGGCTGCGCTGAGCCGCCAGGCGCCGCTCGGCTGGCGGCGCAGCGTGTAGAACCACGCGTGGTTGCCATCGGGGAGGCTCTCGTCGCCGCCCTTGATCGTGAGCGTCTCGGCGAGCACGACCTCGTCGGGGCTGGGCTGGGCTCGGTACGGGTCGGTCCGGTACGCCAGGACGTTCACCCGGCCGCACAGCTCACCGTCGGCGAGGAACCGGTCGACCGCGTAGGCGTTGGCCGTGGCACAGTCCCCCGCCTGAAGGGCCAGCAGGTAGGCATCGAGCACCTGCCGCGGCGTCGCGCCAGGGGAGGGCAGGGACTTGGGCGCATGGGTGCAGGCGGCCAGACCGACCAGAGTCGTGAGGGCCATCGCCACAGCGGCCGTACTCCGAGCAGCGTGGTGGGCGCGCTCCCTCCATCGCCCGGCTCTGACTACTGGTACCACCCACACGGAGCCAACCGTTGCACGCTTACCTGAACCTCACCTCAGTACGGCGGGGGGTCCTCGAACGTCGTCGCGACGACGACCGCCGTGGCTGCGGCGTCGAGCTCAGCGTCGGTGACGGGTTTCGAGAGCGGATCGTCGTAGTTGTGACGGCTCGTCAGGTAGCTCCGTGCTGAGCAGGTCCGCCAGAGGGTGATTCCGTCGCTGTCGGTGGTGGCGGTCCACGTACCGCGGGTCTTGTGGTTGTGGTGCCGACGGTCTCGGGCCGACAGGTTGGCGATGACCGTCGGACCGGCCGGCCAGGGCCGGTTGTGGTCGACGTCGCATCGGTGCGCCGCGGTCGTACAGCCCGGCGCCGTGCACACCCCGTCAAGAGCGGCAATGGTGTTCGCCATCGCCGGCGTGGGCCGATACCGGTAGGTGGTCAGGTCGAGCGCCGCGCCCGTGAACGGGTCGCTCACGAGCCGTCGCCACACCGAGCCGCGGGCCGTGGCCAGCTGCCGGGCGTGCTCGCCGGACACGTACCCGTAGCCGGGGATCTCACCGACACCATGTTCCTCGCCCAGCAGGGTGGCCAACGAGACGACCAGCGTGACGCGTGCGGTCGGCGCCTGTCCGACGAACGTCGCTGCCGCGGATGCCAAGAACTCCGCAGACGCCAAGGACCCGGCCGATGCCAAGGACCCGAAGGAACCCGAGGACGCCGACCAAGTCGCGGCGAGGTCAGCCGGGTTGGCCCAGCCATACAGGAGCAGGTCGAGAGCGACGTCGCTGCGCAGCTGGGTCAACGTTCGCGGGTCGCCATCGCCTCGGAGACGCCGGGCGACGTCTTCGACGCGCTCCATCGCCGCGGCGACCCGGCCGGCCTCCCCGGTCACGGTCAAGCAACCGGTGCCGACCGGATCCAGCGACGCGTGTGCACAACGCTCAGCCACGGCCTCGTCCCGCGCCTTCGCCGGGTCCGGCGCGTGCAGCGCCACCTGCCGGCGCAGCTCGCGCCGGAACGACCGATCAGTCCGGATGCTGCCGTCGCGGTTCGGCGCGAACAGCCGCTCGCAGATCGCGTGCACCTCCTCCGCGCCGAGCCCGCGGGTGTCGTGGTGGATGCGGATCGCCCGGTCGAGCGACACGCGTCCCTCCGCCAACGCTGCGGGCAACAGCCGGCCGCGGCCGTCGGCGTCCACGGCCAGGTCGAGCCGGCGCTCGATCTGCCACTGCGGCAGTCCGGTCGCCAGCACCACCTCGTCGACCGTGGCGGCGTCGGACTCCGCCCGCAGCACCTGAGTCGGCAAGTCCCGACCGATGCGACCGGCCAGGTCGTCGGTCATGCGCACCTGCTCGCCGACCGCTTCCCGCAGCCGGCGCAACGCCGCGAGCCCTTGGAAGTCGGCCCACGCCTTGAGCCGCTCCACCGCCTCGAGGATCTGCAGCTCCTCTTCCACCCATTGCTGTGACTCGTCATCGTCGACGCGCCGGTCATGGAGGACCGCAGACCGAACGGCCCAACCCGCCTCTGACACCTCGTGCGGCCGAGTCAGCAGGTCCAGGGCGGCGACCACGGGAGGCGCCATCTGGACACGGTCGACCATCGCCACCGTCATGTCGCACCCCCCACTACCACCAGTTCGAACGTATGTTCGATTCTAGCGCGAAGCACGCACCCACGCAAGCCTCAGTGCGACGAATGTCGTTGCGGGACAGGGCAGTTCATCCACGGACGTTCATTTCATCCCGCGGGTCCCGCCAGCACCAGTGACCACAGCTGACGCGCTGAGCCCGACCCGCGCGAGGTTCCGCCGGACCCACCGACGCTGTCGAAATCGGCGCGTCGCCGCGACAACGGATGGCGCCGCGTGTCCGAACCCCCGGCCTGGAGTTCAGCCCATGCGTCCCGCCAGCACCAGCGACCACAGCAGGGCAACGAACGTCGCCACGCTGAGCACGACCCGCACGAGGTTCCACCGGACCCACCGGCCCTCGTCGAACTCCGTCCGCGCCGCCGCCACGTCGATCGCGTCCGCGTCGCCGGCCGCCTTCAACCGGTTGTTGGCCGGCACGTTGATTCCCACCGTGATCCCCACCGTGACGAGGTCGAGCACCAGCGCCACCGCCACCCAACCCAGGACGGAGCGCGCATCGTCGCCGAGGTGGAGCAGGGCCGCCGTCAGCGTCAGCACCGGCGCGCCCAAGAACGCGCTCACCATGAACCACGGGTTCACGATCGCCCGGTCCAGCGCCTGGAACCCCGCGACGAACGTTCGGTCACCGGCCCGTCCCAAACCGGGCATGACGGTATGCGCGTAGAACACGTACACCCCCGCCACCAGTCCGCTGGTCAGGGTCGCGAGGAGCAGCACGAGCGTCGGCACGCCCCCATTCTCGCCGTGCATCGGCGCTCACCACTGGGGCTGGCCCCACAAGGACGTCCGCCGGACGGGCCAGCGTGCGTCAGCCGCCACATCGGCCTGATGAGGGACGGCCGACCTCGCCCGACCAGACCAGACTCGAAACGTCAGATTTCATTGCAAGTAAAGGAGATTCGTCATGAAGAAGAAGTCCCGCAGACACCGCATCGCCCTGGCTGGGCTTCTCGCGGCAACCGCGGCAACGGGCGTCGTCGTCGCCGGCGCCACCGGAGCCGCCGCCGCCCCAGCCGAACACGTTCAGCCACAGTCGACGGAGACCACCGTGCGCGCCTTCACGGTGACCCTGCCGCCATGGCACTCGGTGAAGATCCCGCAGGCGTCGTGCCCGGCGGGCATGAACCTGGTGGACCGCGACCTCTCGCCCGGCCGCATCGTGCCGAGGGGCGTCGAGGTGATCGAGCCCGGTGGCATCGGCGTGCACATCAACCAGGCCAGCTCCTGGTCGTACTACGAGGACGGCAAGGAGTACCGGGTTTACAACGGCCTGAGTGGCAAGGACATCACCGAGGCCACCAACTGGGACCCGTTCACGACCCACGAGCTCAAGATCGACCTGCACTGCACGACCGACCTGGCCGCCTCCTCCACGAGCGAGTTCATCGTCCGGTGACGAAGGGGGTCAACGACCGGCCGCGAGCTGGGGGAACGGGATCGGGCAGCTCTCCGTGCCCGCGCACTCCTCCAGGTCGCGGCACCCGGCGGTCAGCGCTGCGGTCAGCGAAGCCTCGACGACCCTCAGGTCGTCGATCCGCGAACGCACTTCCGCGAGCTTCGCCTCGATGCGGGTGTGCAGAGCGGTGTCATCGTGCCGGTGTACGCCCACGGCGAGCAGCTCGCGGATCTCCGACAGGGTGAAGCCGAGTCGGGCCGCAGCCCGGATCACCCGCAGCCGGGTGACGTCCTCGTCCGTGTAGACCCGGTGGCCGCCCAGCGAGCGATCCGGAACCGGCATCAGCCCGCGCCGCTCGTAGTACCGCACGCTCTCCACACCGATGCCCGCGGCCCGCGCGACCTCACCTGCGCGCATACCCGTCACTCCGCCCGCCTGGCGGACCGCGCCACAGCGCGCGCCGCGAGCGCGTCGACCACGGAGGTATGCGACGGGTCGGCTCGCACTGTGAGCGCCAGCGACTCGGCGCGGATCGCCACGTCGAACCGGAAGAACTCACAGCATCGCGCCTCGCGCGCAGCGAGGTCGGCGACCGCCGAAGCCCGCCCGGGAGCCGCCGCCAGCTCCAGTCGTACCCCGTCCTGCACCGGCGTCACGGTCCGCACCCCCGCGGCGAAGAGGGTGTCCCACTCGGCCACCCGCGCCGGCTGGTCGGCCGGGTTCAGCGAGCACGCCTCCGGCGCGCACCAGTCCAGCTCGATTCCCATACCTCGACGGTAAACCCGTACCTAGGTACGTGTTTCAACCTCTACGGGTGGAGCGCGTCGAACTCCGCGGACGACACGGTCTCCTCGTCGGCGTCCAGCCGGAGGTGGGCCAGGACCGACTGGAGCACGCGCAACGAGCTGGCCGCGCGGTCACCCCAGGTCGACAGGTAGGAGAACTGCCACCACCACAACGCCTCGATCGGACGGCCGTCGTCGTAGTGGCTCAGGCCGTGGTCCAGCGCCACGACGATCTCCATCACGTCGTTGGACAGCGACCCTCGTGTGAGCTCGACGTGAGTCACGGGGTCGACGACGTCGGCGTAGTCGTCGAGACCCTCGAGCAGGTTGAGCAGGCTGGCCCGCAAGGGGTCGACGTCCGGGTCGGGGCCGGGGTCCGGCTCGAAGCGCTCGACCGGTACGACGTCCTGGATCGCCCCCAGCCGGGAACCGGTGAGCAGCAGCTGGGCAGTCGCGAGCAGCAGCAGCGGGATGGCAGTGTCGGCGGCCTGTCCGGACGCGACCTCGGTGACCGTGGTGATGTAGTTGCGCGCGTCGGCGGCCGACTCGGCGGCGATGGCGCGCAGCTCTTCACGCTCCGACTGGTCGCTGAGCGTCACGTCGGGAGTCTCGTCACTCATGCATTGGCCGCCGTCCTTCGAATGCCCTGCCCAGGGTCACCTCGTCAGCGTATTCAAGATCGCCCCCGACGGGCAGCCCGGAGGCGAGACGGGTGATGGTCAGGCCGGTGCCGCGCAGGGACCGGGAGATGTACGTGGCCGTGGCCTCGCCCTGGATGTTGGGGTCGGTGGCGATGATGAGCTCGGTGACGGTGCCGTCGGCCAGGCGCTGAAGGAGCTCTCGGATCGAGAGGTCCTCCGGCCCGATGCCGTCCATCGGCGAGATCGCGCCGCCGAGCACGTGGTAGGTGCCGCGGAACTCGCGCGTCCGCTCCACCGCCACGACGTCCTTCGGCTCCTCGACGACGCAGATCGCCGTCTGGTCGCGGCGGGGGTCGGCGCAGATCCGGCAGAGCTCCGCCTGCGAGACGTTGCCGCACCGCGCACAGAACCGGATGGTCGCCTTGACCTGGGTGAGGACGGTCGTCAGCCGGGCCACTTCCTCGGGGTCGGCCCGCAGCAGGTGGAACGCGATGCGCTGCGCCGACTTGGGGCCGATCCCGGGCAGTCGCCCCAGCTCGTCGATGAGGTCCTGCACCACGCCCTCGTACACGCCGGTCAGCCTAGGCCGCGCGGGTGTCAGGCCCTACGTACGGGTCAGTCGGCGGGTCAGTCGGCGGGTTGGAGGTCCGCCGACCAGCGCTCCTCGATCCGGCCCAGCCGCCAGACGAGCAGGGCGATGACCCACGTCACGACGAACAGCCCGACGATCCAGTAGCCCACGTACTCCAGGTCGATCGCGCCGACCGAGGCGACCACCCCCGACGTGAGGCCGAGCTTCTCGCTGAGGACGGAGAACAGCTCGATGCCGCCGATGAGCAGCGCGACCGCGACGGACAGGGCGGTCACGGTGATGTTGTAGTAGATCTTCCGCACCGGTCGGGCGAACGCCCAGCCGTAGGCGAAGTTCATGAACGACCCGTCGATGGAGTCCAGCAGCGACATCCCGGCCGCGAAGAGGACCGGCAGCGTGAGGATCGCCCACCAGGGCAGCCCGGATGCGGCCGCTCCGCCGGCCACGACGAGCAGCCCGACCTCGGTGACGGTGTCGAACCCCAGGCCGAAAAGCAGACCCACCGGATACATGTGCCACGGCTTGGTCACCGTCCGGGTGACGCGGCCGAGGATCCGGTTGAGGAAGCCACGCTTGTTCAGCTGCTCCTCGAGCTCCGCCTCGACGTACCGGCCGGTCCGCATCGTGCGGAACACCTTGAGGATCCCGACCAGCGCCGCCAGGTTGATGAGCCCGATGGCGACCAGGAAGATCCCGGACACCGTCGTTCCCCAGATGCCGGTGATCTGCTGCAACGTGGACTGGTCGTCCTCGATCGCGCCGGCCAGTGCGCGGATCCCCAGAGCCAGCAGGGCCACCATGATGAAGACCACCGAGCTGTGGCCGAGGCTGAACCAGAACCCCACGCTCAACGGCCGCTTGCCCTCGGTCATCAGCTTCCGGGTCGTGTTGTCGATGGCCGCGATGTGGTCGGCGTCGAAGGCGTGCCGCAGGCCGAGGGTGTATGCGGTGACGCCGAGGCCGATGTTGAAGAGCTGCCCGCTGACCTGGTACTCCTGCGGAGCGACGAGGAAGATCAACGTCCCCCACCCGACGAGGTGCAGCAGCAGGATGAAGGTCGCCATCCCGATGAGGGACCGGCGCTCCGGGCGGGTGAACTCGAGGCGACGACGCTTCGCCTTCGCAGGTGTGGTCGTGGTCGTCACGCCGTCACCCTAGGGACGGCGTTCGGCTTATTGCAAGTGGTTCGCGATAAGCCTGACCGAACAGACAGGGTCAGGTCCCGAGCTGGGGTCCCGGTTCGGAGGGGATCTCGTTGTAGCCGTCGGCCCGTTCCTGGCCGGAGAGCGCGGCGATGGCGTCCATGATCTCGTCCGTGACCTCGCGGCGCGCCCGGCCCTGCGGCACTCCCGCATACCGTTCGGTGAACTCCAGCGGCTCGCCGAACGTGACGCTCACCTTGGCCAGGCGCGGGAACCGGGCGTCGACGGGCTGGATGTCCTGCGTGCCGGTCAGCGCGACCGGCACCACGGGGACCTTCGCGGTCAACGCGAGGAAACCCACCCCGGTCCGGCCTCGGTAGAGCCGCCCGTCCCGCGAGCGCGTGCCCTCCGGGTAGATGCCGAACGCCTCCCCCTCGCCGAGCACCTTGAGCGCGGCGTCGAGCGACTCCTGTGCGGCCCGTGAGGAGTGCCGGTCGACCGGGATCGCGCCCAGGCCCTCGAACACCTCGCGGCTGATGAACCCGCGGACGCCGGTGCCCGTGAAGTAGTCGTCCTTCGCCAGGTAGTGCACCTGCCGGGGTGCGGCGAGGGGGATCGCGAACGAGTCGATGAACGACAGATGGTTGCTCGCGAGGATCACCCCACCGGTCTTCGGGACGTTCTCAGTCCCCACGATCGTCGGCCGGTACAGCACGCGGCTGAGGGGCTTCAGGACGACGTGTCCCAGCCGGTAGAGCATGCGCCGACCCTAGTGGCCGCCCCGAGTACCAGCCGAGACGTTCCATCGGCCGGTATGCCCCGTACGCCCCCCGGGCGGTGGGGTCCCCGCGACGTATCGGAGCAGAGCGGAGAACTTCGTGGGGTGACCTTGGTGGGTGACCTAGGCTGGCGAGAACGTCGGGAGGAGGTATGCGTGCGCAGACCACCGGTGTCGACAGACCTGGTCGACCGCCTGTCGACGACCACTCCGGGCCAGCCGAGCAGCCAGCAGGAGGTCCTCCGGGAGCTGCGCCGCGTCATCCTCGCCGGTGACGCTTCCCCGGGCACGCCCATCCCGTTGGACGAGGTGGCGAGGTTCTTCGACTGCAGCCTCATCCCGGTGCGCGAGTCGCTGAAAACCCTTATCGGGGAAGGCCTCGTCGACCACGAGCCGCGTGGTGGCTACCGCGTCGCCCGGCTGACCGGCGCTGAGCTGCGCGAGTTCTACGTCATCCGGCAGGCCCTCGAGACCGCCGCCCTCCGCGCCTCGGTGCACAACGCCAGCGCCGCGGACGACGCGACCGTGGCGGAGATCCACGCCGACCTGGCCGCCGCGATCGCAGCCGGTGACTACCGCGCATACCACCGCGACAGCCGCCGCTTCCACATCGCGCTGGTGGAGCCGTCCGGCATGCAGCGCCTTCTGCACATGTTCGAAATGGCTTGGAACATCACGGAACCCGCACGTCCTATGGCTCGCGTCTCCGACGAGGAACGCACCCGGATGCACGCGGACCACGCGTACATGCTGGAGGCGTTCGTCACGCGTGACGCGGACGAGCTCGTTCGCCGCTCGGCCGAGCACTACGAGCGCCTCGAGCGCGCCGTCGACACCGCCTGAACCGAGCCGCACGACCAGTCGACGCAGGCGTGCGCAACCCGTATATCCCAGATATATCCGAGCGGAAACCTGTCGGAAACCGTTGCGGGGCTACCTTTCCGGTTCATCTCGACTCTCCGTCTCCGCTCGAGAGGAAGCCCATGACCGACACCATCGACAGACCGGCTCCGCCCAGCGCCGAGCATCCCGCCGGTGTCGGCGTCATCAAACCGGGCTACCACCCGCGCCTCACCAACGACGACCTCGCGCCGCTGCGCGACCAGAACTGGACCTGGTACAACATCTTCGCGTTCTGGATGTCGGACGTGCACAGCGTCGGCGGGTACGTCACCGCCGGCTCGCTCTTCGCCCTCGGCCTGACCAGCTGGCAGGTCTTCATCTGCCTCATCGTGGGCATCTCGATCGTGCTCTTCTTCTGCAACCTCGTCGCCAAGCCGTCGCAGCGCACGGGCGTCCCGTTCCCGGTCATCTGCCGCTCGGTGTTCGGCGTGCTGGGCGCCAATATCCCCGCGGTGATCCGCGGTCTCATCGCGGTCGCCTGGTACGGCATCCAGACCTATCTCGCCTCCGCCGCGCTCGACATCCTGCTCGTGCGGGTGTGGCCCGCGCTGGAGCCGTACGGCGACGTCACGCAGCACGGCTTCCTCGGGCTGTCGACGCTCGGCTACTTCACGTACGCGCTGCTCTGGGTGCTGCAGGCGGCGGTGTTCTGGACCGGCATGGACACGATCCGCAAGTTCATCGACTTCTGCGGACCGGCCGTCTACGTCGTGATGTTCGTCCTCTGCTTCTACCTGCTGTCCAAGGCGAACTGGAACGTCAGCCTCAACCTGTCGAGCGAGCAGCTGTCGGGGAGCGCCGTCATCACGACGATGTGCGCCGCGACCGCGTTGGTTGTGTCGTACTTCTCGGGGCCGATGCTCAACTTCGGCGACTTCTCGCGGTACGGGAAGACGTTCAAGGCCGTCAAGCGCGGCAACTTCTGGGGCCTGCCGGTCAACTTCACGATGTTCTCGTTCCTGACCGTCCTCACCGCGGCGGCCACCCTGCCGGTCTACGGCGAGCTGATCACCGACCCGGTCAAGACCGTCGGCAAGATCGACAACACCTTCGCGATCGTGCTGGCCGCGCTGACGTTCACGACCGCGACCATCGGCATCAACATCGTCGCCAACTTCGTGTCGCCCGCGTTCGACTTCTCGCACGTGAACCCGCAGAAGATCTCGTGGCGGACCGGCGGCATGATCGCGGCGGTCGGTTCGGTTCTCATCACACCGTGGAACCTCTACAAGAGCCCGGAGACGATCCACTACACGCTGGACACGCTCGGGGCGTTCATCGGCCCGCTGTTCGGCGTCCTCATCGCCCACTACTACCTGGTGCAGAAGCAGAAGGTCGTCATCGACGACATGTTCACCATGGACGAGAAGGGCGTCTACCACTACTCGAAGGGCGTCAACCCCTCCGCGGTGTGGGCCACCGTCATCGCCGCGGTGGTCGCGATCTGCTGCGTCTTCGTGCCCGGCGTCAACCAGGCAACCGACTACAGCTGGTTCATCGGGTGCGGCATCGGCCTGGTCGTCTACTACCTCCTGGCCATGCGGGCCGGCGTCGACAAGCTGGTCGCCGACCGTGAGGGCGACGACGTGGTGGTGGGCTGAGCGATGCTGATCCGCGTCATCAACCCCAACACCACGTGGGCGATGACTCGCCTGATCGGCGAGTGCGCGTCGGCGGTGGCCGCTCCCGGGGTCACCGTCGAGGCGGTCTCACCGTCGATGGGCCCGGCGTCCATCGAGAGCCACTACGACGAGGCGCTGGCGGTTCCCGGGATCCTCGCCGAGATCGCCCGCGGCGAGGCGGATGGCGTCGACGGGTACGTCATCGCCTGCTTCGGCGACCCGGGGCTCGAGGCCGCGCGGGAGCTGGCCCGCGGACCGGTCGTCGGGATCGCGGAGGCCGGTATGCGGGCGGCCACGTACTTGGGTCGGTCGTTCAGTGTCGTGACCACGCTCGCCCGGACGCGTGGGCGCGCCTGGGACCTGGCCGCCACCTACGGCATGGAGCGCTCCTGCCGAGGAGTGCACGCCTGCGAGATCCCGGTCCTCGAGCTCGAGACGTCGCCGGGCGCCCAGGAGCGGATCACCCAGGCCTGCCGCGAGGCGCTGGCCCTGGACGAGTCCGACGTGATCGTCCTCGGCTGCGCCGGGATGGCCGACCTCTGCGCGCACATCTCCGACGCGATCGGCGCGCCCGTCGTCGACGGCGTGGCGGCGGCCGTGGTCACCGTCGAGGGACTGGTCCGGCTCGGCCTGCGCACGAGCGGGATCAACGAGTATGCGACGCCGCCGGCCAAGGCCTACACCGGCCTCCTCTCCGAGTTCGGGCTGGGCGGGCGGACCGACGTCGCGGGCTCGGATGCTCAGCGCGGTGAGTTCTCCCCCCACTGAGGGGGAGAAGTCACCGCGATCCGGGGTCAGTCCTCGAGCTCGCCGAGGAACTGGCCGCCCAGGACCCGTTCGACAACGGCGCGACCGTCGGACGACGACGGCGCGATGTTCTCGTCGTCGTCGCTCACCGCGTCGTCGGGTGAGCCGCTGCGACCCTCCGACCGGCCACGTGCGCCCGGCTCGCCACGACCCGCCGACGCGTTGGCCGTCGCGCCGTCGGAGGCGCGCGGCGATGCGGGCGGACTCTTGGGCGCGGGCGCGGGCGCGGGCGCGGTCGACGGTCGACGCCGTGCGGCGGGCTTTGTCGGCTCGGGACTGCTGGAAACCGGGCTCGACGGCGTCGTGGAGGGCGCCGCACTCCGTTCCTCGGCGGTCGGCACGAAGTCCGGCGGGGCGCCGGGCTGGGTCCAGGGGTCTGCCTCTGGTTCCGGCCACGGGTCGGGTTCGGGCGCGCGCGGTGGTGCCGACCGTTGGTCGCTCGGCCCAGGGCCAGCCGCGCGACGATCCGATCCCGCGTCGGGCATCGGGACGCCCTCGACCGGAACGTCCACGCCGATCTCGTCGATCAGCGCCTGCCGGACCAGCTCGGCGTGGTTGCCGGCCCGGAACGTGTTGGCCAGACCCACCGTGGCGATGCCGAGCACGAGCCGATGGCCGTCGTAGTCGACGATCTGGGCGTGCTGCGACAGGAACGTCCACGTCACCCGGCGCATCGTGAAGATCCGCGCCAGCACGTCCGGCCAGACGCGACGTAGCGCCGCGGTGTCGAGGCCACTGCTCTCGGTGGCCGGAGCCCCCACGCGCGGCTCCGATGGAGGCGACCCTTCGGCCGACGTGGTCGGCCGCTCCGAGGTGGGCCCGGTCGCCGCCGCGCGCGACGGGGCGCGATCCGGCTCCGGTCGGCCACGTTGCGGCTGAGCCGCATCCGAGTCCGGCGGCGCCGACGCGATGGTCTCGCGCGGCCCGGCCGCCGAGGTCGGTGCCGCGCTCCGGGGCGGCGGCGCGGTGGACCGCGCGGTGGACGGCGCAGTAGACGACGCGGTGGACGCCGCAGACGCGGGAGCCGTTCTCGACGAGGGAGACTCGGCCGGGCCGGACTCAGGAGGCCTCGCCGAGGAGGGGACTCCCCCGAGGTCGAGGCGGCGTTCCAGCCGGTCGAGACGAGCCGCATACCCGCTCGGGCCGGACGCGGCCGGCAGCAGGATGCGAGCGCAGATCAGCTCCAGCTGCATGCGCGGAGCCGTGGCGCCGGTCATCTCGGTGAGGCCGGCGTTGACGATGTCGGCCGCGCGGGTCAGGGCACCCGGGCCGAACCGGGACTGCTGGCCACGCATCCGTTCCAGCTGGTCCTCGGGTACGCCCCGGAGCACCGACGCCGCACCGTCCGGCACGGCGGCGACGATGATGAGGTCGCGCAGCCGTTCGAGCAGGTCCTCGACGAACCGCCGCGGGTCATGGCCCGACTCGATGACCTTGTCGATCTGGGTGAACACCGCCGCGCCGTCGCCGGCGGCGAGCGCGTCGATGGTGGCGTCGAGCAGCTCGCCGTCGGTGAACCCGAGCAGCGACGCCGCCCCCTCGTAGGTGAGGCCCTCCTCGCCGGACCCCGCGATGAGCTGGTCGAGCACCGAGAGCGAGTCGCGGACCGACCCGCCGCCGGCCCGGGTCACGAACCCGAGGACGCCCGGTGCGACCGCGACGCCCTCCTGCCGGCAGAGGTCCTCCATGTACGCCGTCAGCCGCGCGGGCGGGACCAGCCGGAACGGGTAGTGGTGGGTCCGCGACCGGATCGTCCCGATGACCTTCTCGGGCTCGGTCGTGGCGAACACGAACTTCACGTGCTCCGGAGGCTCCTCGACGATCTTCAGCAGGGCGTTGAAGCCCTGCGGCGTCACCATGTGCGCCTCGTCGATGATGTAGACCTTGTAGCGGCTTTGAGCCGGTCCGTAGGAGGCGCGTTCGCGCAGGTCACGGGCGTCGTCGACACCGCCATGGGAGGCCGCGTCGATCTCGATGACGTCGACTGTGCCGGCCCCGCCGCGAGCCAGCGCCACACACGAGTCGCATACCCCGCACGGGTCCGGGGTCGGACCCTGTTCGCAGTTGAGACAGCGGGCCAGGATGCGGGCGCTGGTCGTCTTGCCGCAGCCGCGCGGGCCGCTGAAGAGGTAGGCGTGGCCCACCCGACTGGTGCGCAGCGCCTGCATGAGGGGCTCGGTGACGTGCTCCTGGCCGATGACGTCGCGGAACGTCTCCGGACGGTAGCGGCGGTACAGCGCGGTGGTCACGCACGAACCCTAGTCGCGCCGAAGGACACCGGGCAGGGGCCGTGAACAGGCGCCGTCCGGTCGTCCGACGGCTCAGCTCGGGGACGGCACAGTGGCGTCGCAGACCCCCTTGACGCACGTGAAGGTCCGGCTCGCGGAGTCGTCGCCGCCACCGTCGCCGGGGGTGAGGACCGCCGACACAGTGACCGGCTGACCGTCCGGCGGCGTCGACAGGACGAGGAACCGTTGGCTCGACGCACCGGCGAGAATCACCGGGACCGTGCACCGGAGCCCGCCCGGGACGACGACGCAGCCCTCCCCCGGAGACACGATCCTGGCCGGCCCGGTCACCGACACCAGCAGCGACCGACCGGACGTGGAGGCCTGGGTTCCGAGGTTGCGGACCTGGGTCACGACGCTGACCCCGTTCGCCGCCGCCGCCGACGCGACCCGTGGCAGGGCCACGGCCAGGCCGGCCGGCGCGGGCACCGCGGTGGTCGACGTCGAACCGGTCCGCGTCGTGGTCGTGGTGCCGGTCGTGGCGCTGGTCGTGGTCGAGCCGGTCGTCGGCGTGGGCGGGGTGGGGCCCGGCGGCCAGACGACGGCGGACGCCACCCAGGCCAGGCCACCGATCACGAGCACCAGCGCGGCGCCGATCACCAGAGCCGGGCGGATTCGTCGGGGGACGGGTCTCTCCGTCGCTGGGATCGGGGGCGGCCCGATCTCGGCCGAGGAGGGTGAGCGGCGCCCCAGCTCGTCGACGGCGACGACGCTGTATGCGGGAGCGGGCTCCGACGGTCCTCCCACCACCGCGTCCGGGGTGTCAGTGAACACCGGCTCGGTGGTCTCCCCGAGAAAGCTGCCGTCGCGGTAGACCTCGTACCGCACCGCGGCGTCGCCGGCGACGGGCGCCCAGGAGAGAACAAGTCCCGAGGGAGTCGAGGAGGCCTGCAGCCCGACCGGCTGCGGAAGCGGCGCACTCAGTGCCTCGACCCGAGTGGTCTCCTGAGCGATGTCGCGGTCCCAGGCGAAGAGCGTCCCGTCGGTGGCGCGCAGGTAGAGGACCGGCGTGGCCCACTCGCTGCGGCTGGTCGTCAGGATGGCCTGCCGAGCCAGCGTCACAGCGGCGTCGACCGGCTGGCTCGAGCTCAACGCCAGGTAGGTCGCGTTGCTGAAGGCGATCGCGGCCTTGTCGCTGATCTCGAACTGCATGGCCACCACCGCCGGTATCCCGTTCTCCACCAACGTGATCGCGGTGGTGGCGTACGGGTCGACCTCGCTCACGCGCGCGCCGTCGCAGGAGTTGAGCAGGGCCAGCCGGACCGGTGCGTTGGAGAGGATGACCCCGAGATCGCGCCCGAACACCCACTCCGCCCGGCCGTAGTGGTCGGTGAACGCCAGCATCCCTTCGCCGGACGTCGGGTCGACGCCGCCGTGACCGGTGAAGTGGAACACGTGGTACGTCTCGGCCAGGAGGGCCTCCCGGACCGCGTCGAGTGTCGCCACGGGGAGCCGGGTCACGACCAGCCGGCCGCTGTCGATGTGAGGTCTCAGCGCCGCGGTGAGGCATCGCCACTCCTGCTCCCCGTCGATCTCGGCGAGGTCGGTCGGGCTCGCCGTCACGACGAGCATCCGCATCCCGCCGTCGACGACGAGGGCCGGAACCGGCTCGGGGACGTCGACCTGACGCACGGTCGGGTACTTCGCATACTGGCTGGGGAACCGGTGCCGCTCCGGGTCGTAGAGCACCTCCCACGGCAGGTGAGCGAGCTCCGGCACATCGGTCAGGCGAACCCGGAGCCGTAGTCCTCGCCCCACCTCGGACTGCGCCGCGAGGCAGTCACGGAGGCTGCGCAGCACGGCGCCGCGGAAGACCGCGTCGAAGAGGGCACTACCGAAGCCACGGAGGTCCGGGGTGACCTGCTGCTCGTAGCGCGCCACTCCCCGGGTGTCGTTCATCAGGCGGACCAGCTCGCGCAACCCGTCGACGTCGACGCTGGGCATGACGACCGGTTCCGGTCCCGTCGGTCCGACCGGAGAGCTGGTCACCCGCGCGGTCAGCTCTCCCGCAACACGCTCCAGGACGACCTCGAAGTCGTCGTATGCGAGTCGTTCCATGGCTCTCCCTGGTAGGCCATGCCGGTCTGGTCGCCGTCCGTGCACATGAGGAGGTACGCCCGAGAGCGGATGATACGGAACCCTCCGCTCTGCGGTTCGATGCGAACGCAGACGCGAAGACACCCCACGTACCTGGAAGAGCCCACCTGCCCTTGCTGCATTCCTGCCCTGGGGGAGTTCAGTGAGGTACCACCACGCGGGGTGCCGATGTCCAGTCTAGACGACCGGCAGGGTCGGGCTTCACGCCTGACCGGGCACCACCGGGGCGTCCGGAACGGCCGGTTCGACGGCACCCACGCCGTTGACCCGCGGCGGGATGCGGCGCTCGGCGACCAGGGCGAGCCAGGCGACCACGACGCAGCCGGTCACGAGCATGACGATGTAGGACGTGTTCCAGCCGTGACCGATGAGGATGCCGGCGACCGCCGGACCGACCACCGACGCGGACTGCCACGCAATGCTCATCACGGCGTTGTAGCGGCCACGCAGATGGTCGGGGGCCAGGTCGTTGACCATCGCCGGGAGGGTCGGCTGGTAGAAGGTCTCGCCGAACCCGAACACCGCCGCGCAGAGTCCGAAGAGGACGGCGGCCACGATCGTCCCGGGGACCAGACCGGTGGCGCCGAGCAGGAGGAACGACACGGCCCAGATGCCCGACATGAGGACGAGCATCCGTGTGCGGCGGCGTCCCTCGATCCGCTGCAGCACGAACAGCTGGAGCACGACGATGACCGCCGTGTTGGCCGCGAACGCCAGGCCGAGGGCCTGCGTGGAGATGCCGCCGACCTCACGGCCGTATGCGGGCAGGCCGGTGTTGAGCTGCCCGTAGCCGACGAACGAGGCGACGAACACGATCAGTAGGACGAGCAGCAGCGAGCGGTCGCGGAGGACGGCTCGGTAGCCGGTCGTCGGAGCACGCCCGTCCATGGAGGACGTCGGCCGTGGGCTTCGCCGGCACAGGAACATGCCGCAGCGGCCCGAGGAAGATCGCCAGCGGCGCGAGGAACGTGGCCGCGTCGATGAGGTAGATCGCGACGAACGTCTCCGGACGTGTGACGTCGACGAACAGGCCGCCGAGGATGCCGCCGATACCGATCCCGAGGTTGAGCAGGGTGAAGTTGACGCCGAAGTACCGCTGCCGCAGGTGGCTCGGGATGATCGTCCCGATCAGCGTCTGGACGGCCGGCCAGATGATGCCGCCGGAGAACCCCAGCAGCACGCAGCCGAGGGCGGCATGCGGCTCGGTGGTCGCCGTGGCCAGCGTGATGTGCGCGGCGATCTGGATGAGCAGCGACGCGACGACGACGAGGCGCGGTCCGATGCGGTCGATCAGGGTGCCGACCGGCCCCACCACGAGCAGGGCGACCAGCGCCGGCAGGGAGAGCAGCAGACCCACCCGGGCCAGCTCGAACCCGCGCACCTCGTGCAGGTAGACGACGTTGAACGGCATGACCAGCCCGTTGCCGATGAAGTCGATGATGATCGTCGACAGCAGGTACTTGCCCTCGCGCGGCAGGTCGTGCCAGAAGGAGGACAGGGTCGGCCGGTCGCTCGGGGCGGCGGGCGTCGACATCAGGCCAGCCTCTCGTCACGCACTGACACCCTCAACCGGATTTCAGCCGCCACCGCGACCTCGGATAGCCTGCGCGGCGGAGGATTCGCATAGTGGCCTAGTGCGCACGCTTGGAAAGCGTGTTGAGTGAAAGCTCTCAGGGGTTCGAATCCCCTATCCTCCGCGGACTTGCCGGCTCCACGCCAAACGTCGCGAGATGTTGGGGCGGAGCGTCGGCGCTGCCATGCTGGCGCTGATGACGATGCGCTTCGTGCACGAGACGCTGGGCCAGCGGGTGCGGTTCGCCACGGGCCTGGCGGCGGACGGCGTCGCCAGAGAGGTGGAGGCCCTGGGCGCGAAGCGCGTCATGGTGATCGCTGGGCCGAACCGCGTCGAGCTCGCCAGGCAGGTCACCGCCGAGCTGCCCGTGGCGGTCCTCCACCACGAGGTCGTCGGTCACGTGCCGCTGCCCGTGGCCGAGCGTGCCCGGGACACCGCTGCCGCACATGCCGTCGACGCCCTGGTGAGTGTCGGCGGGGGATCGGCGACGGGCCTTGCCAAGGCGGTCGCGCTCACGACCGGCCTGCCGATCGTCGCCGTTCCGACCACCTACGCCGGGTCCGAGGCCACGCCCGTCTGGGGAATCACCGAGGAGGGTCGGAAGACCACCGGCGTCGACCAGCGAGTCCTGCCCCGATCGGTGGTCTACGACGCGGGTTTGACCGTGTCGCTTCCCGTCAGCGTGAGCGTGGCGTCGGGACTGAACGCCGTGGCCCATTGCGTCGACTCCCTGTGGGCGCCGCACGCGGACCCGATCAACATGGCCCTGGCCGGCGAGGGAGTCCGCACCCTGAACGCGAGCCTGCCGATGGTGGTGGACGACCCGGAAGGGCTGCCCGGGCGCGAGCAGGCGCTGTACGGCGCATACCTGTCGGCCGTCGCCTTCGCGTCGGCCGGCTCCGGCCTGCACCACAAGATCTGCCACGTCCTCGGAGGTCGGTACGACCTGCCGCACGCACCCACGCACGCCGTGGTTCTGCCCTACGTGCTGGCGTTCAACGGGCCTGGCGCCCCGGACGCCGAACGACGGCTCGCCCGTGCGTTCGACGCCCCGACCGCCCTCGAGGGCCTGCAGACGCTGCGGCTCCGGCTCGGAGCCCCACGCGCCCTGCGTGACTACGGCTTCGACGAGTCGATGGTCGACGAGGCCGCGACGGCGATCCTGCCGGCGGTGCCTGACAGCAATCCTGTCGACGTCACCATTGCTGACCTGGAGCGTCTGCTTCGCCAGGCGTGGGAGGGAGCTGACCCGGGATGACCGAGGAGGCCCGCGCGCAGCGGGCGCGCGAGGAGGAGCTGGTCGAACGTGTCGTCGCCTCGTTCGAGGCGACCTCGGACGCTCGCCTCCGGGAGGTCATGGAGGCCGCCGTCCGGCACCTGCATGCGTTCCTCCGAGAGGTGCGCCCCACCGAGGCCGAGTGGAAGCAGGGGATCGACTTCCTCACCGCGGTCGGTCACGCCACCACGGACCGGCGTCAGGAGTTCGTTCTGCTCTCCGACACACTCGGAGCCTCGATGCAGACCGTCGTCGTCAACCATGAGGCATACGGGGCGGCGACCGAGGCCACGGTCCTCGGACCGTTCTTCGTCGATGATGCGCCGTACGTCGGGCGGGGCGGCGACATCGCGGGCGCCGCGAGCGGCGAGCCCTGCTGGGTCGAGGGGACCGTCTGCGACACCGAGGGGGACCCGGTTGCCGGCGCGCGGATCGATGTGTGGGAGGCCGACGCGGACGGGTTCTACGACGTCCAGTACGACGACCACCGGACCGGCGGGCGAGCCCATCTCTTCTCGGCCGAGGACGGGACCTACCAGTTCTGGGCCGTCACACCGACGCCCTACCCGATTCCGGACGACGGTCCGGTCGGCCGGATGCTGTCGGCCACCGGGCGCTCGCCGATGCGTGCCTCGCACCTCCATTTCATGGTCCGGGCCGCCGGTATGCGGACGCTGGTCACCCACATCTTCGTCCGCGGCGACGAGCTGCTCTCCACGGACAGTGTCTTCGGAGTGACGGACTCCCTCGTCATGGAGTTCGCCGGGCAGCCCGCCGAGACCCCCACCCCGGACGGCCGAGACCTGGGCGGTCGGGCCTGGTCACGCACGCGCTTCGACATCGTGCTCGCGAAGGCCGACGCCTGACCGGTCAGAGGACGACGGTGCCGTACATCTCGCCGAGCGGGTCCGCGATGAGCTCGAGGCGTACGCCGTCGGGGTCGGGGAAGTAGATCGAGGTTCCACTCTCCTCCTGGTATGCCACGCCGGCGTCCTCGAGTCGCCGCTTGAGCCGCTCCCAGCGCTCCGGGTCCACGGAGATCGCCAGATGGTGGAGGCCGCCCAGGACCTCGGCGTAGGCGCCGAGGTCGAGCCCGGGCAGGTCGAAGAACGCCAAGAGGTTTCCGTTCCCGATGTCGAAGAAGAAGTGGTTCGACCCCGCGTAGTCCCGGTTCTCGAAGATCTCGGTGAGAGGGAACTCGAGGACCTCCTGGTAGAACCGAACCGTCCGCTCGACGTCCGAGCACAGGAGCGCGACGTGGTGCAGTCCTCTGGCCGACGACGACGGACGGGCGTCGGCGTCGCGGAGATAGGTGCTGCGGATCCGGTCTCGCTCCTGGGCGATCGCCGTAAGGTCCAGGTCGGTCATCTCGTGCCTCGCTGCTAGATCCGGAAGAAGAGGTTGAGGAAGTTCTCCGCGACGGCAGCGTCGCCCCGCACCGTCCCTGCATTGCAGCGACCGAAGGCCGTCAGCACGAAGCTCGACGGGTCGAACTCGATGACCGTCGACACCGCCGACAGGTCGCCACTCTCGTAGGAGAGACCCCCGGGGCCGACCCGCATGACGGTGTCGCCCGCGCTGGCCCCGGTGGTGATCCGCACGCCCAACTCGCTCGGCTTGCCGCTGTCGGGCACGGCAGCGGTCGCCTGCCAGAGGACGAACATGAACGGCACGAGGAGGTCGGCGACGTCGCCGGACAGGCCATGCGCTCGTCCGGTGCCCTGCCTGATGTCCCAGGAGTGGACGCCGTAGTCCATGAGCTGGAAGGCCGGGTAGAAGAAGGCGGGAAGTGGCCCCATGTAGAAGTGAGGGACGACGAGCCCGGTCCAGTCCTGCTCGTCCAAGCCGTCCAGGATCCCGGCGAACCTCGCGTAGTCGGCCCGGGCGCGCTCGACGAGCTCGCCCTGCGGTACGTCGCGCAGGCTCCGGGCCTGCGTGTCGACACGCTCCGCCATACCGGGAAGACCGTAGGCATCGGACGCCTCACCTCGACCGTGAGCCGCGTCGAACCCCACGAAGTACGACTCGGTCGTGTCGACCAGGTGGCCGACCACGTCCCGCACCTGCCACTCAGGACACGCCGTGGGGCGTTCCCAGGCGTCCGGTGCGCTGGCCATGTCGAAGAACTGCTCGGACTCCTGTCGTACGACGCGCAGGATCGTGTCCCGGCCTTCGTACGTCATCGCGTTCCAACCACCCATGGTCGGCCTCCTCGTCGGCGGGCAGCGCCTGAGCGGTCAGCGAGGCAAGGGCGCCATGCGGACCCACTCACCCCCGAGGATTGATGATCGTTCAACGGTACGCCGGACCAGCCCTCGTGTGTCCCGTCTCCGGAGGAGTACCGCTCGATCTGGGGCCAAACTAGGGGCATGGCTCTCTCGAGGGGATGACGGTATGCGTGAGCGCACCCTGGTCCTGCTCCGGCATGCGAAGTCGGACTGGTCCGGTATGGAGGCCGACATCCGCCGCCCTCTGGCGGCGCGCGGGCGACGTCAGGCACCGGAGGCCGGGCGCTGGCTCGACGCGCACGTCGACGGCATCGACCTGGCCGTCCTGTCACCGGCCACCCGGGCGCGGCAGACGTGGGATCTCGTCGCGGCAGAGCTCCACCGGCCACCGCCGACCCGTGTCGAAGATCGTGTGTACGCCGCATCGGAACGGGAGCTCCTCGCGGTCGTCCGCCGGCTGCCCGACGACACCGGCACCGTGGTCCTCGTCGGCCACAACCCCGGTATCGAGGACCTCGCCTCGACGATCACGGGTCAGCCCACGGCGATGCCGACCTCGGCTCTCGCGGTGATCGCCTGGTCAGGCTCGTGGTCGACGGCCGGTGAGCAGCCGGCGACGCTCCGAGCCAGCGGCCGCCCGCCGGCGGGCTGACCTCACCCGGACCTACTCCGGCCGCCGCGCCAGATAGGTGTAGTAGTTCGATGCGCCGAAGAACGTTCCGTCGCTGACGGACCGGCTCTGGAAGGCCCGCCAGTCCTCGACGACATCGGGCGGCAGCAACCCTGAGCGGCTCAGCACCACGCTGTAGGCCTCCACGGCGTTCGCCCAGAACCGACCCGAGCCGACGTTGGCGTACAACACGCCGACTCCCTGAACCAGCTCCAGCCCGGCCTCGCGCAGCAGACGCGGCATGTCGCGCATCACCCGCGGATTGGCGACCATGACCTTCCGCAGATCCTCCTCGATGGTCTTCGCCAAGGCATGGTCCGGATAGCCGAAGGTCAGGGAGGCGTAGTCACCATCGAACATCGCCACCGTCCCACCCGGTCTGACGACGCGACGGACCTCTCGAAGCACCTGTAGAGGGTCGTCGACGTGGCTGATGAGGGTGTGAAGCGTGACGACGTCGAAGTCGCCCTCGGCGTACCGCAGCGCGTGGGCATCCCCCACCTCATACCTGACGTTCGCGTCGAGCCCTTCCTCGGCGGTCAGCCGTCGGGCAACATCGACCAACGCCGGGCTGTGGTCGACGCCGACGATGGCGACATCCGGATCGGCGGCTCGGCGGAGAGCGCGCACCTCGATTCCGGTGCCACAGCCCAGCGCCAAGATGCGACCGGAGGACGTCAGGGGCAGGTCCGCGAAGTACGCCTGCGACAGCCGCGCGTAGCCCTCGTCGGTGCCCCGAAACTCCAGACGCTCGGCCAGGGTCTGCAGCACAGAGGCATCCAGGGTGGGAGCGAGGCGGAACACATCGCGGTTGTCGGCGGCGGTTGAGTCGGGCAGCGCTGGCCTCCGTCCTCACTGGCGAGCGGCGAGTCGACGTACCGAGCACGGTACCGCGACCACCCCTGAGGCGGGGCGCGCTGTACGCCTCAACCGCCCTGCAGGTATCCGGTGTGGACGGCGACCTCCCGGCCGGCGGCCAGGTGCTCGGCCAGGAGCACCGCCCCGTCCAGTCCGGTACCTGCCGGCGGCTGCACCTCGAGCCCGAAACGCGCCACTTCCGCGTCGAAGGCCTCCCGGACCGGCGCCGCACCGAGGAGACCGCCCGTGCGCGACAGGCATACCCCCTCGATGCCCTCCGCCGCGGCGGCGAGCGATCGGGCCAGCTCGCGGCCCGCCTGGGCGCAGATCCGAGCCGCCACCTCGTCGGCGGGGGCCAGGGCGGTCACGGCCGGCGCGAGGCCGGCGATGACGGCCACCGCGTCGGGCCGGGTCATCGCGAGGCGTGGCCAGGTGTCCGGCGGGCCAAGCTGCTCGGTGGCCGCCAGGAGGAGGGCCTCGCCGCCCGCCGCCACGCCGTCGAGGGTCAGCAGGGCCGCCTCGAGCGCCTGCAGCCCGACCCAGGCCGACGAGCCGCGGTCGCCGAGGATGTGCCCCCAACCGTCGACCCGCCGCCAGATCTGCTGGAAGTCCGTCGCGAAGGCGACCGCCCCCGTACCCGCGGCCACGACACCTCCGGGCCGGACCGACCCGACCGCCCCGACCATCGCGGCCACCGCGTCGCCGCATACCCACACCTGGCGTGCGTGCAGCCGGTCGCGGACGAGCGCCATGACCACGGCCGGGTCGGCGAGTGCGAGGAGGCCGCGCATGGACCAGACGAGGATGTCGGGCGGGGTCGGGACGAGTGGGACGACGGAGGCGACCAGCGCCTCCACGTCGATGCCTGCGGGTCCGATCCGCAGGCCCGCCCCGGACCGGACCGGGCCGGGCTCGCCGTCCACGACGGTCCGGCAGCGCAGCCCGGACCCGCCGACGTCCACGCCGACGACGACCGTCATCCCGCCCCCTAGCCGGTCGGCGCGATCGCGCGGAGAGCGGCCGCGACGGAGCCGCCGTGCGTGTCGAGGAGGCTACGTGCCTCCGCCGCGGGGACGCCGGTGAGGAGGTTCAGCAGCGCCGGCTTGAGCTCGCCACCCGCCTCGGCCAGGGCCCGCTGCGCCGACTCCTCGTCGACACCGGTGGCCTCCCGCAGGATCCGGACGACCCGTCCACGCAGCTTGGCGTTGGTCGCGACGACATCGACCATGAGGTTCGACCAGGTACGCCCGAGCGCGATCATCACCGAGGTCGAGAAGCCGTTGAGGACGAGCTTCTGCGCGGAGCCGGCCTTGAGCCGCGTCGAGCCGGTGACGACCTCCGGCCCGGTGGCCGGCGCGATGACGTGGTCGGCCAGGGCGCCGAGCTCGGACTCGGCGTGGGCGGTGACCAGAGCGGTGAGCGCCCCGCGGTCGCGGGCCACGCCGAGCGCCCCGCGGACGTACGGCGTGCGGCCCGACGCGGTCAGGCCGATGGCGACGTCCAGGGGTCCGAGGACCTGTGCTTCCTGTCGGCCGGCCTCCTCGTCGTCCTCGACGTTCTCGACGGCGGAAAGGAGCGCCTCCGCACCGCCCGCGTGGTGCGCGGTGAAGAGTCCGGCCGGCGAGTTGAAGGTCGGGCGCAGCTCGGCGGCGTCGAGGATGGCGAGCCGACCCGAGGTGCCCGCCCCGAAGTAGTGCACGCTCCCCCCGGCCCGGATCCGGGTCACCGCGTCGTCGACGAGCCGCGCCAGCTCGGGCAGGACGGCGGACACGGCCGTCGGCACCGTGGCGTCCTCCGCGTTGAGCAGCCGGAGCACCTCGAGCGTGGGCAGCGTGTCGATATGCACGGATGCCGGGTTGCGGTCCTCCGTCGGCGCGCTGACGTTCACGGCGTCGTCCACGCTGCGGATGTTAGTTTCCTCCACAACCACGGTCAATCACGCCAACGGCTGACAAGTCGCCATGACCGACGGCTTCTAGACGTGGTGGCCGGCGACGGCCGCCCGGGTCTCGGCGACCGCGTTGGTCGCCCGTTCCAGGTCGCGGTGCGCGACCGCGATGTAGAGACAGTCGACCACCGTCAGCGCGGCGATCCGGCTCGCCGTGGCGCCGGAGCGCAGCGCGGTCTCGCGGGCCGCCGTGGTGAGGACGATGTCCGCCGTGCTCACGAGCCGCGACTGGGGGAAGTTCGTGATGGCGATGGTCGTGGCGCCCCGGCTGCGGGCCTTGGCCAACGACTCGATCACCTCCTTGGTCGTCCCCGTGTGGGATATCCCGATCGCCACGTCGCCGGACCCGAGCAGGGCGGCGCTGGTCAGGGCGATGTGCGGGTCGTTCCACGCGAATGCGACGACGCCGATGCGGTAAAGCTTCTGCTGGGCGTCGACGGCCACCACTCCGCTGGCGGCCATCCCGTAGAGATCGACGCGGGTTGCCGCCGCGATGGCGTCGGCCGCCTTGCTCAGCGCGTCGCGGTCGAGCTGCTGCGCCGTCTCCTCCACCGCGCTCGCATCGGCGTACGCGATCTTCGAGATGATGTCGTCGACCGTGTCGTCCTCGTTGATGTCGGTGTCAGTCGCGGTGAGCCGGCGGGGCTGGGCCGACTCGGCCGCCAGGGCGAGCCGCAGCTGCGGGTAGCCGGGCATACCCAGTCGTTTGCAGAACCGGAGAACCGTGGTCTCGGAGGTCCGGGCCGCGTCGGCCAGCTCGCTGATGGTGAGCGCGGCGGCCGCCCGAGGGTCCGCGAGGACGCGCTCGGCGACCCGGTCCTCGGCGGGCGAGAGAGTGGGTCGCAGGCCGCGAAGGCGGACCAGCAGGCCGGCGGGCGACTCGGGTTCTACCCGAGGGGCCCGGGGGGTGCTGCGCGCACGACCGGCCATGCACACCACGCTAACGGAGCAGTCCGGGCGCTGTCCCCGAAGTCCGGTGAGCGCGGTCAGGCGCGTTGAGCCACCCGCTGGCACACTGGCGCCATGGCAGCCGAGGGCCGCGGTGCGGGAGCCGACCCGGCTCCTCCTCTCGGGGAGTTCCTGAGGGAGCGCCGGATGCGGATGCAACCCGAGGAGGTCGGGATCAACCGGCCCCGCGGGCAACGCAGCTCGGCCGACCCGGGGCTGCGCCGTGAGGAGGTCGCCGAGCTCGCCGACATCTCGGTGGCGTACTACACGTTCATCGAACGAGGCCGTGACGTTCGCCCGTCCAAGGAGGTGCTGCGCTCGATCGGCCGCGCGCTCCTCCTGACCGCCGGCGAGCAGCGGCAGCTCCAGGACCTGCGCACGGGGACGCCGCGCCGCCCCCACCCGCTGCTCACCGAGCTGGGCGAGGAGGTGCAGGAGCTCGTCGACGTCCTGGACCCGAACCCCACCTACGCCATGGGCGCGCGCTGGGACCTCCTGCACTGGAACCGGTCCGCCGAGCTCCTCTTCACCAACTGGCACCAGCGGCCGCACGAAGAGCAGAACATGCTCTGGTTCTACCTCTGCGACCCGTATGCCCGCCGGCTCTACGTCGACTGGGAGACGGAGGCCCGCAACCAGGTCGCCCACTTCCGCGAGTCGTACTCGCAGTACGGCCACGACCCCTCGTTCATGGATCTCCTCGAGGAGATCTTCGCCGTCAACCCTGAGGCCCGGACGTGGTGGGAACGCCACGAGGGGCCGCCGAACCGCAGCGGTATCAAGCGTGTTCGCCTCCCGGACCATCGCGAGGTGGGTCTGCGGCAGCTCGTCCTCGAGGTGGCCGACAACCCGGAGATCCAGGTCGTGACCTACTTCGCCGGGTGGGACGACAGCGAGGACAGCGACGACGACTGAGCAGCCCGGTCCGGCCCTGCACCGCCGCCTCGGCGTGCGGGACGCCGTCGTCATCGGCGTCGGGTCGATGGTCGGAGCCGGTGTCTTCTCGGCGTTCACCCCCGCGGCGGCCGCTGCTGGTTCCGGCCTGCTGGTCGGGCTGGTCGTGGCGGCGGTCGTCGCCTGGTGCAACGCGACGGCCTCGGCCCAGCTCGCCGCGCAGTACCCGACGTCGGGCGGCACCTATGTCTACGGCCGCGAGCGGCTGGGACCGTGGTGGGGGTTCACTGCCGGCTGGGGGTTCGTCGTCGGAAAGACGGCGTCCTGCGCGGCGATGGCGCTCACCGTCGCGAGCTACGCGGTCGGGGGTGAGGCCCCGGCGACCCGGTTCCTCGCGATCGCGGCCGTCGTGGGGCTCACGGTGGTCAACCTGCGCGGGATCACCCGAACCGCCCGGTTGGCAACGGTTCTCGTGGTCCTGACCATCGGCTTGCTCGGCATCACGCTCGTCGTCGTGGGCGCGGGCAACCAGACCTGGCACTCACCGTTCGAGTCGATCGGGTCGGCATCCGCATACGGGATCCTGCAGTCGGCCGGCCTGCTCTTCTTCGCCTTCGCGGGGTATGCGCGGATCGCCACCCTGGGTGAGGAGGTACGCGACCCGGAGACGACGATCCCGCGCGCCATCCCACGGGCGCTGGGCCTGGTGGTCGTCCTGTATGCGGTCGTGGCGGTGATGCTGCTGGCGGTGCTCGGACCTGCCGGCGTGGCGGCGTCGGACCTGCCGCTGCTCGCCGCCGCGGAGCAGGCCGGCGTCGACTGGGTGGGGGTGGTGGTGCGCGTCGCCGCCGTGCTGGCCAGCCTGGGCGCGTTGCTCGGCCTGGTGACGGGGGTGAGCCGGACGATGCTGGCGATGGCCCGGGAGCGGGACCTGCCGGCGGGACTGGCCCGGGTCGACGAGCGGCGAGGCGTGCCACAGACGGCGGAGGTGGTGGTCTGCGCCGTGGTGGTGCTGCTGGTCGTGGTCTTCGACGTGCGCGACGTCATCGGGTTCTCGTCGTTCGGCGTGCTCGTCTACTACGCGGTGGCCAACGCGTCGGCGGTCACCCAGGACGAGGCGCACCGCCGATGGCCACGGGCGTGGCACGTTCTCGGAATCCTCGGCTGCCTGGTGCTCGTGGCAACCCTGCCGTGGGGCGCGGTCGTGGCGGGGGTATGCGTGTTCGCCGTCGGCATGCTGGGTCGCGTGGCGGTGCTACGGGCCCGCACCCGCTGACCCCCGCTTCCAGACGCACCGTTGTTGCCAGTTTCGGCCGGCCGGAGGCCGGGAGACTGGCAACAACGGTGGTCTGGAAGCGGGAAGGCGGTCAGCGGCGGCGGGCGGTGCCGAAGATGCTCCGGGTGATCTCGCGGCCGAGAGCCGTCCCGGCGGAGCGCAGCATCGACGTGACCGCCGAGTTGCCGAGGACCGACTCGACCACCGTCGGCTGGGCCGCCTGGCGCTTGGCCTCGGCCGCCACCTGGCGGGCCGCCTCCCTCTCCGCGGCGACGCGTGCCCGCTCGGCCTCCTTCTCGGCCTGCAGCCGAGCCTTGTCGGCCGCGGCCTGGGCCTTCTCCGCCTCCTTGGCCGCCGCAGCGTCGGCCTTGGCCTGGGCCGCCGCGGCTGCAGCGTCGGCCTTGGCCTGGGCCTCGGCAGCCGCGGCAGCGGCCGCTGCGGCGGTGGCCTCCTGGGTCGCCGCGTTGAGCGTCTCGTAGGCCGACTGGCGGTCCTGCGCCGTCGCATACGCCGCGTTGAGCGGGCTGGCGGCGATGATCTGAGTCAGCATCTCGGGCGGGGCCGGCGCCATCAGCGACTCGGGGGCCCGCATCCGGGTCCAGGCGACCGGCGTCGGGGCGCCCCTCTCCGACAGCACGGTGATGACCGCCTCGCCGGTCCCGAGCGACGTGAGCACCTTGTTGAGGTCGTACTCGCTCGTCGGGTACGTCGAGACCGCCGCCTTGAGCGCCTTGGCGTCGTCCGGCGTGAACGCCCGAAGCGCGTGCTGCACGCGGTTGCCCAGCTGGGCGAGCACGTCGCCGGGGACATCCTTGGGCGACTGGGTGACGAAGAAGATGCCGACGCCCTTGGACCGGATCAGCCGGACCGTCTGCTGGATCGCGTCGAGGAACTGCTTCGACGCGTCGTTGAACAGCAGGTGCGCCTCGTCGAAGAAGAAGACCAGCTTGGGCTTCTCGAGGTCTCCGACCTCGGGCAGGTCGTGGTACATGTCGGCCAGCAGCCACATGAGGAACGTCGAGAACAGCGCCGGCCGGTCCTGGACCGCGGGCAGCTCGAGCATCGTCACCATTCCGCGCGCATCCGCAGCGGTCCGCAGCAGGCTGGCCGTGTCGAACTCGGGCAGCCCGAAGAAGACGTCCGCCCCCTGAGCCGAGAAGGTGATCAGCTCGCGCAGGATCACCCCGGCGGTCGCCGCGGACAGGCCGCCGAGCTCCTTGAGGTCGTCCTTGCCCTCGTCGGAGTTGAGGAAGGAGATGACCTCGCGCAGGTCCTTGAGGTCGTCGAGCATCAGGCCGCGCTGGTCGGCGTAGTGGAAGACCAGGCCGAGGCTCGACTCCTGCGTCGCGTTGAGGCCCAGCACCTTCGACATGAGCACGGGGCCGAACGAGGTCACCGACGTGCGGATCGGGACGCCCTGGCCCATGCCGCCGAGCGAGAGGAACTCGACGGGGTACCCCTTCGGGTCCCACGCGAGACCCATGCTCGCGCAGCGCTCCTCGATCTTCGGGTTCGGCTCCCCCGGGACGGCCATGCCGCTGAGGTCGCCCTTGATGTCCGCCAGGAAGACCGGCACGCCTTGGGCTGCCAGCTGCTCGGCCATGAGCTGGAGGGTCTTGGTCTTGCCGGTACCCGTCGCGCCCGCGACGAGGCCGTGCCGGTTCATCACGCTGAGGGGGATCCGGACCTTGGCCTCGGGGTAGATGGTGTCCTCGAAGACCGCGCTGCCGAAGAGGAGGGACGGGGTCTCGAACCCGTACCCCGTCGTGATGGACGCGATCTGTTCGGGGACGGGGCCGCTCGGGTTGGCCGCAGGCAGGGTGGCGACGGGGGCGGCCGGGGCGCCGGCGGGAGTTGCCGGCGGGGCGGCGGGAGCGGCCGGAGCGGCCGGGGCGGCGGGAGCAGCCGGCGGGGCCGCGGGTGCGTCAGCAGGCGTGGGCGAGGTCGCGTCGGTCACGTTTCGCATGCTAGCCCGCACCAATCGGGACGATCCGGGAGCGCGCAGCCCCGACCTGGCCGCAAACGGGAGGACTCGCGTACCTCGCCTTACACTGCGGCCGTGATCTTCAAGGCCGTCGGCGACACGCGCCCCTACCCCGACCACGGGCGCGTATCCGCGAAGGACTGGTCCGACGTGCCGCCTCGGCAGGTGCGGCTCCAGGACCTCGTGACGACGAAGACGACCCTGGATCTCGGCATGCTGCTCTCCGAGGACTCGACGTTCTACGGGGACCTGTTCGCCCACGTCGTGGAGTGGAAGGGCGACCTCTACCTCGAGGATGGCCTGCACCGCGCGCTGCGTGCCGCTCTCCAGCAGCGACCGACCCTTCACGCACGGGTCCTCGTGCTTCACTAACCCCGTGAGCCACGTGGTCGAGTCCGCGACGTCGCGGAGGCACCGCCGAAACCGGCGCACGGCGATCATCTTCGTCGTGCTGGTGGCCATCCTGGCCGGAGCGTTCTACTACGCCGCCGCATACTTCAACCGGCCCTCGACTCCCGCCACGTCGTCGGGCTGTCCCACCGGTGACTTCACCGCGGGACCCGCCGAGCTGACCGCCGGTCAGGTCACCGTGAACGTCTACAACGCGACCAACCGCGCGGGCCTGGCCGCCTCGACCGCGAAGGACGTCAAGGCGCGCGGGTTCGTCATCGCCCAGGTCGCCAACGACCCCTCGAAGAAGAAGATCGACGCCCCGGCCGAGATCCGGTTCGGGCCGAACGGCAAGGCCGGCTCGGAGCTCGTCGCCAAGCTCGTCGAGGGCGCCGTCCCCACGCAGGACACCCGGGCAGACGCGACGGTGGACCTCGTCATCGGCAACGGCTTCAAGACCCTGGTGGTCGCCGCCACGACGACATCGGCCGCACCGGTGCCGAACCCCTGCTGACCGACGGTCAGTCGCTCGCCGAACGAGCGGCAACCGCCTGGATCGCCAGCTCGTAGCCCTGCGTTCCGAGGCCGATGATGACGCCCGTGACCACAGCGGAGAGGTACGAGTGGTGCCGGAACCGCTCGCGCGCATGCACGTTCGAGATGTGCACCTCGACGACCGGGCACGTCACGGTCGCCAGCGCGTCGCGGATCGCGACGGAGGTATGCGTGTAGGCCCCGGCGTTGATGACGATCCCCGCGCCGTGCCGCAGCTCTTGCACGAAGTCGACGAGCTCGCCTTCGCGGTTGGTCTGGCGGCAGTCGACGTCGAACCCCAGGCCGTCGGCGTATGCGGCGCAGCGCGCCTCGACGTCGGCGAGGGTCTCCGAGCCGTAGACCTCCGGGTCGCGTTCGCCGAGGAGGTTGAGGTTCGGGCCGTTGAGAACGGCGATGACCGGTCGCGCCATGTCCGCCTTTCTACACGGCTTTCCACTTTCTACACGGCTTTCTAGGCCGTGACGACACCGTCCACGACGGCGAACGCCTTGGCGGGGAGCGGACGAGTCGCCGGACCGGACGTGACGTCTCCGGTCAGCGAGAAGGCGCTGCCGTGGCACGGACACGAGATCGTGCCGTTCGCGACGCTGTCGACGAGGCACCCCTGGTGAGTGCAGACGGCGCTGAGGACCCGAACCTCGCTCGCGCTCGGTCGCGTCACGACGAGCTGCCGTTCGGCGAGGATCGTCCCGCCTCCGACGGGGATGTCGGCCACCTTCGCGATGGCGGTTCCGGCCGCCCCGCCGGTCGCGGCGGCCGTGCCCCCGGCGCTCGCCGGGGCCGGGTTGCCCGGCTCGGCCGCGGGAGCCGGAGGGCGGCCCTTCCCGTACCCGGCACAGCCGCCGACGGCGGTGACGCAGAGGGCCGCGGCGCCGCAGAGCACAGGGCGGCGTCCGACCAGCGTCATGGCCGGCGTCGTCGAGGTCTGGTCGGTCATCGGGTCACTCCTGTCGTCGTGAAGAACCACAGTGCGGAGGTCAGCCACAGGCCGGCCAGCGCGGTGAACAGCAGGCCGCCGAGGACCGGGATCGCCCAGCCCGGCACGGTCTTCGGGCGCAGGACGAGCATCTTGGCGCTGAACGCACCGAAGAAGAGGCAGCCGAGCAGCGAGTGCGCGAGGACCCGCGGGCTGTCGTGCTGGAAGCCGAACGCGTACAGGCACTGCGTCACGACCGGGAGGATGGCGAGGATCGCCAAGCGCCCGGACCACCGGTGCAGCGGCGCGACCCACGAGCGGTCGCCGAGGCCGAACCAGCCCCACATGCCACCGCCGGTGACGAGCTGGACGATCGCCAGCACGAACGCCGCCGTGGTGAGCCAGGTCTTGGCGGCGGCGCCGCTGGAGAAGCCGGCGATGCTGATGCCGTAGAGCGCCGGCTCGTGGAGCGACCCGTACACGCCGAGCCCGACGGCGACCCCGACGCCGACGACGACGGGAACGGCGAGCACCGCGAGCCCCGACCGGCTCGGCCCGGTGACCTTGACGTCAGAAGCGGTCATCGCCGCTCACCTCCTGAGGGGTGGCCGTCCGTCCGTCGACGGTGACGGCCTGGCCGGGAATGAGGACGGGGGCGGGTGCGACGTTGCCGCCGCTGACCTTCAACCCCACCTGGGTGCCATCGGGCTGGATGATCCAGCCGATGGTGGTGCTGTTGCCGTCGAGCCGGTAGAGCCCGGCGGGCGCCGACGCGAGCGCGGCGGTGACGTCGACGGGCCGACCGCGAACCGTTCCGGTCACGTGTAGCGCGCCCTCCGTGGCCTCGGCGACGAGGCGGTCCCCGCCGCCGACCAGGGTGGCGGTCTTGCCCGATGCGGTCCCGGTCAGCCAGGACTCGACCGAGCGACCGTCGCAGACGTACGCGGCGACCTTGCCGTCGCGCACCGCGACGGCGACGCTGGTGCGCCGGGCCGCGTCGCGGCCGACGTACACCGCGGTCGAGAGGTAGGCGGCGGCCGCGGTGGGCGCGGTCGTGGCCGGCGCCGACGTGGTCGTCGTCGAGGGCGACGCGCTCGTCGTGCTGGTGGCCGTTGTCGGCGCTGTCGTGGTGCTCGTCGCGGCGGCCGTGGCCACCGCGGCCGCGACGGGCGTCTCGGCCGCCCGCGTGCGTGCCGGGTCGGTGAGGACGTCCGCGGTGAACAGACCGGCACCTACGAGGGCGGCGGCGGCGAGCGTGATGACCGGGCCGCGGTTCGAGGTGGCGCTCACGGCAGGACCCAGCGCGGACTGTCGATGTAGGGCCAGTCGCAGGCCGAGGCGGCGTCCGGAGCGGCGAGGGCGGCGAGGGTGGTGCGGAACATGACGCCAGGGTCGCGTTCGCGACCGGTACCCCACATGGGGAGCGCACCTCAGATCAGGTACGCGCTACCTCAGAGTCTGAGGAGGAGGACTCCTTCCGGTGTGGCTCAGCCGTGGACGTCGTAGTCGATGGGCTTGCACCGGCCGCCGTTGGACTTCTCGGCGGAACACGCGGTGAGGCCGACGAACAGGTCGATCTCGGCCAGCAGTGTGATCCGGTCGCCGGCGACCGAGGTCGGTGGGTCGATGTTCAGGTCGCCCGCCCGATCCGTCCAGACGTTCATGAAGATGTTGAAGGTCGTCGAGATCTGGTCCCGCCGGACCCCGAACCGGGCCATTCCCCGGCTCAGGTTCTCGAAGCAGCTGGGATGTGCGGCACCCTGGAGCTCCGGGTAGAGCAGGTCGAACGTCTCCTGGCTGCAGGGGGTGAGCAGGATGTCATGGCGACCGCAGGTGTCGTCGACGATCGTCACCATCGGGCGACTCCGGTTGCTGTACAGACGGTCTCCGGTCGAGACATAGATGCCGCCGCGGTAGTCGATCGTGCGGCCGCTGGAGAACCACTCCTCCGGCTCGTCCGCGGACACGGCGAAGAAGTCGCTGACCTGCCCGCCGGTCGGGTCCCGCACGGTGAGCCGTTGCCCAGCCGGCAGATGGAATCCCACACCGGTCTGCGGCGCGAGCCGCGTCATGTCGACGGCTCGAAGGGGGCGACCCACCCGCCCTCGACGGCTCGGCCGGAGTACTGACGGGCCTCCGAGCTGTCCCCGTGGTCGCGGACCATCGGGTTGATACAGCCCTGGAGTGCCCGGTCCCGCTCTCGGATGACGTCGCGAAGACGGGCGTACTGGCCGCTGGCGCGAAGCGCCTCGAACTGCGCGTGCAGGTTGAAGACCAGGGTCGGCGAGACGGTCCGCCGCGCATCGCGTGAGGCAGCGGGATGCAGGCCCACCACGAAGAACGCCGTCCCGGCGACCGAGAAGGCGAAATGCTCGTCGAGCGGGTCGGAGGAGACCTCGTCGTTCCATCCGGAGGCGTCGTGGGCGTCGAGCATCCGCAGCTGCTTCCACAGCAGCCTCTCGAAGGTGCGCTCGTCGGGCAGGTTCGGACCGCGAAAGATGGCGACGAAGGAGGCGAAGCCGGCGTCCGGGTCCACGGTCTCCGCGAAGCTGGTGAGGTCACCGAGCAGGGCCGCGGTCGCGGACTCTGCGGCCAGCTCGTCGTAGACATGAACGGTGGCGTTCTCGCGACGGAACACCGATCGCGCACCGAGGCAGGGGAACTCGTCGTGCGCGATCATGTCGGACAGCGACGCGACCAGGTCCTCCTCGGATGCGCCCGCCGGGTCGGCGATACGTGGGGCGAGCTCGGTCACGGTTCTCCTGGAGAGACAGCGAGGCGGAGTCGCCGGAGCGGCCCGTCCCCCGGCGCGGACCCTTCTCGCAGGCGGGGTCCTCTGCGCCGGTCTCGGCGGCAGCACCATGGGGAGTACCCACGGCTCGCCCACTGCAATCCCCGGCACCACATCTGGGGACGCCGGTCGCCGGGGTGTCCGGCAACCGGCGTTTCCGCAGGCGGATGGCGGTGGCGGTGGGATTTGAACCCACGGTGGAGTTACCCCCACACACGCTTTCGAGGCGTGCTCCTTAGGCCGCTCGGACACGCCACCGCCGGGAAGGTTACCGGAGCCGTCGCGCCGCGAAGAAATCGAGCAGGAGCCGGGCGCACTCCTCCTGACGAACCCCGCCGACCACCTCGACCCGATGGTTCGCGCGCGGGTCACGAGCCACGTCCCACACCGAGCCGCATGCCCCCGCCTTGGGATCGAAAGCCCCGAACACGCATACCGGCACGCGGGCCAGCACCATCGCTCCGGCGCACATGACACACGGTTCGAGGGTCGCGACCAGCGTGCATCCGATGAGCCGCCATGATCCCAGCACCTGGGCCGCGGCCCGGATCGCGACCATCTCCGCGTGGCCCGTCGGGTCCTCCGCGGCCTCGCGGACGTTGTGGCCCTCGCCGATCACCTCACCGGAGGGGCCGACGACCACCGCCCCCACCGGCACGTCCCCGGCCTGCTCCGCCACGGCGGCGAGCTCGAGTGGACGGGCCATCCACGCGGCATACCGATCGTCGAGCACGCGCTAAGTTTCCCGCATGCGCGTGCACGTGGCCGACCACCAGCTCATCTCGCACAAGCTGACCTACCTGCGCGACAAGCGCACCGACTCCCCCACGTTCCGACGCCTCGTCGACGAGCTGGTGACCCTCCTCGCGTACGAGGCCACTCGCGCGGTACGCGTCGAGCCTTTCGACATCGAGACCCCCGTCGCCCCGACGACCGGGATCAAGCTGGCCAGCCCCAAGCCCCTCGTCGTGCCGATCCTCCGCGCCGGCCTGGGGATGCTCGACGGGATGGTCCGGCTGCTGCCGACGGCGGAGGTCGGCTTCCTCGGGATGATGCGCAACGAGGAGACCCTCGAGGCGACGACGTATGCCAACCGGCTCCCCGACGACCTCCACGGCCGCCAGTGCTACGTCCTCGACCCCATGCTCGCCACCGGCGGCACCCTGGCGATGGCCATCCAGTACCTCGTCGACCGCGGCGCGGACGACATCACGGCGATCACCCTGCTCGCGGCCCCCGAGGGGATCGCCCACATCGAGGAGCGGCTGGGCGGCCTCGGCGTCCCGCTCAGCCTGGTCACGGGCGCGGTCGACGAGCGCCTCAACGACCAGGGCTATATCGTTCCGGGCCTCGGCGACGCCGGCGACCGGCTGTACGGACTGGTCTGACCCGGCCGCTGGGCGCGCCTCTCCCGTCCCACCAGCCCCGTACGGCACACTGACGTTCGAACTGTGCCCCACGCCTCAGTCGCCCCGTCCAAGGAGTCTCCGCATGCGCCGGGTCCTCAAGATTCTCGGCTGGATCCTGCTCATCTACCTCGTGTACGCCATCATTAGGTCACCCACCCAGGCGGCCGACGTAGTTCGTGGCATTTTCGAGATCCTCGCCAACGGGGTCCGCTCGATCGCGACCTTCTTCGACTCGCTGCTGACCCGCGGGTAGGAGTCGGACCCGATGGCGCGACGGCGCGACCCCAAGCTGCGGCGCTTCCTCCTCGACGGGGAGCGCGTGGTCGTCGACGTGCGGCAGCACTGGTTCGTCATAGCCGGACCGGTGCTGTGGACCGTGGTCGCCCTGTTCGTCGTCATGTGGGTCGACGCCCGCGTTCGGGTCGACGCGGGGGCGATCGCCCGGGTGCTGTGGTTCGCCTGGTTCATCATGCTGGTCTGGATGGTCTTCCAGATCGCCCAGTGGCGGCACGACCGGTTCATCGCCACCGACAAGCGGCTGCTCTTGGACTACGGCCTGATCACCAAGAAGATCGCGATGATGCCGTTCATCAAGGTGACCGACATGTCGTACCACCGCACCGTGCCGGGACGGATCTTCGGGTACGGCGAGTTCATCCTCGAGAGCGCGGGTCAGGAACAGGCCCTGCGCAAGGTCGAGTGGGTTCCGCATCCCGATGCCACGTACCGGATCATCTGCGCCGAGATCTTCGGCCTGCCCAACCCCCAGCGGATCGCCGACTCCGGCCGGGACGACGGGTTCCTCGACGACGGCACCGGCGGGGTGCCCGTCTCCGCGGTTCAGCCGGTCGCCAACCCGCTGGGGCGGACCAGCAGGCGCGCCGGTATGCGTACCGGCGGGTCCGCGGTCGAGGAGCGCTGGTCGTACTCGCGGGCGATCCCGCTGCACCAGCGCGGCGACTCGTCCCCGATCCCCAGCGGTGAGGTCATCTACAGCAGCGACGCCGAGCGGCGCCGCCGAAGGATGGCCGACACCGGACCGATCCCGCCGCTTCGGTCGGAGCCCAACCCGCCGCCCGCGTCGAACCAACCGCCGCCCGCGGCCGACGACTGAGCGAGCCGACCCTGCCAGGGCGCTCAGAGCGCCTTGATGATGTCCTCGACCCGTTCCTTGGCGTCGCCGAAGAGCATCGAGCTGTTGTCGCGGAAGAACAGCGGGTTCTGCACGCCGGCGTACCCGGCGGCCATGGATCGCTTGAACACGATGACGTCCTTGGCGTTCCAGACCTCGAGCACCGGCATCCCGGCGATCGGGGAGGTGGGGTCCTCGGCGGCCGCGGGGTTGACGGTGTCGTTCGCGCCGATGACGAGGACGACGTCGGTGCCGGGGAAGTCCTCGTTGATCTCGTCCATCTCCAGGACGATGTCGTAGGGCACCTTGGCCTCGGCGAGGAGCACGTTCATGTGGCCCGGGAGGCGTCCGGCGACGGGGTGGATGCCGAACCGGACCTCGACCCCCCGCTCGCGCAGCTTGTGCGTGAGGTCGGCGACGGGGTACTGCGCCTGGGCGACCGCCATCCCGTAGCCGGGCGTGATGACGACCGACCCCGCGTCCTTGAGCAGGTCGGCGACGTCCACGGCGGACGTCTCGCGGTGCTCGCCGTAGTCGGTGTCGTCGGACGCAGCGATGGCCCCGGAGCCGAAGCCGCCGGCGATGACCGACACGAACGACCGGTTCATGGCCTGGCACATGATGTAGCTGAGGTAGGCACCGGACGAGCCGACCAGCGCGCCGGTGACGATGAGCAGGTCGTTGCCGAGCATGAAGCCGGCCGCGGCCGCCGCCCACCCGGAGTAGCTGTTGAGCATCGACACGACGACCGGCATGTCGCCTCCGCCGATCGAGGCGACCAGGTGCCAGCCGAACGCCAGCGCGATGACCGTCATGACGATGAGCGGGACAGCGCCGCCGCTGATGACGAACCAGACCAGCAGCCCAGCGGAGACGAGCAGCGCGAACAGGTTCATGACGTGCCGGCCGGGCAGCATGAGGGGCTTGCTCGGGATCCGCGCGGAGAGCTTGAGGAACGCCACGATGGACCCGGTGAGGGTCACGGCGCCGATGAACACGCCGAGGAAGACCTCAGTGAGGTGGACAGCGTCGTGCGGCCCACCGATGCTCTCCGCCAGCAGCCAGGTGTTGAAGCCGACGAGGACCGCGGCGAGGCCGACGAAGCTGTGCAGCATCGCGATGAGCTGCGGCATCCCGGTCATCTCGACGCGCAGGGCCCGCCAGACGCCGATCGCCCCGCCGACGAGCATCGGCGCGACGACCAGCACGACCTGCCAGCCCAGCGGATACCCCGGGTTCTGGAACACGACCCAGACGGTGGCGACCAGCGCCACCGCCATGCCGATGACGCCGTAGGTGTTGCCGTTCTTGGCCGTCTCGTGCCGTGAGAGCCCCGCGAGGCTGAGCACGAACAGCAGGGCGGCGACGATGTAGGCGACCGCGACGATCCCGGTGGTGGACATCGGTCACGCCCTCCGGAACATCTTGAGCATCCGCCGGGTCACGGTGAACCCGCCGAACACGTTGATGCTGGCCACGAGGATCCCGGCCACGGCGAGCACCGTGATGAGGGGCACGTCCACGGCGACCTGGAGCAGCGCGCCGATGACGATGATCCCGCTGATCGCGTTGGTCACCGACATCAGCGGCGTGTGCAGAGCGTGATGGACGTTGGTGATGACGTAGAACCCGACGACCACGGCCAGCGCGAACACCGTGAGGTGGCCGAGGAACTCCGACGGCGAGTATGCGCCCAGCAGGCCGAGGAGGACGGCCGCGACGATCATCAGCGCGTAACGGCGGCGCGGGTCGGGCGGTGGCTTCTGGATCCGCGCGGGGGCCATCGCGGCGGGTGTCGCCGCGGGCGCCGCGGACACCTGGACCGGAGGTGGGGGCCACATCAGCTCGCCGTCGCGGACCACGGTCATCCCGCGGACGACCTGGTCCTCCATGTCGAGGACCGGCTGCCCGTCCTTGCCCGGGGTGAGGAGCTTGAGCAGGTTGACGAGGTTCGTGGCGAACAGCTGCGACGCCTGCGTGGGCAGTCGCCCGGCGAGGTCGGTGTAGCCGATGACCCGGACACCGTTGTCGGTGACGACCATCTGGTCGGCGACCGAGAGCTCGCAGTTCCCGCCGTTGGCGGCGGCCATGTCGACGATGACGCTGCCCGGCCGCATCGAGGCGACCATGTCGGCGGTGATGAGGAGCGGCGCGGGGCGACCCGGGATGAGCGCGGTGGTGATGATGATGTCGACGTCGGCGGCCTGCGCCGCATACAGCTCGGCGGCCTTGCGGTCGAAGTCCTCGGAGGTCTGCCTCGCATACCCGTCCGAGCTGGCCAGCGACTCCTCCTCGGACCGGTCGACGCGCAGGAACTCCGCGCCCATCGACTCGACCTGCTCGCCGACCTCCGGGCGGGCGTCGAAGGCGCGCACGACCGCGCCGAGGCTGCCCGCCGTGCCGATCGCGGCCAGTCCGGCGACGCCGGCGCCGACGACGAGGACCTTGGCCGGCGGGACCTTGCCGGCGGCGGTGACCTGGCCGGTGAAGAGGCTGCCGAACTCGTGGGCCGCCTCGATGACCGCGCGGTACCCGGCGATGTTGGCCATCGAGCTGAGCACGTCGAGGGACTGTGCCCGGGAGATGCGCGGGACGGCGTCCATGGCGAGGACGGTGATGTTCCGTGCCGCCAGCCGGGCGACGAGATCGGGGTCGATGGCCGGGCTGATCAGGCTGGCCAGGACGGCGCCGTCGCGCAGGCGGGCGATCTCCGCGTCGGACGGCGCGTTGATCTTGAGGACGAGGTCGCAGGACCAGACCTCGTCGCCGGAGGCCACCCGTGCACCGGCCCGCTCGTAGGCGTCGTCGGCGAAGCTCGCGCGGGCGCCGGCACCGGTCTCGACCACGACGTCGTAGCCCAGGCCGCGGAGCTGCTCCACGGTCTTCGGGGTGGCCGCGACCCGGGTCTCACCGGCGTGTGACTCGGCCGGGACACCGATCTGTTGTGCGGTCGACATCGCCACTCCAAAGGCCCTCAGCCGCGTCGCATCCGACGCGGTCGCGGCGAGGCTATCGCCCCTCCGTGCCCGGACATGCTGGAGGCCCGCGAGACAGGGGACACATCGCGGGCCTTCAGCTGCTGAGGGGCCAAGACGCAAGTTGACGTCTAAACCACCTCAGCGTAACCGAGGCGTGGACGAAGGAGCGTCTTAACGCTCCAAGTGCGCGCGAGTCGTGACCATCTCGGCATCGTCGGGCCAGCCGCCCATGTGACGGACGGTGCCCTCGGGAGTGACGAGACGGGCGGGAAGGGCGCGCTCCTCGAGCCCGACGACTCCCGGCCCGGTCCCGGCGAGGGCGGCGACCGACCACGTCGTCGCGGTGACGCAGTCCGGCGCGACCACGCTGGCCGCGCGGTACGCGCGACTCGTGGCGGAGGTCGAGGTGACCACGGCCAGTCCCGTGGGGATGGCAACGAGGGCCGCCGGGTCGTCGGGGCGGTGCTGCACAAGGATCTCCCACGCGCCGCAGCCGGCCGGTCCCGCCGTGGCGATGTCGCCGCCGAGGCTGACCAGGACGCCCACGTCGAGCGTCTCGGCGACCACGGCCGCACACCGGTCGGCGGCCCAGGCCCGAGCGATCGGTCCCAGGTCCAGCTCGACGCCGCGGGGGACGACAACGGTATGCGCCCGCTCGTCCAGGTCGATGCCGCGCCACCGCTGTGAGTCGTCGACCGGCTCGAGCATCCGGCTCACGGTCGGGTCGAGGGCGCCGTCGGTGTCGTGGGCCGCCCCGAGCGCAGCCGCGAGGATCGCCGTGAGCGTGCCGCTGACGTGAACCCGTCGGCCCGTGGGCAGGTTCGCCACCTCGGAGTCGCGGCGCTCCCGACTTGCGGCCAGCTCGACGCGGGCGAGCTCGGTGTCGACCAGCCGACGCGCCGAGGGGAGCGCACGCGGGTCGGCCGTGACGACGCGCATCGTCGTGGACCAGAGCGCCCACTCGTATGCGGCTCCGTGCAGCTGCGGTTGCGCTCCCATGGCGTCCTCCGTCGAGTTCGGGCGGTCGGTGTCTGCCGACCGACTCCCTCACCGTGCGGCGTACCGCTATGCGATGGCTGTGCGCCCTCTGAGACCCCCGCCTGAACGCCCCCGCCCGTCGCCGCCGCCACCACCACATCAGCGCAACTGCGCGGGGGTGGCGGGCGATCTCGGCCGAACCGCCACCACATCAGCCCAACTGCGCGGGAGTGGCGGGCGATCTCGGCCGAACCGCCACCACATCAGCCCAACTGCGCGGGAGTGGCGGGCGATCTGGGCCGAACCGCCACCACATCAGCCCAATTGCGCGGGAGTGGCGTGGCAGACGAGGTCGGATACCCGGTCGGGTACCGGATTCGGTCGTGATCACGACCGTCTCGGTTACCCGACCGGGTACTCGACCGGGTACTCGACCGGGTACTCGACCGGGCTCGACGGGTCAGTCGCGAGTGCTCCAGCCGTCGAGGAGCGCCGCACGACCTCGTCGGCGCCCCCGCCCCCGCCCCCGCAACAACTGACAACCACGTCAGTCGTTGCGGCGCTGGAGCCGATCCGCCCGCAACGACCGACAACGACGTCAGTTGTTGCGGAGCGGGGCGGCAACTACTCAGACATGTCCGACCAGTAGCCGCCGAAACGGCGATGTGGCCACGACAACTCAGACATGTCCGAGGCGTGGCGCTGGGTCAGCCGTCGAGGAGCGCCGTCATGACCTCGTCGGGGACCGCGCCCTTGCCGAACGGCCGCTTGCCGACCAGCGCCTCGGCGTCCTCGGCCGACAGTCCCCCACCGGAGGAGAGGACCTGGACCGCGTGGTTCTCCGGCAGCAGGTCCAGCCAGCGAACGACCGCCGCGTGCAGCGCCGCCTCGTCGACCTCGCCGTTGACCCGCAACCGGGCCAGGCCGCCGTCGGGGTACACGTCGAGCCGGACGTGGGTCACCGGGGCGTCGGGACGGACCCGGAAGAAGTGCCGCGTGTCGGGCTGGAGCCGGGTCTTGGGTACCAGCTCCTCCCACGTCGACGGGTCGTCGACGTTGCCGGTGGCCTCGTTGACCCCGGACAGGCGTGCCCAGCCGGCGGCGTTGCCCACGAAGTAGGACGTGTCGACCTCGATCCGGCGAACCAGTCCCGGAGCGGCCAGCGCCACCGTCACGTGGTCGTTGCCACCGTCACGACGGCGCGCGTTCTCCCAGCCCTCACCCATGATCCGGGCTCGGCCGGGCAGGAGGATCTGGGTGGGCGACGAGTAGAACATGTTGGAGCAGTCGACGACCGCGCCCCCGTTCTCCAGCCCGGCCAGGTCCACCGTCCCGGTAAGGAACCGCGGGTCCGGAACCGGCTCCCCGTGCACCCGGAACCGGGCCACGCCGCCGTCGGGGAAGATCGACAGACGCACGTGCGTGAACCGGCGCTCGTCCGTCACGTCGAAGTAGTTGTCGGTGTCGCCCTTGATCGGGGACTTCTCGACGAGGGTGACCCAGTCGGCGGACTCGAGCTCGGCCTCCGAGGGGTGCCACTCGAACGACGCGGCCTCGACCGACGCGTGCGGCGGGTAGTTGCCCTTGAACCATGAGGTGTCGATGTCGACCCCCCGGACGACCCCAGGCACCCCGAGCCGCACGATCGCCCAGTCGTGACCGTCCTCGCGACGGCGGCGGGTCTCCCAGCCGTCGTAGACCTTGCCCTTGTGGCCGAAGTCCTCGGTCGAGAACACCGCGCGGCCAGGCGTGATGAGGTTCTCGCGCTGCGCGAACAGCTCGTCGTTCGCGTAGACCACGCTCCCGGCGAGTGCCCGGGACGCCAGGTCCGGCAGGGTTGCGAATGACGGTGCGTCGGGGCTGTGGCTCTCGTGCATGGGGTTCCTACTCTCCTCTGGTCAGCTGACGGCCGCGGGGCGGTCCGGCGACGTCGATGCGTATGCCGCGCAGCCAGGTGCTGCGGACGGTCCCCGTGAGGTTCCGGCCGGCATACGGGGTGATGGGGTTCTTGTGGTGCAGGCTCTCGGCCCGGATGACCTGCTGGGAGTCGGGCGCGAACACGGCGAAGTCGGCGTCGGCGCCGACGGCGATCCGGCCCTTGTGGGTCAGCCCGGTCTGGTCGGCGGGGCCTCGCGACATCCAGCCGACGACGTCGGAGAGCGTGAACCCGCGCTGCCGCGCCTCGGTCCAGACCGCCGACAGCCCGAGCTGGAGCGACGAGATGCCGCCCCACGCCGTGCCGAAGTCGCCGGTGTCGAAGTGCTTCAGGTCGGCCGTGGACGGTGAGTGGTCGGAGACGACGATGTCGATCGTCCCGTCGCGCAACCCCTCCCACAGCAGGTCGCGGTTCGCGGACTCGCGGATCGGCGGGCAGCACTTGTACTGCGTGGCGCCCTCCGGGATCTCCTCCGACGTGAAGGTGAGGTAGTGCGGGCAGGTCTCCGCGGAGATGCGCACGCCCTCCGCCTCCGCCTGCCGGATCAGCGGCAGCGCGTCGGAGCTCGAGACGTGGAGGATGTGGATGCGGCAGCCGGTCGCCCGGGACTGCTCGATGAGGTGCTGGATGGCGAGGTTCTCGGCCTGCCGCGGCCTCGAGGCGAGGAACTCGGAGTAGGCGCGTCCGCCGGCGTTCGCGGCGTGGTCGATCTCGTCGGGGTCCTCGGCGTGGACGATGAGCAGCCCGTCGAAACCAGCGATCTCACGCATCGCCGCCTCGACCTCGGCCGGCGACAGCGCCGGGAACTCGTCGACGCCCGAGTGCAGCAGGAAGCACTTGAACCCGAACACGCCGGCCTCGTGCAGCGGCCGCAGGTCGGCGACGTTGCCCGGCACGGCGCCGCCCCAGAACCCCACGTCCACCCACGTCTCGCCGTCGGCCGCCTTGCGCTTGACCTCCAGCGCCGCGACGTCGACGGTCGGCGGGATGCTGTTGAGCGGCATGTCGACGATGGTGGTGACCCCGCCGGCGGCGGCGGCCTTGGTCGCGGTCTCGAAGCCCTCCCACTCGGTGCGGCCCGGGTCGTTGACGTGCACGTGGGAGTCGACGATCCCGGGCAGCAGGACCTCGTCGGAGCCCAGCTCGACGACGGCCGCCGCGCGCTCGCCGAGGTCGGACCCCGGCGCCTCGACGGCCACGATGCGCCCGTCCTTCACCGCGACGTCGGCACCATGCTCGCCGTCGGGCAGCACGGCCCGCCCGGCTCGCACCAGCAGGTCGTAGTCGCTCATGGTGTCGCTCCCGTCTCTGCGCCGTCGGTCGTGGCCAGCCGCTCACGCGCCAGCCGCTCGCCGAGCTCTTCCAGCAGTGTGGCCGCCTCGTCGAAGCACCGCTGGGGGTCCGGCTCGATGTCGGTCAGCGCGTACGCGGCGTGGATGCCGGCGCCCCGCAGCCGGTCGGTGTCGAGGGTGGTGCGTCCGCACACGGCGACCACGGGTATGCCTCGGGCGGCGGCCGCCGCGGCCACGCCGGCGGGGGCCTTGCCGTGCAGGGTCTGCTCGTCGAGGGAACCCTCCCCCGTCACGACCAGGTCGTCAGGTGTGAGCTGCGCCAGTGCGGCGTCGAAGCCCACGAGGTCGAGCAGCAGGTCGATCCCGGAGCGGATGCTCGCGCCGAGCACCGCGACCGCGCCGAACCCGACACCACCAGCGGCACCCGCTCCCGAATGGTGCCGGTCGTCACGGCCGGTGACCTCCTCGACGATGTCGGCCCAGTGCGCCAGCGCGGCGTCGAGCTGCGCCACCTGGTCGGGCGACGCACCCTTCTGCGGTCCGTAGACCGCCGCGGCGCCGCGCTCGCCGAGCAGCGGGTTGTCGACGTCGGACGCGACGGTGACGGTGATGCCCTCCATCCGGCTGCGGAGGGCGCCGAGGTCGAGGCGGTCGAGGTCGGCCAGTGCCGCCCCGCCGTCGGGAAGGGCGTCGTGGTTCGCGTCGAGCAGCCGGCCGCCGAGCGCGGCCACCATCCCAGCACCCCCGTCGGTGCTCGCGCTGCCGCCGATGCCCAGGACGACCCGCGTGCAGCCTGCGTCGAGGGCCGCGCCGATGACCTGGCCCAGCCCGCGGCTCGTCGCAGTGAGCGGCTCGCGCCGGCCACCGGGGAGCCGCCAGAGCCCGGACACGTCGGCCATCTCGACGACCGCGGTCTCGCCGCGCCGCGCATACGCCGTCGTCACCGGTTCGCCCGGTCGGCCCGGTCGCACTGACCGGGACCCGCGCGAAGCCGGCGGAGACCGCCGCGTCCACCGTCCCGTCGCCGCCGTCCGCGACCGGGACGGTCACGACGGTCGCGTCCGACACCCGGCCGATGCCGGCGGTGAGCGCGGCGGCGACCTGGGCGGCGGTCAGCGACCCCTTGAACTTGTCGGAGGCGATGAGGACGGTGGACACGACGGCGGTCTCGCGAGTCTCAGTCGAGCAGCGCGATGGCGGTCGGGGCGTCGAGGCCGCGCTCGGCGAGCTCCTCGAACTCGACCACGCCGTCGATCTCGGTGCCCATCGACACGTTGGTCACACGCTCGAGGACGACCTCGACCACGACCGGGACCTCGAACTCGACCATCATCTTCTTCGCCGTCTCGAGGGCCGGGAGGATGTCGTCCGGCTCGGAGACGCGAATCGCCTTGCAGCCCAACCCTTCCGAGACCTTGACGAAGTCGACGCCGTAGCCGTTGACCTCGGGCGCGTTGATGTTGTCGAAGGACAGCTGCACGCAGTAGTCCATCTCGAACCCGCGCTGCGACTGCCGGATCAGGCCGAGGTAGGCGTTGTTCACGACCACGTGGATGTACGGGATCTTGAACTGCGCGCCCACCGCAAGCTCCTCGAGGAGGAACTGGAAGTCGTAGTCGCCGGACAGCGCCACGACCGTGGTGTCGGGATCGGCCGTGGCCACCCCGAGCGCCGCGGGCAGGGTCCAGCCGAGCGGCCCGGCCTGACCGGCGTTGATCCAGTGCCGCGGCTTGAAGACGTGGAGCAGCTGGGCCGCCTGGATCTGCGAGAGCCCGATGGTCGAGACGTAGCGGGTGTCCGGGCCGAACGCCTTGTTCATCTCCTGGTAGACGCGCTGCGGCTTGATCGGCACGGCGTCGAACGACGTCTTGCGCTGCATCGTCCCCTTGCGCTGCTGGCACGACTTGGCCCAGACCCCGTAGTCGGGGATGCGCGCGTCGTCCTTCCACTCCCTGGCCACCTCGACGAGCGTCGTGAGGGCCTCGCCGGCGTCGGACACCACCGAGTAGTCCGGCGCGAACACGCGACCGATCTGGGTCGGCTCGATGTCGATGTGCACGAAGCTGCGGCCCTTGGTGTACGTGTCGAGCCCGCCGGTATGCCGGTTCGCCCACCGGTTGCCGATGCCGAGGACGAAGTCGGACTCGAGCATGGTCGCGTTGCCGTAGCGGTGCGACGTCTGCAGGCCGACCATGCCGGCGTTCAGCGGATGGTCGTCGGGGATGGTGCCCCAGCCCATCAGGGTCGGGATGACCGGGACGCCGGTGACCTCGGCCAGCTCGACGAGCAGGTCGGCCGCGTCGGCGTTGATGATGCCGCCGCCGGCGACGAGGAGCGGGTGCTCCGCGGCGGTGAGCATGGTGAGGATCTTCTCGGCCTGTGCGCGGGTGGTGGTCGGCTTGGCGACCGGCAGCGGCTCGTAGGTCTCGATGTCGAACTCGATCTCGGCGAGCTGCACGTCGATCGGCAGGTCGATGAGCACCGGCCCGGGGCGGCCGGACCGCATCAGCTGGAACGCCTTCTGGAAGGTGCCCGGGACCTGCGCGGGTTCGAGGACGGTGACCGCCCACTTGGAGACCGGCGCGGCGATCGACGCGATGTCGACGGCCTGGAAGTCCTCCTTGTGCAGCTTGGCGACCGGCGCCTGCCCGGTGATGCAGAGGATCGGGATCGAGTCGGCGATCGCCGCGTACAGGCCGGTGATCATGTCGGTCCCGGCCGGGCCGGAGGTGCCGACGCAGATGCCGATGTTGCCGGCCTTGGCCCGGGTGTAGCCCTCGGCCATGTGCGAGGCGGCCTCGACGTGGCGGGCGAGGATGTGGTGGATGCCGCCGTGGTCCTTCATGGCTCGGTAGAAGGGGTTGATCGCCGCGCCCGGCAGCCCGAAGGCCTGGGTGGCACCCTCCTTCTCGAGGATGAGGACCGCGGCCTCGACGGAACGCATACGGGTCATGACGACGACTCCTCACTGCGGCCGCTGAGCCGCTCGACGCCCTTGAGCAGAGCGGAGTGGTCCAGACCACCGTCGCCGTTGGCCCGGGCGGAGGCCATCAGCTGAGCCACCAGGGCGGCCACCGGCACCACGACGCCGGCCTCGCGGGCGGCGGAGGTGACGATGCCCATGTCCTTGTGGTGCAGGTCGATCCGGAAGCCGGGCTCGAACGACCCGTTCACCATGTTCTGCTTCTTCTGGTTGAGGACTGCGGAGCCGGCCAGGCCGCCGCCGAGGACCTCCAGGGCCGACTCGAGGTCGACGTCGTACGCCTTGAGGAAGACGACCGCCTCGGCCAGGGCCTGGATGTTGGAGGCGACGATCAGCTGGTTGGCCGCCTTGACGGTCTGGCCAGAGCCGCTGCCGCCGACGTGGACGACGGTCTTGCCGACGACCTCGAGCAGCGGGCGGGCCTCCTCGACGTCCTTGGTGTCGCCGCCGACCATGATCGAGAGGACCGCGTCCTTGGCGCCTTTCTCGCCGCCGGAGACCGGGGCGTCGATGAGCCGGAATCCGCGCTCCGCGGCGGTTTTGGCCAGCTCGACCGTGACGTCGGGGCGGATGCTGGAGAAGTCGACGACGAGGGTGCCGGGCTTGGCGCTGTCGAACACGCCGCCCTCGCCCTCGAGGACCTCGCGGACGTCCGGCGAGTCGGGAACCATGACGCAGACGACGTCCGCGTCGGCGACGGCCTCCTCGAGCGAGCCGGCGCCCTTGCCGCCGGCGGCCTCGAGGTCCTCGTAGTTGGGGTGCCGGTTGAACCCGGTCACGGTGTGCCCGGCCTTGGCCAGGTGCCCGGCCATGGGGTTGCCCATGATGCCGAGGCCGATGAAGGCGACGTTGGTCATTGTGCGGATCTCCTTGCTTGTCAGGCGCGTCGGGGGGTCAGCGACGCTCGACCGGGAGCCAGCCGAGGCTCTCCTGCGTCGTGGTCGTGGGCTTGTACTCGAGGCCGACGTAGCCGGCGTACCCGGACTTCTCGAGCTCGCCGAGCCAACGGTCGAGCGGCAGGTCGCCGGAGCCGGGCTCGCCGCGACCCGGGGCGTCGGCGATCTGGACGTGCGCGACCCGGTCGGCGTAGTTCGCGATCGCCGCGTCGACGTCGTCGCCGTTGTTGGCCAGGTGGAACAGGTCGCAGAGGAAGCCGACGTTCGCCGTCCCGGTCGCCCGCACTCGGTCCACCACGCCGACCGCGTCGTCGGCGGTGCGCAGCGGGTAGGGCTTCGGGCCGCTGACCGGCTCGACGAGCACGGTGGCGCCGAGGCGGTCGGCGGCCTTCGCCGCATACGCGAGGTTCTCGGCCCCGAGGTCGTCCTGCTGGCCAGGTGTGGCGTCGTCGACGCGGTTGCCGTAGAGCGCGTTGAACGCCTTGGTGCCGAGCCGCTCGCCGATGCCGAGGGTGACCTCGACGTTGTCGCGGAACTGCTGCGACCGGCTCGGGATCGAGAGCACCCCGCAGTCGGGACCGGCCAGGTCGCCGGCGAAGAAGTTGAGCCCGGCGAGCTGGACGCCGGCGTCCTCCACCGCGGCCACGAAAGCGTCGATCTCGCCGTCGCCCGGGACCGGCTGGTCCGGCCAGGGCCACCAGAACTCGACGGTGTCGAACCCGGCAGCCTTGGCCGCGGCCGGGCGCTCCAGGAGCGGGACCTCGGTGAAGAGCATCGAGCAGTTCGCGAGGTAGCGCAGCGAGTGGGACGTCATCGTCGATTCTCCGTCGTTTCCGCTATTCGGAAATAGTATTTTGTATTACGGAAGAGAGTATGCCGGGTCGCCCGGACCTCCGTCAAGCCGGGACGGGGCCGCCCGGCGGGTGCCCCGCTCAGCAGAAGCCGGCGACCCCGACCCACGCGGCGTCGGCGCTCGGGGCGCCCTTGCGCTGGATGGTGGCCTCGATCAGCCCGTACGGACGGTCGGCGGCGTAGAAGACCTCGCCGGGGTTCTCCAGGCCGCAGAACGACAGGTCGGAGAGGAAGTGGTGCTTGTTGGGACAGGAGAACTTGATCTCGTCGATCTGCGGGTGGTTCTCGATCACCGCGGCCGCCATGTCGTAGAGGTCCTGCTGCAACGCGTTCGAGTAGCCCTGCGAGAACTCGGTCATGATGGTCTGCTTGACGCTGTCGTAGAGCGCGTTGTAGTCGATCTCGGCGGGGTCGGTGGTGTTGTAGCGCCACTTGGTGGAGATGTCGGTGGCGAGGATCCGGTCCGTCGTCTCCTTCAGCGTCGTGTACTTGTCCTTGGGGTAGCCGACGAAGCCGGACTCCGTGGTCTTCATGACCGTCAACCCGTAGAAGCCCGACAGCATGGTGTTCGTGTCACCGTCACGGACGAGTACCGCGGTCCGAACCTCCGGCGAGCCCCGGTAGAAGGCATGGTCGTGGTCGTTGATCCGGGTCCAGCCGAACAGGTCGGCGGCCCAGCGGCCACCGGTCACCCAGTCGAAGTCGCCGGTGAAGTGGTCGGCGAGCTTCAGCAGGAACTCCTCCGGCGAGGGGACCCCGTCCTTGGCGAAGGCGAAGATCGTGTTCTTCTGGGTGTCCGTGGCGACCACGTGGCTGTTGTCGCCCTGGGTGTGGGCGGCCTCGAAGTCGCCGCGCAGCTGCGACGTGACGTTGAGGTCGACGACCTCGTGGCGGGCGGTGTCGCGGACGACGCGGACGACGCGGTTCTCCGCCTTGCCGTACTGGTTGGCGGCGAGGATGACCTCGGTCATGGCTGGGTCCTTTCGGGTGTGGAGTGGCTGGTGCGGGCGGGCTCGGCGAGACCGCTCAGCTGCCGCGGTAGGTCGTGTAGGAGTAGGGGCTGAGCAGGAGGGGAATGTGGTAGTGCCCTTGGTCTGCGGCGGCCGTGAAGAGCACGGACACGGACGGGTGGAAGGACGCGACCTGTCGCGCCGCGAAGTAGTCGCCGGAGCCGAACGTCACGGAGTACTCCCCGGGATCGAGCCGGTCCGGGCCGAGCTCACCGACCCGCCCGTCCGCGTCGGTGACCGCCTCCGCGATCACCGTGCCGGTCCCGTCGGCCAGGCGGACGCTGACCCCCTTGGCCGGTATGCCGGCGGACGCGTCGAGGACGTGGGCCGAGATGTAGCTCACGGGTTCCCCTCGTAGCTGCGTCCACGCGCGGCGGGTCCCTCGGGATCGAGCCGCGCCTCGTCCTCCTCCGAGATCGCGGCCGGCGCCGGTCCCTCGGCGAAGATGGGTCCCTCCGTCCTCCTCCTTGCGGCCGATGATGTTGAAGACGATGTTCAGCAGGACGGCGGTGAGCGCAGCGGCGGTGATACCGGAGTCGAAGATCACCTGGAACCACTCGGGGAACTTGTCGTAGAACGTCGGCACGGCGATGGGGATGACGCCCATGCCGAGCGAGAACGCGACAATCACGAGGTTGGCGTTGCCCGAGAAGTCGACCTTGCTGAGCGTGCGGATGCCGCTGGCGGCCACCGTCCCGAAGAGGGCCAGTCCGGCGCCGCCGAGCACGGGCAGCGGCACGAGGGCGACCAGGGCCCCGAGGATCGGGAAGAGGCCGAGGAAGACGAGGATGCCGCCACCGACGGCGACGACGAACCGGCTCTTGATGCCGGTGATGGCCACCAGCCCGACGTTCTGGGCGAACGCGCTGACCGAGAACCCGTTGAAGATGGCCGCGACGCTGGTCGACAGCATGTCGGCCCGCAGGCCGTTGGTGACGGTCTGCCGGTCGGCGGGCTTGTCGATGACCTGGCCGATGGCGAGGATGTCGGCGGTCGTCTCGGTCATGATCACGAGCATGACGATGAACATGGAGACGATCGCGCCGACCGCGAAGGTCGGCAGGCCGAAGTGGAACGGCAGCGTCAGCTGGACGATGTTCGCGTCGGCGATCCGGCTGAAGTTGGTCAGCCCGAACGGGATCGCGACGACCGTGCCGAGCACGAGGCCCAGCAGGATGGCCACCCGGCCGAACGCCCCCGGCAGGAAGCGGTAGATCAGCACGATCAGCGCCATGGTGATGGCGGCGACCGCGATGTTCTTCGGGTCACCGAAGGTCGGCGTGCCCGGCGTGCCGCCGGCGGCCCACCGTATGGCCACGGGGAGCAGCGAGATACCGATGACGGTGATGACCACTCCCGTCACCACCTCGGGAAAGAAGCGCAGCAGCCGGGTGAAGACCGGCGCGATGAGCAGGCCCAGGAGGCCGGCGACGATCAAGGCGCCGAAGACCGCCCGCAGACCGTCCACGCCGCCCTGCGCGGTACCGACCGCGAGGATGGTCGACACGGCGGCGAACGAGGTGCCCTGCACGATCGGCTGCCGGGCGCCGAACTTCCACACCCCGATGGTCTGCAGGAGCGTGGCCAACCCGGAGATGAACAGGCCGGCCGAGACCAGGTAGGTGATCTCGGGACCGCTGAGCTTGAGCGCCGTGCCCACGATGAGCGGCACGGCGACGACACCCGCATACATGCTGAGGACGTGCTGCAGCCCGTACGTGAACATCTGCGGGAAGGGAAGGGTCTGGTCGACCGGATGTTTCTCGGTCGTGGTTTCGGTATCGCTGGACATTGCTAGACCTCCATTGGTCTGTCGTGGCTCAGACGAGCTGCTGCCGGGAAGGGCGGACGAGTGAGTCAGGCCGCGCGACGGCGGGCCAGCTGGGCGAGGCGGGGGCGTTCGACACCGATGTCCGTGGTCAGCTCGGTCTCACTGACCGCGCCGCACTCGAGCCCTCGCAGGACGAACCCCGCGAGCGCGACGGCGGTGGCGGGTTCATCGAGGAACTGGGAGTCCTGCTGACCAAGGTAGGCCTTGAGGCGCGCGACCGCACTGGCGAGTCCGTCGCGGTAGAAGGCGTAGGTCGCCGCATACCGGGTAGGCAGCTGGGCCGGGTGCAGGTCCCAGCCCTGGTAGTAGCCGCGCTCGAGCGAGCGGCGGACGAGCCGCGCGTGGAGGCTCCAGCCGCGGCGCACCGCGGCGTCGTCGCCGACCGGGAGGATGTTGGTCGAACCGTCGGAGACGAAGACTCCCGTGCCGGCGGCCGCGACCTGCATGACGGCCTTCGCGTAGTCCGCGACGGCGTGCTCCATGCTCTGGTACTCGGCCGAGACCCCGGTGGACGCGGAGTAGTCGTACGTGCCGTAGTGCAGCCCGGTGCAGCGGCCGGCGGCGGCGTGGATCATCCGCGCGACGAGCGCGGACCCGTCGGATCCGAGGATCGCCTGCGGGGTCTCGACCTGGATCTCGAAGCCGAGCCGGCCGGCGGGCAGGGTATGCGCGTCCTCCAGCCACTGACAGGCGGTCACCATGGCCTGGACCTGGTCGACCGACGTCACCTTGGGCAGGGTGAGCAGGAAGCCGTCGGTGAGACCGCCACCGCGGACCAGCTCGCCGAGGAACAGGTCGAGGGTGCGCAGGCCACGCCGACGGGTGGGCGCCTCGAACGACTTGAACCGAATCCCGTGGAACGGCGCGGCGTTTCCGGCGTGGACCGACTCGGCGAGGGCCTTCGCCGCGGCGACGGCCGCGGCGTCCTCCTCGGCGTCCGGGCGGTTGCCGAACCCGTCCTCGAAGTCGATCCGCAGGTCCTCGATCGGCTCGGTCTCGAGCTTCCGGCGCACCAGGGGGTACACGACCGAGGTGACCTCCACCGGCATACCCGCCGCGTCGGCGAGCCGCTCCGGCGTGCCGCCGTGCGCCTCGAGCGCCGCGAGCGCCTGGCGTCCCCAGTCGGGCACGGTGGCCGCGGTGTAGCGGTCGGCCGGGACGTAGACGGTGTGTACCGGCTGGCGCACACCGCGGTCGCCCGGGTAGTGCTCGGCGAGGGCGGCGTCGGCCGCGGCGAGCTGCTCGTCGAGGGTGTCGGCGAGGCTGCCCACCCCGGCCGACGTCGCCGTACTCATGCCGAGGCCGCCTCGTACGCCGGCAGGGTCAGGAAGTCGACGTAGTCGTCGGCCAGCGCCACCTGCTCCAGCACGCGGAACGCGGTGTCGAAGTTGCGGTCGTCGTAGCCGTCGCCGAGCTCGTCCCGGATCTTGCCGTGCTCCTGCTCCATGACGTCGCGGACCAGCTCGGCGGTGATGAGCGTGCCGTCGTCGAGCGTGGAGCCGTTGTGGACCCACTGCCAGATCTGCGAGCGCGAGATCTCGGCGGTGGCGGCGTCCTCCATGAGGTTGTGGATGCCCACGGCGCCGAGGCCCCCGAGCCACGCCTCGAGGTAGCGGGCCGCCACCTCGACGTTGCCGGTCAGGCCGGCCCGGGTGATCTCGCCCTCGGCCGAGGCGATATCGAGCAGGTCCTCGGCGGTCACGCGGACGTCGTCGCGCAGCACCTCGAGCTGGTTCGGCCGGTCGCCGAGGATGCCGTCGAAGACCTCCTGGCAGACGGGCACGAGGTCGGGGTGGGCCACCCACGAGCCGTCGAATCCCTGGCTGGCCTCGCGCTGCTTGTCCTCGCGGACCTTGACGAACGCCCGCTCGTTGGCCTCCTTGTCCTTGCGGCTCGGGATGAAGGCCGACATGCCGCCGATGGCGAAGGCGCCGCGCCGGTGACAGGTCTGGACGAGCAGCTCGGCGTAGGCACGCATGAAGGGCGTCGGCATGCCGATGAGGCCGCGGTCGGGCAGGACGAACTCCGGACCGCTGTCGCGGAAGTACTTGATGATGCTGAACAGGTAGTCCCATCGGCCGGCGTTGAGGCCGGAGGCGTGGTCGCGCAGCTCGTAGAGGATCTCGTCCATCTCGAACGCCGCGGGGATGGTCTCGATGAGGACCGTCGCGCGGACGGTGCCGTAAGGGATGCCGAGCCGCTGCTCCGAGAAGGTGAAGACGTCGTTCCAGAGCCGGGCCTCGAGGTGGCTCTCCGTCTTCGGCAGGTAGAAGTACGGGCCACTGCCCCGGTCGAGCAGCTCCTGCGCGTTGTGGAAGAAGTACAGGCCGAAGTCGACCAGCGCACCGACGACGGGGCTGCCGTCGACCACGAGGTGCTTCTCGTCGAAGTGCCAGCCGCGTGGACGCATCACGATGGTGGCGAGACGCCGGTCGGTGCGCAGCGCGTACTCCTTGCCCTTCGCGTTCGAGAAGGTGATGGTCCGGCGGATCGCGTCGCGGAGGTTGACCTGGCCGCCGATCACGTTGTGCCAGTGGGGAGTACTCGCGTCCTCCATGTCGGCCAGCCAGACGCGGGCGCCCGAGTTGAGGGCGTTGATCGTCATCTTGCGGTCGGTCGGGCCGGTCATCTCGACGCGGCGGTCGACGAGGTCCTCCGGCGCCGTGGCGACTCGCCAGTCGCCGTCGCGGATCTCCTGGGTCTCGGCAAGGAAGTCGAGCTTGCCGGTCCGGGAGACCTCGTCACGCCGGGTCCTGCGGGCGGCGAGGAGCTCGTCGCGGCGTGCGCCGAACTCCCGCTGCAGGGCGGCGAGGAAGTCCAGAGCCTCCGCGCTGAGGATGTCGCTCTGTCCGTCGACGGGCGGGCCGGTGACCTCGACGTGTGATCGCGAGGACTCAGAGGGCACTGGTCACTCCTTCCATGGTGCCGTGCGGCTGGTACGTGGGAACGGTGTCGTCGAGATGGGGCTCGGCCTCGGCGGCCGCCGGGGTGGCGTTGCCCTGCCGGGTCGCGGCGTCGCGGACCGCGTGGGCGACGGCCGGGGCCACGGCCGGGTCGAAGACCGACGGCACGATGTAGCTGCTGTTGAGCTCGGCGTCGTGCACACAGCCGGCGATGGCGCGCGCGGCGGCGAGCATGACCTCCTGGGTGATCTCCCGAGCGCCGGCGTCGAGCATGCCGCGGAAGAAGCCGGGGAAGGCCAGCACGTTGTTGATCTGGTTCGGGAAGTCCGAGCGTCCGGTCGCCACGACCGCGGCGGTGCGGCCCGCCTCCAGCGGGTCGACCTCGGGGTCGGGGTTCGCCAGGGCGAAGACGATGGCGTCGGCGTTCATCGTCGCCACGTCCTCGCCGGTGAGCAGCCCCGGCGCCGAGACGCCGATGAAGACGTCGGCGCCGGCGAGCACCTCGGCCAGCGTGCCGGCCTGGCCGTCGGCGTTGGTGTTCTCGGCGATCCAGCGACGGGCCGGCTCCTGGTGCTCCTGGCCGGAGTGCAGCGCGCCGTTGCGGTCGCAGGCGACGATGTGGCCTACGCCCTGCGCGTGCAGGAGCGTGATGATGGCGTGCCCGGCGGCGCCGACGCCGCTGATGACGACGCGGACGTCCTCGATCCGCTTGCCGACGACCCTGAGCGCGTTGGTGAGCGCGGCGAGGACGACGATGGCCGTCCCGTGCTGGTCGTCGTGGAAGACCGGGATGTCGAGCTCGTCGCGCAGCCGGCGCTCGATCTCGAAGCAGCGGGGGGCGGCGATGTCCTCGAGGTTGATGCCGCCGTAGACCGGGGCGATCAGCTTGACGGTGCGGATGATCTCCTCGGTGTCCTGGGTGTCGAGGCACACCGGCCAGGCGCTGACGCCGGCGAACTGCTTGAACAGCGCGGCCTTGCCCTCCATCACCGGCAGGGCGGCGTACGGGCCGATGTTGCCGAGGCCGAGGACCGCGGACCCGTCGGTGACGACGGCGACGGTGTTGCGCTTGATGGTCAGTCGGCGCACGTCCTCGGGGTTCTTCGCGATGGCGAGACAGACGCGGGCGACGCCGGGGGTGTATGCGCGGGAGAGGTCGTCGCGGTTCTTCAGCGGGACGCGGGGGTTGACCTCGAGCTTCCCGCCCAGGTGCATGAGGAAGGTCCGGTCGCTGACCTTGCGGACGGTGACGCCCGGGACCTCGGCCAGCTCCGCGACGATCGTGTCGGCGTGCTCGGCGTCCGACGCGTTGCAGGTGACGTCGACGACGAGGCGGTCCGCGTGGGACTCCACCACGTCGAGCGCCGTCAGGACGCCCTTGGCCGTGCTCACCGCGGCGACGAGGCCACTCGTGGCCCCCGAGGAGGAGGGGGTCTCCACGCGGACCGTGATCGCATAGCCAGGACTCGGTGTCGCCATTGACTGTCTCCCTTGCTCAAGTTTTCGTATTGCGGATACTATTGTCTGTGTTGCGGAACTTCAACTAGTTGTTGATATATCTGGTCGGAGCCTCGCGACCAACACCTACTCTTTCGCTATACGGAAACTTTGGGAAGAACACGTCGAGGAGGACGGATGAGTGCGTCAGCGGCGGCCGATGCCGAACCGGCCGGGAAGAGCCCGGCGCGCTCCGGCACCGTGCAGTCCATCGAGCGGGCGTTCGGGCTGCTCGAGACGATGGCCGACCACGGCGGCACCATGGGCCTGTCCCAGCTCGCCGGGGAGTCCGGTCTGCCGCTCCCGACGATCCACCGGCTGCTGCGCACCCTCGTCGACCTCGGGTACCTCCGCCAGGACGCGAGCCGGCAGTACGTCCTCGCCCCCCGGCTGATCCGGCTCGGTGAGAGCTCCGGCGCGATGCTGAGCGTCTGGGCCAAGCCGCACCTCGACCGGCTCGTCGACGAGCTCGGCGAGTCGGCCAACCTCGCGATGCTCGACGGCGACGAGATCGTCTACGTCGCGCAGGCGCAGTCGCGGCGCTCGATGCGGATGTTCACCGAGGTCGGCCGCCGGGTGCTCCCCCACTGCACGGCCGTCGGAAAGGCGATCATGGCCCGGATGCCGGAGGACCAGGTGCTCGACCTGTTGCGGCGCACCGGGATGCCGGAGCACACCGAGCACACGATCACCGATCCCGACGCCTTCGCCGCGGCCCTGCTCTGGGTCGGCGAACACGGGTACGCCATCGACGACGAGGAGCAGGAGCACGGCGTGCGATGTGTCGCCGTCGCGGTTCCCGACGCCCCGACGAAGCTCGGCCTCTCGGTCAGCGGGCCGGCGACCCGGATGACGCCGGCCGTCGTCGAACGCGCCGTGCCGATCCTGCGCACGGCGGCCACGGCGCTGTCTCGCGACCTGGCCTGACCAGGCTTTCCCGCTTCCGAACGCCCGTTGTTGCCAGTTTGAGCGGTCCCGCACCCGGCAAACTGGCAACACCGGGCGTCTGGAAGCGGGCTAAGGCTTGCTCGCCACCGTGCGGACGGCCTCGATCACCGCGTCCGGCCGTTCGACGTGGATGTAGTGGGTCGCGTCGGGGACCAGCTTCGTCGTCACCCCGGGCATGCTCGCCGCGAACTCGGCCCGAGCCTGGTCCTGCACGGCGGCGGCGTCCTTGAGGAACTGCTGGGTTGTGGGGTCCGACACCTGTTGGAGCTGCCCGGCGAACAGCAGCGTCGCGGGGATCGGCCGCCAGGCCGGTGCCGCGTCGAGGGAACCGAGAACATCGTCGAGGTCGTAGCCCTCGTACGCGTATCCGGGAATGGAGCTCGGCGCCTTCAGCGAGGCCTTGAGGAGGGTCAGCGACGCCGGCGGCATCAGCGACGCGAACGCTGGAGGCGTGGCGTCGACCAGGACCATGCCGGCCACCTGGTCCGGATAGGTCCGCGCATACAGCACCGTGAACAGTCCGCCGATCGAGTGGCCGACCAGCAGGTACGGACCGGGGACTCCCGCGGTGGCCAGCAGATCGTGCCACTCGGTGACCACGGCGGTGGCCGTGCGCGGCATCGGAACCTGGTCGCTGCGGCCGGGCTGGGCCGAGGACAACGGGGTGCCCGCGGCGTCCACCGACAGCGCGGTTCCGGGGCGGTCGTAGACGCAGACCCGGTTCGTCGTGGCCAGCCCGGGCGCCACCGCCGGTGGGTGGCCGGTGGCGGCGCTCCAGATGTCGCCGCCGTTGCCGTACCCCGACTGCAGGACGACGGTGGGTCGTCCCGCGCCGTGGCACTCGAGGTAGACCTTGTGTCCACCCACCGTGACCTGCGCGGCGAAGTCACCGCTCGCGGCCGAGCTCGTGGTTGCGGGAGCGGCCGTGCCGGTGGCCGCACCGCCCGCGCCGCCCGACCCGGGAGCGGACGAACAGGCTCCGGTCACAGCCGCCAGCAGGACGGCGCCCACTCCCCCGAGGACTCGCGTGCCGCAATGCATGGCGCCAGTGTCGCTCGCAGCCGACGCTTCGGGTCACATCTGTTCGGGTGAGTCCACGCCGAGCAGGCCGAGCCCTTCGACGAGGACAGCGAGGGTCATCGCGCACAGGGCCAGCCGCGACTCGCGCAGCTCGGCGTCCTCCGCCTTGAGGACCGGATGATGCTCGTAGAAGGTCGAGAACGCCTGCGCCAGGTCGAAGAGGTATGCGGCCAGCCGGTGCGGTTCCAGCGCGTCACCGACCTGGGCGACCACCGACCCGTACTCGAGCAACGTGATGGCCAGGTCGCGCTCGCCCGCGTCGCGGACCACCACTCGGCGACGCTCGCCGCCGCCGCCCTCGGTCGTGGGGTCGAGTCCCGCGTTCCGGAAGATGGAGCGGACCCGCGCCGCCGCATACTGCAGGTACGGGCCGGTGTTGCCGGTCAGCGAGACCATCCGGTCGAGGTCGAAGACGTACTCGCTGTCGTGGGCGACGGAGAGGTCGGCGTACTTCACGGCGCCGATGCCGATCTGCGGCGCGATCGCCGCGCGGAGCGCCTCGGGCAGGTCGGGGCGGGCCTCGTCGAGGACGCGCCGAGCGGCGGTGACCGCTTCGTCGATGAGCCCGGTGAGGCGCGGTGTCTCCCCCGACCGGGTCCGCAGGAGCTTGCGGTCCTTGCCGAGGACGTTGCCGATCTGCACGTGGATGGGGCGGGCGTCGTCCGGAAGCCACCCGGCCAACCGCGCGGTCTCCCAGACCATCTGGAAGTGCAGCGCCTGGGTCACACCGACGACGTAGATGATCCGGCTGCCGTGCAGCTGGTTGGCGCGGTAGCGGATCGTGGCGAGGTCGGTGACGCCGTAGCCGTACCCCCCGTCGGACTTGCGGATGATCAGCGGGACCGGCTTGCCCTCCCGCCCGGTGTAGCCGTCGAGGAACACGCAGAGGGCGCCGTCGCTGATCCTCGCGATCCCCTTGGCCTCGAGCTCGTCGCAGAGGGCGGCCAGCTCGGCGTTGTAGCGCGACTCGCCGTAGAGGTCGGCGTCGGTGAGGGCGACGCCCATGACGTCGTAGACCCGGTTGAGGTAGTGCTTCGACAGCTCGACGACCTCACGCCACAGCCGCATGGTGTCGGGGTCACCCGCCTGCAACGCCACGACTCGAGCCCGAGCGCGCGCCGCGAAGGCCGGGTCGCGGTCGAAGTCGGAACGGGCCGCCTGGTAGAAGGCGTTCGGGTCGGTCTCGAGCAGTCGCGGCGTCGGCGGAGTCCTCGCCGACGTCGAGGAGATGCTCGATGAGCATCCCGAACGGAGTGCCCCAGTCACCGATGTGGTTCTGCCGGATGACGTCGTGGCCGAGCCGCTCGAGAACCCGGCCGAGGGCGTCGCCGACGACCGTCGTGCGCAGGTGGCCGACGTGCATCTCCTTGGCCACGTTGGGCGAGGAGTAGTCGATGGGGATGTGCTCGAGCGGCTGGACGGGTATGCCCAGCCGCGGGTCGGCGGCCATCTCGCCGACCGCGCCGGCGAGCCATTCGTCGGTGAGGGTGATGTTGAGGAAACCCGGTCCGCTGATCTCCACCGGCTCGGCGATCCCGGCGAGGTCGAGGTGGGCGGTCACCTTCGCCGCGACCTCGCGCGGAGGCATACCCACCTTCTTGGCCAGGGCCAGTGGCGCGTTGGCCTGCAGGTCCGCGAACTGGGAGGGCCGCAGCACCGGGTCGGCGTCACGCAGCTCCGGGTACTCGGCTCCGAACGCCGCGGCGATGGCCGCGGTCACGCGGGGCGCGAGGACCTCGGACGGTGACGGCATGGCCACAAGGCTATGGGGGTGTGTCCATTCGGAGGATTCCGGGTCTCGCCCTCCCCGAGGACACTGTCGGCATGAGTGATCCCTGGACGCTGCCTCAGGCGTCTCCCGCCTTCGGGAGTCCGCGTGAGCCGGCCGAGTCGGTGGCGTTCGGGGAGCCCGCCGCACCGATCGGGGGGGAGCTACCTCCCGACATCGCCACGCATTTCCCGCACGGCACGGAGGCCGGCTGGCGACCGGACCCGAACGTCGCAGGCCAGCTGCGGCTGTGGGACGGTCGGCACTGGACCGAGCACGTCCGTCCGCTCGACCCGGTCGCCGAGGAGCAGAAGGCGGCACCGCCGGTCCGGACCAACGAAGGCGTCCGGGCGTGGGCCCTCATCGCGCAGCTGATGCTGTCGCTGAGCATCCTGGCGTCCTGCGTCTCGCTGCTGTGGTGGATCGCGACGCTCAACACCCTCCAGATCTGGAGCATGCAGCCGGGCGAGGTCCACGAGGACGAGGCCCGGACGCTGCTGCGCACGATGATCCTCATCATCCTGGCGCTGCTGCTGGTCGTCTTCCTCAGCTGGGTCTTCGTCATGGTGTGGGTCGGGGTGTCTCGCAACGACCGGCACATGAACCGCCTGCTCATCCGCGGGTCGATGGTCGGCACGGTGATCGGGTCCTTTGTCCCGCTGCTCAACATCCGCATCGCGTGGCGGACGCTGACCGACCTCTACCAGGCGTCGGACCCTCGCCGCATCGGGCACGGTCCCACGACGGCGTCGCGAGCGGCGCCACCGATCGTCATCGCGTTCTGCGCCCTCTACTTCTTCCCGGCCTGGATCCAGTCGCTGGCGCTGATCCGCATCCGCGAGGCCCTCGGCACCGTCGACTACCTCCGCGACCTCATCTTCGCGTTCATCATCAGCACGGCGCTCGGAGTCGCAGCGACCGTGTGCCTGATCCTCATCATCACGAGGGTCACCGACCATCTCCGGGGGCGGGCGCCCGCCGCCGGTGCGGAGACCGCGAGGCCCATCGCATCGCAGTTCACGCGGATGTGACGCCTCGGCGGTCGATCGGGGGACACCGGCGCGGCATACCTGGGCAGGGGGAGGGTATGCCGCGCCGGTGGCATTCCGGGGCTGGTTGCCGCCGGACCCCGAGCTCTGTGGCTACCGCTGCGTCGCCAGACCGAGGTCGGCGACCGACTTCTCCCGCATCTCCACCTTGCGGACCTTCCCGGTGACGGTCATGGGGAACTCGTCGACGATCTGGACGTAGCGCGGGATCTTGTAGTGGGCGAGCTTCCCCGAGGCGAACTCGCGGACCGACTCGGCGGTGAGCGGCTCCGCACCCTCACGCATCCGGACCCACGCGCACAGCTCCTCGCCGTACCGCTCGTCCGGGACGCCGATGACCTGGGCGTCGAGGATGTCGGGGTGGGTATAGAGGAACTCCTCGATCTCCCGCGGGTAGATGTTCTCGCCACCCCGGATCACCATGTCCTTGATCCGCCCCGTGATCTGTACGTAGCCGTCCTCGCCCATGACGGCGATGTCGCCGGTGCGCATCCAGCCCTCCTGGAGGACCTCGTCGGTCTTCTCCTGCTGCTCCCAGTAACCGAGCATCACGGAGTACCCCTTGGTGCAGAACTCGCCCGCGACCCCCCGCGGAAGGGTCTCGCCGGACTCCGGGTCGACGACCTTGATCTCCAGCTGCGGCCCCACCCGGCCGACGGTGCCCACCATGTGGTCGAACGTGTCGTCGGTGTGGGTCTGGGTCGACACCGGCGAGGTCTCGGTCATGCCGTAGCAGATGGTCATCTGGTCGATCCCGGAGGCGATGACCTTCTTCATCAGCTCGGCCGGACACGGTGAGCCGGCCATGATCCCGGTGCGCACGCTCGACACGTCGTAGTCGGCGAAGTTCGGCAGCGACCATTCGGCGATGAACATCGTGGGGACGCCGTACAGGGACGTGACCTTCTCGTCCTGGCAGGCCTGCAGCGTCTTGGCGGGGTCGAACCCCGGTGCCGGGATGACCATGGCCGCCCCGTGGGTGGAGCAGGCGAGGTTGCCCATGACCATGCCGAAGCAGTGGTAGAAGGGCACGGGGATGCAGACCCGGTCGGCCTCGGTGTAGCGACACAGCTCACCGACGAAGAAGCCGTTGTTGAGGATGTTGCGGTGGCTGAGCGTGGCGCCCTTGGGGAAGCCGGTCGTGCCCGACGTGTACTGGATGTTGATGGCCTCGGTGTTGGTGAGGCCCGCCTGGATCTGCGCGAGGTCCTCCGGACCGACCCGGTCGGCGCCGGCGAGCAGGTCGCGCCAGCTGTCCGTGCCGAAGAGGACGACCTGCTCCAGGCCCGGCACGTCGCCGCGGACCTCCTCGATCATCGCGGCGTAGTCGCTGGTCTTGAACGAGGGCGCGGCCACGATCATCCGGATCCCGGCCTGCCCGAGGACGTACTTCAGCTCGTGGGTCCGGTAGGCGGGGTTGATGTTGACGAGGATCGCGCCCATCTTGGCCGTGGCGAACTGGACGACGACCCACTCTGCGCAGTTGGGAGCCCAGATCCCGACCCGGTCACCCTTCTCGATACCCGCGGCGACGAACCCTCGGGCGGCCACGTCCACGTCCCGCTTCAGCTCGGCCCAGGTCCATCGGGTCCCCTGCTCGACGTCGACCAATGCCTCCCGGTCCGGGAACCGCGCGACCGTCTCGTCGAAGTTGTCGCCGATCGTCTGCTCGATGAGGGGGACGTCGGTCTCGCCGACGGTGTGGGACAGGGTGGCTTCGGGGGACATCGGCGACCTCCGTGGTCGATCCGGACTCGGCAGCGAGCGGGCACTCCGAGTATGCCGCTCCGCCGCCGGTCGCACGCCTGCCCGACCTGGCAGCCCGCCGTCAGTGTTCGGTGCGTCGCTCGCCTTCTCGGACCAGCACCGGGGCTAGGTCCGAGAGGAGGTCGGCCGGTCACCACCGCGCGAAGGATGCGTTGCGTCGACGTGAGCCCGCTCAGCCGCAGGCGACCCTGGCCAAACTCACGCTGCTCCCGCCCCCGTCACCGGAGGCGAAGTAGGTTGCCGCCGCCGACACGCACCGGTCGTCGGTCGCGATGAGGTAGGTGCCGGTCACCTCAGCGGCTCCCGGAGCCCCGTCCTGCGACGCGTACCCGGGCCAGCTGGTGCCCGTGTAGTCCGCGAAGCGGATCTCGATGCGCAGATAGCCCGGCGGCGTCACGGTTCCGTGGTACACCGCTGACACGCAGTTCACGCCCTTGGCCTGGCCGTCGTAGTAGAGCCGGAGGGTGGTGTCGTTCTCGGTGCTCTCGCCGACGACGCGGCCCGGGCAGCTCGACAGCGGGGCGGGCGCCGTCGTCGTGTCGGACGTGACGACGACGCTGCTGCTGGACCTGGCCGTCGTGGTCGAGCCGGACCCGTCGCCGGTCGTGGTCTCGGTCGTCGTCTCGGTCGTCGTGCCGGTCGACGTCTCGGTCGTCAGCGCTCCGTCCGCCAGAGCCAGCCCAATGCCGATGGCGACGCAGATCAGCAACGCCGAACCGCCCTTGCCATCCGCCATGACGCTTCCCTCACCCGAGGCTGATGCTGCTGTGGTCCGTGTGGCACGAGTGTCCTCGGCACCGCGTGGCAGCGTCAACGCGCCACGGCGACGGGTGTGGTCTCAGTCCGGGACCAGAACGACGAGGTCCGCGCGGTCGCGCGTGGCGAGAACCCGGTCGGCGTTGGCCTGGTCGGGGCCGACCGCCCAGGCCTGCGCGGCGCCGGGCTCCTTCCCGAACTCGGTATGCCGCGCCACCAGGCGGCGAACCCGCTCGCGGTCGGTGAGGTCGACGAACCACACCTCGTCGAACAGCGCCCGGACCCGCGGCCACGGGTCGTCCTCGAGGAGGAGGTAGTTGCCCTCGCTGACGACGACCCGGACCGACCCGGGGATGGCGATCGCCGCCGCGACCGGCTGTTCCAGCACCCGCTCGAAGCCGGGGACGTAGACGGTCGCCGGGTCGCCGGACCGCAGCCGGGCCATCGTCGCGAGGTACCCGTGACCGTCGAAGGTCTCCGGCGCGCCCTTGCGCCCCCGCAGCCCCAACGCGTCGAGCTGCACGTCGGCGAGGTGGTACCCGTCCATCGGCAGGTGGGCCACGGCTGCGTCGGTCAGCTGCGCGGCGAGGGCCGCGACGAGATCCTCCGCCAGCGTGGTCTTGCCGGCCCCCGGCGCTCCGGCCACCCCGATGGCGACTCGGTCACCGTCACCGGTCCGGTCGAGCAGTCCCATCACGCGCTGAACCAGCGCGTCGAGGTCCGATGGGGCGAGGAGGCGCGACGCGGGCATACCCGCATTGTCGTGAACGACGGGCCCCGTGGGGCGACGTGACGCAGGACACACCGGTTGGGGCACGCAACGAATTGCGGAGGGAATGGATCGCGGACTACCTTAGTTGAAACTTCAACAAGCCTCATCACCCACCCGAGAGGATCCACTCCCATGGCTCTGTTCAACCGTACCTCGTCCGCCGTCGCCGAAGAGGTCCGCCCTGCGGCCGACATCGCGGGCGACTACGTCCTCGACCCGGCCCACACCCGGATCGGCTTCTCCGCCCGGCACGCGATGGTCACCAAGGTTCGCGGCCAGTTCGACGAGTTCGAGGGCACCGCGCACGTCGACACCCAGAACCCCGCCGCGTCGACGGTCAACGTCACGATCCAGACCGCGAGCGTCACGACCGGCCAGGCCCAGCGCGACGGCCACCTCAAGTCCCCCGACTTCTTCGACGTCGAGACCTACCCGCAGATCACCTTCGTCTCCACCGACGTGGAGCGTGACGGCACCGAGTGGAGCATCACCGGCGACCTGACCATCAACGCGGTGACCAAGCCCGTGACGGTCCTCTTCGAGGAGACCGGCGAGGCCAAGGACCCGTTCGGCAACCTGCGGGTCGGCTTCGAGGGCAGCGTCACCCTCAACCGCACCGAGTGGGACCTCAAGTGGAACTCGCCGCTGGAGACCGGTGGCGTCCTGGTCAGCGAGAAGGTCGCCCTGGAGTTCGACGTCTCGGCGATCCGGCAGCCGGTCTGACCCCAGGCGTATGCCGGGACACCCGGCATACTCCGAACCACATCGAGGGCCGCTCCCGAACGGGGCGGCCCTCGCGTGTACGTGCGGGAGGGAACCCGGTCAGCCCTCCTTGTCGGCCAGCGCGACGAGCACGCCCGCCAGCGCGAAGTACTTGTTGGAACCGAGCTCCCGGACCGTGTCGATGCCGAAGCTGTCCTTGAGGACCGCGTCGTGAGCGGTCGTCAGGCCGGCCAGCGCCGACGGCGGGGCCGCGAGGATCTCCGCCAGGCTCCTGTCCTCGTACGACTTGTCCAGCCCCTTGGAGAGGTTGACCTGCACCATGCCGAGCTCCTTCACCACGCTGTCCGGGACCCCGCCGGGCGGCGGCGCCCGAGCCATCGTATGCGTGGAGCCCGGTCGGCAGACCTAGGCCGGAGTTCGGATCAGGCAGCCGCTCGGCGGTGTGCCGTCCTTCGGGAAGGCGATGGCCAGCGCCTCGGCCGTGCGATGCGCGCGCTGTTGGTAGCCCGGGGTCGTGAAGTGGATCTTGTCGCTGATGTACCACTTGTCCTGGACCTCGGCGGCCCAGTCGTAGACCCGCATGTTCGGGTACGATCGAGCACGCCGCCACGAGCGCGTCGTCCCACTTCTGCATCTGGACCTGGGCGTACGGCCCCTTGGTCAGCAGGGTCTTGACCGTGAGGAACATGACCGGCGAGTTCCCGACGTGCTGCATCAGCAGCTGGATCCGCTTGTCCATCGGCGCGTTGCCGCCGACCGCCTGGTTCGCGGCCTCGTTGGTCCCCATGGCGAACACCCAGCAGCCCTTGTAGCCGGACGCCATCTTGCTCTTGACAGCTTCCTCGGCGTTCGGCTGCCCGTTCCACCGTTCGACGATCGACCGGGCGCCGAGGATGTCGGTGGACGCGTTGACCGCGCCGAACAGCTTGTACTGGGCGTCGATCCGGTCGGCGGGGTTGGGCAGGTAGTCCTTGCTCATCAGCCCGACCGAGGTCGAGTCGCCGACGTGGACGACGTTGGTACAGGACGTCTTGAGGTTCGCCGTGTCGATCTGAGTGAGCGCGGTCGTCGTCGCCGAGGGGGTGGGCGCGCCCGAGGTGGTGGCCGACGGGGTCTCCGGGACGGCCGGCGTCGCCTCCGCGACGGGAGGGGGCAGCGGCGGGTTGTTGAGATCGGTCGGCGACTGCGCCGCCGAGCTCGAGACCGAGGGGCCCATGACCGTGAAAGCGGTGAGCCCGGCCGTGGCCACGAGGACGAGGGCCAGCACGTTGCCGAGGAGCGGCGTGCCGGGGGAACGGCTCGCGGCGCTGCTCTGGCCGGCCGGGGCGCGGTGCTCCCGGCCGCGGCGGAGCGCGCCGAGCACTCCGCGGCGGCGGATGGGGTCCTCGACCAGAGCCCAGCTGAGTGAGGCGAGGGCGACGATCACGATGCACAGCAGCACCGGCCGCCACGGGGAGTCCTTGAGCACCTCGGCGGGCAGGAACACGATCACCGGCAGGTGCCAGAGGTAGATGCCGTAGGAGCGCTCACCCACCCAGCGCAGGGGCGCCGCCCCGACGGCCTTGCCGAGCATGCTCGCCGGGTGCGTGGTCACGGCGATGAGCAGGGCCGTCGCGACGGACAGGATGAGGATGCCGCCGCGGTAGAGGAACAACGAGTACTCGTCGGTCTGCGTCAGCAGCACACCGATCGCGACCAGCGAGAGGACGCCGACGGTCTCGAGGACGACCCGGCCGCGAACGGGCAGACGCACGGACGCCCGCGCGGGCCGCCACATCATGCCGAGGGCCGCGCCGATGAGAAGGCCACCGGCCCGGGTGTCGGTGCCCTCGTGGGCCCGGGTGTTGTCGAACCCGGGCGCGGCGATGACCCACATGGCGATGAACGAGAGGACGGCGAGACCGAGGGTGACCAGCGCGACGCGGTCCCAGCGGCGGCGCAGCAGTGTGACCAGGCCCCAGACGATCAGCGGCCAGAAGACGTAGAACTGCTCCTCGACCGCCAGCGACCAGAGGTGGTCGAGCGGCCCCGGTCCGTTGAAGCGGGCGAAGTAGGAGACGCCCAGGCCGATCGTCGTCCAGTTGCTCACGTAGAAGAGTGCGGCGACCGTCTCGGCGGTCCGGACGCCGATCTCTCCCGGGTTGCTGAGGGCCGTGACCGCCATGACGACGACCAGCACGAGGACCACGGCAGGGAGCAGGCGGCGCGCCCGGCGCAGCCAGAAGTGCTTGAGGTCGAACCCGCCGGTGCGCTCGAACGTCGAGCGAAGGATCCCCGTGATGAGGAAGCCGCTCAGGGTGAAGAAGATGCCGACGCCGAGCAGGCCGCCCGGGACCTGGTCCGCCCCCAGGTGGTAGGCCACGACCGCCGCGACGGCGATGGCTCGAAGACCGTCCAGCGCGGGCAGGTACGAGCCCTTGTTGTCGATCGGGCGGGGCATGGGCTCCTCGGGCGGCGAACGGTTGGACGGGCCATGGTGGCGATCCGGTGCTTGACCCTTGCTGCCGGACACCCGGCCGTGCCGAACTGACCCGATGACCCGATGTCCGTCCGTCGATGGTACGTGCCGTGACGGTGACTCCCGGGTAACCACGAGGCGCGGGCGCACGCGTGGCGCGACGAGGCACCGGGCGGCGTCCGGGACGCGACCGCAGGAGTGTCACGGCTCTCTGGCGGTGACGGCGTGGACGACCAGGGGGACCGGCGCCCGTCGCACTAGCGGGGCCGGCCCACCCAGAGCCCGGCGAAGACCAGCAGGGCCGCGACGACGAAGAGCGCCGTGAGCCGCTCGCCGAGGAGCAGCATCGCCCCGGCCGCGGTGAGGATCGGGATGACCAGCTGCACCGAGCCGGCGGTCGTCGCCGACATCCGCCGCTGGCACGCATACCAGGCCACGTAGGCGAACGCGGTCGTGAGCGCACCCATCACCGCCGCGAGGACGAGGCCGCTCGGCGTCACCTCGGGGCCGCCGGCGGCCGTGACACCGACCGGGACCAGCAGCGCGACGGCCAGCACCGTGAAGTTGCCGGTCGTTGCTTGCCGCGGATCCGTCACCCCGCGCCCGGCGGCCGTGTACAGCGCCCACGCCGCCCCGGTCACCGCGAGGAGCAGCACGCCGAGCGGGGTGACGTCCCCGGCCGCGGGCGCCGTGAGCACCCCGACCCCGGCGAGCGAGACCAGCGCCCCGACCACTCGCCGCCGCGGAACCGGCGTCCTGGTGGCGAGGTCGTGACCGACCAGCCCGGCGAGCACGGTGGCGTAGAAGACGAACGTGCCCGCCGCGGCGCCGATGTGCTGGTACCCGAACGAGATGCAGACGGCGTAGACGCCGAGCCAGAGGGCCGGCCAGAGGTTGGCCCGGGTCAGGCTCGGGCGCTCGCCCCGGCCGATCGCGAGGGCGAGCAGGGCAACGGCCCCTGCGACGAAGCGGACCACGGTGAGCAGGTACGCGTCGAGCAGGTGGTTGGCGACGACGTAGCGGGTGACCAGCGAGTTCGCGGCGAAGGAGACCAGCACGAAGGCCAGGAGCCCCGTCGTCTGCTGCTGCACTCGGGATGCCGGCACGGTGGTCAGCATGGCCTGTCGGAGAGCCGTCGCCGACGTGACGAGGGAACCGGAGGGCGAGGGGGGCGGCGGTTGATCACCATGAGGCGTCCTCAGGACGGTGGACCACGGGTCGTGGCCGGCTCCGTCGAGAGTGGCGCCGGCGGGACGACCGCCACATCGGGAGGCGTCCCTATGTTCTCCGCCCCACACCCCTACTCGTCAGGCGTCGCGTATGCCCTCGCATTGGTCTTCGCCCACTCGAGGGCGTAGTCCGCGACGGCCTCCCACCCAGGGGCACCGCAGGTCCAGTGGTCCCGGTCCTCGAACTCGTGATAGTCGGTGAATGCCGGGCCCTCGTCGTAGTGGCGGGCGTTCGACCGGTTCACGGACGCCGGCATGATGTGGTCCTTGCCGCCGGCGATGAACAGCAGCGGGGCCCGGTCCGCGCCGAAGTCGACCCAGGTGTCCTGGTGTCCTGGTTTGAAGTTGGCGAAGAGGCCGTACTCGAAGACCCACGAACCCGGAGCCGGGATGGCGTACCGGTCCCACACGGCCTTGGAGTCCTCCTCGCTCAGGGTGTTGGTGAAGGCGTAGTGGAACTCCTCCGGCGTGAACCCGACGGCCTTGCGGCGGTTCGCGGGGTTCTTCAGCGCGGGGAACAGCGAGCGCGCCTGGGAGATCGGCTGGACCCGTACGCCCTCGGTGGGGGCCGAGTCGATGACGACTCCCGCCGCGCCGAGCCCGCGAGCGAGCAGGAGCTGGGTCAGCGTCCCACCGAACGAGTGGCCCATGATGATCGGCGGGCTCTCGACCTGCTGGACGACCTCGGCCAGGTGGTCGACGGTCTCGTTCACGGTGAGGTTGGCGATGAGGTCCGGGTTCTCGCGCAGGCCCTCGACCTCGATCTCGAACCCGGGGTATCCCGGGGTGACGACGTGGAAGCCCTTCGCCTCGTAGTGGGTGACCCAGTGCTCCCAGCTGCGAGGCGTCATCCAGAGGCCGTGCACGAGCACGATCGTGTCGGGTGTCGCATTGGCGGTCATTGAGTGTCCTTCTTTCGTGCGGGCATTGAATCTCCGTCGGTCGTTCTCTCGTCCCTCGCCACAGCCCGGAACGGTACGCCGGCCCGATCCACGGCATATCCCTCCGAGAGGGTGATAGACCATCCGAGCCGCGCCGTGGTCCTTGCCATTACCGCGGGTCGGCGAAGGAGTACGACGTCTAGCAGTCGAGCTGCGACGGGTGCCAGCATGGCGCGATGGTCGACATCACCGACGCAGACGTGGCGGAGCTCATCGCACGGATGGACGACGCGGCCGACGCCTATATCCGCGGCGACCACCGTCACTACTTCTCGCTCTTCGACCACCCGGACGACTACACGCTGATGCCGCCGTACGGCGGGGAGACGCGCTGGGGCTTCGGGCTCACCGCCGAACAGATCGAGGAGGGCAGCCGGTTCTTCGAGTCCGGAGAGGGCCGGCTCGACGTCGAGCGCTGGTATGCGTCGGGAGACCTCGTCGTCCTGTGCGCCATCGAGCGCCAGCACGGCGTGGTCGGCGGTCGGCCCGACCAGGACTGGTCGCTGCGGGTGACCATCGTGTTCCGGCGTGACGGCGACCGCTGGCAGATCGTGCATCGACACGCCGACCCGCTGGTCAGGGAGATTCCCTTCGACCACTGCGCACAGCTCGCGCGAGGACTGAACGCCTGAACCGCCTGGTCCGACCGGGTGTGGCCTAGCCGACGAGGCAGAACGGATGGCCGGCAGGGTCGGCGAAGACGCGGAACCGCTCGCCGCCGCCCTCCAGCCGCGACGCCCCCAGCTCGAGCACCCGGGCCTCGCCCGCGTCGAGGTCGCGGACCAGCAGGTCGAGATGGGCCTGCTGCGGGTATGCGGGGTCTGGCCAGCGCGGAGGGGTGTAGTCAGCGACCTGCTGGAACATCACGCTGCGGCCGTCCGCGGAGATCAAGGCGCCCTCGGGACCGTCGTAGGTGACCTCCATGCCGGTGACGTCGGCGTAGAAATGCGCCAGTGCGGACGCGTCGGGGGCGTCGACGGTCACCGCGAAGAGGGCCATCACCGGACCGACACCGTCGGCCTGGCACAGGTCGAACGGGTGCCCTGCAGGGTCGAGAAGGGTGATCCAGCTCGACCCGTCCGCCACCCGTGTCGCGCCGAGCCCCGCGGCCCGCTCCGCCGCGGCCCGGTGGTCGTCGATCTGCAGGTCGAGATGGAACTGCTGCGGCCGCTCCTGGCCGGGCCACTGCGGGGGGACGTGGTCGGGGGCTCGCTGGAACTCGACCTCCTGCCCGTCCGGAGCGCGCAACCCGAACCGGTCGGCCTCCTTGCGGACGACCTCCCATCCGGTCAGGTCGGCGTAGAACGTGCCGACGCGGTCGATGTCTGCCGCGTCCACGATGACCAGGTCCAGGCGAGCGATCGCATCCATGCCCGGCATCCTGCACCCGACCACCGACACGGAGATGGGTCCGACCGGTCGCATACCCGGTTGGACACCCGAAACGGCTGTTGTCACAGCCGGTTCGGTTACCCGACCGGGTATGCGACGTCGCGCGACATCGATGAGGGAGGGCAGCCAGGAGCACGGCTCCACTGTCGGGTCATCGCGTCGATCACCGGCACGTCAACAGCGCCAAACCCTGGCACCGAGGGATAGCCTCACGCATGGCGTCCACCTCCCACTCCGCCGGACTGGCCCGCCGGGTACGCCGGTCCGTGGCCTGGCACCGCTTCAAGGAGTACGTCAACGGCGCGCTGTGGGTGCTCCCGACGGCGGCTGCGTTGTTGGCGCTGGCCGCAGGCTTTGTGATGTCGCAGGTGTCACACGACCCGGACTCCCTGGTGGACCGGCTGGCGTTCCAGGGCACCGGGGACGACGCCCGCGCGCTGCTCATCACGGTCAGCAGCACCGTGGTGACCGTCATCGCCCTGGTTCTCGGCCTGACCGTCGTGGCGCTCCAGCTCTCGTCGACCCAGTTCTCCCCACGACTGCTGCGCAACTTCCTCCGGGACCGCTCGACCCAGGTGGTCCTCAGCGCCTTCGTCGCCACGTTCGTCTACAGCGCGGCCGGGCTGTTCACCGTCGGCCTCGAAGGAGGAGCGCGGACCGAGGACTTTCCGCGGTTGGCCATCAGCGGGTCGATCCTCCTGCTCTTCATCAGCCTCGGCTTCGTCGTGTACTTCGCCGACCACCTCGCGCACTCGATCCAGATCGACGCCATCAACCGCCGGATCGAGCGCAACACCCGCCGGACCATCGTCCAGGAGGGGTCGGCGCCGGTCCAGGAGGTCCCACCGCGGCCCCCCGAGTGGGCGGTGCCGCTGGTCGGCCGTACCTCCGGCTACATCCAGACGGTGCACCCGGAGCTGTTGCTGCCGCTGGCCGCCGAGACCGACGTCACGATCCGACTGCGCCACCGGGTCGGCCAGCACGTGATCGCGGGCACGGTGTTCGCCTGGGTGTGGACCCGGTCGCCGGACGAACCCCGGCCGAGTGCCGCGATGTTCGAGGAGTCGGTCCTCCCGGACATCAGTGTCGGGTTCGAACGGACCATCGAGCAGGACATCGGGTTCGGCATCCGCCAGCAGACCGACATCGCCTGCAAGGCGCTGTCCGCGGCGATCAACGACCCGTACACCGCGGTACAGGGCATCGAACATCTCGCCGTCGTCTACTGCGACCTCGCCGTCCGTCCGCTCGGCGCCAAGGTCCTCGACGGCCCTGGCGGCCGCGGGCGAGTCATCGTGCCCGGCAGCACGTTCAGTGAGTACGTCCGGTTCATCGGCGACATCCTGGGCCGGTACGGCGCGAACGACGTCAGCGTGATGTTGGCCTTCGTCCGCCTCCTTCGGGCCTGCGCCGAGGTGCTGCCGACCGGATCAGAACGCCTGGACGTCCTCGACGAGGCCGCCGTCACCGCCGTCGCGGACGTGGAGCGTGCCATGCCGCGCGCGAGCGACACCGACCGCGTCCGCGCCGCGGTCACCTCGCTGCGCCACACGATCACCGAGCGTCGCGAAATCCGGGTCGCTCCGGCCTCGTAGCGCCGATCCAGCGCCCGCGCTAGTCCGCCGTCCTCCGCACCCTCTCGGCCCCGTGCCGGGCCACCTGTTGCGCCGCGATCATCGACTGGGCCAGCGGCGTCTGCCGGTAGAGCACCGACCGGCCGGACCGCCGGCTGACGACGAGCCCGCTGCCCCGCAGCACGGACAGGTGCTGGTTGACCGAGCCGGGGCTCTGCCCGAGCTCGCGAGCGATCTGGGTGGTCGACAGGGGGACCGCGGTCCTTTCCAGGATGGCCGCCCGGGTGCGTCCGAGCAGGGCGGCGAGCGGGTCGTCGTCGTTCTGGTCCATGGCTGCCAAGCCCTCCCATACCCGGCCCACACCCCGCGCGGCGTAGGTGAGGCCGAACCGGTCGCCGTGCCCGTCGTCCAGGACGAGTCCTGGCCAGGCGAAGACGGACGGGGTCAAGGTCATCGCATGGGCCTCGTACGTCGCGCTCGTGTGGTGCGGCTTGTCCACCTTCAGCAGGTTCCCCTCGAGGCTCACCTCGGGATGCAGGTCCTCGAGCAGGGCGTACAGGCCGCCGTTCATCTGGGCGGCGACGCGGTACGAGACGTCGTCCTCCAGAACGGCGCACATCTTGGTCCAGAACGGCTCGATCGCCGCGTCCCAGTAGTCCCACAGCGCCTCGGCGAGCAGTCCGGGACCGCGCGCGCCGGCGTCGACGAGCTCCTGGACGCGGCGTGGCCGGGCCGGTTCCTCCTCCCACAGCTCGTCGAGGTCCTTCCTCAGCTCGTCCGGGGAGACCTGCGTCAGCCCGCGGAGCTGCTCCTCGATGGTGACCTGGGGGCCCGGCGAGGGAGGGATGAGACAGCTGACGACCCACTTGCCGGGCGGCGTGACGGCCAGGAGGAGTGACAGGTCGACGCCGTCGAGCCGCTGTCGGGCCTGCCGAAGCCACGGCCCGTGGATGTGAGTGGGATGAGGGCAGCCCAGAAGCCGCAAGCTCAGGGTCACCTCGGCCAGCGGGGAGAAGGTGAAGCGGGTGCTGCCCAGCACGTCGGTGCTGAGCACGTAGGTGATCACCGGAGCCGGTCCGTGGTGACGACGTGCATACCGCCATGGTGACGCGCGAGGGCGACGGACTCTTCGATTCGGCGACGCCGAAATCGTTGTCGTCACCAGCCTGCGGGAGCGCACCCTCGGGGAGCGGACCAGGCGAGGAGGGCCAGACCATGGTGGTGTCCAGGGCACGAGCGGGACTGTTGGCAGTGGCGGTATGCGTGGGTGTGTCGGCGTGCAGCAGCGGCGGCGGCTCCACCGGGAGCCCGTCGGCCGGGTCGGCACAGGCGCCGGGCCAGAAGGGCGGGACGCTCTACGTGCTGAACCTCGGGCCGCACAACGGTCTCGACCCGCAGCAGAGCTACGTGGGGGCCGACCTCGAGTTCGCCTCGCGGGTGTACGCGCGCAGCCTGGTCACGTACTCGGTGGGCGACGACGCCAAGCTCATCCCCGACCTGGCGACCGACACCGGCCAGATGTCCGACGGCGGCAAGACGTGGACGTTCACGCTCGTCGACACCGCGAAATGGCAGGACGGGCAGAAGGTCACCTGCGACGACGTCCGCTACGGGATCTCGCGCACCTTCGCGACCGACGTGATCTCCAACGGTCCCACCTACATCCTCAACTTCCTCGACGTGCCCTCCGACGCCGACGGCTCGTCCGCATACAAGGGCCCCTACACGGGCACCGGCCAGGACCTGTACGACAAGGCGGCGACCTGCGACGGCAACACGCTGACTCTGCGGTTCAAGAAGCCGTGGGCCGACTTCAACTACGCGGTCGCGTCCCTGGCGGCGTACTCGCCCGTCCGCAAGGACAAGGACAAGGGCGACAAGTCGCTGTTCGACGTCTTCAGCAACGGCCCGTACCAGCTCGAGGGGACGTTCGACCCGAACAAGGGTGGCAGCTGGGTTCGCAACCCCAACTGGGATGAGAAGACCGACCCGGTGCGCAAGGCGATGCCGGACAAGATCGTCGACGTCGAGGGGATCCAGTCGGAGCAGATCTACCAGCGGCTCCTGGCCGATGGTGGCGAGGACAAGAACGCCATCACCATCGTGACCGCTCCGCCGTCGATGCTGCCGCAGATCGCCGCCAACCCGACCGCCGCGGCCCGCACGACGAACCCGGCGGCCCCCTTCGTGGACTACGTGCAGCCGAACGTCACGAGCGAGGCGATGAAGGACCCCAAGGTCCGCCAGGCCTTCGCGATGGCGACCAACCGCGACGCGTACGTCACGGCCAACGGCGGCAAGCAGGTCATGACCCCCAGCTACTCCGTCTGCAACCCCGAGCTCGCCTGTGCCAGCAAGGACTTCAACCCCTTCGGCGCCCCGACCGCGGGTGACCCGGTGGCGGCCAAGAAGGTCCTGCAGGATGCCGGCAAGACGCTGCCGCTCAACATCACGGTCGTCTACCGCAAGACGGCGACCCGAGACGCCTCGTTCGCCGCGCTCAAGCAGACGTGGGACCAGGCCGGATTCAACGTGACGCTCGAGGGCATCACCGACCGGTACTACCGGACCATCTCGAGCAGCGCGCAGAAGTCGAAGGACGCCTTCTTCGCCAGCTGGGGCGCCGACTGGCCGTCGGGTTCCACCGTCCTGCCGCCGCTGTTCGACGGCCGGATCAACCTGACCGAGTCCAGCTCCAACCAGGACTACGGCTGGTACAACAGCGACGCCGTGAACGCGGCGATCGACGCCGCCTATCTCATCCCCGACACCGCGGCCCGTGAGAAGGCGTGGGGTGACATCGACCAGATGATCAGCAAGGACGGCGCCGTCGTCCCACTGACGAGCCAGAAGTTCACCTACGTCCGCGGGTCGAACATCAAGGGCTACTCGGAGAACCAGCTGTTCGGCGGCTTCCCCGACCTGGCCACCATCGCGGTGAAGTAGCCGGCTCAGTCGAGGAGGGTCACGGCCTGGCCGGCGGTGCGAACCGTCTCGACGGTGATGGGGTCGAGGACGAGCTGGACGTGGACCGCGCCGGCGTCGGCCATCGCCTGGAGGTGCTCGGCGATGGCTGACGTCTCGCCGGGCACGGGGGGCACGGTCGCGTTGTAGCTGGAGCCGCCCATCACCCGCCCGGCTCCCTCGGAGAACTGGACCAGGGCGGCGGCCGTCGCGCCGACCTCGCCCGGGGCGCGCCCCGCCTCGGCCGCCGCGTTCTCGACGCGCTCCCGCACTGTCGCGAACCCGGCCGGGGAGTTGCCGTAGTCGCTCCACCAGACGTTCCAGAGGTCCGCATACGGGAGCCCGATCCGCATCATCCGCGGACCGGTCGAACCGAGCATGATCGGCGGGCCACCAGGGCGTGTTGGTCCTGGGTCCAGGACGCAGTCGGCGACGTCGTAGTAGGTCCCGTGGAAGTCGGCCCGGCCCTCGCGAACCAGGGTGCGGATGATGGTGAAGGCCTCCTCGAACCGAGTGATGCGGTGGTCGAAGGGAAAGCCGTACGCGGTGTACTCACGCTCGTTCCATCCGGCGCCGAGGCCCAGCAGGAGGCGGCCGCCGGAGATCCCGTCGACGGTCGCGGCCATCTTGGCCAGCATCGCCGGGGCGTGGAAGCCCGTGGACGCCACGAACGGTCCGAGCTCCACGCGCGAGGTCACGGCAGCGAGGGCCGCCAGCGACGTCCACACCTCCCACGGCCCTCGCGTCACGCCGCCCGGCAGGTCGTAGAGCAGATGGTCACCGAGCCAGATCGAGTCGAGGCCGGCGTCCTCCGCGGTCCGGGCCATCGCGAACAGCTCCGGCCACTCGACCCGACGCTCCACCTCCGGGAGCTGGACGCCCACCCGCAGCGGTCGGCTCATCTCTCGCGCCCTTCTGGTCGGTGGTTCCACGGTGTTCAGGCGCGCTCCGTCGACCGCTGACCGTCACCCGCGAGCCGCGGAACGACGAACGATCTTGGGGGCCAGGGTATTCACTCGCGACTCGAGCATGGCGTATGCCGCGTCGAAGGCCCGGTTCGTGCCGACGGCGACGGGGTCCGGGACGGACCAGTGCGCCCACGCCTGCCGACCGATCTCCTCGTGGGCGCGGTCGCACACGGTGATGAGAAGGTCGCCGTCGCGGCGCGTCTGGTCGATGGCTTGCGGTCTGACGTGGGGAAGTGCGAGTCCGCGCCGCTGCGCGGCCGCCCTGGCCATCGGGTTGATCTCGGGGCCGGGGTGGGTTCCGGCGGAGGCGGCGGCGACCGTGCTGGCCCGTCGCCAGAGTGCCGCGGCGAGGTGCGATCGAGCGGTGTTGGCGGTGCAGACGAAGACCACTCGGGGGGCGGCGACCGTGGATGCGGGACTCGGGAGCGCAGTGGCGAGGGACGTCGCGAAGAGGTAGGCGCGGCGGCCGTCACCCTCGGAACGACGCCGGCCGACGAGTCCCGAGCGTTCAAGGACGCCGAGGTGGTGAGCGAGCAGGTTCGACGGCACGCCCAGCGCGGCACCGAGCTCGGAGGCCGAAAGGTCGCTGCTCGTCAGGAGGTCGACGATCCGCAGCCGTGTGACGTCGGCCAGAGCGGCATGGGTCTCGACCCGTCGCTCGAGGTCGGAAGTTTGCTCAGCGTTCATTGCCTCAAGTTTGACTGAGGCGTATGCGGACGGTCAAGATGGCCGCGTGCCCCAGACCACCCGGCCGCCACTGGCTCGACGCCTCCTGGCCGAGCTGCTCGGCACGGGTCTGCTCGTCGCGGTGGTCGTCGGGTCCGGCATCGCGGCGCAACGGCTGTCGCCCGACGACGTCGGCCTGCAGCTGCTGGAGAACAGCACCGCGACGGCCCTGGGCCTGACGGTCCTGATCCTGCTGTTCGGGCCGGTCTCCGGAGCTCACCTCAACCCGGTCGTCTCCTTGGCCGACTGGTTCATGGGACGCGGCAGCTCGTTCGGGCTCCCGCTGCCCGAGGTCGGCGCGTACGCCTTCGCCCAGGTGTTCGGAGCCGTGGCCGGCTCGGTGCTGGCCAACCTCATGTTCGGGGTGGACACCTCGATCGCCTCGACCGGGCGGGCCAGCGGCGGTCACCTGCTCGCCGAGATAGTGGCCACGACCCTCCTCGTCGCGGTGATCTTCGCCCTCGCGCGCACCGGGCGTGGCGCGATCGTCGCTCCGGTGGTGGGCGCCTACATCGGGGCCGCCTACTGGTTCACCAGCTCCACGTCGTTCGCCAACCCGGCGGTCACGGTGGGGCGCGTCTTCTCCGACACCTTCGCGGGGATCGCCCCGGGTTCGGCCGCCGCCTTCGTCGCGGTGCAGCTGGTCGGACTCGTGGTCGGCGTCGGCCTGACCCTCACCCTCTATCCGAACGTCAACGCCCCAGTGGAGGACGTGATCGCCCCGTGACGAACAAGACCCACCGTCCGTCGGTGCTCTTCGTCTGCGTGCACAACGCGGGCCGCTCGCAGATGGCGGCGGCCTACACTCGGGTGCTGTCGGGCGGCGCGGTCGAGGTCCGCTCCGCCGGGTCCGAACCAGCTGACCAGGTCAACCCGGCCGTTCGCGAGGCCCTGCTCGAGGACGGCATCGACATCTCGGCCGAGACGCCGAAAGTCCTCACCACGGCGGCCGTCCAGGCGTCCGACGTCGTCGTCACGATGGGCTGCGGCGACACCTGCCCGATCTTCCCGGGCAAGCGCTACGAGGACTGGGTGCTCGACGACCCCGCCGGCCAAGGCATCGACGGGGTGCGGCCGATCCGCGACGACATCAAGGAGCGCGTCCGACGGCTGCTGGCGTCGCTGCCGGGCTGACCCGGCGCGCGCCGGGGAGACGGCCCGGCCCCGCGTCAGGTCGGGCGCTGGCGCTCGGTACTCCCGCGGATGACCAGCTCGGTCGGAAGGGTGACGTGCACCGGTCCGGCGTCACGGTGTTCGAGCAGGTCGAGCAGCAGCCGCGCGGCGCGGCGACCCTGCTCTTCGGGACGTTGCCGGACGGTGCTGAGGTCCAGCAGGTCGGCGACCGGGTGGTCGTCGATGCCGATGATCGAGATGTCGCGCCCCGGCGTCAGTCCCGCGCGGCGCAGCGTCCGTATCGCCCCGGCCGCGACCTCGTCGGAGTGGGCGAACACCGCTGTCGGCGGTTGGTCCAGGGCCAGGAGCTGGCTCATCGACTCCGCCCCCTCGTTGGCGCCCCAGCGGTTGCTCACCACGAGCCCCGGATCGACATCGAGCTGGTGCTCCTCGACCACCGCGTAGTAGCCGGCGGACCGGTTCGAGGACAACCCCGGCTGGTCAGGGTCGATAGCCTCCAGCATGCCGATCCGACGGTGACTCAGGTGTACGAGGTGCTTCATCGCCTGCCGGCTCGCCGCCACGTCGTCGACATGGACGAAGGGGTAGGCGGCGGACTGCCCTCCCGCCGCCACGATCTGGACCTTCATCAGCTCGAGGCGCTTCTGCTCGACCTCGTCGACCTGGAACCCGACGACCACGACGGCATCGACCTTGCGCCGGGCGGGCAGCCGTTCGAAGAACTCGTGGCGTTCACGCTGGTCGTTGACCTGGTAGATCAGGACGTCCAGGTCGGCCGCCTTGAGGACGGCGTCGACACCGGAGAGCACCGCGCCGAAGAACCAGCGCGAGAGGTGGGGAACCACCAGCGCGACGCGTCCCGTCGTCCCCTTGGCGAGCCGTGACGCTTCGGGTGACACGACGTACTGCAGGCGGTCGGCCACCTCGCGAACCCGTGCGCGGGTCGCCGGGGACACGTTGGGAGCGTCGCTGAGCGCCCGAGACGCCGTGCCCACGCCCACGCCGGCCAGGCGCGCGATATCGACGAGCGTGACCCGTGCCGTGTCGCCCGCCATACGGCGCACTGTACGCGGCGCCGGCGACAACCGTTTCCACCCCCAGCCCGGACGTGACCCCTCGTGATAGCGGGGTCGAGGTGCGGGTTGACAGAGGCCGCCGGAAGTCGCTTGACTCAACCACTATTGGAAGGCCTTCCATTCGACAGGCGGAACGATGGACAGCGAACGACATCGCGACTGGTGGCGCGACGCGGTCATCTACCAGATCTACCCACGCAGCTTCGCGGACGCGAACGGCGACGGAATCGGCGACCTCCCCGGCATCATCGAGCGCCTGCCGTATCTCGCGGAGCTCGGCGTCGACGCGATCTGGCTCTCGCCGTTCTACCCGTCGCCCCTGGCTGACGGCGGCTACGACATCACCGACTACCGCGATGTCGACCGCCGGCTCGGAACACTGGAGGACTTCGACCGGCTGGTCGAACAGGCGCATCGGGGACATCTCCGGGTTCTGATCGACATCGTGCCGAACCACACGTCCGAGCAGCACCCGTGGTTCCGGGCTGCGATGGCCGCCGACCCTGGCGCCCCCGAGCGCGACCGGTACGTCATCCGGCCCGGCCGAGGGCCGGACGGCGAGCGTCCGCCGACCGACTGGCGCTCGCATTTCGGTGGATCCGCGTGGCAGCGCCTGCCCGACGGCGAGTGGTACTGCCATCTGTTCGCCCGCGAGCAGCCCGACCTCAACTGGGACAACCCCGAGGTGCGCCACTACTTCCTGGACACCCTGCGGTTCTGGGCCGACCGCGGTGTCGACGGCTTCCGCGTCGACGTGGCGCACGCCCTGGCCAAGGACCTGGCCGCACCGCTTCGAAGCCAACCGAACCTCGACCGCCGCCTTCCGCTGGACGGGACGGACCCGCTGTACGACCGGAACGAGGTGCACGAGATCTACCGCGCCTGGCGGATGGTGTTCGAGGAGTATGACCCCCCGCGGATGGCGGTCGCCGAGACGTGGCACCCGACCAACGCCCGCACCTACCTGTATGCCCGACCCACCGAGCTCGGGCAGGTCTTCGACTTCTCCCTGCTCAAGGCCGCCTGGGACGCGGACCGGTTCGCCCAGGTCATCCGCCGGTCGCTGGCGGACCACCAGGACGTCGGTGGCGGTCTCACGTGGGTTCTGTCCAGCCACGACGTTCCCCGACACGCCACGCGCTACGCCCTACCGGCCGGTGTCGACCCGGATGACTGGCTCCTCGACGACGGAGGGAACCCGGAGATCGACCCTGAGGTCGCCCGGCGCCGAGCGAGAGCCGCGACGCTGCTCATGCTGGCCTTGCCTGGGTCCGCATACCTCTACCAGGGTGAGGAGCTCGGACTGCTGGAGGTCGCCGACCTCCCGGCGGACCAGCTCCAGGACCCGGTCTACGAGCGATCCCACCACCAGCTCAAGGGGCGTGACGGATGCCGGGTCCCCCTGCCCTGGACCGCCGACGGCCCGTCGTTCGGCTTCGGTGACCGCGGTTCGTGGCTGCCGCAACCCCGGTGGTACGGCCGGTATGCCATGGACCAGCAGGTCGGCCGGCCCGACAGCCATCTCGAGCTCTACCGGGCTGCCCTCTCGCTGAGGCGCACCCTGCGGACCGACGACGACGTCGCCTGGATCGAACATCCCGATCGACCTGGGGTTCTTCACCTGCGCCGCAGCAACGGCTGGAACTCCCTGACCAACTTCACCTCCCAGCCGGTTCCCATGCCCGCTGGGCGTGTGGTGCTGCGAAGCCTCGGCCACGTCTCTTCCGACCTGGTGCATCCGGAGACCACAGTCTGGTTCGAGGCTGACGGGTGAGCCTGGCGTAGCCCGGGTCGGGATCAGTCCAAACACGCAAGCGCTTCCAGCCGCATGGTCCCGTCGTTCGCTCGAGTCTCGCTGACGTCCTCTCCCCATTGACAGTCGCCTCGTCGATCACCTAGCGTGCCGGGTTATGGAAGCGCTTCCAGTCGCCGGCCATGATCAGCCCAACGGCACGACGAAGCCCAGTTACCGCTCCAGAGGAGGAGTTCGAGTGATCACTCGCAGAGCCAGCGTGACCGCTCTCGCCGCGTTGGCCGTTGCCGGCCTCGCGTCCGGATGCCTGTCGTCTACCTCGGCCGGAGGAAGCAGCGGTGCAGGAACCGCCAGCGGCCCCGGCAAGGGAAGCGTCGAGGTGATGTACGGCTTCGGCAGCCCGCAGGAGGCCGAGTTCGTCAAGGACCTCAACACGTTCGCCCAGGCGAACGGGTTCACCATCAAGGCCACCAAGGCCGGATCGTGGGACACCGAGATCCGCGCCCGTGTCGCCGGTGGCAACCCACCGGACGTCGGCCTCTTCCCGCAGCCGGGCCTGATGTGTGACCTCGCCCGGCAGAAGAAGGTCCTCGCCTACGAGGATGCCGACGTCACCACGCTGAGCTCGGACATGGTGCCGGGCTTCGTCAACGCCGGCACCTGCGCCGACAAGAAGGTCTACGGTCTGCCCGCCTCGGCCAACGTCAAGAGTCTCATCTGGTACGACCAGGCGAACTTCAAGGCCACCGGGGCCCAGCTGCCCGCGACGCTCGACGACCTGCTCGCCCTCGACGACACGCTGAAGTCGCAGGGCAAGGTGCCGTGGTGCATCGCCGCCGAGTCCGGCCAGGCGACCGGTTGGCCGATCACGGACTGGATCGAGGACCTCGTCCTGCGCCTTGCCGGCCCGGACAACTACGACAAGTGGGCCACCGGCCAGCTCAAGTTCAACAGCCCGGAGGTCCGGCCTGCCTTCGAGTACTTCCAGAAGATCGCCTTCACCGACGCCAACGTCCGCGGCGGCACCAAGTCGATCGTGGCGACGAACTTCCAGACCGGCGGCAACGCCATCTTCGAGAACCCGCCGGGCTGCTACCTGTTCAAGCAGGCGACCTTCATCGCCGCCAAGGGTGGCTTCCCCGACTCCGTACTGGCCGACCTCGACAACAAGGTCGGCGTGGCGCCCTTCCCACAGAAGGCTGCCGGAGACAGGGTCGTGCTCGGTGGCGGCGACCTGGCGGCCGCGTTCAACAACGACGCCAACACCTTGAAGCTGCGCAACTTCATCGCCAGCAAGGAGCACGGTATCAACGCCGCATCCGTCGGCAACCTCTCCCCGCACACGTCCTTCGACGTCTCGCTCTACCCGAATGAGACCATCCGGAAGATCGCGCGAGACGTCCTCTACAAGGCCACCGCACTGCGCTTCGACGGGTCGGACCTCATGCCGGCCAAGGTCGGCGCCGGTACGTTCTGGACCGAGCCGGTCAAGTGGATCTCCGGCCAGCAGGACCTGGACACCACTCTGAACAACATCGACAACAGCTTCCCCAAGACCAGCAGCTGAGGACGTTAATGATGTCGGCCCCGGAGGAGACCCGCCTCTTCTCTGCTCCGGGGCGGACGTCATCTCCGGTGGCTGGGGACCGGTTCCGATGAGTAGGGTCGGCTGCGGCGCCTGATGATCGGATGGTTTTCGTGATGCGATCCGTAGCGATGCTCCCCATGTCTCTTCTTGCGGCGACGACGCTGACGCTCGGCGGCTCGGCGGCCGGCTTGCCCGCCGCGTCCACCCTCAGCTCGTCGGCGGCCGTGGCCGCCTGTGCTCCTGACTCGGCGTCGTCGAATGACGCCGCCCGGGTGCGCGACGGGGTGAAGGGAGCGGCGGAACCCAAGCTCTACCCCGAGAACCAGGCGAAGGCCTACGGGGTTCTCAACGATGCCCCGCGGATGCCCAACGGGAGCGTGAACATCAACACGGTCTTCCACATGGTCTCCGACCACGTGCTGAGCGCCGCTGAGCGGACCCGCTGGCAGACCCTCATCAACGCCCAGATGACGGTTCTCAACGACTCGTTCGCCGGCCGGACCGCTCCGGACGCGTCGGACTCCCCGTTCCGCTTCGACCTGACTCAGGTCACCTACACCGTCAATCCGGCGTGGTACCACGTCGAGCCAGGCAAGGCGGGGATCGAGCGAGACATGAAGAGCGCGCTCTACGAAGGTGACTCGACGACGTTGAACGTCTACGCAGCCGACATCGGTGGCGGGCTGCTCGGCTGGGCGTACTTCCCCAAGAGCTACAACCACGGGCGTGACTTCATCGACGGCGTAGTCATCCTCGACGAGTCCATGCCTGGCGGAACGGCGGGCAAGTACTCCCTGGGCGACACCCTCACACACGAGGTCGGTCACTGGCTGATGCTCGAGCACACGTTCAAGTCCGGCTGCTCCGCGTCGAACGACTGGGTCGTCGACACGCCGCGCGAGGCGATACCGCAGTTCGACTGCCCGATCGGCGCCGATACGTGTGCCGCCCCCGGTCTCGACCCCATCCACAACTTCATGGACTACTCGCAGGACTCCTGCATGAACATGTTCACGGCCGGGCAGGTCGAGCGAATGAACGATGCCTGGATCCAGTTCCGAGCTGGTGGGAACGGCTGACTCCTCCTACGGCTCCCCGGTGTGCACAACCAGGTTGCTGACGCCTGACACCTGGGACGACTTCGCGGCGCTTGTCGAGGCCAACAACGGCGTCTGGGGTGGTTGCTGGTGCATCGGCTTCCATCCCGAGTCGTCGGCAACGGGCGGGAGGGCAGCCGCCAGGCCAAGCTGGACCACGTCACCAAGGGCACCGTGCACCAGACGCTGGTGTATGCCGGTGACGAGTGTGTCGGCTGGTGCCAGTTCGGGTCGCCGGCCGAACTGCCGAACATCAAGAACCCCGCCGCGTACCGCAAGGAGCTGGAGGCTCTGCCGGACTGGCGGATCGGGTGCATCTTCACCGGCAGCCGTCATTGCGGTACCGGCGTCGCGCGTGCCGCCGTGGCAGCGACGCTGGACGCGATCCGGGCCGCCGGCGGCGGTGTCGTCGAGGCATACCCGGAACAGCTCGAGGGCCGCCCGCCTCAGCGGGGCGCCTACCTTCACACCGGACCGGAGACCCTGTACGAGGAGTTCGGGTTCGTTCGGGACCGCCGCATCGCCAAGTGGCGATGGGTCATGCGCCTCGACCTGACCGCGTGACCGGAGGGTCGACGAGCGCAACGGAGATCAGCACGACCCCCAGGTCGCGGATCTTGGTGAGCACCCCATGGAGCTCTGCCTGGTCCACGACCGGACCGGTGATGCTGGTCGTGCCGTCCGCGTCGCGGCTCAGGGTGAGGTCACCGAACCGGCTGGACCAGTGGTCGTCGAGGTGCCCGGCGACCCGAAGGCGATAGACGCATACCGGTCGGGCCGGCAAGTGGGCCGTCACGGTGCCACCTCGACGGTCGGCCGGGAGCGGCGCTGAAGGGGATGGCGGATGACGAGCTCGGCGACGGCGAGGTTGATGACCCAGCCCGCCCCGAGCATCAGGTCACGGACGAGCTCGCTGGAGCCGAGGACGGCGCCCCCGATGCCCAGGGTGAACGCCTGGGTCCCCGCGCCGAGGGCCAGCGCGTAGGCGCGGGTCATCCAGGCCCGGTGGCGGCGCACGTCTCCGCGCCGGATCGCGGCGAACCCGAGGACGATGCTGGCAGCCATGCCCGACCCGAAGGCGAGCCGGAACACGTACGCCAGCTCTCCGTTGCCCGGATGACGGGCGTAGAAGAGCGTCATCCACAGCGCGGACAGGGCCACGGCCAGCCCCAAGGCCACCAGGACGCGTCCCACCCTCCGGTGCCAGCGGGGCCGGCGCCGTCGCAGTGTTGCCGAGAACTGGAAGGCGCCGAGGACCGCATACGTGACGGCGCTGACGATGTGCACGACCACGGCCACCGGTGAGGTGGTGAAGCGCGCGTCGGCCGGGACGACCTGCGGGCCGCCGGCCAGCTCGAGCAGGCGGAGCGAGCCGGCGATCACGGGCACCGCGGCGAGGGCGACCAGCGCGAAGGGCGCCCACCCGGTCCGTCTGGTCGAGCCAGACGGACGGATGGACCGGGCGGCCGGATAGGCGGTCACTGCGCGCCGGCTCGGTCGAGCGGTGAGCTGACCGGGGTCGTCATCGGTTGGGTGGTGGTGTTGCGCTGCTCGCGCCAGAGCGAGTAGCCGAGGCCGATCATGGCGACCGCGATCGGAATGGCGAAGAGCCGGAAGTTGACCTGCGGGAGAACGGCTCGTAGGACCGTGGCCACGGCGCCGACGGCGAGCAGGGCGGCGGCCCACCGGGCGAGGACACCCGCGCGGAAGAGGGCGATCCCGAAGAGGAACCCGCCGAGAAGGAAGGCGATGCCGCCGACCTGGTTGAGGCTCTGCATCGCCCCGACGTCACCCGCGGGCGTACCGGCGGTGGCCACGATGAAGACGTCGTTGACGTAGCCCGGCACGCTGGTCGCGAGGGTGGGAAGCACGACCAGGCCGATGACCTGCACGCTCAGGACGGCGAGATACCCGGCCGCGAAGAAGACGTAGCCGATAAGGCCGAGGATGCCGGTCTGCACGGTCTGGCGCAGGTACATCCCGGTGATGCCGACGAGTGACAGCACGGACATCAGCACCTTGGCGGACTCACGAACGGTGTAGTCCGCCGTGGTGGCGGTCGTCGCGTCGAGGTCGGGGTGGCCGATCTGGACGCCGATGAACAGCAGTCCCGCGGCGACGGCCGAGAGGCCGGCCGCTCGAGTCAGGAAGGTGGGGGTGATGGTCATGTCCGGCTCCTGTTCGGTGATCCGTGGCGGGGCGCCGGCGGATGACTCGAAGGTAGGAACGGACCGGGTGACGTGGCGTCACCCGATGATGTGACTGCCTGGGTGATTCCGTCCGGGTCGGCTGGTCACATCAGCCCGCGCTCGCGGGCCTGTCGGACCGCGGCGCGGCGGCTGGTGACGTCGAGCTTGGTGAAGATGTGCTTGGTATGCGTGCGGAGCGTGTTCGGCGAGACGAACAGCCGGCGCGCGATCTCCGGCCCGCTCAGCTCGCTGTCGAGGAGCCGCAGGACCTCCAGCTCGCGGGCGGACAACGTCACCGTGGCGGATGTGCGCGGTCCAGGCGTCGAGGCCGACGCGAGGATCCGGCGGGCCTGCTCGGCCGCGGCGTCGTGGCGTGTCACCTCGCGCAACAGTGCGGTCATCCAGCGGCCCTCGTCGACGAAAAGGCGCGCGTAGCCGTCCGGTTCCGGCACCTCGGCCAAGGCGTCGGCCAGGTCGGCCACCGCGTTCGAGCGGCGTCCCTGGGCGTCGTCGGCCAATGATCGGAGCATCCGGATCTCGAGCACGCTCCCGGCTCGGCCCGCGGGAACGGCCGCGGCTTCCAGCCGGTCCAGCAGGCCGGCTGCCAGGTCGAGTCCTCCATCGTTAGGGCGCTCGCGGTGCTGCGCGACGAGCAGGCGCGCAAGCGTGAGGTGGTCGAACTCGCTGAGGAACCGGGCCTCGTCCGTCGCCGACACGCCGCGGTCGGTCGCCCAACCGGTTGCGTCCGACAGGCGACCCTGCCTGATCCACACTCTGGCCTTCATCGCTCCGATGGGCCGCACGTCCGGGAAGAAGCCCGGGCGGTACAGCTCCTCCGCCTGGTCCAGGAGAGCGATCGCCTCGTCGGGCTCGCCATCGGCCTCGGCGACCCGAGCCATGGCCACGAACCACCGGTAACCGCTCTCGGCCATCGACAGCGGGTCGGCGAGAGCCGCGGCCGTCGAGAGATGCCGGCGTGCGCTGTCCAGCTCGCCGACCTCCCCCTCGACCTCGCTGACCCCGACGTGCAGGTCGACCGTCGCGCGGGCGAAGGCGTCGCCGTGCGCCTCGGCCCGCTCCAGGGCGCGTTGGTAGAGCCGCAGCGCCGTGAGCGGCCGCCCGGCCGTGAGGGACAGGTCCGCGAGGACCACGGTGCTGCTCAGCTCGTCGACGAACGCCCCGGCCGCGCCGAGGCTCGTCACGGCCTGGGTGAACGTCTCCAGAGCGCTCGTCACGTCGCCCTCGGCCCAGGCCGCGAGGCCGAGGAACCCGGCCGCGCTGCCTCGGGCGAGGTGGTCGCTAGGGCGAGCGAGGTCGAGAGCTCGGCGGGCCTGTGCCCTCGTGGCCGGAATGTCGCCTCGAGCCTGGGCGACCGACGCGCGGTAGACGGCGATGGTCGCGGGCAGCGTGCGGAGCTCGTCGGTGTCGGCCCACGGCGGTGCCGATCCGGTTGGTAGCCGGGCGAGCTCACGCTCAGCGTCGAGGAGCCGTGGTTCGACCGCATCCAGATTCCCGGAAGCCATGTGCCTGTAGGCGGAGAAGACGCTCAGCACCGGACTGCGCCGGACGAACTCGTCGGGCACGGCCTTCAGCCAGCCCATGAAGGTGGCCTCCCGACGGTCGCGCCGGACCGACGCCACCTCCATCTCCATGAGGTGCACCACTCGGTCCATGTCGCCGGCGGCGAGCGCGTGCCGCACCGACTCGTCAGCCATGTCCTGCTGCTCGTACCACCGGCTGGCGCGTTCATGCAGGAGCGGCACCAGGTCCGGCTGCTCGGCGAGGAGACGAGCCCGGAGCACGTCGGCGAAGAGGTGGTGGAACCGGTACCACTCCCGCTGGTCGTCGAGGGGGACGACGAACAGGTTGGCCCGGTCCAGAGCGGTCAGCATCTCGCCCCCGTCGTCACCGCCGGTCACCGCGTCGCACAGCGGCCCGGTGAGGCGGTCGAGAATCGCGGCCTGAGCCAGGAAGCGTCGAACCGGGTCCGGCTGGTGACTGAGCACCTCGTCCACCAGGTAGTCGACGACGTAGCGGTCGTCCCCGTCGAACCGCGCGATGAACCCACCGACGTCCGCTCGTCCGCGAAGGGAGAGCGCCGCGAGCTGGAGGGCGGCGATCCATCCCTCCGTGCGGTGCTCCAGCGCCGCGACCTGCTCGGGGGTGAGCTCGAGTCCCGACATGTCGTTGAGGTAGGCGTCCGCCTCGGCGGGTGTGAACCGGAGGTCTGCGGCGCGCACCTCGGCGAGCTCGCCACGTACCCGCCACCGGGAGAGGGGCAGGTCGGGGTCGGCCCTCGTCGTGATGACGACGTGGACGTGAGGCGGGAGGTGGTCGAGGAAGAAGGCCAGCGCGCCGTCGATGCTGTGGCTGTCGACGAGGTGGTAGTCGTCGAGGACCAGCCATGACTCGACCGTCGTTCCGGCGAGCTCGTTCAGCAGGGTGGTGAGCAGGCGTTCGACCGGCACCGGAGTGGCCTCGGCGAGCTCCAGCGCCCGCGAACGGTGGTCGAGCACGGTCGTGTCGAGGGCCGTCACCACACCCGTCCAGAACGAGGCGGCATCGCTGTCCGCCGCGTCGAGCGAGAGCCACGCCACCGAACGAGACGAAGGCGCCTCGGCGTTCAGCCACTCGGCCAGCAGCGTCGTCTTGCCGAACCCGGCGGGCGCCGACACCAGCGTCAGCCGCGATCCCCCTCCGGCCCGGAGAAGCTCGAGGAGACGTGGACGAGCCACCAGACCAGGCCGCAACCTCGGGACGAACAGCTTGGTCGCGATCAACGGACGCGCCATGACATCCCCATTTCCAGGCGGCGCACCGGGTCCGAAGGGGCGCCGCACGCCCAACGCTAGCCCAGCGCCCGGCGGGCCGGATCGGTCAGGCCTCGCCGGGCCGGACCAACCGAGACTCGTACGCGATGACGATCAGCTGGGCTCGATCGCGGGCGTCGAGCTTGGTCAACGTGCGCGCGATGTGGGTCTTCACCGTGGCGGGGCTGATGTAGAGACGGGCGGCGATCTCGGCGTTGGACAGACCCTTGGCGACCAGAGCGAGGACGTCGCGTTCCCGCTCCGTCAGGACGTCAAGGGGCCGCGCGTCGAGATGCCGAACGTCCACCGGCCGTTGGACGAACGCCTCGATCAGGTGCCGGGTGATGCCGGGCGAGAGCAGGGCGTCCCCGCCGGCCACCACCCGGACACCGGCGAGCAGCTCCGCCGGAGGCGTGTCCTTCAGGAGGAACCCACTCGCCCCGGCCTGCAGCGCCGCATACACGTACTCGTCCAGGTCGAAGGTGGTCAGGATGAGGATGCGCACGTCGCCACATCGCGGGTCGCCGAGGATCCGACGGGTCGCTTCGAGTCCGTCCATGACCGGCATCCGGATGTCCATCAACACCACGTCGGGCCGTGCCGCGACGACCAGGTCGAAGGCTTGCGCCCCGTCGGCCGCGCTGCCGACGACCTCCAGATCGGGAGCCGACTCGAGCAGGACGACGAAGCCCGCACGGACCAGGGCCTGGTCGTCGACGACGGCCACGCGGATCATGGTGTCGCGACCGATGCGTCGATCGGCAGCTCCACCTCGAGCCGGAACCCGCCCGCGGCCTGACGCTCGGCGCGAACCACTCCGCCGAAGAGGGCGGCCCGCTCGCGAATTCCGGTCAGGCCGTGTCCCGAGCCCGGCATGGCCGGTGCGGATGCTCGTCCGTCGTCCCGGATCTCGATGCGCAGTTCGGTTGTCGACCGCTCGATCTGAAGGTGGGCAGTCGGCCCACCGTGGCGTAGCACGTTGGTGAGGCCCTCCTGCACGATCCGGTATGCGGTGATGTCGAGCGCCGGCGGCAGGTCGCCCACGTGCTCCACGCCCGCCACGTCGACCCGTAGTCCGGCGTCACGGAAGTGGGTCAGGAGCCGGTCGACGTCGCGCAGCCCCTCGGCAGGTGTCATTCCGGAGTCGTCGACGGTGTCGGACTCGGATCGGAGCAGCCCGAGCAGCCGGCGCATCTCGACGAGTCCCTCCCGCGCGGTGACCTCGATGCTGCCCAGCGCCTCGCGAGCGATCTCCGGCCGCTCCTCGATGACATGGTGTGCGACGCCGGCCTGGACGGCGATGACACTCATCGAGTGGGCCACGACGTCGTGCAGGTCACGGGCGATCCGCACGCGCTCGGCACTGATCGCCCGGCGCGCCTCCTCGGCCTTCTGTTCCACCTGGCGGTGGGCTTCGTCGAGCTCGTCGCGTCGCCGAGCCCGGCGGGAGCGCAGGTTCTCGCCGGCCAGCCAGGCGACCGTCACGGTCAGGACAGTGCTGATCCAGGAGGACGCCGTCGCCACGGCCGGCGGCTGCAGCAGGAGCGAGACGCTCAGGCCGACAACGCCGCCGAGGTAGGCGATCAGCGCCCGGCGACGACCCGCGTGCAGGGCAACAAGGAACACGAGTACGAAGGTCGTGTAACCGGGGAAGGCCGAGAACCGTCCCCACGAGTAGGCGACCAGCGCCACGGTCGAGGCCAGCATCGCGACGACGGGCAACCGGCGGTGGATAGCGACCGGGGCAGCGACGAACCCCGCCAGAACGTAGGCGGCCGGTGACGCCGGCGACTGGCCCTCGGTCAGTGGCCGGGTCGCCAGGTCGACGGCCATGCCAGCCCACAGCAGGCACGCGACGGTCGTGTCGAGCACCGGCTCGCGGACGGCCGCCCACCGGCGGCCAACCGGGGCACCGATGGTCAGCTGCGGACGGTGCACACGGCACAAGGTAGCCGTCGGAGCAGGCGGAAGGCGTCGGCCGTAGGGCGTACGCCGGAAGGGTGATGCGGAGCGCGAGGAATCGACTCCCCGGCCGACGACAGCGACACGACGTCGGCGCGACGGTGAGGCCATGAACACGCAACCTGATGCCCCCCGCCAGCCTGAGCACGGTCCCGACCCCGTCCCTCGCGGATGGTTCCAGCGGGCGGCGATCTCCCATCCGATCCTGCTGCTGCTCGCCGTGGCCACACCGTTCGTGTGGATCACCCAGATGGGCTCGGCGTTCGCCGGCCTCGACCTGATGCCGGCCAAGCTGGCCGAGCTCCTGCTCCTGGTCGGCCTGGCAACCGCCATCGCCCGGGCGGCCGACCAACGTCGAGGCGTCCGACAGCTCTTCGCCGGTCTGCTGCGCTGGCGGCTGGGCTGGCGTTACCTCCTCCTGGTCGCCGCCATGCCGCTTCTCACCGTCGGCGTTGCGCTGGCGACCGGAAGTCTGGTCGGTCCGGCCGACGGCTGGTTCTCCGTGGCCCTGACCTACCTGATGTTCCTGGCCGTGGGCGCCGTCACCGCCAACGTGTGGGAGGAGACCGTCTGGGGCGGGTTCGTCCAGGGACGACTGATGGCCCGGCACGGACTCCTCGTGGGCTCCCTGCTGACCGCCGTGCCCGTCTTCCTGATCCACCTTCCGTTGGCGTTCGAGGCGAACGGTTGGCCGGGCACCACCTGGCAGGACGTCCTCATCACCTGGGGGGTGCTGCTCGTCGCGGCGCCGTTCCAGCGCTACCTGATCGGCACTCTGCTGATCGATACCGGTGGAAGTACGCTGGCCGCCGGGCTGATCCACGCCTCGATCAACGCGGCCGGCGCGATGGTCGTCGTGACCGGCGGTTGGCAGATCGTGCCCGCCCTGATCCTGCTCACCCTCGCGGTCGTGGTCTACCGCCGCTGGCGGGGGCGCTCGGCGACCGACGGGTACGCCCCGGCCGTCACCCCGGCGTCCGAAGCCGGCCAGCGCACCGCTCTCGGGGTGTCCCCGTGACCGCCGTCGACAACTGACTCGGATCACGTGGTCAACGCGGTGGTTCGTACCCCCTCTGAGGGGTGCGAACCACCGCGTTCCTCGCAGGCAGCTCGGATCAGATGGCGTCGACCGGACCTCGCGGTCAGGCCCGGTGCTGCTCGAAGAGGACACGGACCCGGCGGCGGGCGTACAGAACAGCGAACCAGGTCGTCGTCGTCAGGACGACGACGGCGACGGTCGTCTCGCCCGCGGAGAGGAAGGCGCTGGCCGCGGTGCCGCACACCATGGGGACGAGGACCGGCACGGCGTACCAGAGCAGCATGACCGGGACCCCCGCGTTGGGGGAGAAGATCCCCGACGGCGGCAGCCCACGGAACGCGGCCATCACCTGCCCGGCCAGGAGGAGGCCGGCCTGCAGCAGCGCCCAGACGATGCCGACGACGGTGGCGTGAGCCACCAGAACGGCCAGTCCCCCGACGACGACGACGGTCACGACGTACCCCACGGAAGGCAGCACGAGGTGAGCGGTCGCTTCGGAGGACGGGTCCAGCCCCAGCAGGGGCGGCGTCCCGGCGTTGTCGCCCTGGAGGCGCAGCCCTTCGGACCATGCGCTGACCCCGAGGTACGCCAGGACCAGCCCGGCCAGCGCGATGATGCTCGGCGTGCCGGGGGTCGCCGACTGGACGAGGGCGTATGCGCCGGCGGCCGCGAGCAACAGCCCGGCCACCCCGGCTCCTGCGGTCCGCCGCAGGCCGAGCCAGTCGCGCGCGACCATCACGGACGTCCGACCCGAGGCGCGCAGCCGCCAGCCGCGGCCCCGGGTCGTCGGAGATCCCACGTCGAGCCGGGCGGCCCGCAGGTCGCCGGCGAGGACCGCACCGCCGACCGTCACGGCGCTCGCCGCCTGGGTACGCAGGGCGCTGAGGTGCAGGGCCCGCAGCGAGCGCCGTTGCCGGAGGAAGACGCCGGAACCGCGCGAGCCGGTCGGCCACGCGCGGACCTGCCCGTGCAGCCAGCTGCCGGCGACGAGAAGGCCGACGCCCGTCCCGATGCCCACCGCCGGGAGGAGCGCCCACGCGGATGTCAGCGCGGCGATCGCCAGGCCGGCGCCGACGATCAGGCCGACCAGCAGTCCGCCCACGAGACATCCGAGGAGCCCCAGCCGCCACCACGGACGCAGGACGAGGGCCCGGTCGAGCGGGCTGGTGGCGATGGTGTCGAGGTAGGGAAGGGCGGGCACGACCGGACCGCGCACCCGCCCGAGCCGGTACGCCAGCACCAGCGCCGCGACGAGGGCGACCGCCCCGAGCAGGACCCCACGGACCCCGCCCAGGTGCGTCGCAAGCCACTGAGGGTCGACGAACCGGAGCAGGGCCTGCGACGCGGGGACGCCGTAGGCCCCGGCGGCGATGACCGCGACGTACACGGCGTACACGGCGTTCGAGCTGCGCTGCCGTTCCTCGCCGGCGAGCACCTCACGGGCTTCGGCGAGCCGTTGGGAGTCGGTGCTCATGCGGGGACGACGTCCACCACTCGGTCGGCGATGCGAGCGGTCAGGTCCGGGTCGTGACACGCTACGACCAGGGCCGCCCCGGCCTCCTTGCGAGACACGAGCAGGTCGCCGAGCAGGCCGCGCTTGTGCGTGTCGAGGCGTTGCTCCGGCTCATCGAGCAGGATGACGCGAGCCGGCCGCCCGAGCGCCATCGCCAGGTGGAACAGCTGCTGCTGCCCGGACGACAGCTCGTGCGGGAAGCGCTCGGCGAGGTGACCGATCTCCAGCGCGTCCAGGCCCGCCTCCGCGCGCTCCTCGGCGTCGTCGCCGTGGCCCCATGTCGCGTCGATGAGCACCAGGTGGTCCAGCAGCGTGAGGTCGCGGTATGCGGTCGGGGCGCCGATGAGGGCCGCCACGGTTCGTCGGACGGCCGGGTCGCGCTCGTCGGCGTCCGCGCCGTCGATGGTGGCACTGCCCTCGGAGGGGTCCATGGTGCCGGCGAGGATCCGGAGCAGGGTCGTCTTGCCGCTGCCGTTCTCCCCGCGCAGGACGACACAGCGGCCCGGAGCGACGGACACATCGAGCGGACGGAGCAGGACGTTGCCCTCGATCGCTTTGCCGACACCACGGGCCACCAGGATCGGCGGGTCGACCTGAGGGCTCACCGCCTTCTTCTTCGTACGCCGACCGGCCACCGCGGCTCCCTCCGTTCGCCGGTCATCGTCGCATCCGACCCTGATGGGTCGACCGGCACAGCCGAATACATTCCTGGGAATAGAGTTCCATGGCACCTAGTTGTGGACGGCATGACCGAGAACCTCCAGCTGGTCGAGCACCTGGTCCGCGTGCAGACGAGACTGTGGAACCAGCTCGACCGGGTCCTGTTGGCCGACCAACAGGTGTCGATGGCATGGCTCGTCGCGCTACGGGTGCTGCAGACGACCCCGGGCAGCCGCGTCCAGGACCTCGCCGCCGACATCGACATCTCCCCCGGCGGGGCGAGCAAGCTGGTCGACCGGCTGGTCGCGGCCGGCCTCGTCGACCGTGAGATCGACGCCGACGACCGACGGGTGAGCCGGCTGCGGTTGACCGTCCAGGGTCGTCGGGCGGTGCGGGACGGCTCGCGACGGGCCGAGACCTGGTTGACCGACCGGATCGGTCCGGTCCTCGCCGGTTCGGACGGCGACGTGCTCGCGACGTTGCTCGACGTGCTCGACGTCGCCGTGGACGGACCCCGGGTTCGGGCGTGACGTCCACGATGCCCGCCACGATGCGGGCGGCGGTCCTGGCCGCCCCCGGCGGCCCGGAAGCCCTGGTGGTGCGGTCGATTCCGATCCCGGTCCCGGCACCGGGATGGGTCCTGATCCGGGTTCGGGCCTCCGGTCTCAACCGGTCCGAGCTGCACACTCGACTGGGCCTCGCCGAGGGCGTGACCTTTCCGCGGGTGCTCGGGATCGAGGCGACCGGAGAGGTCGTCGACTGTCCCGGAGGAGAGCTCGAGGCGGGGCAGCGGGTCGTGGCCATGATGGGCGGGATGGGCCGGACGTTCGACGGCGGCTACGCCGAGTACACGTGTGTACCGGTCCGACAGGTCATCGCCGTCGACAGCGACCTCCCCTGGGAGCTGATCGGTGCGGTCCCCGAGATGCTGCAGACCGCATACGGCAGCCTCACCACCGGGCTCGACTTCCAGCCCGGCCAGACCCTGCTGGTCCGCGGTGGAACGTCCTCCGTCGGCATGGCGGCCGCCGTGCTGGCCAAGCGCCGGGGGCTGACCGTCCTGTCGACCACCCGCTCGCCGGCCAAGGCCGCCCGGCTTCGTCAGATCGGCGTCGACCACGTCCTCATCGACGACGGTGCCGTGGCGGACCAGGTCCGCGCCGTCCTCCCCGACGGCGCCGATCTCGCCCTCGAGCTCGTCGGCACCCCGACCCTGCCCGACACGCTGCGGTCGCTCACCCTTCACGGCGTGGCCTGCTTCACCGGGATGCTGAGCAACGCCTGGGTCGTCGAGAGCTTCTACCCCATCGACTACCTCCCCACGGGCGTACGCCTGACCGCCTACGGCGGCGATGCCACGGATCTGCCGGCTGAGGTTCTCCAGGACTACCTCGCCGCGGCGGCCGTCGACCCTGGTCTCATCCCGCTCGATCGGGTCTTCTCACTCGAGGACATCGCGGTGGCGCACGAGTACATGGAACAGAACCGGGCGACGGGCAAGCTCGTCGTGATCCCATGACCCGCCGCAGCCGGTGGGCGCGCTGGTCGACACGACTGTCCCTTGCGGCCTCCCTGCAGGACAACCTTGGAGCCCTGACGCTCGCCAAGACGCTCCGTCAGTTTGACCGGAGCGCGGCTGGGTAGGCCCGAGTCGTCCGTGGACGCATGGTCCGCAGTCCCTTGGAGGTACACCGCTGATGCCAGTGACGACGCCGATGAGGAAGAGGATCGAGTGAGCGGGTCACCCGGGGACCAGGAGGCCGCGCCGGTCGTGATCGTCACCGGCGCCTCCAGCGGGATCGGCCGGGCTACGAGTGCACTGCTCACCCGGCAGGGCATGCGGGTCGTGCTGGCCTCTCGGTCCCTCGTCGCCCTCGAGGAGACGCAGCGCGAGTGCCCGGACGGCTCGACCCTGGTCGTCCCCACGGACGTTGCAGTGCCTGCTGAGGTGGACGCGCTGTTCGACGCGACGATCGCCGCATACGGGCGGGTCGACGCCGTCGTGCACAGCGCCGCCGCCCTGGCGTACGGCCGGTTCGAGGACGTACCGGTCGACGTCTTCGACCACGCGATCCAGGTCACGTTGTCCGGGACCGGACACGTCGCCCGCGCCGCCCTGCGGCAGTTCGGCGCGCAGGGCGGTGGCCGGCTCGTCGTCGTCGGGTCCCTGCTGGGCAAGATCGCGACCCCGTACATGAGCTCGTACGTCACGGCGAAGTGGGGCGTGCACGGCTTGGTCCGCTGCTTGCAGATCGAGGCTCGCGAGACCCCCGGGATCGAGGTCAGCCTGGTCTCCCCCGGAGGTGTCAACACACCCGTGTACCTCCAGGCCGGCACGTACGTCGGGCTGCACGGTCGTCCTCCACCGCCGGTGGTCTCACCCGAGCGGGTGGCGCGGGCCATCGCCCGACGGCTTCAGAAGCCCGCCCGCGACCGCAACGTCGGTCCGGCGAACGCGCTGACCGTTCTGGGGTTCAGGGCTCTGCCGGCCGTGTTCGACCGGATCGTGGGACCGCTGATGCGGGCCGGTGGGCTGGCCGAGCCGGCCGGTCCCACGCCCGGCAACGTCTTGGCTCCGCACGCGGAGAACGAGTCCGTCGCCGGCCCGTGGCCGGGCCTGCTCGGTGGCATCCTCTCGCGCCGTCCTGTGGTCCCACGCACGACTGCAGCTCAGGGACTCTCCACCTTTCCCGGAAGGGCATCATGACGGAACAGCTGACCTCGACCACGCGTCGCATCTCTCGCCTGGTTCGTGCCCCCGCCGAAGCGGTCTGGGCTGTGGTGTCGGACGGTTGGCTGTACGCGAACTGGGTGGTCGGCACGTCGCGAGTGCGGGCGGTCGACTCGACGTGGCCCGACGCGGGCAGCCGGATCCATCACTCCTTCGGCGTGTGGCCCGCGGTCATCGACGACGAGACGGTCTCGCTGCAGGTGGTCCCGGGAGAACAGCTGCACTTGCGGGCCCGGGGGTGGCCGATGGGCGAAGCCCGTGTCGAGCTCGCCATCGCCGAGGGGTCGGACGAGTCGTGCACGGTCACGATCGTCGAGGACGCCGTGACCGGACCTGGGCTGCTGATCCCCCGTCCGGTGCGACAGGCCGCCATCGCGGTCCGCAACACCGAGGCGCTGCGCCGCCTCGCGCTCATCGCCGAGGGCCGGCATCGGGAGTGGACGGGATCGGCGTGACGACGCCCCGCGCTCCGGCCATGGCCTCCGCGGACGTGGCCGATGCGGTCGTGATCGGCGCCGGTCCCAACGGGCTGGTCGCCGCGAACGCGCTCGCCGATGCCGGCTGGGACGTGCTCCTGGTCGAACAGTCCGACCGAACCGGGGGCGCCGTCCGCAGCGACACGGTCACCGCGCCCGGGTTCGTGACCGACATGTTCAGCGCGTTCTACCCGCTCGCCGCGGCCAGCTCGGTGATCCGCGGCCTCGAGCTCGAGCGGCACGGCCTGAGCTGGTGTCGGGCGCCTGACGTCCTGGCTCACGCGCTGGACGACGGCCGCGCCGCGGTTCTGCATGCGGCCGTCGAGGACACGGCGGCCGGGCTGGAGGAGTTCGGGACCGGCGACGGTGATGCCTGGATCGACCTCTTCCAGGGCTGGCAACGGGTCCGCGACCCGCTGCTCGACGCACTGTTCACCCCGATCCCACCCGTACGCGCGCTCGGCAGCATTCTGCGACGGGTCAAGCTTGCGGGGATGGTCGACCTGGCCCGGCTCGGGCTGCTGCCGGTTCGTCGACTCGGAAGCGAGATGTTCCGCGGCGTTGGCGGTCCCCTGCTCCTCACCGGTAACTCGATGCACAGCGACGTGCCTCCGGACTCGGCCGGGAGTGCCATGCTCGGCTGGCTGTTGGCGATGATGGGCCAGGACGTCGGATTCCCGGTCCCGCGGGGTGGGGCCGGCGAGCTGGCTCAGGCCCTGACCCGACGGGCCGAGTCCGCCGGAGCGCGGGTTCGAACCAACGCGCTGGTCGTCGACATCGAGGTTCGGCAGGGTCGCGCGGTTGCGGTGAGCCTGGCCGACGGCTCCCGCATCCAGGTCCGCCGAGCGGTGCTGGCGGACGTCCCGGCTCCCGCGCTGTACCGGGATCTCGTCGGCCTCGGGCATCTGCCGCCTCGGTTCGCGACGAACCTCGACCGGTTCCAGTGGGACAACCCCACGATCAAGGTCAACTGGGCGCTGGCCGACCGCGTGCCGTGGACGGCGGCCGGGGCGCACGGAGCGGGGACGGTCCATCTCGGCGTCGACCTCGACGGGTTCGTCGACATGTCCGCTGACCTGACCGTCGGACGCATCCCCCGGCGCCCCTTCCTGCTGTTCGGCCAGATGACCACCTCCGACCCCACCCGGTCACCGGCGGGCACCGAGTCCGCCTGGGCGTACACCCACGTGCCGCACGGCCACGACTGGACCGGCGAGCTGCTCGGCGAACACGTCGCGGTCATGGAGGCGGCCGTCGAGCGCGTGGCGCCCGGCTTCCTCGATCTGGTGCTCGCGCGGCATATCCAGTCCCCGAGCGATCTCGAGGCCGCCGACCCGAACCTGGTCGGTGGCGCCATCAACGCCGGGACGTCCGCTCTCCATCAGCAGCTCTTCCTGCGGCCGACGCCCGGACTGGGTCGTCCCGAGACTCCGATCGCCGGCCTCTACCTGGCCGGCGCGTCGGCCCACCCCGGCGGCGGGGTGCACGGTGCGTGCGGCTGGAACGCAGCCCGAGTCGCCCTCACCGCGTCGGGCCGCGCCGGCACCGTGCAGCGCGCTCTCACGCATTCGGCCTGGGGCCGGCTCACCCGGCCGACGTAACCGCTGTCGACGTGGCGGTCGAGGCCCTGGTCGCGAAGACGCTGAGTGACGAACCGACGTGCGTCGGCGACGTGTCGAGGCTGCGAGGGCCAGGCTCGGCGGTACGACCGGTTCACAGCGGGGTCTGGGCGGCGGCTCGGCAATCCGTGAGCACTGTCCCGCGGATCGGGCCACGGGCAATGGCGCCAACTAAACTCACCGGCCAAGTCAGGAGGGGAGCGGCCGGCCCCGCCTGGCCAAGAGCCGAGGGGTTCAGGAATGGAGCCTCTCGGCTCGCCTCGTGCCCGGCGGCAACCGGCGGTGGTCGATGACGTCCTCGGCGACGTCACGCAGCTTGCGGTTGCTGTCCTGGCTCATGCGACGCAGATAGGTGAACGCCTCGTTCTCGTCGACATCCTGGTCCCGCATGAGAATGCCCATGGCCAGGCTGATCCGCCGGTTGCTCATCAGTGCGGAGCGCAGCTGGGCGATCTCTTCCGGCTGGTCGGGTATCGGCGTGTGGTCGACGAGCCCGTTGCTGGTGACGTGGCCGTCCAGACGGCTCAGCAGTCGAGTGAGGGCTTCAGAGGGCATCAGCAATCCTCCCCACGGGGTCTGGGTGGGAAACCGGCGTCGCACAGGCGGGAGCGGTCGCCGCGTGTTCGAGTCCGGTTTGGGCACACGATAACTCGCGGATCTGACAGAAGGAAACCTCCCCGATCAGAGAGGTCCGGCCCGCACGCGCCAACCGCCAGGCTGGTCCGACGTCGATGAGTTTCGCGTCGGTTTCCGGTCCCTAGCCTCATCCATCATCGAAACCCAGGAGAAGCACGTGACCGCCACCTACACCTTCGATGTCTTTTCCAGCCTCGACGGCTACGCCGCCGCCAGCGGCGACTGGACCGGCTACTGGGGCAAGCAGGGCCCCGAGCTGCTCGAGCATCGACTGGCCTCGTTCGGCGCGGAGCAGCGGATGGTCTTCGGGGCCACCACGTATCGCGAGTTCACGCAGATGCTGGCCTCGAGCACCGAGGAGTCCGAGGTGCGTGACCCCTGGGTCACGCGGATGTGGCGGATGCCGGCGACGGTGGTGTCGACCACGCTGGAAGAGCCCCTCGACTGGCCGGACGCGACCCTCGTCAGGGGGGACGCCGTCGACGTCGTCGCCCGGCTCAAGGAGGAGTCCGACGTGCCGTTGCGGTCCCACGGCAGCCTGTCGATGAACCGGGCCCTGATGGCCGCCGGCCTCGTCGACCGCGTGCAGGTCACCCTCTTCCCCGTCATCACCGGTCAGACCGGACTGCAACCGGTCTTCCAGGATGCGGCCGACTTCGACCTGGAGCTCCTCGAGACGCGGACGCTGGACGGTCGCACCCAGGAGCTCGTCTACCGCCCCACCCTCCACTGACCTGGCACGGGCATACCGGCCGTCGTCAGACGCGAAGAACCTCGACGCCCGCCGCGGACTGGAGGGTGTGCGCGTCCGCTGTGCTCATGCCCTCGTCGGTGACGAGGATGTCGATGGTGTCCAGGTCGGCGTACTTGAACACGGCGTTGCGGCCGAACTTGGTGTGGTCGGCCATGAGGACCGTCAGCCGCGCCGAGTCGACCATGGCACCCTTCAACGCCGCCTCGGACGCGTCTGGTGTGCTCAGACCGTGCTCCAGGGAGAAGGCGTTGGCGCCGAGAAAGGCGACGTCGGCCTGCACGTCGCGAAGGTTCCTCAGCGCCCAGGAGTCGACCGTGCCCATGGTCGCAGCGCGGACGCGACCGCCGAGCAGGTGAACGGTCAGCTGAGGGTGAGTCATCAGCGCGAGCGCGACGGGCAACGCGTTGGTGATCGCGACCAGTGACACCCCGGGGGGCAGGCTCGCGGCCAGGGCCTCGGTCGTGGTGCCCGAGTCGATGAGGACCGCACCGGTCGGCGGGAGGAACTCGATCGCGGCGGCGGCGATCCGCTGCTTCTCCGCGGCCATGCTGGTCCGGGCGCTGAGGGTGGGCTCGAACGAGAGCGACTCGGCCATCACGGCACCACCGTGGACGCGGCGGAGCAGCCCGTGCGACTCGAGCGTCAGCAGGTCCTTGCGGATGGTCTCGTGGGTCACACCGAGCTCGTCGGCGATCTTGCCCGCTCTCACCTGTCCCCGGGCCCGCAGGGTGCCGAGGATGGCGGTATGTCGGGCGCTGGCCGGTTGCAGGTCGCGAATGTTGTTGCCGTGGCTCGACGTCATGGGTGGATCAGCACCTTGATGTGGTCGCCGCTGACCGACGCATCGAAGGCCTGCTCGGCCTGATCGAGGGGGAACTGGCCGGTGATGAAGTCCTCGGCCCGGACTGCTCTGGAACGGATCATCTCGATCGCCGTGGCGTAGTCCTGGGGCACGTAGGTCGCGCTTCCCTGAAGGCGGATCTGCTGGTCTTGCATGATCCGGATCGGTAGCTCGAAGTCGGCGGCCGGGACGCCGACGATGACCACCGTGCCGCCCTTGAGGGCCATGTCGATCGCCGCGAGGGTCGTCGACTTCACGGCGACGCAGTCGAAGACGACGTCGGCGCTCTCACCGAGCGCGTCCCGAACCTGGGCGCTGACGTCTGGAGCCATCGCGTCGACGACGGCGTCGGCGCCCAGCCTGAGCGCGGCCTCGCGCTTGGCCGGCAGCGGGTCGGTGACGACGACCCTGGCAGCTCCGGACCACCGTGCGACGGCGAGCATCAGCAGCCCGATGGTGCCGGCCCCGAGGACCGCGACCGATCGGCCGTCCAGCGGTCCGGCGAGACGGCCGGCGTGGACCGGCGTCGACAGCGGCTCGATGAGCGCCGCATCGAGGTCGCCGATGTCGTCGGGGATGTGGTGCAGGCGGTCGGCCCGGATGACGAACTGGTCCGCCATCCCGCCTTGTGGGTAGCCACATCCGAAGAACTGGAGGTTCTCGCAGAGGTTCTCGTTGCCGTTGCGGCAGGGCTTGCACTGCCAGCAGGGCAGTGTCGGCTCGACGACGACGCGGTCGCCGACCGAGACCGTGGTGACGTCCTCCGCGATCTCCTCGACGACACCGGTCGCCTCGTGACCAGGAAGGTAGGGGATAGGAATGAACGGGTGGCGCCCGTGGAAGGCATGGGTGTCGGAGCCGCATACGCCGATGTAGGAGCTCCGGACCCGCACCTCACCCGGCGCCGGTGTCGGAGTCGGTTCCTCGCGCAGCTCCATCGTCCGGACGGCGCTCACGACGATGCGGCGGTTCGTGGTCATGAGACGGACCTTTCGGGTTGGCCCTGGGCCAGGGTGCGGACGGTGATGTCGTCGCCCGACGTCGCCCAGTCGACCAGGGCAGGGGCGACGGTGGTGGCGGAGAGACAGGCGGCCCGGCTCCAGCGAATGGCGCGCGCCATCCGGTCGGCGGGCGGTCCGGACGCGGCGAGCCAGCCGGACAGCAGGGCGTCGCCGGCGCCGGCCGTGTTGACCGGTGTCAGCGCGGCCCCGTAGCCGTGGACGAGGGAGTGGCCATCGGTGAAGAGCGCTCCGTCCTCGCCGAGGCTGACGAGGAGGGAGGTTCCGGTGTCGCGTGCGATGCTCGCAGCGATGGCGGCCAGCTCTCCCACGACCTCGGTGGCGGCGGCTCTCGGGTCGACCTCGGCGAGCTCGATGCGGTTGGGGGCGAGCAGGTCCGCACCGGCCGAGATGGCCGCGGCCAACGCCTCGCCCGAAGCGTCCACGGCGCAGCGGGCACCGTTGGCGTGGGCCAGGACCACCAGGTCCCCGACCACGGCCGGGTCGAGCCCCGGGGGGAGCGATCCGCATACCGCCAGCCACACGTCGCTGTCGGAACGGCCCTCTCGCAACGCGATGGTGACCTCGGTCTTCAGGGCATCAAGGTCGGCGCCGGTCAGCGGACCACCGGGTCCGTTGACCTTGGCGGTGTGCCCCCCGGTGACGGCCAGCGTGGTGTTGACCCGGGTGTCCGCACGCTGCTCCACACTGCGGTGCGCCACCCCTTCGGTGTCGAGCAGCTCGGCGAGGTGGTGCCCGGTGGACCCACCCAGCGGCAGCACCGCGATGGTCTCGATACCGTTGACGTGCAAGGCTCTCGAGACGTTGACGCCCTTACCGCTGGCCTCCAGCGTCGCCGTTGCGGCCCGATGGACGTCGACCTGTCCCACCGAGGACTCGGTCAGCGTGTACGTCAGGTCCAGGCCCGGGTTGAGGGTGAGCGTCACGATCATGTGGGAGACCCTCCGACCACGGCGCAGAGCCGAGCCACCACGTCGGCGACGGCGTCCCGAGCCGGCCTGACGTAGTCGCGGGGGTCGACCACTGTGGGGTCGGCCTCGAGCACCTTCCGGATCGCCCCGGTCCAGGAGACGTTGAGGATCGTCCCGATGTTGATCTTGACCATCCCGGCCGCCACGGCGTCTGCGAGCATCGGGTCGGACACACCGGAGGATCCGTGCAGCACCAAGGGAATCGGTAGCGAATCCGCCAGCGTCCTGATCAGCGCAAGGTCCACGGCGGCGGTCCGCTCGACCATGGCGTGCGAGCTGCCCACTGCCACCGCAAGCGCGTCGACGTCGGTCGCGGCGACGAAGCTGACGGCCTCCGACGGGTCCGTGCGCACGCCCGGCGCGTGCGCACCGCCCTTCCCGCCGACCTTGCCGAGCTCCGCCTCCAGCAGCATGCCCTGGTCGTGAGCCCACTGCGCGGCCTCGCGCGTCGCCGCGACGTTCGCGTCGTAGTCCAGGTGAGAGGCGTCGAACATGGCCGAGCTGATCCCCGTGTCCGCCGCCTGGCGAAGGACGTCCGGGTCCTCGACATGGTCGACGTGGACGGACAGGTCGACGCCGCTCTGTCTGGCCACCTCCACCGTCGCGGCCGCGATCGGTCGAAGCCGCCCGCCGTGGAACTTCACCGCGTTCTCGCTGATCTGAAGTACCGCGGCACAGCCGGCGCGCTCGGCTCCGGTGGCGATCGCCTCTGCGTGCTCGAGCGTGATGACGTTGAAGGCCGGCAGCCCGACGCCGTTCGACGTGGCCCTTCGGATCAGCTCCGCGGTGGTGGCCAGGGTCATGTCGACGCATCCTCGCTCTGCCAGGGACTGGTGCCGCCAGCCGCGGTGTTCGGGTTGGCCCCGTTGGGAATGTCACGATGCGAGGAGTAGGTACCTCGTGCCAGCCCGGCCAGGAACGCGGCGCCACGGGCGCCGGCCTCGGTCGTCGTTGCGCGCCGCAGCGTCCCGAACGCGTCGGCCTTGGCGGCCATCACGGCGGTGCTGTTGGTCCAGCCGCCAGCCACCACGAGCTCGCGACGCGCTCCCGACGCGCGGTCGAGGCTCTCGCTCAGCGACCGGGCCTGCTCCGTCACCGCACGCGTTGCGGCGCGCCACACCTGGCCCGGGTCGGAAGCCGGAAGGACGGTGACGTCGCCGCCCTCGGTGATGTGCAGCACCGCGGGGTTGTCCGCTGCGGCGAGGGCGGCCGCGTCGAGGTCGGCGAGACCTGCACGGTCGACACCGAGCGCTGCCTGGACGTGACCGAGGACGAGACCGCCCTGGGTCGCCCCGAGGAGGCACCAGCGGTCGCGGATGGCGTGCCATCCGACGGTCACGCCCTCGCCCGTCAGGGCGGCGATCGCTGCGGGGTCCAGGCCGGGTTCGATCGTGCGCAGGATCGCCTCCGCTGTTCCGCACGAGTCGAACTCGTCGCCCGGGCCCGTGCTGCCCACCCCGACGACCGCGGCCTGGTGATCGTGCCCCGCGACGGTCAGGGTCGCCCCGTCGACAGCGGCGAGTCGGCCCTCGGTGCGCGCCGTCCCCAGCGGGGTACCTGCGGACACCAGGTCGAACATCAGGTTCTCTGACGCCCTGGACCACGCCAGCGACTCGCTCCACGGCCGGCCGGTAGCCAGCTCCAGCCAGCCGGTCCGGGACGCGAGCGACAGCTCGGTGGCGGGGTCCCCACCCAGGCTTCGCGTCACCCACTCCGCGATGTTGTAGCGGCGCTTGGCGTCTCGCGCTTCAGGGACGTTGTCGACGAGCCAGCGATGTTTGGTGAGGCTCCACTGCGTCCAGATCGGCAGCCCGGTGGTGACGGAGAACCGCTCCGCTCCCAGGGTGGCCACGAGGTCGGTCAGCTGCTGCTCGTCGCGATGGTCGTGCCAGGCGATGACGGGCGTGACGGGTGCGTCGTCTGCTCCCACGAGCACGCCGGACTCGGCCATCGACGCGACGCCGAGGGCGACGACGCGGTCCTCCGGCACCTGCGCCAAGGCGGTGGCTAGCGCCTGCCGCGCAGCGTCGACCAGGGACTCGGCCGAGGTCTCGGCGCCGAACTCGGTGGTCGTCCACGTCGTCGGCGTCCGGCCGATCGCCACTTCCTCGCCCTCGGGGGTGACGAGCAGGGCCTTGACCGACGTCGTGCCGACGTCGAGCCCCGCCAGCAGCTCGCGTGCCATCACCCCTCCACCAGGACGTTGGTGTTGCACTTTCTTGGATTGCGATGGACTTTATTGGGGATTGGTGAAGGTGTCAACCAGACGCTGGACCTCGAGACGCCACGCCTTCCGCTAGTGTCGGCCGTCCGGGTCGTGCTCGACCGGAAAGCCACGGCCCGATCGACGACCATCACGGCCGCGCTGGGGCCCCACTGGTCCGGGGCCCGGGCAGCACACAACCTGCACCTCGACCACCCCGAAGCCACCCTGGCCACCGTTCGTGACCTCGTGGCACGGGCCAGCATCGCGACGTGAGCCGGCCGTCAGGCGCGTGAGCCGAGGGACGCCTGTGCGGCGCCCAGCTCAGCCGTGCGGCATACGCCGAGGAGCTGCATCGTCCGCGTGTACTCCGTCCTGAAGATCTCCAGCGCGCGGTCGACTCCTTCCTCGCCGGCCGCCATCAGCCCGTAGAGGTAGGGCCGGCCGACCATCGCCGCCGACGCTCCCAACGCCCGCGCGGCCACCAGGTCCGCCCCTGAGCGCACGCCGGTGTCGATGAGCACCTCGCACCTCCCGCCGACCGCGTCGACCACGGACGGGAGCAGCTCGAGTGGGGCCGGCGTCCGGTCGAGCTGGCGACCACCGTGGTTGGAGACGACGAGGGCGTCGGCCCCGAGGTCGGCGACCATCCGGGCATCCTCGACGCCCTGAATGCCCTTGACGACCAGCTTCCGCGGCCACCGTTCTCGCAGCCACCGCAGGTCGTCGACGGTGGCGGCCGGATCGAACATCCGGTCGATCAGGCTCTCCACGGTGCCGTCGGAGCTGGACATCGACGCGAACCGAAGCGGTTCCGTGGTGAGCACGTTGACCCACCAGGCCGGCCGTACCGCCATCCCCGCCATCGTGCGCATCGTGAGGGCCGGCGGGATGGAGAGGCCGTTGCGAACATCGCGCATCCTGGCCCCGCCAACGGGCGTGTCGACGGTGAGCACCAGCGCCTCGTACTCGGCCCGTACCGCTCGGTCCACCAACGCCTCGCTCGCGTCGCGGTCCTTCCACAGGTAGAGCTGGAACCACTGTCGGGCCGATGGCGCGCAGGCGCGAAGAGTCTCGAGATCGGTGGTCCCCATCGTGGACAGCGCGTACGGGATGTTCGCCCGGGCGGCGGCTCGAGCCACCGCCGTCTCGCCCTCGTGGTGCATCATGCGGGTGAATCCCGTGGGGGCCAGAACCAGCGGAAGGCTCGCGGTCGCTCCGAGAACCTCCGCGCGGGTGTCGATGGTGGACACGTCCCGCAGGACGCGCGGGTGGAACTCCACGGCCTCGAAGGCGGCGCGAGCGCGGCGGATGCTGATTTCCTGCTCCGCGGCGCCGTCCACGTAGTCGAAGACCGACCGGGGTACGCGACGCCGGGCGATGTCCCGCAGGTCCTCGATCGTGTGCGCCTTGGCCAGCCGACGCTGCCGCGCCCCCAGCGGCGGACGTCGAACCTTGACGAGGGGCCGGATCTCCGACACTCGCGGCAGCCGCCGCGGCGTGCGAACAGCGGGGAGCAGTGGGTCGACTCGAGGGTCGACGCTGGTCACCGGTCCGCTCGGATCGCGAGTCGTCGCCTCAACGCACCGAGCTCGAGGATGGCTCGATAGGAGCACATCTCGTCGATCCGTTCCTCGGTCACCTCTGGAACGAGGATCCCCTTGTTTCGCCGGTGCTCGAGCAGTCCTTCCGAAACGAGGATCTGCAGTCCAGCCCGGACGGAGTGACGGCCGCTCATGAAGCGGGCACACAGCGCCTCTTCGGTCAGCCGAGACCCAGGGCTGGGAACACCGTCCAAGAGGTCTTCCCGGAGTGCCTGGGCGATGCTCTCGGGGGTGCTCGCCCTGCCGTCACGGGCCATGTCGTTACTCAATCGTCGTGTCGGAGCGTCGGTCGCTCCTACCGTAGTTGACGACATTCGCCGCCTCATCCGGTTCTGGAGGCCTGCCGGACGATGGCGGCGGCGGCCTCGCTGAGGGTGACGCCGTCGGTCCGGGCGAGGTTGAGGAGGGTGTCATACGCCTGGTCGATGGGGATGCCGCACTGATACGCCAGGACGCCTTTCGCCTGTTCGACGATGGCTCTGGCCATCAGTGCATGACGCGTTCGGGTCGCGATCTCGGACCCGCCGATCTCGTGCGGCGTCAGCAGAATCAACGTGGCCATGTCCGCAAACGCCTGACCGACGACCAACTGGTCCCTTGACTCGGCGCCGGGCTCCGCGAAGAAGAAGGTGATCGCCCCAAGAACGTGACCGTGCCACCGCATCGGGTGAGCCTGCACGGCCTGGTACGGCGTGACCGCCAGAGAGGCCGTCAAGCCCGGCCATCGGGTCGCGATGTCGTGGGCGCCGCTGGCGAAGACGTACTCCCCGGTGTCGACGGCATCGGCGCAGGGGCCGGTCTGCTGTTGCGCCTGGTAGGCCTCCAGGTCGATGGCCCGATGGGAGGTGGTGGTCAGAACTTCCAGCTCGCCGGTGCCCGACCTGACCAACAGTCCCGCAGCGGCCGCGCCCAGGGCTTCCTGCCCGTCGGTGAGGAAGTGTGCCAACACGTCGGTGACGTCGTGCTCAGTTACCAGAGAGGCAACGGCGCGGGCCAGAGGCTGAGCGTATGACGTCATGACTGCTCTTCTTTCCTGGACGAGCGTCGGGACGCGCCCTCGGTGTCTGGGTCGGTGTCCTCGTCCGCGAGCGCGAAGTTCAGCCGTCCTCGAAGCACCGACTGCGCTACCTCTGTCAGGGCTTGGCCGTGTGCGAACGCGTGTGCGCGCAGGAGTGCGAGCGCATCGTCAGCACCGATCTGCAGCTGGGCGATGACCATCCCGGTGGCTTGGTGAACGGAGGCGCGGCTGGCCCATGGGCCGCCCGAGTCGGGGGCGAGGTCGTCGGGGTCCTTGAGCAGGGCCACGCCAACCGCGTCCGCGAGGAACTGGGTCGTACTGTGATCGAGGTGTTCCCGCAGGAGATGGGGCTGGTGGTAGGTCAGCACCCCGAGGATCTCCGCGTCAGGATGGATCGGCACGGCGATGACCTGAACGCTGGTGAAGGCGGCGCGTGCGGCTTCGTCGAACTCGGGCCACCGGTCGTCGAAGCCCTTGCCCGGCTCCGGTCCGATGTCCATTCTCACCTGACTCCCGGTCAGGTACGCCGACGGGCCCGGTCCCTGGCCGAGAACGTCCTGCAGGTCCTCCAGGCGCGCCGACAGGTCATCGGTGGAGCACAGCGTCACCCGGTGCGGGGTGGTGTAGGCAACCGTCAAGGAGGCGCCGCTCGCTCCCGCGATCGTCACGGCAGCCGCGCAAAGACGCTCCGAAAGGCTGCCTCGAGCGTCTTGTCTCGCCACCACCCTGGCTAGCTCGGCCAGCACCGAGGCCTTGTCCACCCCTTCAGCATGCACCCGATCAGGCAGCCCGCGGTTCGACGATTTCCTCAGCAGCACTAAAGCCCTGCCCAGGCCCGCGATGGTGAGCAGTCCGAGCGAACAGGACCCGGACGTCATCGCCCTGCAGGAGGTTCCGCTGGACCTGGACGGAGATCTCGGCCGGATCCTCGGACACGGTTATCACCTCGCATCCTTCTCGGAAGCTGCCGACGGCGTCGGAGGGACCGTCGCGACCCGTTGGCCGCACCGCCTCATCACCGAGGTTGACCTTCGGATCACCGAACGGGCCACGAAGGCGCTGCCGTGGTCCGCGGCCGTGCTCCGCGAGATGGAGACTCCGCTGGGGAACGTGGTCGTCGTGCACCACAAGCCGAGCTGGCCGTTCCCCTTCGAACACGAGCGCGAACAGCAGGCCGTGCTCGTCGCCCGAACGGTCGAGGCTCACATCGGGTCCAGGGACGTCCACGCAGTCGTGCTCGGCGACTTCGACGCGACGCCGGACTCGGCGAGCCTGTCGTTCTGGCGCGGGCGTCGCCCCGTCGACGGCTTCAGCGTGTGCTACCAGGACGCCTGGGAGTACGCCCATCCCGGTGACCCCGGCTACACGTTCGAGTCGACCAACCCGCTGGTGCAGGACGGCGAGGTCGCCACCGCTGTGACTCGCAGGATCGACCACGTTCTCGTGCGGAGCATCCTGCACGGACCGACGCTGCAGGTGGCCCGCTGTCAGCGCGTCCTGGACCGTCCGGTCGACGGCGTTTGGGCCAGCGACCACTACGGCGTCCTGGCGGACCTGGTTCTGCCGGCCAACCCGCCCGGCTTCCGCAGCTGATCGACCCAACTGCGCACCATGGCGTCAGGGGGGACCGCCGTAGGCGGGGGGATCAGACATCGTGGCGCGCAGTTCGGTCAGCGGGTCGGCATTGACGTTGATGAGGCCGCGGACCGGCCGGTCCAGGTCGAAGGTGATGAACAACGTCGCAGCGACGAGCATGGCTGCCAGCAACGCGATCGCCGGACCGCGGCCGAGCGTGCCGAGATGGAGTGCGAGCAGTCCGAGGGCGATCGCCGACCCGATCAGCTCGAGGAGCAGGACCGGGAGCGGAACCCGGTTACCCAGACCGGCGACCTGCGTGGACTGGGCCTCGAACGCCGCGTTGAGGCTGTCGACGTACAGACGGGCCGGGGTTCCCGTCGGCTCGGCCGCCAGCGCCTGGCTGTACTCGACCCACAGCGCCCGCTGGATCTGCCCGCTGCCGGCGATCGCCTCGGCGTGCTCCGGACTGCCGGGGACGGTTTCAGCGATGCGGACCGCCGAGTCCGTGAACTGGCGAAGGAGGTCGAGGGAGCGGGTGCGGTTCGGTTCGGTGAGGTTCTGCGCGCGCAGGTATGCCGTGCTGACCGTATTGGCTTCGGTGACCACGTCCGCCCGCCGGCTCTCGTAGCGGCCGACCGCCAGGCTGAGACCGAAGGCGAGAACCAACGCCATGAACCCCAGCATGGCGGCCTGGATCACCCCGAACGGCTCACGAAGCCCCTCCGACCGGGGGCGCACCGCCCGTCCGACGAGGTGGCCCGCGACGGTCGCGACGAGAATCACTCCGAACAGTCCGAGCGTCAGAGCAGGGGTGCCCAGCTCGAAGATCGACAAATGCCTCCCTTGCCCGACGAACTCAGCGCGAGGCTATCCGTCGCGGGCGGCGCTCGTGGCAGGTGCGGGAATATCAACGGCCACGACCGCCACCTTGCCGATGTCCCGCTGTGGCTGTCTACACCACCTCTCGCTGGCGCCTCGGCTCCAGGTCGACGGTGTTGATACCCGGCGTGTGGTCGGCGTGGGTGAACTCGACGAACTCGGCGTCGTTGTCGATGTGGGCGTTGTGGCCGGGCCGGATGTAGTAGGCCTCGCCGGCCGAGATGACCTCGGTCTGGCCGTCGGTGTACCGCATCGTCACTGTGCCCTTCACACAGAAGCCCCAGTGCGGCTCCTGGCAGGCACCGTCGGGAAGTTCCGCGAACCACTCGGAGGTGTCGAGCCCGGCATTCCAGCGCTCGAGTGCGATCGTCATTCCGCCCGCCTCGGCGCGGTGCTGCTGGCCGGCCCCGTCCACATCGACGGCCAGCTCGGTGTTCGACCGGGTGAAGGTTCCCATGGTTCTCTCCTCGTTTGGCGACCGACAGGCTTCGGTCGGTTCGCCGAACGTAGAACGTGAACTCGGGTGCAATGTCAAGGCCTTGACCTTGTACCCCAGTGCAAGGTCTACCGTGGTCGTGTGCGCATATCGGAGCTCGCCGGATCAGTGGGAGTACCCGCCTCGACCGTGCGCTACTACGAGCGGGCCGGCCTGATGGCCCTTCCGGCTCGCACCCCCTCCGGCTACCGCGACTACGACGAGGACGCGGCTGGCCAGCTGCTCTTCATCACGCGGGCGCGGCGGATGGGGCTCAGCTGCGAGCAGATCACCTCGCTGCTCCCGGTCTGGGCCGGCACCAACTGCGGCGCGGCCCACGACCGGGTGGGCCAGCTCATCACGGAGAAACAGGCAGAGATCGCCGAGCGGATCGCCGACCTTCAGCAGTTCGCCGCTCAGCTCGCCGCGGTCGGCGCGGCGCTTGCGGCGGAGCCGCCGCCACAGGCATGCCGGGCGGACCTCACCTGCTGCGTCCCGCAGTCGGGAGCCGTCGCCGTCGCGATCGAGCTCACACCACGGCACTAGCCCGCGCTCGGCGTCGCCGTGCAACCTCCCATGGCCCCCACCGTGGCGACGGTCCGGTTCCACGTTGCCGGGTTGCCGGTCCTGGTGGCGAGCCGGATGACGTGACCGTTGAGGTCGACCGACGTGGGTTGGTATGTGGCGGAGTCGGTCACCTTGCCAGAGGCGTCCCGTGACACGGTCACCGTGGCGATCATGCCGTCCTGGGTCTGTGGCTCGAGGTTGGGGTCCACCTCGCTCGACTGGTTGGACAGCGAGTTTCCGAGCCCGTAGAAGACCAGCTTGTCGTTCAGGGTCTGACATGGCTGCACCACGTGGACGTGGGTGCCGAGGATCAGGTCGATCTCGGGGGAGTCGAGTAGCGCCTTGGCGAGCGCGGTCTGCTCCTTCGTCGGTGTCGAGAGGTACTCCTGACCCCAGTGAAGGCTGACCACGACGACGTCAGCGCCGGTCTGCCGAGCCTGGTGGGCTGCCGCGATGATGCCCGCCGCCCCCTGGATCGGCCACATCGACGCACCCAGCCACGGCGCCCCAGGCGGGGTCTTGGTGTTGGGACTGCCAGAGTTGAGGATCGTGTAGGTGTAGGCCAGGTGAGCGACGGTGATGCCGCGCACGTCGTAGTGGGCCACGGCCTGCGGCTGCTGCGGGTCAGGGTTGGGGCCCGCGTAGCCCAGTCCCACGTCGGCAAACGCAGCCGTGGTCGACTTCAGCCCGTCCAGGCCCTGGTCCCACGCGTGGTTGCTGGCGAAGTCGCACCCGTCGTAGCCGCCGGACTTGAGCCCATCAAGCATCTCGTGGGGAGTGTTGAAGACGAGCTCGCCGCCCACCGTGAGATCGGTGTCGGTCTGTGCGATCGGGGTCTCCATGTGGCACAGGGCTAGGTCGGCGGCGGAGACCAGCGGTGAAATCTCAGCGAACATCGGCCGGAAGTCGTACCCGCTGCCGCCGGCGTTCTTCTGCGCGTTGCGGGTCACTGCCGCGTGTGCCAGGACGTCGCCAGAGGCAGCGATCGTCACCGAGAAAGGTCCTCCGTGAGCAGACCTCGCGCTCGCTGCACCGGGGCTCGCCGCGGTCGATGGGGCGATCGCATTCGGGGAGTCGCCCTTCCCGTCTGACTGGTTGGTGCACGCGCCGAGGCCCAGCGCGACCACCACCGTGACGGCGACGAGCGGCTTCCTGGGCACCACGGTCCGACACTACGCAGACCACTTGTGCATGGTCAGCGGTCACCGAGACGGCGGCGCCTCGCCAGCTCGATGGACGAGGCGCCGCCTTCCCTTGGTCGGTCTCGGGTGGTCAGGCCGAGACCCGTGAGCAGGCGGACGCAGGGCTGTGACACCCGGAGCCGCTCCGCGGTCACGCTGAAGAGTCGCATCGTTGAGCGGTCCGGCCGTCCAACCGCGGATCGCATCGCGTACGAACGGGCGCTGGCAGCTCCCGTACACAGCGCCACCCGTTGGTTCGGCAGTTGGGCGGCTCATCACTCGTGAAGACCCCTCATGCGTCGCGGCATGACGCGACACCGGCCGCCGACGGCTTGCTGCTCACTCGGGCCGCGCGCGACATCCCTCATGGAGCCTCGCGTCAGGTAGCCGGTTCATCGACGTCCGCTCGCGCGTGGGGTCGAGTCAGCCCGTGTCGCCGCAGGTCATCCGCGGTCGAAGTGGCCGCGCTGAGCCATCTCATAGGCGGCGACGACCTCCGCGAAGAAGGTTCCGGCGGCCTCGATGACCGCCGTCTGCTCGGCGACCGCGGTCGCGCTGACAACGTCGCCGAGAACCCGGTGGTGCACGAAGGCCAGGTCCAGCAGGCTCACCCCGCCGACGATGGCGCGACGACCCAACGCATACCCGGCGGTCAGGGCTGCTTCCTCGTGGCGCGGAAGGTAGCGCAGCAACCCGATGCGGTAGTCCTGCTCCAGGGCCGCCAGGTCAGTGGGAGGAGCCACGCGAATCCAGCGGCATCGGAGCGCCCGTGTGCCGGTTGAGGTAGGCGAGGCCCTCCTCGAGGTCCAGGGCGGTGACCACTGGCCCGGTTCGCATGCCGAGGCGCACCATCGCGAAGGCGACGTCGGGCTGGATGCCGACGATGACCGTGTGGGCGCCGCGGAGTCGAGCCATTTCGGCGATGCTGCGGATCGTGGTGAACCCGAACGAGTCGAGGACGTCCAGCGCGGCCACGTCGATGATCACGCCGGTGGACCGGTACCGGCCGATCTGGTCGATGAGGTCGTTGCGGAACCGGACCATCTCGGTGTCGTCGAGCGCAGTGTGCACCGACGCGACAAGGTATGACCCCTGTCGCAGGATCGAGACGAGCGCCGGTCCGGAGCTCACAGGCTGCTGGCACCGTCCTCTCTGGAGACTGTGTAACCGAGCAGTCGCTCGGCCTCTTCGAGGCCGCCCTGCAAGTCACCGATGGTGTGGATCTTGCTCAGATCCACACCCAGAGTGACCAGCGTCTGGGCGATCGTGGGGGAGAGTCCGGTAAGGATGACGCTCGCACCCATCAGGCGTGACGCGTCGACCGTCTGCACCAGATGGTTGGCCACTGTGGCATCGACGTCCGGGGCGCCGGTGATATCGATGACCACGACCTTTGCGCGATGGGTGCGGATCCCGCGCAGCAGCTGCTCGGTCAGCTGGTCGGCCCGCTCCCCGTCGAGGACCCCGATGATCGGCAGGATGAGCAGTCGTTCCCGGACGGGCAGGACCGGTGTGGACAGCTCGCGGATCGCGTCCTGCTGCTGGCGGATGACCCGCTCCCGCTCGTCGACGAAGCTGACCGCCACGGTGTTCGCGATCCGGTTGGCCGCCGGCTCGTAGGCGTCCAGGATCCGGTTCAGCAATGAGAAGTCACGTTGGTACTTCTCGAAGAGCGAACGCGCCAGGACGTCACGCAGGAGAAGCACGATGCCGACGACCTCGTGCGTCTCGACCCCCCGAGGGATGATCCGCTCGGACAGGTCCCGTGCGTAGTGCTGCAACGCCTCGACGCTGCCGGTCTCGAGGACCTCGACGTAGTTGTCATAGACCGACGTGGTCTCGGCGGCCATCTCCTGCGGCGTCATCGCCTCGAGCAGGTGTGCGTCATGGATCCGGCTGACCCATTCCTCCCGCAGCTCGGTGCGGTTGTCACGCAGGTGCGCCACGAGCTGGGGCAGCAGCTGCTCATGGTCGTCACCTGCTCGGTCGGCACGCTGCTGGACCTCAGGCTCCTGGTCGGCACCCGCGCGGTCGTGACGGACCTCATCGTCACGGACCTCATCGTCACGGACATGGTCGTTGCGCACCTGGTCCTCGCGCACCTGCCCACCGTCCTCCCCCTCAGTGATCTGCGGTGATGTCATCGTCGTCCTTCCTTCGACCACATGGTCATGGTCACGGTTGTCCCTCGATCTGCCTCGGATACGACGGCGAACTCGTCCATGAGCCGCCTGGCCCCCGGGAGGCCGAGCCCCAGACCGGCATACGTGCTGTAGCCGTCGGTCATCGCCTGCTCGATGTCGGCGATGCCTGGGCCGGTGTCACGAGCCACCACGTGCAGCCCACGCCGACCGTCCCGCTCGACCACCTCGACGAGGATCTCGCCGCCCTCGGTGAAGCGGACGATGTTTCGCACCACCTCCGAGACGGCCGTCGCCAGCAGGGTCAGGTCGGTCCCCGCCAAGCCCGCCTTGCCCGCCAGCTCTCTGGCCGCCTGACGGGCAGAGACGATGTCGGCGTCTCGGTTGATCGGGATGCGGACGACGTCGTCGCGGCTCTGACCTCGTGCGGTCAACGGCTCGCTCAGCCGTGCGCACAGGTCACAGGTCAGCACGTGCCCAGCGGCGTCGACCTCACGCTGACGTCGCCGATCGCCGCTGGACAGTGCCAACAGCACCGGCCGGCACCGCTCCGTCGGCGGTTCGGTCTGCTCCAGGGCGAGAAGGTACTCGACGCGCATCCGTGCCCGGGTCCGGTTCAGCTGGGCCGCGACCGCCCCGGCGGTCGACCCGGTCCGTGCGGCGAGGCTTCCGGTGTCCTGCCCCGCCACCTCGTGCGCCAGAAGCGTCTGCCGCTCCCGCTCCCCCAGTCGGTCCAGGGCCTGGGCGATGGCGGCCTGTTCCTCCTGTGCCAGCAGCGGTTCCTCGGGCGCCTCCGGGACGCGGAGGTCGACGACCTTGTGCAGGTTGCGGTCGCGGCGGTCGGCATCGCGCCACATCGTCGCGATGACGTTACGGGCGGTGACAATGGCGTACGGCTCGAGCATCCCGGGCTCGATGCGCGACCGGGCCGCCAGCACCCGCACCAGCGTCTCCTGGACCAGATCGTCCGCCGCCGGATGGGCGCCGACACGCGACAGCACGATGCGTCTCACCATCGGCATCAGGGCAGCAACGTCCCCCGACGAGTCCTGACCATCAGCCGGGTCCTCGGAGGACACCGCGCTCACGACCTCACGGTATCGACCTCCCGTGGGGTTCGCGCGTCGGCGGTTGACGGCGGTGGGCCGCGGGGACCTTTCATGGCCGCCGCCCGGCACGCCGATGCGCGCCGCCATGCGACGGACGTCAACGACCGCATCACATCACGCGAAGCAGGGCCGAGGACTGGGAGCCTTGAGGCGGTCGGCCCGTTCGGGTCGTTCCGGTCGGCCGCGTCATCATCGACGGTGATCGGGGTCTCCTCTGTGTAGGCGGGCGCGCATCGCGCCAATCGCTGAGGCTCGCTCGAACACTCGGACTTCAAGCAGACAGGGGTGTCACGATGTGCACCCGCGACAGCGGCTCCTGGCCACACCTCGAGCCCTTCGGTCTGCGGTGCGCGAGTGGCGGGAGTCAACCACGGGTCGGGGCCAAGATAGCCAAGGAGTAGTGAATGACGGTTACCGGTGCCGGCGAGCCTTCGGTCGCCATTGAGCCGGCCGGGGACCCCGTCGTCAACAAGGTCGACCTGGACGACGACTACTACCAAAGTCGGCCCCCCGGGCCCGCGTCCGGCGACAACCCGGACTACGTGAAGTGGCTGGTCGAGGAGTCGATGCTCGGCGCGGCGAAGACTTCAGCCGCGCAGTTCACCGGCCAAGGCAGCATGTGGCAGAACCCGTATGCGGAACCGAACCCGCGGGCGGCGATCGCGAAGGCCGCGAACTGGCTCACGTTGTACCCGATCTCGATGATCACGAAGCCAGGGTGCTCGTTCCTGGGGACCCTCGGTGACGACGGCCTGTGGGACGCGTTGCAACAGATCGGCATCACCGCCGTCCACACCGGACCGGTCAAGAGGGCAGGCGGGCTCTCGGGCTGGAAGGCCACTCCCAGCATCGACGGTCACTTTGACCGGATCAGCACTCGCTTCGACAACCAGTTCGGCACCGAGGACGAGTTCCGGACCATGTGCGCGGTCGCTGCGGGGCATGGCGGCGCGGTGATCGACGACATCGTCCCGGGGCATACCGGCAAGGGCGCCGACTTCCGGCTGGCCGAGATGAAGGTCGGTGACTACCCGGGCGTCTACCACATGATCGAGATCCCCCGGGAGGACTGGCACCTCCTACCTGATGTTCCGCCCGGGAGGGACTCCGTCAACCTCGACCAAGACACCGAGGAACGGCTCGCCGACGCCGGCCACATCATCGGCGCGATGCAGCGGGTCATCTTCAACGAGCCCGGCGTCAAGGACACCAACTGGTCGGCGACAGCCCCCGTGCGCGGTCCGGACGGTGCGGACCACCGTTGGGTGTATCTCCACTACTTCAAGGAGGGTCAGCCCTCGCTGAACTGGCTTGATCCGACCTTCGCCGGTATGCGGCTGGTGATCGGCGACGCCCTCCACTCCCTCAGCGACCTGGGCAGCACGGCGCTCCGTCTCGACGCGAACGGTTTCCTCGGCGTCGAGAAGAGCGTCGACGGCCCTGCCTGGTCGGAGGGACACCCCTTGTCCGATGCGGCGAACCAGTTGATCGGCGGCATGGTCCGCAAAGTCGGCGGCTTCACCTTCCAAGAGCTGAACCTGAGCATCGACGACATCAAGAAGACGTCCGAGCGAGGCGCCGACCTGTCCTACGACTTCGTCAACCGACCGGCATACCACCACGCCCTGGCGACCGGCGACGCCGAGTTCCTGCGCCTGACCATGAACGAGTCGCGGGCGATCGGAGTGGACACGGCGTCGCTGGTGCACGCCCTTCAGAACCACGACGAGCTGACCTACGAGCTGATCCACTTCGACACCGTGCACTCGGCGGACACCTACATCTTCCGGAACCGTCCCATCACCGGCGGTGACCTCGCGACCCTTGTCCGGCGTGAGCTCATCGACACGTTGACCGGTGACCCTGCTCCCTACAACTCGATCTTCTCCACCAATGGGATCTCATCGACGACGGCGACGGTCATCGCCGCATCCTTGGGGCTGCGCGACCTCAGCTCCCTCGACCCCGCCGACATCGAGGCGATCACCCGCGCCCACCTCCTGCTGGCCATGTACAACGCATGGCAACCAGGCGTGTTCGCCCTGTCCGGCTGGGACCTGGTGGGAGCCCTCACACTGGACGAGCGGCAGGTCGCCGACCTGACCCGAGATGGCGACACCCGCTGGATCCACCGGTCCGCGTACGACCTGATGGACTACCGCCCCGACGCCACCGACTCAAACGGCCAGATGCCCAGAGGCCCAGCGCTCTACGGGTCACTCCCTGCCCAGCTGGACAACCCGAACTCTTTCGCCCGACGGCTGAGCGACATCCTCGCGGTTCGAGCCCGACACGGAATCGCCACCGCCACCCAGCTGGACATCGCCGCGGTATCCCACCCCGCGATGCTGGTCATGGTGCACGCTCTCGACACGGGTCTGCAGGTGACCGCCCTCAACTTCTCGCCGGTGCCGATCACCGGCACCGCCGTGTCCGACCACCTGGTGGTGGGCAGCTCCGTCACCGACATGCTCACCAATGCGCAGCTGCCGGTGGTGGGTGAAGAACACACCCTGCACCTGAGCCTTCAGCCACACCAAGGGCTTTCGCTTCTGCTTTCTCCACCAGAACGGCCCGTGCGTGCAGCGCCCGGACCGCTCGAGGAAGGACTCCCGGTTCGTCGCCCCGGGCGGTAGCACCGTGACGGCTCACGTGCCGCCGCCCGGAGGGGCCATCAAACCGAAGGATGCGGCTTGTCGACAGCCGGGGCAGCCGACGACTGGTCCGGGTCCCGCGTCACGGCCGGCGGCACGATCGGCTCGTCCCTGCTGGTTCCGGTGCGGTCGTCCCGAGGTGCGCCGTCGAGCTCGAGATCGGGATTGCCATCGACTGGAGAGACATATCCCGGCGGGGTTGGCGGGTCCGGCGTGACCGGTGGAAACACCGTCCCATCAGGTCGCAGATGCGAGTCGCCAGCGTCTAGGGGGCCGGTCCGTATGGCTGTCAAGACTTCTCGGAACCGGTTGTGCGGACTTCTTCATCAGGCTCGTCGGCCCACGGGGGAGGCTTGAGCGGACAGGACATCGGAAGCGGCAGTCCGCGTCGGAGTGCCTCGTCCCGAATGACGAACAGTCGGGCGAAGCCGGCCTCCAGCTCGTCGCGAGCCTCCCAGCGTTCGCACTCAGCACGCACCTCGGCGAGCACCTCGTCATCGGTCATCGTGGATGTGTCGTCAATCGTCACAGCTCTCCTTCCATCGCACCTGAGCGGCTTCCTGCAGCCTCACGCTGCTCGTCGCGAGTCAGCGCCGGCCGGCAGCGCCTCGCCGGGCCCCCAGGTCCAGCGAGGCGCTGCCTTCCCTTGGCGCCGGTCGTGGTCTCGGGACCGAGACCGGCGAGCGGGCGGTTCAGCAGGACGCGAGGCCCCGCCGCGAACCGCCGCCGTCAAGCAGACCCGCTACAGCACAGAGCAGGCTGCCGACGTGGTCCCTGCTCGTGGTGTTGCCGAGTCTTCCGGCCGCGCGGGCCGCCCGTGGGTGGGTTCGCGGCGGTCGACGAGAGTGATGGTCGCTCGTGCATCACGGGTGGGCTCCTTCGTGTGGAGTCGCAGCGCGCGGACCACGGTGGTGGCCCGGGCGGCTTGCTCTTCGCTGAAGGAGACCCCGACCGCAGCGAGGCATGACGTGGGCGTACTCCGACGCCCAAAGGCATTGAGCGTCCTGCCGTCGCTGGACGAGAGGTGTGCGCCACGTCATCAGCCACCGAGGGCGGCGTCTCCTTAAGGGCAGAGCCGAGCGGGCGTCCACCGGCGGCGGATCAGCCAGAGAAGCAGGAATCGGATGTGGTGAGGAACGACACCGTGGGGGTGAGTGCGGCGGCAGCACAGGAGCGACCCGTCCCCGCCACGCTGCCCGTGACCGGCACCCTCGCGGACGGCACGGATTTCGTTGGCCAGCTGAGCCATCTCTCGACGTCGGTGGTGAACGGCGTACTCATGCTGTACGCGACGATGACCGGTCAGCAACTGCCCGACGATGGAGCAAGGATCATGGCGCCGGTCCAGCAGCTGACCGCGGGTCAAGGGTGCACAGTTATGACGCTCGACGTCGGTCCGACCAATGTGCCCGACCTGGGCTGCGTGGTCGACCTGAAGCCGATTGAGCTCGCCGCCATGGTCGTATCCGGCGCAGGCACCGTTCACGGCAACCCGCGCTCGGCAGGTCCGCTCGATGGTGAGGGCCCCCTGGAGGGGATCGCAACGATGTTGAACCGACTACTCAGTGATCAGAGGCGCTGAAGGCCTCGCTGATCGCGACCTCCACGCCACGTGAGTGGTGCGCGGCGTGAGTCGTCTCCGTTGCGCCCCACCGAGAGGCGGCGACGGCTTGGGCCACGTGTCCTCCGATCGGGGGACAAGCGGTCGTCCTCGTCGTGCCCTGTTTGGGTGACAACGGGACGGTGAGCGGCGAGCCAGGATCTGTTACCGGATCTCGTTGACGAGATCCAGCGCCCTGACAAGGGGCGACGTCGATCAACTTGAAGGAAAGAATTTCACATGAACGCTGCTGCCAAGAGCACCAGAAAACGCGCCAGGTCAACCGCTGCCATCCTTGCGGCCACCGTGGCTGCCGCGACCATCGCCGCTGGGGTCTCGCTGATGGAAGCGAGCAGCGCCGAAGCCAGCGGAACCCTCACCACTGTCGAGGGGTACCGGGCCACCCTTGCCCCGCTGCAGTCGGTTGGGCTGCCCGACATGAAGTGTCCCGCGGGAAGCTACCTGTACAGGGCCAACTACTCGCCGGGCCGTCTGGTCCCCCACGGCGTGCAGGTCATCGAGCCCGGTGGGGTTGGAGTGACCATCAGCGGGGCCACTTTCGCCGCGACCCAGCCTACGGGACTGCCCATCGGGGTCCAGGTGTACGACGCCACGACCGGCCCGTCATCGGCCACGAACTGGGACCTGTCCTCGCACCCGCTGGTCATCAACATCATCTGCACCACCAACCCCTGGGACGCGGCGTACGACGACCCGTACCACGTACGGGACTGACCTCCCCATCGTGGCTACGGTCGCGGTTGCGGGCCGTGGCATCAGATCAGGCTGACCCTGCTTCCGCGATCTGAGACGCGCAGCGACCTGGTTCCGCTCCGAGTGCCGGGTGGGGGCGGCCCCATGGACCGCCCCCATGCGGTTTCTCTCAGGAGCTACTTCTTCGCGCCGTGGGCCAAGCCGCCACCGTGCACAGCGAAGGCGCCCTCCGGACCTGCCGGGGCGGGCAGCGTGAACGTGGGACCGGGGACCTTCTTGCCCGGGACACCGTTCACGGACTCCGTCGAGAACGCGAACGTCAACATGGCAAACGCGATGAGGTCGCTGTTGACCTCGAGGGCGTGCAGGTCGACGTTCTGGTACGTGTCGCAGGCCAGGTGGTAGCACTGGTCGAACTGTTGCCCGGCATTGCCGCCCCAAATGGCCTGCTGTTCGGGGGTCTTGATCTCCTCCGCGCCGGTGAAGAGGCCGCTCGACGGAATACCCGCGAGGATGAAGGCCTCGTAGTCGCTGCGACCCGAGAACTCGGTGTCGTCGTACGGTTCCCGATGGCGGTGTAGTACGACTCGTAGAGATCCTCGATCGCCGCCGAGCCGGGTGGCACGGCCACCGGAGCTCGGTTGGTGCCACCCTGGCGCACCAGCGCCCAGCCTTCCACCCGCGCGGCGTCTCGTCCATGGCCCTGCTCTTGGTCCGCTCAGCGGACTCGTGTGATCGGCACGATGGCAGCGGCCGCGCCCAGTGCACAGACGCCGGCGACCGCGTACAGGACCCCGTAGCTGCCGCCGCCCGCTGCCAGGATGAGCGGTGCGACCGCTGGCGCGACCGAGCTGGGCAGAGCTCCGGCGATGTTCAGTACGCCAAGGTCCTTCGCGGCACTGTCCGGGTCGGGAAGCACGTCGACGACGAGCGCGAGGTCGACGGCCATGTACATCCCGAACCCGAGCCCGCCGATGGCCATCCCGACCAAGAACCCGTTGAAGCTGCTGGCCGCCGCGATGATGAACATCGACGCGCCGTAGATCACGGACGCGACGACGACGAAGATCTTGCGTCGGCCCGTCCAGTCCGACAGCCTGCCGCCGAGCACTGATGCCGCGACCAGGACAGTGGACTGCACCAGGGTGCCGAGGAACACCTGCTGCGGCACGTCGGGTTCAGCGCTGCCCAGGTGGTCCAACAGGTAGTACGCCTGGTACGTGGTCAGGAAGGCGTAGGCCAGGACGAACATGAAGCGGCTGGTGAACACCCACGCGAAGTCCGGGCTGCGACGAGGGCTCACCCAGAAGGTGCCGGCAAGCTCTCGCGGCGACCAGGGTGGCTGGTGCTGTGGGTCGAGTCGACGGTCGTGCAGCGTGAAGGCGAAGACCAGGATGAAGACGCCGGCGACCGCGCACGGGACGAGAAACACCGCAGCAGTGTTGCCGGTGAAGAGCTTTACCAGGAACGTTCCCGCGACCGATGCCACCGGTAGGCACACGCCGAGGACGCCGGCCACCATGCCCCGCTGTGCGACAGGCACCTGGTCGGGCAGCACCGCGACCATGACGGCGAGCAGGGCGTTGAATCCCACCTGGGCCACGCACCATCCCAGTAGGACGAACGTGATCGTGGGCGCCCAGGCGACCACGAGGACACCGAGAGACCCCCCGACAAGGCCGGTCACCATCCACGGACGGCGCATCCCGAACCGGGACGTGGTCCGGTCGCTCAGCTTTCCGAAGAACGGGTTGGCGAGCATGGCCACCGCCGCGCCGACGCCGGCGACCAGCGCCAGGTTGTTCGGGGCCTGGTCCAGCCCGACCAGCGCGTTCACCTTCAACGCCAAGCTCACCAGGAGCGGTGCGAGGAACAACAGGCAGGTGCTCATGTACGCCAGCGTGTACAGCACGATGAACCTCCACCGGACCGGTCGGCCGGCGATGTGGTCGGGTTCCGTCGAGCTTGTCGTCGTCATCTGAGCATGTCCCGGTGTCGGTTCAGGACGTGTCCTCGAGTCCGGGTTGCCCGAACAGCGGCAGCGCGCGCCAGCGCGGCCACCAGCACCACCATCCCTGCTCCAGTGTGGGTCATGCGTGGACCGGCTCCCGCACTCCGCCGTACGCAATCCGTGGCAGCGTCCCCGTGCTAGACCTGTGCCCAAGCGACCGAGTCGTTCGACGCTGCGGTGGTCTACGGCGTCCGTGTACCTGCGTCGCGGCCAGGCTCCGTCGAGCTGTGGAGGGGAGCGGTGATGGCAGGCCCTCTGCTCGAGACGAAGCTGTTCGTGCCGCGACTGCGGCGGGCCGCGGTGGCGCGGCCCCGGCTGAGCCAGCAGCTGCGCCTCGGTTCCGAGGCCAAGCTGACCCTCGTCTCGGCTCCCGCCGGCTTCGGCAAGACGACCGTCCTGGCCCAGTGGCTGGCTTCACGAGCCGCTGCGGAGCGGCCGGTAGCGTGGCTGTCCCTCGAGGAGGACGACAGCCAGCCCGGGTCCTTCTGGACCTACCTGTCCACCGCCCTGGACCGGGCCATCCCGGGCGTCGGCGCCGACGCCCTCGCGCTCCTGGCCTCGCCGCAACCCAACGTTCAGGCGGTGCTGGCCACCATCGTGAACGAGCTCGCCGCCGAGCCGACAGACATCGAGGTGGTCCTCGACGACTATCACCTGGTCGACGGGCCGGGCATCGGCGTCGGCATGACATTCCTGCTCGAACACCTCCCGCCCAACGTCCACCTCGTCATCAGCACCCGAGCCGACCCGGCCCTGCCGCTGGCTCGTCTGCGAGCCCGCGGCGATCTCGTCGAAATCCGCGCCAGCGACCTGCGCTTCACCTCCGAAGAAGTGGCCAGCTACCTCAACGGGATCAGTGGTCTGGACCTGAACGGCCAAGAAGTCGCGGTCCTGGAAGGGCGTACGGAAGGGTGGATCGCCGCCCTCCAGCTGGCCGCCCTCTCCATGAAAGGGCGCGAGGACGTCCGCGGCTTCATCGCGGGCTTCGCGGGAGACGACCGGTACATCGTCGACTACCTGGTCGAGGAGGTCCTGGTCCGTCAACCTCAGCAGGTCCGCGACTTCCTGGTCAGCACGTGCATCCTGGATCGCCTCAACGGCCGGCTGTGTGACGCCGTGACCGGCCAACCCGGCGGCAAGGCCATGCTCGAGACCCTTGAACGGGCCAACCTGTTCGTGGTCCCGATCGACGAAGGCCGCCACTGGTACCGCTACCACCACCTGTTCGCCGAGGTCCTTCACACGTACCTCGCCGACGAGCGGTCCGACGAGGTCTCGTCCCTGCACAGCCGGGCCAGCCGGTGGTACGAGCAGCAGGGGGAGATCCCGTCCGCCGTACGGCACGCACTGGCAGCGGGCGACGTCAGCCGTGCCGCCGCGCTGGTCGAGCTCGCCATCCCCGCTCTGCGACGCACCCGGCAGGACGCAACCATCCGCGGCTGGGTCGAGGTCATCCCCGACGACGTGGTTCGCGTCAGACCTGTGCTCGCCGTCCTTTTCGCCGGAGCGCTGATGTCCGCAGGTGAGTTCGACGACGTCGAGCATCGCTTGGACGAGGTCGAGCAGTGGCTGGCCACCGCTGACGACGCTGACGCAGCAGAGATGGCGCCCGGGACGCCGGCAGTCGTCGTCGACCATGACCAGGTGGCCCGCCTTCCGGGCATGGTTCTGATGTACCGGGCCGCGTTGGCGCTGTCACGAGGCGACGTTCCTGGCACCGTCAGGCACGCGCAGCTGGCGGTGGATCGGGCTGCCGACGGCGACGACTTGACTCGTGCCGGGGCCTCAGCCTTGTCCGGGCTTGCCTCCTGGGGCGTTGGCGACCTGGATGCCGCGCACCGCGCCTACGCGGCCTGCGTCGAGGGGATGAGGCGGGTGGGTCATATCGCCGACATCCTCGGATGTTCGATCACCCTGGCCGACATCCGGCTCACCCAGGGCCGCCTCAACGATGCGCAGGCCACGTACGACCGCGCCTTGTCGTTGGCCGCCGACCAGTCCGGAACGGCGCGGTCCAGCGGGACCCTGCCAGAAACGGTTCTGCCGGGAACCGCCGATATGTACGTGGGGCTGGGCCACGTCGCCTTCGAACGCGACGACCTGGACGCCGCGACCGCGTACCTCCTCCACAGCCAAGAGCTGGGTGAGCGCGCCGGGCTGCCCCAGAACCCCTACCGCTGGCGCGTCGCCATGGCCCGCGTGCAGGAAGCTCGAGGCAACCTTGCCACCGCGGTGGCACTGCTGGACGAGGCGCAGGCCGTGTACACCGCCGACTTCGCGCCCAACGTATGCCCGGTCCATTCGATCCGAGCCCGAATGCTCGCCACCCACGGCTACGTCGACGAAGCCCTCGCCTGGGCAGCGGCGCAACGCTTGTCCCCCGACGACGAGCTGTCCTACCTCCACGAGAACGAGCACGTCACCCTCGCCCGCGTCCTGCTGGAGCGACACACCGCCGACGGCACTGATCTGCGCCCGGCCATCGCACTGCTGAAGCGGCTTCTCACCGCCGCGGAAGCCGGCGGCCGCACCGGCACAGTCATCGAAGTCCTCGTTCTTCAGGCGCTGACCCAGCGCGCGAACGGGGTCACAGCCGACGCTCTCGTGCCTCTCCGGCGTGCACTGAGCCTGGCCGAACCGGAAGGGTACATCCGCGTCTTCACCCGCGAGGGGTCCCCGATGGCGTTGTTGTTGAACCGCGTCGACGCCGAGACCCACGAGACCGCGTACGTCCGTCGGATCGCGGACGCGTGTCGCGACACGGCCCGGCCTGGCAGCCCGGCCGAGCCGTCGGAACATGGTGCACGTCGCCGTACGCCCGGAGTCATCGAGCCCTTGAGCGAGCGAGAGCTGGACGTCCTGCGGCTTCTGTCGTCGGACCTGGACGGGCCCGGCATCGCGCGACATCTCCGCGTGTCGATACACACGGTGCGTAGCCACACCAAGAACATCTACGCCAAGCTCGGCGTGAACAGCCGCCGGGCGGCTGTCCGGCGCGGGGACGACCTCGGTCTCGGGAGCAGCACGCCCCGACGCTGACCGAAGCGGCGGTGGGCTGGCCCTGTGGCGTACCAGCCGTCGAATCCCCACCCCGCTCACCACATGTGGCGATGCCCACTCACCACTCTGCTTCCTAGGTTTCGGTCAACCCCCAGCGCCGACCCCGACATCCGGGATCCGCGAAGGGACCGAAAGTCAGGAGACACGATGAGCGACATCTCCGCCCGCCGTCACGTACCGCCCCGCCACTACCAGATCCGTGTGCAGGGGCACCTGGCGCCCCGCTGGGCCGCCAGGTTCGACGGGATGGCGATGACCACCGACAGCGACGGTACGACCGTCCTGGAAGGACCGGTCGTCGACCAGGCCGCACTGCACGGACTGCTGGTCCAGCTACGCGACGTCGGACTGCCACTGCTCTCGGTCACCCCGCTGGGCACCGACCCTCGGAGCTCCTCAGCGACCCCAGTTACCGCCTCGCCCGCCAACCAACAAGGAGACTGACATGGTCACCACGGCCACCCCAATGACCAGCGCACCGAGCACCCCGGTCGACTGGACCCGCAAGTACGCGTTCGCCACCGGCCTCTTCTACCTGATCACGTTCGCCGCCTCCATCCCGGCCGCGTTCTACTTCCTGACCCCGGTCCTGAGCGACCCCAACTACATCGTCGGCGCCGGCGCCGACACCCAAGTGGTCATCGGCTGCCTCCTCGACACGGTCAACGCGCTGGCCGGCATCGCGACAGCCGTCGCCTTCTACCCCGTCGCGCGGCGCCTGAACGAGTCGCTGGCCATCGGCTTCGTCACCACCCGCATGTTCGAAGCCGCGGTCATCATGGTCGGCGTCATCAGCCTGCTCGCCGTCGTCACCCTCAGACGAGACGCCAGCGCGACGTCCAGCGTCGACCAGGCATCCCTGCTGACCACGGGCCACGCCCTTGTCGCCATCCGTGACTACACGTTCCAGTTCGGACCCAACGTCGCTGCCGCCCTGAACGCGCTGATGATCGGAACCATCCTGTACCGGTCGCGGCTCGTCCCGCGGATCATCCCGGCCATGGGCCTCCTCGCGGTGCTGCCGCTGCTCGTCGCGGCCGTCGCCACCATCCTGGGGGTCACCGAACAGGGCTCCGCATGGTTCGCCGCAGGCGGCGCCCTGATCTTCGTCTGGGAGCTCTCACTCGGCATCTACCTGGTGGTCAAGGGATTCAAGCCGTCACCATTGACCACCGCCGCGCCCCCCGCCGGCGCCTGACCACACCGACACCTGCTTGCCAAGCACGAACAAGCGTTGGGGTGGTCGCCCCCCACGGCCACCAGAGCGCCCGCAACGCCGGAGCGATCCACCGGGCCAACCGGTGGGTCGCTCCGGTCGCCGGCGTCTCCTCCGGCCGACTGGTAACAGCGGTCGTTCTGCTCGAGAGCCACCGTGTCCGCTGTTCCCCGCTGACGTCGCGTCCCGGTGTGTTTCTCGGCCCTGAGTGGATCAGGGTCGACTCAGGGTGAGGATCCGTTGTCTCCCCGATGTGCCCACCGGGGTGTCGTCGTCACGATGCTCGGCATGATCACAGTCGAATCGCTCACAAAGACCTACGGCCGGGGGGTGACCGCGGTCGACGACGTCTCCTTCACCGCGGCCACCGGTCGGGTCACCGGCTTCCTCGGACCCAACGGCGCAGGCAAGTCGACGACGATGCGCATCATCGTCGGTCTCACCCCGGCCACCTCCGGGACCGCCACGATCGAAGGGCGCCGGTTCACCGACCTGCCCAACCCCGGCGCCGAGGTGGGTGTCCTCCTGGACGCCTCCGCACAGCACGCCGGCCGCACCGGACGAGAGGTCCTCATCCTCGCCCAGCGCACGATGGGCGTGCCCCGGAGCCGAGTCCAGGAGATGCTCGACCTCGTCAGCCTCACCGACGACGAGGCCGACCGGCGCGTCCGGGACTACTCCCTCGGGATGCGCCAGCGCCTCGGCATCGGGACCGCCCTCCTCGGCGAACCGCACGTCCTGGTCCTGGACGAGCCGGCGAACGGACTGGATCCGGCGGGGATCCGCTGGATGCGCGACCTCCTGCGCGGATTCGCCGACCAGGGCGGCACGGTCCTGCTCTCCTCCCACCTCCTCCATGAGATCGAGGTCATCGCCGACGACCTCGTCGTCATCGGCGACGGGCGGATCGTCGCCCAGGGAACCAAGTCCGACCTGCTCGCAGCAGCCGGCACCGTGGTCCGCGCCCGCGACACGGCCGCCTTGGCCCTGGCGATGGAGCGCGCCGGCCTCGTGATCACGGCCCACCCCGACGGCAGCGTGCACACCGATGCCGCACCCGACCAGGTCGGCGAGATCGCGCTCGCCGCACATCTGGTCCTGACCGAGCTCCGTACCGCCGACGGGGCCGGGCTCGAGGAGATGTTCCTTGAGCTCACCGCAGACACCCAGCGCGAAGGAGCAGCCGCATGACCGCCACCCTCAACACCACTGTCGCCCCGATCCCGATCTCCGAGTCCACCACCACCGCCGGCCCCACCCGCACCGCATCGGCCCGGATCCCGCTGACCCGTATCGTCGGGGTGGAGCTGCGCAAGATGTTCGACACCCGCTCCGGCTTCTGGCTGATGGCCAGCATCGTCATCACGAGCGTGCTCGCCACCGCCGCCATCATCGTGTTCGCCCCAGACGACCAGCTCACCTTCGACAACTTCGCGGCGGCCATCGGGGCGCCGATGACGGTGATCCTTCCGATGATCGGGATCCTCGCGGTGACCAGTGAATGGAGCCAGCGCAGCGGTCTGACGACCTTCACCCTCGTGCCGCACCGCGGCCGGGTGATCGGGGCGAAGTTCCTCGCGGCGATCACGGTGGGTATCGCGTCGATGTTCATCGCCCTCGTCGTGGGCGTGCTCGGCACGCTCGTCGGCAGCGCCATCGCCGGCGTGGACCCGGTCTGGAACGTGACCGCCACCGACTTCGGGCTGATCGTCCTGGGCAGCGTCCTGGGGATGCTGTTCGGCTTCATGCTCGGCCTGGTGATCCGCAACTCGGCGGGCGCCATCGTCACGTACTTCGTCTACACGCTGGTGCTGCCGCCTCTGCTCGGCCTGCTGGCGGCGAACCAGACGTGGTTCGCCGACCTGCAGCCGTGGGTGGACTACACCTACGCGCAAAGGCCGCTCTTCGACGGCGGCCTGTCCAGCCAACAGTGGCAGAACCTCGCCGTCACCGGTGGGCTGTGGTTCCTCCTGCCCTTGGTGATCGGGTTGCTGGTCGTCCGCCGCGCCGAGGTCAAATGACGTCGAGCCCCTCCTCGGGAACTCTGCCGCCCGACCACCGATCAGCCGGTGGTTGGGCGGCGGAGTTCCAGCGAATCTGGGCGGCATGTAGTCCCGTTCCAGCACCTCTCAGTGGGCCCGGACCTGATTCAGCCGCTCCGGGCCTGTCGAGGCGTGCACTCGATGGAGCCCGACCACGGCCGATAAGCCTCGGGGTTTATTGAGAGCTCGTTGGAGTGAACATCGGTGAGACCCCGCTCAGGCGTGCCCGGACCCGGGGTCCGGCAGGACGTCGCGCCAGGAATGACGTGGCGCGTACCCGAGGAGGTCCCGTGCCTTGTCGATGGCGTAGAAGGTCTCGTCGCGGCCCATCTCGCGGCGCACCTGCACCCCGTCGTAGAAACGGTCCCGGATCTGCTGCGTCGTCGCCGCGACGGACATGTCGGCGTTGGCGACGTTGAAGACCTGGAAGCCGAGCCCGTCGGTCTCCAGGCAGCGCTGCACCATCTGCCCCAGATCGCGGGCGTCGATGTAGCCGAACAGGTTGCGACGCCTCAGCGCCGGGTCGGCGAGGAATGGCGGAAACTTCTCGGCGTACTCATACGGCTCGATGACGTTGTTGATCCGCAGCCCGTACACATCCGCTCCGGTACGCGCGTGGAACGAGCGCGCCGTCACCTCACCAGCGACCTTCGACATCGCGTACGCGTCCTCCGGGACCGTAGGGTGCTCCTCGTCGACGGGCACATAGAGCGGGCGCCGCTCACCCTGGGCGAAGCAGATCCCGTAGGTCGTCTCCGACGAGGCGAACACGATCTTGCGCACCGCCAACCGGGTCGCGGCCTCCAGCACGTTATAGGTGCTCACGACGTTCGTCGCGTACGTCGCCGCGTCCGGCGTGAGCAGGATTCGCGGTACAGCCGCGAAGTGCACGACGGCGTCATAGGTAGGCGCCTCCGGCAGGTCCAGCTCCGCGAACGTCGCTAGCCCAGCAAGCGCCGAGTAGGTCTGACCGGCATCGGTCAGGTCGACCCGAAGATCGGCGACCAAAGGGTGCCCCAGCGGGACCAGGTCCGCGTTGGTGACGTGATGGCCCTGCTCGGCAAGATACGGGGCGACGTGCCTGCCGGCCTTGCCGCTGCCCCCGGTGAAGAAGATGCGCATCAACCGTCCCTACCCTGACTTCGTTGGTCCAATCCCCACCCAGCTCCAGTCCCAAGCTCCACATGCGCGGCCGCGGCTGCCGAATGGCGTCTTGGGAAGGGTGCGTGACACCGCCGCGAGATGGTCACACGTCTGGACCCGGCTGACGCCGTCGTCCTGGGCTCGTCCGGGACAAGGTGCGATCCCGAGGCTAGCCGCAGGGACAGGGCGGTGGCGGTGTCCGCTGACAGGGTGGGCAGCCCGGTCAGGGCATCCGGTGCCACAGCGGGTGCCATGTCACGGCACCACGTTTTCGCATGCCACAGCATCTCGTAGGCGCGCCCGAAGGGATTCGAAAACCCTGACCTTCTGATCCGTAGGAAACCCGGATTTCGTCCAGGTCGTCTCGTCCAGTTCTGGCACGTCCGTGACCTGCGGAAACGTCCAACACCTTCGTGCTAGGTGGTCCCGTTGGTCCAGCCAGTGCCGACCCGTCCGCAGCCGTTCCTACAGATTTCCTACAGCTTCCCCGCGCCCACGCCTCCCCTTCTGGTTCACGTGGCTGTCGTCAGCCGCTCGTGGATCCCGGGTCTCCGACAGGCTCGCGCTACGGGATCAGGTCGGGGTCTTGTCGAGCGGTCAGCCGGTAGGGCTGTTCGTGGTGCCGGTCGTGCCGGTCGTCGGCGGCGCGGGTGGCACGGGTGAGTTGACGTAGATCTGGTCCAGCACCTTCAGCATGAGCACCACGGCCGTGTACTGGTTGTTCAACGCCATGGTGAGGTTGCCCCAGATGACGAGGGTCATGTCGTTGTTCGGGTCGTAGAGCGCTTCGCTGTTGAAGCCTGGAGTCTGGCCGCCGTGCAGGTCGATGACGTTCTGTCCCCATCGAAGCTGGCCGATCCCGTACCCGTACCAGTTGTACGAGTTCTTGGGGTTGATGATCTTCGCGCTGTCCTGCCAGATCTTCTGGTACTCGGCGTTGAACACCTTGCCTCCCCCCAGGGCCCGGATCCACGTGGCGAGGTCGGCGGCGGTGGAGGTGACGGCTCCGGCCGCGAAGGAGAAGGAGTGGTTGATGTCGGTGTAGTCCTTCGGTTTCAGCGTCCCGGCCTTCGCCTCCGCCTCCTGCGCCGGGGTGTACGGAGGCCGGCCCGTCATCATGGTCGAGGAGCTGCCGTAGAGGTACCCGTGCGAGAACGGCTCGGGGATCGTGCTGGACGTTACTGGGGGGAACATCGTGTTGGTCAGGCCCAGGGGCTTGAACAGCCGGTTCTCGAACACCGTGGCCAGCGGCTTGCCCTCGAGCTGTTCGACGATCAGTCCGAGGATGACGTAGTTGGTGTTGCTGTACTCGTACTCGGCGCCGGGCGCGAAGTTCGGCGGGTGGGCGAAGGCGATGTCCAGCAGCTCTTGCGGCGTCCACGCCCTCGTCGGCGTGTTGTCGAGGCTGTTGACGATGGTGTCGGAGTCGGTGAAGCTGTAGAGGCCGCTGCGCATCTCCAGGAGCTGAGCGATGGTGATGTTGGCGCCGTTGGGAACCTGAGGAACGTACTTCGACACGGGGTCGTCGAGCCGCAGCCTGCCGTCTTGAGCCAGGAGCAGGGTCGCCGCCGACGTCATCGTCTTGGTCACCGACGCGATGCGGAAGTGGGTGTCGACGGTGGGCAGCTTCTGCTCGCCGATGGTGGTGGTGCCGGACGCGGCCGTGAACTCGCCTTGCGGCGTGCGCAGCAGCACCAGGTAGCCCGGCACCATCAGCTGGCGTGCCGTCTCGTCCACCAGGGACTGCAGGGCGGCCTTGTCGATCGTCTTCAAGCCCGAGGCCGCCGCGGTCGTTGCCGACGGTGTGGTGGCGGGGGTCGGGGCCGAGCTGCACGCCGCGGCGAAGAGGACGAGAGCGGTGGCCACGGCAGCGACCGACGCGCGCCGACGGGCTGCGCGACTCAGGCGAGGTCCGGTCATCGCGGTGCCGCCGTCGAGCTCTGTTCGATGGCAGGTCGCATCTTCGGTCCTCCTGGGTCGGGCGGTGTCGGATCGGCGTGCAGCGCGGACGCCATTCGTGCGAACCACAACGGGTTGATCACGTCGTCCTCGTCGCGCAGCATCGAGGGGTCGTAGCCCGGGTCGAGGCAGTTGATCTCGCCCTCGGACTCGTCGGGATCGTGGAACCGGAGCGACAGCATCGGCCCGACGCGGCGGATGACGCCGCTCGACGCGTCCACGGCGACCAGCCGGTCACGCAGCGTGTGGAGCTCGCCCACGCCGGCCACGGTGAATCCGAGGTGGTCCAACCGACCGCGTTCGAACATCGCCGGACTGAAGCCGTTGATCGTCGGGTCGTACCCGGGCAGCTCGAAGACGTGAAGCATGACCTCCCCGGCGGAGAGCACGGCCTGGCGCCCGTGTCCCCGGCCGGCGCCGAGAACCAGGGTCGTCTCGAGCCCGATGACCTCCTCGTAGAAGGCGCGGTAGCCGTCCAGGTCCCCGGTCACCACTGCGACGTGGCTGACGCCGCACGGCACGCTCACCGAGCTGCGGTCCGTGTGGGTGCCCATACCCAGGAGGCGTTCACCGGGGTGGAACGAATTGTTCCGTGCGGTCCGAACGGGGGTCAGGCGGGGCGCCCTTCGGTGGTGTCCACCCGCCACGACATCGCGGCGGCTGGGTCCGGCAGGTAGATGCATCGGCCGCCGGTGCGGACGGAGTCGTCGAGGTGGGCGCCGAGCAGGGGTGCCTGGACGGCGACCGCCGCGATCGCCCGTCGAAGGCTGCGCACCACGTTGATGCGGGCCCGCTCGACGTCGGACCCGGTCGGACGGTCCCGACCGCCGAGGCCGACCGCGCGCTTCAGCTCTCGCAGCAGGGCGTCCATCTCGACGTGCGCCCGTTCGCTGCCGATCGGGTCGTTGCCCGCTTCGGCGTTGTCGATCTCGGCCTGCAGCTCCACCAGTCGGCGGCGGTACTCCCGCTTCGCCCGGGCGTCCAGGCCGGCGCCGAGGTCAGCGGCGATCGACGCCTGCGTCCGGCCGGTGAGGTCGAGGACCGTCATCTCGACGCCCGGCGAGGCCAACAGCCGAGCGAGCTGCCTCAGGCCGTTGCTGTCGGGCAGCCGAGCGTGGCCGAACGGTGTGTCGAAGGTCCACGTGGGACCGTCGCACTGCACCCACGCGGTGAACGGCGGGTCGGGCGGCGAAACGTCCTGCCCCGATCGGAGGACGCCGCACGCGAGCGCGAGAGCCTGGGCCTCGGCCCGCAGGGCTTCCGGCTCACCGTCGCTACCGCCTGCCTGCTCGACCGCCTCGGCCAGGTGGTCGAGGCAGTGGACCAGCAGGGGTGGGGAGGGCATCGACCTCGCGAGCGCCACGGCGTCCCGGTGATGACGGATGGAGGCCGTGATGTCACCGTCCAGCGCCGCGAGGCGGCCCATGACGTCGTCGACCGGGAGGCCGGCACTGTGGCCGCCACCGACGTTGAGCAGTCCGGCGTACGGCCGCAGGGCCTGGTAGCAGCGGGCGGCGTAGGCGGTGGCCCCCGCCCGGGCGACGGTGTCGGAGAAGACCCTCAGCAGGTTGTCCCCGGTCATCGACCGCAGCAGAACGTTCCGGCTCGGGTCCGTAGCGGTGCAGGACATCGTGCATGCTCGCGCTGTCGCCGAACAGCTGGGCGCCGAACCCGCGTTGCACCTGGAAGACCGGCGAGGGCACGTCCGCGATCATCTCCGAGGTAACGCGGTGCAGCTCCTCGGCGGCGGCGTCGGGGTGGCGGTACAGGTCGACCAGCATCACCCGATGGATGGCCTCGCACCCCGTGACGACCACCGCCTCGACGTGCCCGGTGCCGACGCGCACCGCCTCCTCCATCGAGGCGACGGCCGCCTCGCGACTCCCGCTGAGCGCCAGAAGCGTCGTTCGCTGTACCAGCGTGGTATGCCGCCAGCCGGGTGACGGCAGGAGGGCGGCGAGCACCTCGGCACGCGACAGCGCGAGGTTGGCCGCGCCGAGGTCGCCGCGGTTCAGGTAGTAGCCGGCGCGGCGCTGGTGCCCACTCATGGCCAGGTCGGACCGCCCGGCCCGCACAGCGATGCTGACCACCTCGTCGGCCGCTACCAGGCTGGCGTCGATCTCCGCCGGGCTCGTCGGCGCCATCGAGTGGTCCAGCAGGGCCTGGGCGACGAGGACCGGGTCGCCCGTCGACCGAGCCACCGCCACCGCCTCGTCGGCCCACGCCCGCACCTGGTCGGTCGCGTCGACATCGGCGCGACCGACGATGGTCAGGCGCCCGAGCAGGGTCGCCCGGAGATGACGCTCGTCGGGCGGCAGGGTCCGAAGGGCGTCCTCCAGCCGTCGCATACGGGGCAGGTCGGGCACGAATGCCGAGGCATACAGGTTGGCGCCGATCTCGGCGCGGGCCCGGAGCACCGGGTCCGATGCGGAGCGGGCCAGATCGGCGGCCACCTGGTAGCTCGACAGCGCCCTGTCGAGGTCGCCGAGCCAGGTCAGGACGTCGGCCAAGTCGAGCGCGACCCGCACGCGCAACTCTGGACGGTCGACGCACGCGGCGGCTGCCTGTTCGGCCTCCGCAAGCAGCCCGGCGGCCCGCGCCTGCCGGTTCGCCGCCACGAGCTCCGCCGCGACCTCGCACGTCGTCGGGACGGCGTCGGCGATCTCGGCGGCGGTCGTGGCGGCCCTCACCCGGTGGCCCGCCGCCGAGGCCCGCGCGTCGAGGCCGCCCACGGCCTCCCACGCTGACGCCAGCCGCGCGTCGAGCGCGTGGGTGTCGAGAAGGCCCGCTACGGTCTCGGCGAACAACGCATGACGGAAGTGCACGCCGACGGGCGACACCTGGTCGAGAACCCCCGCGAAAAGGGCCGGCTCGAGCAGCTCCCCCAAGGCTCCGCTGGACCGGCCGGTCGCCGTCGCGATCAACCCGAGCGGCGCACCGGGACCGGCGACCGCGGCGGTGGCCAGGCCCAGCAAGGTCGCCTCCTCGAAGCGCTCGAACGACCCCTGGAGGACCTCGCTGATCACCCCGCTCCCACCCGGGGAGCGTACGAGCTCCTGGACGAACAAAGGGTTGCCGCCGGTGCGGGCGTGCAGGTCGACGGCATCGATCGCGCTGTCGGACGAGCCGGCCGTCTCCGCCACGGCCAGCTGGTGAACGGCGTCGACGTCAAGCCCGTTGAGGGTGATCACCCGCGAAGCCCTGCGTAGGTCCTCCAAGGGGGGCATGTCCACTTCGTGGTCACGGCTGGTGGCGATGAACGCGATCGGGGCGTTGTCCAAGGCTCGGGGTAGGTGCTGGAGAACCCAGATGGCCGTGGGATCGGACCAGTGGACGTCCTCGAGGACGACCAGCGCCGGCGCGCACGCCGACAGCGCGCCGGTGAGGTTCTCCAGGTAGTCCCATCGACGCACCTCGGCCGAGAGCGTGAGGTCTCGAAACGGCTCGATCCCGAGCGCGCGATGCACTCCGCGCCAGAGCTCCATCGGCTCCCGCCAGGCCCGGTCGGAGTTGCCCCTGAGTACCCGCATGTCCGCGGTACGCGCGATCGCCGCCGCTTCGTTCACCAGACGGGTCTTGCCGATTCCAGGTTCGCCAACCACCAGGGTGATGAGAGACCGCCCCGATCGGGCGGTGCGGAGAGACGTCTGGAGCAACGCCGCCTCGCGCTCCCGGCCGACCAGCGCGCCCGGGAGTGCCGAACCATTCAACCGGTCCCCGGCCCGCACGGCCCAATAGTCTCAGAACACGAACTGTCTGGCACCGATCTCGATTGGCGCTGGTGATTCGGGATCACCCCACGCCGTCCCCAATCAGACCTTCGTCACAGCGCCGAGTAGAACGTCACAAGGGAAGTCTGCTGTGTCGGCTGACGGGCGAGCGACCCGACTTTGCGGATCTGAACAGTGGCCAAGGTGCGTCCCTCGATCCGTCGGTGGATCACGCCTGCGTCTGACTGGTGCAGACGGACGGCCGGCGCTCCTGAGCGTTATGGAGCAGCCTGAGCGGGGGTTGAGGCTTGTTTCGGACTCACTTCTGATCGTGAAACGGAGAGTCAGAACGACTCAAGCCCTCGACACACGGATCAGACGGACGCCTTCTCACCAGATGGACCAACGCGAACTCACCGGACGACCCAGACCGGCTCTCCGTCGGTCCGAGGGCGCCCAGGAGCCTGCTTCTGTAGGAAATGCGCGCCATCGACAGGCTTTCGGCCGTGTCGCTCGCACCCGAATCGACATGTCTCCGCAGGTCACAGCCCACTGGTGATGCGCGCCCGAAGGGATTCGAACCCCTAACCTTCTGATCCGTAGGAAACCCGGATTTCGTCCAGGTCGTTCGGTCTGGTGCCCACACGTCCGTGACCTGCGGAAACGTCCGACCGCTTGGTGCTAAGTCGTCCCGCTGGTCCAGCCGGTGCCGACGCGTCCGCAACGGTTCCTACAGATTTCCTACAGACTCCACGCCACACCGCCCAGGCGGCTGAGAGTGCGCCTCGGCACCTCACTGGCGTGGCAACGGCGGCCCTGACTCGCTGCACTCCACGGGTGTGCCTGCCCAAGTTCGCCGCCAGCGCGTGTGCCCCCTATCGCCCAGAAGGGGCGTAGTGCCGGCGGTGCTGCACCTCGCCCACGTATCACTCATGCCGGCGGATTAGCGGACGGCATCTCGGCCCTCCCGCCGAACCGGGCAACCAGGCGCCTTACACCATTATCGCGATAGAACCTGGAGAGTCGCATGGTCGACGAGGCATCGCGTCGCGATCGATTCGGACGTCACTGGTGTTGTGCCGGCACGTTGGTCGTGAGTTGGAAGACCGGTCGCGGACGCGAAGCGCCGCCATGGGCTCAAGCGGATCCACGGTTGACGAGCCGAGGGTCGTAGAGCTCGGCGTAACTGCGCCACGTCATCAGGATGATCGCCATCGATCCGGCGATGGCGACGGCCATAGGCAGCGGGCGACGCCGCGAGGCGCTGACCCCGGCTACACACAGGCAGGCCGCGCCTACCGCGTTGAGGGCGATGATGTCTCGGCGCTTGCTGGGGTCAGCGATCCATTGTTGTTCTCCAAGAATGGCGCGGGTTGCGAAGGCGCGATCGTCGGTCACTGCGGGTGTGATGATCGGGTTGATGATCATCCATGCCGCGATGGGCAGTGCAGTCCAGGTACGTCGGGACCAGAGTGGGACGACGAGCAGAGGCGTTGTGGCCCACCTGCTCCAGGCGCTGACGGGATGGGCGTGCCTGACGAAGACCCGATGGAGAATCGAAGTCGACATCCCCCACCTCCAAGGAGTCGAGCGCAGGACCGTGCGGCGGCCAGACACCCCAGTGGTGCGCGGATCGAGCATCAATGGGATGCAGTCAGCGAAGCACGGGAATGCGGAGATCGCCAGCGCCCGGCGAGCCCGTCCGGCAGGCGCTCGCCGCCAGCGCCGCACCTCCGCACTCTGGTGCCGATCGACCCAGTCCGCGGCCTGTCGGGAGTCCTGGGTCCAGACGCCAGCCTCACCGCCCGGCGTCCAGGTCTTCGCTCGCCTCTGACATCGCCAGCGGCCCCTGAGTGCGACCAACGCCGGGCCCTTGCCGCCGAGACCCGCACGGCAACAGACAGCGTCGCCAGCGCCTCTCGGGGTGGACGGCTTCACGGTCCTCTTCAGGAACCGGTACGCGGCAGAGGGTCCAGCGTCGGCGTTCAACTGGCGTCACCCCGGGATAACGTCTAAACGCGATTCACGATCGCGGTGCAGGGGTCCGCGTCCGACTCTCCCCTCACGCGTCCGGTGGATCGACTCAACGATCCGGTGCTGGGCCCCGCCAGAGCGCGTCAGGCGGTGCGCCCGTCAGATATTCCGGTGCCTCCACCGCCGTGACGAGGTCGGCGAGGGCCCGACGCGCCGCCCGAACCGCGACAACCCTCGCCAGTGGACCGACCAGAAGGCCGACGGCGGCGTTAAGCGGTTCAAACCTCCCCGACACCGAGACGACTGTCGCATCCTCATCCGGGGTCACCGCCCAGCTGCCTTCGGCGACCCGAAAAGGTCCGGCCCTCCCGGAGAGCCGGTAGGCGAGGGACACTCCGGCGACGTAGTCAATCAAGCTCCTCGGTGGTCTCGGTGCGGCCCATCAACGGCTTGGCCAGCGTGCACGTGCGGCGCGTACCCACGCCCACCGCAGCGGTGTCGCGACGGCAGCTGGCCAGCTGACTGGACCACCGATGCTCGTTGCCGAAGTCCCCCAGGAGGCGCCACGCCTGCGCGGGAGTGTGGTGAGTGTGGGCCGCTTCCACGATGGTGATGGGACGGGTCATCACTGCTCCTCACTTCGAAGCAGTACGGCCTCAACCATGCGCTGAGTCGCCGCAGGACACAACGAGCCGCCGCCGTGCTCCGAATCTGCCCGGTCGTTCAGGCGTCGGAGGGCGCCTCTACAGGCGCCCGAACGGCACGTCGGTGCTAACCTGCCGGCCCACAGCAGCGTCACCGCCGTGGTCTGCACCCGCAGCGACCGCTCGATCAGTGCCTCGACATCCTTGAACCGGGACACCCCCAGCCAGGCGCCGGCCAGCCGATCCCCTACCTCCTGGACGACCCGCCCGTCCCCGGCGCACTCCCCGAGACGGACCACCTCCAGCAGCTCCACCTCACTCGGCATCGGGGTCGACCCACAACCGGTACAGGAGCCGCGCGGCCCGGGCTTGCGCCTCATGAAAGGCTGCGCTGTCCAGTCGCTCCGGCAACTGCTCCAGCAGCGGTCGAACTAGCGGGGAGACCAGGTAGCGCAGCTCGCCGGTGGTGGGATGAAGGCCCGCCTGGAGCAGCCCGACATCGACCGCGGTGTCAACGTCGTCGTGGATGGGCCGCTCCGGGCTGAGCGCCAGGATCGCCTCGACGGGAACCGCGATCTCATAAACCGAGGCCAACGCGATCGCCTGGCGTACCAATGAGGTCTGCGCCTCCAGAAGGGTGCCCAACAGCAGCTCCTCCCGGAACTGGACGCTCCGCGCCTCGACCGCCTCCAGTGCGGCGTCGATGTCCGGGCCGAGGGTGCCAACCAGGGCGTCCAGGCAGGTGGAGGCCGACACCGCCGCGTGGCGCCGCGAGGCGGACCTGATCCTGGCCTTCTGCGCGGACATGAGCGTCGAGTTCAAGGAGAGGTGCGCGGTGTCCACCATCGGGCTGTACTCCCGGTTCTGCGACTGGCTGGAGGAGCACCACTACGAGAAATGGGCAGAGAACACCTTCGCAGACAGGTTCGGCAACCACGAGACAGTGCGGAACGCAGGGGTCGTCAAGAAGCAGTGCAGCGACAAGACGATGTTCAAAAACGGAGGGTCCCAGCCCGTTACCAGCAGGCCCATGTCATGGATTGGATGCGCCTGGGGGGCTCACGTCCCGACCCCACAGACCACTGAACAGCCGAAACACCGACGTGCAAGGGCTGCAAGGGCGACATCGACGGTTCACGCGTGTATGTGCGCACATACGCAGAGCGTCCAAATCACCCTTGCACCCCTTGCAGGGGCACCCAGAGCTGCTCCCCGGGCGTCAAGGAGGAGCCCGGCTGCCGGCGTGGCGGGTGGCGCCAACCACCGGGTGGGACATCCCAGCCCCCGGTGGACTACCGTGCCGCCCTAATAGCCGGCCAACGTGCGAAACCACGATGCGGTAGAGCCCACGGTGCATGGCGCCCGACCGAGCAAGCGGTGGTTATCGGCGTAGGAAGGGTGGCTAGCAGCACTCCGCAGGGCGCAGGTCGGACTTCGCTTTAAGGCGAGGGCACCACTGTCGGAGTGAGTTGTGTTTCCCGGAGAAGCGACGAAAGGACCGGTTGCCCCTGGCGCCGAGGGCGCCAGGGGCTAGGGCGAAGGGTGGCGGCTACTCAACTCGAGGCCGTGTTCCTGGCGGAGGGGCGTTCGCCGCAAGCGCGGTGTGGAGAGTCTGTCTGGCTACGCCGAGCCGTCGGGCGACGAGGGCCTTGGGGACACCCGCCTGGACCTCCTTCTGCGCGGCCTCGACTTGCTCCCGGGTGAGGCGTCTGGCTCGTCCGCGATAGACGCCGCGAACTCTGGCTGCCTCAATGCCCTCGCGTTGCCGGTCACGAATCAACACCCGTTCGAGCTGGGCAAAGGCACCCATGAGCTGCAACTGGAATGTCGCCAAGGGGTCCGCTCGCGCCTGGGGTTGGAAGGTCAGCCCCTCCTTCAGGAACCTTATGGTGACGCCATCTTCGGCAAGTCGGGTGACGAGCCGGTCGAGGTCGACCACGCTCCGAGCGAGCCGGTCCATGGACGAGACGACGACGGTGTCCTCGTCACGGACGTGGTCGAGCAGGGCGGTCAGGGCGGGGCGTGTGGTGCTGGCGCCGGATGCGCGGTCGGTGAACCAGCGGTCCGGGTTCCCGGTCAGAGCGTCACGGATCGCGGTGATCTGCCTGTCGGGATTCTGGTCGATTGCGCTAACGCGGACATAGCCAAGGACCTGTCCGGGCATCTCTAGACCTCCTGTCGGCTCTGTCCAACTGCCCGCCGTGGTAGGCCAGTTGGACGGTTTCGGGCTGATGGCGGGGTGCCTGCCTGGGGTCTACCTCGCTGGACACCGCCGGCGGGCATGGAGGCGGCGGTCACCGCTGGTCCTCCTCATGACCGTCGTAGTCGGGTTCGTCGTATTCGGGATTGTCGTAGTCGGGTTCGTCGCGCCAGCCGCGGGCGGCGGGGCCGGTGCTCGCGAGACGGGCTGGCCGGGCCAGGACGTCGACGATGCCTTCGACGGCTCGGACGCAGACCAGGACGACCGCGGCGAGTTCGCGGACCGCGCGCAGGCCGGAGGTGGCGGACTCGGGTGCGCGTTCACGGATCCGCGCGTAGGCGATGACGATCAGCGCGGCGGCGCCGGCGATGGCTAGGACGATGGTCATGGTGCTCCTGACTGCATGGTGGGCGTAGGACTGGCAGCGGCCCGCCGGGGGGGCGGGCCGCCGGGAGGTGGCGCGTCAGCGCCGGGTGGACTTCTTGGCCTGGGCCTGGCTGCGCTGCTGGGCCCGCCGCTCGGCGCGGTTAAAGGCCACTTCGGTGACGTCCAGGTCCTCGTCGCCTGCCTCGTCGCGATGCGGTGCGCCTGACACCGCCTGGGTTACGGGCGGGTTCGGCCCCGCATCGGGTGCCGGCGCAATTGGGACACCGGCGGCGGGGCCGTTGTCGGGGCCCGGGGGCGTAGCGACCAGGCCGAGCGCCAGGAGCAGTGGCAGGGCGGCGGCCTCGAGCACGACCCGAGCCCAGGCGACGGGCACCAGGAGGCGGAGCAGCCGGTGCACGACAACGGTGCGGCTGAGCGGCGCTACCAGGGCACCCAGGCGCTTGGCGCTGTCGAGGAGGGCCTGGACCGCGGGGTGCGTCGACACCCGGCCGACCAGGTGAGCCGCGGTGGTGCCCGCGGCGCTCAGGGCGGTGCTGATCCGAGCCCCGACGGTGCCGGCCCGGCCGAGGAGGCCCTTGACCCGGGACCACAGGCCACGGGCGGCGGACGTCAGCTGGTGCCCGACGGCGCTGGCGGCGCGCACGGCTACCCGCCAGACCGGCGGGCTGCTGAGGATGGTGGCGGTGACCGGGATGACGCCGACGGCGCGAACCACACCGGCGGCGGACCGGAGCAGGCCGCCCGCGCCAGTGAGGAGGCCGTTGGCGCTGGCCCCAGCGAGCACGGTGCGGGCCTGGCGGATGACCCAGCCGGCGGCTGCGCGGGGCACGGTCAGGGCCAGGTCGAGGGCCCGGCGTGCGGCCCGCCGGATCCGCAGCAGCAGCGCGAACCGGTCCGTGGTGGTGGGTGGGGGGACCGCGTGCAGCGGCCGGTCGGGTATGGCAGCGGTGCTCATGAGCGTTTCTCCTTGATCGGTCGGTTGCTGCGCCGTGGGTCCGCGCAGCGGGGTTTGTCGTGCGGGCATGACGAAGGCCCGCCGCGTCGTGCGACAGGCCTGGTGTGCGGGGGTGCGGTTCGTGCAGTTCTTGGTGCTGCGTGCTCAGCAGTCGGTCGCTCGGATACCCATGTCGAGCATCTCCTTCACCAGTCGGGCGAGTCGGTATGCCGGGTTGCAGCGCAGCGCCCGGTCGAGGGCGACCCGGGCGATGACCCCGTCCCCAAGCCACCACGCGAACGAGCCGAGGATGGTCAACGCGGGTGCGGCGTGCTCGTCCGGGGCGAGCCGGCACAAAGCGTTGAGCCGTTCCTGCACTCCGCGCTGCCATTCGGGCTCGGTCAGCGGGACCGGCATCTGCCGCCGGATGGAGTCGGTGAGCTTGCGCACCTCGGTGGGGAGGCGGTCCGGCGCGAGGGTGGACGGCATCAACAGCGCGACGATCCCGTCGCGGATCTCCACCTGCCGGAGGCTGGCCAGCGCGACCGCCGCGTCCTCGGCGGACGGCGGCGGCGCGTCCGGGCGTGGGTCGAGCACCCTGGCCCACGAGTCGGCAGCCGAGCCCGCTGACACCCCCGAGCTGCCGGTCTTCCTGCCGGTTTCCTTGCTGCCGACGTCGATCCGGTCGATGACCCTGCCGACGTCCGCGGATGCCGGCTGCGCCTCGACGCTCTGCCGCAGGTCGGCCCGCGTCGCCAACGGTGCGATCCCGACGGCGACAAGCTCGGCCACGACGTGGGGCACCTCGGCCGCTTCCGGCACCCTGGTGCCTCCTGGTGGACAGCAGCCCGGGTTGTCGCAGTCCACGGACCGCCACCGCCCGTCGTAGACGACGATCCGGTCCAAGACCGGATCTGTTTCTCGGCGAGCAGGGTGCTGAGCCGGTCGATGATGGAGTGGCTCTGGGCGGGGTGGTCCTCGTAGCCGATCAGCAGCGCCGAGTCGGCTTGTTCCCGGAGCAGCGGCCGAATCATCGTCGCGGCCGCCGGGAGCTCGTAGCCGTCGTCGGGCAGGTCCAGACGTTGTGTGAGGGTGAGACGCCGATGCTGCAGCGCCATCAGGACCACCGACCGGCGGGGGTGGAACCCGAGCAGAAACGGTATGGCGGCGATCAGCTCGCCGGGGCTGGCCAGGTTCAGGGCATGGGTCGTCACAGGACTCTCCTTGGAGTGGGCGGCCCGTCATCCGGGCAACGAAAAAAGCCCGCCACTCCTGTGACGGGCCTGCGGTACGAGGGGGTTTCTCCAGCCCAGACTGGGCGTGGTTATCCCTAACCTCGTGGGGTAATTCTACCACCAATTCGCCTGCGGCAGAAAGGAATTGGGCGCTTCAACTGTCAGCAGACAGTGGTGGGCCTCGGAAGCGGCAGCCGAGCTCAAGCCCGGCAGCGCCCCTCTTGAGAGAGCTCCTTGTTCGTAGTGCGGGATCGTGCTCTTCTCAGTTCCTTCGCCGGCATGACCAGGTGCCACTCGTTCCTGCCGTCATACCCGGCGTCCTCCGATTCGGCGAATGACTCCTGATCAAGACCCGAGAAAGCGGCTCTTCGGATTTGAGCGTGGATGACCGCTGATCGGGGCGGCGTGGCGGTCCGGGGATGAAGGTGTCGAGGCCTTCAGGATCAGAAGCGACCAAGCTCACCGATCGATTGAAGACCTCGACGTGGATCACTCTACGTGCGCCTCGAGCGCGCTCTGGTGCCCTCGCACCGACCTCCTGTTCGACGTACCTGGCATGCACGTCCTGACCGTCGACCGCCAGCCGGCCCGGGTGGTGCTGACCATCGAGAGTGCCGCTGACGTCGGCGGCTGCCCCGCGTGCGGGGTCGTCGCGGTCGGCCACGGACGCCGCCGACGGGTCGTCGCGGACGCACCCTGCTTCGGTATCCCGGTCCGGCTGGTGTGGCGGGCCCGGCTGTGGCGCTGCCGGGAACCGGCCTGCCCGGTGGGGGTGTTCACCGAGCAGCATGAGCTGGTCCCGCCGCGGGCGAAGCTGACCAGCAGGGCCGCTCGGTGGGCGACGGACGCATTGACCGTCGACGACACCACCGTCTCCGCGCTGGCCCGCCACCTGGGAGTCGACTGGCACACCTGCTGGGACGCGGTCGAGGCCGAAGCCACCCGTCGGCTGTCCGACCCGGCCCGCCTGGAGGGGGTGGAGGTCCTGGGCGTGGATGAGCACATCTGGCGCCCGTCCCGGGTCGGGGACGCCCACCGGGCGGTGACTGGGATGGTCGACCTGACCCGAGATCCCCACGGGCAGCTACACGCTCGCCTCCTGGACGTGGTCCCCGGCCGGACCGGGACCGCCTACGCCGGCTGGCTGAAGGGCCAGGACCCGGCGTTCGTCTCCGGCGTGAAGCACGCCTCGCTCGACCCGTTCCGGGGCTACGCCAACGCGATCCGTGACGAGCTCCCCGACGCGGTCGCCGTGCTTGACGCCTTCCACGTCGTCAAGCTCGGCACCCAGGTCGTCGACGAAGTCCGCCGGCGGATCCAACAGGACACCCTGCGCCGGCGCGGCCACAAGGACGACCCGCTGTACAAGATCCGCGGCCTGCTCCGCCGCGGCCGAGAACACCTGTCCGAGAAGCAGATCGTCAAGCTCAACACCTGCCTGGTCGACGGCGACCCCGGCTGGGAGGTCACCCTGGCCTGGCACGCCTACCAACAGCTCCGCTCGATGTACCAGGCCGAGACGCCCGCCGCGGGCAAGCGGATCGCAGAGCAGGTCATCGGCTCGTTCCCGCAGTGCCCGATCCCCGAAGTCGCCCGCCTCGGCCGCACCCTGAAGATGTGGCGCAGCCACGTCCTAGCCCGGTTCGAGACCCACCGGATCTCCAACGGCGGCACCGAGGCCGTCAACCTGCTCATCGAGAAGACTCGCCGCCTGGCCCACGGCTTCCGCACCTTCGAGCACTACCGGCTCAGAATCCTGCTCGCCGCATCAGGAAACCGCCCCTACCGCCGAGCCCCCACCCACGCTTAAACCCGAAGAGCCGAGAAAGCCGATGCCTCGTCGGTCTCGTCTGCAGCCGGCCAGCAGCTACGAAGTCGCGTGGCAGGCCGTGCGGATGAGCGGCTCGTGCCCACATTCGCTGGGGCATCGCTCGCGGCGCGACAATGGATGCCATGGCGATCCCCGCAACTTTGCCGCAAGTCCGCGGCCAGCACAGGAATCGGGCTTTGGCCGCAGCCCGGCAGGCCCGCGCCGTGGAGCTGGCGACCCGCGGAATGACCTATCAGCAGATCGCCGATGAGTTGGGTTATTCGAATAGGGGAACCGTTTATCGCTTGGTGCACAGCGCGCTGACCCGGGAGCTGCAGGAGGATGTCGAGAACCACAGGCGGCTGGAAACTGAGCGACTCGACGCGCTCCAGGTGTCCCTGTGGGAGAAAGC